>CAWELL010000009.1:0-147021 GCA_963809865.1 uncultured Acidobacteriaceae bacterium | reverse complement strand
AGGCCCGCACTACCCGAACCTGGCGCAATCCGTTCAATCGAACACCTCGGGATCGACTTCCGCAAAGAACCGGGCATGCAGGCGCTGCACCACCTCTGGAACGCGGGTTTCGTCGATCACAAACGTCAGGTTGATCTCCGATGCACCCTGCGAAATCATGCGCACGTTGATGTCGCGGATGGCGTCGAAGACCTGCGCCGCCACTCCGGGACGCTCGCGAATATTTTCGCCAACCAGGCACACAATCGCCTGCCGTCCGGAGTACTTCACCTGTCCCAGGTCTTCGAGGTCAGCAGCAATCTGCGGAATCGCCTCGTTAGAATCGACGGTGAGCGAGACGCTGACCTCCGAAGTGGAGACCACATCGACAGCGCAGCGATGGCGAGCGAAGACTTCGAACACCTTGTTCAGGAAGCCGTGGGCCATCAGCATGCGCGCCGAAACGATGTCGATGATGGTGATGCGGCTCTTCACCGCGATGGCCTTGAACAGCGACTTCGACGGCTCGGTGTGCGATAGGATGCGCGTGCCTTCGTTTGCAGGGTTGCGCGAGTTCAGCACCAGCACCGGGATGTTCTTCTCCACCGCGGGCAACACTGTCGCGGGGTGTAACACCTTCGCGCCGAAATATGCGAGTTCGGCGGCCTCTTCGAAGCTGATGACCTTGATGCGATGCGCGTCGGCACAGATGCGCGGGTCGGTGGTCTTCATGCCATCGACGTCGGTCCAGATCTCGATGCGCGCAGCGTCCAATCCAGCGCCCACCAACGCCGCAGAAAAGTCAGAGCCGCCGCGACCGATCGTCGTGGTCTTGCCTTCTTTAGTAGAGCCGATGAATCCGCCCATCACCGGCACTCGGCCCTCCGCGAGCAGCGGACGAACCTTGACCTGCAGGCGGTGATTGATCTCGTCGACCTGAGGAACGGCGCGCATGTGCTGGGCGTCGGTGACGATGACTTGGCGCGCGTCGAGCAACACGGCGTTCATGCCGCGAGCGACAAAGGCGGGTGTGACGATCATGCTCGACAGACGCTCGCCGAACGACGCAACGTGGTCGGAGGTGCGCGGTGTCAGCTCGCCGACCGCGCAGATGCCGCGCAGCAACTGTTCGAGCGAGTCGAACATGCTTCCCAGCTCGGAGTGCAGACTCAGTGTGCAGCCCGGTGCCGAGCAGCTCGCCGGCGGTGGTGTAGTGGCGCTCGCGCAGCTTCAGGCAAAGATCGAGCGACTTGTCGAGATCGCCCGCACCGGCTGCGTTTGCCATAGCCAGCAGTTGGTCGGTGACCTTCGCCATTGCGCTGACGACTACGAGCGGACGCTCGGCGACGCGACCCTTGACGATGCCGGCAATGCGGTCGATGGCAGCAGCATCCTCGACCGAGGTGCCGCCAAATTTCATCACGATCACAGGAGCACCGCCGATGGCAGTTCGATCACGGCAGGTAGCCCTGCACCTTGAGGAGTTCGGCGTTGAGCAGGGCTGCGCCGGCCGCGCCGCGGATGGTGTTGTGCGAGAGCACGGTAAATTTCCAGTCGAGCACGCCACAGGGGCGAAGGCGTCCGACGGTGACGGTCATGCCGTTGCCGCGATCGACGTCGAAGCGCGGCTGCGGACGATCGGGCGCGCCATCATAGGCAATCGTTTGGGCTGGCGCCGAGGGGCAGCCCAGCTCATGTGGCTTCGACTTGAAGCCTTCGAGGGCGGCGATGATGGCCTGAGCGTCTGACGATTGGTTTAGCTTTATCGAAACTGATTCGGTGTGGCCGTCTTCCACTGCAACCCGATTGCAATGGGCCGTCATGCGGAAGCCGGGATCTTCCACGCCTGCGCCGTTCAGCTTGCCCAGCAGCTTGCGCGCTTCCTCCTCCATCTTCTCTTCTTCTTTAGCGATGTAAGGAATCACGTTGCCGAGGATGTCGAGCGATGCCACGCCGGGATATCCCGCGCCGCTGACCGCCTGCATGGTGGTGACGAAGATGGTTTCGATGCCGAAGCTGCGATGCAACGGCGCCAGCGCGACCACTAAGTCCGATGACCGAGCAGTTGGGATTGGTGACGATGTATCCCCCGGACTGCTTGCGCCAGCTCTGGCGTTCGAGCAGCGCCAAGTGGTCGCCATTAACCTCGGGAATCACCAGCGGCACGGTCGCGTCCATGCGAAATGCGCTGGAGTTGCTGACCACCGCGCATCCGGCGGCGGCGAACTGCGGCTCCAACTCGCGCGCGATGCTGGCATCGAGCGCCGCGAAGATCACCTTGGGCGCGCCGCTGGGTGTTGCGGGAGAGACGACCATGTCGCGCACGCGCGCAGGCATCGGCGTCTTCAGACGCCAGCGCGTGGCCTCGCCATAGGGCTTTCCCTCCGAGCGATCGGAAGCCGCCAGCCAGGCGACTTCAAACCAGGGATGGGCCTCTAGCAATTGGATAAAGCGCTGACCGACAACTCCGGTTGCGCCCAGGATTCCGACAGGGATTTTCGATGCCATCTCTAGGAACTTCAACAGCAGTAATGTCCGGAAAATTCAGCATAGCACGGGGGATGGGTCGAGTTGAGCGGGTGGGCCTTGAAAGGGCACAGCTTCAGTCGTGCCGCATGCCCGGGTGGATATTCCCGGCTTCAGCCCTGCGGTGCTTCGGTTTGCAGCTTCGAAGACGAATTTCCGCGGCGGCTAAAGCCGGGCGGTTCGGGTCGTCGTTCGGCACGCCTGAAGGCGGGCCCTCTCAAAACTAATTTGTTTCTCTACATCTCCATGCGCGACAATAGCCGCATTCTCTCCAGGAGATCGGATTTGCCAAATCGTCGCGCCTTGCAGCTTCTGACTCTGGTTATTCTTTCCGCCGCGCTCGCTTCTTCACATTTCGCGTTCGCACAGTCGGCTCCAACTTTCGATGGCAAGCGCTGGTGGGATTACGTCAAGGTGCTGGCCGACGACAACATGGAGGGCCGCGAAACCGGCAGCCCGGGATTGCAGCGGGCGTCAGCGTATGTGGTCGAGCAGTTGAAGAAAGACGGCTTGCAGCCGGCGGGCAGCAATGGCTACTACCAGCCGGTGAAGCTGGTCAGCCGCGAGATCGCCGAGTCGGCCTCCAGCATGGAGTTGGTACGCGACGGCAACACTCAGTTCGTCAAGCTGGGCGAGGACGCCATGTTCAGCACGCGTGTCGATCTGGCTCCCGAGACCGAAGCGCCGCTGGTCTTCGTTGGCTACGGGCTGAATGTGCCGGAGAAGAATTATGACGACTATGCCGGAGTGAACGTAAAGGGTAAGGTCGCGGTGATCTTCAGCGGCTCGCCCGAGAATATGCCGGCGGCACTGGCCTCGCACTACCAGTCTTCGACGGAGCGCGCCAAAGAGTTGCGCAAGGCAGGAGCTATCGGCTACATCATCATTCCCAATCCTGCGGCGATGGACATTCCCTGGAGCCGCATGACGCTGGCCCGCCAGCGGCCGAGCATGTCGCTGGCCGACCCGATGTTCAACGACTGGAAGGGAATTGGCCTGGCAGTGACGTGGAATCCGGAATTTGCCGAGGAGCTCTTCGAAGGCTCAGGCCATACCTTCGCCGAAATCGCCGCGCTGGGCAAAGATCGCAAGCCGCTGCCGCACTTTGCGCTGACCATGAGCATCAGGGCGAAGGCGAAGCAGATTAACAAGCAGGTGAACTCAGCGAACATCGTGGCTAAGCTGCCGGGCTCCGACCCGCAACTGGCTTCGCAATACGTAGTGCTGTCGGCGCACCTCGACCATCTTGGCATTGGCGAGCCCATCAACGGCGACAAAATTTACAACGGCGCTATGGACAACGCTGCCGGCTCGGCGCTGGTGCTCGACATCGCCGACCAGTTGCACGCCGCGGGAGTGAAACCGAAACGCTCACTGCTGTTCCTGTTTCTAACTGCGGAAGAAAAGGGCCTTCTGGGCTCGCGCTACTTTGCCAGCCAAGCCGACGGTGCCCAGGAAGGACATTGTCGCCGACCTGAACACCGACATGTTTCTGCCGATCTTTCCGCTGAAGATCGTGACCGTTTATGGGCTCGACGAGTCGCACGCTCGGTGAAGACGCGCGCTGGGCGGCAAAGAAGAACGACGTCGAGGTGCAGCCCGATCCTGAGCCGCTGCGCAACATCTTCATACGCAGCGACCAGTACAGCTTCATCAAGCAGGGAGTGCCTTCGCTGGCCATGAAGGTGGGATACACCAAGGGAAGTCCGGAAGAGGCGACCGCCATGAAGTGGCTGCACGAGCGCTATCATGCTCCGTCCGACGACCTGCAGCAGCCAGTGGACCTCGCAGCCGCAGGCAAGTTTGAAACCATCATGGCAGACATCGCGCTGCGAGTGGCGGATGCTGCCAAGCCTCCGGCATGGAACAGCGACAGCTTCTTCGAGCGATTCGCGACAGGGAAATAGGGTTCGGGTATCAGGTTTCAGGTGTCCGCGAGAACTCTCCGATAGGCACCAGCGCAACTTCCAAGCACCTCGGAGTGCTGAGGGCCGGAATCTGAAGCCTGAGACCTGATACCTGGAACTCCGGACCTGAAACCCGACCCTCCGGGGCGATAGCACAAAAGAGCCGTTCCGTAAAATCTACAAGGTAACGTGGAAATTCTTGCTCGATAGAACCAGCGGGATCTCGCTAAGTCTTTTATTTCAAACACCGAAACTTTGGCCCGCGTAATGCATCAGAGAATGGCAGACGAAGTGGCGCATAAGGGCCATCTGATTGAGAGTATCGGCCAGAGCTCTCAACGCAGGTGGCCCTTTATTATGTGCCCTCGGGGTGCAACTCAGTACCCTGGGCTCGGCAGGCTGGCTTTGCTGGGCGTCTATAATCGCTCTGCGATTTGCATTCCTCCGCCGTCTCGTTGGAACAGCCGTTCAGCGGAACCGCTCGATGATCATTTCCTACCAGGATTTTGGCTCTTTTGAAGGCTGGGAGAAATTCCCTGAATTTATTCAGTTAGTGATCCTGTCGAACTCCTGTCAGCGGGTTGCGGAGATCGGAGCAGGAGCGAATCCGGCTGTTCCGCACGACTTTGTCCGCGAACATGGCTTGCGCTACGTTGCCATCGATGCCGACCCGGACGAGCTTGCAAAGGCGGATCCCGGGCAACAGGTGGTGTTTGATTTGTGCGGAAGGTCAGGCCAAATTCCGGGTGCGCCTTACGACCTGATTTTCAGCCGAATGACAGCCGAGCATTTCAGTAACGTGGAGTTGGCGTATCGGAACATTCTCGGTTCGCTCAACCCGGGGGATTAACCGTTCACTCCTTCGCCTGTTTGTACGCGTTGCCGTTTGTGGTCAATCGGCTTTTGCCCGATCGGGCATCGGACTGGCTGCTACAGCGGGTCAACCCTCGAGACAGGCACCGTCACGAGAAATTTTGCGCTCACTATGACCGGTGTCGTGGCCCGTCGCGCGCACAGGTCGGGTTTCTTCATCGCCTGGGCTACGAAATCGTTGAGTACAGAGCTTATTTTGGACATCCCTATTACCAGAAGAAGTTCAAGCTGCTGGACAAGGTCGAGAGGCTTAAGTCGCAGATGCTGGTGCGAAGGCCGATACCTTACTGGTGAGTTATGCCACGATAATTTTGCGGCGTCCCATGTAATGCTTTGTCGTGGAGTGTTCAAGGAAGTACCGGGGCGCGCGCTTCTAAGCCCAGAACATGAAATTCTTATTGTCCAAGACCCGGCTTTGATATTGATTCTCTCGGAAGATTTTGAAGGTGTCGTCAAATTGAAGATTTCTTCCACCCGGGATCATCTGGTCGGTCGATAGGACTTCCATAAGCCAAGTAGGCCGGGGATTCCGCGCAAGGGTGTTCGCCGCTCCTCGCAACACGTTAAGTTCGAAGCCCTCCACGTCCGCCTTGATCAGGATTTTCTGGCCGTCAAACCTACCGGCCAAGATGGTATCGAGGGTCGTGACGGGAACAATTTCGCCATGCTTGCTTTGCCCCAGCCGGTAACGAAGGAAGCTATTCCTCCATAGCCGTACAACATTCTCAAGCCTGATCGCGCGTCCAGCCCAAGCGGGAAAACCTCCACTTCGAGCAAACCATTGTCCCAGAGATTGCGCATCAGGTATCGGAGGTACCGCGGCGCCGGCTCAATGGCGATTACGGGTTTGCCATGTGTTGCTGCCAGACAGGAATAGAACCCGACGTTGGCCCCGATATCAACTACCAGATCATGGTCCTTCAGCGAGTCTAGAAAAGCTCGGCGCTCTTCTATTTCCCACTCGGCGGAAAGCGTCGTCGGATCGCCCGCCAGGGTGAAACCGTATGACGTCTTGAGACTCTTGTCACGCCAGGATTCGCGGATCAGACCATAAACTCGTCCGACGGGCGCCGCGTGCGTGTCAACCGACTCCCTGTACCGTGTCAGTTTCACAATGCAATCTACGCTAGCGCCAGCTTCTCGCGCACATCGATCCCGGCACTGCGCAGCAGTTTCTCAACCTCCGTCTCGTCTAGGCGGGTCGCATCGTATTCAATGAGAATGGTCTTCTCTTTTTCATTCATGCGCACGCGCCGAATCCCATAGACATCGTTGAACTGCGCCATGGCCGCCATCTCGGTCTCGCCCGGCGGCAGGCCATAGCGGAACAGCACTTCCACACTCGTCATCACAACCCCCGAATAAAGGTGTAAGAATGAGGTAAGGAGCAGCTTATCAGGAGCGCATGAGCGACACCGAAACAAATCAGCAAACCCCTGCACCTGCCACGGTTCGCGATCCGGTTTGCGGCATGACCGTCGATCCAGCGCAGGTCCGCGGCCGGGCGCAGCATCGGGGCGAGAACTATTATTTCTGCTCGCCGGGATGCATGCACAAATTTGTCTCCCACCCCGGCAAATATCTAGCGGCCTCCTATGCGCCCGGAGGCATGTCGAGCGAAGCTACCGTCCAGATCGGCGCCACCTGCAAGATCGATCGCGACCCGGTCTGCGGAATGAGCGTTGACCCCGCGAAGGCAGCGGCCTCGGTGGAGCACGATCGCAAGCTCTATCACTTCTGCTGCAAAGGCTGCGCCGAAAAGTTCAAAGCTGATCCGCAAAAATATCTTTCGCCTAACTACCAGCCGGGAGGCATGGGAGCGGGGACAGAGGTGATGATCGGCGGAGCGACTCCGGGCATCGCTCGCCAGCCACAGAAACCGGCTGCGCCAACAGCGACAAAAGTTGCGGCAGCGCTTGCGAGCACAGTTTACGTCTGTCCCATGTGTCCCGAGGTGCGCGAGAGCAAGCCAGTGCCGTGTCCGAAGTGCGGCATGGCGCTCGAGCCTGATACTCCCGTCGCTGCCACGCGCACGGAGTGGACCTGCCCCATGCATCCCGAGATCGTGCGTCCGCAGCCGGGCTTCTGCCCCATTTGCGGCATGGCGCTCGAGCCGCGCACCGTCACCTCGGGAGAAGAAGACAATCCCGAACTGCGCGACATGACGCGCCGCCTCTTGTGGAGCGTCATACTTGGCATCCCGTTACTCGCGCTGGCCATGTTGCCAATGATGTTGCGCATGACGGGCCTGCTGATGCACATCATCTCGCCGCGCGTCGCCACCTGGATCGAATTCGCGCTGGCAACTCCGGTCGTGCTCTGGGCGCGGATGGCCTTTCTTCCAGCGCGGCTGGGCCTCGGTGAAGCATCGCAGCCCAAACATGTTCACCCTGATCGCGCTCGGTGTAGGCGTCGCTTACATCTACAGCGCCGTCGCGACATTGTTGCCGCAAATTTTTCCCGACACCATGCGCACGCATGGCGGCCAGCCGGAAGTTTACTTCGAAGCTGCGGCAGCCATCATTGCGCTGGTGCTGCTGGGGCAGGTCCTCGAACTAAAAGCACGCAGCCGCACCGGCTCGGCAATTCGCGCACTGCTCGATCTCTCGCCCAAGCTGGCGCGCATCATGCGCGACGATGGCAGCGAATACGACGTTCCGCTCGATCAGGTGAAGGTTGGCGACAAGCTGCGGGTGCGGCCCGGCGAAAAGATTCCTACCGATGGCACGGTGATTGACGGCCTCAGCGCGGTCGATGAGTCGATGATCACCGGCGAGCCCATGCCCGTGGAAAAACGCATGGGCGACAAGGTCATCGGCGCGACCGTCAATGGAACGGGATGGTTATTGATGCACGCCGAGCGCGTGGGCAGCGATACCATGCTGGCGCAGATCGTGCAGATGGTGAGCGCAGCGCAGCGCAGCCGCGCTCCCATTCAGCGACTGGCCGATCGCGTTGCCGCCTTCTTCGTTCCCACGGTGCTGACCATCTCTGTCGTCACATTTGTTGTATGGCTGCTGCGCGGGCCCGAACCGCGACTGGCCAATGCCGTCGTCAACGCTGTGGCAGTGCTCATCATTGCCTGCCCGTGCGCGTTGGGGCTCGCGACGCCCATGGCCATCATGGTCGGCACAGGCCGTGCCGCGCGCGCCGGAATTCTCATCAAGAACGCCGAGGCACTTGAGACCTTCGACAAGGTCACGACCATCGCGCTCGACAAAACCGGCACGCTCACTCAGGGCAAGCCCGAGCTGCAGGAGGTGGTCGCTTTCGGCGGCGAGACCGAAGAGAGCATCGTCAAGTTGGTCGCCAGCCTGGAACGTGGCAGTGAGCATCCGCTGGCCGCGGCGATCGTCGAGGCTGCGCTCGCCGGCGGCATGCGGCTCATTCCGCCCGACGGCTTTCGCTCGCTTACCGGGAAGGGCGTCATCGGAGTGATTGGCGGACACGAAGTCGCGGTGGGGAATGACAGCTTGTTGGAAGAGCTGGGAATTTTTCTCGACGGACAGGGTACCGGAAATGATCGGGTGCCCCAGGTAAGCCCTTCGGTTGGGCTTACCTGGGATGACGGACGAGTGTCCCACGATGAACCCTCTTCCGAGTTGACCTGGGTAAAGACAAAAGCCGACTCCCTCCGTCGCGACGGTCAAACCGTCGTCTACGCCGTCATCGACGGACGCCCCTCCGGACTGCTGGGCATCGCCGATCCCATCAAGCCCGAGGCGCCCGAAGCCATTCGCGAGCTGCAGCGCGCAGGACTGCGCGTCGTCATGCTCACCGGAGACAACCAGACCACGGCGCAAGCTGTCGCGCGCAAGCTGGGCATCCGCGACTTCGAGGCCGGCGTGCTACCCGATCACAAGGCCGATGTCATCAAGAAGCTGCAACAGCAGGGAAGCACGGTGGCGATGGCGGGCGACGGCATCAACGATGCTCCGGCGCTGGCGCAAGCTAACGTGGGCATCGCCATGGCAACCGGCACCGACGTTGCCATGGAAAGTGCCGGCATCACGCTGCTCAAAGGAGACCTGCGCGCATTGGTGCGGGCCCGCCGCCTGAGCCATGCCGTGATGCGCAATATCAAGCAGAACCTGTTCTTCGCGTTCATCTATAACTCAGTGGGAGTGCCCATCGCCGCCGGCATCCTCTATCCCAAATTCGGCATACTCTTATCGCCAATCATTGCGGCGGCCGCTATGAGCTTCAGCAGCGTGTCCGTGATTACCAATGCTCTGAGGTTGAGGAGGGTGAAGTTGTAGGGAAGTTGTCGGTTGTCATTTCGGGTTCCCCACTCATTCCTTCGTTTGGAATGAGTGGGATTGTAGCGGTACGCCACGAAGGCTCTGATAGATGTTCCACGTCCCTCGATCCCACTCATCCGAACTGAACGGATGAGTGGGGCACCCGGCAAGGCAATGCTTCGCTGAACGTGGCTTATCCATACGATGACACCAACAAGAACAATCATTTCTTGCTGAGCGCAACCGGCATCACTTACGACAACATGGGCGACGTCACTAAGGATGACCTGAACAACACCTATGCTTATGATGCCGAGGGGCGTCCTGTCATTGTGAACAGCGTTTCAACCACCTTCGACGCGTTCAACCGTGCGGTCGAGCAGTATAGCAACGGAGTCGCTACCCAGATCGTTTACTCGCCAACAGGCCAGAAGTTCGCTTTCATGAATGGACAGACGCTGAAGAGTTACGTGCTGCCCATGGTCGCAGGCATGCAGGTGGTGTACAACTCTACCGGCCTTCAGTATTTCCGTCAGGTCGACTGGTTGGGTAACGGACGCTTCGCCACCAACGCTTCGGGTGGGGTCTACTACGATGCGTCGTATGGTCCTGCGGGCGAGAGCCTCAACGAAATGGGTATGAGGGATCGTTTGTTCACCGGCCAGACGCAGGACACAATTACGGGGTCGGGCCAAGGCATCTATGACTTCCTCTTCCGTCAGCACAGTCCTACCCAGGGCCGCTGGCTTACGCCCGATCCGGCAGGCCTGGCCGCCGTCGACATCACCAACCCCCAGACCTGGAACCGCTATGCCTATGTGGGCAACAACCCGCTGAGCAGAATCGATCCCGGGGGGCTCTGCTCACAACCAGCCGGACTTCAGGAAGGCCAAATCGGTCTTTGTATCGACGCCTACATCTCAGCAGCGACGTTGTCCGGGCCACCTTTTGTCACAGGGTTCGGTGATAATCGCGGTCCGAGCGGTTCAGGTGGGACCTACCGTGCGGAGTTTCAGTTCATATACGACGTTCAGAGCAACACAATGTTCGAACGCGCTGCGCCCGGTACGAGTAAAGTCCTGATCGACCTACCGGAAATTCCTGATTTCTACGTGAGCGCCGAGGGCACGATTAATCAGTATTGGAGCTCCAGTTCTACTGCGGATTCAACGACAGGATTCCTATATGCCAGCGCCTGTAATGGATTCTGTGGACTTCCCGGATCTCCTGGCGCCATTTTGCTGAGCACGAGCGTAACGTGCAGTGCGACAGGATGCTCTATCGATGGTGGCTCTAGCTCAGCGTACCCATCGTGGGAAGCCTGGGGTTATCAGGTTGGCAAGAAACCTCAAAACATCTTCAACGTTCCAGAAGGAAGTATCAATCAGCTGGGCAAATGGGGTGCGAAGTTTCCAAAAGGATACTACGGCGGAGGTGGTGGAGGTGCGGGTGGCAGTAACGGTTATGCATATTCGACTGGAGGGTTCTTTCTCAACGGAACCTCTGAGACCGGCTATCACGGAGGTTTTTTTATTAACTTTGGCGCCCCGACTCCGTTCCGCTGGCGCTCCATCAAGTAGGCATCAGTAGTTGTCGAGCTGTAATAAGAGGTCCCTATGTGGTCCATAATCCTTCGCTGGCGAACGCCAAAATTGGTCTACGTAACCGCAGCCCGCATCTCTACACAGGCGCAATACTATCGCTATCCTAGCAATCGGATGGTGCACGATTGCGGGCCGCTCTAGAGGTCCGCCCCCCGTTCATGTTCCATCGGAAGACGCTGACTCCCATATTTTGCAGCGCACATACCCGACGCTGCCGGAAAGCGGCAGATCACAGCACATCGCTGGGGGCACAGTTGGGCTAGAGGTGACGATTTCCAGTTCGGGAAGCGTCAGTTCGGTTCGGAGGATCATAGGTGATCCGACATTGGGAGAGGCCGCGTCCCAAGCAGTGCGAGGTTGGAAGTACCGGCCGTTTTTGAAGGACGGAGTACACGGTTGAGGTTGTCACTGTTCAGACAGTGGAGTTCAAAACAAGTCCGCCATCCAAGAAACCGTTCGTGATCGGCTGGTCGTTGTTTGGGGCACTCTGTTTTCTCGTAGCCTTGGCTTGGCTGCAGCAAACGAGGGACAAACGGCAGTATCCTCAATGGCGGAAGTGGCTTTTGTTCGCCGGGTTGGCGGTGCTCTCGATCAGCCTAGTCCAGCTTTCGGGCGAGTTTATCTACCGGTATGGATTTGGTCATCCGCTGTGGCCTACGCCACGCATAAGTTCGTGGACCTATGTGAACAGGTTTGATGTGTTTGATTGCGGCTGTTCTTTGCTTGTTCGGGAAAGGAGCCGGAAGATGGGCTTCTTTGGCTGCAGTGCCCTTGTTGTACTTTTTTTGGGCCATGCACGTCGCAGTTTAGGCGCTCAAGGGGTCGAGCAATGACTCTGAGTGGCAAGGAGCTCGATGTTGGCGCGAACGTCGCCTGAGTTTGGCGGTTTCGCATGTTCGGCATGCTTCCCGACGGGTGGCCCACATTTGCCTTCGGTTGGAAATGTGGGAGCGCGTCGGGACAGAAGTTCGCCTACATGAATGGCCAGAGCGTGCAGAAGTACGTTGTTCCGCTGACGGGCGGCGTGCAAGCGGTGTATAACGCAAGCGGGTTCTGGTATTCCCGTCAGGCTGACTGGCTGGGCTCCAGCAGGTTGCGACTGAAATCGGATGGCTCGGTGTACGGTGATCTGGCGTATGCGCCGTTTGGCGAGACCTATGCAGAGCAACGACGGTTGACCGCAGCTTCACCGGACAGACACAGGACGTGCTCGCCGGCTCGCAGGGCATCTACGACTTCCTCTTCCGGCAGCAGGCCGCGTCGCAGGGACGCTGGCTGGTGCCCGATCGGCAGGCCTGCTGCTGTCGATATCACCAACCCCCAGACCTGGAACCGCTATGCCTACGTTGGGAACAACCCGCTCAGCAATATTGACCCTGTTGGTTTCTGCCCCAAAGGAACGCACCAGGCAAATTCAAAAGAAGCCGGTGCCCCACTCATCCGCGGCTTTCGGATGAGTGGGAATCAACAAGCCCGCAAGTCGCTCACGGCAGCGAACTGATGATCTTCTTGTATTCTTCCTCGGGGTAGGCGCGCATCGTTTGGCTAGTCACGTTGCCCTGCGCCCCCACGGAGAGCATGAAGCGGGCGGCGACATGGTCGTCGGGAAATTCGGAGACGATGATCGCGTCGTATTTACCCATCGTGAGATACCAGGTGTGAATCTTGCCTCCCAGCGACTCGGCAGCCCTCTTGGCAGCTTCGAGGCGTGCTGGACTCTCTTTGATCTTGGCGGCTCCCTGTGCGGTGTAACGCAGCAGACTGACGTAATGCGGCATACGTTTCCTCCTGTGGTTGTCGAAGTTCGGTAACAATAGTCCGCAATACTACCGCGGGTCAAATCGTGCCCATCGCGCAATCCTTCCCACTTCGGGAATCTCTACGACCTTCGTAACCTGTGCACCGGATTTTTCGCGTGCGGATCAGTTCGGCAACTCATAAACTCTCCTGGAGGACACCGAAGAGTGTCACAGCGGGGCTGGCTCCGCCAAGTTCTTTGATATGTATCAAGTACGTGTAAACCGCTGGGGCTCAGTCATTTGCGTGCGAAATGTTAGCTATGTCGTTGAAAACAAGGTATCGCATATGAAAAGTTTTTGTGATGTGGGTCACGACGAGCAACCAGCAATTAGCAACTAGTGATCCAGCGGAGCGGTAGCTGGCGACTGAGGCAAGAGCAGATCCCTCGTCCGCCGAAGGCAGCCTCCTGATGACAAATCGAAGGAGTGCCAAAGCCAATCGCCAAGAGAGCCAAGAGCCGAGAGCTGCAATAACCCCTTTGCTTCCAATATTTTGCCTGTAAGTCTCATGGGCTCAAGATTTTAGCGGGAAACTTTTTAGCCAGCTCAATGGAATCAAGATTTTACGAGGAGGTGGGGGGAGGGGGTATCCGCAAATTGCCAGTGGGTGTCGCCCCTCGTTCGTCAGCTCAGACCGGTTTCTGGGATGTCGGGCTTCGTGGTTACGCTTGGGCGGCTGGCCTTGTCTGGCGGCGGAGACACTCCTTGCGAAGCTTTTCGTAGCGCAACGAGAGCACCGCCAGTTCGTCGTCGGAGAGGTTCTCGATATCCATCATCTGGTCTTGTGCGGTACTGGTGGCGCGGATCAGTTCGTTGAGCTTCAGATTGATGGCGCGAGCGTCGCGGTTCTGCGTGTTCTGGATGAGGAAGACCATCAGGAAGGTAACGATGGTCGTGCCGGTATTGATGATGAGCTGCCAGGTGTCGGAGTAGTGATAGAAGGGGCCAAGCATCGCCCACACCACGATGACGGAGATGGCGGCGGCGAAAGCCCAGCGCGATCCGAGGTACGAAGAGCAGGCCGATGAAAACTGGCCAAACCAATCCGAAGCAGGCTTATTGATGGCGAGCCGTTTCGACGACGAGCCATTCGCACTTTTGCGCATAGTTATGCCGACTTGCGGGAGCCTGCTATCAGTACAACTGCTCCGACAGCACAAAGCACACCGCCAACTACTGGCGAAACCTTTTGGCTGTGATGAGTAGTGATGCCGATCGAAGCGTCTCCGACTTTGGCTTCGTGAGTGTTACTCATGGGGAACGGCACAAAGAAGGCCAATATGCCGAGCACCAGCACGACAAGTCCAATTAGAGCTAAAGGTCGCATTCATCTCCTTATGGGGAACGACGCATTCGACTCGCCTACTGAGGCGGTGGGTGAGCGAATCGAGAGTTCCTCCAGTCCGTTTGAGACACAATGCCGCCCTTCGGGTTGTATGGATCAGGCAGACGTGCTTCATCTGGCATGCGATGAAGTAAAGAGATCAGGAGCTGGAAGCGACCTACAGCCTCAGTTGACTTTGATGGTCCACACCGTTCCGCAGCCGGCGCCATTATTACAATTCGGATCTCCTCCGGCAGTGGCTGAGCCGTATAGATTACCGTTGGCATCGATGGCCAGTGGCCCGGATGGTAACGATCCATCACTGCCGCCGGTGAAGTCATAGAGTGTGGAGTAAGACCAGCCATTCGCCGTGTTGCTCAGCTTGTAGATTGCACCATAGCTATAAGCTCCGCCATCTCCTACACCGTATAGGTTGCCGGCGGAATCCATAACTAATCCGCTGGTAATCGATTGGGCTTGTCCGGGAAGGAAAGTGTAGAGCTGCGTAAATACGAAAGAACCATTAAGGTTGACCAGCTGAAAGGCAATGCTGGCCGATGGGTCGCCATGGGCAATTCCATAGAAATTGCCAGAGGAATCAGAGATGAGATTTCCGATGGGATGAATAGTGGTCAATCCGGTGAATACGTGCAGCAGGTCCTCTTTCCAGGAATTTCCTTGTGGACTCAGGCGGTAGATGGTGCCGACGTCATCGCTACCGCCCAGGTAGGTAGGGCCATAAAGATTCCCCGACTGATCGATGAGCAGCGTACCTAATACCCAGCGGCCATCGGTGGGTGGGCCTGCGAACGCATGGACGAGAGTTCTGCGCCAGAGCCCCTGCAAACCTTGGGCGGGCGAAAGTTCGTAGACCTGCCCGGTGAAGCCGCACATAGCGACCGTGGTGCCGTAGATGTTTCCTGAGTTGTCGAGGACGAGTCCGCCGTTGGTTCCAGCGCCATCGCATTCGCCATAGCGATAGAGTGTAGTCTTGGTCCAGAGTCGCTGTTTGCACGCGGGGTCGCCGCAAATTGGGAGCAGGCGAAATACGGTGCCACCACCACCTTCGAGTCCACCGTCAGTGGTTGCGCCATAGAGCATGCCGCCGGGTCCGAAGGTGAGAGGCGCAGCCG
Organism: uncultured Acidobacteriaceae bacterium; assembly: GCA_963809865.1. Classification (GTDB taxonomy): domain Bacteria; phylum Acidobacteriota; class Terriglobia; order Terriglobales; family Acidobacteriaceae; genus CAVVDY01. Next base: position 131,635 of record CAWELL010000009.1, on the reverse strand, counting down.
GATTCCAGCCATCCGTCGTGCTCTTAAACGCGTAGAGGGTTGCGAACGACCAACCCGACTGCGAGGGAGACAGTTCGAATACGGTTCCGCAGCCGAAGGTAGAGCAATTGTTGATTGCTCCGCGCGCAGCCGTTGCGTAAAGATTGCCGGTCGCGTCAATGACCAATGCCCCGGGACTGATTCCGTCCGAACCTTCGAAGGTATGCAGTACCTGGAGTGTCTGGCTATGCGCGGCGCACACCAGTATGAGCAATCCGCTGAACACACGAATAGCGGCTAGTAGTTGACGATGCACTGATTGCCTCCTCACCCTGTGCGCACAGTTTACGCTTTTGCGAACCAAGCGAAGCACGCAGCCAGAATAAGGTCATCAGCCGTTTCACTGGATTGACTGCTTTTCTATGGCTTTTTTTCCTCCAAGTATTGGCGGCCTGACTGAGGCCCTGTGCTAGACTTTGCGGCATTTAACAAAGTTGCACAGTTTTGAGATAGGGGAAGAGCATCGCTTATGACAGCTCAATCGCAGAGAGACAACAGAAGCAGTGAGTCGGGGCTGGCGCGTTTCGGACTGAGCCTTGCCAACTGGAGCGAGCGCTGGTTTCCTGATCCGCTGGTTTTCGCGCTGCTCGGCATTGTGGTCGTGTTCTTGGCCGGCCTCTGCCTGCACGAATCCGCGTCGAAGCTGGCGGTGCAGGGCGTGAAGAATTTCTGGACGCTGGTGCCCTTCACCATGCAGATGGTGATGATCATCATTGGCGGGTACGTGGTCGCGACCACGCCGCTGGTGAATCGACTGATTGTGGCTCTGGCGCGAGTGCCGAAGACGGGGCGGGGTGCGGTCGCGCTGATTGCGCTGTTCTCGATGCTGACCTCGTTGATCTCGTGGGGGCTGAGCCTCATCTTCAGCGGACTGCTGACCCGCGAGATGGCGAAGCGCGTGAAAGGCATGGACTACCGCGCAGCGGGGGCGGCTTCGTACCTCGGATTGGGTGCGACCTGGGCGCTGGGGCTTTCGTCCTCGGCGGCCATGCTGATGGCGACCAAAAGTTCGATTCCGCCGGCGCTTTTCGCTGTTTCGGGACTCATCCCACTACGTCAGACATTGTTCCTGTGGCAGAGCATGACTATGGCAGCGGTACTGGTGGTGGTGTCCGTTATGATCGCGTATCTTTCGGCGCCGTCGGCTGAGAATGCGCGAACGGCGGAAGACTTCGGCATAACAGTCGATGTTCGACCACAACTTGCCGAGCAGCGTACCAAGCCGGGCGAGTGGCTGGAGTATAGTCCGCTGCTGACGATCTTCGTCGGCGCGTTGATGGTGTGGTACCTCATCGACTTCTTCCGCACCTCGCCGCAAGGCGCGCTGGCAGCACTCGACCTGAATACCTACAACCTGATGTTCATCACTGTCGGTCTGCTCTTGCACTGGAAGCCGCGAAACTTTGTTCGCTCCGTCGCTGACGCAGTGCCGGCCACTGGAGGGGTGCTCATCCAATTTCCCTTCTATGCGGTTATTTTTGGGATGATCGTTGGTACTGGTATTTCAGCGTGGCTCGCCGATCTTTTCGCGCGCGTGACTACCCACGGAACCTATCCGCTACTGGTTGCACTGTACTCGGCAATACTGGGTACCTTCGTACCTTCCGGCGGAAGCAAGTGGATTATCGAGGCGCCGTATGTGTTGCAGGCGGCGAACCTTCACCAGGTACATCTAGGATGGGTGGTGCAAATCTATAACGCGGCAGAAGCTCTACCGAATTTAGTCAATCCGTTCTGGATGCTTCCGCTGCTCGGGATATTGAAGCTCAAGGCACGGTACCTTGTGGGCTACACCGTGTTACAGATGTTTGTCCATATACCGATAGTATTTTTCCTGTGCTGGCTCTTCGCGCGATATATGGCGTACGTGCCGCCGATAAGATAGTGCGACTGCCGATGGGCAGGCTCATGTTGAGAAGAATGACAAATTATTGACAAAGGCGGGGAAACCGGAAACTGCAGCAGACATTCTGAATGAACGGCACACAGGAGGTGCTGCATGAGCCACTTCGGCCAGCCATCTCGAATTTCCTCCCTTACGTTCGCGCTGCTTTCTCTTGTGATGGTTGGGCTTCCGCGCGCGACTTTACAATACGGATTGATATCTAGCAGAGACTATACGGCCCTCAGGTGAAACTGCTTTGCGAAGGAGGAAACCATGACAAAACATGTCTGGAACTGGACGAAAATTGCCGTGCTGGCTATTGCCATAGCGGGCCTGCCGGTGATCGTTGCCACACAAGCGGCGCAGGCGCAAACCTTGACCGTGCTTCACAACTTTCTTGACGAAAATGGCGGCTGGGTACCCACCAGTCTGGTAATGGATGCTAGCGGAAATCTCTACGGTAACGCCGTCTATGGCGGACCTTATACCTGCGATCCGGACTTCCAGGGGTGCGGGCTGATCTTCGAACTCAGCCGGCAAGGCTCGCATTGGAGCTTTTCGATCATTTACCTCTTCGGTCCGGAAACCAGCAACGGCTACCTGCCGATGGGGCAATTGCTGCTCGGCTCCGGCGGTGTTCTCTACGGAACCACCGAGCTTGGCGGCGCCTGCGGCGATGGCACTGTATTCCAACTCACTCCTTCCAGCGCCAGAGTTTCGGCTACTATAAATGCCCATTGGACGCTCACCCGCTTACATGACTTCGGCTGCGAGAACAACCCGGATCTATACCCTTACGGCGGTGTGGTTGCTGATGCGGCGGGCAATCTGTATGGCACAACCAGCGCCGGAGGATCACACGGTTGCGGCGGCGAATATGGCTGCGGCGTGGTTTACAAACTGACGCGTTCCAACGGCGAATGGAACTACTCCGTCCTCTATACCTTTGCGGGCCTCGGGGACGGTGCGAGACCCTTGAGCAACCTCACACTTGACGCCAATGGAAACCTTTACGGGACCACTCAACTCGGCGGCATAGCTTGGGGCGTAGTGTTCAAGGTAACCCCAAACGGCTCTGAATCTGTGCTGCACGCCTTCAATACCGGGGATGGAGGATATTCGGATACTGCTGTGACGGTTGACTCATCGGGCAATCTCTACGGATGTACGAGTGTTGGTCAGGACGGAGACCCGGGCGGCGCCGGAGTTTTCGAGTTGTCGCCGGGCGACAACGGATGGACCTACAAGGCAATTTACAAATTTGCGGCCTACTATGCGCAGTGCAATGCAAACCTGCTTGTTGATGCCGCAGGTAATCTGTACGGCACGTCCGACAACACCGGGGTGTACAACTCAGGCGGCAATACGTTTAGCCTCGCACCTTCGAACGGAATGTGGGCCTATACCTCGCTCCACGATTTCAACTACTACACTGATGGGTGGTGGCCGCTAGGCATTGTCCTCGATAACAACACTGGCAATATTTATGGAGTGACGCAGGGCGGCAACAACGGCGCCATCGCCTATGAGCTTACGCCCTAGAGACTGGTACCCGCAAATAAAAACCCCACCCCGACAAATACAGCCGGAGTGGGGCACCCAATTCATATCGCCAGCTTTCAGCTAATTGCTAGCTACTGCTCTTAGTACATTCCGCCCATGCCGCCGCCGCCGTGAGGCATCGCCGGTTCCTTCTTCTCTTCCGGAATCTCGGAAACCAGGGCTTCGGTGGTCAGCATCAGCGAGGCGATAGATCCCGCGTTCTGCAACGCAGTACGCGTGACCTTGGTCGGATCGATGACGCCGGCCTTGACCAGGTCTTCGAACTTGTTGCTCTGGGCGTTGTAGCCGAAGTTGTTTTCCTTCGACTCACGAATGCGGCCGACCACGATAGCGCCTTCTTCGCCGGCGTTGCCGACGATCTGGCGCAGCGGCTCTTCCAGCGCGCGGCGCACGATGTTGCCGCCGATCTTCTCATCGCCCTCCAGCTTGAGCGCTTCGATTGCATCGGCACAGCGCATGAGTGCCACGCCGCCTCCGGGTACGATGCCTTCCTCCACCGCAGCGCGGGTGGCATGCATCGCGTCTTCAACGCGGGCCTTCTTTTCCTTCATCTCGGTTTCGGTCGCAGCACCGACCTTGATGATGGCAACGCCGCCGACCAGCTTCGCCAACCGCTCCTGCAGCTTTTCGCGGTCGTAGTCGCTGGTGGTCTTTTCAACCTGGCTGCGGATCTCCTTCACCCGGCCTTCGATCTCGCCCGGCTTGCCCTTGCCCTCGACGATGGTGGTGTTGTCCTTGTCGATGGTGACCTTCTTGGCCTGGCCGAGATCGGTCATCTGAACATTCTCCAGCTTGACGCCGAGGTCTTCAGTGATGGCCTTGCCGCCAGTCAGGATCGCGATGTCCTGCAGCATGGCTTTGCGGCGGTCGCCGAAGCCAGGGGCCTTCACGGCAGCAACGTTCAGCGTGCCGCGGAGCTTGTTCACGACCAGGGTCGCGAGCGCTTCGCCTTCCACGTCTTCAGCGATGATCACCAGCGGACGTCCGCCCTTGGCGATCTGCTCGAGCAACGGGAGCAGGTCCTTCATCGACGAGATCTTCTTTTCGTGGATCAGGATGTAGGGGTTCTCGAGAACGGACTCCATGCGCTCGGGATCGGTGACGAAGTACGGCGACAGATAGCCGCGGTCGAACTGCATGCCTTCGACGACATCGAGCTGGGTCTCCATCGTCTTAGCTTCTTCCACCGTGATGACGCCGTCTTTGCCAACCTTCTTCATAGCCTCGGCAATAATGCGGCCGATGGTCTCATCGTTGTTGGCCGAGATGGTGCCAACCTGCGCGATCATCTCGCCGGAAACCTTCTGCGAGAGTTTGTCGAGCGCGCTGCCGGTGTACTTGCCCTCTTCGTTCGCCGTGCCACAAACGGCTGTGACAGCCTTCTCGATGCCGCGCTTCAGGGCCATCGGGTTTGCACCCGCGGCAACCGTCTTCACGCCTTCGCGATAGATGGCCTGCGCCAGCACGGTCGCGGTGGTGGTGCCGTCGCCGGCAACGTCAGAAGTCTTGGAGGCGACTTCGCGCACCATCTGCGCGCCCATGTTCTCGAGCGGGTCCTTCAGCTCAATTTCCTTGGCCACGGTCACGCCGTCCTTGGTGATGAGCGGCGAACCGAACTTCTTCTCGATAACCACGTTGCGGCCCTTGGGACCGAGCGTGACTTTCACTGCGTCGGCCAGAATGTTCACGCCGTGCAGGATCGCCTGACGCGATTCCTCACCGTGCAGAATCTGTTTTGCCATTGCTTGATTTCTCCTCAGGGGCTAAAGCCCCGAATCTTTGGTTAGCTCTCTCGGCACGACTGAAGTCGTGCCCTTTCAAAACTGTTGCGCTCGCCACGGCCGAAGTCGTGCCCTTTCAAAACTTCGCTGCCACCCTTCCCAAACACAGGAAGGATGGGGCACCCACATTGTGGGTGACCTTACTTGTGGACCACCGCGGGCTTGCTAGCGCCTTCCAGGATGCCGAGCACTTCTTCCTCACGCATGATTAGGAAGTCTTCGCCGTCGATCTTGATTTCGGTGCCGGCGTACTTGCCGAACAGCACGCGATCGCCCGCCTTCACATCAAGGGGGAAGGTCTCGCCCTTGTCGTTGGTCTTGCCGCGGCCAACAGAGATCACTTCGCCTTCCTGCGGCTTGTCTTTCGCCGAGTCAGGAATGATGATGCCGCCACGGGTAGTTTCAGCCTCTTCCACACGACGAATTACGATCCGGTCGTGCAGGGGAGTCAGCTTGGTAGCCATTCTTGTAACTCCTTTCAATTGCTCTTAGGTCGATTTATTTGGGCTGAGGAACCGCCGGGTTCGAGCGCGATACATAAGTTGCGCCTGACCGGCAATTCCTAATGAAAACTTCGGGTTAGTCCCTTGTTGGACGGCGGGATGGCCGGAGTGTTAGCACTCACTACCAACGAGTGCTAATCATAAAGGTTGACAAGGCAGTTGTCAAGGCAGGAAGAAGGTGTCAGGTGTCAGATTTCGAACCGCGAGCTGCCAGCCGCCAACTTCCAGCCAACCCCCGAGGGTCTTCCGCGGTGCGAATGTGGTGAGGCGGGCAGCGACAGCGCTCAACTCATTGCACGCGCGGGAACGCGCTGGGATCGCGAAATCCTCGAAGCGCGTGAAAATTGACTTGGCGGGTGGCTGCCGGATCCGACGGACAACGGATACTGACAACTGAGACCCAAGCTCCAGACCGCCGCTTCTTCGTGCTCGGCATCTAGGTTGCGCAGACACCGCGAAACACGGCGGCATTTGGCAGGCGGGGAAGCCCCTCGGAGACGGCAAAACTTTCACTTTCCGACTTAGCGGTTTAGCAGGATAATTGCAGAACGACATCATAGGGGCTACCGTGCAGTTCCTCCGCAGCGCTCGGTCCGCGTATCACCCCCACTCCAGATGGTTGTGCTGTGCGGTCTGTGTTGCTCTGGCAATCGTGCCGGTTGCGCTATTAGCGCAGGACGCATCTACTGCAACGGCTGGCCCTTCGATTGCCAGCCAGGTCGACTCCCTCAAACTGCAGTCCGTTTCAGTTCCGCCTGATGCTCCGCTGCCGCCAGACGCTTCGCAAGCGAAGGCCTCGGTAGAAGCGGCGATGAGCGAGCCACTGCCAGCTCCGCCGCCCAGTGCCGCGAAGTCGATGGTTCCCACCGCGAGCGTCGCTCCCGCCGAGCCGCTGAAGCCGAAGTATGATGTTCGCCTCATCGGTCAGCGTGAAGTTGCCGGCGGCATCAACTTTTACTCGCTCGATCGCGAGATGGCGCTGGGCCGGGATCTCTCCAAAGAGGTAGAAGCCACCTCGAAGCTGGTGACCGATCCGGTGGTTACCGAATACGTCAATCGCATCGGTCAGAACCTGGTGCGCAACTCCGACGCGCGGGTACCCTTCACCATTAAGGTGTTGGACAACGAAGAAGTGAACGCCTTCGCGCTGCCCGGCGGCTTCTTCTACGTGGACAGCGGGCTGATCCTCGCCGCCGACAATGAAGCCGAACTGGCGGGCGTGATGGCGCATGAAATCGCGCATGTGGCGGCGCGTCATGCGACCAAGAACATGACTAAATCGGAGATCTGGAATCTGGCATCGATTCCGCTGATGTTTGTCGGTGGTCCGGCGGGATACGCCATTGCTGAGATTGCCAGCATCGCCGTGCCTATGACCTTTCTGAAGTTTTCGCGCGACGCCGAACGCGAAGCCGACCTGCTGGGATTGGAATATGACTACGCCGCGGGCTATGATCCCCAGGCGTTTGTGCAATTTTTCGAGAAGCTGAACGTGGACGAGAAAACGAAACATCGCAAGCTGGCGAAGATGTTCTCCACCCATCCGATGAACGCCGACCGCGTGGCGGCAGCGCAGAATGAGATTCGCCAGTATCTTCCTGATCGCGAAAGTTACATTGTGGACACCAGTGAGTTCGATCAGGTAAAAGCACGGCTGCTGGGACTCGACATGAAGCAGCAGTTCGGCAGCGCGGACAGTCACAGGCCGGTGTTGCTGAATCGCACTGCAGGTAGTAACACCCAGACGAATACGGGCAGTGGATCTTCCTCCAGCCAGGGCAGCGACGATCCCGATCGCCCCACCCTGAAGCGTGCGCCAGGTTCAGATCAAAACTAAGAGCAGCGCATTGTTCCAGTGCTATGCTGTTGGCGTCCTTTCCGATTGAAAAACCATGCCGGGCAAGCGGGCCAGTACGTCGGCGTTGCAGAGCAGGGTGGACGATCACCCAGCCATCTCGCGCGAAAATGTGCGCGAGGCGCAGTCGCTTTTTCAGAACCATCTGCGTCGTGTCGGCCTGAAGCAGACGGCACAGCGCGATACCATCCTGCGCGCCTTTCTTGACACGCGCGATCACCTCTCGACCGACGAGCTTTACCGGCTGGTTAAGAAAAAAGACGACGGCATCGGTTTCACCACCGTGTATCGCACGCTGAAGTTGCTGGCTGAGTGTGGCCTCGCCAGTGAAGTGGCCTTCAACGACGGCATCACGCGCTATGAGGCGCAATATAATCGGCGCAATCACCATCACATGGTGTGCACCGAGTGCGGCAGTTCGGTGGAATTTTTCTCCGCCGAGATCGAGCGCCTGGAGCAGGAGATCGGACGCGTTAATCACTACACCACCACCCGTCACACCTTTCAGATCTACGGTATTTGCGAAGCGTGCCAGAAAAAGGGCAAGGGCTCGCGAATTCACCCCGCCTGAATCCTTCCGAAGTGAAACTAATGTTGGCTGGTTGGTAACATCTCCGCGCTTCGGACGATTGCACCGTATTGAGTGCAGTGCAGGAGGTACCCCCTCCCCCCACCCTACCCTAAAATCTTGAAACGATTGAGCCGCGTGAAAAAAATCTCCGCAAAATCTTGAGCGCGTGAGACTTAGAGGCAAAATCTTACAAGGAAAGGACTTAAGTGCGATTTCTTGAGGGTGGAGTAGCTGGGGTGATTTAAAAGTGGTTAACAGCGGCCAAGACTCGGTATGACGATTGGAGTGCGTCACGCCTCCTCATTCAGGGCGCGATCGGGCGAAAGAGACAAATCTCCCTCGTCCTCAACGTTGCAATTGTACGCAAGCGAGGGCTAGCCACCAAGCGAGTTCGTCACAGGTCAGTGTGATGAGCGACCACGATTCCGCTACGGCTCGATCATCCACACGGTGCCGCAACCAACCGAGGCGTTGCAGGTTAGGTTGCCACCGGCCTGTGCGGTGCCATAGAGCGTACCATCGATGTCGATGGTCACGTTGCTGAACGGATATGCCCCATCGGGGCCTGCTCTCACCCGCGGCCGGATAAACTGTTGCGCGGGGAGTTGAGACGGAGGAGGACGGATGGCGCGGCACAAGTTCACAGTCAAGCTGATCGGTCGAGAAGGTTCGCAGGTTGCTGGTCTGAAGCCTCCCTTCGACGTGGTGGAAGTGTTCGGGCGCAAAGGCCGCGTGCCGGTGAAGGGCACGGTCAACGGATTTCCGTTTCGTAGTTCGTTGATGAACACGGGCGAGGGCCACATGATGTGCGTCAATGCCCAAATGCGCGCGGGCGGCAAATGCAAGGCTGGCGATATAGTGAAGATCGTGATGGAACTCGACCAGGAAGAGCGCAAGGTCGAGCTGCCGGCCTATCTCAAGAAGATCATTAACAGCGATGCGCAGGTGAAGCAACGCTGGGCTAAGCTGTCGTTCACTCATCAGAAGGAGCATGTTCGCGCCATCGAGGACGCGAAGAGAGAAGAAACTCGCGAGCGGCGCACCGCGCAGATGATGGAGATGCTGCGGCAAGGGCAACGTAAGAGGTAATTTGCTTCCTGAGTTGTCCCCCAGTTTTCCACTTTCGCCGGGTGCCCCATTCATTCCTTCGGTTGGAATGAATGGGATCGCAGAGGTATCGTGCGACGCCAGAGGGTTCCTCACAGCCGAATCTTACACTGGGCTCGGCACAGACGGTTGCCGTGGAGGATACCACCGGCACGGTGACGCACATTCTGTATCAGCCCGACGGCTCCCGCTTTGCTACGCTGCAGAACGGCAGCATCCAGAATTACTTCATGCCCATGGTGAACGGCATGGTGGAGGTGTTCAACGCCTCGGGTGAGCAGTACATTCGTCATGCCGACTGGCTGGGCTCGTCGCGGCTTGCGACCAATCCCAATGGCAATCCGGTGTACGACCGGGCGTATGCTCCGTTTGGCGAGACCTACGCCGAGACGGGAACGGCAGACCGCTTCTTTACCGGCAACACGCAGGACGTGATCAAGGGGCAGACGGGCATCTATGACTTCCTTTTCCGCGAGCATTCAGCGGGCATGGGACGCTGGCTGTCGCCCGATCCGGCAGGGCTGGCCGCCGTCGACATCACCAACCCCCAGACCTGGAACCGCTATGCCTACGTGGGCAACAACCCACTGAGCAGAATCGATCCCAGGGGGCTCTGCTCACAACCAGCCGGACTTCAGGAAGGCCAAATCGGTCTTTGTATCGACGCCTACATCTCAGCAGCGACGTTGTCCGGGCCACCTTTTGTCACAGGGTTCGGTGATAATCGCGGTCCGAGCGGTTCAGGTGGGACTTACCGTGCGGAGTTTCAGTTCATATACGACGTTCAGAGCAACACAATGTTCGAACGCGCTGCGCCCGGTACGAGTAAAGTCCTGATCGACCTACCGGAAATTCCTGATTTCTACGTGAGCGCCGAGGGCACGATTAATCAGTATTGGAGCTCCAGTTCTACTGCGGATTCAACGACAGGATTCCTATATGCCAGCGCCTGTAATGGATTCTGTGGACTTCCCGGATCTCCTGGCGCCATTTTGCTGAGCACGAGCGTAACGTGCAGTGCGACAGGATGCTCTATCGATGGTGGCTCTAGCTCAGCGTACCCATCGTGGGAAGCCTGGGGTTATCAGGTTGGCAAGAAACCTCAAAACATCTTCAACGTTCCAGAAGGAAGTATCAATCAGCTGGGCAAATGGGGTGCGAAGTTTCCAAAAGGATACTACGGCGGAGGTGGTGGAGGTGCGGGTGGCAGTAACGGTTATGCATATTCGACTGGAGGGTTCTTTCTCAACGGAACCTCTGAGACCGGCTATTACGGAGGTTTTTTTATTAACTTTGGCGCCCCGACTCCGTTCCGCTGGCGCTCCATCAAGTAGGCATCAGTAGTTGTCGAGCCGTAATAAGAGGTCCTCTATGTGGTCCATAATCCATCGCTGGCGAACGCCAAAATTGGTCTACGTAACCGCAGCCCGCATCTCTAGACAGGCGCATACTATCGCTATCCTAGCAATCGGATGGTGCACGATTGCGGCCGCTCTAGAAGGTCCGCCCCCCGTTCATGTTCCATCGGAAGATGCTGACGCCCACATTTTGCAGCGCACATACCCGACGCTGCCGGAAAGCGGCAGATCACAGCACATCGCTGGGGGCACAGTTGGGCTAGAGGTGACCATTTCCAGTTCGGGAAGCGTCAGTTCGGTTCGGAGGATCATAGGTGATCCGACATTGGGAGAGGCCGCGTCCCAAGCAGTGCGAGGTTGGAAGTACCGGCCGTTTTTGAAGGACGGAGTACCGGTTGAGGTTGTCACTGTTCAGACAGTGGAGTTCAAAACAAGTCCGCCATCCAAGAAACCGTTCGTGATCGGCTGGTCGTTGTTTGGGGCACTCTGTTTTCTCGTAGCCTTGGCTTGGCTGCAGCAAACGAGGGACAAACGGCAGTATCCTCAATGGCGGAAGTGGCTTTTGTTCGCCGGGTTGGCGGTGCTCTCGATCAGCCTAGTCCAGCTTTCGGGCGAGTTTATCTACCGGTATGGATTTGGTCATCCGCTGTGGCCTACGCCACGCATAAGTTCGTGGACCTATGTGAACGGTTTGATGTGTTTGATTGCGGCTGTTCTTTGCTTGTTCGGGAAAGGAGCCGGAAGATGGGCTTCTTTGGCTGCAGTGCCCTTGTTGTACTTTTTTTGGGCCATGCACGTCGCAGTTTAGGCGCTCAAGGGGTCGAGCAATGACTCTGAGTGGCAAGGAGCCGGGTGCCCCACTCAATCCATCGGTTGGATTGAGTGGGATTCGCGATGCTGGAATCGCCAAGGACAAGGATTAACCTCTACGAGTCTTTTCTCACCGTTGAGATAAAACCGAAAACTACTCCAGTCCCACTCTTCGGGACTGAAAACCAGTCCGCGCTTCACCGGATTCCGGTGCATGTAGCGTAGCTTTTCAACCCGCTTCTTTTCGGTGCATACGTTGAAGTCGTAAAAGCGCTTCTGCCACACCCGATCACTCAGCGCTTCGCGCTTGCGCAGCAGTCGACTGAAGCGTTCTTTCACCACCTTCATGACCACCGACGGGTCGCCCACAGTGGGCATGGTCATCAGCAGATGAACGTGCTCGGGCATGACGACATATCCCAGAAGCGCGAAACGGTATCGTCGCCGCGCCTGTTCGAGAACCTGCAGAAAGAGGTCGCGTCGCGCTGCCGTTCCCAGTTGAGGCAGTCGCCGATAACAACTGAAGGTGATGAAGTGGAGAGAGCCTTCGAGGTAATAGCGCTTGAGACCGGCTGTCACAGCGTGAGACTATGCGACTGGTGAGGTGAGGTCTGTGACTTGGCGCCGTCAACAGTGTGACATCCCACTCAATCCAAACGATGGATTGAGTGGGGCACCCGGCCCATTGCGCCTTCAACCTGCGTACTGGAGTTACCTGGATACAGTACAGCTACCTATGCGTCGGTAATCGGCATGTTGGGTACTTAGGGAGTCCAACCCTGCTTGATGAATCGATTGCAGGAATGAGAGTAAGCTGTCACGCTGCACGTGCCTAGTGGAAGCTAGATCGCTGAGAAAGTTCAGCTCACGCTGCGAGCACGGGAAAGCATCTGGGCATGGCTGATCTCGGGACTTGGCTTCTAGCTTGTTCTGCGAACTCGAGCCTTCTGTCTTAGCCGGCTAGGTACTCATGAAAACTGCGGTCAGGAGCTTTTGCCGGGATGCTCCATCGATATCGTGGCTAGCATTGAAATGACCCTGAGCATCGATACCTATACGAGGACGTTCAATGCCGTCGTGCACTCACGCTATTTAGTCTGTCTCGGTTCAAGGAGGCGATGCCCATTCGCGGGAAGGGCTCGTTTTCCTTCAGTCTGCCGGCAGTGAGCAACAGTACACTTCGCGCTAGGAGTATGCCTTGAATGTAAACGACACCGAGGGTGCGAAACAGGAGTTCGCCCGGGCGTCACTCTCGGACTCGGGAACGATATAGAGGATAGAGCTTTATGGCGGTTCGCCATTCGCCAGTACAAAGCCGGTGCTCTAGCGCAGGCGAAACAACAGCTGGAGACCATTCTACGGGATTTCCCGACGGAGACGTCTTGGTCCCACGCGGCAGGTATATGAAGCCTTGTCGCAGACCTATCGCTATCTGGGCGATAAGGCGAACGATGAAGCTTTATGATGACCGGGCAAAAGGGGCGTGACTCGCTGGCCAAGAACCGATCCTTGTTGTGTTTGATGAGAGAGTACGAAGAGGGGATCGAGAGCGATGGTGGGTGAGCGACACGTCACCCCCGCATGGGAGCTGAAGGCCGGGTGCCCCACTCAATCCATCGGTTGGATTGAGTGGGATTCGCGATGCTGGAATCGCCAAGGACAAGGATTAACCTCTACGAGTCTTTTCTCACCGTTGAGATAAAACCGAAAACTACTCCAGTCCCACTCTTCGGGACTGAAAACCAGTCCGCGCTTCACCGGATTCCGGTGCATGTAGCGTAGCTTTTCAACCCGCTTCTTTTCGGTGCATACGTTGAAGTCGTAAAAGCGCTTCTGCCACACCCGATCACTCAGCGCTTCGCGCTTGCGCAGCAGTCGACTGAAGCGTTCTTTCACCACCTTCATGACCACCGACGGGTCGCCCACAGTGGGCATGGTCATCAGCAGATGAACGTGCTCGGGCATGACGACATATCCCAGAAGCGCGAAACGGTATCGTCGCCGCGCCTGTTCGAGAACCTGCAGAAAGAGGTCGCGTCGCGCTGCCGTTCCCAGTTGAGGCAGTCGCCGATAACAACTGAAGGTGATGAAGTGGAGAGAGCCTTCGAGGTAATAGCGCTTGAGACCGGCTGTCACAGCGTGAGACTATGCGACTGGTGAGGTGAGGTCTGTGACTTGGCGCCGTCAACAGTGTGACATCCCACTCAATCCAAACGATGGATTGAGTGGGGCACCCCGTCCTTATAGTCCAACTCGTCGTAATCCCACATTTCCCAAAGGACGGGAAATGTGGGCCACCCGTCCAACTCGTCGCACTCCCACATTTCCCAAAGGACGGGAAATGTGGGCCACCCGTCAGCGCTATGCTCTCCCAGCACTGAAGTCCGGAACCCACTTTTCCACTTTCGCTAAATCTTCGCCTGCGCTACAATACGGCATCGGCGAGGGGCCCGCATGAGCTTTACGGTCGCGATTCTGCTGTTTGTTGTCGGTGTGGCGCTAGGTGTCGGCTTTGCCATGATGGCGGCGCGGTGGAAGACATCCGCGCTAGCGGAGCGAAGCTCAGCACTGGAGAATGAAGGCTCTGCCCTTCGCACCGAGCTCGCGGCCTTGCGGGCGAGGCACGACCAAGTCGTCGAATCCAAAGTGGCCCTCGAAGCCACGCTCGCCAGCGAACGCCGCAATGCCGAAGAAAAGCTGCAACTGCTCAGGCAAGCGCAAGACGAGATGCGGGCGCAATTCGAGTCGCTCGCCGCGCGCGCACTCCAAAACAACAACGCGAACTTTCTCGACTTGGCGAAGGCCACGCTGGAGCGTCAGCAATCGGAAGCTAAGGGCGAGTTAGAAAAGCGTGAGCAGGCGGTGAAGACCCTGGTCGAGCCGATCGCGCAGTCGCTGAAGCAGGTTGACGAGCAGGTGCGCGCGCTGGAGGAGAAGCGGGCTCACGCCTACGGAACTCTCTCGACGCAGGTTGAGTCAATGCTGAAGACCCAACAGGCATTACAGACGGAAACCGGAAATCTGGTGAAAGCGCTGCGTGAGCCGCAGGCTCGCGGCCGCTGGGGCGAAGTTCAGCTGCGCCGAGTCATCGAGATGGCCGGCATGCTGGAGTACTGCGACTTCGATGAGCAGGTCACGGTCATTGGCGACGATCGTCGCATCCGTCCCGACGTAGTGGTGAAGCTGCCGGGGGACAAGCAGATTGTCGTCGATGCGAAAGCGCCCATTCTGGCATATCTCGCCTCACTGGAAGCGCCCGATGAGGCCACGCGCAGCCTGCTGCTCGCCGATCACGCTCGCCAGGTGAGAGCCCATATCGATGGCTTGGCGTCGAAGCGCTATTGGCAGCAGTTCGCCGCGACTCCCGAGTTTGTCATTCTGTTTCTGCCGGGTGAAGTGTTCTTTCGTGCGGCTTGGGACGCATATCCCGAACTGATCGAGGAGAGCGTCAGCCGGGGCGTGGTCGTAGCCTCGCCGGTCACGCTGATCGCCTTGCTCAAGGCAGTTGCTTATGGTTGGAACCAGAGAAACGTTGAGGAGAGCGCGCACAAGCTCATCGAAGCCAGCACGACGCTGTATGAGCGGCTATGTACCATGACCCGCCATTTCGAGAGCCTCGGCTCAAGGTTGGGCGGCGCACTGGATGCTTATAACTCGGCCATTGGTTCCATGCAGCGGTCGGTATTTCCTGCGGGACGTAAAGTCGCGGAGCTGAATTCTTCTTTGGATGCTGAAGCGCTTCCCGACCTGCAGCCGGTCGACAAGAGTGCGCGCCAACTTGATGCTCCTGACTGGCGCGACCAAGACGTGGAGAACCACCTGCTCTTCCCGGAAGAAGCCGACAGCGCCAAGGCGTAGAGGCCGAGAGCGTCTCCTTCGGAGATTGTCATCCTGAGCGCAGCGTAGGATCTGTTGTCGCCGGGATTGACGACGCCGCATAGGGGGCAACTTGACGTGTACATAGCCGAGGTGACGACGTTTTGGGCACTCCCATCCAAAGCAGGTCCTTCGCTGCGCTCAGGATGACAGTCAGAGCTCAGCGTGAAACTACAATCTTATTTCCCGCTCCCACACGCGCAATTCTTGTACGCCCCCACGCCTAGTCCTTCGATCGCGCAATACAATCCGCGCACCGTGTCTGGCGGAACTTGGGCTGCGCTACTGGAAACGTTGTAGAGCTTCAACCAGTGCGCGCGCGCGGTGTCATCACTCGCGATTTTGTTGTAGATGTTGGCGAGGCTGGTCGCATCCAACTGCTTCGTCTTCCACTCGCTCGAGAAGGTGTATTCCTTTTTCCACTTGCCGCCGTTCGTCCCGGCCTTCGTGAGGTTGGTCAGGTAGTACGTGGTCTGGTCCCGCACCTCGCTGCCGCTCACATCGAGCACTCGAAATGCCGGATTCTGGCCGTACACCGGCGAGATCGGCGGATCGATCAGCACGAACTGCACGGGGATATCGCCGTCGCGAATGACGCGGAAGTCGTCGGTATGGTCATGTCCGGCGAAGCTGGCCGCAATCGTCTCTCGATAGTTGATCAGCAGGCTGTCGAACTTGACCGTCCACTCCGGAACCCACATGGGAACGATGTTCGCCTCGCACGATCCTTCGTGATTATGGGCGCTACCGTAGCCGTCGATTCCGGGCGGGATATGAAACGTCAGCCATACCTTTTGGTTGGCCTGTTGGGCAGCGCTTATCGTCTGCTCCAGCCATCGCAAATGCCTGGCTCGGCGCGGTAGTCTGCACTTCTTCACAAGAGTCGCGGAAACTCTGCGGCTCGTACCTCTCTGAGAAGAATACGCTGTTAAGCGAAACGATCTTCACGCCTTGGATTGCGGCAGGCACTTGGGTATAGCTGCCGAGCGTCTTCCAATCGGCAGCCGCTTGCTCATCCACCTTTGCCAGCTCGCGCATTGTGGCGGCGGTGTCGCTGAGGAACGTGCCGCCCGACTCGATGGAGTAGTTGCCGCAGTCATTGTCGTTGTTGCCGGGCGTGAGCAGGATCTGTGTGTCGGGCCAGCGTCGCCGCAGTTGCAAAGCGAGAAATTGAATCGTCTTCAGCACGAAGGCTCGGTAGTGCTGGCGGTCGTTGTCGTGCGTGATGTCGCGGAACGTAGAGGGAAAGCGGTGTGCCAGCATGTCGCCCAGTACGAGGAACACTGCGGGGTGAGGCATGGTCTTGCGCATCTGGTCGAGCGACGATTGCAGCAGCCACCAGTTCGTGTCCTGCCCGTAGGGGCTGAAGGCGTGCGGCGCGGTCTGTTTCAAAATCGCTTCCCACTGCGCGGGCTCGGCGGCGATCAACTGCGGCACCAGCGCAGCGTCGGCCATGGGATTGAAGTGAATGTCCGAGGCGATGAGAACCTTATGCTTGGCAGGATTCACCGCCAACGCGGAATTGCCGCCCAGCGCCAGCAGACAAACCAGAGTAGCCGCGCAAAGGCGGCTAGAGATCAAACCGTTAGCTCGTGAACCCTCGTAGAGGTATTTCATGGTCGTTGCGCAGGGCGGCATCTTAGCACCTTCGGGCGGCTGGCACCGCTCTCAACATAACCCTTCGCTGCGTCGGAGCCGTTCATTTAGAATCAAGGGTTCGACGGCCTCGGACCAGCCATTCTCCGCAGTCGCACGCACAAATTCATAACGGGCACATCTCAGCCCTGGAGGTTTTTGCCATGAAGCTTACCCCTGGAAAATTAACCGGCATCAAAAATGTTTCGAATGATCGCGGTGTGATCGCAGCCGCAGCCATGGATCAGCGTGGTTCTTTGAAGAAGGCGCTTGGCCAGTACGCCACCGATGACGGCCTGGAGCAATTCAAGATTAACGTAACCGAAGTGCTGACCAAGCACGCCAGCGCTATCCTGCTCGATCCCGAGTGGGGACTGCCCGCAGCCAGACGCCGCGCCAAGGGCTCGGGGCTGCTGCTTGCTTACGAGAAGACCGGTTACGACAAGACCCTCCCCGGCCGTTTGCCTGACCTGCTGGATCTGTGGTCAGCAAAGCGCCTGAAGGAAGCGGGCGCCGATTGCGTGAAGATTCTGCTCTACTATTCGCCGTACGACGAGCAGAAGATTAATGACCACAAGCATGCCTGGACCGAGCGCGTAGGCGACGAATGCAAGGCCAACGATATTCCCTTCTTCCTCGAGCTGGTGGGCTACAAGGAAGGTGTCGATGAGAAAGGGGCGGAATTCGCCAAGCTGAAGCCGGAGGTGGTGGCGAAGTCGATGGAAGAGTTTTCCAAGGACCGCTACAACGTGGACGTGCTGAAAGTCGAAATTCCGGTGAACCTGCAATTCGTGGAAGGCGCGAAGTCGTTCAAGGGAACCAAGGCCTATACGAAAGCTGAGGCGCTGAATCACTATCGCGCTGCCGCCGGCACGACCAGCAAGCCGTTCATCTATTTGTCGGCGGGCGTGAGCAATCCGGAGTTCATCGAGGACCTGGAGTTTGCGGCGGAGTCGGGCGTGAAGTTCAATGGCGTGCTCTGCGGCCGCGCCACCTGGAAGGACGGCATCCCGATCTTTGCCGAGAAGGGCGTGGATGCCTTCCGCAAGTGGCTCGAGACCGAGGGCGTTGCCAACATCAACAACGTGAACAACGCACTGAAGGCTGCCACGCCGTGGTACAGCATCTATGAGGTGCAAGAGCCCGCAGCGGCAGGGCGGTAGCATTCACATTCAGTTTGAGTGCCCCGACACATTCGCTGTTTTCGAATGTGCGGGAGCGCAGATTCAACCTCGATATAAATCCCACTCATTCCAAATGCAGGAATGAGTGGGGCACTCCGCCCGACTTTGGCATCACAATCAGGAGACTATGGATTCTCAAGTCCAGCACGAGAAGAACTTCCGCCGCTTTGCTGTCCATCTGGGCGAAGCAACCGCTGTGCTCACGTACAAGCAAGACGGCGACACCATCTATCTGGTTCACACGGAAGTTCCGGCGGAGATGGAAGGGAAGGGAATTGGCGGCCAGCTTGCCAAAGCGGCCCTGAATTACGCGCGCGACAACCACCTGAAGGTCGTGGCTCGGTGTCCGTTCGTGTCGTCGTACTTGGAACGACACCCGGAGTACTCGGATTTGGTAGCGGGTTCGGAGTAGAGCGAGCACCGTTGCGCCGCCCACGAAAGCAGGTCCTTCGCTTCGCTCAGGATGACAATCGGAAAGAGCGCTTCATTTCCTGCAACTCGCGCAGTAGCCACCGATCTCGAAGCGTGCGATAAGAATGTGAAAGTGGCAATCGCGCTCTACCTGCCCCTTCACGCGATCGAACAGAGTCGCTCTCAAACTCCTGAACTTTTCCGCAACGCAGGCAGGTCATATGCATGTGATCGCGCTGCGGGCGGCGCTCATAGAAGTGTCCCTCGCCCTTCACGTGCAGCAAGTCCAGTTCATCGACCAGTCCTTGCCGCTTCAGCAAGGCCAGGGTGCGATAGATGGTGACGCGGTTGATCGTGGGATCTACCTTGGAAGCCTTGCGCAAAATCTGTGCGGCGTCGAGGTGTTGTTTTGCCGTTTCGATGATTTCCAGGATGATACGGCGCTGCCGGGTCAGGCGGATTCCGCGGCTCAACAAAACATTTTGTAACGCGCCCGGAGCAGCTGTCTCAGCGTAAGGCATTCCATGTCTCCCACCTTGGTTGCAGAGAATTGCAACCAAGGTGCAACAAAATCCGGCAGTTGCGTGGCGAGCCCATTGTGCAATCGGTTAGCAGTGATGCCTAATCGATAAGCTGCTAGTTGCAATCACGTTGCAAGTATTGGGAGCAATTATTAGATGCAACTTAGTTGCAACTGTAGCAACGGTTCGATTCTACCAGCTACGAGGGTTTAACGGGAGGGTTAAGTTGGTTCGGTTTATCTTTTTATGCTACGCGGCGTGACCGACAAGATCGACGGCTTTGGCCGTAAAGCCAGAAAGCTATTTCACTGACCCACAGCGCTGGTTGCCGGCGCGGCGGAACGCCTGGGGAGCAGCTCACCGATGCGGCGGATTTGCGCTCCCACACTTTTCAACTTCTCTTCGATACGCTCGTAGCCGCGATCGATATGATAAACGCGGTCGATGATGGTCTCGCCGTCTGCTACCAAGGCTGCAAGTACCAACGACGCGGAGGCGCGCAGATCGCTGGCCAGCACCGCCGCTCCACTCAACGGAGTTTTTCCTCGCACCACAGCGCGCCGGCCGTCGATCTTGATGTTTGCTCCCATGCGCACCAACTCCTGCGCATGCATGAAGCGGTTCTCGAAGATGTTCTCGGTGACGATGCTGGATCCCTCGGCCTGCGTGGCCAGTGTCATGAACTGAGCCTGCATGTCGGTGGGGAAGCCGGGAAACTCTTCTGTCGCGATGTCAGCAGCCTTCAGCGGAGCATCCCCCATCACGCGCACGGAGTCGCCATTGATGCGCAGGGTGACCCCGCAGTCTGACAGCTTCTTGAGCAGCGCTCCGAGGTGCGAAGGATCGCAGCTTTGGACCATCAGGTCGCCTCCGGTGAGCGCGGCAGCAACGATGAAGGTTCCGGCTTCGATGCGGTCGGGAATGATGCGATGACGCGCACCGTGCAGCTTGACGACTCCCCGCACGCGGATAGTGTGCGTACCGGCACCTTCGATGCGCGCACCCATTTTGTTGAGCAGGGTAGCCAGATCGGAGACTTCAGGCTCCAGCGCACAGTTCTCCAGAACGGTTTCACCGTCGGCGAGAGTGGCGGCCATCAGCAAGTCTTCCGTGCCCGTGACGGTAATTTTCTCAAAGACAATGTGTGCACCTTTGAGCCGATCTGCGCGGGCTTCAATGTAGCCGTGTTCCTGCGTGATCTTCGCGCCGAGCTTTTCCAGTCCCTTCAGGTGCAGATCGATGGGCCGCGCGCCGATGGCGCATCCGCCCGGCAGCGAGACGCGAGCGTGCCCCATCCGGGCCACCAGCGGCCCCAGCACCAGAGTTGAGGCGCGCATGGTTTTCACCAGCTCATAGGAAGCCTCGGCATTTGCGAGGTTGCGGCAGTTGATAGTGGTGCGATGCTGCGCGCGGCCATAGCCAAGCTCGACTTCAGCGCCCATAGCCGCTAATAGTCGGCGCTCGGTTTCAATGTCGCGGACCTGGGGAATGTTCTCCAGGATTACGTCGTCGTCGGTGAGCAGGGCGGCCGCCATGGCGGGCAGTGCCGCATTTTTTGCGCCGCTCACGCGAATCGTGCCCAGCAGCGGGCTGCCACCGCGAATGACCAATTTATCCATGAAAATTCCTGATCGGGGGAGCGCCGAACGCAGGCGCTTGTGACAATTGTACGAGGAAAGAGAGAGCGAGCGGAGTCCCCTGGCTCACGTCCCTTCGAGTGCCTCCACTATCGCGTCGTGCAGCCTCGGCCGAACCTCACGGATGAGTTGCGAGCTGCGATCGGGCCAGGTGCGGTTGGTCAGCAGCGTTACCGATAGATGGCGCTTCGGGTCGATCCACAATGAGGTGCCGGTAAAGCCCAAGTGTCCATACGACGTGGGCGCAAAGCGCGTGCCCGATGACGAAGGATGAGATGGCGTATCCCATCCCAAGGCGCGTGACGTTCCCCGCGGCGACTCCTCGCGGCGGGTGAAGAGCGCCACGGTGGCTGGCTTCATCAGCGGCGCGCCTCCTCGCAAGAGGCATTCGGCGAAAGCCGCGAGATCGAGTGCCGAAGTAAACATTCCGGCATGCCCGCTGACGCCACCCATGATCCAGGCGTTTTCGTCGTTGACCTCGCCTTGGACAACGCGTTTGCGAAAGGCGCGGTCATTCTCGGTGGGAGGAATTTGCGCTCGCATCTCCAGCGGCGGTATGAACCAGGTTCGCGAGAGGCCCAGCCGGTCGAAGATCTCGCGTTGGGCAAATTGGTCGAGCGGCTCGCCCGCGAGGCGATCGAGAAGTTCGCCGAGCAGAATGAATCCGATGTCGCTGTAATCGGCGCGAGTGCCGGGTGCGGTGGTCAGCGGAGTCGTCATGGCGGCGCGCAGCAGCTCTCTCCTGTCGTGGGCAAACTCGAAAAGCTTTTCGTAGGCTGGGAGTCCGCTGGAGTGCGAGAGCAACATGCGAACGGTGACTGCTTCGCGCTTCGGTTTCTGATGTGGCGGGCTAAGGTTTACAAACTCGGGCAGCAGGTCTGCAACTGGCGCGTCGAGCTTGAGCGCGCCACGCTCGAACAGGATCATCGCCATGCTGGTGGTGGCGACGGCTTTGGTGATCGATGCGATGTCGAATACCGTCTCGCTCGTAACCGTGGGCGCCGCGTCGTCATAGGTGAAACGGCCGAAGCCGTGGGATGCGAGAAGCTTGCCCTGGTGAGCCACCGCAAGGGCCGCGGCGGGGAAGGCGTGGCGTTCGATGGCTTCACGCAAGATTTCGAAGGCGCGGGCGAACCGCTTCTGCTGGTCGTCATAGGCGGGCAGCAGGGGTTTGGCGGATTGTGGTGACGATTGCAAACGCAAGCCTTTGGTCGTCCACCGCGCGGACGCTGACCAAACCTTATAATACGGACTCGATCATATATCGGAGACTGAGCCGTCTATATATACGACGCAGTGCTTCTTTCCCGATGACACAGGAACCTGATCCGCCTTGAATTTGCGCCTTCGCCTCTCTTTGCGATTTGCTACGTTTGCTCTTCTGCTGCTGTGCTCGGTCGCTGGCTTCGCGCAGCGCACCGCTCCAGCCACCCAAAGTGCCCCCGACCGCTTTGTACCTCTCGACCTGATACTGCAGAACGCGGTTTCCAATAAGCTCACGCCGGGTGTGGTGTGTATCGTCGGCCACAACGGCGCGGTCATCTATCGCAAGGCTTACGGCTTTCGCGCCGTCACTCCAATACTGGAGCCGATGACGGTCGACACCGTCTTCGATATGGCGTCGCTGACGAAAGTCATGGCGACCACGGGATCGATCATGCGCCTGGTGCAACTGGGGCAGATCAAGCTCAATGATCCCGTGGCCAAGTACATCCCTGACTTTGCGCAAAACGGCAAAGAAGAGGTCACGATTCGCCAGTTGCTGACGCACTATTCCGGTCTGCGCGCCGACCTCGACCTGCGTCCCACGTGGAGCGGCATGGAGGAGGGTTATCGTCGGGCGAACGCCGAGAAGCTCGTCAACCCACCGGGCTCGACGTTTCTGTACAGCGATATCAACTTCATCGTGCTGGGCGAGCTGGTGCAAAAGGTGAGCGGGATAACGCTGAATCAATACGCCGAGACGTTTATCTTCGGGCCGCTGGGCATGAACACGACGCGTTTCCTTCCGCCGTTGACTCTGCTGGCGCGCACCGCGCCCACTCAGGTGAACGAGAAGACCGGCGAAGTATTGCGCGCGGTCGTACACGATCCGACGGCTCGAGCGATGGGCGGAGTCGCAGGTCATGCGGGACTATTCTCGACTGCTGACGATACGGCGAGGTTCGCGCAGGTGATGCTCAACGGCGGCTCGCCGGTGTGGTCGAAGGAGATCGTCGAGAAGATGACCACGCCGCAGCAGCCCCCGAACCTCACGGTGGTGCGAGGCTTGGGGTGGGACATCGACAGCCCGTTCTCATCCGTTCGCGGAGACCTGTTGCCGGTCGGTTCCTATGGACACTCGGGATTCACCGGGACGTCGCTCTGGATCGATCCGACTACGAACAGCTACATCGTTTTGCTGACCAACGCCGTGCACCTGAAGGAAGGAACCGTCATCGCCCTGCGTACTGAAGTTGCGACGGCGGTTGCGTCCCTCCTGAACTTGAGCGTGCCGCAGGAGCAGAAGTATCGGCTGTCGCGAATCACCGGATACAACGAGGCCGCAGCCGCCAGCCGGCGAATCGTTGCTCGCAATGGGAGGGTCTTGCTCGGGATCGATCAGTTGGAGTCGAGCGACTTCGAAGCGCTACGCCAGTTCGGAACCAATAAGCCACGCATCGGCGTGCTAACCAATCAGGCGGCCATCGACAGTCTGGGACATCGGACCATCGACGTCCTCGCCCACGGCAATGGCCTGCACCTGGCTGGCATCTTCGACATCGACGGAAGCATTGCCGAAAGCGGCGCCAGCAAAGACAGTGCGACGGGTGCGCCTGTCTACAATCTTGCCGGAGACAGTCGCCCATCCGCCGACGCGCTGCGCAATTTCGATGTGATCGTGATCGATGTGCAGGACACGGGGGCTCGGGTTTCGCCGCTGACGACGACGCTGGGTCCGTTCCTCGAGGCCGCGGCCAAAGCAGGCAAGCCGGTTGTGGTGTTGGATAGGCCGAACCCGCTGAACGGAGCTTACGTGCAAGGGCCGATTTCCGATACGGGACACAGCGGCGCTACGATTTACCCTCTTCCCCCTCGCCACGGTTTGACAGTTGCGGAACTTGCAAAGCTGTTGAATGCGGAGCGAAACATCAGCGCCAAACTAACCGTCGTTCCCATGAAAGGGTGGATGCGCGGGGATTGGTTTGATTCGACCGGCCTGATGTGGGTGAGTCCAGCACCCGATGTGCACGATTCGCAGCAGATGCTGCTCTACTCCGGAGTGGCCATGCTGGAGGGAACGGATATCTCAGTACGCAAGGGAGCGACATCGGCGTATGAGATGCTCGGCGCGCCCTGGATACATGCGGTTGACTTCGCCGAGTACCTCAACGAACGGAAGATTGAAGGCGTACGCTTTGTCCCGGTGCAGTTCGCTCCGGCTCTAGGCAAACATGCGCGTCAGCAATGCGGCGGTGTGGACATTCTGGTCATCGATCGCGAAACGCTGGATACGGCGGAGTTGGGAATTGAGCTGGCGGCAGCGTTGCACAAGCTATATCCGAAAGAGTTTGAGATGACGCACCTTTCGCGACTTGCTGGGAAACCAGGCTGTCGTACAAGCGTTGCAGAACGGCGAAGATCCGCGACGAATTGCCGACGACTGGCGCGATGGGCTGGATCAGTTCATGCAGGTCAGGGCGAAGTACCTGCTTTACTGAGCTGAGTGCTGTCGAGCGCGATCGATTTCGATGGTTCGCTCTAACACCATCTCGACTGACGATCCCGCACCGAGTGCAACGTCAGGCCCGCGCGTCAGCAGCACGGTCGCCAATCCCACAACGCCGCCCACTCCGGCGCCGATGCCCGCTCCTTCTCCGCCGCTGGCGATGGCGCCAATGGCGGCGCCCGGAATGGTTGTGGCGGCGATCGTCTGCGCATCCTTGCCTTTGGTTCCAGATTGCTCAATCGTGCCCTCGGTGCCCTTCATGGCCCTATCGCCCGATCCCGGCACTCCCTCGACAGCACCCGGTAACACGACGGTGTAGCCGTTGGGGAAGATCATCGAATTGAAGGTCATCTGCAATTGCGCGCGGCCCTTCACTTTTCCCGGGCGCACGATGCTGCGAATGGTGCCCTGAACAAAGGTCCCTTCCGGAATCACGATTTTGTTGTTTTGGACGATGGGGAACGCAGTCTGCGCGTAAACCGGATCGCCCACGCGAGCACTATGCGTGCTGATCCCTTGCTTCAAGGTCAAGGGGATTTTTGTTCCGGACGGCACCGTGACGGCCTGCGATGGTTCGGGTGTCGCCGGCTGATCGAGCCGCGATTCTTTCGCGGTTGGCGCCACGCGCGGCGTGATCTGTGGCTGGTCTTGCGCCCAGACCGCAAGCGAGCTGACGGCGAGCAGTGTCGTGACCGTAATCCAGCGCTTCATAACCCTCTCCAATGAATCGTGTCTTCAGCTCTTAGAACGCAAGAAGCCGGACGAAGTCGCGCTATTGCAGATTGTAAAGCGCATTGACGTGGGAGTTTACCGTTATCTTCTGCGGCGTGAACTCCTCGGTGGGGGCCGGAGGCGGCGCGGACGCTCCGAACGCCATTGGCGAAGCTTTCATCATAGGACGAATGATGGGCCCCGGCTCAGACACGTCCACCGAGGCGTAGGACAAGAGGCCTAAGGCATGGCTGCTGCTCTGCGCGACGGCTTGCGCCAACTGCCGGGTCTTGCGCATTGCGTCTTCAACAGCTTTCACCTTGGCGGCATCCATGTCCTCCAGGATGTAGCTCACCGACTGGCTGTCGGTGACATCGAGACCGAAGAGATCGTTGGTGAGCGGGCCTACCTTGGCGAAGTCCTTGAACTTGATACTGATGCTGCTGTTCACCCGATAGCCCACCAGTTTACGCTTCGGGTTCTTGTAGTCATATACGGGTGAGACGACGAACTGGCCAATCTGCGCCAGTTTGGGATCCAGTCCGTTCTTGCGAAGCAGGTCGCGCACCTGTTCTGCCGCTTGTTTAGCGCGGTCACTCGCCGCCTGGAGCGACTCATTCTGCGCGGAGATGTTGAACTGCACCAGCACCGTATCCGGATCGGCTTCAAACTTCCCGTCGGCTCCCACCAGCACCGTGTTCGGAATCACTTCGCGTGTGCGTTCCTGCGCCATACCGGATGCTGCGATGAAGATCGTAGTGAGCGCTAGAAACAACCTCAACCACAATTTGTGTTCTTGCATGATGTACTCAGACGGGCGTGATGTGTGACAGTGAGCGGAGCAAGCTCGCTGAAGCTCGACCGCCTCGCCCGGTCGAATCATAGTCGAGCAGGTGATAGTTTGCCACCGCTGCTGTTTTGACGAGCAGAGCGGCACAAGCCGTCCTCGGATCAACAAAGGCTAATTGTTGTTTTATAGCGTTTTAGTTTCTGACCTGTCTGGGCTACCATCGGGTTCGCAGTCAGAAGGGAGCTTCGATGCGCTGGTATCACTACGTGGCCTATTTTTTCGGGGGCGCATTCCTGGCGAACGCCCTGCCTCATCTCGGCAACGGAATCTCGGGGCACGCCTTCCAGAGTCCCTTTGCATCACCGCCCGGGGTAGGCATGTCCTCCGCAACCGTCAATGTCCTCTGGGGCCTCTTCAACCTCGCCGTCGGCTACCTGCTGGTCTGTCGGGTGGGCAGCTTTAATCTCCGCAAGACCCAGCACGCTCTCGTTCTCGGGACGGGCATCCTCATCATGTCGCTCATGCTTGCCCACGCGTTCGCACGATTCCACGGGGGCCTGTGATCCTGCCTTGCTAGCCCGACCCAACAAACACTGGACATCTTGGGTGAAAACCCAAGTTACTCCCATCGGCACCGCATGTGGACGACCCTCATTCGTTATCAGTTTGCGGTCATCTAACCATTGGAAAATGACGATCAAAGAGGTAAGTTGCTGGTCATAGCCGATAGTCGGCCGGGACCAGAGGTCACGATGCGCAAATGGTACCTTCCGTTGACGGTTGCAGGTATCGGGGGATTGGGAGTGTTTCTATTCAGTGAGTCCGGCCGCCGGGCCCTGCGATGGATCGCCAGTAATATTCGCCGGAATTCTGAAGGCCTGTTAGAGTGGAACGACACGGCAGAGGCCGAGTTGCATCGTCTGCAAGAGGCTTTGACGGGTCTTGCCGAATCGCTGCAACCGCGGACGAACATGGGTCGATAAAATTTGCCGTGCTCTGAAGCACACGTTGAAGGGCGAGGTCCAATTTTTCGCCGACCATAGCCGACTCCCCCCACTAATCCCGTTAACAGCAGCGCCAAGCTGCCTGGCTCTGGGACCGGCGCCGCGATCGTCAGCGCCTGGATTGCGAAAGCAAACTCAGAGTGCGGTGGAACGTGACCGTTAGGATCGACGATCTGCATTTCTTTAATCAACTTGTCCGAAGTGATACCGAAATATCCTGCCGGAAGACCCCTCGGCATGGGGAGAAGATCCGTGCTGCCATCGCCAAAAGTTATAAGGTCGTAGGCCGGAATCTCCTGGTCGTTCTGGAAAACCCAGAATCCAACACCGTACACGCCTAAGGAAGTGCCGAGGCTCGTAGATGTGAAACCGAGAATGAAGCCTCCATTGCAGCCGCCGCAATAAGCTCGACCGTATTGCGTTCGACCGTACACGGGATTAGGTTGAAAGACATAATCACTGTTCGGCCATGAGGTGGTTTGGTATGTGGTCTCCCCCAACACCCCACTCATGTAGGCATCAGACTGCGCGTACAGGTACCCCGTATTAGTGTAGTTGTCCGTGATTCTTGTCCCGGTTGCAGCGAAGAAGTCTGTCGGATCGTCGTATATGGTGGTGTCTGCGTGAACGGCGATTGCAAACAGTACTGGCAGTATGAGCGCAGTCACTAACTTCTGGAATGACATTGTTCCTCCTCAACCACGGCAAGGTGCTTGGGGCATTTATTCTTTATCCCGCGGTGAGCTCGTTGATCTTGCCCGCCATGCGCAGGTCGCGCTGGGTTACCCCTCCTGAGTCATGCGAGGTGAGCGACAGTTTCACCTTGTTGTAGTTGATGGCGATATCAGGATGATGATTAACGGCCTCAGCAGCCTCGGCAATGCGATTCACGAATCCCATGGCTTCCACGAAATTAGGGAATTCGAAGACCCGCTCGATGGTGTTGCCCTGCACACCCCAGCCCGAAAGACTTTGAATTGCCTGCTGTAATTCCGTTCCGCTCAGCACAGTACTCATGCACCCCTCCGACGAGGAATGATATCGGAAATTGTCAAATGGGATGGGATGATTACTGGTCGGTCGTACCTCGGCTCGCCTAAGTGCGCCTTCCACGGCCGTGGTCACTGATCTGATCGCGCAACTTCACCCAGAATTCGTTCGGTATCGACAGAAAAATGCTGACCACGTTGGGATCGAACTGGCTTCCTGAATGCTTTTCGATTTCGCGGCGGGCCGACGGCATCGATTGAGCTGCACGGTACGGGCGATCCGAGGTGATGGCATCGAACGCGTCGGCTACCGCAAACACGCGCGCTCCCAGATGGATTTGCTCGCCTCGCAGACCTCGCGGATAGCCGCTGCCGTCGAAATGCTCCTGGTGGGAGTACACAATCTCCGCCGGTTCATGCAGGAAGGGAATCTTGCGCAGCATCTGATAGCCGAGCAGACAGTGCTCGCGCATGACTGCTTGCTCTTCGGCAGTAAGCCGTCCCGGTTTGCGGAGGATCGCATCCGGTATTGCCATCTTTCCGATGTCGTGCAAAAAAGCGCCGCGGCCGATTACCTTGCGTCGCTCGTCCGGCAGGCCCAAAGCGTGAGCGATAGCCATGGTAAACGCGGTGACGCGCCTGGAGTGGCCTTCGGTTTCGGCGTCTTTCAGATCGAGGGCATTGCCCAGTGCCTCGAGGGTAATGTCGTAAGAGCGTTCCAACTCAGCCATCGCACGCTCACGATCGGCCAGCGCGCGCTTTAGATCCGCCGTGGTTCCGTCTAGCAGGTCCGTTCTGGCTTTGACCAGGGACTCCAACTCGTTCTTATAGGCGAGATTTTCCATCTCTAGTCGGCGCTTCTCTATCGCCCTGGCCACGACCGCCAGAAGCTGCTCGCGCTGAAATGGCTTGAGCAGGTAGTCATACGCGCCCATGCGCATGGCTTCCAGGGCCACGGAAATATCGTTGACCCCTGTGACCATTACAACCGGAACATCGTGATGGTGGCGCTGTGCGTACTCCAGGAGGGTGAGCCCATTGGTTCCCGGCATGACCAGGTCAGAGAGGATGAGCGCCCAGCTTTTGCTGGCAAGCATTGGTATGGCGGCTTCGACGGAGGACGCCTGCTCGACAGAATAGGCGGCCGAATGCAAAACGTCCGCTACTGCCGTCCGTACCCCTTCTTCATCGTCGAGAATCAATATGGGCTCGGCTGTCATAGCTACTCTCACCAGCTCTGCGTGAGTTGCATTCTACTCGCCGACCTACCATACCCATCGGCTAAATTGGACGACCAGTCCTGCACGATCGACATACATTTATTTTCGAACCACCCACCCATCATGGCTGAACCTCCACGCGAAAGGTCAAATCTACATTCCGGGTTTATCGGAGAGTGGTACGCCGATACCAACTAGAGGCATGCTGCACCCCAGTTTCGACGCTTTCGTCAATAACTAGTTCCAATGCCCTAGTTCTTTTGGGCCATCTATCAATCCTGCTTAGCGATTGTTCTATTGCATTTTCAATGGCTTACAGCGCTCCTCCCGGTTTTCCAACTCCCGTCACCGCGTTGGGCAGCGCGATTGCATTGTGGAGAGTGTGAGCGGCGCGAGCATGATTCCAAGTCAGAGTTTAGCAGGAACCGCATCTCTCACTGTTCGGCCATTCTCAAAGCTGCAACATTTCCTAGGAGGGCTCGTGATGTTGAACACCATGCAGGAAGTTACCCATACTCAGATCACTGGATTTTCGCCTGAAGCAATCGTTGCTGTCCCGCAGCGCCGAGAGATTTTTGAGCGCAATCGCCATCGCGTTTATGCCGTGGCCTTTTGGATGACGGGCAATGAACTAGCGGCTGAGGATCTGATGAGCGACGCGTTCCGCGCTGCGTTCGTGGCGACCTCTTGCCCGAGTGCTGACGAGATCGATCGCGCATTGATGGGCGAGCTTGGGAAGTTGTTCGACATTCCGGTCTTCACATTGGACTGCGTACCGTCTACGGAAGTTCGCAACGTGCGCAGCAACATTCTTCGCACTGATCTGGAAATCGCCGTTATTGAATTGCCACCCACTGAAAAGCTCATTTTCCTCATGCACGATCTGGAAGGTTACGACCATGACCGAATTGGACGCCTGCTCGGCATCACTGAGCGTGAATCGCGCCTCGGTCTGCACCAGGGCCGCCTGCGGCTGCGTGAACTGCTTGCCAAATAAGCTCTCATCGTCCTCTCTCTCCTGAACCTACCTCCGCCCCTCGTAAGAGGGGCATTTTTGTTGCGTCCAGCAGGGCCCTCTGCAATTCCTCGATCTGTGGCTGGCCGGTGAGATAGCTGACGATCATGATGCGAATGACGCTCCGTCCGGCAACCCGGGTTTCGGAGATCCAGCGGCTGCCGTCGCGGGTGACGCGATCGACCAAGTCGATGTGGGCCTGAGCCAGTTCATCACCCTCGCCCGCGTTCTTCAGTCGAAGATTCAGAATGGGTAAGACCTGCGGAGTAGCCAATTCAAACACGTCGCTGGATCCAATCCATGATGCGAACTCACTCGCCAGCTCCATTTGGCTGTCGATGAACCTCTGGTAAGCCGCGCGCCCGTGTATCTGGAGGGTGAGCCACAGCTTGAGCGAGTTCATGCGCCGCGTCCATTGCATTGAGACTTTGAAGTTGTCGAGCGCCACGCCCGGAACCGGTTTGGGCATATAAGGTGTAGTCACGCCAAAAGCTGCCTGCATGGCTTGCGGACGCCGCGTGAGGATAATCCCTGCGACGAAAGGAACGGCCAGCCACTTGTGCGGATCGATGGTCACTGAGTCGCAGCGCTCGATGCCGCTCACCAGGTGACGGTAGGTATCACTGAACGTCACCGCCGCACCATACGCGCCGTCGAGATGAAGCCACAGTCCTTCGCGTTCGCACAAGTCGGCAATCGCTGGAATAGCATCGATGATGCCGGAGTTTGTCGTGCCGGCGGTTGCGACTACGCAGAATGGTTTTCGCCCGGCACGCCGATCCGCCGCGATTGCCTGCTCCAGCGCGAGGACATCCATGGCGCAGCGTTGGTTCAGCGGGATGCGGCTAAGCGCCTTGCGGCCTAATCCCAGCAGGCCAACCGACTTATCGAGCGAATGATGCGACTCGGCCGACGCGTAGACGACAGGCTGCGCACCGATGGATGCCACCCCGTCCTCTATCGCTTGCGGGAAGTGCGTGGCCAGCGACAGCGCCAGCGCGCTGAAGTTCGCTTCGTTGCCGCCGCTGGTGAACGAGCCGTCAAAGGGCTGCTGCCATCCAAAACGTTCCCCGATCCAGCGAATGGTTTCGGCCTCGATCTTGATGGCGAGCTGCGAACGTCCGGTGGTCGCCAACTGCGGATTAAGCGCCGCGACCAGCGCCTCCGCCAGGACACCGGCATAGGTCGGAGTGGGATTCATCAAGCCGAAATAGTTGGCCGAGCCAAGATGAAATCCACGATCGATCATCTCCTGCGCGGTCTGGCGCAAAAAAGCTGTCAGCTCTTCGTGAGCGTTGCCGTTCATAGCGCAATGGCCGGCGGAGTGCTCAAGAATGCCGGTCTCCGGCATGGCATCGCGCAGCGGCTCGAACGATCGTTCTGCAAGGGGCACTTGTACCGGGCGCGTGGGCAGCGACTCAAAGTACTCGTTGATGAGGTCAATCAACTCGTAGCCGAGCTGGCGCCGAGTGGCGAAGTTCAGTTCAAAGTTGGTTTGGGACACGATACGATATTAGGTGATTTGAGGTGCTCTGTGGATTCGCGGTTACCCGACGAGCGTGGGGTAACCTGGAATTCCCGTGGCAGTTCGGTGAGGCCGACGCATTTATGCACTGGAAATTGAACGCCATCCCAGGACGGGTTGTAATGCAGAGCTTTTATCCGGATGGTTCCAGGTCGCCATTTTCGGCCATCTATATCCGAAAATTCAGAAACAAAGGTATACTCTCTGATAACCAGGTGGGTGGCAGGCTTTCAATAAGTCTAACTCTGTCAACCGCCGAGGCTGTTTGGGAGTCATGAAGGTGGATCCAGAGGGAGCGGCTCGGCGCGCACGGGAAGGCACCGCTGTTTCCAGCGGGGAAAGTTCGGCGGCGCAGCAGCCTGCGGCCCTGAACTCCGAAGGACTACCTCGGACTGAGTCTGACCTGGAGGCCACACTCCCTGAAGGTGCCCTTTCGCCGGTTCCGCTGTCCCGTTCGCCCAAGTCTACGGCCCAACCCAAAAGCGATCCTTCCAACGACGCCACCATAGCCGAGCCGCGCAAACCGAGCGATCCCAGCTCCGGCGCCGCGAGGCAGGTCTTCGCTTCCATCGGGGCCACCATCTTCGAGGTTGGAAGCGTGCTGGGCGGTCGCTACGAGATCCAGGCCCTGTTGGGTATGGGAGGCATGGGCGCGGTCTACAAAGCTCATGACCTTGAGGTTGATCGCGCTGTCGGGCTGAAAGTTATCCGGCCTGATCTTGCCGGCAATCCCGCGATTCTTGCGCGCTTCAAGCAGGAGTTGGTACTGGCGCGCCAGGTCACGCACAAGAACATCATCCGCATCTACGACCTAAGCGAAGCCGAGGGCGTGAAGTTCATCACCATGGAGTTCATCGAAGGTGAGGACTTGCGCACCATCCTGACGCGCGCAGGCAAGCTCACGCCCGACGAAGCCATCAGCATCATTCGCCAGTCGTGTTCGGGACTGCAAGCGGCACACCAGGAAGGCGTGATTCACCGCGACCTGAAGCCGAGCAACATCATGCGCGACGCCGCCGGTCGTGTGGTCATCATGGATTTCGGTTTGGCAAAGACCGTCGCCGGCGACGGCATGACCCAGACCGGAATGATGATCGGCACCATGGAGTACATGTCGCCCGAGCAGGCGATGGGCTCCGATCTCGATGCGCGCTCCGATATCTTCGCCATCGGGCTGATTTTCTACGAGCTCATCACCGGCAATATGCCGTACCGCGCGGAGAGCGCCATCGCCAGCCTGGTGAAGCGGACCCAGGAGCGGGCTGTGCCGCTACACGAAGTCGATCCGAGCGTGCCCCAGGCGGTGAGTCACATCGTCGCCAAGTGCCTGGAGCGCGATTCCAAGAATCGGTATTCATCGGTACAGGAACTGCTTGACGATCTCGACGTCGCGCAGGGCAAACGGCCACGATCGGGAGCAGGGCAGTCGGCGCTCCGGCTGAGCGCGCTCAGCGGGGAAGCTCTTACCGAAGGTGCTCCATCGCCCGCGATCCCGCAGCCTGCGATTACAAGGGGAACAGGGTTTCCGCGCAAATGGCTGGCGCTCGCGACCGCTGTGCTGGTCGCTGTTCTGGGCACCGGCGGATATTTCGCTTTCAAGAAACGTCTGACCAGCCAGAGCGCCGGAGCGGCGGCGGCGACGATGTCGCTGGCCATCATCCCCTACTACAACGCTTCGGGTGATGCCAGCCTTGATTGGCTGTCGTCCAGTTTGTCGGAGACGTTGGGAGCTGACATCGGTCCGTCAGTAGGCGTTCGGCTAGTTTCGCAGAGCCGTCTGCAACAGGTGCTTCGCGACCTGAACATCGCGGCGCAGCAGCAGCTCGATCTCTCGACCCTCAAGCGCATCGCCGACTTCACTAACGCGGAGACGGTGGTAACCGGGAAGTACGTGAAAATCGGGGACCAGATTCAGGTGACCTCGACGGTTTACGACCTGAGGCGTGACCGGCAATCCGAGATTCACACCAACGTCGCCGGCGAGAAGAACCTGCTGGCTTCTATCTCCGCTCTCGCGCAAGATGTGCGCGCCAAGCTCGCCACTAATCCCGCGATGCTTGATGCACTGCAGTCGCGCGCTCCCTTCATCCTGACCCAGTCAGTACCCGCGCTACGTTCCTATAACGAGGGGCTGCAACTGCAGCGTGCCAACCAGTTGGGCGAGGCGACGAAAAAATTCGAAGAAGCCACCGCGGAAGATCCGACCTTCGCGTTGGCCTTCTCGCAGCTCGGACTGGCATACCACGCGCAGGGCTTTGACGATAAGGCTGACTTGGCATCGCGGCAGGCAGTGACCCTGAGCGACAACCTGCCGGAGAACGAGAAGTTCCTGATCCAGGCCAACAACGCGATTATCACCAACGATACCGATAAAGGCATCGCCGCTTACGAGAAGTTGACCGCGGTCAATCCCGATGACACCGACGCGCAATTTGCGCTCGCCACTTTGTATGACAACGTGGGGAAATACGACGAGGCGCGCGCCAGGCTGGCGAAGGTAACGTCGATCGATAAGAACAATCCCGACGTCCTGTACCTCAGTGGACGGGTTGAGATTGAAGCCGGCAAGCCGCAAGACGGTCTGGCATTTCTGAGCACTGCCTACAACCTCGCGACCCGCACCGGCAACGAGCCGTTGAAGGCAAGAATCCTTCGGGCCGAAGGAATTGCTTACGGCAAGCTCAATCAGCCGAAAGAGGCCTTGAAGAATTTCCAGGATTCGCTGGCCATTGCCCGCTCCCTGAATCTTCAGAGCTCAGTGGCGTCGAGCCTCGCAGAAATCTCTAACATCCAGGAGCAGATGGGCGATAGCGCTGCCGCTCTCGCCAGCATGAAAGAGGCACTCGACATACGACGCAACATCAGCGACAAAGGAGGAATTGCTCTCAGCCTTCTGAACCTGGGGGCGTACTACAACAATCACGGGAAATACGATGATGCGTTGAAGAGCCTGAACGAAGCGCTGAACGGTTTCCGTGATTTGGGTGATCCGTCAAACCAGGCTAAGTGCCTGAATAATATCGGGACCTCTGAGCACGGCTTGGGTAACTATCAGGCGGCTCTGACCTACTATCAACAGTCCTACGATATTCGGGAGAAGCTGAAACAGTCCGACGGCATAGCCGAATCGCTGCACAACCTGGCCGACACCAACGTGAAGTTGGGCCAGTACGATGTCGCGATCACGCAGTACCTGAAGGGAATTGATAACGCTCGCGCGGCAGGAGACCAGGAACAGGTGGCACTGGAGTCCACCAGCCTGGGAGAGTTGTTTGCCACCCAGGGGCAATATAGCCGGGCCCTGAAGTCCTACGAAGATGCAGTTAAAGGTTTCCAGGCGGCCAATGATCGCACCTACTTGATGGTGGCGGCGCTCGCCGGCTATGGCAACGTTTTGTCGATGGTGGGCCGGACTGAGGAAGGTCAACAAAAACTACAGGAGGCGGTAAATCTCGCTACTGAAGTTAAGAGTGACAACTACCTTGCCGTTGCGCTGAACTGGCTGGGCGACAGCTATATGTATGCGGGCAACTTCGCCGACGCGCGCCAGCAATATGACAAAGCAGCCGCGGTGGCGGCGCGCGCTAAAGATCGCGAGCAGGCTGCCGTATCACGCTTCGGATTGGCGCGCCTTGATGTCATGCAGGGGCATGGCGCCGCAGCCATTCCGGCACTGCAGAAGCTGGGTGTAGAAACTGATGCCATGGGTTTGAAGGCGCTCTCGGTGCAGGCCTCGATCTACCTTGCCGAGGCGCAGCTTGCCGCCAAGAAGCTGCAGCCTGCCGAGCAGGAATTGGATCGCGCGTTGAATCGCGCCGATAAGCTTGGCCTGATCATCGAACAGGCGCAGGCGCACTATCTGCTGGGGCAACTGGCAACCGTCACCGGCAAGGAAAAACAGTTTGGCTTCCAATATCGCGATACCGTGAAGCTGCTGGAGTCAGTGAGCAAAGATCCCGGAGTCGGTCGCCTGCTGGATCGCGCCGACCTCAAGGGCATCTATCAGGACGCGCTGAAGGCCTACCAGGGCGGGACCTAAGCAACGGTTTCCAACGACAATAAAGAAGCCCCGGAATTCCGGGGCTTTGGTGTTGCTAGCTAACTGCTGTGAATCTATTTATTCCCACCTGCGGGGCCGGACTCCTGCCGCGAGGTGCCGGCTGGCGCAGCGGCATTGGTCTGCGGCAGTTTGCGCAACAGTTTGCTCGAACTTCCCGGTGGCGGGCACTGTGGGTCTTGTCCGGGTCCCGTTTTGAAGGTGGCAACAAAGTCGGAGAAGTTGTTGCCCTTTCCTGAGGTGGTGGGGTCAATGTCGTTCTGCTGGAAGCTGGTAAAGATGGAGCACCAGTTGTTGGTTCCGATCGGCGCTTTGATGTAGTCGGCATTGCCGGCATTGACGTTGTCCGGCGTGCTGTAAGTGGTCAGGGTGTCAATCGGTACTTCCACGTTGTTAATCATCGGGTTGGGGCAGGCCACGTTGTTGTGCATGCTGTCCTGGCACGTCACTTCATAGTAGATGCAATTGGGCCCCTCGTTCCCGTTGTTGTCTAAGCCGTTGCCGGTGCTGTAATACCTCACGCACTGCTCGTTGTTGAACAAGGTGTTGTTTTGCAGGCGCATGCTGTAGAAGTCCGCCTGACTGATCGGGATGGCGTTCACCGTCATGTAAAAGGTGCCCTGGAAACTGTTCGCGGGATAGGTGACTCCGTAAAGATGGTCTCCGAAATCGAACTCATTTTCCATACCGTTATTGTTGAGTTGCTGTGTGATCTGAATTGGCGTGTGTGGAGTGAACTCCCACGTAATCAAGTCGGTCGTCTGAGTATTGTCCCCACTGGCGGTGAAACCTACCAAAGCAGATGCCGTAGCCGTCTGGATGATCTGAATTTGGTTCTCGATCGTGAACCCCGGCACATTAATCTGTGCAGTGGCGTTAGCAACCGGCGTATGCGTACCCGGGATTAATAAGGGATCGACGTAGACGTACAGATGGTGCGGGTCTGATTTCGAGGTACCCGTGTATTCGACGACGACCGTAACCGGGATGCCATCAACGCATCCCCCATTGCCGCACGCGACTCCGAGCGGGGGAATGGCGGTGCTGATGTTGCCCTTGTAAAGGCAGCTGGTTACGTTGTTGTTCGAGCAGATGCTATAAACCCCCGAGTTGTGAACTGGAGTGTTGGAGTTCGTGCCACAACTTTGCATTGCGACATGGTTGGCGTTCGGGTCCCAGGGATCCTGCCGAGTGTCAAATTCGATGGCAATGCTGTTGGGAATTCCGGTGTAGCCAAGACCGCCTAACGCCGTGCCAAGCGCGGTCGACTGCGCTCCCGTGGCACAGAGGCTGGCGTCGGTATTTGGCGCGCTCTGAATGACGAAAGCCAGACCATCACCCGGCGTGCAGCAAGCTACCGGGCGATGAATGACGAATTGGAAGTAAGAAGTGAATCCGCTTGGTAACGGCTGCGGAATACTGAACCATACCGAACTTGCGGGCGCGCTCTGGCTGGACCCGCCAGGACCATCCGTCAGCCGCAGCACCGCCAGGCTATTCCAAGTGTCGGTATGAGCCGTCCCGTTCAGGGTGAGGAAGTTCAGGTTCTTCGAGAAATCTTCATATCGTATCTGCTGGGCCGAGGCGGTCATAACGAGGGCCAGAACCGCCAGAAAAGTGAGGATCTTCAACAGCTTTGCCAGTTGCATGGGTGTGCTTCCTTCTCTCGTCCGTTGCTGCTGGACGTCCTTGATTCCGGCTCCTCGCCGGGGGCGCCTGGCTCGCAGTGGGAGGAAAAAAGCCATGGCGAGGGCCAGTCTTGTGTGAGGGTATTCTGGTTTTCATCGCCCTCAATGTCAAGGAAATTGCCCTTCAGACAGCCCCGCTGCCGGTTATTGCCGCTGATTACCGTGCCCACTGCCCCCGCCGGGCATGACGCAAGTGACTCCATCGATTGCGTTTCTGTGACCGGCATCACAGCCATTGGAGAAAGCCATGCCGCAGGATAGTATTTGCAGTAAGGGCAAGTCGCGAGGTAGCGGATGAGCTGGATCGATAACCGGTTCGAGAAGAACTTCCTGGTCACCACGGTTGACTACGTTTTCAACTGGGCGCGCAAATCGGCCATCTGGCCCATGACCTTTGGGCTGGCCTGCTGTGCCATCGAGATGATCGCCGCCTCAACCGCGCGCTTCGACATCGCGCGCTTCGGCTCCGAGGTATTTCGCCCCAGCCCGCGCCAGAGCGACCTGATGATCGTCGCCGGCACGGTTACGCTCAAGATGGCGCCCGTGGTCCAGCGGATTTACGAACAGATGCCCGATCCCAAGTGGGTCATCTCTATGGGCGCCTGCTCCTCTGTTGGCGGCCCGTTCAATACTTATGCCGTGTTGCAGGGTGTCGATCGCATCGTGCCGGTCGACGTATACGTCGTCGGCTGCCCGCCGCGTCCGGAGAATCTCTTCTACGGACTGCTGCGCCTGCAGGACAAAATCGACACAATGACCATCGCCAAGAAGCCCACCGAAGTGCGGCTGAAAGAAGACATGGTCGACAACTTCAAGCAGCAGATTCGGGTCGCGCAGGCGAACTTCGCCAACCCGGAACAACTGGTGCAGCCGGTCGAGAACGGGGTAGTCGTTCCGCGATAAAAAGACCGCTACAGCAACTGCTCAAGCCAACGTCGATTCCGCCGCCCCATTCACCGTCAGCGAGCGCACGATTTGCGTTGCCAACGTTAACCGCGAATATTGCGCCACGGACGATGTTTGTTACGCACGAAAGGGGCTGAGGGACGCTGAGAAGCGTGGCCGACGTGGCGTCGTCCCGTCCGGCGAAGAGCGAATGGCGAACGCCGTCATTTCAATCGAATCGCCTCTTCGCCCAACTGTTCGTTGATCAGCCGGCCGACAAGCTGTTTGATGGTTTCACCCGTCTTCGTCAGTTCAAATTCCTGCTTCTTCTCTGACCAATCCAGTTTGAAACTGGTGGACAGCGCGGATATCCAGATCTGGCGGACGGGGGCGTTGGGCGAGACGACGAACTTGCCGGGTGGCTCTTCGAAGACGATGTGCAGCGCGCCGGCGTTTTCTTCCACTTCGAAGTCGGCTTCCCCTTCGGCCTCGTAGAGGCTGCGTTTCAAGGTTTCGAGACTGGCGTCAGCTTGGCGGCGGAAATCTTGTTCGTCCATGGCTCGATTATAGCCAGTGCCGTCATATTCAATTT
Source organism: uncultured Acidobacteriaceae bacterium (assembly GCA_963809865.1). Lineage (GTDB taxonomy): Bacteria > Acidobacteriota > Terriglobia > Terriglobales > Acidobacteriaceae > CAVVDY01. The sequence continues at coordinate 92,714 of CAWELL010000009.1, read as the reverse complement.
CAGGCCGACACAAAAGTGGTCTTATCTGTAAAATTTTCGAGACCAGGCAAACTCGCCGACGACCAACCCATCTCCCTTGCAGTAGACTCTTCGGAACAGTCCCTGGAGGTGCCGCGCATGCGTTCCAGCACAGCTCTTTTCTGCATACTGCTCTTCCCCGCAGTTCTTCTCGCAGCACGGGCAGCGCACAAACGCGCTGGCACCGCGGCGCCGCCTACGTCGGCTGAGCCAATCAACGTGCTCACCTACCACGACGACAACCTGCGTACGGGGCTGATGCCATTGGAGACCGTACTCACGACGACCAATGTGAATTCGACGAACTTCGGCAAAGTGAATTTCCTTACCACCGACGGCAAGGTGGATGCCGAGCCACTCTACGTCTCCAACGTCATGATCAACAGCGCGATTCACAACGTGCTGTACGTGGTCAGCGAGCATGACAGCATTTACGCCTTCGATGCCGACACCGGGGCTCAGCTGTGGAACACCACCGCGCTGCTGGCGGGCGAAACCACCAGCGAAGCCGTGTTCGGGTGCGGGCAGATCAGTCCCGAGATCGGCATCACCAACACGCCGGTGATCGATCGCAATCAAGGTGGCAACGGCGCCATGTACTTCGTGGCCATGTCGAAGGACTCCAACGGCGGGTATCATCAGCGGCTGCACGCGGTCGATCTCACCACGGGAGCGGAGTTGTTCGGCGGGCCGACGGAGATTCAGGCGAAGTATCCCGGCAACGGCGACAACCACCAGAACGGGTATGTGGTCTTCGATCCGAAGTATTACGCCGAGCGCGCCGGACTTCTTGAAGTGGCCGGCAATATCTACCTGGGATTCACCTCGCACTGCGACGCACGTCCCTACACCGGCTGGCTGATGCAATACAGTGCGACGACGCTGCAACAGACCTCCGTCCTCGATGTCACGCCCAATGGAAATGAAGGTTCGATCTGGATGGCAGGCGCGGGGATCGCCGCCGATAGCGACGGCTATCTCTATTTTCTGGATGCCAACGGGACGTTCGATACGACGCTCGACGGCAACGGGTTCCCCATCAACGGCGACTACGGTAACGCCATAGTGAAGGTTTCCACCTCGGGGCCACTCGCAGTCGCTGATTACTTCAATATGTACAACACGGTGCAGGAGTCGAACTCCGACACCGATTTGGGATCAGGCGGAGCGCTGGTGCTGCCTGATATTTCGGTCTCGGCTAACAAGAAAGTTCACCTTGTCGTCGGCGCCGGCAAGGACGGCAACATCTATGTCGCGAACCGCGACAACATGGGCAAGTGGAATCCCAACAATAACAACAATGTCTACCAGGAACTGAGTGGCGCTCTGCCGGGTGGGGCGTGGTCGATGCCGGCGTACTTCTACAACACCGTCTACTACGGCGGAGTCAGCGACTACATTAAGGCTTATCCCATCGTGAACGGAATGCTCGCGACTTCACCCAAGAGCCAGACCAGCAAAACCTTCACTTATCCCGGCGCGACGCCAAGTATTTCGTCGAACTTTTCTCAGAACGGCATTTTGTGGGCGGTCGAGAATACGTCGCCCGCGGTGCTGCACGCCTACAACGCGCTTGATCTGACGCAGGAGCTCTACAACAGTAATCAGCAGGGTTCGCGCGACCAGTTCGGCAACGGCAACAAGTTCATCACCCCGATGATTGCGAATGGCCGGGTGTATGTCGGCACGCCCACGGGCGTAGCCGTGTTCGGGTTGTTGCAGTAGGCTGCAAGCCCCGAAATCATCATCTGAGCGGGAGACTCCTGTGCTATTCTCCCGCTCATGCCAACCTGCTTCGTCGTAATGGGTTTCGGGAAGAAGACCGATTACCGGTCAGGCCGGGTCCTCGATCTGGACAAGTCGTACAAGAACATTATTAAGCCAGCCGTCATTGCGGCAGGATATGAGTGCATCCGGGCGGACGAAATCCAGCACGCTGGAAACATCAACGTTCCTATGTACGAGCAGTTGCTGGATGCGGACGTCGTTGTGGCTGACGTTTCCACTTATAACGAGAATGCGTTTTACGAACTCGGCGTCCGTCACGCCCTGAAACCTTTCACCACCATCACGATTGCCGAAGACAAGCTGGTTTTCCCGTTCGACATCGGTCAGATTGCGATCCGGCAGTACCACCATCTGGGGGAAGACATCGGCTTTGACGAAGCCATGCGAATGCAGGAAGAACTCAAGAAAGCCGTGACTATCGTCGGTCAAAATGCGGCCATCGATAGCCCGGTATACACCTTTCTGAACCGGCTTCAGCCGCCCGTGCTCGCCAAGGAGGAAATCAAGCGAGCAGCGAAAGCTGTAGCGCAGCAGGCCTCGACTGAGCCCGAAGCCGATCAGCCGACCGTCAGGGCGCTCATGGATCAGGTGGACGCGGCTGTCAAGCGCAGCGACTTTTCGACTGCGAAGAGCCTGCTAACTGTGGTGCGGAGCATGCTGCCGAACGATGCGTATGTCGTGCAGAAGTTAGCGCTGGCAACTTACAAGGCAAAGATGCCGACGGTGGTCGACGCTTTAAAGGAAGCGGAGCAGTTGCTGTTGAGTCTCCAACCGGAAACTTCAACCGATACCGAAACGCTGGGACTTTACGGATCGGTGCAAAAACGCCTGTGGGATGAGGTGAGGGACATAGCTCAGCTTAATAGAGCGATTTGGGCGTCGGAGAAAGGCTTTTACGTAAAGAACGACTATTACAACGGTATCAATCTGGCTTACATGCTGAATGTTCGTGCTGCCCTACCTGATGCGGACCCCGCCGATGCGATCGCCGACTTTGTGCTTGCTCAACGGACACGGCGTCGCGTGCTTCAGTTATGTGAGCGACAGTTGGCATCGCAACCGCTGCCAACAGGAGAGAGCGAATTTTGGATCAAGGCAACCATGTCGCAGGCCTATGCCGGATTGGGCGATGATGCGAGGGCGAACGAGTTGCTGGATGAAGCGAAAAAGCTGGACTTGGCGACGCCGACTCCAAGTTCGGCGGGTCTCCCTGCGCCCCCACTCACTCCCGTGCCCGTTCCGCAATGGATGATCGACAGCACGGTGGAACAGCTTGAGAAATTGCGCCTACTGCTGAGGAAATCACCGCTCGATCGAATCGAACCGAAATGATCGAGAAGTGCGGAATCGTCTGGCGCCCTCTATCGCTCGAGCTCTCTCTCGATGTCGCGCGCGATGTTGTCAGGCGGAGTCAGTGGGGCATAGCGGTCGACGACGCTTCCTTGTTTGTCGATCAGGAACTTGGTGAAGTTCCATTTGATGGCATCGCCCAGCAGTCCGCCTTTTTCGCTCTTCAGAAACTTGTACAGCGGATGAGCGTCGTCACCGTTGACTTCGATCTTCGAGAATAGCGGGAAGTCGATGCCGTAGTTGGTCTCGCAGAACGACTGGATCTCGTCGTCGCTGCCCGGCTCCTGATGCCCGAACTGATCGCAGGGAAACGCCAGGACCGCAAAGCCGCGATCCTTGTACTTGGCGTGGAGCTCTTGCAGGCCCTTGTATTGCGGGGTGAAGCCGCATTGGCTGGCAGTGTTCACCACCAGCAGCACTTTGCCCTTGTACTTGCTCAGCTTGGTAGGGCTACCGTTGTTCAGCTTCGCACTGTAGTCGTAAACCGACATTCCGGGCTTTCTCCTTGAGCGATTCTGTGCGGGTGCAACGGGTGGAGCACCGCTTCAGCGGTGCAGTCGCGCTCCTGGTATACGCCGGCTTTAGCCGCTGAGGTAAAGGAGCACATAACCTCAGGCGCTAAAGCGCAGCCATCAAACTACGCGGCACTCTGCACGCCTGAAGGCGTGCTCCACCCGTTGTTATACACCTACGCGAATATCCTATTTCGCCGCTTTCTTCTGCGCGATCCAGTCGTCGATCTGGACCTGTAGCACATCCAGTGGCAATGCTCCGGAATCAATCACCTGGTCGTGAAACTCCTTGATGTCGAACTTGCTGCCAAGCTCTTTCTGGGCATGAGCGCGCAGATCGAGAATCTCCAACTGTCCCATTTTGTAGGATAGCGCCTGTCCGGGCCAGGAGATGTAACGGTTGGTCTCCGACTGCACATTGGGCTCGTCTACCGATGAGTGATCGTGGAAGAACTGCACCACCTGCTCGCGTGTCCAGTGCTTGTAGTGCAGACCGGTATCGACGACCAGGCGGATGGCGCGCAGCATCTCGTCCTCCAAGCGGCCATAGTCGTTATACGGGTCTTGGTAAAAGCCGACCTCTTTGCCCAGGCGCTCGGAGTAGAGCGCCCAGCCTTCGATGTAAGCGCCCCAGTATCCGTGCTGGCGGAAGGGCGCCAGTGTGCCGACCTCCTGTGCCATCGAGAGCTGCAGGTGATGCCCGGGAACTCCCTCGTGATAGGCCGTGGACTCGATGTCGATGGTAAGCCGCTTCTCGGGATCGCTGGTGTTAACCATCACGTGTCCCGGACGCGAGCCGTCGGGAGTGCCCTCGACGTACTCGGCGCCCGAGGCATCTTTCTCGCGATACGCCTCGTCAGGCATGACGATGAGCTTGGCCTTGGGAAGATGTCCGAAGAGCTGCGGCAACTTGGGCTCCATCTGCCCAATGTACTTGCGATAGAGATCAAGGATCTCCTCGCGGGAGTGCGCATGGAGCTTGGGATCGGCCGCAATCGCTGCCGAGAAACTCTTCAGGTCCTTGTAACCAAGCTTGTTGGCAATCGCCAGCTCCTGCTTCTCGATCTCGGCAACCTGCTGCAATCCGATCTCGTGGATTTTTTCAGGCTCAACGTCGGTAGTGGTGGCCTCACGCACCATGAAGCGGTAGATATTGTCGCCGTTGGGAAGAGACCAGATGCCTACCTCGGTGCGGCCTTTGGGCGCGTAATCGTCTTTCAGAAACTTGGCGAGCTTCACGTAGGCGGGCACTACATCGTGCTGAATTGCATCGAGGCCATCTTTCTTCAGGCGTGTCTTGTCAGCGTCAGAGAAGCCGGCAGGAAACTTGTCGAAGGGCTGCGCGAACGGCGACTTTTCCGGCGGGGTGCTCGCGATGTCGTTGGTCTGGTCGACCGCTTTCTCCAACAGGAACTTCGGCGGCATCATCCCGTCGGCCATGCCCAGACGCATGTTGTCCATGGTCTCGTCAAAGATGCGTGGCAACTGGTGCAAGCGGGCGATGTAGTCGGTGTAGTCCTTCACTGTCTCAAAGGACAAAACGGTCACGATTTGCGGGGCTTCGATATGAATGCCGCTGATCTGGCTGACCGGCATTTGCCAGAGTTTGAGCTCGTAGAAACCGAGGCCGCGCTTGATCTCGCGAATCTCCAGTTCCTGGTTGAGCTTCTCCTGTTGCGGAAAGCCGGCGGTGTCGATCGCCTCGAAGCGCGCCAGATATTGCCGATCGATATCGGCTTCCTTTCTCAAGAACTCCGCCGAGGTGCTGCCAAGTTGGTCGTTGTAGCGCTTGTCGCCGATGATCGAGGCGAAGACGGGATCCGTCTTGAGATTATGCTCCCAGTACTCGGATACCAGGTCGTTCAATTGCTTTCGGCGAGCGTCAAGGTTATCGGCAGCAAACATTTGTGTGGAAAAAACGAGGCACAGGGCCAGTGCCAGGAATCGCATGTAAACTCCTTCGGAGGAAGAGGGTATCAGCTACGCCTACGGCACGCGAGCGCAAAGCTGCCGCCAGCTTAGGCCTAGGTACGTCAGGAAGCTCAAGAAAGTTCGCGGGCGGTCTGTAACGGTCAGAGCCCAACCCCAACATCGTTGTCCTCGAAGCGCAGCTCGCAGACCGGGACGTTACCCGGGGCGGTTACGGCTTCAGCGGTCTTGGCTTCGATCCGCACTCATGCCAAGGGCAAGCAACTTTGGAGCCGCCGGCGCAGCCCAAGCCCAGCGGTTCGGCGGGCAGAGTATTCCGGGTGTCGACGATCTTCGGCGCCCGCACACCGATCAGCGCAACCGAAGGCCCTGTGAGGTGAATTTAATCCATGGCACACAGTCGCTAAAATTGGTAGTCCGCCTCCAAGCTTGCACGCGGTGAAGCAGTTCTTTATATAATGGTTGATGTATAGCCAGACTTGTTGCGGAGAAATCATGCCGATTTTTGAATATCGTTGCGAAAATTGCGGAAATAAGTTCGAGGCCATCCTGTTCGGAGAGCAAACGCCTGAGTGCCCCGAGTGCCACGCTCATAATCTGGAGAGGCAGCTATCCACATTTGCAGTCAGCACGAAGTCGAGTGGTTCTTCGGCCAGTAGCTGCGGAGCCGAAAACTGCTGCATGGGACGCGGTGGCTGTCCCGTCAATTAGGCTCGGGCGCGCCCATCTAGGAGTTGCCCGGCTCGGTAGGCTATGTAACAGAAGCACCTCCTTTCGTTACGATTTGATGTCGGCTGCTGGGTAAGGTAACTGCCCATTAAATTACTACTCTTGCTTTCTAGTTACTAACTCCTTAGGTGATGTTTTCGTCGCCCTCTCGTGACCCCTCCGTGAGTTCCCTCCCGCTATCAAGCCGCCAGGATGGTGTCCCGACATTCGACTCTGATGCTCAGGGAGGGCACTCAGGCCGAGTTACCAAACCACCTTAGCTGAGAGCGATTGTGTCTTACTCCAGGGTCCTAGACCGCTGCAAATGTCACTTAATTCTCAATCAAATCTTACCCGAAAGTAGTAGACAGATTCGAGAATATGAGGCAACCGCCTGAGAAATAGCACTTAGTTGCCTAGGGATAGGTTACTTTCGGTAGCTTCGAATGCTGGAAAGTGGTTGACGAACGAAAGTTACTGATTGATTGTAGCAAAGGGACCATTTTGCCATTAGCGACTATCTAACGCGAGCGAGGGTGTGGATGGTGACAATAAGCCCACGCCGCAGCCGGTAGCGCGAGGCCTAGATCGGTCCATCCGGGACAGGATTAGCAGGACTTCCCGACGGCAGCTAAGCGTGACAAAAAGGTGGGTGCATCTTGCAGAGCAGTGCTCAGCGAACCTCAAGGCTGCTCCCGCCCTATTGAGCGCTCGGCTGGAATCAGACACCAAAGGATGGGCATTACGACCATGCGTTACAAGATCCTCTTACTCACAGTTCTGTTGTCAGTGACACAGCTTGTATGGATGACACAGCTTGCCATAGCGCAGGCAGGTAACGATCCGCCGCAGAATGTAACTGTTACCAACCCATACTCCAATAACGTGAGCTGGGCACAAATCTGTTGGACTACCAACAATCCAAGTGACTCTCTGGTCATGCTTGGTGGCGATGAAAACTTCTTCCGTCAGATCTACGACCCTACTCTCACCACTAACCACTGTGTTGTAGTTAAGAATCTTCAGCCCGGCACACAGTACAGCTATTCTGCAGCAAGCTGCACCGACCCTGTCGGCGGCAAACAATGCTACATCACGGACACGAATTGGAGTTCGGCGCCGTGGCCTACATCCACTCCCACTTTCACCACGGCGACCTCGACCAGCGGATCGTTGACCTTTTCAGCCTTCGCGTTTGGCCCCAGCTACGTGTATCAGGGTTCCGGAATTAATGTCGGACTCAGCCTGATCCAGCAATCCGGCGTGATGAACTCCGACTACGCCATGATGGTTACGGAGGCCAGCATAGACGGCGTCTCGTGCTTGCCCGGACAACTGCTGGGGTCCCCATGTGGCAACACCGGCCTCTCGCTTACGATAATGTGCACCACCAGCCGCGAAGAGGTTAATCCGGCGACGAACAATTATCCGGTCCAAACCTACGGTTCAAAGCCTTATGCCGGCGACTATTTCTGCTGGAACTATTATTTTGCCGAGCCCGGCATGGAAGCCAGGATCGTGGCGTCTGGCGGCAACCAAACCCGCCCGTTAGCCCTCGGCAGCCATACTCTACGTCTGGTATTCCAGCTGGTGGACTATACCAAGAATGGTGTGCCCGTAGGCGACCCCGAAAAGCTAACTTACAATTTCTCGGTCAATCCGCCGGCTCAGTTCCAGGTAACGGCTCCCACAAACTTTCCGCCTATTCCTAATTTGCTGGGAGCAACCTTCACCGCGGCGCGATTTGGTCCTGGTATATGCAACATGCTGACGACGTTCAATCAGCAAGGCGTCTACCTGAATGCGAATTTCACCTCGACGTCATCGAACGATGAACCTTGGGATATTTATACCTATGACGGAAATCGAGTATTCAAAGAGACAGCGGGGCGTCTGGATGGGGTTACCGGAGGCGCTTGGCAGCCAAGTCATTACTACTCAATCGGAGACATCATAGTAAATGGCGGGTTTACCTATATGGCGAACTCGGCTGGCCAATCCGGCGCAAACCCTCCGCCCTTCAGCTTGCAGCCGGGTGCTTTTACGCAGGACTGGGGCATGACCTGGATTAACGCGGGAAACGCGCAGTATTGGACGAATTGTTCCGAGACCATCGGAATGCAATATCTTAACTGGGCGGTAAACGTCGCAAGATGGGCCGGAACGGAACAATGGAACATATTCCCCTGGGGAATGTATATGGATTTCCTGCGCCAGGGGGACATACTGGACGAGAACTGCGACGGAGGTCCGACCTGCTCCGGGCTTAACGCCTTGGCGAACCTCAGGTTTGGCGCCAATGTTCTGTCCTATCCATCTTCGGGATTCAAAGATGAAAGCTTTACTTATACCTATTATGAAGACCAGACGGGCACTATCCGAAACCTGCCTTACAACACGAATGTTGTGTTAGTCGACTGGTTGGAAACCGGCGTGGAGCCTACGAACGAACTCCAGAAGAGAGTTGATCTTCTGATTCAGACGATCGCTGAAGCAATCCAGTATAATCCTTCCGCTCCCGGCAACACCTATAAGTGCTGCTATAGCGCTTCAAACTTCAATATTGGTCTATGGGCGATGACTCTAATCGAGACCTATAACGTCGAAACCTACATGAACGTCACGCCCGACGCTCGAATTCCCATCGAGTTGATGAAACTCCTCGACTGGTTCTATTCAACTCAGGTCAATCTGCTCGGGAACGACAACTCATTTCCCTATCAACCGTGGGCTGTTCCGTACAACTGTTCGATTTTCCAGGGCGGCTGCCAGCAGCCGTTCGGAAGCTTGAACGGGCTGGTGGCGCCCGCCTATGCGTGGCTGGGTGCAGTCTATGGAGATTCCTGCAAGCTGCCCACCAGCGGAGCAAAGTGCTGGGATGCTGCCGATCAGCTATATTCGAACTCCTGGGCGGCTTTTACCGGCAGCGGGAAAAACTTCAATCAGCTCTTCCAGGACTTCTCCAACTACGTGGGTTGGCGCTCCGGTACGCTGGCAGGGACCGACTCCTTCGTCCTGCCGTCGCATAACGCACTTGGTCACCTGCCCTATCCAGACATCATTGGGCCGTATCCCGCCGGCGAATATCCGGCAAAACCGACGGCCAGCAACATCACAAATAGCACCGCAACTATCACCTGGTACACCTACGAGAAGGCGGTAAGTACTGTAGTGATGGTCGGAAAGAATTCAAACAACATCAACAATCCGACCAACTGCGGGCCGAGTGTCTACACCGGTACGGATAATCTCTGGATTAATACCTGTGACATCTCCGGCCTCAGTCCAGCCACCCGGTATTACTTCGGCGTGGGCGGCACCGACGCTGCGAGCAATTACGCTTTTTCAGCCATTGACCCAACAAATAATCTGAATGGAGACTTTTTGAATTTCACAACTACGCAGTAGCCCCTCGCTGCTATGTCGGTAAGGACGAAGATATGAAGACTACAAGCATTTGCTGTTTGGTATTGTTCCTGACCGTGGGCGCGGGCACCGCAGAAGCCAAGACAATTCCACCGCCCAACCTGTGCGAATCCATCACTCATGGAGGAGCGATCGAGTGGAAGTCGCAGTATCGCTTTGACCCCTGCCGCTCTGGTTTCAATTTATACGAATATATTTTGAACCGAGGGAACGTCGGGAATCTCAGGCTGGACTGGGAGTACACGACTGAGAATTCCATCTTTTTTGCCTCACCGACGGTGGCGAATGGCGTGGCGTACAGCGGCTCCGACGACCAGAACGTTTACGCGGTAGATGCCGGCACCGGGACCTTGCTGTGGCAGTACACGACGGGAGGGTCCGTACATTCGTCGCCCGCAGTAGCCAACGGCATCGTATATGTTGGTTCCGACGACGACAATCTGTACGCCTTAGACGCCACCACGGGAAAGTTCCTGTGGTCGTATTCCACAGGGAACCAGATCTGGTCTTCGCCGGCGGTGGTTCTGGGCGTGGTCTACGTTGTCTCGAATGACGGGCTTCTATATACCTTGGACGCCGTCACCGGAGCACTGATTTGGAAGTACCCGACGGGCGTAGCTTCAGAGTCTTCGCCAGCGGTCTCCAACGGAATGGTATACGTCGTGTGTCCCGATGCTTTGTGCGCTATCGATACTCACACGGGGTTGCTCCAGTGGAGGGTAGGCAGTGGCGTGTCTTTTTACTCTTCGCCGGCGGTGGTCAATGGAGTGGTGTACGTCGGAGGACAAGATAACAACCTCTATGCCTTTAACGCCTACACAGGAGCCCTCCTGTGGAACTACACGACGGAGAATCAGATCTGGTCTTCGCCCGCGGTAGCTAACGGTGTGGTGTATATCGGATCTCTGGACAACAACGTCTACGCCCTAAATGCCACGACGGGAGCGTTCCTGTGGGAGTACCCGACGTATAGTTACGTCGTATCTTCGCCGACGGTGGCCAACGGGGTCGTGTACGTCGGTTCCGGCGACGATAACCTGTACGCGTTGGACGCCAACTCGGGAGCACTCCTGTGGAACTACACCACCGGAGATGAGGTTGATTCTTCGCCGGCCGTGTTTAATGGCGTGGTGTATGTCGGCTCGCGTGACGGGAATCTGTACGCTTTCGACCAGTCCGAATCCATTGGCCTTTCACCCAGGCAGTAAGCTGTCGTTGCAACCTGAAGCAAACCCAGATTGCTGAGTGCGCTTGGAAACGCTAACGCAAGAGCTTTGGGCTCTTGCGTTTTTTTGTTGGTTCGAACTTGGCTTTTTCGCCAGACAGAGCCCTTTTTCAGAAGTGACTCTTGCTCGCCAGTAGCCGATTTCCCGCTTCAACGATCTTGCTGGGCAAACTGCAAGCCTTGCGCGGCGCATCTACTTACCTTTTGCAGGTAGCAGAGGAGAGCACGTGATTCTTCGACAGGTGTGCCCGTGACGAGCAGGAGAAATCCGTTTCGGTCAGTCCTTATTTTTGGAGGCGCCGGCTTCATAGGTGCCAATTGGGCGGAGTGGCTGCTGCAGAATACCGAGGCCAAGGTCCATGTTTTTGACAATCTCTCGCGCAGCGGCGTTCGCCACAACCTGCACGCGCTGGAAGCGGTAGCTGGGCGGTCGCGCCGGCTCCGGATTACGGTAGGCGACATTCGCGACGCCGAGATGGTGGAGCGGGCCCTGCGCCACGCCACAGAGGTCTATCACTTCGCCGCTCAGGTGGCTGTTACCACCTCAGTCCTGGCGCCGCGACTGGACTTTGACATCAACCTCGTCGGCACCTTCAACATTCTGGAAGCAGCGCGCAAGTCGGGCAATCAACCTTTTCTATTGTTCACTTCTACCAACAAGGTATATGGGAGTGCCAGCAGCGGCGACGTCTGGCCCGAGAAGTCCCGCTACGGCTGCTCGAATCCCGAAGGAACTTCGGAGACCCAGCCGCTGGATTTCCACTCTCCCTACGGCTGCTCGAAAGGCGCGGCTGACCAGTACGTGCGCGATTACTCACGCATCTACGGATTGAACACCGCCGTGTTTCGCATGTCATGTGTTGCCGGTCCGCACCAGTTTGGTACTGAAGACCAGGGATGGGTGGCTCACTTTCTGTACTCGGCTTTGAACTGCACGCCCGTAACTGTCTATGGCAATGGCCTGCAAGTTCGCGATGTGCTCGACGTCGCCGATCTGGTACGCGCGTTCGACGCGGTGCGGAACCTTGAGCTCTCAGGCGAAGGACGCGTTTATAACGTTGGCGGAGGTCCAGAGAATTCCGTGTCCCTGCTTGAGCTGATGGCAATGATCGAGCGACTCACTGGCCGCAAGCTAGAAACCAGCTTCGACGTGGTACGCCCCGGCGATCAGGCAGTGTACGTCAGCAATACGCAGAAGCTACAAAACGATACCGGGTGGAGGCCCAACATCCGGCTACCCGAGACACTAAGCAGAATGCAGCGATGGTGGAAGCAGAATCGTGACCTATTCGCCCCAGCTAAGGTTGCGGAGATGCCCTCGCCGGCTAGCCCGGTCCCGCTCCCATGGACGGCATGATGAAGTTCGCGCTAGTCAATCCGAATTGGACGTTCGAAGGCTCGACCTACTTCGGATGTCGCGATCCGCACTACCCGCTGGAGCTGTTGTTTGCTTTCGACCAGATCCGTGCTGCCGGGCACGAGCCGCTGCTCATCGATGCGCAAGTGGACGATCTCACGATCCAGCAGGTTCGCCAGGAACTACGGGTTTTCGGGCCTAACTTCCTGGTGATTCCGACGGCCCCCTCATATTTATTTTGGCGTTGTCCTCAGCCGGAGCTGCGCGTTCCGAAACAGTGGTTCGCCGCGCTGGGCGACGGAACCATACAGGTTGCGATCGGTCCCCACGGCTCAGCGACTCCGGCAGCAACGCTGCGCAAGCTGAATTGCGATGTGGTGCTACGCGGCGAGCCGGATCAAACCATTCCTGAGTTGGCGACCAAATTATGGGAGGACATTGTCGGCTGCTGCTATCGCCTACCCGACGGAACGCTGCGCCTCAACCCGGGCTTGGGCGTTACCGATATGAGAGCTCTTGCACCGCTGGACTTCCACAACTACAACGTGGAGCGCCATCGGCATCGGCACCACGTCTTCAGCGGAGAAGGACGCGGCGCTGAATTGGAGTTTGCCCGCGGGTGTCCCTGGGCCTGCAGCTTTTGCAATAAGACACTCTTCCGTAACAAGTTTCGCGAGCGCACGATCGAGGCCGTCCTCACAGAAGTAGATCGTTTAGTCGAGCGCGGAGTTGATTACGTCTACTTCATTGACGAAATATTTGGTGTTGGCAAGAACGTGCTCAGGCTGGTGGAGGGTCTAGCCGAGCGAAACGTGAAGATCGGCTTCCAGACGCGAATCGATCTGTGGAACGAAGAAACGCTCGACCTTCTCGGACGTGCCGGTTGCATTTCGATGGAGTGTGGCATCGAGTCGATTACGGACGAGGGCCGCGACGAGTTGAACAAGAACTGTCGCATGTCAACTGAGCGCATAACTGAGCTGCTGATCTATGCGCGCCAGCGAATTCCCTGGGTACAGGCGAACCTGATCCTGACGGATAAAGATAACAAGAACGAGATTCGCCGTTGGCAAGAAACCTTGAAAGCGCGCGGAGTCTGGGTGAGCGAACCGGTTCCGATGTTCCCGTTCCCAGGTAGTCCAAGTTATATCGAGATTTTCGGCCAGCCGCCGGACGACGAAGCCTGGGAGCGCGCGCACCAGCATTATTTGTCGCTCTTCGGCGACAAGGGGTTTAGTGACATTCAAGACCAGCGCCCCGTCTCGCTCGGAGAACTGGAAACGGGCGGCATAAGTTGGCGCGACGATGTTGGTTCAACAACAAACATCTGAATTTCTTTCGGGGACCCGCTTCGTGATGCGAATTGCAATTGTAGGCTCGGGCTATGTTGGCTTAGTGGCGGCTGCGTGTTTTGCAGAGATCGGCCACCAAGTCGTCTGCGTTGACAAGGACGAGACCAAAGTCGCGGCGCTTAAGCGCGGCGAAACCATCATTCACGAAGAATTTCTTCCCGAACTGCTCGCCCGTTATGTCGGCGAGCAGTTGCAATTCACCACGTCACTCGCTCAGGGACTGGAGGACGCTGCGATGGTGTTCGTCGCGGTAGGTACGCCACCGTGCGACAACGGCGAAGCGGACGTCTCTGTGCTCGACTCCGTATGCCGCGAAATCGCACGCACCGTCGACGGTTTCAAGGTAGTCGTGATAAAGAGCACTGTGCCCGTGGGTACCAATAATCGGATTGCCCGTGTGTTGCAGCATTACGGCGGGCACCCATCATGTTTTCGTGTAGCTTCCAATCCCGAATTTCTGCGTGAAGGCACAGCGGTTACCGACTTCCTGTATCCCGACCGGATCGTGCTGGGTTGCGACTGTCCCCGCAGCGCCGATTTGCTGAGCAAAGCGTATAAGCCGCTGCTCGACGGGAGCTACGCCGCCTCAAATGGCGCGATCCCTGCACCCGATGGGGCGCGGATACCCACGCGCGTGGTGATGACCAGCTCCGCCAGCGCCGAGCTGATCAAGCATGCTGCCAATGCCTTTCTCGCGACGAAGATTTCCTTCATCAACGCAATCGCAAAGATCTGTGAAGCTAATGGGGCCGATGTCGAGGAAGTGGTTGACGGGATCGGCAGCGATCAGCGCATTGGAGGCAAGTTCCTGCGGCCCGGCATCGGCTACGGTGGCTCTTGTTTCCCGAAAGACTTGAAGGCCCTTCGCGCCGTCGCTCATCAAAGCGGCTGCGATTTCCGCCTCTTAGAAGACGTGATGCAGATCAATGAGGACCAGCGCACTCATTTTGTCCGCAAGGTTCGGCAGGCATTATGGCCCCTAAAAGGGAAGCGGCTCGGGGTGCTTGGCCTGGCCTTCAAGGGGGGCACTGACGACGTGCGCGAGTCACCCGCTATCGCAGTGATTCACAGGCTGCTGAAAGAAGGCTGCCGCGTCACTGCTTACGATCCTGCGGCAACGGCTCGGGCGAAGGTGGAGTTTGCCGAAGGCGCGGCAATCACCTTCGCCAAGAGCGCCTATGCGGCGGCGACCGACGCCGATGCTCTACTTGTGCTGACAGAATGGGAAGAGTTCGCGGCCCTGGATCTGGAACGGTTGCGGGCGCGCATGAAGCAGCCGATTCTGCTGGACGGGCGAAACCTTTTCTCGCCTCAGCAGATGGAGAAGGCCGGATTCATCTACTACAGCGTGGGACGCCCTGAAGTGATTCCGGAACTCGAGCCTAAGGACTCGTCGCGGGAAGCCGCGTAAAGGTGCCGCCTGAGCCGCGACCTAAAAGAGTCCGCGCTACCCGGTACACCCACCCTGAACTGCTTCTGGCACCAATCTCCTTCGCGAGCGCAGGCCACATACTCCAAGCCTTACCAATACCTGATACTATTCACAGTCGCCAGCGGTTTATGATTGCGCGCGAATGGGGGATTCCATGTACTTTCAGCAGTTCTATCTTGGCTGCCTGGCGCATGCCTCATACATGTTCGGCTCGAAGGACGAGGCGGTCGTCGTCGATCCGCAGCGGGATGTCGAAATCTATATCGAGGCGGCGCAGAAGAACGGACTTACGATCCGTTACATCTTCGAAACGCATCTTCATGCCGACTTCGTCTCCGGGCATCGCGAGTTGGCGGAACGAACGGGGGCGAAAATCTACGTCGGTGCTGCCGCGGGCGCGAAGTTCGAGCACGTCGCACTGCATGACGGGTTCGCGTTGCAAGTTGGAGACGTCCGCTTGACCGCGTTGGAAACTCCCGGCCACACGCCCGAGAGCATCTGCCTGGTGCTTACGGATTGTGAGCATGGAGATGAACCGTGGGCGGTGTTTACCGGCGACACGCTCTTCATCGGCGATGTGGGCCGGCCCGACCTTTCTCCGACGCACACCCCGCAACAGCTCGCCGACATGATGTTCGACTCGCTGCACCACAAGCTGATGACCCTGCCCGATAAGACGCTGGTGTATCCCGCGCACGGTGCCGGTTCGCTTTGCGGACGCAAGATGCGAGCCGAGAGCTCATCAACCATTGGCACTGAGCGCCTGACCAATTGGGCGCTACAGATCCAGTCGCGGGAGGATTTCGTGGCGCAGATGACTTCGAACCTTCCTGCGCGCCCTGAGTATTTCGCCCAGGATGCCGCCATCAATCGCGAAGGTGCTGCGGCGCTCAATGAACTTCCTGAGCTAGCGCCGATCGCGCCGGCTGAGTTGCAATATCAGATTGCTCAGGGTGTCACCGCGGTGGACGTGCGACACCAGGATGAGTTTGCCGCCGGCCATGTGCCCAAGTCGATCAGCATTCCGCTGGGAGGCCAGTTCGCCTCTTGGGCCGGCGCGGTTTTGGGATTGGCGGCGGATCCGGTGCTGATTGGCGAAACCGAAGAGCAGATTTCCGAGGCGCGGCTGCGGCTGGCGCGTGTGGGCATCGAAGACGTTGCGGGCTACCTTGAGGGCGGCATTTCAGCGTGGAAAGCGGCAGGGCTGCCGCTCGCACAAGTAGCTCAGGTGACAGTGCAAGAGCTCAAAAATCAACTCGACAAGAGGGCACTTCACGTGCTCGACGTTCGCCGCGAAGGTGAATGGAACGCAGGCCACCTCGAAGGCGCAGATTGGCATCCGCTGGACAATTTCAAGGGCGCGTTGCCTGAACTCAATTCCGATGTGCCCGTCGCCGTACATTGCAAGGGCGGTTACCGCAGCATCATTGCGTGCAGCTTCCTGCAGCGTGCGGGCCACGATAACGTCGTCAACGTGATCGGTGGTTTCGACGCCTGGGAGAAAGCGGGTCTGCCAATCGCCGCCGACGCAGCAGTCAGCGCCAAGGCCTGACTCGTTGCCAGCCTGTCCTAGTTGCGCTCAACAGATTGCGGAGTCGGCCCGGTTCTGCCCGAACTGTGGAACCGGCACGTCTTCGCCTTTGCCGAATGCGGCGTCTGCTGCAACTCCGAACGTTCCCGCTGTTGCAGCCCGCGAGCCGCAGGTGACAGTGCCCAATATCGCTTCGGGTCTGCCCGACAACATCGCAGGCATGCTGGCCTACTTCGTTGTGCCTGCGATCGTGTTCCTGCTGGTTCGTCCCTTCAACCGAAACCGCTTTGTCAGGTTCCACAGTATCCAGTGTCTGCTTACGGTCGGTGCGTTGATCGTTTTGCAGCTGGCGATTGCGCTGTTTGGAAAGCTCCTTCCGTTATTGGTGCTTTCACTATATGGTCTGCTCATTCTGGCGGAGCTCACGTTATGGCTGTTGCTGGTTTTCAAGGCGTACGAACACGAGACCTTCAAGCTGCCGCTGGTGGGCGACTTTGCAGAGAAGTTGGCGGAAGCACCTTAAGTCGAGCCGTGTAATTCTGGTGTTTCGTTGCCCCTTGAAACGCTTCTTCAGCGCCTTTCCCCATGTATATTGAGAGAACACATTGCGCGGTCGCTTGACAGCGCCCCGTTGCGCATGTCATTTCTATTTACTTTTCACTTTTCGAAAAAGTCATTGCAGTAGCAGGTCGCGCCGGACGTCAATGTAAGGACAAACGGCCGAAGGGAGCGGTGCGAAGGCTGTGCGGGTCAAGGTGTTCTACCACGATCGTTGTTTTGACGGAGCATGTTCGGCGGCGGTATTCAGCCGGTTTTATCGCGAGCGCATCCGCGAGCACGCGGAGTTCGAATACTCGGGCCTGCTGCATCGCGCTGGAGCGCTGTTCAATGAAGCGGAGTTTACCGGCGACGAGAACGCGATCGTCGACTTCAAGTATTCGCCGTCGCCGCAGATTACCTGGTGGTTCGATCATCACCAGAGCGCGTTCCTTACGCCCGAAGATGCCGAGCACTACGAGAGCACGCTGAGCAACACCAAGTTCTACGATCCCGACTACCGCTCGTGTACCAAGTTCATCGCCGACGTGACAGAGAACCGCTTCGGGTTCAGGAAGGATAGTGTGGCCCAGCTCGTTGAATGGGCCGACATCATCGATGGTGCGCTCTATGCCGACGCAAAAACTGCGGTGGAGATGGCCGAGCCCGCGATGAAGCTGACCATGGTAATCGAATCAACCCAGGATTCCGAGCTTCTTCCCAAGCTTATCCCGATGTTGGCCTACAAGCCGCTGGCCGATATCGTGGCCGAGCCGATAGTGGCTGATCGTTTGCCGGCGCTGCTGGGGCGACACAAACAGTCAATCGAAGTCCTGCGGCAGCGCTCCAGTTGCACCGACGGCACCATCTTCTTCGATATCACCGACCACGAGTTGGAGGGATACAACAAGTTCATCCCCTATTACCTTCATCCCAACGGCACCTACAGTGTGGGACTGAGCAAAAGTTCGTTTCGTACCAAGGTCTCGGTTGGCTCGAACCCATGGGCGCCGATCAAACCGACGGAGAATCTGGCAAAGATCTGCGAGCGCTATGGCGGCGGAGGTCACGCTCGGGTGGGCGCTATCTCGTTTCCTCCGGGGAAATTTGACGAGGCCCGGAAGGCGGCGGATGAGATTGTCACAGAGCTCAGGGCCAGCTATCGCCAGCGAACCGGCTGAGATGTTATGAAGCGCACGCGATTTCGGCGGGCGGGATGGATCTATCGCTCGAGCGAATGCGCCGATATGGGCCACCTGTCGTGCACCCCTCAAAGAGGTACGTAACGAGCCTCGATTCGGTTTGGATTCTCAAACGAAAACTGTCAACAATTCACGAAAGCAATTTCTCTCACGAAAAATCTGCTCCGCACAATCTGATTTCAAAGTTTCCGCGTAACTCAGGATAGAGCGACGCCGGTAAGGCCCCTTCCCCAGACAGATCACCGCGCGTCTTTCAATCCGACATTTGCGAGGTTCTTTCAATGAGGAGACTCTATATACCCGTAGTGTGTCTTATCGCTCTGCTGTTGCTGGTGCCCGCTGCTGCGTTCGCATCCAGCCACCGTGAAGCGCCTATCACTGCCCTCGATCACGGCGCGGACGTTACCGACTGGTACGCGTTCGTGAGCTATGACCACCCAGATCGCGTGACCATGATTCTCAATGTCGATCCGCTGCTGGAGCCGGCCAACGGCCCCAACTACTTTCCCTTCGATCCGAATGTAGTGTACGAGATGCTTGTCGATAACAACCGCGACGGCATTCCCGACATTAAGTTTCAGTTCCGTTTCACTACTGAAATTCGCCTGCCCGATGTGTTCACCGGATTTGTCGGTGGCATCTACAACATTCCGCCCATTACTGCTCTCGACGGCCCTGGCTCCGAAGGCCTGAGCCTACGTCAGCATTACACCGTCACCATGATCAAGAACGGCGTCTCGACGGACCTCACAGCGGGCAAGACAGTTTTCGCCGTGCCGTCCAATGTTGGGCCGCTCACCATGCCGAGTTACCCGTCGCTATTCAGCCAGGGAATCTACGACTTGGGGAACAACATACACGTGTTCGCCGGAACGGTGGACGATCCCTTCTACATCGACCTGGGCGCGGCCTTCGACTCGCTGAACTTCCGCATGGGCGTGGGCGGGATACTGACTCCCGCCGTCGATAACGACGACAAGAACAACTACGCACCCGACGCCGTTGCGGGCTACAACGTTAACAGCATCGCGATTGAAGTGCCTATCACCATGCTCACGCAGGACGGCATGATGCACGGCGCCGGCGACAAGCGGGCCGTGATCGGAACTTACGGTTCCACTTCGCGCCCGGTTATTACTGTTCGGCGTGGTCAGTACACGCTGTCGCCGAACACTGCCGTGGCCCAAGTGAACCGTGAAGGCAACTCGCTCATCAACGAGTTGATTATCGGCACCGGCTCGAAGGACAAGTTCAGCACCGACTTCCCGGTAAACGATTCGCAGTTTGCCGACTTCTTCCTCGATCCACTACTCGCGCATCTATTCAACAGCGTGCTGGGTGTGCCAATTCCCCCTCCGCCGCGTCTTGATCTGCTGCCGCTGGTGCAGTACATGCCTCCAATCTGCCCGGGATGCGGACCGAACGATGCAGGGCCAATTGCTGACCTGTTGCGCCTCAACACCGGCATTCCTCCCACTCCCGTTGATCAGCAGAAGCGTCTGGGCTTCATCGTGGGTGACAACGCAGGCTTCCCCAACGGACGTCGTCCGGTGGATGACGTAGTCGACATCGCTGCTCGCGCCGTGCAGGGAATCCTCGCCGATCCCAATAAGTACAACGCGCGCATCGGTGATGGCGTGCAGCTCAACGATCATGGCTACAACAATACTTTTCCGTTCGTGACGCCCGCCAATAGCGGACGCCAGAGCGTCCACGTTGGTCCCGGACAGCAAGGTTGCTCCGGCCAGCCCGGCGGCATTTGCCCCGTCAACTAATGGGCAGGTGGCTGTCCGCAATGGGCAGCCGCCTTATCTTCTCGCGAAAGGAGCAAACACGATGAAACGGTTATGCGTAATTTTCTTAGTGCTGATGGCTGCTGTCAGCGCATGGGCACAGAGCGGCACGACCACGGATACCAAGCTTTCTCCCGCGCAGCAAAGCATCGCTGCTGCACAACGGATGATCGAGAAAAACCCTAAGAACTACGAAGCCTATAACGGTATGGCACTGGCGCTGGCCAGGCGTGCACGGGAGACCTCGGATCCCAGCTTCTACAATCAGGGCGAAGCGGCATTGCAAAAGTCGTTTGCGATTTCTCCCGAGAATTTTGATGGCAAGCGCATCCAGGTATGGCTGCTGCTGGGTAAGCACGAGTTTGCCGCCGCACTCGAGGAGGCGAAGAAGCTGAACAAGCGCACTCCGGACGATGTGACGGTGTACGGCTTTCTTACCGACGCCAACGTCGAGCTCGGAAATTATGCCGATGCCGAGAACGCTGCCAACTGGATGATGAAGCTTCGCGGCGCCAATCAGCCCGCTGCCACTCGCGCTGCATATCTACGCGAGCTGTTTGGTGACATTGATGGCGCGCTGGAGCTGATGAACATGGCGTATCAGTCTAACGCGCCCAGCCAGGCGGAAGATGGCGCGTGGATTCTCACGCAAATGGCGCATCTGCACCTTGCGACCGGCGATACCATCCAGGCAGAGAAGGAACTTCAACAGGCGCTGGCGATGTTTCCTGGTTATCACTATGCGCTCGGCAACCTGGCAAAGGTGCGAATTCAGCAGAAGCGGTATGGCGAGGCGGTGTCCCTTCTTCAGCAGCGCTACAACGCTGCGCCGCACGCAGAGAACCTGTATGAGCTAGCCGTAGCCTTGCAGCTTGCCGGACGAACGGATGAAGCGAACAAAGCTTTCGCGGAGTTCGAGCAGAAGTCGCTGAAGGAAACCAACATCGGCGACAACTCCA
This sequence comes from uncultured Acidobacteriaceae bacterium, assembly GCA_963809865.1. GTDB lineage: Bacteria > Acidobacteriota > Terriglobia > Terriglobales > Acidobacteriaceae > CAVVDY01. The sequence continues at coordinate 71,595 of CAWELL010000009.1, read as the reverse complement.
ACCACGAGCTGATCATGTACTACGCCGATTATGCGAACGCACCTGACAAAGCATTGAGCGTTGCCGAGCGCGAGATCGCGCGCCGTCGCGATGTCCACACGTTGGACTGCTACGCCTGGGCGCTTTATAAGAATGGCCGGTATGCCGAAGCCCGCAAGCAGATCGAAACGGCGCTGGCGGTGGGAGTACGCGATGCCCAGATGTATCGGCACGCAGGCGAGATCGCATTGAAGGCTGGAGACACCACTGCAGCCGAACGCTATCTCAAGCAGGCGTCCGACCTGAACACGTTGGGCTCACAGCAGGCGCGCAACACTCTGGCCCAGCTTCAGGCTCCGGCAGCTAAGTAGAATCGCAATAAGGGAAGTCCTGTGCGAATGCGTGTCCAACTCGTTATCGCGGTCCTCTGCCTGACGCTCTGCAGTTTGGCGTGGGCCGCGAGCTTTCCTCTCATCGGACGCGTAGTCGACCCGCAAGGTCAGCCCGTGGATCAGGCTAAGGTGCAGCTTCTGAATGCCGGCGGCCAAGTGGTGAAAGAAGCTGTCACCGACCACAACGGGGTGTTCGCTTTTCGCGAGATCGACGCGGGGCAGTATGTCCTCACGGCCGAGTCGCCGGCATTTGTCTTGACGAACACGCCGGTTGCTGTCGGAGCAGGGCAACCCACAACCGTGATGCTGGCGTTCAAGCAGATTGTTTCCGACCAGCAATACGTGACTGTGGTTGCTACGGCCCCGTCGATCCTTACCCCCGATCCCGGGCGTGATGTGCTGATCAAAGATCAGGTGCTCGACGCTAATCCGGGACGTCCCGGCGCGCCAATCTCCATTCCCGGCTTGCCGATTGAGACGGCGTCTGGCGGCATCAAAGCGCCGCAGTACTTTGCTCCCGGTGTTGCAGGGGATCACGGCGAGCCTATCGCGCAATATTTGCAGGTCGGCGACTTTCTGTTCCCCAACAATCTACCAGCAAACGCTCATGGCAATGGATATTCCGATCCGAACTTCATGATTACGCCGACGCTGGCAGGCGTCAGCGTCGACGGCGGCGCATTCAACGTGCGCCAGGGCAACAACTCCATCGATCTGGCTGCGACGTATCTGCCGCGGGCGCGCACCAGCGCCTTCGTGCAGGCCACCGGCGACTACCGCGACGGCGACATCATGGCAGGATGGGCGCCGCGGAATCCCGACACCAATGCGTGGGTCGCCGGAGAGTTCTCGTTCGGCAACGGATTTCTCGAGCGGCCGGAAGATCGCAAACAATACAAGCTTAACGGCGCGCGTGAGTTCCTGCTCGGCAGCCACGACGTGACGGTATACGGCGCCGGATACTATGGCTTTTCCTACGTGCCAGGACTCACCCCGATCAACGTTCCAGTAAAGGGCGACACCATCGATAATCGCCAACTCGACAACACTTACAACTTCCTCGCTGCCGTGAGCGATACATGGAAGCTGAGCGAGCAACGGCAGTTTGTATTCTCCGGCTTCTATCGCAACTATGCGCTGACCTTGCGCTCGAATTTCGGCGATGGCCTCATTCAGCAGAGCGAAAATCGCAACGTGTTCGGCGGCGAGGCCATGTACATCCAGAGCGTCCGGCACTGGTTATCGGTGATGGCAGGAGTCGATGTACGCCGCGATGCGCCGCGCAATCTCGATCTCAAGCACGTCGACGACGACGGCGTGTTTCAGCCGGTCACCAGCAACAATTTGACGCTATCGTTTCTCGAGCCGTTTGTCGCTTTCGACGGCAGCGCAACCAAGTACGTTCACTTTAATCTGGGAGTTCGTCAGGAAGAGGTCTGGATGGACAACCAGGACCTCATCAATTCGCAAAACAGCTTCAACCGGCTGGCGAGCCTGAGTCTGCCCAAGGGAACGATTTCGATTTTGCCACCGGCCGACCACTGGTACCTGCCGATGGTGTCGTTTAGCTTCGGCGAGTCGTTCCACACCAACGACCCGCGAATCGGTACGGAAGGTGGCACGGTTGCGCCGACCTTGCTTGCACCGTCACGCGCCTATCAGCTCGTGCTATCGAAGACGCTGAAGAACACGCAGTTCTATCTGACACTGCGCCGGGTGAGCAATTCGCTGGAGCTGGCCAAAATCGATCCTGACACCGGGTTGCAGGAGCTTGTCGGCCCGTCGCTCAACCATGTCCTCTCGGCCTCGATACAACACAACTTTTCGCGCGGCAGTCTGCTCATCTCCTACGCTCAGGCCGATGCTCGCGATCTCGACACAGGTGAGCCAATTCCTGAAGCGCCACGCCAGATATGGGACGCTCTCGGGTCGATCAATCGTTTGCCGTATAACCTGCAAGTGCGTGGCGAGTTCGAGTTTGTGAAAGCCAAGCCGCTGGGCGACGGATTCACCGGCGTTCCAGTAACTGAAGTGCGCGGAGCGATACTGCGCACGTTCAAGGACAACCTGATGTCGGTAGCAGGGAACTTCCTCATCGCGAACGGGTACACAGGCCAGACGCTGGAAACACTGGCGCTGCCGAATGAACAAGAGCCGTTCGAGCGTGTTGTTGGCGTTCCGCTCAAGTCTTACGTCAGCTTGAGCTTCACCTACTACTTCGGCAAGGAACACTGAGGGGTGTGGCTTTAGTACGCTCAAAGATATTTTCCCTCTGACTCACCTCATGGCTAGCCAATCTATCCGTACAGATAGACGCAAACTTGGCGAACCGCTCCAGATGAGCCCGTACCGACAGGCACCCTACACAGCAAAGCGTTGATAGCACAGGCAACTCTTCACACGACGTCTGCGAAAGTCAGCCCTTCACGCAGTTGGCATGGCAACTGCTCCATGACATTGTGCTGATCCGATTACCCGCAATCGCTTAAGCGTTTCACAACGTGAGCGAAGTTCAGACTTGCTGACACTCCTCGCGCGAGGATCCCGCTGTCACGAGCTCTTCACTCGAAAGTCAGTCGTAATGAACGAGCGATCTCAGCCATGTGTTGCCGAGTCTCGCCGTTTGTTTTCACGCGATGCCACTACGGCAAGGAGAGATCTATGGCAAAGGATGAAGTGAAGAACCCGGGCCTGTCGAAGCAGGTTGAGCTTCCGGCAGAGCGCTCAAATTTCAAGAACCTGGTGTTGTCCAATCCCAATTACTTCGGCACTTACCCGAAACTGGGCAGCAAACCGGTCAAGCCTCTCAGCGGAGACACCAGCTACGAACAGCTCGAATGCCTGGGATTGAATCCCGGCAGCAGCGTGCTGGAAGGTGTTATCAACATCAAGCTGCACTCCGGTTACGGTACAAACGCCTGCGGCGCAGGTACAACCGAGTACGTACGCTTCTTTGTGAAGGACTCGACAGGCTGGCACGATCTGGGCTTGAGCTCAGTCCAGGTATTCGATCTTGCCGGCCCGTTGCCGCTCAGCTACTCCGTGTCGGTGGACTTCAGCGAAACACGTAAGTTCTGCTTCACCGAGAACATCGTTGAGGTGCGAGCCATTCTCTCGTGGGAGTGGGAGCCGACACCGGGCAATCCGAACTTTATTCCGGTGTGGGGCAATGTGGTGGATGCTGAGGTCCAGGTAGCGCCCCGCTTCTTCTTCGAAGTACCCCTTTCGGAATTGCTCGAACAGAAAATAGTCTCCATCGATCCCGGCGTGCTGAAGCAACTGGACACCAGCAAGCCATTGGCTGCAACCGAACTCCAGCCGCTTAGCTACGGAGAACTCAAGAACCTGTATGCCAAGGAGAAGGTTCCGCAGCACCGCTTTGGCTTCCAGTTTGCCCAGAAAGTCTCGGGCGGTCCCATCAGCCAAGGCATCACTCAGCTATCGGTCGGCAAGCTCAACGCTGGTTCAGGAGTGATCTCCGGCGAAGAACTATCGTCCATCATTGGCGAGATTCAAAAGCTCGAGGGCGACACGAACTACGAGCAACTGACCTGTGCCGGATACAACCCGCAGACCCGCGAGCTGGAAGCTGTCATCCAGATCAGGCAGAGCAGCGGTTATTCCGGCGGCCTGTGCACCGCAGGCAGCACCGAATACGTCGGCTTCTATGCCTACTTCGGCGGAGTGTGGAACGCGCTCGGCGTTGCCCAGGTGCAAGTCCACGATCTGAAGGCGGCGAGTGCGAAGCACCCCATCAGCTACGCGGTGTTCCGCATCTCCAACCTGACCGAGCTACCGTGCGAGAAAATGGAAGGCGTTCCGCTGCGGGCCATCCTGTCGTGGTCCACTCCTCCCACCGGCCCGAACTACATCCCGGTATGGGGCAACGTGTTGAACACACATGTTCAACCGCAGGTTGCAGTCGGCGACGGCGAGGAGACGCGCCTGATGCGCATTGGGCAGGTGACGGTCGCCAACATCTCCAATAGCAGCGGACTTGCCGTAGTGGATCCTCTGTTTGTCCCGGCGTTTCCTCCGGGCCTTGGATATGTGGCGGGAGACTGTCCTGGCGGAGCACCGTGGCTGTACTTCTCCGTCGAGCCTGACGCGCCGTTCGGCGGCAGCACCTTCATCGAAGGTGATTTCAATCCGAAGATCGACGTCTTCGATCACACCACCGGCATGGTCATTGGGGGTGAGTATCCCATCATGTATCAGGCGTGGGTCACTCCTCCGTCGGGCCCGGCGTTCCAGCTCACCGACTCGTTCGGCATCGAGCTCTATCCGCCGAATTCTCCCGGCGGAGTGTTCTACCCGCAGCATCAGGTGCCCGCGTACGGCCCGGTACCGACCGGCGTTGCCGGGACCAACTACTACGTCTACTACGAGTCGAACCTCCAGGCCGTCAACCCACGTACCCTGGCGATCTTCGAAGCGGGTGGGCTGGCGGAAGGCAATTACACCATCGAAGTCCGGGGATTCAAGTGGAACGGCACCGAGTATGTGGCGATTCCGGTCCAGGACAAGATGATTCACGTGTACAACGGATATCCGCACACCGAGCTGGTCGAGCCTGGCCCTGGATTACCACTCGTCTCGGTTCCAGAGCAGCGGCCGCAGGTGTTCATCACCCTCACTGCGCCTTCAGGAGACTGCGGCGATGTACAGGTGGGCGACACCATTTCTGGCAACTACAGCGTGACCGACGAGTTCTTCGGAGTCGTCAGCATCGCTCTGGTGCCCATCACTGTGGGAGGCGTTCTACAACCCGAGAACGCGGTCACCCTGTCGAACGCTAACGTTGGAACCAACACCGTGGCGTACGACGGCACCAACACCGCTGGAACCAGCGGCACCTTCACTTTGCCTACGGCGGGGATGACGCCTTGCGGCTATACCATCCTGCTGTCCGCTTGGGACCGGGCAATTACCAACAACACTTGCTACGGTCACTATAACCAGGATGGAGTCGGCTTCTGCTTGCGGAAGAAGGGCTCGTAGCTCAGCAGTGTGGAGCGGGGGCGCCGGCAACCTCGGCGCCCCATATTTCGGGACGATCGCGATGGAATCTCTGAATGCATGGTTTCGCTTGGCTCTCGCTATCTTCGCGACCTGGCGAGTAACGCATCTGCTGGCGAATGAAGATGGTCCAGCCGATGTCATCGTGCGGGTTCGCACGTGGCTGGGCGAACGTTGGATCGGTAAGTTGATGGACTGCTTCAACTGCCTGAGCTTATGGATTGCCGCGCCTGTCGCATTGTTCGTCTCGCGTCGTCCGGTGGAGTGGCTCTTCAGTTGGCTGGCGCTTTCGGGCGCAGCGTGTTTGCTGCAACAGTTTCATCCCGAGGAAGTAGTGATCGAAACGGTTTCGCAACTTAAAGAAGGAGAAGCTGATCATGTGCTGTGGAAACAAACGCACGACGATTCGGATGGCAACACCGACCGCGAGGGGCATCTCAGGCCCGGCAGCAATGGTAGTCGGCACGCCTGCGGAGCGGACCGCCATTCGCTTCACTGAAAACTCCAGCGTCAAGGTGAAGGGCCCAGCCAGCGGTCGTGAATACGAGTTCTCGCCTTCGCGTCCGACGCAGAACGTCGATCCGAGAGACGCGCGGCTTCTACTGCGGTCACGGTTTTTCCGTCAGGGCTAAAGCTTTGGTTTTGCTGCGGGTGGAAGCCCTCGCATTCATGCGAGGGATAGATGCGCCCTTTCTGTGACGCGCTTTAGCGCGGGCCGGGGGGCTGAAGCCGTGCCCTCCCACCGGGAAATGCCCAAACACAGAAGCCCGCTCACGCGGGCTTTTGTGCTTCGAGCTGAGTACGTCTACCGGTTCGTCGTGGTTGTGGCCTTGGCCGTCTCCTGCTGACCAGCCGTGAGATGCGCGTTGTTGCGGGCGGCGATGGTCTTCTTGGCGTTGTCGGCCAGGTCCTTCGCCTTGGGCAGAAGCTCCAATGCCTTCTCGACCGCCGGATCGTTCTCGGTGTGGACCTTCATGCCTTCCTGCTGCCCAAACTCGTTGATGAACAACTCAGCTTTGATGTTCGAGCGCAGCCACTCGTTGTTCTGCGCCAACTCGGCTTCGTTGTAGGGAGTCTTCTGATCATCCAGAAACTTGCGGAACTCCTGCATCACCTGATCGTCGACTTCAAACTGCTTTGTCACCTTGTGGTTAATCACGTAGTGCTTGGCAAAGTTGAAGAAGGTGTATTTCTGCAGCAGCTCATCCTGGAAAGCGTTGGTCTTAATCGGCGGAATCTTGATGTCGGGATTGATGCCTCCGCCGCCATACACGGTGCGACCGCTGTCGGTCATCTTGACTTCGCGATTCGCGATGGAGTTCTCGTCGTCGCCGCTGGCATCGCGGTTGTTGTAGTAGTAGTCGTAAAGCGAGACGCCATTGTAGTCGCGCTGAATCAGGCGTCCGCTGGGCGTGTAGTACTTTGCCGTGGTCAACGCCAGGCCGGTGTTTTCGGACAGTGGATAAACCGTCTGAACCAGGCCTTTACCAAAGGTGGATTCGCCAACAATCAGTCCCCGATCGTGGTCCTGAATAGCTCCGGCAACGATCTCAGCCGCTGAAGCTGTGCCGCGATTTACCAGCACCACCAGGGGATAGTCTTTGCCGCCGTTGCCGTGCGCAGCCTTATAAACCTTCTCAGCCGAGGCGCGCCCGTGATGCGAGACGATCACCTGTCCCTTCTTCAGGAACTTGTCCGCCACGCCAACGCCCTCGCTGAGCAGACCGCCGGGATTCTGGCGCAGGTCAAGGATCAATCCCTGGAGATTCGGTCCCATCTCATCCAGGGCTTCGGCAACTTCGTGCTCGGTTGTCTCCTGGAAGCCGGAGATGTGCATGTAGCCAATGCCTGGCCGGATCATGAAATGAACGTCAACGCTGTAGCGAGGAATCTCGTCGCGCACCACGCTGAAGTCGAGCGGCTTGTCGGTGCCTTCGCGCAGCACTGTGATTTTGACCGTGGTGTTCTTAGGTCCCTTCAGCAGCTCGGCCACGTCGCTGGTGCTCATGTTGTCAGTCGGCTTGCCGTCGACCGCGATGATCACGTCGCCGGGGCGAATGCCCGCGCGGTACGCCGGAGCTCCGGTGAAGGGGGCGATGACGATGACCTTATTATTACGGGGACCAACCTGCATGCCCACGCCGTAATACTTGCCGCGCTGCTCTTCGCGCAGGGCAGAGTAGGCCTTGGGATCGAAAAAGTTGGAGTGCGGATCAAGCACCCGCAACATTCCAGGAATCGCGCCGTTATAGATGGCCTTATCGGGACTAACCGGCTCAGCGTAGTTCTGCTGCACCACCTCGTACACCGAAGTGAATTCGTGAAGACTGTCGCGTATGTCACCGTCGCTGGGGACCGCGGTGGAGGTCAGACGCTGGCCAAACAGCATGCCTGCGCAGCCGCAGGCGATCACGATGACGAACACAAGTACAGCGGAGCGGCGGGAACTACTTGCCATTATATTTTCCTTCGACCGGCAGGAAGTGCAGCTTCAGAGTAGCGCAAATCGCAGCTAGGATTGAGCAAAAGTATAGCATTTTCAGCCCCGATGCCAATGCGCTAAACACTCTAGCTGGTTGGATGCGAAGCTGCCTTTCAGGGTGCGAAATCTGATTGGTGACCTTCATCGTAAGACGTATAGAGGGCACCTTGGTAAGCCGGACTTCCGGCGGCGGCGCTGCATTGCTGCGTGCGCCCCGGGTTGGGTATGTGCCCCGGGTTCGGTCATCCTTTGGCCTAACCTGGGATGGCCTAACCCCGAGGATCGCCGCTTGTGGAAATGAGGGAACCTCTGCGCCAGCATCGGTTATCATTAACTTTATGAATCTCGGCATGCCAGAGATGATCTTCATCTTCTTGTTGGCCTTAGTCATCTTTGGGCCCAAGAAGCTTCCCGAACTGGGACGTCAACTGGGCAAGGCCCTCGCCGAGTTCAAGAAGGCCAGTAACGAGTTCAAGAGCCAGCTCGAAGTCGAAATGATGAACATCGAGCTGGAAGAGCGCGCCAAGAAGCCGGAAGGCGAGCGTAGCATCCTGTCCGTCGAAAAGCTCTGGGACACGATCAGTGGCCCGCCGGGTTCGGTCAGTCGCGGCAGCTTGGAACCTTATGCTGTGCCGCCGACCACTGAGCCCGCGTCGGTAGCCATCGAGCCCGCAGCCGCACCCGCTGATCCCACACTTCCGCCCGCCGAGACCCCGGTGAACGGCAACGCGCGGGTCGTCCCCGATGCCTAACCCTGTAATCGAGAAAGCCCAGGAACGCGCCTCATCCGAAATGACGGGGATGAGCTTCCTCGACCATCTCGAGGAGCTGCGCCGCCGCATCATCTACAGCTTCCTCTACATCGTCGGCGGGTTCTGCGTCTGCTGGTGGTATCACGAGTGGATCTTCGGCCTGATGCAGAAGCCCATCATCCAGGCGCTGGCCAATCACGGCCTGGAGCAGAAGCTGGTTTACCTGAACCCCACCGACGCCTTCAACATGTACTTGAAGGTCTCGTTCATGGCGGGAATCTTCGTTGCGTCTCCCTTCGTGCTGTACCAGGTCTGGGCGTTCATCTCGCCCGGACTGTATCGCAACGAGCGGCGCTACGTGCTGCCCTTCATGTTCAGCACCGTAGGACTGTTTCTCGCCGGAGGCTTCTTCGGCTACAAGATGGTTTTTCCGGCGGCGCTGGATTTCCTTATCGGCTGGAGCTCGCAGTTCAAGCCGATGGTGACCATCAGCGAATACACCGACCTGTTTCTCACCATCATCGCCGGCCTGGGCATCGTCTTCGAGATGCCGATCCTCGTCTTCTTCCTGTCGCTGATGGGCATCCTCACCGCCGGCTGGATGTGGCGCAACCTGCGCTACTCCATCCTCGTCATCTTCATTATTGCGGCGGTCATCACCCCGACCACCGACATCATGAACATGTGCATCTTCGCCGCGCCGATGATCGTGCTTTACCTGGTAAGCATCGCCATCGCCTGGTTCGTCCACCCGGCACAGAGAAGGAAGAGAGCAGCGAAGAGTGGGGCGTCGGCAGAATAATCACTTTACTCAGCCAATCCTTAGGTTCTGTCATTCAATCCTAGGTTCTGTCATTCTGAGCGAAGCGAAGAACCTGCTGTTGTCGACCGCGGATCAGGGGTACCCCCCTCCCCCCCCGGCTGCTCGTAAAATCTTGATTCCATTGGGTCAGGAAAAATTTTTCCCCGCAAAATATTGAGCCCGTGAGACTGCAGGCAAAATCTTCATTTCAAATAACTTATGCACCTCGGCTCTTTGCTTTTGGCGCTTGGCCAATGGCCGGAGACAGGCGGCGGTGGTTGTTGCAGGTTGCGCACCTCTTCCATGTCCCGCCCGTAGTCTAGGAGTTGCTGAACTGAAATGCACGGCAAAAGTGACGAGCCAGAGTTACGAAGGTGGTAAAGATTCCCAAAATGGGAATTCAGTCGAATGACGCCGCGATGATCCTTCGGGGGGATGTCGATGATCGCTATGGTAGGGAGCCCTCGGCTTCATCCGAGGGAAAATGCCTCTACCTCCGATGATAGGCTTGACCGCACGGCCAGCGTTGAAGCGCGTCAACACAAAGCCGGTATCTTTCCCGCATGAATGCGGGGCTTCCACCCGAAACGCGGCGGAGCCGAGCGACCTTCAGTTCCCCTTTCGGTCAAACTCACGACGAGGCGTGATAAAACTCATTGACGCCGGAAGTGAGTGATTGCCAAACTTGCAAGGGGTACACGTCTCTTTTGCTTGCCGCGTGTCCCCCCCCGGTCTTACTTCGCCATACTGGAGATACGATGCGCCGCGCCAGTTGCGTTCTTCTCTTCACTGCCGCCACGGTAATTCTTTGTAGCGCCCAGACATTCACGAAACTTGCGGATTTCATCCCAGCCGATGGTTGGTCGCCACAGGCTCCCCTGCTTCAAGCTTCTGACGGAAATTTCTATGGGATGACCGCGGCCGGCGGGTGAACAACTGCTTTGCAGGTTGCGGCACGGTTTACAAGATGACACCCAGCGGCACCTTGACTACGCTGCACAGTTTCGATAGCTCCGGTGGATATTTACCTCAAGGAGGACTGATCCAAGCCACGGACGGCAATCTCTACGGGGTAACTTTCTACGGGGGCCTATACAACGGTGGAACCGTTTTCATGATGACACTGGACGGGACACTGACTACCCTTTACCGGTTTTGTTCGCAGGGTCCTCCTTGCCTGGATGGCCAGACACCGCTCGGGCCGCTTGTACAAGCAAGCGACGGCAACTTTTACGGAGCAACTGGTTCCGGGGGTGGCGCTAACCAATGCGGCACCCTCTTCAAGATCACACCCGCGGGAACCCTCAGCACTTTGTATACGTTTACGGGCAGCGACGGGTGCACTCCAAATGGAGGACTGATTCAGGCCAGCGACGGAAATTTCTACGGTACGACCCAGCGAGGCGAAGCCAATAACCAAGGTATCGTGTACAAACTTACGCCAGCCGGCGTGCTGACTACTTTCTACAGCTTCTGTTCTCAAGTGGGCTGCGCTGACGGCGAGCAACCGGAAGCAGGCCTGGTACAAGCGACTGACGGTGAATTGTACGGAAGCACCGCCTACGGCGGACCCAACGGGGTAGGAACTCTTTTCAAAGTTAGTCTCGCAGGTGCATTTACGCTCTTGCACCAGTTCTGCTCTCAACAAAACTGCAGCGACGGCTCAAGACCGTTGGGAGCGCTTACAGAGGCCAGCGATGCGGTTTTGTATGGGACGACATCCCAAGGGGGAACGGGAACAGGAGGGGCAGGCACTCTGTTCGGACTTAGTCTCAGCGGCGCCCTAGCGACCTTATATAACTTCTGTTCTCAACCGATGTGCGCCGATGGTTTTGCGCCCAATGACGGTTTGATTCAAGCCTCCGATGGAAAACTGTACGGCACAACGGACGCGGGAGGAGCCAACACAGTAGGCACCGTTTTCAGTTTTACGCTCGCTCCCGCCACCCTTACCATAGTTAAGAATGGTTTTGGACTGGTCAGCAGTCCCGATGGCCATATCTATTGCGGAAATGTGTGTTCCTATTCGTATATCGATGGAACGCACGTCACTCTCAGCGCAGTTCCAGCTCCGGGATATACCTTCACTGGGTGGACCGGCTGCGACAACGTGAACGGCAGCTACTGTTCGGTGACGATGACGAGCGCGAAAAATGTAACTACCACTTTCACCTCTCGCCAATGTCACGCTCACTTTCTTAACTTTCAAACCGACCTACGTCAAAGGCGGCCAGCTATCGGCGGGAACGCTGACGCTCAGCGCGGCTGCTCCTCCTGGCGGAGTAACCGTCGCCCTCAGCAGCGATCATCCCAGCGTGGCGCATCCGCCGTCATTCGTATTTGTTCCGGAGGGAAGAGCTCGGTGCAGTTTGCCGTGAACACTTTTCCGGTGAAGAACAACACGACGGTGACGATCACGGCCACCGCGGGCAACTCGCACGTCAGCGGGACGTTAACGGTTGGCACGACATCGCTTCCGCCGTCGATCAAATGACCAACTAGCAAAGAAACATCTCATGAATCTGATTTGACGGCGGAAACGGGGACTTCGGACATACCGGTGGAAGCACCACGCTTTAGCATGGTGAAGAAGAAACCTAATCGGGAGCAGGGGCTTTGGCCTAGGAGGCATCAGTCGGCCAATTCCCATTTTGGAACTTGTCTACCACCTTCGTAACCCCGCGATCTGACTTTCCTCGTGCTTCGCGATTCAGCAACTTCTAAACTAAGTCGAGACATCAGCAAGTGTACCCGCGGAGCGAGTTGAGAGAGCTCCGGTAAGTTCTTTGAAATCTATTAAGTACGTATAAGTCACTGCGGCTCAATCATTTGTGCGTGGAAACTAGCCTAAAGTGTTGAAAATAAGGTATCGGACAACAATAATTTTTGTGATGTGCGTCACAAAGAAGCAACTGGCAATTAGCTACTGGCAACCGGTGAAGGCTCAAAAGCGAAGAGCGACGCGCCAAAAGCCAAAAGCGGCCCTTATCCGGCTTACAATAGCGCGGTTGAATTCGTCATACCCTCGATCTCGTACGAGGTGCGCATGATGGTCAAAAGGACCCCCTCTCTTGCCGCGTTGGTGGTTCTGTCCGCGTTTGGGTTGATCTCCGCGCAGACTTCCACGCCGAATGTCCCGGCGGCTCAGTCTCCGTCCTCTGCGGGACAGCAACAGAAAGAGCCGGAGCCTTGCACAGTTTCCGGCCGCGTGGTGTCGGCTGCGGAAGGAACGCCTATCCCATCGGCACGCGTGGGATTGATACAAACGGACGCAGGGCAGCATCCGGCGGTTTACGGCGCGACCACCGACGATCAAGGACACTTCGAGATCAAGAACGTCCCTCCCGAGCGTTATCGGTTCGTCGCCTCGCACACCGGATTCATCAGTCAGCAATACCAGGCCAAAGAGTTGCAGGGCAGCGGCGCCGTGCTCTCGCTTTCGCCGGGGCAGACCATCGACGATGCGATGTTTCGCCTGACGCGCGCCGCCGTGGTCAGCGGACGCGTGTTGGACGAAGCCGGCGAGCCGATGCTGGGCGTTTACGTCAGCGCGCTGCGCAAGCCGTCGGCTGAAGACAGGGAAGAGTCGAGTCATCGTTCCAAGCGTGAATCTCTGCTGCAGACCTCTGGCACGGCTACCGATGATCGCGGGGAGTACCGAATTTACGGACTGAAGCCGGGCGAGTATTACCTGAAAGCCACCGAGAATCCCGACGAGGCGTCGATGTTTACCCGCGGCATGGACACCGATCTTGCGGACTATGAGCTCGTTCGGGAGATGGCAGCGCAGTACGCGTCGCTCTACTATCCGGGCGTGCTACACCCGAGCGAAGCGCAGCCTGTGCAAGTGCGTGCCGGCGAAGAGGTGCAAGCCGACTTCGCCATGCGGCACATCAAGACCGTTCAGGTATCGGGACGTGTCAGTCGCGGCGGACGGCAAGCCCGCGATCCACGCTCTTATGTGGTCATACGAATGCAGAGCGATGGACGATTTCGCCTCGAATCCCGCCGCCAGCACGGATGAAAAGGGCGAATTTGTTTTCAGAGGCGTGCCGCCCGGAAGCTACGTGCTGAGCTCGCAGCAACATGATCGAGGGCCGTCGCCGACTCGCACGCCAGAAGCTGGAGGTCGGTGAGTCGAACCTCGACGGTCGTATGCTCTGCCTTTGGCAGCGGAGCATTCGATCGCGGGGCGTATTACCGCAGTCGGGTCGGGCGTGGCGCTCGATAGCGCGCACGTGGCCCTCGCTTCCGCGGAAGAAGATGGCGGCATGGGAGGCTGGGCCGAAGCAAAGGCGGATGGGGCCTTCGAGCTCACCAACGTCGCTGATGGTTCGTACATCTTGCATGCCGGCGTTTCGCAGAAAGGCTGGTACGTGAAGTCGGCGCGATTGGGTGCGACCGACGTGTTAGAGAAGGGCGTTCAGGTGGAGCGGGGAGCTGTGCCGGGAACGCTGGAGATCGTCCTCAGCAACTCTGCGGCACAGTTGGACGGAACTGTAATGCAGGACAACAAGCCGGTGGTCGGCGCGAAGATTCGCGTGCGGCCCGAACCGCTGACATCGTACAACGAAATGCGCGGCACTGGCGGAGTGACAGATCAGAATGGTCAGTTCACCATTCCGACGATTTCGCCCGGCAAATACAAGGTCGTCGCTAAGTTGCCATCGGGAACACCGGAGGTCCCGGCCGTGACCTCGGAGCCACAGATCATCACTCTGGGCGAGCACGATCATCAAACTGTGCAACTGACATTGCCAAAACCAGAGGAGTAAGCGTGTTCACCACGGAGACACGGAGAGCACGGAGGAAGCCAAAGCGAGTGGAATCGAGACGGAGTATTGCAATCGGTGAGAGACCGTTTCATGGCGTACATCCATCCGCTTAGTACCGTGGTGTTGGGTCAAGTTCGAATCGCGCGAAGCACCAGCCGCGTAGGGGCGAAATAGCTTAGCCCAGCACGCAGGCCCTCTTTTGGCCGGAGTGCTGGGTAAGGCAGGGAAGTCGGGCCGAGTCCCGTAGGGACGGCACAGGCTATCGCGACGAACTGCGGGTCCTTCGACTCCGGCGCGCAAAAACCGCGCGCCTTCGCTGAGGATGACACCAGCGGAGGACAGGGAAAGAGACAAAGGATAACAATCGAGGCGCGGCTTGTCAGGAGGTTTGGGGTTTGGGTAGTGAAATTGCGGTCTCCGTGCCTCCGTGGTGAATCGGCTCTCAATCGGCGCTAGAATAAGAACACGGCGTTACTATGCAGTTAACAGTCTTAGAACCCGAAATCCGCAGCGCCCACCCAGCCCGATGGTGGGAGACGATGGCCGATGGCCGCCTCCATTGCTATCTCTGCCCGCGCCACTGTCACATCGGAGAAGGGCAGCACGGCTTCTGCTTCATCCGCAAGAACGAGCATGGACGGCTGGTGCAGCTTGGCTATGGCAGGCCAGCGGCGATTGCGATGGATCCCGTAGAGAAGAAGCCGCTGAATCATTTCTTTCCCGGCACGAAGATCCTGTCGATGGGAACAGCCGGCTGCAACATGGGCTGCTTCTTCTGCCAGAACTGGGACATCTCGAAGGCTAAGTCGGACCAGGTGAACGCGCATGATCTCAGCCCGGAAGATGTGGTACAGGTCGCGATGCAGCACCATGCTCCGCACCTTGCATTTACCTACAACGAGCCGACCATCTGGGGCGAGTACGTCATCGACATCGCGCGCGAGGCGCACGCTGCTGGACTGAACACGGTGATGGTGTCAAACGGCTACATTACGCGCGAGGCATTCTTCGACATCTATCGCTACATCGACGCCGCGAATATCGATCTCAAAGCTTTCACCGAGAACTTCTACGCCAAGATCACGCTCACGCACTTGCAACCGGTGCTCGACACGTTGAAGTGGCTGCGCCATGAGACTGGCGTGTGGTTCGAGTTGACGAACCTCATCATTCCGACACTCAACGACGGCGACTCGGAATTCAAAGAGCTGTGCGACTGGGTGCTCAACAATCTGGGCGATGATGTCCCGCTGCACTTCACCGCATTTCATCCCGACTTCAAGCTCACCGACAAGCCTGCGACTCCGCCGGAGACGCTGCACCGCGCTCGCCGCGTGGCCATGCAGATGGGATTGAAGTACGTTTACGAGGGCAACATCTACTCTGATGGCGCAAACACGATTTGCCCAGGATGCAAGCAGGTGGTCATCACGCGCTCATGGCACTCGGTGATGTCGAATCGCCTGAAGAACGGTTGCTGCGTCAGTTGCGGCACGCGCATCGCAGGCGTGTTCATCGAAGCCGAGGCAGAGAAGCGGAGAGAGTGGGTTGATTCCCACTCATACGAAAAGCCGCGGATGACTGGGGCGCCCGGCAACTGAGGGCGCGCGCCTTCGCATCTACGCCGAGGTCATATGGAGGCAACGAATGCCGCAACACCACGAAACGCGCGATGAAGATTCCGGCAAGGGCGCAGTCGAATCGGACCGCCCCGACCAGCCGACCAACGTCTCACTCAGCGGCCAGGAAGGCCATCGCGATCAAGATCCGCTGCTGAAATCCAGCGACAGCGATTATCCCGAGACTGGTCAGAACGAAGAGCACAGCGGAGAGCCACAAGGTCGCAACGCGCTTGCCGAAGATAGTGGCTGCAATTCGGAAGGGAAAACCCGAGATCAAGACCCGGGATTCCGCCAGAAAGAAAACCAGAGCAAACGTAAGGATCCGCTCACATCGTAATCGGTCGGCGAAGCAGCCTATTTTTGCGGGGAGTTGAAGGTTTCCAGCGAGAATGAGAAGCCTTCCGGCTGAACCGTCACCACTCCTTGATAGGGACGATCGATGTCGTTGATCGCCACCAGCACGAGCGCGATCAAGAAAGTCAGCACCACCACCTGCAGCACGTGAAAGCGAAAGCTAGGAACACCGAAGAAACAGGAAGCCGCCACGGTGATCACGCCTCCAGCTATAAGGACTGCCCACAGAATCGCAGGCAGACCCTCGCGCGCCTGCATCATTCTTGTTCGCCGATATTCCGTCAACATGCGCAGTTCTTCCACCAATTGGTAGACTGCGATAGAGTCGTCTCCCGGATGAGACTGGCTCTGGCCTGCGACCGTCCAGAGTTGGTCGACCGTCTGCGAGGTTTCGGGCGGCGCAGGCTTGTCTTCCGCCAGTGCAGGCCACTCCTTGTCGACGGCGTCGTGGGCATATTTCAAACACAGCGCCCGTACCTCCGTCGAGGCGGGCGGTCCTAACTGCCCGGCGATGCGCCACATATTGGTCAGGGCATTGGCTTCCAGTTCTTCGTTGCCCTGTGCCTGCTGAAACATGTTCCAGACTCCGGAGAGCATAAAGGCCAGGATGACCGCATAGGTCGTGCCGATGACGGCCACCACCGCGCCGGTGAAGTCGTTGGCCTCTTTGCGCGCCGGCGCAGCCGAGGTTCGGGTCACCACCAACAGGAACACGAGGGCCCCGAGGATACAGGCGATGATAATGAGGGCGTCTTTGAGCATCGTGCGCTGGAACAGCTACGCGTGAGAACGGCGCAATGAGCTTACACGCAATTTGCGAGCGAGTGAAGGTTTTGGTGGAGGAGGGCTTTACTGCCGAGGTTCAGCCGAGGCGCAGAATCTTGTGCTCGGGGCAGGGGGCCTGCGCCAACTCGACCAACTGCTCGATGAGACCTGGCCCGTATTTGGCGTAGAAGTAGATGCCGCTGATTTCGCGCTCCTGAAGGGTTTTCCGAGGATAGAGTGAATTCTCGATCTGCGCCGCATGACGTGCGATGACGTCATTGCGTTGCAACTCGGCCGCGGCCGCCCGACGCTGCAGCCGATTTACCTGGTAGAGCATCTTGTTGGACGCGCGAGCGGCCGCGCGGACCAGCGTGGGATCAAGCCGGGCCAGCGACTCAGAGATGCGCTGCATGGCTTCTCCCGCCGCCAGCTTTCCTTTTAAGAAGTCGTCCTTTAATTGCGCGGGCAGGGAACGAGCGGCAATGCAATCGCGCAACTCGCATTCGCCGTGAAACAATTCCGGCAGCTCGACCTGATATTTCTCCAGCAGGCGCTCGATGCGAGGCTCAATCAGCGTTGCGCTCAGTCGCGCGAGCACTGCTGTTGTTCTGCCGAGCAGCTTCTCGTAAACCACGCCTACCTGCGCAAAGTATGCGATCTCAGCCGGACCTCCGAAGTAAGCCAGCGTCGGCAACCAGTAATCCTGAAGCACTGGGCGCAGCAAAACATTGGCGCTGAATTTTTCGGGATGCTCACCGACGCGGCGAATCATCTCGTCCGCCGAAATCCGCTCTCTGCCGATGGAGAATTCTCCGTTGGCACGATGCACCGGGACGCGTACGCCATCGACCAGCGCAAATAGCGGAGTCGAGAGGTCGGTGACCTTCACCTGCTCGTGATAGCCGGCATCGCGAAGTTCGCGGTTACGCGCCAGCAACGCTTCGTCCAACTCCGGAGCAAGACGAATCGCCTCCTTGAATAACGGAGCGGCAATGCGGTGCAGCTCGTCGTCTGCCGGATCGAGAATGATCAAGCCGTACTGGGAAAAGATACGAGCGTAGAGCCGCGCATAGGCGTTCGAAAGCGTCTCACCGTCGCGATAGCTCTGGCGCAGGTAATCGGAGGCAAGGGAATCGCCGAGGATCCCAGCGGCTTGCGAAACCAGAGCGGCGGTACCTTCCGCCAGTCTAACGCCGACTACGGGAGATCCTTTAACCCCTTTTGTTTCAGCCTTAAATGGAGTGAGATTAAAGTCGTGCGTGAGTAGTAGTGCTTGATTGACTTCGGCCAGATCGTGGTCTTCGCTGGCCATCCAGAAGACCGGAACACAGGGAACACCCGATGCCTCAATCTGCCGGGCCAGAGCCAAGGCAGAAGCCACTTTCATGAACGCCAGCACCGGGCCGCCAAACAATCCCACCTGCTGGCCCGTGACCACGGCGTGAGCCCCTTCGCGCAGGCGCTGGATGTTGCGCAGCGCAGCATCCGAAGCACCCCACGCCCGGTTTTGCCGCTCCAGCACGCCGGCCAACCTGCGGTGCCTTTCGGTTCCGGAAGGAACTACGCTCGCTAGTGAGGCTAGGTGGCCCACGTCAGAGGAATGCGGGTAGAACCTGCGGATTTCGTTTGCTTGCGAAAGGTAGTCGGAGAAGAGCTTGGTGGTATGCGGAATAGAGCTGAAAGGGATGCAGTCGGGAATCACGCCAGCAGCTCCCGTCGACAGCAACACGAGTTGTCAGAAATCTCAGTCATCCGCACGCAACTTGAGCTTAGCAGGAGCGCAAAGCTTTGGATGTTCGGTAATGCCTAATGATGCAGCGATTTGTCCCACTGGCAGTGTCACCCGAGTCGCAGGACGTCACAAGAGTTTACCTTTCGCAACCGTAACTTAACCGTGATGTGCGCGGGTTCGGTGTTTACTCAGGCGAGCAGAGTTCCTGCCGAAGAGAGGAATCTAAATGTTACTGCACGCAACAACCTATCGGCTCCTGGTGCTGCAAGCGGTACTATCCTCGGTCGCGTGCCTGGCGCAGCCCGCGTCGCCCTCGCAGTTTGCGTCGTCCCCAGATCCTGTTCAGGCCGCGACGGGCTTGATGGACAACAGCCCGTGTCAGGCGGTCCAGGGTGGCAACCAACAACTGGCCCCTTTGGCCAAACTCTGCGAATTCGCACTCAACTACCAGCGCGAGCTTCCGGACTTCCTCGCCCAAACGACGATCACCGAGAACCAGGCGTCGTCCAAAACTGTTGTGACTGCTCAGGTCGCCTTGAAGCAGGGCCACGAGAGCTATGCGGTAATGACAGTCAATGGCAAGCCTTTTGAGGCGGATAGTCTCAACGAGGTGCCCAAGGGGTCAATGCGATTCACCTCGTCTGGCGAGTTTGGGGCGTTCCTAGTGGACCTGTTTCACCCCGGCGAGGCCGAATTCCAGTTTCGCAGGCAAGACAAACTAAACGGGACACCTGTAGTGGTCTATGACTTTCACGTTTCCGCCTCAAGCAATACGTTCTGGAGCCTGACCGATGACTTGGGTCATACCCTGCATCCAGAATTTCAGGGTGAGTTGTGGGTCGAGGCCGGAACTGGCCGCCTGATGCGTGAAAGCTTGCAGCCAGTACACCTCCCGGCCGATTTCGAAATTACTGCTCTAGCAACCACGATCGATTACGGCTTAACTGCGGTGGGAGACGCTGGAGTCTTTGTGCTAGCGTCCAGGTCTGAATCGCGTATCTGCACGTTTCACCGATTTTCAAAGGTTGTGCCGTGCGACAGCGTCATCAAGACCTTCAGTAATTATGAGAAATTTGCCGCCACAACGCGCATTCTGGTCGATATTCCGCAGAAGTGAGGAAAATGCTGCTTCGGGTAATCCGGAGGCAGAGTCTGCCTCGGCTCCGGGTACATCTATATAGCAGCGATTGACTTGGCTGGCAGCAATGCTACAGTTAAAGTTGACCGTTCCAACCACACGTGGGGGCGTCACGGCTTCGACGGGAGTGATTGCGGCAAAGAGGCATACCGGAGTGCATGCATCCGTAATCGTGTGCAAAAACAGAATTGCCAATCAACAGCTGGCATACGCAGCTTAATTAGTTAAGTTGCCGCCTTCCTCGGCTTTGCTCATGGGCTGAGAGCGGGCGTCATACAGTGAGCTGGCGTCGTATCCCACGTCTGAGGATTCGAGGCGAGATTATCAGGCTGGCCGACTGCGTTTCTTGTCAGTTCTGAGCGCGGTGGGCGAGAGTGCCGGGTAACACCCGGCGCGTGAACTGACTAAGTATGTAGGCTCTTTGCTGGCAGCATTTTCGGACGCGGGTTCAACTCCCGCCGCCTCCACCACTCGTACTAGCTGCTCTTCTATCTTTGCGCGTCCATCGCCTGCTGCGGTAACTTTTTCGGAAAATTCATCAGATTTAAACACGCTTCAGGCAATCTTATTTGGTATCTATGAAGGCTCTCTCCCAGGCGTGATGTTCGTATTTGCTATTTCGAAACCATCCACCGCGCTTGCAGGGAAACTCAGGTTCTAAATACTTCGAGGACTACCTAATGACATTCAAGCACTCAGGATTTCTGGCTGCGGCTCTAACGATATCGGTGTTTCTTACGGCGTGTAGCGGAAGTAAAGATAACTCTTTGAAACTGCAGGGGGCAGGCGCGAGTTTCCCCGCTCCGCTTTACCTGAAATGGTTCAAGTCGTACAACGATGCGCACCCGAATATTCAAGTTGACTATCAGTCTGTCGGCAGCGGAAGCGGCGTAAAGAGCTTCATGGACAAGACGGTGGACTTCGCCGCCAGCGACGCTGCGATGAAGCCCGAAGACATGGCCAAGGTTGAGGGTGGAGTACAGCTCGTTCCCATGACGGCGGGCGCCATCGTGCTCGCCTACAACCTTCCGGGTGTCGATAACCTTCGGCTTTCCAGAGACGCTTACGTCGGCATGTTTAGCGGCAAAGTCACCAAGTGGAACGATCCGATCATCGTGAAAGACAATCCCGGCGCGAAGCTTCCGGACCTGCCGGTGAGTGTGATCGTGCGTGCCGATGGCAGCGGGACCAGTTTCGTGTTCAGCAAGCACTTGAGTGCGATCAGTCCTGATTTCGACAAGGCGGTTGGCGCAAACACCATGCCCAACTGGCCAGTAGGAACCAAGTCCAAGGGCAATGAGGGCGTTACTGCCAGTATCATGACCACTCCCGGAGCGATCGGCTATGTGGAATATGGATACGCGCACAGCCAGAACCTTCACACCGCAACCTTGCAGAACAAATCAGGAAACTACGTTGCGGCAAGTATCGACTCCGCAAAGGCTGCTCTGGCGTCGGCCGACATACCGCCCGACTTCATCGTCTGGGTTTCGGATCCCACAGCGCCGGATGCATATCCCATCGTGACCTACACGTGGATGATTCTGCACAAGACGTATAGCGATAAGGCCAAACTCGAAGCGATCAAGGGCTTGGTCAACTACGGGCTGACGGATGGGCAGAAAGACTCAGAGTCGTTGGGATACGTACCGTTGCCGTCCTCGGTAGTGTCCAAGGCACAGGATGCCGTGAAGGCTCTCTAACCGAAAACGCAACGCGAAATGAGCCTTCAACCAAATTATGGCGTCGATTCCCGGAACAACTCGAATACAAAGCCCCGATGAAGTCAAAGCATGGAACGTGGGCCAGATATGGCAGCCACCCAGCAACGTCCAGCGATGGATTGACGTGGTGTTCCGTCGGCTCTGCGTGGTGTTTGCTGCGCTGACCGTCGTTCTCATCCTGCTTCTCGTAGTTGAGATCGGGGTCAAGGCCATACCCGCCTTCGGCGAATACGGCCTGCGTTTCCTTTGGGGCAAAACGTGGGACGCCAACAAGGCAGCGTACGGGATATTGCCGGAGATATGGGGCACGCTCTACACGTCCCTGCTGGCCCTCTTCTTCGGAACGCTCTTCGGTGTCGCCGCGGCAATCTTTCTTAGCGAATCCTACCTTGGCGAGGCAGTGTTCAAGGTTTTGAGAGTGTTTAACCTGCACTTCCACCCCTTTTGGGGAAAGCTTCCGGAGCGGCTGGAAGGGCTGCTGAAGAACCTGATTGAATTGCTCGCCGCGGTGCCCAGTGTGGTGTACGGGTTGTGGGGATTGTTTGTCGTCATCCCACTCATCCGGCCGCTTTGTAACTGGCTGCATGGGCAGTTTGGCTGGTTTCCGTTCTTTTCAACCGACCTGAGCGGCCCGGGGATTCTTCCCGCAGTACTTGTCCTTTCCATCATGATCCTGCCAACCATTACGGCCATCAGCCGTAACGCATTGGTAGCGGTGCCTCCGAAACTGCGCATGGCGTCCTACGGATTGGGCGCTACTCGTTGGGAGACGATCCTCGGAGTACTTCTGCCTACCGCCTCGCGCGGCATCTTCGGCGGAATTGTGCTGGCGTTCGGCCGCGCCCTGGGTGAGACCATGGCACTCGCCATGCTGGTTGGCAACGCCAATCGCTTGACGGTCTCGCTCTTCTCGCCGGCCAATACTCTCGCGGCCCTGCTCGCCAACAACTTCCCGGAAGCCGGGCCAACGGAAATTCCCGTACTGATGTATGCAGCTTTAGTGCTGCTGGCGATAACTCTGGTCGTGAATATGTTCGGCGCGCTGGTGCTCGAGCGCGCAGCAGCCAAGGCGGAGGCGAAATGAGCGACCCGAAGCCCACGCCATCCAACATCGAGAGTGCCGGAGAGACCCTGCTACACAAGGCAGAGGCGGAAGCTGCGCGCGATCCGTTTGCCGGCGTGGACTTTGCCGATCTTGAACTTTCTCTGTATCGGCCCCGCACTGCCTTCAGCATCATCCTGAGCTGGGTCGTGGGAGCCATGACGCTGACGGCGCTGGTGCCGTTGTTCGCCGTCTTGTGGATGCTGATCTGGCGCGGAGGAAAGAAGCTTAGTCTTGAACTCTTCACCCAGTTGCCACCGGCTCCGCTGCAACAGGGCGGCGGCTTCGGAAACGCCATCGTTGGCACTATCATCATGGTCGGCATCGCCACCCTGATCACGGTGCCGCTTGGCATCCTCACTGGCGTCTATCTAGCGCAAGCTCCGGGCAACAGCAAGCTGGCGTCTTCGGTGCGTTTCTCGGCGAAGGTGCTGACCGGTTTTCCCTCAATTCTGGCTGGCGTCTTTGCCTACGGAGCCATCGTCCTTGCAACGGGTGGCTACTCAGCGATTGCCGGCGGAATAGCGCTCTCGATCTTGATGCTGCCCACCATCATCTTGACTGCGGAAAATGCGATTTCCATGGTGCCCTCCCGGATGAAAGAAGCTTCCATCGGCATGGGCGCAACCACGACCCAAACCGTCTGGATGGTTCTACTGCCGACGGCAATGCCCGGCATTCTCACCGGCGTCATGCTGGCAGTAGCCCGAGCTGCCGGAGAAACCGCACCTCTTCTTTTCACCGCGCTCTTCAGTAATTACTGGATCGCGAGCCACGGGCGCGTCGATCTCATGCGGCCGACGGCTTCGTTGGCAGTACTCATCTATAACTTCGCGGGCATGCCGTTCAAGAACCAGGTTGAGCTGGCTTGGGCAGCCGCGCTCGTTCTGGTGGTGATGGTTCTGGTTACGAACCTCATCGGCCAGAGCTTCTCTCGTCAGCAGGTCAATCAATAGGAGTAATTGCACGATGGCTACCGGCATGGTTCCCAACACGAGTCCGAACGTCAACCTTCCGCCGCAGGGAAGCAAGCCTTCGCTGGTCAAAGACGAAGTGATCATGGACTGCGATATCAAGGAACTCTATTACGGGAACTTTAAGGCGGTCCGTGATACCAAGATTCCGATCAGGAAGAATGCCATCACGGCGTTCATCGGGCCTTCCGGATGCGGCAAGAGCACCGTACTGCGTTGTCTCAATCGCATGAACGATCTGGTGCGCGGCTTTCGATTCAACGGCCACATACACTATCGTGGAAAAGACATCTATGGCCCCGGCATTGATCCGGTGGCGGTGAGGCGATACATCGGGATGGTGTTTCAGCAGCCCAATCCCTTTGCAACCAGCATCTTCAATAACGTTGCCTTCGGATTGCGGATCAACAACTACAAGGGAAACAAGACCGAGAAGGTCGAGCAAGCATTGAAGCGCGCCGCCCTATGGGATGAAGTGAAAGACAAGCTGCACAACAGCGGACTGTCCCTGTCGGGCGGGCAGCAACAGAGGCTGTGCATCGCGCGCGCCGTGGCTACCGATCCGGAAGTGCTGCTGATGGATGAGCCCTGCTCCGCGCTCGATCCTATTGCGACCCGCAGGATCGAAGAGCTCATGCTCGAACTCAAGACGCGCTACACCATCGCCATCGTTACCCACAATTTGCAACAGGCGCAGCGCGTTGCCGATGAAACGGGATTCCTCTATGTCGACACCACGCAGGGAGGGCGCACCGGTTATCTGGTTGAGTTCGGCGACTCCAAAGAGATGTTCGCCAATCCCAAAGAGAAGCACACCAAAGACTATATTCGCGGTGAGTTCAGCTAGCGCAACTTCAGGCCCCGGCAGCCGGCGGAACTTCGGCTGCATTCGGCCTCAGATTCGGTGAGTACGGAGATCGGCAGAATGTCGGCGAAGAAGCGCCCCACAGTTCGAGTTCAATTTGCTTACTGGCTGTTCGCGGCTGCGTTCTGCGCGCCTCTGCTCGGCTGCAACCAGTCGAAGCTGCCGGCCAAGGTCGATGCCGCCGAGGTTGGAGCGGAACAGCAGGCGCCATCCGGAAGCTTTGTACTGAGAGGTGCCGGCGCCACCTTCCCGTCATTGTTGTACAAGCGCTGGTTCACCGTTTACCACGACAATCATCCTGATACGTTCGTTAAGTATGCAGCCGTAGGGAGCGGAGAAGGCGTTCACCGCTTCATCGGTAAGGACGTTACCCCCGACGAGCAGGTGGACTTCGGCGCCAGCGACGCTGCCATGTCTGACGCGCAACTCGCGGCGACCGACAACAGCACGCTGATGGTTCCCGCCACCGCTGGCTGTGTTGTGCTGGCCTACAATCTGCCGGGCTTTCAGGGAGAACTCAAGCTCTCGCGCAAGGCGTACGCTGGCATCTTTCTCGGCGAAATTACCAACTGGAACGATCCCGCCATCGCCCAGTCGAATCCCGGAGTGAAGCTTCCCAAGCTCACCATCGTCACGGCTGTGCGGCAAGATGGCAGCGGAACTACCTACGCTTTCACGCGCAACCTCGATGCCGTGAACGAGCAGTGGCGTAGCCAGTTCGGCCCCGCCACGTTGGTGAACTGGCCGGGCAACGCGATGCGCGCCAAGGGCAACGAAGGCGTCGCCGGCCTGATCGAGAAATCCGCCGGGTCCATCGGATACGTAGGTTACGAATTTGCCCGGCGCATCGGGCTCGACACCGCGACGCTAGAGAACAAGGACGGGAAGTACGTTAAGGCCTCGGAACAAAGCTGTGCTGGAGCTTTAGCAACGGCGGAGCTACCCGCCAACCTTCGGGCATTTGTTCCCGACCCGCCGGGCGCCGACTCCTACCCAATCGTAACCTTCTCCTGGATTCTGCTGCACAAGTCCTACAAAGACACGCAAACCGCAGACGCGATCCGCAAACTCTTCCAATGGTCGTTACAAGACGGACAGCGCTATGCCTCCGAGCTCGGATATGTCCCTCTTCCTGCCGCCGTGTCCGAAAAAGCTCTGGCCGCGGTGAATGGCATTACGCCGTAAAGTTTTTTCATTCAACTTCTATCCTCTTCTTACTCTGTTCTTTGCTTCTCTTCTCTCCCTACCTTCTCTTCTCTGGCAACCCGCTTTTTGCTGCTCTATAACTTCTATGACATCAGCGAAGCCAGCGGTGACAGATCGCCCTCGTCTACGCAGTCGATGTTCAGCAGTACATACATCAAGAACCTGCCTTACAACTACAGCAACCGCGGCCATAATTACGACTTCGAAGGTCAGTAGACGTCTTCCCAGTCCGTATCTTCTCTTCCTAGTATCTTTACTCTCAGCAGCTCTCTCAGTACTTCTCTAATCTCGCGCCTCCGATTCCCGACGTCATCTTTCCTCTCTCCCCTCACATCTGTTACATCTTGCAGAAAGCCAACGTGTCCTATCGCAACTACGGCTTCTTCACACCTTCCGTAATTCTAACAATGTGCTGTTAATTCCTGACATCTACCCCGCTGACTGTCTCTTGTAGCCCTCAGTTCACACACTCGCGTTATCACACTACTACTTTCTCCGGTTCTACACACCTACGCCTACAGCTACTCTCCTACTACCTACTGCCCATACAGCACTGCACCTATTGCTACTACACATGCCAAGCCTCTTCGGAGTTCCGTCGCGATCGCACGATCTCGCCCAGTACCTGAGCCGCACAGCGTTCCCACCTTCATCACCTTGCGCGTTACTCACTATCACATCTAGTTTCTAGCATCTTCAACTTCACTCCTCAGTCAGAAGTTTCTACAACGATCATATCGTCTTCCAGCTCTTTTACATCGTCAGCAAACTCCTCTGTTCAGAAATCGTCTTTCTTCGTGATCGAAGATTATGCCTAAGATTTCCTTACCACGTTATGTTCATCTCTCTTCTGCTTACATCTTCAGCCCCTTTATCAAGCATGTCAGTCTATCATATCTTCTACAACACTGCCAGTATTCTCAAACCATCTAGATGCTGCTCGGCGCTTCCCTCTAACTCTGTTCCTTGGGTCGAACTTGGCTGACGGAGCCGACTTCAACTGGTCGCGCCGATTGAGAAGATTGCCCGCGTTAGCTTTGGTCGGCGTCCTACGGCAAATTCTGACGCCACTGAGGCACGGGCAATGCCCAGCAAGTGCTTTCCGGTCGCGCCAGAGACGGGCAACTGCCGAATGATATAAACTTAATGCTGTCGATTATGACATTCAGTGGAGGCTTATTTGGCAGAGGTTAGGTTACAAGAGGGCGAATCGCTCGAGAACGCCCTACGTCGATTCAAACGCAAGGTGCAAACCGAAGACATCATCAAAGATGTCAAGCGTCATTCTTTCTATCTGAAACCGGGCGAGAAGAAGCGGGTGAAGCAAGCTCTGGCCCGCAAACGTGCGCGCAAAAAGGCTCGCACAAGCTCAGACGAACGGCGCTAGCCGGGTTTCGTCTTCGAAGCGTAATCTCGTCGCCGCCGGTAGTATCGCTACCGGCTTAGGAGCGGCGGCCTTAGTAATTCCGGTTGGCAACGCGATGCGTGTAGGGTTTAACGCTGCTGGCAACTTGGCCGCCCTGCGTCCGTCCGGCCGCCAGATCTTCGAGCTCCTTGTTAGCAGCACCTTCCGCTAACTCCCGTGTCGGGGCATGGCCCCAGGAAACCAGTTCGTCAGGTTTCTGCGAGCGGCAGATCGTCCAATGATGGCGCGTTCCCTGGTGATATGGCTCCACGTCGAACGACACGACGTACGTATCCTCGGTCTTTTCCGTCCCACTTCTCTTATTCGTGTTACTACCCTCGCGGTTCAGTCCAGCGTAAAGTGCTTGCCGTCGTCCACAAATAGCTGGCGCTAGTCATCATACGCCCATCCGGTGCATGCGCGAAGCTCGACTGAAGAGGATCAAGAGCGTGCCACTGATCTTATCGGCAGTTGACTGCTGCTAAGTGGCATCAGTCCTGGCTCGAAGTCTGTTTCTTGCCGCCGCCGTGAACGGTGGTGAACCGGCGCAGCAAGAACTCCTGCACGATGCCCGCGAGACTGCCTTCGGCGATTCTCACCGCCGAGTTCTGCATCACCAGGCTCAAGCTGCGATCGGCAGCGGGATAGTAAAGATACGACACTCCGCCGGAGGCGAAACTACCGAGTATGCCGGAGTAGTTGACCTGCCTCTTGCCGTTGTCGCCCCGGCACATGACCGCATTGCTGACGGCGTAGAGAAGCCGAGACTTAGTGGTGCCCGTGCCTCTGTAGAAGTAGCGGGGATCCTGATGCAACATGGTTGGAAGAATCGCGCTGCCGACCATGGTGCCGACGAAAATGTCAGCGTAAGCAGCGCCCAGACGTTTTCCGTAGCCTTCCGCCCCTTGGCCGTATCCCGGGAATTCATCCGCTGCCTGGTAAATGCCCGCCAGGGCGCCGGCTCCCACGATCGTCACTGGGTCGGATACGGACTTCCACGCCAGCTTGAATTTTTGCCTGGTCGGCAAAGGAGCGGCATCGGCCTCATAACTGACGTAGAAGTTCGGGAAAATGCCAAGGACTCGTTGGTGAATCTCTTCGGTAACCTGCTCCTCGGCTACTTCGACCGGATCCAGCTGGACGGTTACTTCCGCCGTTACCGCCGTGATGTTCAGCGCGATCGCAGGCACCACCACGGTCTGACCCGCGTGCACCTCGCCGGAGTAGAGCTTGGTATCGAAGCCGGGGGCGGTTACGGTGAGATGAAATGGACCCGGAGTGACATTCGCGAAGGAGTATTCACCGTTCGAGCCAGACGCGACTTGTTGCTTCTTGGAATCATTGTCCCGCGCCAATTCGACGATGGCGCCTTCCGCCACTTCGCCTTGTTGATCTGTAATCGTTCCGTAGACGGCGCCCAGAGAGGGATTTTGCGCTGGCGTTGTGCTCGCGTCCGAAGCTGCGGGCGTCTTGGATGCACCAGAACTTTTGGAGGGCCGTTTAGTTTGAGCGAGCGCCGACTGGGAAAAAATCAAAGGCAGGCTCAAAAGGCCCGAAAGCAGCAAGCGCTTCCAACCGCCTGCACCAGTCAGTCGCCGGAGCAAGTACATCTCTGACAAATTCTCCTTTGAGTTGAAACCTACCGATTGCGCTACCTGGGATGTAGATGCTGCAACAGGGATTCCGGTTCCTTTCGCTGGCCGATTGCGGATTCGGCAGGTTTAGGAGAACACTAGTTGTACCCTCGGCGCAGCACCCGCCATATCCCAAGGTCAGCGGAGCCACACGGCATTCGGAAAAACTTACCCTTCTTTATTTGTCCTCAGCGGTCAAATTGGTTCCCCGAACTGTTCTCCGACGCCCGGGTCTAAACTAAAGGCATGCGGCGGTTTTTGAATCGTTTGCGCCTCCTCCCGTTATTGCTGGGTACAGTCGTTCCTTTGCTTTGTGCCATTGCCGGCGCACCCTCAAGAGCCGACCAATCGTCTGATCTTGAAGGATGGCTCCTACCAGGCGGTTGTGAAGTACGAGGTTCACGGAGACCGGGTCCGTTATTTCAGCGCCGAACGCTATGAGTGGGAAGAAGTTCCGTCGTCGCTCGTTGATTGGGACGCCACCAACAAGTATGCCGCTGATCTCGCCTCCGGTAAGGCGCGGGTCCACGTTGAGACTCCCGAGGAGCGTGAGGAACGGGAAACCGAAGAGGCGAATTCGCCGGAAATTGCTCCCGGCCTGCGATTGCCGGGCACCGGTGGTGTGTTCTTGTTCGAGACGTACAACGGCAAGCAGGAAGCGGCCGAGATCCTGCAAAACGGCAGTGAGGTCAACCAGAGCAAGAAGAAAAACGTACTGCGATCAGCCATCAATCCTGCCGCCGGCGCGAAGCAGTCGTTCGAGCTGAAAGGCGCTCATGCGCAAATTCAGGCGCATAGCGGCGAACCCGTGCTGTACGTCGACATTGATGAAGGTAGCTCTGATATTCAGCCCGCCGATCGGTTTCGTATCGTGCGCACCCAGCCGAAAAATGATGGGCGTGTGGTGGGCAATCTGAAGATGTCTCTTAGCGGCAAAACCAGCGAGGAGAGCACGATTATTCCAACCAACGTGGAGAAAGTCGGGAAAGGCCAGTGGCTGAAGGTGACTCCCACCAAAGAACTCGCCCCGGGTGAGTACGCACTGGTCGAGATGCTGGGACCGCAGGAGATGAATCTGTACGTCTGGGACTTCGGGGTGAATCCTCAGGCCCCGGCCAACCCAAATGTCTGGCGGCCTTCGGCACCTTGAGGGAGATCGCCAAGAGGAATTACAGCGATTCAGCCGAGCAGGGCAGCTGGATCAGATTGCTGAGTCAGTCGGCGGCCGCGGGATCACCCAGGCCGACAAGGCCAAGTCCGGCAACCGCAATATTGTCGCGGCCGGATTGTTTCACCTCGTACATCAACTCATCGGCGCGCTGCACAATGTCCTGCGGCGTAGATGCGTCGTGAGGATAGCCGGCTATGCCGATGCTGGCCCGCAGTTCAATCGAAATATTTTCTTCCGGCCGCCAGTCCCGCTGATGAAAAGCTCGGGCAATGCGTCGCGCCACAAACAGGGCTGAGTCACGCGAGGTTTGCGGCAGCAGAATCGTAAATTCGTCGCCGCCGTAGCGAAACGCTGCGTCGATCAGCCGCAAATTCTCGCGCAGACATTGACCTACCATTGCAATCAGCTTGCTGCCCACCAGGTGCCCGTACTTATCGTTAACGGCCTTGAAATGGTCCAGATCCAGAAATAGTAGCGAGAACTGATACCCGAAGCGGGCCGAGCGATGCACTTCTTCATCCAGCACGGTGAACAGATGGCGCTGGTTGAACAGCTTGGTGCAGTCGTCGGTAATGCTGAGCTCCTGGATTCGGCGCACCGCGTGCGCGTTATCGATCGCGATAGCCGCATAGTCGGCGATGGTCCGCAGGAAGAGCTCGTTTTGCTCGTACACCTGCAGGTCGAGCCCGAGCAACTGAATCACTCCGAAGACATTGTTTACGCTGCGAACCGGCAGGCAGACCACGGCGGAATTATCTGTAATCAGAGGGTCGACCGTGTCCGGCTCAACCCGGGGGTCGCCTCGCAGATCTGGGATGACGATTGGCTCGCCGGTTTCGATCACGCACTGAGCCAGGGTTTGCTTGCTTTTCAGCCGCACCTGGTTGAGCCGTTCGAAGTCGGGTTCGACGGGAGCAACATACTGAGGCTGCCGGCTGCTTTCATCGAGCAGGATGAGCGCCCAGGTGGCGGGCTCGAAATAAGCCGCCATCTTCTGCATCAGCGTTTCAAGAATGATGTCGAGGTCGAGCGACGAAGTAAGCGCCTTGGCCACATCGTGGAAGATGCTAAGGTCGTAGAGTTTTGACTCTGAGGCCGCTGAGGCGATCTTCATGGAAAAGCCCAGGATTACACTCTCAGTTAAGTCGACTCCGAAGGAGGGACGGCATTTGAAAACTTCGCTCTATCGTACTAGAAAACAGCATATTGTAATAGAAGGATAATCAACCCTGCGCAAACTTAGGTAACCCTCGAGGGTCAGAACTACAAAGGTTTGACACTTAGTTACGCTCTTTCTATCATTCGCGCAGCATCTGCTTTCAATCGGATTGTGGTGATTTTTGGATACGAAGCAACAATCCGCACGATCCTTTGGTGAACGGCTCCGGCGCGAACGCGAGATGAGGGGCATTTCTCTCGATGAAATTGCCGAGTCCACCAAGATCGGTACGCGCCTGCTGAAGGCCCTGGAAGAAGAGCAGTTCGACTTGCTGCCGGGTGGAATCTTCAACAAAGGTTTCGTGCGCGCCTACGCCAAGTACCTGGGCATGGACGAGGATCAGGCGGTCGCCGACTACCTTCAGGCGGCCGGTGACGACGAGCCCGACGTTCAGTTGATCGCTCAGAAGAGCGACTGGGCGGAAAATAGATACCCCGAGCCCGGCAGCACATCGCATCGCGGCTTTCCGTTTATACCGGTTCTTGTATTGGTCCTCGTGGTAACTGCTGGCTTCGGTGGGTGGAGAATGTACCAGCAGCACATGCAGGAAAAAGCGGCGGCCCGAGCTGAGCGCGAGGCGTCACAGGTTGCCACTCCCACTGACTCGGCACAGCCTTCTGCAAACACCGCCAGTCAAATTATTGCCCCGCAGCCTGCGTCCCCAGTCGAAAATACCCTGCCCGCGTCGGCCGCACAGCTGCCCGCTCCGCCACCCGTTGCCAGTAATTCTTCCAGTGCTCCGGCGACGGCATCCGGCTTCGAAGTCGAGGTCAAGACCACCGGCCGTGCTTGGGTTTCGTTGAAAGCGGATGGGAAGATTCTGGTTCGAGGCGTATTGGACGCAGACCAGTCGAGGACGCTCCATGCCGACCAGGAGATCGTGGTCTGGACGGGCAATGCCGGAGCGACCCAGGTCTCATTTGAGGGTAAGCCGGTGTCGATGGAAGGCGGAGTGAACGAATCCAAGGTGTTGGTGTTTAAGCCGACCGGATTACAGCCCTCGCCCCCGCCCAGTGTGCGGCCGGCCGCGGAATCTCCCACCCAACCGACGGCGGAACCGTCGCCAACCCCACAATGAAGCTATCAGGCTCGGCATCGTGAAAAATCATGGCGAACAGGTCGTACGGATCGAAGCCGAAGCCCTGCGCGCTTTGGCGGACCGCATTGCCGGCCCCATGGGGGACGACTTCAACCGCGCCTTGGATCTGCTCTACTGCTGTGCCGGCCGCGTGGTTGTAACCGGCATGGGGAAGAGCGGCATTATCGCGCGCAAGGTGGTCGCTACTCTCAGCTCCACCGGCACACCTGCGCTGTACCTGCATCCGGCTGAAGCTCTGCACGGCGACCTGGGCAATGTGGTTAGGGGCGATGTCGTGATCGCGCTCTCCGCTAGTGGCGAGACGGCGGAGATTCTGCAACTGCTCGCCACTATTAAGCGGCTGGCTATCCCGCTGATCACTTTTACCGGCGACGACCTTTATTCCAATTCGAAAAGTTCCCGTCCCTCCACCCTTGCGCAGGCCGCCACGATCGCCCTCGATTGCTCGGTTACACGCGAGGCCTGCTCGCTAGGTTTAGCGCCCACCGCGTCAACCACCACTATGCTGGCACTGGGTGACGCCCTGGCCATGGCTTTGTCGGAAAAGCGCGGCTTCAAGGAAGAGGATTTCGCTAATCTTCATCCCGGCGGCAAGCTGGGCAAGCGGCTAGCCCGCAGCTCGTCGCTGATGCACACCGGCGAAGCATTACCCTGCGTCGCACCTTCGGCCACCATGAGCGAAGTCATCTACGAGATGTCGCGCAAAGCGTTGGGCATGACCACCGTCGTCGCCGACGGCAAGCTAGTCGGCCTGATCAGCGATGGAGATCTGCGCCGCCTTCTCGAACAACACGGTAAGCAGGCGCTCGACCTCTCGGCCGCCCAGTGCATGACGCCCAGTCCCCAAACCATCGGTCCCGACGAGTTCGCGATTGCAGCTCTGGAAGTGATGGAACGACGAAAGATCACCGCTCTCCCCGTCGTTGACCCCGAGGGACGTCTGCTGGGTGTTGTCCACCTGCACGACCTCTGGGGCACCCAGATGGTGTAGCCCTTTTGTTACAGATTGCGCCCTATTGCAGCGATTGTCCTTGCTCGACCACCAGCTTGTAGGCGATGTAGTACTTGTAAATATTGCTGACATACTGGACGGTGACCTGTCCCACGTTTTGTGACACCAGCAACTCGACGTTGCCGAACCACTTGTTGGGATCGAGCCCTCGGGCTGGAGCCTCCTTACGAAGCTCCGCGATGCGATTCGGGCCGGCGTTATAAGCCGCGAATGTGAATAGCAGTCGGTTCATCGGATCAATCTTCGGATCGCTGAAATAATCGGTTGCAATCGAATTCAGCAGCTTCACTCCGGCGTGGATATTGTTTTCGGCAGTGGCGATGTCGGGAATACTAATGGGCGGCGCCGCCGCGGTCGAGGGTTTGACCTGCATCACCCCGACCGCGCCTCCCGGACTTCTCGCCGACTGGTTGAGCTGCGACTCCTGGTAGCCCTGGGCGATGACCATCAAATAGTCGAAGCCATATTGCGATGAATATGTCTTGAAGAAGTTCGCCAGCTGGTTGAATTTCTTGATTTGTTCTTCATCGGTCGGATTCGTGATCCACCGGTTGCTTTCCAGGTATCGCCGCATCAGCGTGTTACCGAATGACGTTCCGGCGGCATGGGTCTTGACGAATTCATTCACCAACTCTCTGAACTTGGGATTGTTCTTGCGGACCGCCCAAGCCAAATCCTCCTGTTTCGCAATGACGAGACCGGGCTGAGGAGTAATGTTGTGAAAAACGCTGGCCCACAGTTTGGCGCGCTGCTCGATCGTGACCGTGGCAGGAAGTATGCCGGCGTTCACCATCTCCATCAGGTCTTCGTCCAGCAGGTTCCTGCCGGCGCTCTCGATCAGGATCGGCGGCTTGCCTTGCTCCCGGAACGAGTCGTTTACCTTTTCCAGGTTTTCGTAGTACGTAGTGAGGGGATTGACGAAGACCTTCTTCCCACTCAGGTCCTGCAACGACGCAACCGGACCGAAGTCCTTTCCTGTCACAAGAATCTGCTTCACCCCGGTCTCAATCGGTAGAGTGAAAGCGACCTGCTGTGCGCGCTCAGGAGTCATGGCCACCGGGTACGCGATCAAGTCGCCGATGCCTTCGTTCAAGTACGATTCAAGTTGATCGGGGCGCACCGGAATAAACGTAACCTGGATGTGTTGCCGGGTGCGCAGTTTCTGATTTACAAACTGCTCGAAGTATTGCAGCGCCTCATAAGAAATGCCCTCCGGCTTTCCATCAACGTAGAAGAAGCCCGAGCGGCTGTACAAAACCAGGGCTCGAATGCTCCCGCGCTTCACCATCTCATCGAGGTCGCCGGTGTGGCGCTGGAAGTTCAGGGGCAATCCGCTGACTCCGGAATGGGCTGGAGCCTTGTCCGTAGAGGGATCGCTCTGCTGCGCGAATGCCAGCACCGCCGAGAATAGAGCAACGAATAGCGACCGGCGAGAAAATCGTTTCATGGTTTCAAGATATTCCAAATAATCAGCTTACGTCACGGCTGAATGCTTGGTTAGGCGCCAACTCCGGGGCTGAATGACAGGTTTGCGATAGCGGTCACAACGTTCGCGACAGCACCCTTGCCCTTCGTCGGGCCGTTATGGGCGTGGTGACGATGTTATTTTCGCGCTCGTAAACCCGCTGACTAAACCGCGTGCCGATGCCAAGGCAGTGATCGAGATCCTGCAGGATGATCGCGAACTCATCGGCCCTGGGCCTACGGCAGGATTTTTGCCAGCGCTCCGCTGGCGATCATTGCAGAGACGCGTTCGAAGTCGTGTGACAGGACGCGGTCTTCTACAATCGATGGGCTGACTGCTCGAATGGCCGCATGCGCCTGCTGCCCGCGCTTGCTGGGCTTCAGTGGAGCGAGAAAGTCGAGGGCCTGCGCGACCGCCATCGCTTCAATCGCCAGGACGTTGCGCGTGTTCACCACCACGCGTTGCAGCTTGTTGGCCGCGGTCATTCCCATCGAAACGAAATCTTCTTTGTTGCCCGAAGTGGTAATCGAGTCAACGGAAGCAGGATGTCCCAGCACTTTGTTTTCGCTTACCAGTGCGGCTGCTGTCACCTGCGCCATCATGAAGCCTGAGTTCAAGCCGGCGCCCGGCGCCAGGAACGGCGGAAGGTCTTCGTTCAACGAAGGATTTACCAGGCGCTCCAAGCGTCGCTCAGAGATTCCGGCCAGAGCGCTCAACGCGATGGCCAGAAAGTCGAGCGCAAAAGCCACCGGCTCGCCGTGAAAGTTTCCGCCGGAGAGAATCTCACCTGCGGTGGGCGCACCGATTTGCGGACGGGGTGCTCCAATCTTCTTGACGGCAGGGAAGACCAGCGGGTTGTCGACGGCCGAATTCATCTCCACTTCGAAAACGCTGCGGCAATGAACAATCGTGTCGCGCACCGCTCCGTGTACCTGCGGAACGCAGCGCAACGAATAGGCATCCTGCACCTTGCCGCACCCGCGGTGCGATTCGCGAATTTCGCTGCCCTCCATCATGAGCCGCAGGTTGTGAGCGGCGACAAACTGTCCCGCATGAGGGCGCGCGGACTGGATGCGCTCGTCGAAAGCGACATCAGTTCCGCGCAAGGCATCGACGCTGAGGGCGGCAATTACATCGGCGCTGGCGGCGAGGTCCTCGGCTTCCAAAGTTGCCAGCAACCCCACCGCCAGCATCGCCTGAGTCCCGTTGATCAGCGAGATCGCTTCTTTGGCCTCCAACACCAGGGCAGCGACATCGGCCAGCTTCATGGCCTCCGCGCCGGCGAGCCGCTTACCCTGATACATGGCTTCGCCTTCGCCGATCAGCACCAGCCCGAGATGAGCCAGCGGCGCCAGGTCTCCGCTCGCACCTACGCTACCTTGCGACGGAATCACCGGATGGACGCCGCGGTTGAGCATGGAACAGAGCGTGTCGATGACGACATCGCGGACGCCGGAAAATCCTTTGGAGAGCGAGTTGGCGCGCAACAGCATCATGGCGCGGGTGACGGGCTCTGACAGGGGCTCGCCTACTCCCACAGCGTGGGAGCGCATGAGGTTGAGCTGCAGCCGCCGGATGTCCCCCGGCGAGATTCGCACATCGCTGAGCTTGCCCACTCCGGTGTTGACCGCGTACGCCACCTGGTCGCGGTCGAGCAGGTCTTCGACCACGGCGCGCGCGCGATCGACTGCCTGCCGCGCTTCGGGCGCCAGCAGCACCGGGCGGTTCTCATAGACGACCTCACGCACATCTGCGAGCGTCAAACTGTTGCCGTCAATGTGAAGGGCTCTCAAGTTGTCAGTAGCCAGTTGTCAGTTGTCGGAAAGCAGTTGTCGGTTGTTAGTGGTCAGTAACGAGGTTATCAGGTGCCCATTCGGGCGGCGCTCACGTTTACGTCAATTCTGAGTTCGAGGTATCAGGCTTCAGGTACCAGGTATCAGGCATTGGGCTCAGCCTTCAGCCTTCAGACTCAGCCTTCTGCGATCAAGGCTCAGGCTTCAGCCCTCAGCCTTCAGCCCTCAGCCTTCAGGTCTCGGCCTTCAGGTGCTTCCTGACAACTCACAACTGTTTCCTGACAACCGACAACGGCCGACTTCTTTCTGACAACCGACAACTGACAACTATCCCGACGCCCGCAGGAATGCGCTCAGATATTTCTCCGGCAGCGGCGTACGCTTCATGTCCGCCCCGACGACCAGGTGAACGGTCTCCCCCTCGGCCAGCAGCGCCTGGTCGCTATCGCGAAAGACTTCGTATCCGAAGCGCAGCAGCGATTCGCGCACGTTGAGCAGGGAAGTGCGCACGCAGATCAGGTCGTCGTAGCGCGCCGGCATCTTATAGCGGCAGCGTGCGTCGACTACCACAATGTGGGTGTCGTCGTCCTTCTCCATCTCGCGATAGCTGAACCCCATCTGGCGCAGCATCTCGACCCGCCCCACCTCAAACCAGACGATGTAGTTGGCGTGATACACCACTCCCAACTGGTCGGTTTCGGCGTAGCGAACGCGGAAGCGGGTCTCGTAAACCGGGTGCGGATGCTGCGAAGACTCGCCGGCTCCGCTCATTAGGGCTTTCCGGCGGTCTCGACCGTCGGCGATGCCGGCCCGGTGGAGACAATTTGCCCACGCAGGGGCTCACCCACGGTTACCAATTTTCCATCAGCCGTGTAGTTCACGAACTGCGCCGGCATGGTCTTGGGCAGGGGGAAGCCGCGAGTGTTTTGCAAGTTGTATTCCACATGAGGAGCAAACGAGCTGCCGCTGTTGCCGCACTCCGCAACCACCTCGCCCTGCTTCACCCGCTCGCCACTCCTGACCTTAAGGCTGCCGGCCTTGAGGTACGGGATCATAGAGAATTCGCTGTTGCCGTGGGCAATCACGACATAATTGCCGCGGCTCTGGATCTCGGGCAGGCGCCCCGGCTGATGATCGGAGGCATTGCCTACGGCCTGGATGACGATGCCCGCAGCCGGCGACAGCACGGGTTGTCCCCAACAGTAATAGTCGGTGTTCTTCCTGCCATCGTTTTCGAAGGGAAGTCCATCCTTCAGAGCCATGAAGCTGACGGTATAGCGGTTGTCGTCGGTTCCGGCAAAAGAGTTGTCGTAGATGGTGCGGCCGCCCTGCAGAACGATCCACGATCCGTTGAACGGCAGGCGCAACTTGGTGCTGTCCTGGTAGTCGGAATATTCGTCATTGCGCAGCAGCGGGGCGGGGGTAATCTGGAAATCCGTCAGATCCCCATCTCCGCCAACCGCGAGTATGACCGTGATAGGCTCTTTCGACTTGCTGTAAGCCGAGGTCCGGCTGTAGATCGTCGCCGGCGATCCGAAGCCCGGCAGGAAGTTCTCGCTGAGCGTCTGGGTGGGCGTGCCGAGCTTCTCTGTCACCTGCTTGTAAATCCCGCTGATTTTCGTCTCCGGCGACTGCTTCTTCATGTTAGGCGTGAAGGAGGCGTAGAGCAGCTGCGTCTGGCCGTGGGCAAAGTACTCATAGAGTTGCCGAGCGCGCTCTTTAGCCTTCTCGCTCAGCGGCGGATACGCCAGTGGAACCTTCGGCTTAGCGGGAGCAGCGGCCTGCGCGTCGTTCTGTCCAGCCTGCTCATAGGCTGGTTTCGCGTTCGTCGGGGACCCAGTAGTGGTTTGACCCGTTGACGTTTGCGCAAGCAGCAGCGCGGGGGCCAAAAGAATTAAGACTGCCAGCCTTGCGAGTGACTTCACGATTCACCTCTCACCCAGTTTGGTTTGCGCTTCTCGATAAACGAACTGACGCCTTCCCGGAAGTCGTCGGTCGTACGAATGCGAGCGTTTTCCTGCACGGCCGCTTCGAGTTGGCCGTTTAGTGGCGCTACCGAATAATTGCTCAGGAGGCGCTTGGTCGCAAGCAGAGAAGCAGGACTATTTTGCAACAAATCGGCCGCTAATTCACGTGCTCTTTGCAGCAATCGCTCCGGAGGTACCATTTCGGTCGCCAGTCCCAGGCGACAGGCTTCCTCCGCGTTGATGATACGCCCTGTCAGCAGCAGGTCGCGCGCCTGCTTTTCCCCTACCTGTCGAATGAGGAATGCCGACACGATGGCGGGTATAAACCCGATGCGCACTTCAGTGTAACCAAACTTCGCCTCGCTCGACGCCAGGGTGAAGTCGCATAGCGTGGCCAGGCCGCAGCCGCCGGCGATGGCTGGCCCATTCACCGCCGCGATCGTCACCTTAGGAAATTCGTACAGCGTGCGAAACATCTTCGCCATGGCCTGCGAATCGGCCAGGTTTTCCTGCTCACTGCGCGAGGTGAGGGCCCGCAGATTGTCGAGGTCCATGCCGGAGCAGAACGCCTTGCCCGCTCCCGTCAGAATCACTATCGATGCATCTGACTGGTTAACCTCGGCCAGCACGCGCAGCAACTCGTCGATCAGTTCATAGCTGATGGCGTTGCGCTTGTCGGGACGATTCAGCGTCACCAAAGCGAGTGGGTCCTTCGTAGGCAAGAGTGAGGGTTGAATAGGCGGACTGGCTCACCCGAACACCCGCTTGAAGATTTTGTCCACGTTGCGCAACGGCCTCTGCAAATCGAATGCCTGCTCGAGTGTCTCGCGCTTCACCTTGGACGTAATCTCCGGATCGCTGATGACCAGGTCGTGGAAGTTCAGGTCTTCCTTCCACGCCTTCATCGCATTGGACTGTACCAGCCGATACGCATCTTCGCGCAACATCCCGGCTTCCACCAGGTCGAGCAGCAGCTGTCCGCTGAACACCAGCCCGCCCGTCGACTCCAGGTTCTTCATCATGCGCTTGGGATAGA
Source organism: uncultured Acidobacteriaceae bacterium (assembly GCA_963809865.1). Taxonomy (GTDB): domain Bacteria; phylum Acidobacteriota; class Terriglobia; order Terriglobales; family Acidobacteriaceae; genus CAVVDY01. Next base: position 32,111 of record CAWELL010000009.1, on the reverse strand, counting down.
CCAGCATGGTATCGATCAGGTTCGTCGTCTTGGTCAGCAGATAGTCGAGCCAGGATGGTGGAGTCGGGCAGTATCACCCGCTCCACCGATGAGTGCGAGATGTCGCGCTCGTGCCACAGCGCAACGTTCTCCAGCGCCGCCTGGGAATTCGCGCGCACCACGCGAGCCAGTCCGCTGATCTGTTCGCAGGTGACCGGGTTGCGCTTATGCGGCATCGCCGACGAGCCCTTCTGCTTCTCGCTGAAATACTCTTCCGCCTCGCGAACTTCTGTGCGCTGCAGGTGGCGAACTTCGGTGGCGATCTTGTCGAGCGTCGAGGCAATCACCGCCAGCGTGGCGACATAGAACGCGTGCCGGTCGCGCTGAATCACCTGGCTGGAGACCGACGCGACTTCCAAGCCCAGGCGCTTGCAAATCTGCTCTTCGTGTTCCGGATCAAGATGCGCTCCGTTGCCCACCGCGCCCGATAGCTTGCCGACGCGCATCTGCTCAGCCGCCATGTCGAAGCGCGCGATGTCGCGCTGCACCTCGGAGTACCAGTTGGCCAGCTTCAGCCCGAAGGTGATGGGCTCGGCATGAACGCCGTGCGTCCGTCCGATCTGCGGCGTGTCTTTGAATTCGAAGGCGCGCCGCTTCAAGAACCTCGGCAAGCTGCGTCAGATCCTCGCGAATGATCGCCGACGCCTGCTTCACCAGCAGCGCCTGCGCCGTATCAACAACGTCATTCGACGTCAGTCCGTAGTGCAGCCAGCGCGACTCCGGGCCGACCTTCTCGGCGACCACGGTGGTGAAAGCGATGACGTCGTGCTTGACCTCGGCTTCGATCTGATTGATGCGGGCTACGTCGATGTCGCCCTTTTCGCGAATCGCCTTGGCCGCCGACTGCGGCACAATGCCAGCCTCGGCCAAGGGTCTCGGTGGCGGCGACTTCCACTTCGAGCCAGGTGCGGAAGCGGTTTTCGTCACTCCAGATGCGGCCCATCTCGGGCCGGGTATAACGTGCAATCAAATGGGCACTCCTTCACGGGGAAGAAAAACGGCCGTAAAACGGGAAGAATTAGCTTACCCCATTGCGCGCGGGAAAGCCGGAACCCGATCGCCCCCGTTAACGGCGGACATCGCAGGTTACAATCCTGGCGAGGCAAAATAGTGACTGCGTCTAGCCCCGACGATTTCATCGACCGGCTCGGCGAGAAGATTGACCTGATCGCCGAGGAGTTGCGGCAACTAGGCGCCTATGTAGCCGAGACATCCCGGCAGGTGCGTCTTACCACCGCCCAACTGCAGGAAACCGGTGGCCGCCTGGACCAGGTTGTAGCTCTCGTTCGAACACACGAGCAGCGATTGCAGCGACTGGAGGGCAGAGCCGGCTAGCGCTCACCTCTATCACCCCTCCCGCATTCGTTTTTCACCACGTACGAAACGATAACCCACAACTCTGAGCTAATTCCCGAGCAACTCCTGCTGTGGAGTGTAATCTTCTCTTTAATATATCGTGATACGATATAATCGTATCAAGACCTATGTCTACCCACGACCTGAATTCCACCGACTACGCGGCCTTGGCCGACTTCCGTTACCAGATCCGCCGTTTTCTGCATTTCAGCGAGCAAGCGGCGCGCCGGGCAGGCGTTGAGCCCCAACATCATCAGCTCATGCTGGCCATACAGGGAGCCCGCAGCGGCAACGGCTCGCGCATTGCCGACCTGGCCGAGCGCTTACAGATTCAGCATCACAGCGCGGTCGAACTGGTCAGTCGGCTCGAAGAGAAAGATCTCATTCAGCGCAATCGGAGTGCCGAGGATCGGCGGGAAGTTTACGTCAGCCTCACTACGCGTGGCGAGCAGGTGCTGCGCGAACTCACCCTGCATCATCGCGAGGAACTTCGCTCGGCCGCCCCTGCGCTGATTTCTTCGCTTCGTCGCGTGACCGGCAAAGCGAACCTCCGGCCGGCTAAGCGCACTGCCGTCAAACCGCGCGTTACCGCGGAGGCAAAGCGGTGAGCCAACGCGCTGTCACGCTCGGTGTCGATGGCGTGATTCCTCCGCAGCGAAACGCGAGCAGGATAACCAGGGAAGAGGGCGACGTACGTTTCCGCACCGCTCTGATCTCTCTGCTCGCCGCGTTTATCGGATTCCTAGCCGGCATCATTGCCTTCCTGCTCTACAACCTGATCGGCCTGTTCACCAACATCTTCTTCTTCCATCGCTGGTCGTTCGCTTTCACCAGCGCACGCAACAATCATCTTGGCTTGTGGGTGATCGTGACTCCGGTGATTGGCGGCGTCATCGTTGGCATCATGGCGCGCTACGGCAGCGATAAGATTCGCGGCCACGGTATTCCCGAAGCCATGGAAGCCGTACTGGTCAATCGCAGCCGCATTGAGCCCAAGGTCGCGATCCTCAAGCCCATATCGGCCGCAATCGCCATCGGCACCGGCGGACCGTTCGGCGCCGAGGGCCCCATCATTCAGACCGGTGGTGCCATGGGCTCCCTGGTCGGTCAATTGCTCCATACGACCGCCGCCGAACGTAAAGTGTTATTGGCCTCTGGAGCCGCTGCCGGAATGGCTGCCACCTTCAGCACTCCAATTGCGGGTGTGATCCTTGCCATTGAGTTGCTCCTGTTCGAATTCAAGTCCCGGTCGTTCATCCCGCTGGTGATCGCCAGCAGCATCGCAACCAGCGTACATTTCTGGCTGATTGGCCGTGGGCCCATGTTCGACGTCGGCACGGTCGATTTCGGATTGCCGCACGCTCTCCCGTTCTACCTGGTGCTGGGCGTGCTCTGCGGATTCGCGGCACTCGGCTTCAGCCGCGCGCTCTACTGGGTGGAAGATCAGTTCGAGAAGCTGCCGATACATGAAATGTGGTGGCCGGCCATCGGAGCTTTGGGTCTGGGCATCATCGGCTACTTCGTGCCCCGCGTGCTGGGCGTTGGCTATGACACCATCTCCGACATTCTGAATACCAAGATGCTGCTGGGCGCGATGCTGGCCGTGATGGTTTTTAAGTCTGCTGCGCTCGTGATCTCACTCGGCTCAGGCACTTCCGGAGGTTTGCTAGCGCCGATGTTCATGGCCAGCGCGGCCATGGGCTCGGTCTTCGCCATGATCATCGACAAACTCTGGCCGGCGGCCAACCTCTCGCCCGGAGCCTTCGCCCTGGTAGCCATGGGAGCCGTCTTCGGAGCAGCTTCGCGCGCGGCGTTCACGTTCATCATCTTCGCCTTCGAGATCACGCGCGATTACAACTCGGTGCTGCCGCTCATGATGGTCACCGTCATCGCCGATCTCATCGCCGTGCGCTATGCGCGCAACTCCATCATGACCGAGAAGCTGGCACGTCGCGGCCTGCACATTCATCAGGACTATGAGCCTGACGTGCTTCAACAGGTGGTGGTCGGCGATAGCATGTCGCGTGACTTCGATACCGTACCCGCTAGCATGACGGTCGCGGAGCTTGCAGAGCGTGTGGGGCGGCACGATCCTATGGTGACGCATCATCAAGGCGTGTTCGTCATGGGCGACGACGGGGGGCTAGCAGGCATCATCACCCGCTCCGACCTGATGCGTGCGCTCGAGCACGATCCCTCGGGTAAGATGCCTGTGCTCGATGCCAGTTCGCGCGACCTGGTGGTCGCTCATCCCGACGAGGTGCTCTACGACGCTGCCGCACGTATGTTGCGGGCCAACGTTGGCCGCTTGCCGGTTATCGATCGGAAAGAGCCGGGCAAGCCGGTTGGATACCTCGGCCGGTCGAGCATCATGTCAGCCCGCTTGCGTAGGCTGGAAGAAGAGTATGTGCGCGACCCGGGATGGATGCGGCGAAGGACGGCATCGTAGTTTAGGCGCCGACAGAAATATCTCTTAGGAAGTGTCATCCTGAGGCGCAGCCGAAGGATCTGCAGTTTGCTCGCGAAGGCAGAACTGCCGGCGCGGCGGAACCGCAGATCTCTCGCGGCTGAAGCCGCTCGGGATGACACCAAAGAGCGGGCGCTCTCGGCCCGGCCAAGGCCGATGCCCTGACCCCGTCTTCGTAACTACAAAAGGCGCTTCACCTATATCGGTGTCACAATCATTTCTTTCTTCGGTATGTTGCGCACGAAGTCTTCGCCGGTGAAGATGTGTTCGTTCACCAACCGCGACGGCGTGTGCGCCAGCCACTCTGCCAGCGAAATGTCCTGATACTCGGGAGTGGGGAACACTTCCAGGAACACCAGGTCGGTGTCGCCAAGATTTTCGATGTAGTGCGGCATCGACTGCTGCACGTAGCCGACGTCCCCTGCGACGAAGTCCATGGTTCGGGCGTGTCCACCCGCCGAGAACACGGTCATGCGTCCCTGGCCGGTGACGTAGTACTGCCATTCATCGGCATTGGGATGCCAGTGCAGCTCGCGCAAACCGCCGGGTTTCAAGGTGACGATCGCGGCAGCAATGTCCGTAGCCGGAAAGTTGGCGCGGTCAACGATCTTTACGCTGCCTCCCGGCGTCACCTTATTCGGTTGCATCTTGTCGGTGAAGAAAGCGTAGGGGTTCGGCACCGGTCCCGAGCCGGCATAGACTTCCTTCTTTTCTTCTTCCAGCGTTCGCGGCAACTCGGTGTTGAAGATGAACAGCTCTCGTTCGGGAACCTTGTCGAAGGTCGCAGGCGGGACGTTGAAGTTCTTGGCCAGCACTTCCGCCGGCGTATGGTGCATCCAGTCGGTCAGCAGGAAGGTGTCGAACTCGTTGAAGTTCCCGTCATTGAAGACCAGCAGGAACTGGCAGCCGTCCGGAGGCAGTCCCTGAATGGAGTGCGGAATTCCTCCGGGAAACAGCCACAGATCCGTGGGCGTTACGTCTTCGACGAAGCCTCGCCCTTTGGCATCAACCGCGGTGATTCGCGCCTTGCCACTGACCATGAAGGCCCATTCTGCCGGCACGTGCCAGTGCAACTCGCGAACCGCGCCGGGCAGCAGGCGCATCTCAACCCCCGCCATTTTTTTCGAGACCGGAAGCTCGCGTACGGTGACCTGGCGTGTCCAGCCGCCGGCCTCTACCCGTCGATGGGCATAGGCGAAGGGATACTTGAATGGAGGCTGGCCACCAGAGTCGGTGGTTGGCGGATAAACGGAATCAGGATTCGCCGCCTCTTCTGACTTATTGATCGGCCCAATCTCGGTTTCATTCTTCCCGGCGTGGTTGTCGCCGCTCATATCTTTCACCTGTTGAGCGGCGCCGATAATCGGTAAACCTGCGGTGAATGCCAAGGCCGCTGATCCCCGGCCCAGAAAACTTCTGCGGCTTATTCCATCGGTGGTTGAATCGATACCGCTCTCACTCGGCTTTCTTTCGCGCACACCATCTGACATCTCGCTCACCTCAGCAAATTGGAATCCCCACTTGCTCGGCCGAAATATGCAGCGTTGGATGCAGCCGGCTGGCGTTCGGTGACAATACGATGAAAGAACCACCAGGGCTGTCGCAATATCGTACACAACCACAGCGGCTATCGACCATAAAAGTTGCTGAACTGTGGCGCTCGCAAAGTGCTTTCTTCTCGTTGTAATATCAAATTCGCATGGATGTTTTGCTTTACTCGGCACCGTGGTGTCCCGATTGCCGCACCGCCAAACGATTTCTCGAGAAGCACGGCATCGCTTACACCGAAGTGAATATCGAATCGACGCCCGGCGCGGCGGAAGAAGTGATTCGTCGTACCGGCAAGCGTGCCATTCCGCAGTTCGTCGTCAACGGCGAATGGGTTCAGCCTTATCGTCCCGGCGAAGGGTTTCTCTACGAAGAGATGAGCGAGTTGCTGGGGATCTCAGGCTTGTAAGAGCACACCCCGCACAATTGGTCCAGGTCAGCACGACGCGGGCGGGCTCTCCTGAGAATTCTCCTTGCCCGTCACCCTACTTGCGCGCCCAGCCTGCTCTCCTCTCCCGAAAGCCTCCAGAAGAGCCTGGAATACACGACATGATGTCAAATTAACTTGACATAGAGACAAATATTGATTACTTTACGTCTTGTAACTTTGACAGGAGGCGCAAAGATGCCTTTTCGTGAAAAGACCGCGTGGATCTCGCTGATTTCGATGGCTGGCATTTACGGCTTGTACTTCTGGTCGCTGATTCGCTCGGGCCGACACAACGACGCTCACGTCAGCGGCCTGCTGGGAACCATCATTGCCTTAGTGGTCGTGCAGATAGTGCTCACCATCGCCGTCGCCATCTTCGACCCGACAGACGCGAACACGCCCCCCGACGAGCGCGACCAGCTGATTGAACTGAAATCAACCAGTCTCGCTTACTCGGGGCTTTCGACCGGCATCGCATTTGCCATCTTCTTTGCGGCGGTTCCTAGCTCCGATCATCTTCGGCGCGAATTCGCTGCTGTTCATTCTGGTGGTGACGGAGATCGTGCGCTCCAGCTGCCAGATCATCCAGTACCGGCGGAGCGCGTAACATGGCCACCATCCGCAACGAAATCCGTCGCCTGCGCTTCGAGCACAGCGAGATGACGCAACAGGACCTGGCGGAGAGGATCAAGCTCACCCGCCAGACGGTGAACGCCATCGAGCTGGGCAAGTATTCGCCGTCACTGGAAGCTGCATTTCGCATTGCCGCCGTCTTTGGCAAGCCTTTGGAGAGCGTTTTTCACTATTCGGACGAAGAAAAAGGGCCCTAATGGGCGGTTTTTGCCGCTTTTTATCCATGACTAAGAGTGATGGATAATCACTAATCCATTCCTGGGAGTCATGACAAACACCTCCCCGTGCTCAGGAAACTACGATGAAAACGTTAAAAGCGTCAATTTTGGCCAGTATTATCGGAACCGCAGCATGGTTGCTGGGAATAACCGGGAAGATATGGCCGGCGCACCCCATGTGGGCGGTGTTTTTTGTCACCATCGGGGCCACCGCGCTGTTGCTGTACGTCCTGCCTCAGCCGGAGAAGAAATAGCTTTGAAAGATCGACGCTTAAGCATTGCCCCGGCTCGGGCGCCTGGTAGCATCCGCAGTTGGAAAAATTCAATCCACAACCGGCTCGCAGGTTTTCAGTCGGCGAAGACCGGGGCTTCTTCCTTGACTGCTTTCTTCTTACGCCATGGAATTTGGGTGAGCAGCCACTCCTGGAAGCGGTCGAGATAAATGTAGACGACGGGAGTGGTGTACAAAGTCAGCATCTGGCTGACGATCAGGCCGCCGACGATGCTGATGCCCAGTGGGCGGCGCAGCTCCGATCCCATACCGTGGCCGAGTGCCATCGGCAGTGCGCCGAACAAGGCCGCCGCGGTAGTCATCATGATGGGGCGGAAGCGCAGCAGCGCCGCTTCGTAGATTGCTTCGGAGGCGGTCCTGCCCTGGCGCTCCACTTCCAGCGCAAAGTCGATCATCATGATGGCGTTCTTTTTCACGATGCCGATGAGCAGAATGATTCCGATGAGCGAAATGACATTCAGCTCCATGTGAAACAGCAGCAAGGCCAGGATCGCACCGGTGCCGGCCGAAGGCAGCGTAGAAAGAATGGTGATGGGATGGATATAGCTCTCGTACAAAATGCCAAGCACGATATAGACCGCAATTAAGGCGGCCAGGATCAGCAGGGGCTCGGACGAAAGGGAGTCCTGAAATGCTGCGGCTGTTCCCTGGAAGCTGCCGTGAATCGTAGCCGGCATGCGCATCTGCAACTCGGCTTGCTCGATAAGGCGCGTGGCTTCGCCCAGCGCAGCTCCCGGGGCAAGATTGAAGGAGATGGTGACGGAGGGGAACTGGCCCTGGTGATTTACGGTGAGCGCGGTCGCAGCCGTTTCAAAATGCGCGAACGCCGACAGTGGCACCTGCGCCCCGCCGGCGGTAATGACATACACACTTTCCAGAGCGGACGGGGTCATCTGGTACTGCGGATCGACTTCGAGCACCACATAGTACTGATTCAGCGTCTGGTAAATGGTCGAGATCTCGCGCTGGCCAAAGGCGTCATACAGGACATTATCGATCTGCGACGGGGTGATGCCGAGCCGCGCCGCAGTGTCGCGATCGATGACGACATTCTGCTCCAGCCCACTGACCTGCTGATCGCTGTTAACGTCCTTCAACTGCGGAATGGCTTTCAGCTTATCGGTGAGCAGCGGCGCCCATTTGTACAGCTCGCCCAGGTCTTCGCCCGAGAGCGTGTATTGATACTGCGCATTGCCCAGGCGTCCGCCAATCTGGAATTCCTGATAAGCCTGGAAGTATGCGGTGGCTCCTGCCACATGTGCCAGTTTGGGGCGCAGGCGATTGATCACCATGTCGGCGGTCACGCCCTTGCGGTATTTGAGGTCCTTCAGGATTACCCAAATTCGCGCCTGGTTCTGAGCCCCGCCACCACCCACTGAGGCCAAAACATGTTCCACGGCGGGATCGTGCTGAACAATGCTGATGTACTGGTCCAGCTTCTTCTTCATCGCGTCAAAGGACACATCCTGGTCGCCCATGACGATGCCTTGCAGACGTCCTGTATCCTGCTGCGGAAAGAAGCCCTTGGGCACGTGGATGTAAAGAAAGACGTTGGCAGCGAGGGTGAGGATCGTAATGAAGAGCACCAGACCCTGGTGGCGGAGCACCCAACCCAGCGATGTCTTGTAGAAGCGGTTCATCCAGACGAAGCCGCGTTCGCTCATGCGATAGAGCGCGCCGTGGGAGCCGGGATCATGCGCTTTTAGAAAACGGGCGCACAGCATGGGGGTGGTGGTGAGCGACACCACCAGCGATACCATGATTGCGGCGCTCAGCGTGACCGCAAACTCGTGGAACATCCGCCCAACGATGCCGCCCATCAGCAGGATAGGAATGAACACGGCGATGAGCGAGGTGCTCATCGAGACCACGGTGAATCCGATCTCCCGCGCGCCCAGCAGGGCGGCTTCGTAGGGAGCCATGCCCACTTCCACGTGGCGCATGATGTTCTCCAGCACCACGATGGCGTCATCCACTACAAAACCGGTGCAGATGGTGAGCGCCATCAGCGAGAGGTTGTCCAGCGAATAGTTGAACAGGTACATCACCGCAAAGGTGCCGACGATGGCCATCGGAACCGCGACGCTGGGAATCATGGTGGCGCGGATTTCGCGCAGGAATGCGAAGACGACCAGCACTACGAGAATGACCGATATCAGCAGCGTACGTTCAACATCGGCAACGGAAGCGCGGGTGGTAATGGTGCGGTCGAGTCCAATCTCAAGCTTGATGGAGGCGGGCAATGAGGCCTGCAAAAAAGGCAGCGCATCGATGATGCGGTCGGCAGTTGCGACGATGTTGGCGCCGGGCTGACGAAAGGCCACGACCAGGACGCTCGGTTTCCCGTCGAAGCTGCCGGCGTTGTAAATGTTGGAGTACGAGTCGCTGACCGTGGCGACGTCCGAAAGCCGGACGGGCGCGCCATTACGATAGGCGATGATGAGATTCTGATACTGCTTGGCTTTCTTAAGCTGGTCATTGGTGTGAATGATCCAGCTCTTATCGCTGTCCTGCAGCATTCCGACCGCCTGGTTGGCGTTCTCGGCGGCGACAGCGGTACGCAGGGTTTCCAGGCCGACATTCAGCTTATTCAGCAGGTTGGGATTGGCCTCAATCCGCACTGCCGGCTGCGAAGAACCCCATACGAAGACCTGGCCAACCCCATCAATCTGCGAAAGCTTCTGGCCCATGATGGAGTCGGCTGCGTCGTACATCTGGTCCTGCGTCATGGCGTCGGAGGTCATGACCAGGATGATCACCGGCGAATCAGCGGGATTGATCTTGCGATAGGTCGGATTGCTGGGCAGGTCAGCAGGCAAATAACTGCGAGCTGCATTGATGGCGGCTTGCACGTCGCGCGCGGCAGCATCGATGTTTCGGTTGAGATCGAACTGCATGGTGATGCCGGTCGAGCCCAGCTGACTGCTCGAGGTCATCTGATTGATGCCTGCGATGCGTCCAAACTGGCGCTCCAGCGGCGTGGCCACGGATGACGCCATGGTCTCCGGGCTGGCGCCGGGAAGCGATGCGCCGACCGAGATTACCGGGAAGTCGATTTGCGGCAGTGGCGACACCGGCAGGTGGGCATAGGCAAGACCGCCGGCCAGCAGCAACGCCACGGTGAGCAGCGTTGTTGCGATGGGCCGTTCAATGGCGGGCTTGGAGATGTTCATTTCAATCTCCCAGCGCTTCCACCGGCTTGGGGGCGCGCAGGCGTCGTATAGCTTCCGCCAGGCGATCAAACCACAGGTAGACCACCGGCGTGGTATAGAGAGTCAACAATTGGCTGACCAGCAGGCCGCCGATGATAGTTACGCCGAGAGGACGCCGCAGTTCCGATCCGGTGCCGCTGCCGAGCGCCAGAGGTACGGCGCCGAACAAAGCGGCCAACGTGGTCATCATGATTGGCCGGAAGCGTAAGAGGCAGGCTTCGTAGATTGCGTCCACCGGCTTCTTGCCCTCGCCGCGCTCGGCTTGCAGCGCGAAGTCGATCATCATGATAGCGTTCTTCTTTACGATGCCGATGAGCAGGATGATGCCGATCAGCGCCATCACCCCCAAGTCGAGATGGAAGATCAGCAGGGCGATAATCGCTCCCACACCGGCGGAGGGTAACGTCGAAAGAATCGTGATGGGATGGATGTAGCTCTCATACAGCACGCCCAAGACGATATACACGGTAACGATGGCAGCGAGAATGAGCCAGACTTCGTTGGCCAGCGAAGCCTCGAAGGCTCGTGCGGTGCCCTGGAAGCTGCTTTGGATGCTGGGGGGCAGTCCAATCTCCTGCTCGGCATTATTGATGGCGGTCACAGCCTGGCCCAGAGAGTAGTCATTCCCCAGGTTGAAGGAGATAGTGACGGCAGGGAATTGTCCCTGATGGTTCAGGGCCAACGCTCCGGAGCTGGTTTCAAAGTGGGCGATGGCGCTCAGCGGTACCTGGCCGCTGGTGCCGGGAACGTAGATGTCTTTCAGCGCATCCGGGTCGTCGCGGTATTGCGGATCGACCTCAAGCACCACGTGATACTGGTTGAGCTGGGTGTACATGATGGAGATCAGGCGCTGGCCGAAGGCGTCGTACAAGGTGTTATCCACGGCCGAGGCACTGACTCCGAGGCGCGAAGCGGTGTCGCGATCAATGACGAGACGCTCTTCCGTGGCCTCATTCTGCTGGTCAGTGGCCACGTCGCGCAGCTGGGGTAAGGCCTTCAGCTTGTCGACCAACTTCGCTGTCCAGATTTCCAGTTCCTTCGGGTCGGCGTCTTCCAGGCTGAACTGATATTGGGTGCGGCTGACGCGGTCTTCCACCGTGAGGTCCTGCACCGGCTGCATGTAGAGGGTGATACCTTCAACGCCGGCAACCTCCTGCTGCAATCGCTTGATGATGGTGGTGACGTCATCATCGCGGTCATCGCGCGACTTCAGGTTGATCTGAATGCGTCCGCTGTTGGGCGTCATGTTGGTCCCGTCGACGCCGATGAAGGAAGACAAGCTCTCAACGTCCTTGTCTTTCAGGATGGCTGCGGCGAGCGCTTGCTGACGCTGTGACATGGCAGCGAACGAGATGCTTTCGCGGGCATCGGTGATGCCGGTGATGACGCCTGTGTCCTGCACCGGGAAGAAGCCCTTGGGCACGATGATGTAGAGCCAGATGGTGGCGATCAGGGTCGCGACTGTTACCAGCAAGGTCGCGGTTTGGTGCTTGAGCACGAACTGCACGGTGCGGCCATAGAACGCGATGGTCTTGTTGAATGCATTCTCCGACCACTCGTAAAAACGGCCGTGCCTCGCCTGGTCGCGTTGTCGCAGCAAGAGAGCACACATCATCGGGGTAAGTGTCAGCGAGATGAGTGCCGAAATAAGGATGGTCACCGCCAGGGTCACCGCGAACTCGCGGAACAACCGACCGACAATGTCGGGCATGAAGAGCAGCGGGATCAGCACGGCAATCAGCGAAACCGTCAGCGAAACGATGGTGAAACCGATTTGCGCGGAACCTTGCAGCGCGGCTTCGAGCGGGGTGTGGCCCTCTTCGATGAAGCGCTCGATGTTCTCGATCATCACGATGGCGTCGTCCACCACGAAGCCGGTGGAAATGGTGAGCGCCATCAACGAAAGGTTGTCGAGCGAATAACCCAGCAGATACATGACGCCGAAGGTGCCGACCAGAGACAGCGGCACCGCGATGCTGGGAATGACGGTGGCGGACAGGGTGCGCAGGAAGACGAAAATCACCATCACGACCAGCGCTATGGTCAGCATCAGCTCGAACTGGACGTCCTTAACGCTGGCGCGAATGGTGTTGGTGCGGTCCGTGAGCACCGTGATCTTCACCGAGGTCGGCAGATTGGCCTGAAGCTGTTTCAGGCGCAGCTTGATGCTGTCGACAACTTTAATGATGTTGGCGCCAGGCTGCCGCTGAATGTTAATGATGACGGCCGGAGAAGTGTTCATCCACGCCGCCTGGTTCGCGTTCTCCGCTCCTTCTATAACGCTGGCGACGTCGGAGACGCGAACCGGCGCACCATTCTTATAGGCAATGATGGTGTCGGCGTACTGCTTGGGGTCGAAAAGCTGATCGTTGGCGCCAATGGTGTAGGCCAGGCGGTTGTTTTGTAGCTGCCCTTTGGCCTGATTGACGTTGACCTGCCCGACTATGGTTCGTAGCTGCTCCAGGCTCAGGCCGTACGAAGCCAGTGCGGTCGGGTTTGCCCGAATGCGCACCGCGGGCTTCTGTCCGCCGCTGATGCTTACCAGTCCAACCCCAGGAAGCTGCGATATCTTTTGGGCGAAGGTGGTGTCGGCGAGATCTTCGACCTGTGGCAGCGGCATCGAGTCGGAGGTCAGAGCCAGGGTGAGAATCGGAGCGTCAGCCGGATTGACTTTGCTATAGATCGGCGGCGCCGGCAGATCAGTGGGCAGGAATAGCTGCGCAGCATTGATTGCCGCCTGCACTTCCTGCTCGGCCACGTCAATGTTCTCATCCAGATTGAACTGCAAGGTGATGACCGACGCGCCGAACGCGCTGCTGGAAGTCATCTGGCTCAGGCCGGGCAACTGACCGCACTGCCGCTCTAAAGGCGCGGTGATGGAAGAAGCGGTGACGTCAGGGCTGGCTCCGGGATAGAACGTGACAATCTGGATGGTCGGATAATCGACTTGCGGCAGCGCGGAAATGGGTAGCTGCCGATAGGCAACAACGCCCACCAGCAGCAGACCAAACATCAGCAACGATGTCGCGATCGGCCGGAGAATGAATGGCCGAGAAATACTCATGACTGCGAGCCTTCTCCGGTCACCTGCGCGTTCCGCGACTGGCCACCCTGCTGTTGCGGGGCTTGCGGAGCGACCTTGCTGCCGGCTTGCAACTTCTCCTGGCCATCGGTGACTACGCGGTCGCCGGCTTGCAATCCGGAGCCGATTACCACGGTGTTGCCCTGCGTAAGTGCAACCTGTACCGGCTGCATCTTTACCGTGTTGTCGCTATCCACGACGTAGGTGAAGGTTCCCTGCGGACCACGTTGCACGGCAGCCGCCGGAGCCGTAATCGCGTCCTTGCGCGTCTCAAGCAAGAGGTGGACATTCACAAATTCGTTCGGCCACAGCATGTTCTCGGGGTTCTCGAAAATAGCTTTCAGCTTGGCGGTTCCCGTGGTCTGGTCGATCTGATTGTCGATGGTGAGCAGCTTGCCGGCCGACAGTTTTGTCTGATCGTCGCGACCATAGACGTCAACCTGCATCGGACCCTTGCGCAACTGCTGGAGCACTTCCTGCAACTGGTCCTCCGGAAGCGTGAAGATCACGGCAATGGGATGCAGTTGGGTGATCACCAGCATCGGGGTATTAGAGGCTGCGGTTATGTAGTTTCCAGGATCGACCTGTCGCAGTCCGACTCTGCCATCGATGGGAGACGTGATCCGGCAGTAGGTGAGATTGAGCTTGGCATTGTCAATCGCCGCCTTATCCGCAGCAATCGTTCCTTCGTACTGACCGAATGAGGCCTCCATGGTGTCGAGGTCCTGCTTGGCGATCACGCCACCCTCGTAAAGGGCCTTGTTGCGCTCGTACTGCGCTTTGGCGTTGGCGAGTTGCGCCTCATCGCGCTGCAGGTTGGCTTGCGCGGTGGTGAGCGCCACCTGGTAGGGCCGCTCGTCGATGACGATCAGCAGGTCGCCCTTGCGCACATCCTGACCTTCCTGGAAATTCACCTGCATGATCTGCCCGTCAACCCGGCTCTTGAGCGACACGGTGTTGAAGGCCTGCACCGAACCGAGGCCCGTCAAATAGATGGGGAAGTCGCGCTGTTTGACCGTAGTAACGCCCACCGGGACAACTTGCGGACCACCGGCGCCCTTACCAGCTTTGGCGTTACTGGCGCCATTTCCTTTTTGGCAGGCGGCCAGAACTGCACACATAAGTATTGCGATCGCAAATGCGATTATTCCGCGACGCTTCAACGTTCCTCCTAAGGTTCGCGAGTTCCAGGCGGGCAAGGGACGGCTATTGTGAGGCGCATGACGACACTGGAAGCAAACCCGGTCTTCCCAATATTATTGCCTTAGGCTATTAGACATCATTGCCGCCACGCCATTAACGTATTAGACCGGAATAGCTGTACTAAGGGCGGTTAAGAGAGGGTGAAGGAAGGTAAAGTTTTGTGAAGGGTAACCGCACATCTCGAAACACTTCTTCACCACAGCCCATGCCAGGAACAGGCACAATAAAAAGCATGAAGCGCCTGCTTATCGTCGATGATGATCACGGGCTGGTGAACCTGCTGAAGCGTTTCCTGGAAGCGGAAGGTTTCACAGTCGACACCGCCTACGATCATGCCGACGGTCTAAAGGCGGCGCTCGCCGGCGATCACGAGATCATCATCCTGGATGTGATGTTACCGGGCGGCTCGGGATTCGAGCTGCTCAAATCGCTGCGCCAGCAGTCTGCAGTGCCCGTCCTGCTGCTCACGGCACGCGGCGAAGCGGTGGACCGCATCCTTGGCCTTGAGATCGGGGCCGACGACTACCTCGCCAAGCCATTCGATCCGCGCGAGCTGGTGGCCCGCATTCGCGCCATCCTGCGGCGCACCCAGGATGGCGGACCCGGCGCAACTCGGAGCGAGGCCGAAGAAGTCGTGAGCGTTGGCGAAATCGAGATGTCGATGGCCACTCGCACCGTCACCTGCGGCGGACAGCCGGTCGACCTCACCTCGGTGGAATTCAACGTCCTCGAATTGCTGCTGCGCCACGCTGGGAACGTAGTTACGCGCGAGCAGATTGCCGAAGTCGCGCTGGGGCGTCCGCTGAACACGTTTGACCGCAGCGTCGATGTCCATGTCAGTCGCTTGCGGAAGAAGCTGGGCAGCTTCGCGGGAACCGACGACCTGATTCGCCCCATCCGCGGCATCGGCTACTTCATGCCGGCTGCGATGCCGGAGCGGAGTCGCACATGAACCGCCGCCTGTTCTGGAAGATATTTCTGCCTTTTTGGGTAGCGCAGGCGTTGCTCCTCGGCGCGCTTTACCTGCGTCTTCATGTCCGTCTGCACTCCGAGCGCCCGTGGTGGACTCAGCCTTCGCGGCAGGTGATGCCGCAACTTGGCCTCGAGGCGGCACGCGACTACGAGCGCGGCAGCCAACCTGCCCTGGATGGTTTCCTGAAAGATATTTCGGTGGACAACCGGGCCTCGTATTGGCTGCTGGACGGCGACGGCAGGGAACTGGGACTACGCTTCGCGCCTGCCAGCCTTGCGGCCAATGCCAAACAGGCGCTGCAAAGCGGCGGAGCCATGCGGCTTGAGGATTCGTCCATTGTGGTGAGCCGAATCCGTACCTCGGGAGCGCAGTATCTGTTTGTGGCGGAATTTGTTCCGCCGCCGCTTTCCGAGCGGGTTCCCGGCGACATTCTGTGGACGCTGAAGCTGGGCACGATTGTCTCGGCATTTTTGTGTCTGGTTATCGCGCATTACCTCAGCAAGCCCATCGAGCGGCTGCGCACGGCGACCAATGAGCTTGCGCGCGGCAATCTTGATATTCGGGTCAGCCACTACATTGGAAACCGCCGTGACGAGATCGCCGAACTGGTGCGCGATTTCGATTCCATGGCCGATGAGTTGCGCAAGCTGATACAAAGCGAGCGGAATTTGCTCAGCGGCGTGTCCCACGAGCTGCGTTCCCCGATCGCGCGCATTCGTCTGGCTCTGACCCTGGCCCGGGGTGCCGAGGCTCGCGAACGCCGAGAAATGCTTGACCGCATCGAGCAGGACACCATCCAGCTCGACTCCATGCTGGAGAAGATTCTCATCGTTGCGCGCCTGGAAGGTGGCCAGCATAAACCCAACTTCGAGAATGTTTCCTTGTACGACATTATCGAAAACGTTCTCGACGATGCCCGCTTCGAGGCGACTGCGGTGGATGTCGACATCCGCTTTACCGGAAGTACCGACGTCGACTTGAGCGGCGACCCTGGTCTATTGCGGAGCGCGGTGGAGAACATCGTGCGCAACGCCATTTTCTATTCCGGCGCCGGAGGCTTGATCGACATCACCCTGCGACGTGACAACGGAACCGCGTTGCTTTCGGTACGCGATAATGGCCCGGGCGTGCCGGAGGAAGCGCTGCCGCTACTCTTCAAGCCTTTCTATCGCGTCGACAACTCGCGCGGGATGGCAACAGGCGGCATGGGATTGGGTCTGGCCATCGTGCGCAACGCCGTGCTGGTACACGGGGGAACCATAACCGCGCAGAACGTTGTCCCTCATGGGCTGCAAATCGATATTTCTCTGCCGATTGCTCCCACTGCGCCGCGCAGTGTCTCGCCGCACTTGGTCACGCCTGCAAACAATGGGAAGTAGGCCAGGCTAAACCTTGATCAGCCCGGAATAGATTGCCATCCCGACCACCGCGTCGATGCCTAGCTCGTGCAAGGCGTCGACTTCCTCGCGACTGCGAATGCCGCCGGCAGCAATGAATTGCCGATCGGTTTGTCGGCGCAACTCGCGCACAACCTCCAGTGGGATTCCCTGGAGCAGGCCTTCGGTATCGATGTGGGTGTAGAGGAAGGCCGAACAGTAGGGCTGAAGGGCGTGCATCATCTCGGATGGAGTTATTGCAGTAATCGTTTTCCACCCATGGATGGCGACGTGTCCACCGCGGGCGTCAATAGCGCACACGACGCGTTCAACTCCGATCCGGGCAGATAAACTCTTCGCAAATTCAATGTCAATCTGGCCATCGCGTAGCAATGACGAGCCTACGATGACTCGCTTCGCGCCGTTCTCGATGACCTCCGCAGCAAAGTCCGGGGTGCGAATGCCGCCTCCAACCTGGCACGGAAGCTGGCGGCAGAATTCGCTGACAAGTTCGCCGTTCGAACCTCTTCCCATGGCGGCGTCGAGATCGATGACCTGCACCGTGGGATAACGTGAGAAGCGTTCAACCCACTCGGCAGCGTTAGTGAACTCCAGCGCCTTCTTCTCGCCTTGCACGAGTTGGACGATCTTGCCGCCCATGAGATCGAGCGAAGGAATCAGCACGTCAACCTCACGGGAATACCGGCTTCGTGCATCTCCTGCTTGATTGCATTCACCGATTTCAGCCCGAAGTGAAAGACCGATGCTGCCAAGGCAGCATCCGCCGCGCCTTGCTCGAAGACCTCAACGAAATGACGGGGCTCGCCCGCCCCGCCGGACGCGATGACCGGTATACGAACCGCCGTAGCAATGGTTCTGGTGAGAGCGCAATCAAAGCCGGACTTGGTGCCATCCCGGTCCATCGATGTCAGCATGATTTCACCGGCTCCCAGCTCTTCTGCTCTCTTCGCCCATGCTCGCGCATCGAGCCCGGTCGGCTTGCGGCCGCCCCAGATGTAGGCCTCCCACGACGTAGTACCCGTTTGTCGGGCATCGATCGCAACTACCACAGCCTGGGAACCGTAACGACCCGCGATGCGGCCAATCAGCGATGGATCGGCGACCGCAGCAGAGTTAATAGCCACTTTGTCGCAGCCGCAGTCCAACACAGTCGCAGCATCTTCAAGTGAACGAATGCCGCCTCCCACAGTGAACGGAATAAAGAGATGGCCGGCGGTACGCCTCACCGTATCGAGCAGTGTGTTCCGCGAGTGAGCCGTTGCCGTGATGTCGAGCAGCACGATCTCGTCGGCCCCAGCCTCACTGTGAGCTGCGGCGAGCTCGGCCGGGTCTCCTGCGTCTCGAATCTGCTCAAATTGCACGCCCTTCACCACTCTGCCGTTGTCGACATCCAGGCAGGCGATAATGCGCTTGGCTAAGGTGTCAGAGAGCACAGAAGTTCTCCAGGACCTTTAAGCCGGCCGCTCCTGATTTCTCAGGGTGGAACTGTACGCCGAATAAGTTATCGCGTTCGCCTGCCGCTGTGAATGGCTGTTCGTATAGACAAGTCGCAACCGTCTCGGCGCAGATAGGTGCGCGATAGGAATGAGTGAAGTACATGTACGTGCCCGAAACAATCCCCTGAAGCAGCCGGGAACGCGGCTCGACCTCGATACGATTCCATCCCACATGCGGGGACTTCACAGCTTCTGAGAAGCGGCTAC
Source organism: uncultured Acidobacteriaceae bacterium (assembly GCA_963809865.1). Taxonomy (GTDB): domain Bacteria; phylum Acidobacteriota; class Terriglobia; order Terriglobales; family Acidobacteriaceae; genus CAVVDY01. The sequence goes on along the minus strand of CAWELL010000009.1, from coordinate 13,558 downwards.
AGGTTCCGTTGAACGAAGCCAGTCCTTCTAAGTCGGGAGCCTCGTCGCTGCCTTCAAACATCCATTGCAGGCCCAGACAGATTCCCAGCAGCGGCTTCTGTTGCTTGATGGCATCGCGAATGGCCGTCCCCAGTTCGCCGTTGGCCAGCGGCCGCGTCGCCTTGAAATTACCAACCCCCGGGATGATGAGTCTGTCGGCTCGCGTAACTGCATCAGCGGCATCGGTTACAACGCAATCGCGGCCAAGGTATTTAATCGCCTTCACCACCGAGGCCAGATTGCCTGCGCCGTAATCGAGGATGGCGATCACAAAAGCCCTTTCGTACTCGGCAACATGCGACCAAGCTGGCGGTCCTTTGAACATGCAACGCGGAGCGCGCGGGCGAACGCTTTGAAGACGGCCTCGATCTTATGGTGACTGGATCGGCCGTAGAGCACCTTGGCATGTACGTTGGCCTTTGCCCCGCGCGAGAATCCGTCGAAGAAGTCGGGCACCAATTCGCTCTGCAGGTCTCCGACCAGCCGGCTGCGCACCTTGGCGTCAATAATCGCTGCACTGCGCCCCCCAAAATCGACTGCCACCACGGCCAGGGTTTCGTCCATGGGCATTACAAAGTAGCCCGCGCGCAAGATGCCACGCTTGCTCCCCAGGGCCTGGGTGAATGCCTCACCTAACGCAATGCCGACGTCCTCGACCGTATGATGCTGATCGACGTCGAGGTCGCCCTGCGCTTTCAGCGTGAGATCGAATGCACCGTGTCGCGCGACGAGTTCCAGCATGTGATCGAGGAATCGGATGCCGGTGCTAACTTGCGCTCGACCGCGACCCTCGATGGTGAGTGAGATCGCAATCTCGGTCTCGTTGGTTTTGCGATGAATGCGCGCTCGCCTCATGCGCTCACCGCCTTGGCCACTCCGAGCGTCGCAAGAATGTGCTCCATGGCGGGCAAGACCTGGTCCATCTGCGCCGTGGTCCCGATGGTAATGCGGACGCAACCGTCGCATCCCGGATCAGACGAGCGGTCGCGAACCAATATCCCACGTTGTCGCATATGGTCGACAAACTCGCGATGCCGCTCGCCTACGTAGAACAAAACGAAGTTCGCGTGTGAAGGCCAGTATCGAATGCCGAGACGCCCAAGCGCCTCGCAGACGCGCTCTCGGCCCGCCTTGACTTGAGCCACATACCGGGTCACGTGTTCACCGTCATCCAGCGCCACCGGCAGAGTGAGCAGCGCCACTGCATTCACGTTGTAAGGGGACGAAACACGGCGGACCGCTCTCAGTTGCTCTGCGTTGCCTGCAAGCATGCCGGCACGCAACCCCGCCAATCCGTACGCCTTCGAAAATGTTCTGGCAACGAACAGGTTCGCCCTGGCGTCAATGTCCGCCAGCACGCTCTGACCGTGAAACTCGTAGTAGGCTTCATCCACCAGCAAGGCAGCGCTGGGGGCTGCCTCACAAACTTGCAGCACTTCTTCGCGGGTAGCAACGGACCCCGTGGGATTGTTGGGGCTCGCGATGGCAATCAGTCGTGTCCGTCGGCCGATGGCACGCAGCGTAGCTTCGAGAGGGAAGCGCAATTCGCTGGCGCACTGCACGCGAACGATAAGCGCGCCCGTTGCTTCGGCGAGCACCTCATACATACCAAAGGTAGGAGTTACGATGACGGCCTCATCTCCCGGTTCGAGGTACGTCTCGCAAAGCAGGTGAATGGCCTCATCCACTCCGTTGGTCAACAGTACCTGTTCCGGCGTCAAATCCAGTTGGCCGGCAACCAGTCTCTCGACCGGTTCGCGCTCGGGATAGCGTGCGAGGTCCTCGGTTGTGATCCGTCGAATACGCTCCAGCACGCGGGGTGAGCAGCCCTCCGTATTCTCGTTGAAGTCGAGTCGCAATCCAGTGCGTCCGGCCAGGGGAGGGTGGTACTCTCGCATTTCCAGCACTGCCGTGCGCGCCTTAAGCATTGCCGCATCTCAGGCGTACCGATTGGGCATGTGCTGCGAGACCCTCGGCCTCCGCCAATGTGGTAATCGCTGGGGCTATGCGCTGCAGGCCTTTTCGGCTGAACTTCTGCGCAGTGATCACCTTGACGAAATCGTGCACGCTCAGCCCTCCGCGGAAGCGAGCGGACCCCGCCGTGGGCAGCACATGATTCGGGCCGGCCGCGTAGTCGCCTGCCGACTGCGGTGAGTAGTCGCCCACAAACACCGAACCGGCGTTGCGGACCTGATCGAGATGGCTTTCTGCAATCGTCAGGTGCTCCGGGGCAAGGCGGTTGACCCATTCCAGTGCCTGCTCGCTCGAATCTGCGAGCAAAACATATCCGTTCTTACGAATTGCCTGCCGCGCGATTGCGTTAGTTCGGCTCAGCCGTGCCACGGCCGCCTTCATCTGCTTGCCGAGTTCAGGGCGGGTCGTTATATGAACTACCACAGCGTCAGGGTCGTGTTCTGCTTGTGCCACAATGTCAGAGGCTAGAAAATCGATCCGGCCGGAATCGCAATACACGACCGCCTCGGTAGGCCCTGCGAGCATGTCGATGGCGCAATCGAAGCTCACCAGCTTTTTCGCCGCCGTAACATAGGTGTTGCCCGGACCAACGATCTTGTCTACCGGCCGCACAGTTTCAGTTCCGTAAGCCATCATCGCAATCGCCTGCGCTCCGCCGCAGCGATACACCTCGCTGATTCCCAGCAGCGCGGCTGCGGCGAGCGTGGCAGTTTGAGGACGAGGCGATGTGACGACAACCCGCGGTACGCCTGCGACCTGCGCCGGAATTACCGTCATCAGCAGGGTAGAGGGCAAGGGATAGCGCCCGCCGGGGACGTAACAGCCCACGGAAGACAGAGGCCTGATCAACTGGCCCAACTCTGCGCCGTCGATCTTCTTCTGCCACTCGCGAGGCATTTGCCACTTGCAGAACCGCCGGATATTCGTCGCTGATGTTCGCAGGGCAGAGCGCAGCGCGGTTGGAGCCTGCTGCCACGCCGCCTCGATCTCCGCTTCTGGCACTCGCAGCGACTGACCATTCTTTAGGCTGTCCCACAACGTGGCATACCGTATAAGCGCCTTATCGCCAGAGCGCCGAACAGCCGCGATCACCTTCTTTACCGCGGGCTCGACCTGGTCGAGTCGTGATCTTCGCTGCTCCAATTCGCGAACCACCACCTCGGCGGCTTTGCCCTGCACGATCCGCATTACACCACCACCTTGTTCAGCGGATACTCCACAATGCCAGTAGCGTTCGCAGCTTTCAGGCGCGGAATGACGTCCCAGCACAGGCTTTCTTCGATGATTGTGTTAACCGCAACCCAGTTGCGGTCGCTCAGGGGCGAGATGGTTGGGCTATTCAACGCCGGCAAGACCTGCAACACGGATGGCAGATCCTCCACCTGAACGTTAAGCATAAGGCCGACACGGCCCTGGGCTTCCATCGCGCCACGCAGCATGAGAGAAAGGTTCTCGATCTTCTGGCGCCTGGCCACGTCAGCCCAGGCGAGTTTATTCGCGATGATTTGAGTGTTGGATTCGAGAACAGTATCGATAATCCGCAAGCGATTGGCCTTGAGTGAGCTGCCCGTCTCGGTTACTTCTACAATGGCATCCGCCAATGTGGGAGGCTTTACCTCGGTTGCGCCCCAGGAGAACTCGACCTTGACGTCGACCCCGAGTTGCTGAAAATAACGGGTCGTCACCGCGACCAACTCGGTTGCGATGGTGGCGCCCTGCAGGTCCTCAGGTTTTTGGGCGCGCGAATCTTCGGGAACAGCGAGCACCCAACGCACCTTGCCACGGCTCTGTTTCGCATAGATCAGGTCTGCTACAGCGACGACGTCGAGGCCGCTTTCCGTTACCCAGTCAAAGCCGGTCAGTCCAGCATCGAGCGCGCCGTGCTCAACATAGCGGGCCATCTCCTGCGCGCGGATGAGCATGCATTCAACGCAAGGATCGTTGGTGCCGGCGAAGTATGATCGCGGGCTCACGAACACCTGCAATCCAGCGCGAGCCAGCAGTTGAAGCGTCGCTTCTTGCAGGCTGCCTTTAGGGATGCCGAGACGCAACCTCATACCTTGCCTCCGGTCGGGGTGACGGCAAGCTCAGTATTGAAGCAGCTGCGCGTGCCGGTGTGACAAACCACGCCTTGGCCTTCAACCTCAACCCGACACAAAATAGTATCGAGATCGCAGTCGGTAGCCGCAGTAATCACCCGCAGGCGATTGCCGGATGTGTCGCCCTTAGTCCATAGTTCGTTGCGGGTTCGACTGAAGAAGGTTACATACCCGGTCTGCAGAGTTTTGAGGTAGGCTTCGCGATTCATGAAACCCAGCATAAGGACTTCGCCCGTGGCGGCATCCTGTACGATGGCCGGCGCAAGCCCCATCATTTTGTCAAAGTCGATCTCAATCGCCATATTTTCCCCGGAAATACAAAACCCGCTGACTTTGAGCATCAGCGGGTCGGAGTAGCTTGAATCTAATGAGTGCTAGAAGACAGGCTCCGCCGACACGCTCGCCGCATGGTGATGATGGCGATGGTGGAGCGAAGCAGTCATGTTACAAAACTATCGAGTGCGGCCTCCCTCTGTCAATACCCGGGTAGTGTGAGCGCGGCCTGTCTCCGCGGCGGCGACGACAACCTTCGGCCCGTCGGCTACACTGAGTACTTACTTATGGCATGGTTTAAGCGAGAGAACGCCGAGCTCGACACCTCGGGCGAGAAAAAGGTCAAGACCGAAGGCTTGTGGGTGAAGTGTGACCAGTGCCGGCAGATCATCTGGAAGAAGGACCTCGACCAGAACCTGAACGTCTGCCCCAAGTGCGACCGGCACTTCCGCATCGACGCTCGCACCCGCCTGGCGCAACTGCTCGATGGCGGACGTTATGCGATCGACGACGGCAACCTGGTTTCGACCGATCCGCTGAAGTTTACCGACTTGAAGCCTTACGCCGACCGTCTGCGGCGCGCGCGCAGCGAAACTGGCCTGAACGACGCCATCATTAACGCCCGCGGCAAGCTCGACGGCAAGCCCGTGTTGGTCAGCGCCATGGAGTACGCGTTCATCGGGGGCTCTATGGGAGCGGTGGTGGGCGAAGTTCTTACCCGCGCCATCGAGCGAGCCACCGACGAGCGTCTGCCGCTCATCATCGTCTCCGCCTCGGGCGGCGCCCGCATGATGGAAGGCGTGGTGAGCCTGATGCAGCTGGCGAAGATTTCTTCCGCCCTGGCCCGCATGGACGATGCCGGCGTGCCCTACATCTCTTTGCTCACCGATCCTACGACCGGAGGCGTTACTGCCTCCTTCGCGATGCTCGGAGACCTGAACATCGCTGAGCCGGGTGCGCTGATAGGTTTCGCCGGACCACGCGTGATCGAGCAGACGATTCGCCAGAAGCTACCCGAGGGCTTCCAGCGCAGCGAGTTCCTGTTGCAACATGGCATGCTCGATGCCGTCGTACATCGCCGCGACTTGAAGGCTTATATTTCGCGTGCGCTGGACTTCATGGCTGTGTCTAAACGCGAGCCTGCCCGCGCCTGATTCTGGTTCCGGAAAATTAGGCGCGACCCGAATCAGCAAATACTGTCGCGCATTCCGTGACACAGCCTGCGGCGACAGGTTATGATGAAGTGCTTCTGATCGAAGAGAGGGCTCCCGCCCTCTTACGAGTCGGAGAGGTGGCCGAGTGGCTGAAGGCGGCGGTTTGCTAAACCGTTATACGGTCAAAAGCTGTATCGGGGGTTCGAATCCCCCCCTCTCCGCCAGATTTCCAAGCGATTGAAAATAAGGCATTTATTGAGTCCTCCGCCACGAAATGTCGGAGGATTCTGCGCGCCGCGCTCTCCCAAGGTGCATATTAGGTGCATTTTCGAGAGATCGCATCGCCGCGACCGCATCAGCGTGCGCAGTTTTGATGTAGCAGTTCTGGGTGACCGCCACCGTCGAATGGCGGAGAATGCGTTGAATCGTCTCGTCCGGAACGCCGAGGTGATGAAGATTCGTTGCCAGACCACGCCGGAAAGCATGCCAGCCGTGCCAAGCCAATCCAGCCTTTTCTAACGCAGGCCGTATGACATCCATGGCCAGCGCGTCTACGTTGATTGGTGTCCCAAGAGGACTTGGGAACATCAAACCGACCTCCGGATTGCCGGAGAGTTCGCGATGCAATTCGAGACGCTCAGCAAGCTGGGAAATCACAGGGACAGGAGCCTTACTCTTTCTTGTCTTCGGCTCCTGGACGTGATTGCGCCAGTAGGACTGCGAGATCCTGATCTGTTCGCCGTCGAAGTCCTCCCAGCGAAAACCTCGAAGTTCTCCCTTGCGAGCACCCGTGAAGGAAGCAGCAGCCACAATCGTCGCCGCCGGTTCGGGCAGGACGTGCAGCATCTGAGTGATCTCCTCGAGCGAATAGGCATAGGTATCCTCTGCCGCTTTCGCTCGTGGAAGAACAACATCCCTGATGGGATTCTCCGAGTTGAGCACCCCTTGCCGCTTGGCGTACCGGAAGATCCCGGAGAGGAACGCTTTGACGTGGCGAAGGGTGGTGCTGGTCAGATCGTGCGACTTCGCGATATCCGAAAGGATTCGTTCTCCGTGAGGAGTTTTGAAATCTCGCAAGGCAATATCACCCAGCGGCTCCAGGTATCGCTTCCAAAGGTTCCGGTACCCGTGATAGGTACTGATTCGTTTGTGCAGTTCGATAAAGGGCAGATAGTGGCCTTCAACAAACCGCCGGAGTGACATGATGCTGTGCGGCGTCGTTTTCCCGTTGTTCAAGGGCGAGAGAAACTCATCCGCTAAAACGCGCGCTGCTGCCTTAGAACGATAGTCCCCACAAGCTTCGACGAGTTTGTGGGCTTTCTGCACGCGTTCAAATGTTCCGTCTGGCAATTCCCGTTGGTCGTAATATCTGATCATCCAGAGATTGCCCTTCTTGTAGAGATAGCCTTTCTGGTGGCGGGTTCCCTTCATTGGAGATCCTTTCCGAGAATCCGCCCCGCTTTCCTGTTGCCTGCAGAGATAATACGCCGCTCCATCCACGCCTCAAGCTCAGGGCTGCCCCAGCGAAAACGGACGTACTTGCCCAAGCGAACGTGTGGCAGCGGATCGCTTGACCTTGCACGAACCTGCTCACGAATCCATGACTCCGGTAAGCACCATCGGGTGGCAAGGGTTCCGCTATCGATGAACTCGTATTGAATCCGGTTCGACTCACCGGACTGTTGGAAACGTTTGGTCGCTTCGGCCTTCTGTTCTGGAATCATCTGCTCACTCATTGCCAGAAAAGCCAGCGGCCCCGAATCTAGAGGCATCCCAACCAGTTCACCGAATCGAACGCCCCGACTCCGAACCCGTAATCTGGCGTTACGGGTGAGCGGCATCAAGTGGGCAGCAGCCCACAAGACGCGCCCGTCGCTGTCAGATACGAAGAAGTTCTAGAAGTGCAAATACTGATTGCTCGAAGGAAGCGAGCCGGGAGGAAGCAAACGATGCTCCCTCCGCGATTCGCCGAGCGGACCATTCAAGGCCGCACTTAATGACCTGCGATCCGGAGATGCAGGTGAGCAGTCAACATCTTTGAGCAGATTGAAGTGAGTCAGTACCAGAGTCGAACAACGTGAGCGTTTGGTGCTCACGGGACAGGCCGAAAGCCGCGTCATGCTGCAGCCGCCGGAGGAAGAATCGAAGTCACGTGCTCCGTGATCGTCAACTCTCGTGCGCAACACTTAAAACTATTTCGGGTGACCTGCTCCCCGAGAAATAGCCCATAGGAAAAGAGACTTCTCCCATTTAGGATGGCCCGCCAGGGCCAGAGGAGGAGTCGTGAGAAAGAGTCGATTCAGCGAAGATCAGATCATCGCCATCCTGAAGGAGTCGGAGGCCGGGGTGGAAACGGGAGAACTGTGCCGGCGGCACGGGATCGCGAAGGCATGTTTCTACCGGTGGAAGAGCAAGTACGGCGGGTTGGAGTTGAGCGAGGCGAGACGGCTGAAGCAGCTGGAGGAAGAAAACCGGCAGCTGAAACACATCGTGGCCGAGCAGGCGGTGGACATCCGGGCGTTGAAGGCGGTAGTCGCAAAAAAGTGGTGAGCCCGCAGGCGCGGCGAGAGGCGGTGCTGGTGATGCAGGTGGAGGTAGAGCTGAGCCAGCGACGAGCCTGTGGGCTGATGGAGCTGTATCGCGCGACATGTCGCTATCGGAAACGCAGGAGCGAGGACCAGCCGCTGCGGGTGCGGCTGCGCGAGTTGGCGGAGACCAGGCGCCGGTTCGGCTACCGCCGTCTGCAGGTTCTGCTGGAGCGCGAAGGCTGGCAGGTGAACCACAAGCGGGTGTACCGGCTGTACGTGGAGGAGAAGCTGTCGCTGCGGCGCAAGCGGGGACGGAAGCGCAGCACGGTGCGTCAGCCGCTGCCGGCAGCCGTGGCCGCCAACCAGGTGTGGTCGGTCGACTTCATGAGCGACACGCTCAGCTCGGGACGGAGGTTTCGCACCTTGAACATCGTGGATGACTACACGCGGGAGTGCCTGGCGATCGAGGTCGATACCTCGCTGGGTGGAGTGCGCGTCGTACGCGTGCTGGAAGAACTGAAGCACAGCCGCGGACTGCCGCGCCAGATCCGCAGCGACAACGGACCGGAGTTCGTAAGCCGTGCGGTCGATCAGTGGGCCTACGAGCAGGGCTTGCAGTGGCACACGATTCAACCCGGTCGACCGATGGAGAACGGCTATGTGGAGAGTTTCAACGGGCGCTTTCGCGATGAGTGCCTGAACGAGAACTGGTTCAGCAGCCTGGCTGACGCACGCGAGAAGATCGCGCAGTGGAAGCAGGACTACAACGAACTTCGGCCACACAGCAGCTTGCAGTACCGTACCCCGATGGAGTTTGCTCAGCAGTCGGCAGGCTTCTACGTGGATGAAGTGGGGACAGGGGCCTCAAGCGCCGGCCCCTTTCCCCACACCCCCATCCCCGCTATGAACAGCGTTGGTGGAGGCGAACAAAAACCGGAGAAAGTCTCATTATCCCTGGACTAAAGATGGGGGGCAGGTCAGCGAGTTGGAACCCCATGTGCCATGTACCAAAATGACGACTTTATTGGGTGTCGGATTCTCTCCGTAGATGCTGTCAAGTTCGTACATAAAGGCGTCTCCCACCCGTTAGTCAATCAGACGTGACAGATATCTTGGCGAAATTGTCGAGCGTACAAAAGGGGAGCCATCGCTAACCCGACAACATTGCGCATCCATCTCTCTTGTGAACTAGCCTCATTTAGGTTCGGCGTGCAGACGGCAAAGGCTATACGCTTGAAGAAAGTGAAGGCGGTCTGTTTGATCTCAAAATACATAGCGGAAGGTAATGCGAGAGTATCCGACATGGATTTAGGACCGTTCCCAGGCCTAATGCCAGTCACCAGAATAAGAAGATGGGAATCCATGACCGACTCTGTCACTTCTCCCTCACCAACTCCTGCAGCGTCTCGGCCAGATGCACATTGTACTCGGAAACGGCCATGGTTTTACAACAGGATTAAGATGTACAACCTTCCATGACTTAAGCAGGCTACTGGATAAGGATGGCAGGCATCCGCTCCCGCTCATCATCGGCGAGTTTGTGCTGGGCTTATGCGCACTGCCATTTTGGAGCGACGTCAGGAGGAGGCACGGAAACAGCGTGAAGCGGAACGCCAGAGGCGCGAACGAGAGGCGGTACAGCTCCGCCAGGAGATCCAGCAGGAGGAGAAGAAGCTAGCGCAACTCAACAAGTGGGTCGACGACTGGGACCGGGCTGAGAAGCTGCGGAGGTTTGTAACTGTGTACGCGAGGGAATCGGCCTCATGGCCGGCCGAGAAGCAAGCGCAATACAAATCTTGGATTGAATGGGCCACTCGGCAAGCAAACCGGCTGGACCCCTTCGTGATCGAGAAACCCACATCCGTGTTGGACCGGAAACATGAACTAACTTCGTGGTAGCTTGCGAATCCCCCTCGAAGCCTTTCCCGTTTTCGAGCACCGGTATCAGGGAACTGGATTCCCTGATAGGCGCTGTAAAATTCCCTGTTAAGAATGCGCCTTTTGGGACCGTGAGCCGATGTAAGTGGCACAAAGCAGGAGCGATACCGCGCCTCCGAGCCGAGAGAGAGCCCGATTTAAGGCGAAATTCCCTGTATTTTTCCCTGTTAGCAGGGAATTTCGGCGGAGAGGGGTTCGCACGTGACTGCGTCCTCCGCCAGCTAGTCTTTATAGTCAGAGAAGTAACTAGCAAAGCGCCAATTTGGTCGAGTGTGGCGGCATATTTCGCGATTACTGGACCGCGACCTGTAGCAGAGAAATTCATTTTCTGTTTACTAAAGCTTAAATCGGCCAAAATTCTCTGAAGGCCAAAACCCGAGTGCAGGTCTGCGCTCCGAGCTGCACCGGAGAGTTCGCACTGTGGCTTCGTGCCCGGCCAGGAAGTCAGCGAACCATCGACCGTGCTTCGCCGAAACGCTCACTCGCGTGCCCGGCGGGTTGATAAGTCGCTAGCCCATTCATGTACGCGAGCATATTTCTCGGCACCGATCCGGCGAGACTTCCTATAGGCCGACTTCGGAACAATCTCTGGCAGGGTGGGCTCGACGATCGGCTGTTGCTCAGGATTAGTTACGGCATGGCGATCTCTCGGATGCGATGACTGCAAGTAAAGCGTGTCGGGGTGGCCACAGAAGTTCAGGTGATCGCAACCACTCAACTCCTGCCTGCTGCCATCGGTTGATGCAGCTTGTTGATTTCACGCTAGCTGGTTTGCGGTAAGTCGTTCGACCACGGCACGCGGCATAAGCGAGAAGCTTTGAACCGGCGTCATCACACTCGATCGGCGATGCGCAGCACTTGGAAGAGCGTCATGTTGAAGTTGTCGATCCCCGAGCCATGGAAGAACCTACGCTTGGCATTGCCCAATCGACCAAGCGTCTCAGGACTGAGCGTCGAAATATTGAACTTGGGCCGTCCGTTCCTCAGATGGGTACCGGTGTCGGCGGGACTTCGGCCCTGGCGCACTCAGTTTGCTGATGGCGAGTGGATCTCGGCGATATAGCCACCGGGGAATTGCACGAGAGCAGCATCTCGCTGGTCGGCGGTATAGGGGGCGACCAGAATCGTGGCTCCTGCCGCCTTGGCCTTGGCGAGAGTATTTTTTAGGTTCGCGACCTCGTAACCGGTCGTTTCTCGTCCATAGGGATACGGAAGATGGCCATCCGTAACAAGCACGGTCAGTTTGCCGAAGTTCGATTGGATCCGAATCCGCCGATATGTGTCGGCCGGTCGACCGATCTCGACGCCGGGCGCATGCGCGTCATCGGAGACGACTTGGCCATGAGAGAAAGCAAGGAAGCTGCGAATGAACACTGCGACCCTGTCGGCGGAGACATACGCACGGTTTTCTGGAATCGTCAGGAGCGGAGTGGACTGCGGCGCTGTCGTATGCCAGTAGAGTTGCATATTCAGGCCCCCGGGCCACTGGACTATGACATCCCTGCCGATCGGATCGTTAAACGGACTGACAAGCACGTCTGCGCCATCAGCGCGCGCAGCTTGGGTCGCCGCATCCATATCGGTTACCAAGTAACCGGTCCGCTCCGCGCCGAACGGGTACGGGGCCGGTGTCGTGAAACCTAAGACCGAAAATACCCCTACGGGCGTCGACACCGCTTGCCAGAGAGTGCTGCTTGGAGTTGGCGTTACGGTGGTGACACTTTGTTTAGAAGTGGTGCCGCCGAAAGTAGCGACAACGCTGGCGACGAAGCGATTGAAATCTGCTGGCGCGACGTAGACGTGGGTCGTATCGTATTGAGGCGCTACAGCCACATTCGGTCCTGTCGCATCGGTATGGTCGAGCGCCGTCGCGGGACCTGGCGGCAGCGATGGATGAGCACCTCCGACGACTAGAATGACCGCGAACAGGGTCATGGCGAGAAATCCTGTCATACGCTCGAAATCTCCTTTTGTAACGACGGGCAATTATCGCCCAATGGCTCAAGGGCCACATCTTTGTGGAACCTAAGCTCGGATTGTTCGTGGGATTGCATTAGACTGAACGGTGGCCAGAAACCGGCTAATGCGGGAGATTACTCCCGATAAGTCGGCTTCTCGCCAGCAATGCAACAGTCGCTGCAAGAGCGTTTGCCGTTACCAACTCCTATTGCTGGCTTTCAGTGAGGCAGTTTCTATGGCGGGAAGCGCCGACCCAGCCGTTGATTCCCGCGGACATTACGTAAACGTTCCTGTATCGCATATCCTTCGCGCGGCGGGCCGCGTTCGGCGCCTTTCTACACATGAAATTCGAGCAATAGAACACCAGCGTGGAATCTCTGTCTGCTGGGAGATTGCTCTCGTCGTAGCCCATCGGGTCGAGAGGCGGCGCACCCGCCACACGCGCCGTGAGCCAGCTCTGCCGCGAGTTCACATTGAGGACGCACACGGACTGCTTCTGCATCAATTGCTGCAGCTTGCCGGGCGAGATGACGTTGAGGCCCATCCATCGGGCGAACATGGTCTCTTCGATTCCGCGGCGCTTCAGAGTGCGCTCGGCTTCGCCCGTCGCAGCCAGACCGCTTGCCCAACCGTGACGAGGATGGCGCTCGGTAGCAAGAGGAATAACATCGCCTCCGCCAGATTGATCGGCAGCGTGAGCCATGCATCGCACCCGCGAGACCCGCCAGCGCCCAGATCCAGCCGGCGAGACGTCGAACGGCCTGAACCTTTGCGGGGTCGCAATGCAGCGCCGCCAATGGCGTGAGGGTTTTGGTAATGGCGTTCCCGGGAAAGGCCAGGAAGGCGCCCCCGTTGGCCATCGTCGCGCGTAGCGTGATGTCGCCGTAGTGGACCGTGCCGAGCGCCACGGCAAGTTTCGCGCCAAGCGAAATCACGAGAATCAGACCGGCTGTCACGATCCCTCTTCGGACGGAACGCCCGGCATCGCGGCGCGCCGCTTCTTCCTTAGGCTCGCGAGAAACGAGGACAAGGGCCAGCGTCATCCCGATGAGAATAAGCAGGACCACGAACCGGCCCTAGCGCTCTGGGGCCGCAGATACCAGTTCTCGGCCACGAGCAGAGTGTTGAGCGCGATTAACGCCGGCGGAAGGTAGTTCCAGATCGGTTTGGCTGCCATGGTTAGCCCTCCTGCTTGAGTGAACGCAATTTTGTCCCGCTCTTTAACGCGGCCCGGCGCGCACCGCCCTGTGCCTTCATGTCCCAGCCCACCGTTTGCGCGAAGCCGAGCAGCGCCTCCTTGAGGACGGACATCTTGAGCCGGTAGACGATTGTCCTGCCGTTTTTTTCGGCTTCGATCAGCCCCGCATTCTGGAGCACGGCAAAATGGGCGGACATGGTCGGCTTGGAGACGGCAAAATGGTCGGACAACTCACCCGCCGACATCGGCCGATTGCGCAGCAGTTGCAGCACGCGGCGGCGCGTAGGATCGGAAAGAGCTTTGAACACGCTGTTCATGAGTCTATATTTAGCTAATCATCGAACTATTGTCAAGCGCCAATTTCCAAGTACCAGCGGTCAGGGGATGATTCCGAAG
>CAWELL010000008.1:0-729617 GCA_963809865.1 uncultured Acidobacteriaceae bacterium | reverse complement strand
GAGTCCGGCGTTGCGATCAACAAACAACGCAGCTGCGATGGAGTCGAGCACCGCCGCGCGACGCTGTCTAATGGCCTCAGGGGAATACGGATCACCGGAGCGAAGCTTCCTTACGACAGGCGAGACGAAGTAAGAGACGATCGTCGCCGCCATGGTCGGAGCAAATTGCTCCGGATCGATGCTGCGAAACTCGCCGGCCGCGATGCCTTGCCGGAGGAATCCGAGGACGCGAAGCGAAATCGGCCGGATGTAGTGTTCCACGATGTACGAGAGATGAGGCGAATCTTCCCGTCCCGCACTCATTTCGCCTTGAAAGAGCCGCGCATAGTGCCGCGATTCGGATACGGAATCGAAGTGCGCCCGCGCGTAGAGCAGAATGCGTTCACCGGCATTGGTGCCCGAGTCGAGTGCGCCATCGACTCGCGCCTGCAGCCGCTGGAAGAATTCATTGAGCACCGCGGTGTAAAGCTCGTCCTTGCTGCGGAAGTAGTAATAGAGCAGGGCCTTGTTGACGCTGGCCGCGGAGGCGATGGCGTCCATGCGGGCGCCCGCCAGTCCGTAACCGGCAAACTCGGCGAGAGCGGCGGCGAGAATCGTGCTTCGGCTGGTCTCGCTGTCGCGGCCCCGGCTGCGAGACGGAGCGATGATTGGGTTAGTCTCTTTCATTTAACTAACTGGTTAGTTATATAACCAGAGTAGCGGATCCAGGCGGGGAATTCAATAGCCGGAAGCTTATTTCGGCAAAAAGCCCGGCACCCGGGCGCGGTATTGCCGAAAGGCCTCGCCGAAACGTTGTTCCAGCTCGGCATCTTCGCGGTGGATCATAATGGCCCCGGAGATCAACGAGAAGGCGAGCAGGCCCGCGAGGGCCAGCGATCCCGTACCCAGCATCCAGCCGAAGAGTTCGCAGAAGTGTCCCAGATAAAACGGGTGACGCACCCGCGCGCGGATGCCGCTGGTGATGAGTTCCTGGCGATGCCTGGAGGGCTCAAGCTCGGCAAGCCCGATCAACTGGGAGCGTTCGAAGCTCTGCCGTCCCGCCTGATACAAGACGCCTCCCATGAGGAAAAACAGAGCCGCGGGCACCCACGGCATCCAGCTTACGTACAAGTGAACGTGGCGGAAGCGCCAGCCGATGGCGAAGGCCACCAGCGCATAGACAAACCACAGGGGCATCAAGGCCAGGTAAGCGCGGCGTCCGGCAGCGCGCCAACGCGTAATCAACGGATGCACGGTCAACCAGAACAGCGGGATGGTGGCATACACCGAGCCTATGGCCAGTCCGGCAAGGTCGAGCAGGGCGTGGACAGTCATGGATGAGAAGAATTGTAACGGTAACCCTTGTCACCTGCGCTCGTGACGCTGCTCACGGACAACCCGAGCGCCAGGCATCACTATTAGGCGTGGCAGTATGCATCTCCCACTAAGGAGGTTGCTGCCGTGGTTGTCCTGTCTAGTCACGTTTCGCGTTCATCCCATCCCACATAAGTGTGCCGATTCGTCGGCACCTATGCCGACCCGTTCGCGCGCTGCCATGTGCGGGGGGAGGATCGGGTGATTGAAGGGATAGGGGCAAAGCTTCTCAGCGTGGGAGATCGTAGTCACGATCCGGGAACGGAGGGATGCAATGCAGCTTTATCTGGAAACAGATGAATTGGACTTAATCGCGAATATCTTGCTGGCACGAGAGGGCCAATTGTCAGGGGCCACGCAGAGCAGTGTCGCAAGCCCATATGCCGGCATAGACCTGAAGATCTGCGAGAACTTACTGGATAGAGTTCTGGCGCGCGATATGGAGTTCGATTCGGATGAACTGGAACGGCTTGCGGAAATTCTATCAGCGAAAAAGAGGCGATGAATAAGGTCACGGTTCCGGCGCAGAGTGGGCCACCTAACGCTCTATTTCAGCGCAAGCGGGCCAAACTGGAGCGGGTTCTGGAGAAAATTGACGAAGTCTGCGCGATGATTTGACGCTATGCGGTTGTTAAGGCGCATTTAGTTCGTCGTCAGTTGTGGGTCGGTTCAGTAGGACAGGTTGATTGTGGAGGTGCAAAATGCTAGCAAGCGCCGTACCCACTCTTCTACTCAGGAATATTGTTGTAGCGACAGATTTCACACCCACCTCAGAGTTGGCGCTCGACTACGCTGTCGTAATAGCCAAACACTATTCCTCGAAGATCACGTTGGTTCATGCAATGACGGCGCTCGATGATGCAGAGGCCAGACGGGTAGAAGCCTCCGACCCTCTGGTCGTGGCAGAAGCTCAACTGCGGGCGGAAGCCGAGCGTTGTGAGGGCGTGGAGTGCAATACGCGACTGGTGAAAGGCACGGCTTTGCAGGTAGTGGAGCAGATTCTCGCCTCGAAGATACCGACCTGCTCGTCGTGGGTACCCATGGGAAGAAGGGCTTGCGCAGGCTCCTAGTAGGCTCCATGGCCGAGCAGATCTTCCGGCATGTGCGGTGTCCGGTCCTTGTTATCGGCCCCTGGGTGCGGGTGTTTGCAGACTGGAGACCGCAGCGGATCTTACTCGCTACTGATCTACAGTGGACGAGAGCAAGACACTGGACTACGCCATAGCGTTCATGGCGGAACAACGCCGAACTCGCGCTATTGCACGTCACCGCCCCAGTCGCGGCACCGTTTCCGGAGGACACGGAGGTGTTTCTGCGGCCGTACTTCGAATCGAGGCTGCGTAAGCTTCTCCCTTATGGCTTGGAGTGGGAACAACCCGTGAACTTTTTGGTGGAGTTCGGCTGTGATCCCGTTACCGAGACCATCGATCTGCTGAAGGAGCAGGACATCAGCTTGCTGATTCTGAGTGTCCATCCGGGAGAGCCGTGGACCACTCATCTTCACCACGACGCCTATCGCATGGTGGCCGAAGCGCCGTGTCCGGTGCTGGTGGTGCAGCGCAGGTTCTAGCGAACGCAAGTCGGCAGGGCGCAGCGACAGCCGCGGCGGCTCAACGAAGGTGCAAGCTCGGCTGATTCATCGCGGATTTTCGCGCTGTTTGAAGATCACGCAGCGGTTTGTCGGCCCGAGCGCTGCCAGGTTTTTACGGGATGAGGAGAAGCCCCGCGGCAATGTCCTCACCCCTTGGGGTGAGTCAGTTTGACTAAGGTTGCGCACGCCCATAAACGACTTCCGCGCTCGCTCAACCTGAACTGACCCACTTCACGGCGTCGTTGATCTTGGCCAGAGACGCCGGACTGTGCGTAGGAGGAACCCGTTCCCCTACCCAAGCTTGTAACGCATGCAGCGTGGGAGCACCGCCAGGCTGGTTGGCTCCAGGTACCCCCACATCTGCACACTGGTGTCGGCGGGCACGGTTGCGGAGTGCCGCACGTCACCGTAGCTGAACAAAAGCGTATTGGCCGTCGACTCCCAAAGACTCAGCGGAGAGGCCGGCGTCACCGTACAGAGACCGGCAAGCTCTTCGTACGCGGAGCACAGCATCATGTTGCGGAACATGTGCTCCGATTCGGTGGTCAACTGCACCAGTAAGTGCGGGGTCGCTCCCCAGCAAGTGATCTTCACGTACTCGACGATGAAACGACGTCCGGCAGGCAGGTGGAAGGTGGCGCGTTGTCCTTCCTGAAAGACGAGCCCGAACGGCTGGCGAGGAGAGGACTCAGGATTACAGGTCTCGGCGGAGCAAAGGACGGCAAACTCGGCCCCCGAGGCACTTCTTTTTTTCTCTGTGACGCCGTTCAACTCTGCCAGAACCAACTCGGTAAAGCGACGGAGCACCGCCAGGGAAGAACCGCGGCGCTGGGCAGATGTTCCGACCACCGGGTTTGTCATGACGCCTCCTTTGCTCGGCTGGCTATTTTGATCACCGTCGATGTGGGCACAATGACCGAAGCCGCCGCAAGACACAAGGGATAGCAACTGACTTCCTGATGCCTTTTGGGTGACCGGGTAAGTGGCTGATTCAATGTCGATTGCGGTGTTTGGTTACCGGATTTCCGGCGATATCGAATCCTCGGTCAACTCCCAGGCAGCACTAAGAAGGGAAGGCAGCGGCAACTGCAGCTCACGATTCTGCCGCTGTCTCAGGCAAACTCATCTGCCGTGCCGAGTTCTAACCACGCAACAGCAGGGGCATAGCCGGCTGATGTCAAACCGCGGCAGCCTCCAGGGAGCAGGGTTATGAAACTGGCGAAAAAGACGTTCTACCTGTCGTCGGCAGTACTGTTGGCGGGCGCGATGGGGATGGCGCAGCCGGCCATGAGCGGAGGCTCACAGGACCAGGAGATCGCAGCGGCCAACCAGTCCGCAGGCGCTGCACTACGCGGCTGCCTGAGCGGCTCGGCAGGAAACTACACGCTGACGGATCACAACGGAACCATCTACCACCTGGTGGGCGGCGAAGCCCAGTTGCAGAGCTCCGTCGGCCACGAGGTAGAAATCACAGGCACCCCGGATGCACAGCGCGCTGGCGCAAGCGACGACGTGGCCGCCAACACCGCAAGTTCTTTCCAGGTGACGGGCGCGCGCGAGGTCGCTGCACGCTGCGATCATGGCTCGGGAACGGGAACCATGGGCACCGATTCGCAGCCGATGACTGAGCGACCGCCGTCAACCGATCAGCAGCCGAAGGGCGCTCCTGGCGAAGGCGCTCCGCCGCAACCCGAGCCCCACCTGATGGCCATGCTGCAACAGCCGGGCGCAACCGATATGGGATCGCAGAGCAACTCGACCTCAAGTTCTCCTTCGAGCTCAGATAGCCAGAATCGACAGAACGGTTCTATGGCCAACACGCCGGTAACCAGTCAGACTCCGGCTGGTCCGACAGGAACGACCTCGCAGCCGGGAAGTGGGACCACGACTCCAAGCGCCGTTGGCACGCAGCCGGCTCAGACCGGAACGGCGACTACTACGCAGAGCACAAACGATCAGAACAAGCCACTCTACGAGCGCCAGGCGACAGACGTCCCGTGGGCCAGTCATTCGGGTACGACTACCACCACGACTCCTCAGTCCGAGCCTCATTAAGAGAAGTTGAGGTGTTCACCGCAAGGGCCCGGTTCGCAGCCGGGCCTTTTTATTTTGGAATATCACGCATCAGGTATCAGGGATCGGAAAGAAGCCACCAGCTGCCAGCCTCCAGCCAAGAGCCAAGGCAACCCTGTGATGTCACATGCAGCAGCGAACACCCGTTCCGGTGGTCGTATTGCCGAACACGATTCCGCGCTCGTAGCTTTGGCTGGAGGCTGGCGGCTGGAAGCCGGTAGCTTCTGATCCCTGATCCATGATCCCTGACGCCCGATACCTCGCCCATGCTACACTGCGGCCATCGCGAGGTGAGGATGAGCTCAATCCGCAAGATGCTGTTCACCGACTTGTTGCAGGGCCTGAGGGTAACGTTTCGCAATCAGCATCCTAAGGAAACTTATACCGAGCAGTATCCTTTGCAGCGGCCGCAGATTGCCGAGCGCTTTCGCGGCGCCCCGCGGCTGAACGTCAATCCCGAGACAGACGAATCGCTCTGCATCGCTTGTGACCTGTGCGCATTGGTCTGCCCGGAGAACCTGATCGTCGTGGGCAGCGAGCGCAACGAAAAGACTCGCCGCAAAGAGCTGACCGAGTTCACCTATGACCTGAGCCGTTGCATGTTCTGCGGGCTGTGCGAAGATGCTTGCCCGGTAGATGCACTGGAGTTGACGCAGGACTTCGAGATGGCGAACTACGGTCGCGAAGGCCTCATCTGGAATCGTGAGACGCTGGAAAAAGGTCCGGAACCGAAGGTGTATCACCGGTAAGCAGCTCCCAGCTTCCAGCCGCCAGCTACCAGCTCGACTGCATGAACAATGCGTCGGCGTTCTCGGGCGAATGACTCTCTTTAAGCATCCAGATCAACAACTGCCTGCGGAGATGAGTTTCGGCTGGAAGCTGGCGGCTGGCAGCTTTGTGTTCCCCAACTTTAACGTGCGCTTACGCACGCTCGCCATTTATACTTCCGGGATTCCTCAACCAACCCCAGCTACACAGGAGAACGTATGGGCCTGTTTGATCAGTTGCAGAATGTCTTGACACAGTATTCCGGTGGCAATACGCCTGGACCGGCGAATCCGCAAGACGTAGAGTCGCACTTCAGCCAGGTGGCGGCGGTGGCGCCACCATCATCAATGGCTGAGGGATTGGCCGCAGCATTTCGCTCCAATCAGACGCCAGCCTTCGGCCAAATGGTGAGCAGCCTGTTCAGTCAGTCCAGCGGAGAGCAGAAGGCCGGTCTGTTGAACCAGCTCATGAGCTCGATGCCTCCGGGCGCTGTGCAGTCGCTGTTGGGCTCGGGTGCAGCCGGCGGCGCATTGGGCAGCCTCCTACAAAGTGGGAGTGCGAATGTTACCCCCGAACAGGCCCAGCAGGTGTCACCGGAAGCGGTGCAGCAGTTGGCGGCCACCGCCGAAAAGCACGATCCGTCAATCGTCGACACCGCCAGCCAGTTCTACGCGCAGCACTCCACACTAGTGAAGACGCTGGGTGGCATGGCGATGACGCTGGCACTGGCCCACATCGCGGAGAAGCAGGGCGAGAAGTGAGAAGCCGATCGCGCTGCAAATGCGGTCGGATGTGGACCGGTGGGAGCCCTCGCATTTATGCGAGGGAAATCGCCTCTGCAACGTTATCGGCTTCAGCCGCAGCCCCGACGCGCATAGCTGAAATCCTGCGCTAAAGCGCTTTTAGAGATACGAGACGCTTTCCGCCCGCATAAATGCGGGGGGCTTCCACCTTGCTATTCGAAGATCAATATGGCCGCCGCGATCACCGTGGTCCACAGACCGCGCTTGTCGCCCACGGCAGATTGCGTAATGTTCATCGTTCGCACGATCTTGTTCGACAGGCGATAAATCTGCTTCTTCTCATCCCATGACTTGTCGGCGTCGAAATCGACGTCAAGCGTGGTTGCCAGCATCTCGGCGGCCAGCTCTTCGGCATAATCGCCGGCCACGTCGTCGGTTTCGCCGAACGAATGGTGCTCGCTCAAATAGCCATAGGTACTGCGATCAGCAGGTATGGCGAGTCCGATACTTGAGGCCGTGAGGCGATGCGGCTCGCGGGTCGAGTTCTCGGCCACGACGGCAAAAACCACTTCTCCCGGCGACAGATAAGGCAGTCCCTCTTTGCGGGGGATGAGCTTGCAGTTGGGCGGAAAAATCGACGAGACGCGCACCAGATTCTGGGCCGCGATACCGGCGTCGCGCAACGCGAGCTCGAAGGAAGTCAGGCGCTCCTTATGTTTTCCCACTCCCTTGGTGAGAAAAATGCGCTTGGGAACCATGTCTTTGGACAACGTGCATTCTCCGGCAGAGAGATCTATCTAGTGTCGAATTGAAAACCATAACACACAGCGAAGGCGTACGCGAGAGGCAGCGTGTGAAGGATTGTAACAATCCAAATTGGCCAATCCACGGCACTTGATAGCCGGTCGCGAGCGATGCTGGGGATATCCATCGCGACTCTTGGCGGCTGTCTCACATTGTCAGAGGTCGCAATGGGCGCCGCCCACTATCCCACATTGACGGACTTCAGCTTTACCGCTATATCGATGAACGCTTGCGCGGCGCGGCTCATCGCCTTTTCTTTGCGGTAGACCAACGCCAGGTCGCGCTGGATTGTGGCATCGGCAATCGTCAGAACGGCGAGGGTCTTGGCTTGCAGGTCTTCCGTGACGTTCGAGCGCGGCATGAAGCCGACCCCGACGTTGGCTCCGACAAAGCGCTTGAGCAGTTCGCTGGAGTCCAGCTCCATGGAGACACTCGGCCGCAGATTGCGCTCCCGGAAGAGCGCTTCCAGGGCATCGCGCGTGCGCCCGGCTTTGGGCAGCAGCAAGGGATATTCGCACACATCCGCCAGCGTCGCCTGCTTATGCCCGGCGAGATGGTGTCCCGGCGCGGTGATGACAACCAACTCGTCGCGATGAACCGGCACTACCGTCAGGCGCTTGTCTTTCACCGGCATCGACACCACGCCAAAGTCGCACGAGTTGTCCAGCACGTCCTCCACAATGCGCCCGCGCTCGGACCGTTTCACGCTGACCGCGACTCCCGGGTACTCGCGTTTGAAGTGAGAGAAGACTTCGGGAAGGATATAGAGGCAGGTGCCCTCATTGGCGCAGACGACGATCTCTCCCCGCGGTACTCGATGCGTGTCAGCGACGGTGGCCAGCATCTCCCGCCGCACTTCCAGCACATCCTCGGCGAACTTCTTGAAAACGCTCCCGGCAGCGGTAAGGGCAACACGGCCGCCGCCACGATCCAGCAGCTTGGCGCCAACTTCCTCCTCCAGAGAGCGGATTTGCGCCGAGATGGCGGGCTGGGTGCGGAAACGCCGCTGGCCCGCGCGCGAGAAGCTGCTTAGCCGCGCTACTTCGAGGAAAGTCTCCAGTTGATCGAAGTCCATAGCGTATCCGCGCCAGGCGCGGCAAAAGGCCCGTGCCGAGTTTATCTGTAAACTGCATTGTAACGACGTGACCGGCGTAAGCGCCCAAAGGAAAACATATGGCGACGCAACCGCTCTACATCTTCGCTCGATTTCGAGCCAAGCCTGGTAACCAGGACGCCGTCGAGGCCGCGTTACGCGAGGTGGTTCCACCAACCCGCGCCGAGGCTGGCTGCCTCGGCCTCAATACTTTTTGCTCCACACGCGATCCGCAGCTTTTTTATCTGCACTCCCGATGGGTGGATGACGCAGCCTTCGACTATCATGCCAGCTTGCCGCATACGGTGAAGTTCATCGAAACGGTAAGGCCGCTGATCGACCATGAATTCGACTTGACGCGAACCAGGTTGATGAAGTGATGAGGGAACAGCAGGTCCTTCGCTGCGCTCAAGATGACAAGTCGGTTTTCGGGCTGGTAGCGGAAACTGGTGGGCTGGCTGGCAGCCTCTTTCTGACTCCTGATACCTGAAATCCAAACTGACGGCTGAGAGCTGATGGCTGACGGCTACGAAGCGATATACTAGCCCTCATTGGGGTGATTGTGAGTTCGCAGCAAAAAACGTTTTATATCGAGACCTTTGGCTGCCAGATGAATTTCCACGACTCGGAGAAGGTCGTGGGCTCGCTCATCTCGCAGGGCTACCTCCAGGTCCACAGCGAAGAAGATGCCGACCTCATCCTCTATAACACCTGCTCGATCCGCGATAAGGCCGAGCAGAAGGTCTTCCATCGACTGAACGACTTCAAAAAGTTGAAGGCCCAGGGCAAGCAGTTTGGTGTGCTGGGCTGCGTCGCTCAGCAGGAAGGCGAGAAGATTTTCGAGCGTGCACCGTGGGTGTCGTTGGTTGCCGGTTCCGCGTCGTACCGCAATCTGCCCGAGCTGTTGATTCAGATTGAAGCCGGGCAAACACGCGTGACCGGGCTCGACGACCGCGAAACCGACCAGACTTTCGAAACTGAGTTCACCGCCCGCAGCAATCCGCATCGCGGATACATCACCATCATCGAGGGATGCGACAAGTTCTGCGCCTACTGCGTGGTTCCTTACACGCGCGGCAAAGAGCGCAGCCGCACTTCGCAGTCGGTGCTGGAAGAAGCGCGCCGCATGGCCGACGCCGGCTACACCGATGTTCAACTGCTGGGACAGAACGTGAATTCGTATCGCGATCCGGCAGGGAAGAAGAGCTTCGCCGAATTGCTCGCTAGCGTCGGTGAGCTACCAGGCATTCGTCGCGTGCGCTTCACCACGTCTCATCCACGCGACTTCACCAAAGACATCATCGACGCCATCGACTCGGTGCCCACGCTTTGCGATCACGTGCACCTGCCGATACAGAGCGGCTCGTCTCGCGTACTGCAGTCGATGTTTCGCGACTACACCCGCGAGCAATACCTGGAGCGCATTGGCTGGATGAAGTCGGCGCGCCATCGCGACATCAGCATCACCACCGACATCATCGCGGGCTTCCCAGGAGAAACCGAAGACGAGTTCCGCGAGACGCTGGCCTTGCTGACCGAAGTCGGCTATGACGGGGTGTTCTCGTTCAAGTACTCGCCCCGGCCAAATACCCCAGCATTGCAGTATGCCGACTCGATTCCCGACGCCGAAAAGTCGCGTCGGCTGCAGGTGCTTCAGGAGCATCAGCGGGAAATTCAGCGGGTGAGCTACCGCCGACATGTGGGGTGCGTCTTAGAAGTAATGGTTGAAGGGAAGAACACGGCCCGCGGCCAAATGATCGGACGTACATCGCAGAATAAGACGTTGAACTTCACCTGTGGCGACAAAGCGGAACCGAAGACGGGAGAATACGTGAACGTTCAGGTGACGCAGGCGTTTCCGAATAGCTTGCTGGGCGAGTTGGTCTCGTAGCGAAGACCCGCGTCAGGGCACGACTTCTAGTCGTGCCGGTGCCGATGCCCCCAGATAGGGCATCGAGGGAACGGGCGAGGATTTCAAATGGCAGTAAATTCGAAAGCGAAGAAGGGAAGTGCGACCGGTTGGATTCTCTTCCTGGGCACGCTTCTGGTTCTGAGCTTCGCCGCCATGCCCGGCTTTGAGAAGTATTCGGTGGTGGCAGATCGGCTGCTGGTCGCGACGCGCCTAAGCTTGGTACTGGCGCTTTCCGTCTTAGTGGTTCGCAACTGGATGTCGTCGAATCCCAGCAGGTACAAAGACACCGGTTGGCTCAAGCGTCTGCGCGGTTGGTACTACGATGAGGATTTAAAGGAATCGAAGGGCAGGTAGTTGCGGCATAAATCGGCTGGTATGCCGTTAGACAAAAGCCTGAGTAGGGAAGGAGCCACGATGGAAGTCGAGATGAAAATTCGCGGATTGATGATGGATCCGGTGACCAATATGCCCATCGTGATTCTCAAGGACGCCGGCAGCGACACCGTGCTGCCCATCTGGGTAGGCATGTTCGAGGCAAATGCGATCGCGCTGGAGATCGAAAAAGTTACCACGCCCCGCCCCATGACCCATGATCTGTTGAAGAACCTGCTCATCGGACTTGAAGCAACGGTTCAGAAAGTCGTTGTAACTGAACTGCGCGAAGACACTTTCTTCGCCGTCATCTGGCTGGATCGCAGCGGGGAACCCATCAGCATCGATTCCCGACCGTCGGACGCGCTGGCGCTGGCCCTACGCATGGATTGCCCGATTTTTGTCGAAGAGGACGTACTCAAAACCAGCAAACTGGCAACCACCGTTAGCGACCGGGTGACCAGCGAGGAGCTTCGCAAGTACCTCGAGAACCTGGGCGAGGACGATCTCGGCCGTTACAAGATGTAAGCCCATGCCCGACCCGGCCGAGCAACTACAACGCCTTTATCTAGCAGGATTTGAACTGCAAACCTTCGAGCGCTACCCGAATACCATCGGCGTGCTGCGCGACGGCTGCATCGCGCTGTTGCGAGCAACCCCGACAGGCTTGATCATCGTCGGCACACCGGGCTGGCGCATGGGCGAAGTGCTGGGCGTGCTGGTTGAGAAAGACGGCCACCAGGTGTTTCAGGCCAAGTCGGAGGTGGTGGAGGCAACGCCGGAACGGCTCGCAGCGCTGGCCAAGTTCCGCGAAGACCTGGAGCAGATGCTCACCGCAACGGCCTGAAGCGTGTTCAGCATTGCGTGCATGCGGGGATATAGTCCGCTAAACTGACCCCTCAGCGGTAACCGAGGCGGGATAGCCCGGGAAAACGCGGCTTTGCGTGTACTTTACATAATATCTGTTATCGGACATTGCCGTCGTAATGCTCCGGCCAAGTCTACGCCACGGCATCTACCTACATCAGCACCACCTTGGGATGAAACAGGGTTCCCGCCACCCGGCTGGCGAGGCAGATGAGCTCCGTCTGATCGGCGAAGACCTTCACCCACTTGGAGCGCGACATCTCGGGCAGATTCACGCTGCGCCCGGTACGGATGCGCGCGACGGCTTCCTGATCGGCGGTGACCGCCGGAATCTCCGGCAGCATCTTCCGCGGATGAACCAGCAGCTCATCGATCCGTCTTTCGGCCCCAAACTGCCCAATCTCCTCCAGCGTATGAGCCTCCGCGATCTCGAACTCCGCGGTCGCGGTACGACGCAACCTGCAAAGGTGAGCTCCGCAGCCGAGCTTTTGTCCCAGCTCATGCGCCAGGCTGCGAACGTAGGTTCCAGACGAGACACGGCAGCAAAAGTCCACTTCCTGACCGCGTAGTTCCCTCACTTCCAGCTCGAACACCTCAACCTCAACCGGCTTCAGTTCGACTGGCTGGTTGCGTCGAGCCAGCTTATAAGCTGGAACGCCCTGGATCTTCTTAGCCGAGAAAGGTGGCGGAGTCTGCAGAATCGGCCCAACGAAGCTGCGGACGGCTTGCTGTAATTCCTCAAGTGATACTTGAACCGCCTGCTCGATCCCGACCGCATCGCCGTCAGCATCGTAGGTGTCGGTCGCAACGCCCAGACGAATCGTCCCCTCGTAGCGTTTCTGCGAGCCCGTATAAAACTGGCTCAGTCGCGTCATCTTGCCGATCACTAAAGGCAGGACGCCGGTTGCCATGGGATCCAGCGTGCCCAGGTGGCCGACGGAGCGCTCCCGCAGTAGAGTGCGGCAACGGGCCACGACATCATGCGAGGTCCATCCTTGTGGCTTGTCGACGACGATCACACCATTGAGTGCCATGCTTCTGGTATCGTGTACGTTCAGGAAGAATCGGTCAACCAGCAGTGGTTGGTGGCTGGTGGCCCGTGGCCGGTTAGGAATTCTGATCTTCTCTGGTTCCATACGCATGTGCAGGTGTTGACTCGTCATCTACCGCTCGCTTGCTCAGCCACTGACCACCGGCCACTGGCCACTTCTTTCCTATGATCCCGCTGAAAGATGACGCTCCGCGCGTCGGCACGCCCTACGTCACTTACACCCTGATCGCGGCGAACACGCTCATCTATGTTCTGGAGCGCTTCATTCTCTTAGGCGGTGCACAACAGTTTGAGCGCTTCATCTTTCAGTTTGGCATGGTGCCGGCCAGGATCTCGGTGGTCCTTTTCAATCAGGGCTACGTTCCCTGGAACCTGGTATACCAGCTTGGCACCCGTTACGTGCCTCCGGCGGCAGCTTTTGTCCCTGTGCTAACGTCCATGTTCCTGCACGGCTCATGGCTACACCTGATCTTCAACATGCTTGCGCTGTGGATCTTTGGCGACAATGTCGAAGATTACGTGGGACACTTCCGCTACCTTCTGCTGTACCTGTTGAGTGGTCTCGCGGCCGCCGCGCTGCACACCTTCTTCAACCTGAGCGCGGCGGTGCCGACGGTTGGAGCATCGGGCGCGATCGCAGGAATTATGGGCGCGTACTTCGTGCTCTACCCTCGCGCCAAAGTGCTGACCCTGGTTCCCTTCTTCTTTGTGTTCTTCGTATGGCTGCCGGCGTGGATCGTGCTGGGCTATTTCTTCATCACGCAGTTCCTCAGCGGCGCAGCGACCTCCATCGTGGCCAACAACGGCGGCTCAACCGGCATCGCCTTCTGGGCGCATGTAGGCGGCTTCCTGGGTGGCATGGGCCTGGTGAAGCTCTTCCCTTCTCGGGTTCGACGCTATTACTACAGCTGAGATTCAGCTTCCAGCTACCCGCCACCAGCGAAAAATAAGCACCAACAAAAAAGCCGCCCGAAGGCGGCTGTGGTGTTCAGGTTGTGTGAGTCTTAGAGCAGCTTGCGGCGGATGACGCCAGCCAATCCGAGCACGCCGGTTCCCATCAGTATCAGGGATCCGGGTTCCGGAACCTGGGTGCCGATGAGCGTGAAGGCCATATCTGCACTGATGGGGCCGCTGGTACCGAAGTAGCTCTGGTACGCAACGCCGTTACCCTGAGCCGAAGTCTCCCAGCCCCACTGCGGCGGGAACTTGAGATCGGGAACCACGGAGAGCCAGTACTTAACCCCGGCGAGTTCGCCGAAGTTCAAGCCGCTGACATCGTAGCTGTAGCTCGGGGTGCCACCGAAGTTGCCCAGCGAGGTCTCATTGCCGTTGCCGGAAATGTGGTCGGTGTACTGCAGTGCGCCCGGCGCACCGCTGTTGTCGAAATAAACGTTAATGGTCCAACCGGTGATCGATCCCGGGTTACCATTGAAATATCCGCCGGTCCACTGGACCTCGTTGATGGTGTAATTGCCGCCGCTGATGTTGAAGTCGTCGTAGGTGGAAGCGAAGTTCCCTAAGCCACCCGAGTCGTTCTGGGAAGCGTAGGCCACGCCGGTCTGGTCGAACGACTGTGAATACAACGTCGCAGCGAACGCCGGAGCGGAGAACACAAGGGCGAAGACGGTGGCGAGCAAAACTGCTTTGCTGCGGCCAAAGTTCATGTTTCCTCCTGTTAGATCGAACCGTCGCCTGCCGGTGCACCAGTCAGACGTACGGAAGTTGGGCCACTGAGTAACACGTCCCGCCACCCACGCACTAGGGCGCAGAACACTCACGGGAAGCAAAGTTATCCCATTTCAGGAGGCTTGTCGAGTATCTTCTGGGTTAAAAAACTTCCCCATCCCTAGTTATCAAATCGGTAACCCATGCGAGCCGCAGCCGCAATCTGCATTTCTGGTCATCCAGCGACTGCAATAACGTGCATTTACTATTGCTTCCGTTGAGGTCACTTTGCGGCGAATATTTACCGGGAGGCAACGGATTTGGCCGCGCGCCGACTGCTTGGAGGTTTAGGAAGAAGCAATAGGCTGCGCGGCGAGAAATCTCCTGGCGCACGGTATTCCGGCCTGCCAGGCTCCCGCATCGGATTACCAAAGTTTCGCTTTTCGAAGCGCTTCGACCGCAAAAGGAAAACATTCTCGTTACCGAATCGCGGCTTCGCGATGCTTTAGCGATGCTTTCCTTGACCTTCTCCGGCCAGTCAGCTTAAATCAGTGATTCACTTAAGGAGAAGCGAATGCGCATCGCCTTTCTCGGTCTTGGAATCATGGGCCGTGCCATGGCCGCCAATCTGGTCAAAGCTGGACATGAGGTTTGTGTCTGGAACCGTACTGCTCGAGCCTCGGTTGAGGGCGCCAAGACTGCTGTCTCACCGGCCGACGCCGCAAGGGAATGCGAAGTGGTGTGGATGTGCGTGGCGGATACGGCGGCGGTGGAACGCGTCATGTTCGGCTCCGACGGCGTGGAACAGTCGCTGCACGAAGGCATGATCGTGGTCGACTCCAGCACCATTTCGCCTTCGGCGACCACCAAGTTCGCCGAACGCATCGCCGACAAAGGCGTGCAGTGGGTGGACGCGCCCGTGACCGGCTCCAAGATCGGCGCCGAAAATGGCCAGCTCATCTTCATAGTGGGCGGCACGGCGGAAGCCGTAGAGTTCCTTCAGCCGCTGTTCAAGGCGATGGGCAAGAGCGTCATCCACATCGGCGGAACCGGCAAGGGACAATCGGCCAAGCTCTGCATGAACCTGCAGATTGCGCTGATCTACGAAGGCTTCGCCGAAGGCATGACGCTAGCCCGCAAACTCGGCGTCGATCCGCAAAAGATGGTGGAGCTGATCCAGGCCTCGATGATCAAGTCCGGCGTGACCGACTACAAGATCCCGTTTGTGCTGCGCCACGACTACTCGCCCAACTTCCCCCTGCGGCTGATGCACAAGGACATTCACCTGCTGCTCGACACGGCGAAAGAAGCTCGGGTGAAGCTGCCCGCGCTCGAGACGGTCGATGAGATTTACGAGCTCGCCAGTGAAGAGGGTTGGGACGACGAGGATTACGCCGCGACTATCAAGCTGCTCGAGGGCTGGGCAGGACTGGGGAAATAGCGCAAGCAATTAACAATTAGCAATAAAGCTTGTCATCCTGAGCGGAGCGAAGGACCTGTTGTTCACGTGTGTCATCCCGATCGCGGTGCCCTTTCCCAACGTGTGTCATCCCGAGGCGAAGCCGAGGGACCTGCAGTTTCGACACCGGCCCAAACTGCATCCACGGACAACGAATCCTACTCTTGCCGCGCAGCGCCGCAAGTTGCAAGTTCCTGCAACAATCCGAACAGGCCCGAATCCTCTTCCTCCGGAGTCAGTGAACTCAGAGGCGCGGTGACCACGAGGTGCGGCGATCGCTTGCGGAACTCAACCTGGATTGGCTCATTCGACCGTGCCGCCAGAATGCGCTCGATGATGGCGGTCTCGCTTTGCCAGTCTTCCCGCGTCGTGATCACCAGCGATCCCAGGCTGTAGCACGCTTCCGGCAGAGCTGCTGTTTTTGAGGTACGGCCTCCCCATCTCTGATTGGCGACGATCAGATTGGTGGTCGCGCGATGTTCCATCTCGGCACGAAACGTGACCTGTTCCGTCTGCTTACGCAGCCATGCCATCAACCATTGGATTGGCATTTCGCGCGGCATGAGATCCACGCTCAGCCAGCTCTCGCGAAAAGCCGCGTTAAAGCGCAACTCCACATCGAAGTGCGAAGCACCGCGCCAGCATGCGCGCGAGACAGCTGCCCGCCCGGCGACAGCTCGCCGCACCCACAGCAGAATCTTTTCCGCTCTAAGCCGATTGACCTCGCGCCAGGCGAAGTACCAGCCGACCATCAGCAGGACCGCCAGCGCGGCGTCGAAAAGGAGCATGCCCCACATGTGCGCTGAGTGAGATGCGCAGGGGTGAGCTGTCAGTTGTCAGTTCTCAGTTCCGGTTGGCCGCTGCCAGAGATGGGTTATCGAATGTCAGGTATCAGGCTTGCGCTCCCAGCCACGCTACATCATTCCGATACGTGCAACCGGTGACGTGGGTCTCAAATTGTTTGTCATCATGAGCGAAGCGAAGGACCTGCTTTTCGCTCCTCGCTCGAAACATCTGCCGTCGCTACGGGAATCGCAACTCCTTACCATCGCCTCCCAGCGCTGGGCTATCCTCCGCTGTCCCGCTCTGCGGGACGGGAGCTTCGCACCGCGGGCATCCACGCGATTTGAAAACACCTGGAACTTGGCCCCGATTTAACTCGAAACTCGTACTTTCTTTCTGATAACTGACCGCCGGCAACGGCCGACCGCTGCTACACCGCTCTTCCGCTATCCGCCACGTAAACCTTGTTTGGATTGCCCGGCTCGATGCCCTGCTTCTCGAAGCACACCTTGATGCGACGGCGCAGCTCGCGGCTAATGTCGTACTGCTTCCCCGGAAGCGTCTTCACCAGCAGCAGATACTCCACCTCGTCTCCGTTCACGCGATCGATGCCGGGAACCTCGGGCTGGGCGATGATATCGCCCTGGAACTTGGGATCGTGCGCCACCTCGGTTGCGACTTCCTTCAACAGCCCGATGACCTTATCGCTGTCGGTCTTGTAGCTGACGGAGATCTTCATGGTGAGCTGCGTCCAGTCGCGCGTCAGATTGCTGACGATGGTGATTTGGCTGCTGGGCACGGTGTACAGAGTTCCATCGGCATCACGTAAAACTGTGCGGCGCAGCGTCATGGTTTCGACCACTCCCTGTACTCCCGCAATCTTTACGGTGTCGCCGATGTCGTACTGATTTTCGACCAGCACGAAGAATCCGTTGATGAAGTCTTTCACCAGCGTTTGCGCGCCGAAGCCGATGGCCAGGCCGGCGATGCCTGCGCTGGCCAGCAGCGGCTCAACCTTGATGTTGAGCTGGGTCAGAATCTGCATCACCGCCAGGAAAGCGATGATGAAAACGCCAACGCTGTAGATGATGCTCGACAAGGTGCGCAGCTGCTGCGCCCGCACCGTCGAAGGCAGCACCTGTTTGTCGCCCAGATCGGCAAGGTGCCGTGACACCACTTTGAGCAGCCGCGCCAGGACGAACGAAACGATGATGATGGCGAGAATGCGCGGCGCCTGGTAACGCAGAAAGTCGAGGCTGTCCGCGCGCCAATCGTCAAAGAGATGGATAACGTCGTGGGGAGCGAAGCTATCGAACAGCGAGCCGAAGAACGCAGAAAATAGCATCGATGGCGCGATTATACAAGGGTGGAAGCATCGGCCCGGGTGGAGCATCAGCCTTCAGGCCGATGAATAAGCCGCCGATACTGAAACGGACAGCGGCACAAACCCGCGCCGTAGGCGCAGCAGAGCTTAGCCCAGCGTTTCAACGCTGGGAAACGTGCATATAGATAATCCAGAGTCGGCTTCAGCCGACGACACATGTCTTGCGACGCAAACGGGAAGCCATCTGCTGATCACGGAGCCGCTTACGTCTCGCCGAGGCCTCACTATAATCGTAGCGATCATGAGACCTCTTCCTGGCCTTCCAACTGCGCGCAAAGCCCGCGCCGCTATTCTCCTGTTGATTGCACTAAACACCGTCTTATCCGCCCCGTTACTGTCACAGGCTTTGCCGACGCCGCAATTCCCGCCTCCGCCCGGGACCGAGCAGCAGCAGCGGAACCAAACCCCTTTGGAGCAGCAAGTCGAGCGTGATGCCGCCAAGCAGCGCAACATTCAGCGCGAGCAGGAGATCAAGCGTGACACCGATAAGTTGCTGCAATTGGCAACCGAGCTGAAGCAGTATGTCGACAAGACCAACGAAAACGTAATCTCGCTCGACGTCATCAAGAAGGCTGACCAAATCGAGAAGCTGGCCAAGAGCGTGAAAGAGAAGATGAAGGAGTAAGGCAGTAATTAGCCGGGTGCCCTATCCCGACCCCGTTCGCCGGGGTGGGGGTGTTCGTGCCCCGAAGAAAAAGCCCCTCCCGGGCAATAACAGCCCGAGTGGGGCACCTCAATTCCTCCGCAAAATTAACTTGCCCCTGACTACTAGCGGAAGCATACTTCCTGTCGCGCAGCGCCCGATAGAAGTCGCGCCGCTCAGGTCCCCGCTGCCGAACCGCTCGTCTGGAAAGCATTTTCTACGAGGAGAAAACGGTGAGAATTAAAGCTGCCTTTGCATTCACTCTTGCATTTTGCGCCCTGCTCGTTGCTCAACCAGCCATGGCGCAAGTCGACCTGGCGTGCAGTGGCCTCTCACGCACGCTGGTGGTCAATTGGCCGCAGTTTGGCTTTACATCCTGTGGCGGCCGCTCCAACCCAAACGAGTTCATACTCAGCCCCACCACGGTACCGAACCTGGAAGTGAAGTGGAATCAAGTCTACGGCCAGGGCGGGTCTGCATCGCCAGCGGTGGTAAATGGCGTGATGTACGTGGACGCCGACTTCTATGCTGAGAACGCACATTATCTCTACGCCCTCGACGCTAATACCGGGACCCAGTTGTGGCGCCAATCTAGAGGAACGAAGCAGAGCCCCTCGTCTCCTGCAGTGGCCAACGGCTTAGTGTTTATCGGCGATCTCGATAACAACCTCTACGCCTTCAACGCCCGTACCGGAGCTCCAGCGTGGACGTTCACCACTGGCAATTCGGTATGGAGTTCACCGACAGTAGCGAACGGCATTGTGTACATCATCTCTGGGGATGGCAATATGTATGCCCTGGACGCAGCCACAGGGACGCAGCTGTGGGTGAAAACCGTGTTCCAGTTCGGCACATACTCCACCGGAAATCCGGCCGTCGCCGGCGGTGTGGTATATATCCCAGCGGGTACTTCGGGCGCCAGCCTCTATGCGGTCGATGCCAAGACCGGGGCGCCACGTTGGAGTGTCAATTACACCTCTATGGGCAGTTCCTCTCCGGCGGTGGCCAACGGCGTTGTCTACGGTGGAATGGATGACGGTTCCCTTTACGCGCTGAACGCCAATACGGGAGCCGTTCACTGGAAGAGCCCGACTCTAGGGTTGCGCATGAGGGGCGTAGCGGTTGGAAATGGTCTGGTCTATGTCGGGGCCACGGACAGCAACGACAACCCAGCCTTGTACGGCATCAATGCTTCCACGGGAGCGATCGTGTGGAAGTTTCCAACGGGCGGCATCGGATATAACTTTTCTTCTCCCGCTTTCGCGAACGGCGTCGTCTACATGCCGGGCGGCGTCGGTATCTTTGCGCTCGACGCCAACACAGGAGCGGTCCTGTGGCAGGACTTGGGACCGGACAACCCCGGAACTTCTCCGGTCGTCGTTAACGGGGTGGTATATATCAACGGTACGGGCGCGACGGCCTATCACCTGCCGGGCAAGTAGTAGCTCTTTGCCGCACAAGAAATCCGGCTTCAGCCACAATGACCGCAACGGCTGACGCCGGATCTATTTTCGTGCCGGGGAAATGTGTACGCCGGAAGGGGATGCTGAACCTTGTCGCCTACTGCTTTCCGTCTGGAGCTTTGGCACCTGGGGCGTCGGCTCCCGTGGTGAAGGTGGCGTCGGGCGTCATCACGCCGTTGCCGGCTGCGTCCTGCGAATAGAGCACGTAGTGTTCGGTGGTTGACGCCGGCAGTCCGTTCAAGGTGGCTACATGGTGCCGCACGCCATCCGGATCCGCAGAGTAGTGTCCGGCATAGTGGCCCACACAGGACGCCAGGGTCGAGCGATAAGAATTGTCTTTCAGACCGCATATCGGCGTTTTGCCCGGCTGGTAGTACACCTCGGTAGTGGCCGGTTTAATCGTGTCCCAGGTAATGGTCACCTGATTTCCATTCACCGTGGGCGCAAACAGTCTCGTATCCTGACACAGAGCAGAAGCGTTCGGTTCGCCAAATCCGCAATTGTATTCGCGGAATATCAACGGCGGCACGGTGTCCTTCCACGCGCCCTCAAACGGATTCTGGCTGGGCAGGAAGGTCGCTTTAGGATTTCCTCCGCTACGGTATCGGACAAAATCAAACGACCATTTGTAGACCTGATTAAATGGCTTCGCCGACCACTCCAGGTCGCCGCTGTCCTTCCAGGTTGCGGCAAACAGTGCATCGCCCCAGTTGCGTATGGTGTCGTCCCCGGTCTTCGACCAGTACCAGGCCAGGGCAGGAGCCACCAGGTTATTCGTGTCCGCCCACACATCGGTCGAGTTCGTGTCATTCCATGAATGCGACATGGGTACATCGACCGGGTTGTAACGCAGGGTATTAATATCCGAATTCCACCAATTCTGATTGTTGCCCTGAAACAAGAAATAGAGGGTCTTGCCGATCTCCAGCGGGATCCGCGGATCCGGTGTACGCGACATTTCCACATCCAACTCGTACTGCGCGATGAGCGCTTCCAGCAACGCACCCAGGACGAACGGATGATACTGCCAGGTGGGAACCGAACTCGCCCCGTCGTACTGCCTGAACATATCGAGCAGAGCCAGCGCGACATCGGTGGCATCGCCGCTCAACTGCCAGGGCCCGTGCGCACCGCTGGCTTCATTGGCGATCTGAGAGTCCCAGGTATAGGAGAACCATCGCATACCACGCGGATCGAGCGTGCCATAAAAGCCATTGAACGCGCCCCACGTGTCGGTCGCGTGCCGCAAAGCCGCAGCCGCCGTCGCGTCGTGGGTCCGCGCGTAGTACATTCCCGTGCCGAACAGGTGCTGGTTAGGCTCATTCAGTTGGGCGCCCAATGAGCGCGCTAACCAATTGTCATAAGGATAGAGGACCATCTGCGCGCAGTGCTGCCAATGGGCCTTGCGGTTTAAGTCGTGATACCCCGGCATTCCCGGCGTGTTGTATTGATAGTCGGCGATCTGCATGTAGACTCGGCCACCGTCATAGTTGTAGGGTTTCTGTGCGTCGGGCTGGTTTGCGGCGGTGAAGTTGCCCACCAGCTCATAACCGGGCCCTAAGAACGAACCGAATTCCAACGACGCGATCGGAGTACGGCTCTCGGATTCCGTGCACCAGTACTCCCCGCCGTGATTGTTTGAAGTCATGGTGCTCTGCCACTTACCCAAATCCGGAATCGCAGGAAAAGAAGCCGGCGGCGTGGCCGTAAACGCCGCGGGCGGGTATACGGTAAACGACCAGGTGATAGAAATCGGATCGCCTACCGCAACCGTGGCTCCCCAATCGGAATACATTTGCAATGTTGCGTTCAGGGTATAGGTTCCGGCAGGCGCATTACTCGGGATGCGGACGGAAAGTGCCCCCTGATTGCCATTCATCTGCATGGGGGTGGAGACGAAGTTTGCCTCCGCGATCCCCGCCACAAATTGCTTACCTGCATTGGGGCCGCCGCCGACCAGGTTGATGCCGCGATTCCATTTCTTGCCGGGATTAAATCCGCCGGGATACGAGCGCAGGCTGGTGAGCGCATCCACCTGCCATCCGGTGTCGTTGTTCTCTGCGTCTTTCACCGTGGCCGAGGTCAGGACGGCTACATCGCCAGCCTGCTTACCTGCGCCTCCTGCCAGCAGCGAGTCCACCGGCAGCACGTAAAGATTGTGCCCGGGGTAGACGTGCTTCTGGCCGATGGTGACGGTGGAAACGCGCAACGGAGCCGAGGTGTCCAGCGCCGTGGTGTGAAAGTTATTCACCGAGGAGTAGGCGTTGGTGGTCGGTCCACCGGAACTCGACCATTTGCCATCGGAAGTTCTCTGGGTGGCGACGTAGTAGTCATAGCTGCCGACATCGCCCATGCCCGCCCGCGAGTTGTACGGCACCAACCCGGTCAGGGTGACGCTATGCGCGGTCACGTCGTCGTTTTGTCCCGTCTTTACCGCTACGCCGGAGCCGCGAAAGCCCCAATAGACCCAACTCGAGCCCGCGTGGGCGCTGGTCCAGGTAATCGTCGCCGTGGTGGGAGTAACGCTCACATTCAGGTTGGAAATTTCGCCGGGATTAATGTCGGCCAGCGCAGGAAGGGCGCACAACAAAATCGTCAATACGAGTTTTAGCAATACCCTCATCCGGCAACGCACGGTCTTTGTGTTTCTAAACAATTTCATGCCGCGTAATCGATGGTGCGGTTGGCCTGCGGCTGCGCCAACGAGACGGGCAGCAGTTGTTCATTCAGGTTTAGCACTTTTCGGAGAATACATGTGCCTCTATACCGGAGCGACCTGGGGATACTCGATCGACCTTTTGGGCATGAAAGCCATAAAGCCGGTCAGCCATGCTTCAAACTCGCGGTCCGAAATTCCCGACTGATCCAAAAGCCGCGGCAGCAACAACGGGTTGCTTTGTCGAGAGGCGTAGTGCTGATTGCAAGTGGTCGCGGATTCGACACCGGCCTCCCGCAGCCAGGGCAGAAAATTCGGCTGATTGGCGCCGCTGGGATAACAAAAGTGGACCAGGTGATCGCGTCCAGTCAGCTCGGTGATGTACTGCCGGTTCTGCTGAATCTCTTGCACAAATAAACTTCGTTCCTCCGGGGTCCGATGGCGGTGGGTGTGGAGTTGAATGTCGATGCCCGCCTGCTGCGGTTTCAGCCACCTCGTCAGGGGTCATGAGATGAAACAGACGGTGGGAAGTCAGTTCTGAGAAATCGAAACCGATCACATCGGCGAACTCGGCAACCAGATCATCCTTCTCCTTACCCGAAAGGTCTGCGGCCGTCACGTGGTTCTGTATGCTCCGCAAAACGCGGTCCCGACCTTCCTGGGTGCGAAAGTCCAGCACCTGCGGCAGAAACGCCAGGCGATGACCTTCAATACACCGGTCGCGCTGTTTCCACATCATGTGCCTCAGGGCGAAAAGAAAAATCGGACGGTTGTTGAAGCAGTAATAAGTAGTGAGATAAACCGTCGCGGGAAATCCAAACTTGCGCAGCGCGGGATAGGCCTTGACGTAAAAGTCAGCCCAGCCATCATCGAAGGTGATGGCTACAGCGCGCGGAGGAAGCGTGCCGTTTTGCAACCTGAGAAGCGCCTCGCCCAGATCGAGAACATTGGCGCCGAAGTCTTTCATCATCGCCAGCCGGCGCTCGAAAATCGCAGCGGGCAGAAACATTTCCGGATGCGAATCGTGCTCTGCTCCCATGGCAATGCCGTGGTAACAAAGAATCAGCAGCCGGCGCGATCGCCATCCGCTGCTCGCGACGGCAGGAAACAGCCCCAGACACCTGGTTTGCAACAGCGAAGCCTTTGCCGCCTTAAGAAGACCCTTCACTCTCACGCCTTGGATTACTATAGCCGCGTCGTTGCGGTACCCGGAAGCGCCGCAATGTTTGGCCCGTGATTCGCGAGCTTGCGGCGCTCCCGTCCAACAACAGCAGTATAAAATAGCTGGGATGCGAGGCCCTTCAGCGTGTTGCGGCGCGATCTCCGGTTCCGTTTTCAACACGCGCGCCGGAAATAGCGAGCATCGGCCACAGCCGCGTCGTCCCGCATGACCGAGCGAGCCGGTGCGCGAGATCAGCTGAGGCTTGCCTCCGAAGCTTGTGGCCACGCCCTCACGCAAGCTCCCCTGGCGCAAGTTGTGAAGCGCCTGGGTGCGTATGCCGATCCGGCTGCCGCGTTCCAGCTTCTATCCCAAGTCACAGCTCAGGGCGGCGAAGGCCCTGTACAAGCGCTTCGAAACTCCATCGCGTCGAATGCGGATGATACGGAAGTGGAGCGAGCGTTGTTGCTGCTCGCGTCGCAACACGCGGTCACCCAGGTCCCAGCGTTGCCGGTTGCCGAGCGCGTGAAAGAGCTCTTTGCCGACGAGTTCGTGTTCTGGGCAAATCCCACACCTGCGTGGATACCGAAGTTTCGCTTCGATGACGTCCGCTTTCGCGAGATGGCGCGACTGGCAACTTTGCGGCGCTTCCCTGCCGGACAGTTCCATTGGGAGATAACCGGCTTACCACGCTCCTGGGTCTTTCAGTCTCCTCAGACCTTGAAGCTGCTTTGGCACGTGCTTGGCCGCATGGGTGGGCTGTCTCCCCTATTTGAATTTCACCTCAACCCCCGCCGCAAAGGCGGAGTGATGCTGCTCGAGAAACAGGCCAATATTTCTTACTTCCGAACCGCGAAGTCGATAGAGAAGCAGCCCGCCATCAAAGGCCTGATGCTGGCATCGTGGCTGTACTCGGAGAGTACGGCAGAAGTCAGTCCTCATCTTGCGTGGCTACGTACAGTGCCGCAGAGCGGCGGAGCACTGGCGGTCGATCTCGGGCCTGCCCCGGAAGACTCAGGCTTCCTCGTCGGCGGCGGCGATCGCCGCAAGAAATATCAAGAAGGCACATACCGCCCAACAATTGGCTGCGTACTGTGGGCCCGCCAGGATCTCATCGCATGGGCCAAGCAGCACCCGGAGTTCGACGAATAGCTAGTTCCGAGGCATTGGAAGGCGGCCGCCAAGTTTGCTGCGTGGCCCAATTGCTCCGCCCGGTTGGTGATCTGCACACTCCCAC
This sequence comes from uncultured Acidobacteriaceae bacterium, assembly GCA_963809865.1. GTDB lineage: Bacteria > Acidobacteriota > Terriglobia > Terriglobales > Acidobacteriaceae > CAVVDY01. Next base: position 704,541 of record CAWELL010000008.1, on the reverse strand, counting down.
CCCGGCAAAAGAAGCCGGGATGGGGCAACCGAGAAATTGCTTCGTTAGCTCTATGAGGCTGAGTCGCCGGCCATCAGGTGCTGATGCGTCTGGGTCCAGTCGTAATCGTTATTGCTGCTATTCCAATCCAAAACCCAAACCAGATCGAAGACGTCGGGCCATGCGCGCGGAAGATTTTTGAACTTGTGGATCTTCTGGATGTTGTCAATGGCCGTCATCAGGTTGGGCATGATGTTGTCGTGCTCCCAGCAGATCAGCACTACTCCGTCGAGAGCGAGCGCACTGCTGGCCACGTCTTTCTCCCCGCCGCCAATCTCGTAACTCACATTGAACTGCGCGGTGCCCTGCTGGTAGCCCAGCCAAGCCGCCAGCGGCGTGACGGTTTCGCAAGGTCGCTTACTTTCACCCTTAGGATCGGCGGCGTAGATATAGTCCGGTTTGGCGACATGAGAGTTCTCTGGAGCACCGCTGTACGGCGCAAAGAATGCATTCAACGCTCCGGCTCGCTGCCATCCCGCCACGATCAGCGACTTCCCTTTTCCCGACTCTCCCTCCAGCGTTACATCGAGTGGTTCGGTGTTGGGCTCGCTCGGAGGCTTCTCGGCGTGGCGGATGATCATGATCTTGCTCGGTGGACCGGCCATTCGTACTTCCTCCTTGAGACCTGACACTCTACCTCATAGCTACGCCGCGCAGAAACTCCCACGCGAACAAATGGAGCGCGACCGGCGCCCCATCCCGGCTGCTCTTGCCGGGTGGGAGTGTTCGTTCCAGAAGAAAAGCCCCGCCCGGGCAAAACCAGCCCGACTGGGACACCCACTCCCTCGCGATGAAAAACGAAACGGGCGGACCGAAGTCCGCCCGAACTAATACTAATCACTAATTACCAACTAGTTCTTACTTCCCTTCCTTCACGATCCGCATTCCGTAGAACGAGCGATGCACGAAGAAGAACGAGATGGCGAAGAACACGATTGCCAGGATGTGAGTGAACGCATTCCCGTTGGTTGCGGTTAACTGAACTGCCAGTTCCACCGCCAGCAATCCGAACAGGGTGGTGAATTTGATGATCGGGTTCAGAGCGACCGATGACGTGTCCTTGAAGGGATCGCCCACCGTATCGCCGACCACGGTCGCATCATGCAGAGCAGTTCCCTTTTGCTTCAGCTCCACCTCGACGATCTTCTTGGCGTTGTCCCACGCGCCGCCGGCATTAGCCATGAACAAGGCCTGGTATAAGCCGGAGATCGCGATGGCAATCAGGTAGCCGATAAAGAAGAACGGCTCCACGAAGGCGAAGGCCAGGGTGACGAAGAAGACGGCCAGAAAGATGTTGAACATGCCCTTCTGCGCGTACTTGGTACAGATCTCCACTACCTTCTTGCTGTCTTCTACCGAAGCTTTCTCCACGCCTTCGAGTTTGATATTCGCCTTGATGAACTCGACCGCGCGATAGGCGCCGGTGGTCACCGCCTGCATCGACGCTCCGGTGAACCAGTAGATGACGGCGCCGCCGCTGATCAATCCCAGCACAAAGGGAGCGTGCAGCAGCGACAGCTTGTTGACGTCCTCCGTCAGGCCATGCGTCAGGGCCATGATGATGGAGAAGATCATGGTGGTGGCGCCGACCACGGCAGTACCAATCAGCACCGGTTTGGCGGTGGCCTTGAAGGTGTTGCCGGCCCCGTCGTTCTCTTCCAGCATGTGCTTGGCGCGTTCGAAGTTGACGTTGATCTTGTAGTCCCGTTGCAGTTCGCCCTGAATATTGGGGATCTGTTCGATCAGCGACAGCTCATACACCGACTGCGCATTGTCCGTCACCGGGCCGTAGGAATCGACCGCGATGGTCACCGGTCCCATGCCCAGGAATCCGAAGGCGACGAGGCCGAAGGCGAACACCGCCGGGGCCAGCATTATTGGAACGCCCCCAACGATGGCGCCCAAGCCCAGGGTGCTGACATAGGAGCCGATCGCCATCAGCGCCACTATAGTGAAACCGAGGTAGTAGCACGAGAAGTTGCCGGCCACCAGACCCGACAGAATATCGAGTGAAGCGCCGCCTTCCTCTGCCGAAGTCACAACTTCCTTGACATGTCCCGAGGAAACGGAGGTGAACACCTTTACTAATTCGGGTATTACGGCTCCCGCCAGGGTTCCGCACGAGATGATGGTCGCCAGCTTCCACCACTGCGTGTTGTCTCCGCCAAGTTCAGGAATAATCACTTTAGAAACAACATAGGTGAGCAAGATGGAAACGATGGACGTCAACCAGACCAGGGAGGTAAGCGGCGCCTCGAAGTTCATATCGTCAGCGTTGCCAAAGCGCGCCTTGGCGATGGTTTCATTCAGGAAGTACGCGAAGGTGCTGGAGACCAGCATCATGACGCGCATGACGAAGATCCAAACCAGCAGCTGCACCTGGATTCGGGGATCGCGCACCGCCAGCAGGATGAAGGTGATCAGCGCGACGCCGGTCACGCCGTAGGTTTCAAAACCGTCGGCGCTGGGTCCAACCGAGTCGCCGGCGTTGTCACCGGTGCAGTCGGCGATGACGCCCGGGTTGCGCGCATCGTCTTCCTTGATCTTGAAGACGATCTTCATCAGGTCGGAGCCAATGTCGGCGATCTTGGTGAAGATGCCGCCGGCAATACGCAACGCGGCCGCACCCAGCGACTCGCCGATAGCGAAACCGATGAAGCACTGGCCGGCGTAGTCAGCCGGAACAAACAGCAGAATGCACAGCATGATGAGCAGCTCGACCGAGATCAGCATCATGCCGATCGACATGCCCGCCTTCAGCGGAATGGCGTAGATGGGATACGGCTTGCCCTTCAGGCTGGCGAAGGCGGTACGCGAATTGGCGAAGGTATTGACGCGGATTCCGAACCACGCCACGCCGTAGCTGCCGCAGATTCCGATAACACTGAACAGGAGGATGATCGGCAGGGTGACGGCGACCGGCTTGCCAGGCACGGGTGCCAGCCATCCGAAGTAAGCCAGGATGATGACGGCGATGAACAGCCACAGAATCAGGATGAATTTGCCCTGGGTCTGGAGATAGGTCTTGCAGGTCTCGTAAATGAGCTCGGAGATGTCGAGCATCGTGCGATGGACCGGCAGGTTCTTGAGCTGCATGTAAATCGCCAGGCCGAACAGCAATCCAAAGAAGCAGAAGGCGATTCCGACAAGCAGCAGGTTATGCCCGTTCATGCCCAGGAAGCTGACCGAAGAAAGGTCAGGCAGGCGCAGGCTGGCCTCGCCCGCGGCTTCGCTGCTGGGCTGGGCAAAGGCTGAGACGTTCAGTAAGAGAAGAGATACGAGAGCGGCGATGACAGCGCCCCGACGTTGCAGGGGCCGCAGTTGCCGTACTGCGGCAAGCCATATTTGCATACGAGTTCTCCGATGGGCTGCGCGGAGCGCCCACGTCTGATGATGATTACTGGTGCGCTGTTCCACGATTCTCCGCAGATTAGCGTTCATAAAAGTCAGGTACCGCCAGCAGGATGGGCTCGCGCGCTTCCCTTCCCTCAAGTGGAAAGCAAAACCTGCGCTAATACCTGCTGGAATCCCGAGAACACGCTTCCACTTCAAGACGGAAGTGTTGAGGTTTGGCCGCGCCGGGAAAAAACACCCGCTGCCGGGACGTACGTCCCTGGTTGGCGAGCATATTACAGAGCGGTTTCTTATAACATTTTGGGCGAAACCGGGTCAATTGCACGAGGGTTGCAGAGGCGGTTCGGCGTCCCGCTCTTTGGCTGGGTCAGAACACGACTCCGTCCAGCCCCGCGATGAACTTAATTCCATCAATGATTAAGTTCTTTATCTTCTTGTCATTGGTGATGTACAAATCCACTTGCCCCACTGCGGCTGTCGCGAGCTGAATCGCATCGGCTGGAGAGACGTTGTATTTGGCTCGAATCTGTGCATAACGCTCGGCGGCTTCGAAGTTGAATGGCAAAATGCGGACTGAGCCGCTACCGAAAAACCTCGTGAGCTCCTCCGCTTTTTCGCTGCTGCCAAGTTTGTACGGCCCCGTAAGTACCTCACCGATCGTGAACACGCCGGTGCAAAGCTGATCACCTCTGTGAGACATCCTCCGGTAGATGTTTTCAACTGACGGGCCGTATTGTGAATGCCATTCCAGCCAATAGATGAACAGCATGCTGTCCCAATAAACGAAACTCACTTGCTGCCATCACGGTCGTAGAAGTGAGCCCGTTCTTTTCGCAGGAACGTTTCACCACCTCCGAGTTTGCGAAACTCATCCTTTAGCAGACCGCGCAATTTCTCGAAGGAATCGTCCTTTGTCGAGACCGCGGGACGCCCTTCGTCCAGTAAACGGTAAACATAGGTCATGCGCGTTCCCATCCCCGAAGGAGGTCCAGACCGCTCCTCAATCTCAAGTTGATTTTCTTGCCGGAACTTCTTTGATTCCAAGACCTGACAAACATTGGGTACACGGTTGGTCAGGTTGAGCCCTCGATGAACCTCGCCAGCGACGATTTTCACCCGTTTGTCTCCGCGGCGCCGTGCCGGCTTGATGTACCGCTCGATCAAGAATGAACGAATGTCCTGGGCTGAGTTTGGGTTTGGCATGAGCCCTTCTTTCGAGAAATATACATAACATAACACACATAACTGTGCAAACTCTCAGGAAGCGATTTCTTCCCTGCAGTCGCAAGAATCTTATCGGGGGTTGCAGGCGCCTCAACTTTGATTGTCGCGCAATGGCGTCTCCTGTAAATTGCTTCCTTATCTACATTGGAACTGTAGCCCTGCGACCTAATGACTGCGAAAGAAAAGATTCGAGAGCTGCTGGCGCTCGCCGAGATCGAGCTCAACGGACCTGCTCCCTGGGACATCCAGGTACACGACGAGCGTTTCTACCAGCGCGCGCTCGGTCACGGCTCTGTCGGAGTCGGCGAGTCGTACATGGACGGCTGGTGGGACGTTGCCGACCTGAGCGAGTTCTTCTGTCGAATGCATCGCGTCCAGCTTGCAAGTCACGTGCGCACGCTTGAAATGCTGTGGCTGGGCGTCAAGAGCGCCGCCTTTAATCTGCAGAAGCAGTCCAGCGCAACCCAGGTGGCGCGGCAGCACTATGACATCGGCAACGATCTGTACCGCATCATGCTCGATCGGAACATGCAGTACACCTGCGCCTACTGGAAGGACGCCGACAACCTTGAAGACGCGCAAGAAAGCAAGCTGCATCTCATCTGCCGCAAGCTGCAACTCAAGCCCGGCATGAGGGTACTGGAGCTGGGCGGCGGCTTTTGCGGCCTGGCGCGCTTTATGGCCAAGGAATATGGCTGCGAGGTGGTGACCTACAACATTTCCAAAGAGCAGGTTGCCTTTGGCCGCGATTTTTGTGCTGACCTGCCGGTGCGCATCGAGGAGAAAGATTATCGCGACGCAATTCGGGAGAAGGGCCAGTTCGATCGTGTGGCGGCGGTTGGGCTCTGTGAGCATATCGGCTATCGCAACTACCGCCCTTTCCTGGAACTGGTACGGGCCAAGCTGAAGGATACGGGGCTATTCCTGCTGCATACCATCGGCGGCAATCGCTCGAAAACCTCGACCGATCCCTGGATCGACAAATACATCTTCCCTAACGGCGTGGTCCCTTCCATTACCCAATTGGGCGAAGCCATGGAAAACCTGCTGGTTATGGAGGACTGGCACAACTTTGGTCCCGACTACGTCAAGACGCTGATGGCCTGGTGGAAGAACTTCGAGACCCGCTACTGCACGCTCGACAAGCAGCGGTACGATCACCGCTTCTTCCGCATGTGGAAGCTATACCTGATGATGTCGGCCGGTGGATTCCGCTCCCGGCGCATGCAATTGTGGCAGATCGTGATGAGCAAGGGAGAGGTTGCCGAGTATGAGCCGGTGCGATGAAGCAGTTGCCGGTGGTCCGTGGTCAGTTGTCAGGAAGAAGGTGTCAATCGTCAGTTGTCAGGAAGAGTTTGATAGCTACCATTTCCCAGGGGCCGGCAAGATATACGGCTGTCATCCTGAGCGTAGCGAAGGACCTGCTCTCGCGTGTCGTGGGACGAATTTGCTCTCTGGAAGAATTTTCGCGGGTCAGCCGCATGTTTAGCAATGGTTCGTGGGTTACGCAACTTAAAGCAGGTCCTTCACTGCGTTCAGGATGACAAGAACAGATACGGGTTCACCACCCCGAACTCCTCAACACTCGCGAAGAGAGAACGTCCCGCCCTCAATGAACACAGCTAACATCACCGCCTACCGCCAGCGTCGCGAAAAACTCATTCGCCAGCGTGCGGGAAGACCCCGGTTCGCAAGCTATCGGGCTGAACAAAACCACTTCCAATCTTTTTCGCACGCGCAGCGGCGATTCCAAGCGCCGCATCGATGTTCGCGAATTCAACCACGTCCTCTCGGTCGATCCGGACTCACTCGTTGCCGACGTCGAAGGTATGACAACGTACGAAGACCTGGTCGATGCCACCCTCCGACATCATTTGCTGCCCACCGTCGTGCCTCAGCTCAAGACCATCACGCTGGGCGGAGCCGTGAGCGGGCTGGGCATCGAGTCGTCGTCGTTCAAGTACGGGCTAGTACACGAGACGGTCGAAGAACTGGAGGTACTGCTGGCGGACGGCTCGATCGTGCAGTGCTCACCGACACAGAATTCAGACCTCTTCTATGGCTTCCCAAACTCTTACGGAACACTGGGTTACGCGCTTAGAATCAAAGTAAGACTTGTGCCCGCGAAGAAGTACGTCCGGCTGGTGCATCGCTGCTACAGCGACGTGACGCGACTATTTGCGGAGCTCGCCGCCACCTGCGCCGAGCGGCACTTCGACTTCGTTGACGGCGTGGTTTTCAACCGCGGCGAGTCGTACATCACCACCGGCGAATTCGTTGACTACGCGCCCTACACCAGCGACTACACCTACCGGAAGATTTATTACCAATCGATCCGCAAGCGCGAGCTCGACTATCTGACAACGAAGGACTACATCTGGCGCTGGGACACGGACTGGTTCTGGTGCTCGAAGGTGTTTCACGCGCAGCATCCGGTGGTGCGCGCGTTGGCCGGGCGGCGCTGGTTGAACTCGCGAACCTATCAGCGCATCATGCGCCTATCACGCAAGCTGCCGATAAAGTCGAATACCGAATCCGTCATTCAGGACGTTGACATCCCGATCGAGCAGGCACCGGAGTTTGCGGATTTTCTGCTGCGCGAGATCGGCATCCTGCCTATCTGGCTGTGTCCGTTCAAGACGTACGATCCCGACGCGCGATATGCATTGTGCCCAGTTGATCCGAACAAGCTGTATGTGAACTTCGGCTTTTGGGACATGCTACCCAGCGCCGGCGTCGACGGTTTCTACAACCGCAAAATCGAGAGAATGACGCTGCACCTGCGCGGGGTGAAGGGACTCTATTCCAACTCCTATTACGACGAAGAGACGTTCTGGAGTATCTACGACAGGGAGAGTTATCAGGCGCTAAAGGAGAAGTACGATCCGGCCGGGCGTTTTCGGGATTTATACGAGAAGACGGTGTTGAAGATGTGAGTGAATCAGTAATTACTAGTTAGTGATCAGTAGTTAGGGATTTAGTAGTTAGCTGACTAGCTGAGCGGCCAGATCTCAACGCGCTTCCGTACCCAGCCGCCAATTACTAACGACTAATCACTAATCACTTTTTTCTACACGTGCCGCCGCTTGATCAACCCTTCCTGATGTAGCGACTCCTCGATGCCCTCCCAAACCCGCGGGCTGGGATTTTCCATCGGCACCAGCAGTTTGGCGCACTCGGCGATGTACCTGAGATCGGCCACCAAATCAGAGCAAACGTGACACGTCTCCAGGTGCTGCTGCTGCTCCGGAGTTCCGCCACCGTCGATGATGTATGGCAACGCTTTCTGAAACTCGGCGCAATTCATCTCTTCTCTCCCACCGGATCCCTCGCGATCATGCCATGTGCCGCCGTGTACTGTCCGGTGGCCGGCGCTCTCTGCCCTTTGGCTACTTCGCATGAGTCCTTCACTTTTGTTGAACCTTACCTTCGCGCAGCCTTTTCCGCCCGACTTAATTTCAACAGATCGCGTAGCTTCATGCGGGCCTTGTGGAGCTGCGATTTGCTATTGCCGATGGAACAGCCCATCATCTCGGCAATCTCATTGTGTTCGTACCCCTCGACATCGTGCAACACAAAGATGATGCGATATCCGGGCGGAAGGCTTTCGATGGCGCGCTCGAGGTTGACGCGATCGATCGAGCCGGCGAGTACGTTGTCGCGCGCGCCTATGTCCTTCTTAGGACCATCCTCCTGCTGCGGCTCCATGGTCTCCTCCAGCGATACCTCTGGAAGTCCCTTTTTGCGCAGGTGCATAAGCACGACGTTGACCGCCAAGCGGTGCAACCAGGTCGAGAAAGCCGATTCGCCCCGAAATGTCCCGATCTTGCGATACAGCTGCAAGAATGCTTCTTGTGTGAGGTCTTCCGCCTCGGCGGTGTTGCCAGTCATGCGCAAAGTAAGCGAATAGACACGGCGTTTATGCATGCCGTAGAGCATCTCGAAACATTGGGCATCGCCTTCTTTGGCGCGGGCGATGGCCTCAGCTTCCGTTACGCCGGGAGCCACAATTTTCTTTGCTGTCGTCAATTTTCCTGGTCCAAGTTCAAAGCGTTGGATGCGACGAGAGCTGCTGACAGTTGCTTGAATGCCAACTGACTGATACACAAGAGGTACCGTAGCAGGCTTCGCTCGCGATGCGAGTAGCGGCTCAGGCGGTTACAACCCTTTGCGCTTCTGAGGACGAGCGCTCCTTCGTTTCGGAAGTTTCACCTCTTCTGGAAGCGGTGCGATGAGTTCAAATGCACCCAAGGTCGACTTTTTCTCCGCCTTCTTCGGCCCATTCTTCCACGCCGCCTCGACCGCCGTGTTGAGCACTGTCGTTGTCGCCTTCGGCAGGTTCACGATGGTTGAACCCTTCTCTCCCCACTTCCCTGCTGCGGGCGAGAACACCTGCGGATGATCGTGCATGAACTCGGCCTGCTGCTCCGGCGTAAGCTGCAACATGCCGTGCATTGCATCAGGATAGCCGAGGGTTGCAAATATCTTCCCTGCGACGCGGAAGTCAGGATGACTGTTATGCGCGCGTTCTTCGGTGTCGGAGAAGCTGAGCACGAGTTTGCGAAATTGGTCGGCTGTCATGTGGGCCTCTCCTCCTGCGGAATTGTCATCACGAACGCCTTCCGTTGGCGCGAGGGATCTGCTCTCCGCTGCTCGGCACAGAATCGCCGAAGAGGCACTGTGGTAGCTACGAGCGAGAACGGGTCCCTCGCTACGCTCGTGATGACAAACCGAAATTCATCATCGCCTTTAGTGCGCACCCGCTTTCATGCGCCGCTCCAACTCCTCCGGCGACACATCTTCCACGTGGGTCGAGATCCACCAGACATTGCCCTGGCAATCTTGAACTCCACCGCTACGATCGCCGTAGGGCTGAGTGGTCATCTCGCGAGTCATCGTCGCCCCGGCCGCCAAGGCCTTTTTGTACAGCGAATCGCAATCGGGGACGTAAAGCACGAGATTGGCGGGCTTCGATTTCCATTCGTCGCGGGCCTGGCCGATCATAATGATCGAGTCGCCGATCTTCATTTCGGCGTGGCGAATGTTACCGTTGCCATCGTCCATTTTGTAGGTGACCTGCCCATCGAATGCCTTTTCGATGAACTTGATCAGCTCGCCTGCATCGTCCACTGTCAGGTACGGAACCACGGTGTGAAAACCTTCAGGTACTGGATTAACTGCCATTGCGGCTCTCCTCTTTTGAATTTCGGTTTTTGGCTCTTGGCTTTTCGCCCTTGGCTTTCGGCTATCCGGTTCTTGCGAATGGCCGGGAGCTAGGGGCCGATGCCCCCGGATTTGTCGCCGGCTTGAGGCGATGGTTTCGATTTTGCGCCCAAGTTTCCCCGCCGTCTTGTAAAAATCTGACCTAGTCCAGGACGCATCGCGTGTCTTAGGCTGGGGCGAGGCACTTGGGCGGAGCACGTCTTCAGGCGGGCATCAGGACTGCACAGTCCTATCGCTTTGGCGCCTGAGGTGAGGTATGGCTTACCTCAGCGGCTAAAGCCGAACTAACCGACAGATCGCAAATGCACCGCTGAAGCGGTGCTCCACCCGCATACACCAAATCTGACCTCAGTCGAGTACTGGAACGTGATTGAGATGCGGCGTCCGGTGCGATAGGTAAGCAGCAGGCGTGAGCCCGGAGAAGCCGCGGAAGTCATGCACAAAATGCGGCTGGTCGTAGTAGCCGCAGCGCAGCGCGAGGTCGGCCCAATCGACGAAAGGCATGCCTGCAACCGAGCTAATCACTCGCTGGAACCTTCGCACGCGCAGGAAGCGCTTCGGGGTGAGTCCCACTTCGTCGGCGAAGAGCTGATTAAAGTGCCGCTGACTGTAGCCGATGCCATCGAGTACGCTCGACAAGGGTTGGGCTAAGGCTCCCTCGACAAACCGCCGCATCGCATACGCCACCGCAGGATGCTTTTCTAAACCCTTCGCTGCATGTGCGAGCAGCCATTGCTCAACAACAGCAAACATCTGCTGAGGACCGGCACACTCGAGCAGCCGCCCGCGCAAGCTAGCTGCCCCGGCGCCGAAAACGTCGTCCAGCGGCACGCACAGCTCGCGCAGCTCGCTGGCTGGCATACGCAGGAACGGGAATCCTCCGCCTGGTTTGAACTGAATTCCCAGAGTCGTCACCATGTCCGCGGTATCGAGGACCATCGGGCTTGACCGTGCACCGCAGATCACCTGTCCCGCAACATCCGCCGCGGGAGAAGCATGTTCGGGCGCACGCTCTAGCAGACTTCGCTCTCCCAGGCTGAACGCGATAGTCATGCAGCCGTCGGGGAGCAGACGCTCCTGGGCATGTGACTGGACATACCCATCCCAGTACCACATCACTTTGACGAAGTCTGACAATGGCGGCCGCGGGATGTAATGCGCGGTGATCATAGAACGGCCTGGTGGCGGGTATTGTACTGCGGATTGCGAGCTGCGCGTCAGGGGGCGGCTTCAGCCGGGTCGAGAGTTGCACGTTCAACTGTCATTGTGAGCGCAGCGAAGAACCTGCTTTCGCTACAACCTGTCACGCGTTTCGCTGATTGAAATCGGCCCGAGCAGCGGGAAATCCTCAACGGCATGACGAGGAGCGCTTCTTGAGGGAAGTCGAAGGATCGCCTTCATCGCGCATCTCGGCAAACACAGAACAGCGGGTTCTCGCTGCGCTCAGAATGACAAAAAAATATGGGAGCGTTATTCACCACGCTGAAGCGTGGTGCTTCCACCGGGTGACTGTCCCCTCCGAATCCGGCGAAAAGCGAATGGCGAGGGGCGAAGAGCGAATGCCGACTCTAATGCGCCAGGGTCCCGCCTTTTCCTTTTCTTACCTTGACCATGGTGAAGGCCACTGGGGCGCACACAAAACAGAGCGCTGCCAGATAGCGAAAGTCATCGATAAACGACCACAGCGAGGACTGCCCCTCCAACATGCGATCCAGGATTCCAGTGGCTTGCCGGGCCGCCGTAATCGGGTCGGTATGTTGCGAAAGGTAGGCCGTGAGTGCGTTCAGTTGGTCCTGAAATGTATGGCTATACTGGGCCACGTTGTGCGACAGCTCGTCGCGATGAACTTGCTGGTGCCGCGCCAGCAGCGTGTTCACCAAGGAAATACCTATGCTGCCGCCGACGTTACGCATCAGGTTGTAGAGGCCGCTGGCATTGCCAATCTCTTCATTGCGCAAGGTTCCCATGGTTGATGTTGCCAGCGGAACGAAGATCAGGCTCAGACAGGCTCCGCTCAGGATGATCGGCCAGAACAGCGACCACGGCCCGATGTCCAGCGTCGCGCGGCCCATCCACAGCGTGCACACCCCCATGCCAATAAAGCCGGAGCACACCAGGTAACGGTTATCGACTTTGCCGGTGAGAATACCGATCACCGGCATGAAGAAGAGCGAGCCGAGGCCGCGAGGCGCCACCGCGATTCCTGCCGCCAGTGCCGTGTAGCCCAGCAACTCTTGAAAGAACAGTGGTAAGAGGGTTATGAGGCCGTAAACGACCCCACCGAAAAGGAAGATGAGCACACATCCCATCAGAAAATTGCGATTGCGGAAGATGCGGAGATCGACCAGCGGCTTATCGTGCGTGAGTTCGCGCCAGAGGAATGCCACCAGCGCAACCACCAAAATAGCGGTCGCCCAGCGAATCCAGGTCGCGCCGAACCAATCGTCCTCCTGGCCTTTGTCGAGGATGATCTGCAACGCGCCGAACCAGACGGCCAGCATCCCGAGGCCCCATACGTCGAGCCTGCCGGCTTTGGCGTTCTTGATGTACGGCGGATCCTCGACGAAGCGCGCAATCAGCAAAATCGCCAGAATGCCGAAAGGGATGTTGATGTAAAACGCCCAGCGCCAGGTGTAGGTCTCAGTCAACCATCCGCCCAGCGTTGGGCCGAGCACGGGAGCCACTACCACGCCGAGCGCGAAGACCGACATCGCCTGGCCGCGCTTTTCCGGCGGGAAACTTTCCAGCAGAATCGCCTGCGATAGCGGTTGCAGCGCGCCACCACCGGCACCTTGAATGGCGCGCGCGAACAAGATCAGGCCCAGACTGCTGGCGGACCCACAGAAGAAAGACGAGACCGTAAAAATGCCGATGCAGACGATCAGAAAGCGCTTGCGGCCGAACTTGAGAGAAAACCAGCTGCTGGCGGGAAGAATGATGGCATTGGCGACCAGATAGCTGGTCAGCACCCAGGTGGCTTCGTCGTTGGTCGCAGAAACGCTGCCCGCGATATACGGCAAGGCGACCGCCGCAATGGAGGTGTCGAGCACCTCCATGAACGTGGCGAGCATGACCGCGACCGCGATGATCCACGGGTTGGTCTCCGGCCGCGAAACAGTGATCGACCCTACGGTTTCTGCGCTGGCTGCCAAATCCCCTCTACCCTTTAAGTTGAAGAAGCTTACACGGAAGGCGGGACGCAGGCCAACTCGGCTCGGCAGTCACCGCACCCGGAGATTCGGGTTAGATGACGTAGAAGCGTACTTGGAATGTCAGATTGCGGGACGAAGTTACAAAATTAACCTGCGCGGCCGTCATTGCGGCGGTAGATGGAAGGCGTACATATACATGTCGTCCGAGCCGATGTACACGATGCCATTGACGACGGCGGGCGAGGAAGCGACTTGGCCTCCGGTTGTGTAGTTCCACAGAAGCGCCCCAGTACCCGCGTCCAGGGCGTATACATTCATGTCGTCCGAGCCGAAATACACCACGCCATTTGCTACCGCCGCCGAAGAATAGATTCCGCCAGCAGCGTTGAAATTCCAGAGGAGCGCCCCGGTGTGGGCGTCGAACCCATACATGTAGCCGTACGAATCGTCGTTATCGTCGGCGAATCCAAGGTACACAACGCCGTTGGCTACTGCAGGTGTGGTCAACTGTGAACTCCCGCCAACCGGGAGTTGGCTGCGCCACAACATGCCTCCGGTGACGGCGTCCACAGCGTAGATGTAACCCTGCCCGTCGATCGACGCACCCGCGTAGACGACATCATTCGATACTGCGGGCGGAAAATAGCCGGAGACGCCTTGTGGGGCAAACTGCCACAGGATCGTGCCTGAACTTGCGTCCATGGCGCACAAGGAAACCTGTGCTTTCGCTCCCGTGGTGGTTGTGAATTCAACGTAAACCTTGCCGTTGGCGACTGCAGGAGACGTCACCACGCCGCTCTGCATGAAGCGGTTCCAAAAGATCTCCCCCGTATTCGCGTCCATCGCATATACGTTGCCGGTGTGATAGTTCCCGATGTGGAATGATGCGACGTAGATTGCGCCATCAGCGACACTCAAAGCAGCGGGAGTGTCGTAGCCCCAGCGCCCGAGAAGGTGGCCGTTTCCGGCATCCAGTACCTCGATGGTCTCGCGGTCGTAATCCGCCGCATACACCTTTCCATATGCGACAGCAGTTGAGGGGGCTTCCGACCCGTTATTTGCCCATATCCATCGAGTCTGCCCCGTTTGAGCGTCCACGGAATAGACGTTCCCCCAGCCCTCGCCACCGAAGTAGACAGCGCCCCCGACGACATCGGGAGAAGACGGGAAGCGGTCGAAATACGGAGGCGCCTGGTACTTCCAATCCAACACCAGATTCCCGACATTAGCCGGGCTCAGAATGGTCTCATTCGGATTGAAACCCGTATGCGCGGAATCGAAGTGAAATTGCGGCCAATTCAAGATTGGGCAGATCCTGGCTGTCGCTCCGCTGCACGGCGCACTCGATTGCGGCGACACTTGCTGGGCCATTGCGGAAGAAGCAATTGTCAGGAGAACACTCCAATAGCAGACGGACGCGAGTTTCATATCTGCTCCTCCGGGGCGTAGCGGCGGCCATCGACGCCCACCGACGCGCACCTGATTCTACGGTCAAGAAGTATTGTCCTGGCGGGTCCAGAAGGCAAGGGCATATCCGGGTGACCAGCAGAGACTCGCCGCTTCCCGCAAACCGGGCACTCGTAATGACAATTCGAAGTGGTTTACATTCAAGCTATGCGCTTGCAAATCAATGGCGATGAGAAAGACTTTGCGGACGGCCTGTCGCTGGCTGACCTCATCGCACAACTCGACATGAAAGCCGACCGGGTGGCCGTAGAGCTGAACCGCGAGATTGTTCCCCGCGGGCAATGGGATGAGACTCTGCTGCGCGACGGCGACCAGCTGGAGATCGTGCACTTTGTCGGTGGGGGATGAGCGGGCGGCAAGCTTTGCGATCCGCGCCTCCAGGACAACATATTTAAGTTCATTAATTTCGCAGTTTGTTAATAGTTATGAGGTTGATTATTTAATATATTGCGCAGTTTCGATAGTAATAGACTATAGCTGGCAGGAAAACGAAGGGTTGACGCATAAGTCGTTTAGTCTCAATTAGTTGCCGATTTGGGAAGTTTCGTAGTAGCGACATGCCTGACCCCGAGTCGGCAGTGTAGGATTTACATGTCAACTAGGAGAAATGCAACAATTGCTTGCAGGCTATTGAGCAGCAAGGAAATATAAATTTCCCCAGCAGTAAAGAAATCCGTCCGAAAGTGCTAGAGTGGAATTAGAGAGTCAGACGGGGCGTCCGCCCTATCTGGCTCTTTTTGCGTTGGGAGGTGATTTCGTGGACGATAAACAAAAAATTCACCACGAACCGGAGAACACGGAGAAGTCGAGATTTCAAATTCCTCTCTGTGTCCTCCTGTCTCCGTGGTGAATTGGTTGATTTAAGTGAACTGGAAACGTGTGGCCCGTTTAGTCAAAGCAATTTCGGAGGTCGCATTTTTGGCCGGATTCTGCGGCGAACGGCGAAAAGCGAGCGGCGGAGAACGACCATCGGGGCAGCGTGCTGAGGCGGTACGATATCGTTTGCGCGCCATGCCGCAGCTTTCGCACAGCTTCGTGAAACCTGCATGAACACTGCGCGCGGTTTGGTTGACATGCCACCTAGCGGACAATACACTCAAATATTTAGATGTTGATGCGCAGCGCTTTCTGAACGGCCTTCATACATGCCTGATACTTATTTCGCGCGCTATATACCCCTGCTGATGCAGCTGTGCGTTGCCGGTGCATTAGCTTGCGTGATGGTGACGCTCTCCTATTTCGTCGGCCAGCATAAATACAACAAGGTGAAGATGTCGCCGTACGAATGCGGCATGACGCCGGTTGGCAATGCGCGCCAGCGCTTCTCGGTGAAGTTCTATCTGGTCGCCATGCTCTTCATCCTGTTCGACGTCGAAGCCATCTTCCTCTATCCCTGGGCGATCATCTTCAAGGACCTCAAGATGTTTGGCTTTTGGGAGATGCTGGTGTACATCGGCATCGTGCTCGCCGGGTACTGGTACATCGTGAAGAAGGGCGTCATTGACTGGAACACTTCGTCGAAGGCGGAGAGGATCTGACCATGCCCTGGCCTCCGGCAATCACCGATATTGAGCAACTGAAAGACCGTCCTGAGGTCGCGCTGCTGCTTGCGTCCGAGACGATTGCGGTTGAAGGCGTGAAGTTCGATCGTGACGAACTGACCATCTGGGTCGAGCGCACCGGGCTCCGCGAGGCCTGCCGCGCGCTGAAGGATAACCGAGAACTGGACTACAACGCGCTGATGGATGTGACCTGCGTTGACTGGTATCCCAACAGCCCGCGCTTTGAGGTTGTCTATCACCTGTTCTCGACTTCGACCAAGCAGCGTGTCCGGCTGAAGGTGAAGCTCGCCGACTTTGATTCCAGCGTCGATTCGCTGGTACCCCTCTGGGCCGGCGCCAACTTCTTTGAACGCGAAGTTTTTGATCTGTTCGGCATACGCTTCGACGGCCACCCGAATTTGAAGCGCATCATGATGCCTGAGGGCTGGGACGGCCATCCGCTGCGCAAGGACTACCCGGTTGAGGGATATCGCTAGTCATGGCTGAGATGCTCGCACGCCCGCCGGTTCTGGATTCGACCGAAGATCGCACCATGCTGATCAACATGGGGCCGCAGCATCCGTCGACCCACGGCGTGCTTCGCCTCATGCTGGAGATCGACGGCGAAACCATCGTGCGCATCCTGCCCGACATCGGCTACCTGCACACCGGAATCGAGAAGACCTGCGAGGCCAAGTTCTATCAGCAAGTCGTGCCGATGACGGACCGCATCGACTATCTCGCCCCCCTGACCAACAACCTTGCCTACTGCCTGGCGGTGGAGAAGTTGCTGGGGCTGGAGATTCCGCCACGCGCACAGTGGATTCGCGTGATGCTCAATGAGCTGACGCGCATCAATTCGCACCTGGTGTGGCTGGGCACGCACGCCATGGACATCGGCGCCATGACGGTGTTCCTGTACTGCTTCCGCGAGCGTGAAGATATTCTGCGGCTGTTCGAAGCAGTGTCAGGGCAGCGCATGATGACCTCGTACTTCCGCATTGGCGGACTGGCGCTGGAACCGCCGCTCGGGTTCTTCGACAGAGTTAAGAAGTTTATTGACCGCTTCCCTGCCGATATCGACGAATACGAAGGGCTGCTGACCGACAATCCTATCTTCGTGAATCGGATTAAGGGCGTGGGGCACATCAGCGCGGAGGATTGTTTGGCGCTGGGCGGCACCGGCCCGACGTTGCGCGCCAGCGGTATCGACGTCGACCTGCGGCGCGACAATCCGTACTCGGGCTACGAGAATTTCAAGTTCAACGTGCCGGTTTCGAAAGACGGCGACGTGTTCGCGCGGTACCTTGTGCGCGTGCAGGAGCTGCGCGAATCGCAGAAAGATGGTTGTGCAGGCGCTGGAAGGTTTGCCGGAAGGGCCGACCAAAGCTGACGCGCCGAAGGTAGTGCTGCCCGATCGCGAGAAGATGAAGACGGAGATGGAAGCCCTCATCTATCACTTTAAGATCGTGACCGAAGGCTTCACGGTTCCAGAGGGCGAGGTTTACATGCCGATCGAATCTCCGCGCGGCGAGATGGGCTATTACGTCGTGAGTGACGGCACGGCGAAACCGTATCGCGTACATATGCGCTCGCCGTCGTTTGCGAATTTGCAGACGCTGGCCAAGATGTGTGAAGGGCGGCTGATCGCGGACGTGGTCGCGGCGATTGGGTCGATTGACATTATTCTGGGCGACGTGGATAGATAAAGACGCTTTTGGCTCTTCGCTTTTGGCTTTTAGCCAGAAGGTGGGTCGTTAAGTTCCGGCCAAGAGCCAACAGCTAAGAGCGATTCATGGCAACACCGGCACACAATTCGGCTCCTGATCAGAAGCGCGAGTTCCTACGCCACACGCTGGCCACGCTTGCCTATCGCGGGGGCAAGGCGTTGCGAGACGCGCCCGTCAGACTTCGCGTCGTTTCGCGTTGCCGAAGGTTCGCGTACGCCGGGCAGAGATTCTGGCGCACCTGGGAGATTTGCTGGAGTGGGCGCTGTCCATGGCCGAAGGCAATCAGCGTTGGCAAAATTCGGAGTCGCTTGGCTGGGACGATGGGGTTCGACGCTTCCACGCCAGCTTGCAGGCATTCGACGATTATTTGGCATCGAGCGCTCCATTGGCGGTGAGTGCTGAGTCGTTGTTTCAGGGTCCGGTGGCCGATGCGTTGACCCATGTCGGACAGATTGCGTACTTACGGCGCATTGCGGGCGGTCCGTTGAAGGGCGAGAACTATTTTAAGGCCGAGATTGTTGCCGGGCGCGTAGGACCGGAACAGGCATCACCAAAGCGGGAGTTTTGAATAACGGAGTCCCACTCAAGCCAAAAGATGGCTTGAATGGGGCACCGCAGGTCGAGAATGCTCCGTCACCCCGGCAAAAGAAGCCGGAATGGGGCACCCGGCGAGAGTTTTGAAAAGCGGATTGTAATTCGTTGGAGTCCCTATTCGCCACAGACTTGGGCGACCTTCGAATCCTCTCTGCGCTCGTCACTCAGGTGACACAGGTTTTAGCTGACGGCTGATAGCTGACAGCTTCTTTATGCGATTCTCTGACCAACTCGAACAGCGCTTTGCCGAGATGATCACGCATTATCCGACCAAGCGCTCGGTGCTGGTGCCCATCCTGCTTTACGTTCAGGATGAGCTGGGCGCGATCACCGATGATGCGATTCACGAGCTCGCGCAGCGCGTTGAACTCTCGGACCTGGAAGTGCGCAACGTCATCAGCTACTACTCGATGATGCGCACCCATCCCATCGGCAAGTACAACCTGCAGGTTTGCACCAACGTAAGCTGCCTGCTGCGCGGTGGCGAAAGATCTTGGATCATTGCACGAAGCGACTGGGCGTCGGCAATAAGCAGTACACCCCGGACGGACTGTTTCATCGTGGAAGAGGTCGAGTGTATCGGCGCCTGTTCATGGGCTCCGGCGATGCAAGTGAATTACGACTATCACGAGAACCTGACGATCGAGAAGATTGACGAGTTGATCGACGGAATTAGAACAGCTAGAAGCAGTAAGGTGATTCGCAATTAGTGAGCGTAATTAGTGATTGGCTGTTCGCGGCGCGGAGGAAAAGCAGGTCCTTCGCTTCGCTCAGGATGACAACATTCTTTGGCTGGCGGCTGAGAAGCTGGCGGCTGGCGGCTCCGGTAACTGATAACTGACACCTGATGGCTTATCTAGTCTCACATCCCGATGAAGTAAAGGTCGTCTCCAAACGCTTTGGCATGGGCGCGACCAACCTCGACCGCTATCTCGAGCTCGACGGCTACAAGGGGTTGCAGAAGGCGCTGGGCATGGGGTCTGACGCGATCATCGCCGAGGTGAAGACGTCGAACCTGCGCGGCCGCGGTGGCGCCGGATTCCCGACCGGCTTGAAGTGGTCCTTCGTGCCCAAGCAGTCGGCCAAGCCGAAGTATGTGCTGTGCAACGGCGACGAGAGCGAGCCCGGCACCTGCAAAGACCGCCTGATCTTCGAGCACGATCCGCATTCGATCATTGAAGGCGTGATGATCGCCTGCATCGCCATCGACGCAAAGGTCGGCTACATCTATCTGCGCGGCGAGTATCGCTACCTGGTCACGATCATGGAGAAGGCCGTGGCCGACGCTTACGCGCGCGGTTTCATCGGCAAGAACATTTTCGGATCCGGACGCAATCTGGATATTTATATTCACTCCGGCGCCGGCGCCTATGAAGTTGGAGAAGAGTCGGCGCTGATGGAATCGCTCGAGGGCAAACGCGGCGTGCCGCGCATCAAGCCGCCCTTTCCTGCGGTCGTGGGACTGTGGGGCGGCCCGACTGTCATCAATAACGTCGAAACGCTGGCCAGTGTACCGCACATCATGCTGGGCGGCGGGCAGTGGTTTGCCGATCTAGGCACGCCGAAAAACGGCGGCACACACCTGGTCAGTATCAGCGGGAACGTGGAGAAGCCTGGGGTTTACGAACTTCCGCTGGGATACAACTTCAAGAAGCTGATCTATGACGTGGCTGGAGGCATCCAGGGCGGACGCCGGTTGAAAGCGGTAGTGCCAGGCGGCTCGTCGGTGCCGATTCTCAAGCCGGACGAGATCGATTACCCGTTCGATTACGACGGCATGGTCAAGGCCAGCTCGATGATGGGTTCCAGCGCAGTCATTGTTCTCGACGACACGCAGTGCATCGTGAAGTTTGCCCTGCGCGTGATGAAGTTTTACCAGCATGAAAGCTGCGGCTGGTGCATTCCCTGCCGCGAAGGCACTGACTGGCTGAAGAAGACGCTGATCCGTTTTCATTCCGGCGGCGGCGTGGCGAAAGACATCGACAACATGAAGTACCTGGCCGACAACATGCTAGGCCGAACGTTTTGTCCGCTGGGCGACGCCGCGGCGATGCCGATGATTTCGTACATACAGAAGTTCCGGGAAGAGTTTGAAGCGCACTTGGACGGCAAGCCGTGTCCGTTTGAGCATGTACACGGAGCCGGCGCTGGTGTAGTTGTCAGTTGTCGGTTGTCAGTTGTCAGAAAAGGAGTTGCGAGTTTCGAGTTGAAGATGTTGGATCGACGCCTAACGGGAGCTAAGGCTATCTCCGGCGTCCCGCTTTGCGGGACGTAGAGGATAGCCCAACGCTTCAGCGCTGGGAGGGCAGTGTTTATAAGAGCTCGAGTCCCGTAGGGACGGCAGATGTCAGAGCGTGAACGAAAGCCAGGTCCTTCGCTTCGCTCAGGATGACAAGATCTTGATTTTGCTAAGTGCTAATTACTAGTTGCTAGTTGCTTTCATATGGCTGATGTAAATCTCACTGTCGACGGCAAGAAGATCGCGGTTCCTGCGGGAACGCTGCTCATTGAAGCCTGCAAGAGTACGGGCATCCACGTGCCTTCTTTCTGCTATTACCCCGGCCTTTCGCTGCAGGGCGCTTGCCGCATGTGCCTGGTGGAAATCGAAAAGATGCCCAAGCTGCAGACCGCGTGTACCACCGCGGTCGGCGAGGGCATGGTGGTCTCTACCGAGAACGACAAGATCAAGCAGGCGCGCAAGTCGATGCTCGAGCTGCTGCTGGGCAACCATCCGCTGGACTGCCCGGTGTGCGATGCCGGCGGCGAATGCGAACTGCAGGACATGACCTTCACCTACGGCGCAGCCGAGTCGAAGTATCATGGAGCTGAAGAACCATCGCGAGGAGCAGCAGTGGTCGCCGGTGGTTTACTTCGATCGCCCGCGCTGCATTCTGTGCTATCGCTGCATTCGCGTTTGCGGCGAAGGCATGGACGTTTGGGCGCTGGGCATCCAGAATCGCGGATCGAGCTCCATCATCGCGCCTAATAAAGAAGATCATCTGGAGTGCGAAGAGTGCGGCATGTGCATCGACATCTGCCCGGTCGGCGCACTTACATCCGGCGCGTATCGCTATAAGACGCGTCCGTGGGAGATGAAGCACGTCGGCACCGTCTGCACGCATTGCGGCGACGGTTGCAAGACGACGCTGGGCGTGCGTCGCGCCGACACCGGCATGCAGATCGTTCGCGGCGACAATCGCGACAAGAGCGGCATCAACGGCGACTTCCTGTGCGTGAAGGGACGCTACGCTTTCGACTTTGCGAACAACGATGACCGCCTGACCAAGCCGCTGATCAAGCGTGATGGCAAGTTTGTTCCCTCAACCTGGGAGCAGGCGTTTGAGCTGATTGCCTCGAAGTTTAAGGAAGTGTTGACTACTGACGGACCGTCGGCAGTCGGCGCCATTGGGTCGAATCGCACCACCAACGAAGAGAGCTATCTCCTGCAGAAGTTTGCGCGCCTGGTGCTGGGGACGAATAACATCGACCACCATCGCACGGCCGACTTCCCTGCCTTCGCGTCAGCGCTTGCGGGCAAAGAGAACGCCACGGCGTCGATGCGCGAGGTTGGCGAAGCGCCGGCGATTCTGCTGATCGGCAATAACCCGACCGATCAGCATCCGTTGCTGGCGTGGCAGATTCGCACCAACGTGCGCCTGCATCGTGCGAAGTTGTACGTTGTGAATTCGTATCCTATTAAGCTGCGGCGTCAGGCTGCGGCATTTGCGCACATCGCGCCCGGCTCCGAGGGCAGCTTCGTGCAATTCCTCGCCGGAAGCGATTCCGCCGCTGATGCGATTACTTCCCCGAATCTCACTCGCGAAGTGCTGAACGGCCTTCGCGACAAGATCAAGGGCGAGAAGCCACTGGTCATCGTGTTTGGCTCGGAAGTTCGCGGCGCAGACGTGAAGGTTCTGGTTGATTTCGGCCTGGCGCAGGGAGCGAAGTTCGTCTGCCTGGGCGATTACGCCAACTCGCGCGGCGCGGCCGACATGGGTCTTTATCCCGACATGCTGCCGGGCTACGCGCCGGTCGCATCGACTACGAAATATCACGAAGAGTGGCTTGACGAGATTCCCAACCAGCCCGGCATGAACTTACTGCAGATGATGGACGCAGCGAAGGCCGGCAAGCTGAAGGCGCTGTACGTTGTGGGCTCCAATCCGATCGGCCGCTACAACGTTGATCCGTTCGCGCTGAACGGCACCTTCACCGTGGTGCAGGACATGTTCCTGACCGAGACGGCGCTGGCGGCCGATGTTGTGCTGCCGGTGGCGAATGCTTACGAAAAATCCGGCACTATGACGAACACCTGCGGTGATCTGCAAATGGTCAAGAAGGGTGGCGAGTTCTCGGGTGTGCGTTCGGATTTCGAATGTATCGTGCGCATCGCCAACACCATGGGCTACGACGTGCGCAAACTGGTTCCCTTCGGATTGGGCGGTGAAGGCACGCGGGCCGACATGGGACAGTCGCGTGGAGCGCAGTCGGGCGAATCCGATCGTCATGCGGTGTGGCTTGCGTCGCACAATCTAGAGCCGAAGATGAGTCCGACTGATCCGATTGCCATGTTGGACGAAATTCAGCGGCTGGTGCCGGGATACGACATCTCGCGGCTTGGCATTTTGGCCGGGCAGGATGAGCATACGCAGTTGGTGCAGATTACCGGCGCTACAGGGACTGGGCATCCAGAGTTGGTGCTGCCGTCGAACGATACGCTGTTTACCTCCGGAACGCTGGGGCGCTATTCGCAGACCCTGAATACAGTAATGGAGCGGTATCGCACCGAGCCGGCGGACAAAGAGGTCGCGGCGGATTGAAAGAAGTTATCAGCGGTCAGTTGTCGGTTGTCAGTTGGGGTATCAGGCATCGGGTGTCAGGTTTCAGATGAGCGGTGGAAACTAACGGCTTACTTTCTGCAGACGTCGCTGTCGCGCATAACGGAATACCCGTCCCGCTCTGCGGGACAGCAGAAGATAGCCCAGCGCTTCAGCGCTGGGTGGGCGTTGTAAGAAAGGTATGAGTCCCGTAGGGACGGCAGATGTTCGGTTGAGCTTGAACAGCCCCACCCCGGCGAAAGAAGCCGGCGCGGGGCACCCGGCGAAAGCAGCTTCTTCGCTTCGCTCAGAATGACAGCGGTGCAGGGCTTTAGGCGGAAACACGCAACTGGGAACTCGAAACATTAATCAATGAGCATCGGACTCTTCATCCTCGTCTCGCTGGTCAAGGTCGTGATCGCGCTTTTCGTTTTGCTGACTGCGGTGGCTTACACCACGCTAGCGGAACGCAAGGTCGTGGCTCACATCCAGAATCGCTGGGGGCCGTCCCGTGTGGGACCGTTCGGCATCTGGCAGCCGCTCGCTGATGGCTTGAAGTTTATCTTTAAGGAAGACCTCACACCTCCTTACGTTAACAAGCCTTTATATCTTCTGGCCCCGATTCTCTCTTTGACCGTTGCGTTGACCTCCATCGCGGTCATTCCTATCGGTCCCTGGGTGACGATCGGCTCGGTGCACACCCCGTTACAGATCGCCGACGTGAACATCGGTCTGCTGGTGATTCTTGGCCTGACCTCAATCGGCGTGTACGGCATTGCGCTGGCGGGCTGGTCGTCGAACAGCAAGTACTCGATGCTGGGCAGCCTGCGCGCGTCGGCGCAGATGGTGAGCTACGAAATCGCGCTCGGCCTCTCGCTGGTTGGCATTCTGATTTATGCCGGTAGCTTCAGCCTGCGCGACATCGTGCTGGCACAACAGGGGACGTGGCTCGGGTTCATTCCGAAGTGGAACATCTTCACCGGCCAGTTCATCGCGTTCTTTATTTACATCACGGCGGCATACGCTGAGACCAACCGCATTCCGTTTGACCTGGCCGAAGCCGAGACCGAGCTGGTTGCCGGTTATCACACCGAATACAGCTCCATGAAGTTCGCGATGTTTTTCATGGCGGAATACGCCAACATGTTCACCGTCGCGTGCCTGGCAACCGTGCTGTTCCTGGGTGGATGGGGAGGGCCGGTGTTCGGTCCGCCAATCTTGCACGTGCTATTGCCGGTGTTGTGGTTCGTAGTGAAGGTTTTGGCGTTTATCTTTATCTACATCTGGGTTCGTGGCACGCTGCCTCGCTTTCGCTACGACCAGTTGATGGCGTTTGGATGGAAGTTCCTTTTGCCGCTGGCGCTGGCCAACATCATTGTGACCAGCCTCATCGTCGCGCTGAAGTAATTGTTGGTGCCGAATTTGGGCGTCAGGTATCAGGTTTCAGTAGAAAATCACGAATTCTGGCTGGCGGCTGATAGCTGGCGGCCGGCAGCTTAGTACCCATAGCGTTATTCCACCCAAGCCAAAGGAAGGCTTGGATGGGGCACCCAGCGAAAAGCGATTAACCCATGCTGCATCTTGTACTGTTCTTCATCTTTGCGGCGGTGTGTGTCGGCGGGGCGATTAACCTGCTGGTGCAGAAGCACCCCATCAACAGCGCGCTGTCGCTGATTGTGGTGATGGGCTCGCTGGCGCTGCTGTATCTGCTGCTGGGCGCCGAATTTGTGGCTGCGGTGCAGGTAATCGTCTATGCCGGAGCGGTGATGGTCTTGTTCGTTTTCACCATCATGTTGCTGAACGCGGGCGCAGAAGAGCGCACGCCCCATGCCAGCCGCGTTGCCACCATGCTGGGTGTGCCCGGCTTGATCATCGGGCTGGGTACTGTCGCCGCTGTGATCAGCCGGATGACCGGCTTGGATCGCCTCGGTATCGGCGGCCCGCAGGTGATGAACGGCACCGAATCGTTCGGCGCACCGCGGGCAATCGCGCACCTGCTGTTCCGCGACTTTCTGCTTCCATTTGAGGTGACGTCGATCCTCATCCTGATCGCCATCATGGGCGCCGTGGTACTGGCGCGGAGGGAGGAGTAAATGGTTCCTCTTTCTTATTACCTCATCCTGAGCGCGGTGTTGTTTGCCTGTGGGGTTGCGGGATTTCTGATCAAGCGCAACATCATCACCATCTTCATGTCGATTGAGCTGATGCTCAACGCTGTGAACCTCACGTTCGTCGCCTTCGCTGCGCAACTGAAGCAGTTGAATGGCCAGGTATTCGTTTTCTTCGTCATGGTGGTGGCGGCGGCCGAAGCGGCTGTCGGGTTGGCAATCATTATTTCTGTTTTCCGCACGCGCGAGACCTTGAACGTCGATCGCGTGAACCTTCTTAAGCTATGAGGTCACCCAGCACGACGGGAACTTCGCGATAAGAGCATGAACTTAAACCTTTGGATCATTCCGCTGTTGCCGCTGGCCGGAGCCGCTATCAATGGGCTGCTGGGCAAGCGCTTCCCCAAGGCGCTGGTGAACACCATCGCGCTGGGTTCGACGGCGCTGGCCTTCTCATATGCGCTTTGGGTCGCGGCCCAGTTCTTCGGAATGCCGGCGAGCGCGATTCCCTACATCGAGCACCACCAGACGTGGATGGCGGCGGGCAGCTTTTCGGTGGAATACGGCTTCTGGCTCGACCAGCTGTCACTGGTCATGCTGCTGATCGTCACCGGCGTTGGATTTGTCATCCACATCTTCTCTGTCGGCTACATGGCGCACGAAGACGGTTATTACCGTTATTTCGCGTTCCTCAACATCTTCATGTTTTTCATGCTGACGCTCATCCTGGCGAACAGCTACCTGCTGATGTTCGTGGGCTGGGAGGGCGTGGGTCTGGCGTCATACCTGCTCATTGGGTTCTGGTTCCTGAAACCTTCGGCGGCAAACGCGGGAAAGAAAGCGTTCATCACCAACCGCGTGGGCGACTTCGGATTCCTGATCGCGTTGTTCCTGCTGATCAAACATTTCGGGACATTGCAGTATGACGGCGTATTCAAAGCCGTTTCGGGCTTGGGAATTGAAACCACCACCGGCTTGCTCACCGCCATCGGTCTATTAATGCTGATGGGCGCGACCGGTAAGTCGGCGCAGATTCCGTTATACGTTTGGCTGCCGGACGCGATGGAAGGCCCCACACCGGTATCGGCACTGATTCACGCTGCGACCATGGTGACGGCCGGCGTGTATATGGTCTGCCGCTCGCATGCCATCTTCGATCGCGCGCCGCAAGCTGCACTGACGGTTGCGGTAATCGGGACCCTGACTGCGATTTTCGCCGCCTCGATCGGCATTGTGCAGCAGGACATCAAGAAGGTACTGGCCTACTCCACCGTTTCGCAACTCGGCTACATGTTTATGGGCGCGGGAGTGATGGCGTATGGCGCGGGTATCTTCCACCTGATGACCCATGCCTTCTTCAAAGGCTGCCTGTTCCTATGCTCGGGCGCAATCATTCACGGCCTCAACGGCGAGCAGGACATGCGCTTCATGGGCGGCCTGCGCAAGTACATGCCGTGGACCTTCTGGTGTATGACCTCGGCAACCTTCGCGATTGCGGGCTTCCCTCCTTTCGCAGCGTTCTTCTCGAAGGACGCGATTCTGGGCGCAACCTTCGCCAGCGGCCAGCACGTGCTCTGGCTAATTGGAATAATCGCCGCCGGTATGACGTCGTTCTACATGTTCCGGCTGTGGTTCATGACCTTCTTCGGCGAGTATCGCGGGCCGAATCCTGCAACCGCCGGACACGGCCATGACGCTGACACGCAGCATGCGGGACACACCGGCGCGGTGCACGATGCCGAAGACAAACATGCCGCCGGAGGTAGCCACGGTAACGGAACTCCGCACGAGAGCCCGTGGGTGATGGTGCTGCCGCTGGTTATCCTCGGCATTCTTTCGCTGGTTGGTGGCTGGATTGGCGTGCCGCAGGCGCTGGGCGGCTCCGATCACTTCCAGCACTTCCTTGATCCGGTGTTCGCAGCCTACGCGCCGGCGACGGAAACCTCCGCCCCGGCAACAGAAGCCGGAATGGGGCACCCAAGCGGAATGCGGGAGCCTGCGTCGGGTGAGCACGAAGATACCGGCATGGAGCTGGCGCTGATGGGTGTCTCGGTTGGCGTAGCCGTAATTGGCTTCGCCAGCGCCTGGTACCTCTATTACAAGCGAACTGATCTTCCGGCGAAGATGGCGGCGAGCGCAGGCAGCGTTTATCGCCTGGTGCTCGATAAGTACCGCATCGACGAACTCTATGGAGCGGTGATTATTCAGCCAATCATCTTCATTTCGACTAACGTCTTCTGGAAAGGCATCGATCAAGGCATCATCGACCGGGGCGTGGACGAAAGCGCCGCGGGAGCGCAGGACGTTTCCAATGCGATGCGCCAGATGCAGTCGGGCAACATTCGGTCATACGCCGGATGGGTGGCGGCCGGCGCCGCAGTGGTAATCGTATTCATGGTGTGGCGAGGTCTGCGATGAACTTCATCAACGAAAACATCGTCACCATCGTTACCTTCCTGCCGCTCGCAGGAGCGCTGTTGCTGCTGGTCTTCCCGCGGCGCGATCGCGACATCCGCTACTTCGCGTTGGGAATTTCGCTGGTCACGTTGCTCGCTTCCCTGCACCTGCCCTGGCACTTCCAGCGCGGCGCCGATGGCTTCCAGTACGAACAAAACATCCCGTGGATTCCGCACCCAAATATTCACTACCACCTGGGCGTAGACGGCATCTCTCTCTGGCTCGTCGTACTGACGACCTTCCTGATGCCGCTATGCGTGCTGGTGTCGTGGAAGTCGATTAATGAGCGGGTAAAGGAATTCTTCATTCTGATGCTGGTGCTTGAGACGGCCATGATCGGCGTCTTCGTCGCGCTCGACCTGTTCCTGTTCTACTTCTTCTGGGAAGCCACGCTCATCCCGATGGCGCTCATCATCGGCATGTTCGGGCACGGCCGCAGGATTTATGCGGCGGTGAAATTCTTCCTTTACACCATGATCGCCTCGGTGTTCATGCTGGCCGCGCTGCTGTGGCTCTATGCCCACACCGGCAGCTTCGATTTCCTGGAGATACAGCGGCAAATCCAGCAGGGAGCGGTTCCCGGTTTTGCCAGCGCAGCGAAGTGGCTGTTCCTGGGATTCTTCGTCGCCTTTGCGGTGAAGGTGCCGATGTTCCCGCTGCACACCTGGCTGCCTGATGCGCACGTCGAGGCTCCCACGGCAGGTTCGGTAATTCTTGCCGGCGTTCTGCTGAAGATGGGCACCTACGGCTTGCTGCGCTTTAACGTCGGGCTGTTCCCTGAGCAGGCACGCGCGAACGCAGGATGGATCGCGGCGCTGGCCATCGTCGGCATCATTTACGGCGCGCTGGTGGCGATGATTCAGCCGAACATCAAGCGACTGATTGCTTACACCTCGGTCAGCCACCTGGGCTTTGTGGTGCTCGGTATCTTCAGCTTCACCCAGATCGGCGTGGATGGCGCGGTGTACCAGATGCTGAACCATGGCATTTCGACCGGTGCGCTGTTCATGTTGCTAGGCATGATCTACGACCGCCGGCATACCTACGACCTCAAGGAGTATGGCGGCCTGGCCACGCCCATGCCGGTCTACGCCACCTTCTTCACCTTCATCATGCTGTCGTCGGTGGGTTTGCCGCTGCTCAACGGATTCGTGGGCGAGTTCATGGTGCTGAGCGGAGCCTTCCAAGCCAAACAGATATGGGGAATCCTCGCTGCAACCGGCGTGATTTGGAGTGCCTGCTACCTGCTGTGGATGTATCAGCGCGTTTTCCAGGGACCTGTGACCAATCCCCTGAATGCGAACCTGCGGGACCTCGACGCTCGCGAGCGGCTTTCACTATGGCCGCTGGCGGTAGCCGCATTAGTAATGGGAGTTGCGCCGATGTTGTGGCTGCATTCCATTGATCCGGCGGTGAGCGCAGCACTGAAGCAGTTTGACGCCGCAACCCAGGCTGCGGCGCCGGCGATGTCGCATGTTTCCAACGCACTTATGACGGTATTCGGACGATGATCCCAACAGTCGACTACATTCGGATCCTGCCAGAGTTGGTGCTGAGCATCTTCGGCATCATCATCATGCTGGTCGATCCGGTACTGCCGCCCAAGAGTGACAAAAAGATGCTGGGCATGATCGCGCTGGTTGGAGTACTCGCCGGCCTGGCGGCCACTTTTATTCAAGCGCAGAACTATGGTGAAGCCTTCTTCAACATGGTGCGCGTCGATGCCTTCAGCGTCTTCTTTCATGTCGTCATTCTGCTGATTGCCCTGGTCGTCATTCTGGTTTCTTTCAACTATCTGGAAGTGCAGCACATTTACTCGGGCGAATACTACGGACTCGTGCTGTTCGGCACCGTGGGCATGATGCTGATGTCGTCGGCCATCGAACTGGTGCTGATCTTCATCGCGCTGGAGATTTCGTCGATTTCGACTTACATCCTGGCCGGATTCCGTAAACGTACGGCCGAAAGCTCCGAGGCGTCGCTGAAATACTTCCTGCTGGGTTCGTTCGCGACTTCGTTCTTTCTGTATGGCGTGGCCCTGGTGTTTGGCGCGACCGGAACCACCAACGTCTACGCGATTGCGAAGGCACTGCAAACCCAGCCTTCTGTTCTGGTCTACCTCGCGGTCGCACTGATGTTCGTGGGCCTGGGATTCAAAGTCGCGTCAGCGCCGTTCCATGTGTGGACGCCCGATGTCTACGAAGGCTCGCCCGCTCCGGTTGTGGCGTTGATGTCCACCGGCCCGAAAGCTGCTGCGTTCGCCGTGCTGTTGCGCGTGCTGTTCGCCACTGGCGCTCCGGGATGGTTCTGGATGGTGTGGGTGTCGGCAGCGCTCTCGATGACGATTGGAAACATCGGCGCGCTGGTGCAGCAGAACATAAAGCGTCTGCTGGCATACTCCTCAATCGCGCATGCGGGTATCTGCTGGTCGCGTTTGCCGCCGCGAAAGAGACAGGGATCTCCGCCGCCATCTTCTACGCAGCCTCGTATGCGGCGATGAACGTCGGCGCGTTTGCCATCGTGGCCCATCTGGCATCGCGCGGCGAGAAGTACGTCACGCTTGATGATTACGCCGGGCTGGGACGGCGCTCGCCGTTGGTCGCCGGCATCCTCACCATCTTCCTGCTGTCGCTGATCGGCATTCCCATCACCGGCGGTTTCTTCGCCAAGTTCTATGTCTTCTCCGCCGCATTGCAGGCGAATTTAGTTGGCCTGACCATCATCGGCGTCATCAACAGCGCTATCGCCGCCTATTACTACCTGCGCGTGATCGTCTACATGTACATGCGCGACGAGCGTATGGAAGCGCCAGTGGCGCGCATTCCTGCGGGACTTGGCGT
Source organism: uncultured Acidobacteriaceae bacterium (assembly GCA_963809865.1). GTDB lineage: Bacteria > Acidobacteriota > Terriglobia > Terriglobales > Acidobacteriaceae > CAVVDY01. Next base: position 673,995 of record CAWELL010000008.1, on the reverse strand, counting down.
TGGCCTCGCCATCAGCCTGATCGCGACCATCTATCTGGGCGTACTGCCGGGACGCGTGCTGGATTACGCGTTGCGCGGTGCGCAGGACTTGATGAAATAGGGTTGCATCTCTTTGTCTCAGGGCACGGATTCAGCCGGGCCAAAAACGCCCCAAAAAAATGGACTTTAGCCGCCGCGCCGGCACAAATTCGCAGCGGCTAAAGCCTATACAACAAACCGCCGGCCTCGGCGCGACTAAAGCTCGTGCCCTGATACAAGGCTGAAAGCTCCTTGTGGTACTCTGCCAAACTGAATCATGAGTCTGCAAATCATCTATCTAGCGCGTCACGGCGAAACCGCATGGACTCTTTCTGGCCAGCATACTGGCCTTACCGATCTTCCGCTTACCGAACATGGCGAGCAGAACGCGATTCATCTCGGCGAGCGTCTGAAGGGCCTTGCCTTCGCAAAAGTATTTACCAGCCCTCTGCAACGTGCGCATCGCACCTGCGAGCTGGCGGGATTTGGGCCAGTCGCTGAGATCGATCCTGACTTGGTTGAGTGGAATTACGGTGAGTACGAAGGCCTGACCAGCGCGCAGGTTCGTGCCAAGAATCCAGACTGGAAGCTCTTTCGCGACGGATGCCCCGGAGGCGAAACGGTCGCGCAGATTGGCGCGCGAGCCGACCGTGTCGTGGCGCGGGTGCGTGCGATTCAGGGAAATGTATTGCTATTCTCCAGTGGGCACTTTTTGCGAGTGCTCGCGTCGCGCTGGTTAGGACTCGATGCGTCAGCCGGGCAGTACTTCCTCTTGAGCACCGCCGCCCTCAGCGAGTTGGGTTACGAACACGACCTCTCAGAGCCAGTGATTCGTTTGTGGAATGACACGAGCCATGTGCAGGAATGATGTGCCTCGCTCGGGATAGCTTCGTGGAAGCGCAGTAACGTGCCGTCCCTAAAGCGACTTCCAAATCTCTAATTTCCTTATCCCGGCACTCCCGTGCCGGGTTACAGATTGTTTCGTTCCTTCGGAATTACTGCTCTTTCGATTTGTCCGCTTTATCAGCGTTATCAGTCTTGGCCGCCTGTAATTCTAGATCGTTCGCGTTATACTGCTTGCCGTTGAACACGGCGTGTGCTGTGACTTCAGCGCCGACCTTCAACTTGCTTTTGTCATCGACCGCCGACGGCTCGAAGTGCAGCTCGTAGGTTTGATCATCGCTGCGATTCTCCAACGCTAGCATGTTGTTGCGCAGATCGATATTGGTGACTACGCCAGCGAAAACGTAGGTGTCACCCGGCTTGGCCAACAAGGTCACTTCTTTCGCCACGTCGTGCTTGTCCTTGCCGAGAGCGAACTGCACGTCGACCATAGAGCCGGGTTGCAGATCGGTTCCGCTGGCCGTTCCCTTGAGCGCGCTGTACTGGGTGCCGCTTCCCACGGCGAAGGTCACCGGCTGTGATGACAGCTCATCGCGAACCGTCACAGTTCCCTTTTCGCGATTGACTGCCGTGACCTGACCGCGCACTTCGGCAACGCCGGTTTGAGTCTCGACACGCACATTCTTGGCAAAGACGCGCGAGCCGTCGAGCATGGTATCGACGTATACGCGATCGCCCTTGCGAATGCCAAGCACCGTTGTCTCTTCACCGTTGCGGTAGATGTGCGAGCGCTCGTCGACAAACACCTTGATCTTCTGTCCGCCACCAAATGGTTGAATCGTTAATTGATTGCGAATGTGGTCGACGCGGGCGGCGGTACCTCCGATCAGCGTGGGCTTGGTCTTAGGCAGTGGCGGCGGCTCCAGCAGAGGGTCGTTGGCGTTAGGGTCGGCCGAGCTGGTGTTGAGGACGGTCGTGGGCTCATCGGTTTGCGGCGCATTCGCATCGATCTTAGGCGTCGTAGTGGGCGGCGGAGCCGATGTAGTCGCGTTCCCTCTCGCAGGGTTCGAGTCAGTGGTCGCTGCCGTCGGAGCAGCGGCAGGCATACTCGGGCCCTGGACCCCGGATCCAGAGGGCTGGGACACCTGCCGGGCATTGCCCCGGATGGGGCCGGCATCCTGTTGGGCCAAGAGGAGAGTCGAAAAAACCAAGCTGATGCCAGCCGAAAGAAGCATGCTTCTGAATATGCCTGAGTTCATGATGTCCGCATCTGTCCGAGAACTTGGATGAGCTTGCCTCTTCGCTCCCATCCTTCGTAAACAACGCGAAAGAATGGGACACCCACTTCTTCGTCGCACCCTGCGCGAAAGAGTCCGCCTCGAGCGTAGCGGACGGGTGATACACCCGCCTGCCATCCAGCGAGTGAGAGCTCCCCACTCGAGAGTTGGATGCAATCCAAGGGTGCTCTGCTGTATTCCACCTCAGAACGTCCCCGACTCCGGGCATATTCTCGGGACGCCGGCTTCCACCCACGCCGCAAAAATCGAGGAGCACCCGGCAGAGCTGCCAACCGTGGAACACTCATTGCCCATCTAAGGTATTCGACGCCGTGTTGTGGCGCCGGTTGCTTGCCGCTTGAAGCTGCTCTGTCCGGAGGCTGAATGTCTGTTGTGCTGACGCAACCTGTTCCGCACGTCAGTTCGATCTCGCGCAAAGTTTGCTGCGCACTGTTGGGATGCGCCCTTGCTCTGCCCGTGGCGGCCAAGGACGTTACCATCAGCTTGCCCAAAAACAGTAAGCCCACACCAGTGCAGAAGCTGAACCAAGAGGGCGTCAAGCAAATCGAAAAGCACAACTATAAGGAAGCCAAGAAGCTGTTCTATAAAGCTTACCTGCTCGATCCGGACGATCCGTTCACGCTGAACAATCTTGGGTACATTGCCGAACTGGATGGCCAGGTGGATCGAGCGCAGCGTTACTATGCGCTGGCGGCTTCGCACGCGTCCGACGCGCTGGTCTATAAGTCGACGGAGAAGGATGCGGTCGGCAAACCGGTTGACCAGGTCGCCGGCAACGCAGCCAACACGCAAATGCAGATCAATCGGGCCAACGTAATGGCGATGAGCCTGCTGCAAAAGGATCGCGCGCCCGAGGCCGACGTAGCCCTGCAGAAGGCGCTGAAGCTCGATCCCAATAATCCTTTCACATTGAACAATCTTGGTTACGCTCGCGAGAAAGAGGGCGAGCTTGAGGACGCCTACAAGTACTACACCCAGGCCGCGGCGCAGCACTCTGATACCCCAATCGTGGTGACGTTTGAGAAGTCGTGGCGGGGCAAAGGAATAAGCCAGATTGCCGAGAAGAATGCTCAGGCCGTTCAAAAGGTTATGGAGCGGTCAAACGATATTCCGGAGCGCGTGGCTCGCCTGAACACGCGTGGAGTCGCAGCGATCAACCGCAACGACTTCAAGCTGGCGCGGCAGTATTTCGAAGAGGCGTACAAGCTCGATCCCAAGAATGCGTTCGCGCTGAACAACATGGGTTTCCTGGCGGAGGCTGATGGCGATCGCGAGACCGCGGACTTCTATTACGGCAAAGCCAAAGAGGCGGACCAGTCAAGCATGCGTGTAGCTTACGCGACGCGCAAAGATGTCGAGGGCGAGAAGCTGGCAACCGTCGCCAACACCAGCGATGAGTCGGTGAACAAGGCGATGGACGAGGCTGCCGCAGCGCGCCGGATGGAGGGCGGCCCGGTGGTACTGCACAACCGCGATAACTCGGTGGTGAGCGAGCCGCTGGTTCCACCTAAGCCGGAGACCACGCAGCCGATCCACTCTGTCGAACTTCCCGCGCCGGGAAGCGGAGGACTGCTGCAGCCGCTCCCGGACAGCGAACAGCCCAAGGTACCCGCCGAAAATGGTACCGGGGCGGGAGCTCCAGCAGGTCAGCCAGCGACGCAGCCTCCGGCTAACCAGCCGCAAGGCCCGATCGACAATGGGATCATGATGCCGCTGCCTGACAACCAGCAACCGGGGGCGCAACCCCAAGGCACGCAGCCGCAGAGTGCTCCTGCACCCGACGGGCAGCCACCTGGGAATCAGCCGCAGGCTCAACCTCAGCAGCCGCAGCAAGGCCCCGTGGACAACGGCATCATGATGCCGCTGCCGGATAATCAGCAGCCACCAGAAACCAAGCAGCCGCCCGAACCGCACCAATTGTAACGATCAAGGAACCCGACCGAAGACCCGTCTACCTAAAGTCACAGTCTACAACTTCGAAAAACTCTACGGGAACTCGTTCTAACCTGTCGGGAACGGCAGCCTTGAAGTCATCAGTGATTTTGCGCACCATGAGCTTGATCACCACTAGCCCCGAGCCCGTGTCCGACAACCCTACGCCTGCGCCCATTACATTTGGCAGACCCATAAGCTTAGCGGTGTAACGATCCTTTATTCTTGAGACGGCTTCAACCACTTTAGGGTCAGGCGGAGGCTCCTTCGCTGCTAGGATCGATCGCGTGTTCTTCTCCTCTTTCGCGCCGTTTATCGCGCCCTCAGAGTTCGGTGCTCCACCTGGAGGGAAATATCTTGGGCATGCCTGCGGCGGCACGAACTTAAGGGTGAGCTGGTTGTTCATAATAAACGTATTGATCACGTCGTCCATGCGGCTGGCTAGGGTTATATCTGTCTTGTAGCCGTTCACTACTTTGAGGCATCCTCCCCAAAGCAGCCCCACTGGACCCAGCACATACCCGGGCGTTGGCAATATTTGCTGGGCCTGCAAGACTAGGGATCCAGAATCCCCGCCTTGTGAGAAGCCAACGTCGATTCCGGCGGGAACGTACGGAGTGATCGCGATTTGGTTTGTCATGCCAAACGTATTTACGTTCACCATAAAAATCGTCCCCGCGGTGCGAGCCGTGGTGCGCCCGCTCTTGAGTACCACTGAGTTCAGGATGGGACCTTGCACGACAACGTTGAAGTTCGGGATGTCAAGAATGCTCGGAAGCACCTGGCCGGGCACAATCGCAGCGATTGCAGCATCAACGAAGGTGGAGAGCGCACAGGGAGTCCCTGCGCCACCTAGCGGCGTTGCACAAGCCGTGAGATTGGCGACAGTCCCAGGCGCTTGGGTCACAACATTTCCCGGGGGCAGGTCGGTGGTGTTGTCGATACCAAAAAGGTTCGCGCACGCAATTGTGTCAAGACTTCCGACGTGTTGAATCGGATCCCCGATCCCGGCGTTCGCAGGGGCCATTACGTGCGCATTGCTGAGTATGTACTGCACGCCATTCTGGTCCTGAAGCAGTGATCCGAGGGTTCCAGTGCCACAGGTGCCATTTTTTTTGTAATTAACGTCGTTGTTGCCGCTCACGCCCAAACACATGGGTAAGGGGAACTGAACGAGTTGATGGTTGAGTGTCGAGCCGTTTTGAGTCTGTGCACCGGCAAACGCTGCAAGGAGCGTCGCCAGCAGTACAAAGACAGCAGTTGTGGTTTTCATCGGAGTTCTCCCATTAAAGGTTGACAATGCCCGAAGGAAATTGCCCGAGTACACCCCGATAGGGATCGTTCGGCCTACTAGCTGCCTGGAGATGGGAAACTAAAATACCGGATGAATGAGGGGTAACAAGAGGCTACTTGTAGCCCCCTTTTTGATACTTGTCAACGCTTTTCGTAAGTTTCCTGCGCTGTGGTCGAACCCCCGTCCTTCCGCCACGACGATAAACTGACAGGTGCATCATTTGGAGGGTGTCCTATGACCGAAGCACGCTGCATCTGGACGGACAAAGAACGCTTCTCGGCGAGGCGGGCAGCGGGCATGCCGTGGTGATGGATGCCCCTTCAGCGCAGGCGGCGTCTGGATGGTCACGGTCACGCCATAGCGGAGTTGAGTCGATACCGTCTACGATGCACGTCGAATTCCCAGTTCGGGAATTTCTACAACCTTCGTAACCCCCGCGTCGTATTTTTCCCGTGCAGGTCACTTCGACTAACCCATAAACTCCATTCGACGACACCGAACAGGTGCCATGAGTCGAGGCTTGGTTTCGCTGCTTCTCAGCGAAATCTCGGTCTCTTAAGTTCTTTGAAATCTAATATTTGCCTGTAAGTCTCACGGGCTCAAATATTTGCGATAGAAATGTGGCCTAAGATGTTGAAAACAAAGTATCGCATATCAATTTTTTTTGTGATGTCGATCACAATTTTGTGCAGTGAGTCGTGTTGTTCCCGCCCGTGAGCTTCGGTGCTCCTGAATCGCTACGCTGAGCTAAACATCGATTCCAAATTGAAGGAGTATTTGCCATGACCGAAGCACGCGCGATCTGGACTGATAAAGACCGATTCCTGGGCGAGGCGAGCAGCGGCCATGCCGTGGTGATGGATGCCGGCGAGCCCAAGACGGCAAGCACTCCTATGGAAATGGTGCTGATCGCGTTGTGTGGGTGCACCTTGAGCGACGTGGTCGGCATCCTGCGCAAAAGGCGGGAGCCGTTTACCTTGCTAGAGGTGCGGGCCGAAGCGGAGCGGGCGAACGACTTTCCTAAGGTCTACACCAGCATCAAGCTCATCTATCGCGTCGAAGGAAAGGTCTCTCGTGAGGGGATGGAGCGTGCCGTCGCGCTTTCCAAGGATAAGTACTGCTCCGTTTCGGCCATGTTGGAGAAGACGGCGAAAATTGAGTTCGTCGTTGAGTATGACGAGGTGGTGGGGGCGTAGGAGACTCTGGACCTCGGAGCGGCTTCGCGGGATCCGCGCAATAGTGCAAGCCTTCTGGGCTGAAGCCCTTATATTTTCCCCGACATAACGCTGGCCTGAAGGCCAGCTCTACCCCTTGCGAAACTTTTTTCACATACATGGCGTCTGAATAGGTGAGCGCTTGCCGTACCATACCGGTATCCGGATGTGGGGATTCGCTGTATGTTTTTGTCCACCAGGCTGGGAGTTACGATCCAGAGTTGCCGCGCCATTATCTGGCTCGCGAGCTGGATCGTCCCGAGGCCTCTGCGCCGGGAGTGGTCGGCGATGTGGCGCAGCAAGGCGTGGCACTGGGCCAACTTTTTGGCTGAGGCGGGACGCCTGGATGGCCGCAACCAGCGCGTCCTGATACGCAACTGCTGGGGCGCTTTCCCGGAGGCGTTCTGGATCCGCTACGACCGGGAGAGTTTCCTGATACGCAAGCAGCGTTTGTTGCGTTCCCCCGGGCTGTGTCTTGCAGCCGCGCTGCTACTCATGACGGTATTACTCTTTGCGGGCGGATTTGTTCCGCCCCGAAGCGCATTGTTCTCCCAGCCGGCCTATCAAGCCGATCGTGTGGCGATCGTCAGTTTCAAGGGCAAGTACGTTCGTATCCGCAGCGAGACGCTTCTCTATCTCGGCTCAGTTTGGAAAGCTACGCCTCTGGCGAAGGAGCTTGCGCTTTACTCCTCGGGACCGAGCCGGCTGTCCGACGATTGGAGCGAGGTTCCGGTTATTGAATCTCGCGTTGGGCCAGAGTTCTTTCCACTGATGGGCGCCCGGCCGGAGCTGGGACGACTGCCTCAACCTTCCGACGGCTTTGCTTGCGCCAGTTGCGCAGTGTTAAGTCACGATTTCTGGCAGATTCATTTCCGCGGCGACAAGAGTGTGTTGGGCCGGCGCATCGAGTTGGATGGTCATCCGATGACCGTCATCGGAGTACTGCCTCGAACGTTCGAGATGCCGGCGTCATCTACTGCGGTCTGGACTGTGCTGGACGACGCGACGTTGCGTTTCAGCAACTTCATCAGCCGGGTCGGGGTAGTGGCTCGGTTGCGCGACGGAGCGACACCCGATCAGTTGCAACATGACTTGATCGACCGCAGCGAGAACGCAGGCTATCGTTTCGTTCAGGCGCCCATGAAGGCGGTTTCGCTCCGCCGCCAGTCGCGAGCGCTAGTGGCGACATACGCTGCCTTTTTATTGCTGGCTGTGATCTGTGCCGGAGTGATTGCGTGGCTGTTACGGTCGGCGGCCGGTGGATTTGGGCCGGTTTCTCTGCGCGGCTGGCAGAATATCCGGTGGTGGGCATTCTTCACCGTCAAGTCAGCAGCACTCACCGCGTCGGTTTACCTGCTGGTGTGGATGACGGTTCACGGGGTGCTGGCGTGGGTGGGCCGCACGGTCTATCCCATGGCGGACGAGGTCGCTTTCTGGACATTTCTTCCGCTGGCCGTCGCGGTGCTGACCTGGTCGATCGCTGATCAGCAGAAGCGATGCCGCGTTTGCCTGCGCAGGCTGAGCATGCCCGTCGATGTTGGCCGAACCGGAAGCGTGTTACTGAACTTCGCCGGCACGGAAATGGTGTGCGAAGATGGCCACGGGATGTTGTACGTTCCTGAGTCCGAGTCGAACGCACTGGAGCGCGATCGATGGCGGACGCTCGACGAGAGCTGGGCGGAGCTCTTCCGCGCCGGATAGCCTATTCTGTCATGCACTGCTTGGGGTTTCGGTGGGGCTTAGCGTTCGCCTTACCAGCGCCCGTTGTATTGCATTCGACAGGTCAGCCACGCTGAACGGCTTGTTGAGGAATGCACTTTGCTGGCTGAGAATCTCGCGCCGCATAACGGTGTCTTCGGTGTATCCCGACATAAACAAGAAGCTGAGGTGGGGATCGAGATGCGTCAGTTGTGCCCACAATTCGTGCCCGCTCATGCGCGGCATCACCAGGTCAGTGAGAACAAGATCGATCTTGCCCTGTTGCTCCTTGAAGCGCTCCATAGCCTCGATTCCGTCTGCCGCTTCTATGACGCGGCAGCCGAGTTGTCGCAGGCATTCGCAGAGATTCTGGCGAATCAGGGCCTCGTCTTCGACTACCAGAACCCGCTTCCCTCCGGTGAGCGCCTGCGGTTCGGCGCGCTCCGGTTCGGACTCCGGGCGAGAATCCGTGATGGGAAAATAAAGTTTAAAGGTTGTTCCGTGACCCAGCTCGCTGTAGACCCACACGTAGCCGCCGATCTGCTTCACAATGCCATAAACGATTGATAGGCCCAGCCCAGTCCCTTTCCCAACCTCTTTCGTAGTGAAAAACGGATCAAAGATGCGCGGAAGGATGGCGCTCTCGATGCCCGTGCCGCTGTCGCTCACTGCCAGCATCACGTATTTTCCAGGCTGAACCGGCCCGTGTTCCCGGGCATAAGTTTGATCGAGGTCTACGTTACGGGTCTCGATCTCCAGCGTGCCTCCATTCGGCATGGCGTCGCGCGAGTTAATCGCGAGATTCATAATGACCTGCGCCACTTGATCGGGGTCGAGCCGGGAATTGTGCAATTGCGCATCCAGACGAGTAATCAGCTCAATGTCCTCCCCGATGGTGCGGCGAAGCAGCCGCAGTGTATCACTCAGCACCGTGTTGAGATTAATGGTGCGCGTCTGCAATACCTGCTGCCTGCCGAAGGCCAGCAGTTGCCGAGTAAGCGAAGCGGCCCGGTCGGAGGCATTGAGAATCTGAAGCAGCGATTTGCTCAAAGGACTGTCCAGCGTGACTTTTCCGAGCATAAGTTCGGTCGATAAGCGGATGACAACCAAAACATTGTTGAAGTCGTGAGCGATGCCCCCGGCGAGACGGCCGACGGCCTCCAGCTTCTGTACCTGGCGAACTTGCTGTTCCAGGGCACTATGCTCGGTCATGTCTTCGATGTATACGTCGAACAGATCGGGATCCTCCTCCCGCACAACGCCCCATGCGCGGACCCGGATGGGCGTGCCGTCCTTACGGCGGAAGGTCGTTTCGAAGGCCTTCAATCGTCGGCCGTGGCGCAACAAAGCTAACATGCGTTGCCGGTCTTCCGGGTCCCAATACACCTGGGTGGAGAGTGCCAGAGCCCGCATTTGTTCCGGCGTATAGCCACCCAGCATCTCCGCCATCGCGGGGTTCAGTTCGACCACGTGGTCTCCCTCCAGGGAAGTGCAGCAAATGCCAAATGGCGCATTATCGACCATCGATTTGAGGGTGGTTTGGGAGCGCAGCAGCGCCGCCTCCGCATTCACTCTGACGGAGACATCCTGAATCAGCACCAGCTCTAGAAGTGTCCCGTCGTGAAAGAAGCGGAACGCACCTACGTCGACCGGAAAGTCTCTGCCGTCCTTGCGCCGATGAGTCCAGATGCCGCGACGGGCGTAACCGGAATTGGGTTGCTTCAGGCACGCCCTGCAACGCTCATGTTCTTCTGGCGGGCGGATGTCGAGCGCGGTGAGGCGAAGAAATTCATCGCGCGTGTAGCCGTATAGCCGCAGCGCGGCGTCATTGGCATCGGTGATGGCAAGGGTCTGGCAGTCGAGAATCAACATTGGGCAAGGGTTCGACAAGAAAAGCATCTGAGAGCGCTGCTTTGATTGAACTGCATCTTCGACTTGCAGCCTCAGTTGCTCATTCAACTGCTCCAGCGCACGACTGGCCGCACTTAGTTCGCGGCGCCGGCGCCGGATCTTCTGGATCATCCAGACGGCGAGGCCAGCCGCCACGCCCGCCACCATCGACACCAGCCACGGCACCAGCCGAAGCAGATCATCGGTGATTCCAGGTACATCCGGAATTTCGCGCTTTATAAGTGATATCGCCCCGACCGCACCGGCTAAGATCACGAACGCAGTCAAGAAGGGCAGGCACATCTGCCAAAGCGTTTCGGCAGCTTTTTGTAGACGGCCTTTCGGCGAATGCATAGGCAGTTTCCATCTCACGACAACCGAGCGCAGTGGGCCGCTGGCCACACATGCAAGCGGGATTCAGAAGAGGGTCAGACACCACGTTAACCGCTCGTGATCGCACGCGCTGTGACTTAACGCACACATGGGAGAAGTCAGTCCCGAAATTGCGCGACTTTAGTGGGATTGCTTAAATACGCTCGCTCTACGCGCCCTTCAGGATCAATTGATCCGCCGTGGAGAAAGCATGGGAGCGAATCATCAGCGTACTCAGCAATGAGGTGAGCCCGGAGGAGGCCAGAATCATAGCTATTACGACAAACTGGTAAATTGCCGCGTACAGCGGGTCGGAACCAGAGAGCAGCATGCCCGTCATGAGGCCCGGAATCCATACGATCCCCAGCGAGCGGAGGTTGTCGATGGCGGGAATAAGAGATGCCTGCATACTCGCCTCCGCGTAACGGTTGACGGTGACATCGGGTGCCGCGCCCAGCGCCAGAGCGGTCTCGATCTCTCCGGCATGGGCGAGTACTTCGGAGCGGAAGCGATTCAACGCCAGCCCATTGGTATTCATCGCGTTGGCGATGATCATGCTACCAACCGGAATGAGGGCGGTGATGGCCGTGTCGATCACGCCCGCCCAAGTCATGATGGCGGTCACCGATCCGGCGCCAGCGGCAATCGCCAGCGTGGATACCTTTTGCGCGCCCGGGATGTTCTTCGCGCGCCTGGCGGAGATCGATCCCGCCGCAAATAACATTCCGGCCAGCAAAAAGACGCTTGACCAGCGTGGCGCTTTCAGCAGAAGGGCCAGCACCGAGCCCACGATCACGATTTGGACAATGCCGCGCACCAGGGCAACAGCAGTATCGCTCTCCAGATGGATATTGCGCTTCCGTGCCAGCAGAACCACAGCAATCGCCAGCAGCGAAGCGATGGCGGCCTGCGCGAGGCCCAGCGTGATCTGAGTATGGAATATCGATTTAAGCACGCAACACCTCCTGCGGGGTTCCCATATGGACCAGGCAACCGTGCTCCATCGTGCCTACCCGGTCACAAATTCGACGCGCCTGCTCGCGATCGTGCGTCACCAGGACAAAGGTGCGCGAGGTCGCCGTCGCCAGTTCGCGAATCAACTGCTCTACCCCAAGCTTGGCGTCTTCGTCGAGAGCCGAAGTTGGCTCGTCAAGCAGCAGCATCTCGGGTTGATTCGCCAGGGCGCGGGCAAGCGATACCCGTTGCTGCTCGCCGCCGGATAGATTGGCGACATCTCTGTCGGCGAAACCGTCCATCCCCACCTGCCGCAACAATTCGTGCACCACTTCCGCCGGCAGCACCTCGCCGCGCTGTTGTGGACCGAACTGAAGATTCGAGGCGACAGTGCCGGGGAACAGAAAGGGACGCTGCGTGACCATGCCAAGGCGTCGCCGTAGCTCACGCGGCGCGATGGTCTTGTAGTCGATACCGTCGAGGTAGACGGTTCCGCTGGTGGGCTCGTCGAGCCGGTTCATGAGACGAAGCAGCGAACTCTTGCCCGAGCCGCTGGCACCCACGATGCCCAGCAGTTCGCCACGCACGACCTCCAGCGAAACGTCGTTCACTATGGCGACACCGTCGGCTACGCGCCCGAGCAGGTCCGTTCTCAAAATCACGGGCGATGCTGCGGGCTGCTCAACCGCCGTCACGGAGTGAGGTGTCCGTAGAAGATCTTGGTTTCATACTCAAGCACAACCTGGCCGTCACGCTCATAAGACGAGAAGAATTCGGGAAACTTGGCGAGCATCGCGTCTGCTTTCGGGCCTTCGCGGGGTATGTACGACGAGGAAAGCAGCCGCCCGCGTAGTCCCTCGAAGTCAAAGCGCTGTTGCGCCGGGATGGTGATCAGCCTCACTTCGCAAGGCGCAAAGAACGCGCGCAGCACATCAAAGTTCGCCACCTGTCGATGCACGATCTCCTTATAGTCGATCGCGTGGCGCTGAAGAAACTCCTCGTAGGCACGCAGGAAGGCGGTGGCATCGATGCTGCGATCATGCCAGATCAACACGCACCAGCCGTCGGGCTTCAGCACGCGTGCAAATTCGGCACGTGACTGCTCCCTGTCGAACCAGTGAAAGGCCTGCCCGGCCAGAACGAGATCGACGCTCCTGTCTGGAAGGCCGGTTCGTTCGGCGCTGCCTTCGCGCATCTCGAACTTCGGGTAGTTCGCCAGGTACTGCTCGCCCGCCTCCCGCATCTCGCGATTAGGCTCGACGCCGATGACGGGATTGCCGTTTTGCAAAAACGGCTCGGCAGAGAATCCGGTGCCGCAACCGACGTCAGCCAAGACGTGCGCAGTCGTTAGACCGCATGCTTTCTCCAGCACCTCGAGGACCTCGCGTCCGTAGCGTGGCCTGTACTTTATGTAGTCATCGACGCGGTCAGAAAACCGCGCTTTAGGATCGCGAGTTTGTTCCAGCATCGGTGTTATCTTACCGTGGATATGGCACCTTCTCGAACCAGCGACTCGGCTTCACCCATGACCCGGGCCATTGCTGACGCCATTCGCAAAATTCCTCGCGGTCGCGTGAGCACCTACGGTGCAGTCGCCAAGGCGGCTGGCTATCCGCGCTGCGCCCGGCATGTTTCGAAAGTCCTCAACCAGATCAGAGGACTACCGTGGCAGAGAGTACTCGGCTCCGGCGGCAGCATTTCCCTTCCCGGCGAATTGGGACTGGAGCAGCGATTCCTGCTGCAGGCGGAGGGCGTGAAGTTTCGCGGCAGGAAGGTTGACATCAAGGCGTGCGGGCATAAATTTGCGAAACGCTCGCCAGTTCGTCGCAACAGCGTCCCGGTACCCAAAAAGTAGCAGAGCACTTCAGCACAATTTTCTACACGGGGGCGACTGCCTGCCTTACAATTCGGATGACTGGTGATTCATTCAGGCCCAATTCGTCTGCTGGCAATCGGAGTTTTAGCCCTTTCTTCGACCTTGGCCATAGCCCAGCGAACGGCCATGCACGATCATCATGTTTTCCACCGGGTACCGGGCCCGGCCCAGAGTACCCGCTCGATCTCCCCGGCCCCCGGCTCAAGTTCCCATAGCGTTCAAAAGGCGTCGAAACCAAAGCTCCGGCCAACAGCCTAGTCGGGATGGCTTCGGAAGCTGCTCGGGTACCACTCAGTTCGCGGTTGACCTTTTTTGGCGCTAAACGTCTTATTTAGTGCGACTTAGCTGGTTATGAAGAAGAGATTTCCACCGCAAGGCGCGATCTACGACGTTTTTGGGGTTGAATATGACCGAAAATCGGGCTAGGATGTGGAGTTTTTGAACTGGCTCCAGATCCCCCAACGAACACCCCTCGGACGATGCGCCTGGTCCGGAGCTGAGTCGTAAAGGACACGCGCGTAATCAAATCTGGTAATGCGCAAGTCGAGCCCGCGGCGTATTTGGTAGTCCGGGTCATCCACAACTTAAATCGCAAGGCAGGTAAACAACTCAACAATGGCAAAGCGACGCGGCAATCCTAACTGGGGCAAGCCGGAACCGATCGGTCCGGTCGTCCCCACAATCACCGAGTTCGAACAGGTGGTAAAAGAATTCAAGCTGGCGCCAGATCAGTACATCCGTTCGACTCGCCTCCGCGAGTGGGCCCGCAAGAATAAGAACTCCAAGTACATTCCAGAGCCTCTGCTGGAAGCTTGGGGATTCGAAATCGAGTCCACCCTTTAGGCAACGTATTCTCCGAAGGGCTGTCTGCGGACAGCCCTTTTTGTTTGCTCTGAAGCGCCCCCACGGTGTCCGACTCGCCCCCCCCGTGCCAAGTTCATCAACAATTGACCTTGACTGCATCGACGGGTGCTCTATGATGTCTCAAAAGTTGTCGGAAACATTTCCGGTCAAGGTTGTTTTGGGGAGCAGCTTTGCAAGATTCGTTCACCTCATTCGAAGTCGTGCAACTAACGGGCATCACGCTGCGTCAGTTGCAATGGTGGGACGAGCAGAAGATCGTAGCTGCTTCGCGCCAAGGCCACCGGCGCATCTACTCTCTCGACGATTTGGCAGAGATTGCCATCATTTGTGATCTGCGGCGGCGTGGCTTCTCCCTTCAGAAGATCCGCCGCGTGGTGTGCTTTCTTCAGAAGGAGCTCGGCCGGCGTCTGGTGCAAACCGTGCGGGCTGCCGATGAGTACCACCTGCTGACGGATGGCCAGAATATTTACCTGCAAGATTCCGCCCGAGGCGTCGTAGATCTGCTGAAAAATTCACGTCAGCCGATGTTAACCGTGTGCCTGAGCGACACCATCGAACAGGTGTGCGGAGAACTGGGATATGCCAAGAAGCGTAGCGCGCGCGTGCGTCATCTTACGGCCAGAAGCAAAGCGTCTTGAAAGTGAATCTGGGTTCGTTCCCGCCCAAGGAGGGCACATGATCGGAGAGCTGAGCGTTTTGAATGAGTGGATCCCCGAACAAATGGAACCTGGAACCATCTTCGTGCTGGAAAACGCCGGGGAGATGGGAGAAAAGGAAGATCCCTACTGGGCGGTTCTCGCCTGCCCCAAGTGCGGTCAGCTCGGGCTGGTAACGCGCAAACAAATTGCCGGATTACTGCCGATCATCTGCGGCTCGGAGAAGTGCTCGGCGCAATTCTTCATTCGCGATGAGGAAATCGTAGCGCGCAAGCCCAACTAGGGCGTTCGCAAAGGTCGACTGTCACCGCACGGGCAGGCCACGCCGTTCCGTCACCGGTATCTGCTCGACGATCTCGATTCCAAAGCCTTCCAGACCCGCGACCTTGCGGGGATGATTGGTCAGCAGGCGAATCCGCTTTAGATTCAAGTCCGATAAAATCTGTGCCCCGATACCGATCTCGCGTTGCGTGCGCCGTTGATTTTCCGGCAACGTCGGCAGCCGTTGTTCGTGATGGAACTGAATCGTGTACTTGTCGAGCAGCTTCTCTACTGAGTAGCCTTTCGATGTCTGATGCAGATAGATGAGCGCGCCGGTTCCTTCTTCAGCGATCCGTCGCATGGCAGCATCGATGGTGTCGCGGCATTCGCACCACACGGCGCCAAAGACGTCTCCCACTAGGCAGTGCGTATGCATGCGCACCAGCACCGGCTTTTCGCCAGTGTGTTCTACATCGCCGCGAACGAGCGCGATATGCGAGTCGCCATTGATCTCCGACTCATAGGCGATCATGCGGAACTCGCCGTGGGCAGTAGGAATCATGGCTTCGGCGAGACGCCGAACGTAACGCTCGTGCGCCATGCGATAGCGAATGAGTTCAGCAACCGTCAACATCTTCAACCCATGCTCGCGGCAGAACTCGCTTAGTTCGGGCACTCGCGCCATCGTGCCATCGTCGTTCATGATTTCGCAGATGACGCCGGCGGGAACCAGTCCAGCGAGTCGCGCGAGATCGACCGAGGCTTCGGTCTGCCCGGCGCGGACCAGCACTCCACCTTTGCGGGCGCGCAATGGAAAGACGTGTCCCGGGCGTGCGAGGTCGTTAGGGCGAGTACCGGGATCGATGGCTACTTTTATGGTCTGCGCGCGGTCGTATACCGAGATGCCGGTCGTCACGCCGTCTTTCGCGTCGATCGACTCGGTGAATGCAGTGCCGAAGTTGGAGGTGTTCTCTGCCGACATCTGGCCCAGGCGCAGGTAGTCGAGCCGCTCCTCCGTCATCGCAAGGCACACCAGGCCACGACCATACTTGGCCATGAAGTTGATCGCCTCGGGCGTGACCTTCTCTGCCGCCATGGTGAGATCGCCTTCGTTCTCGCGATCCTCGTCATCGATAACGACAATCATGCGACCCGCGCGGATTTCCTCTAAGGCGGTTTCAACGTCGCAGAACTGGGTCTGGCTCGTCATGTGCACTCAAATTGTAGCAATGTCTTACGACACAAGCGCCGTTGCGGCCTTGCGATATAAATTGCGGAGCGAACGAATCACCCAGCGCAGGCAGATGATTATCAACGCCAGCAGCACTGCCACAATCGCGGCGGCAACGTAGGGATGCTGGGTGGCGATCCAGGTCAGCGAGATTGCTCCTACATCTTCGCCAAAGCTCAACGCCATGTTGGAGAAAGGTTCGGGCGACGGCGTAACCGCTGCGCGCAAAGCTGTCTTGCCGCCATGTGCGGCGAAGGCGATGGCCGCTCCCATCAGCGTCGAGGCCAGTTGCATCTGGGAAGACAGGTGCGAGGTTGCGGCATAGGCGACGTAAGCTGCGATTGGAATGCGCACGAACGTGTGCAGCGCATTCCACACGAGGTCGAACATCGGAATCTTGTCGCCGAAGAACTCCAGCGCGAACATCGCCAGACACACACCGATGATCCACCACGAGGTAACGAGATGCAGCCCCGAAGGCAGTTCAATCATTCCAGCACGCGACATTAGCCCGAGCACTCCGACTGTGGCATACACGTTCAGCCCCGCCGCGAAGCTGGTGCCTGCGATCATGGCTACGGTCTGGTCGGAGTTCAAGTGCAACATGAGATCTCCACAGGCTCGCTGGCAGTACGCTTGTAATCCGCGTCACTCGCCCTTGTGAGCTTCTTCCTTTTTCCGAATGAGCGCGTGTCTCAATATAGGGTATCGCGCACTACTGGAGGTTCAACTTTGCAACCGTTTCATCATCACATCGTCGTGTGCACTCAGCAAAAAGCGGAAAACGTTACCTGCTGCGCTTCTGCCGGCTCATTCTCGGTTATCGATGCTGTCTATCGTGAGCTCGGCGCTGCCGGATTGTCGGATGACGTCATCGTCTCCACTTGTGGCTGCCTCGGCCTGTGCGACAGCGGCCCGGTGATGATCGTTTATCCCGAGGGAACCTGGTATGTGAAGCTAACGCCGCCCGATGTGAAGGAGATCGTTGCGTCGCACATCGCGAAGGGGCAACCCGTGTCGCGCTTGCAACGCAATGACTATGACAAGATGCGCGCCGAGATCCTGGACCACCGGCAGAAGTATTTCGCCATGGTCAAAGGCAAAGATGCCGCAGGAGTGCTGCCCGACGATCTGTTTGAGACGATTCGCGCCTTCATGCCCAGTCGCGTAATCCTCACCGCGCTGGAACTCGACGCTTTCACAGCGCTGGGTGACGGCTGCGACGCCAAGGAGCTTGCAAACCGAATCGCCAGCGATCCGCGCGCGACCGAGATGCTGCTGAACGCACTGGTTAGTTTCGGACTGTTGCAAAAAGAGAACGGCGCCTTCCGCAACACGCCGCCGGCTGCGCGCTTCCTCGCCGAAGGATCGCGCGACAGCGCACGCCAGGCGCAACTGCACACCGCGAACATGTGGAAGCGCTGGTCGTACCTGACCGATGCGGTGAAGAGCGGCTTCCCTGCCCCATCGATCCGCGACGATGAGCATGCCGGAACCTTCATCGCCGCGATGGATCACGGCGCGCGTGGCTGGGCTCGTGCTATGGTGCAGGCCGTCGGCGTGAACGGCGCGCGGCGCATGCTCGACCTAGGTGGAGGCTCGGGTGCCTATTCGATTGCTTTTGCAAAGGCAGCGCCTGAGTTGCACTCCGAAATCATCGATATGCCCGATGTGGTGCCGATTGCACAGACGCGCATCGCCGATGCCGGCCTCTCCGATCGCATCACCGCTCGCGGCGGAGACATGCTGAGCGTCGAGCTTCCTTCGCAGGCATATGATCTAGTACTGCTCTCGTCCATCTGCCACATGTTCTCGCCTGAGGAAAACCAGGCACTGTTCGCGCGCGCACGTGCAGCGCTTGCTTCCAAGGGACGCATCATCATCTCCGATTTCATCGCCGACCCTGACAAGGCCTCACCGCGCAGCGCCGCTCTGTTCGCATTGAATATGCTGGTGGCGACGCTCGGCGGAGCGACCTACAGTGAGCCTGAATACGACGCCTGGTTGAGAGATGCGGGGTTTAGCGAGGTTAAGCGAATCCGCATACCGGGACCGATCAACCTGATCCTGGCGCAAGCCGGCTAACGCTTGAGCTGCCGTTTGCAGCAGTCTACATGATTTGAACAACCCCTCCGGCAATCCGGGCATACTATCGTTTCGGAGGGGATTTATGGTGCCAGCCCAAAGGGCACAGCCGTGAAGAGCAGCGTCGCAGGCTCCGGCTCGCGCATTGACAATGCGGTTGTTCTGATCCGCATTCTGGTTGGCTGGGTGTTTGTTTCCGAAGGCATCCAGAAGTTTCTGTTCCCTGCGCAACTCGGCGTCGGTCGCTTCGCAAAAATTGGCATCCCTTCGCCGCAGATTATGGCGCCGTTTGTTGGCGCGGTTGAGATTATCTTCGGCGCTCTCGTGATCCTTGGGCTGTTCACTCGGCTGGCGACGATTCCTCTGCTGTGTGTCATCGGAACGGCCCTTGCAACGACCAAGATCCCGATGCTGCATACCCACGGCGTCTGGGCCATGTTGCACGAGGCGCGTACCGATTTCAGCATGATGCTGGGATTGCTGTTTCTGCTGATTGTGGGTGGCGGCGGCCTGGCGCTCGACCGCACGCGGCGTGGATTCAGCTAGCTTGTCGGTCGGGAAATCGGCAAAATTTGTTATACTCGCCTTGCCGCACTGCAATGCGCGCCCTTAGCTCAGCTGGATAGAGCGTCTGGCTACGAACCAGAAGGTCGGGAGTTCGAATCTCTCAGGGCGCGCCATAACTTTCCTCCTCAAGTCCTTCCGCAAAGACGATCGGAGAGCCTGACTCCTGGCAGCGAACCATTCGGTCCACAGTCGGGCGACCTACTTTTTATGTTTTTTCGCTGGGGTTGCCGGCTGAGCGGCTTCCGGCGGCTTTGGTGGCTGCGGCGCGATTTCGACGGGTGACTCGCTTACGATCTTGCGAAAGAATGCAAATGGCACGTTTGCCGTGACCACGGCTTCGTTCTTGTCCTGTTCGACTTTGAAACTTTCGAACGTCTTCTTCACGTCAGGGTCAGGGCCGCCACCGTCCATTGAGATATCGATCGTACTGAACAACGCCAGGAAAGCGTTCAGTCGCCCAACAAAACCGCGCGCTTCGGCGTCGCTCTGGGTGATGACCTGCGCCCGCAGGTGGACATCGGTCAGCGGCCGGGCCGAGGCAACCACGATGCTTCCCTTCGGCAGCAAGCTGCTCCATCCCCCCGGGATCAGCAATTCCCCGCGGTCCTGCATGGAGACCTGAGCCGGCGTGCGCGCAATGGTCCACACCACACTCCCTAACGGAACGCGGCGGTAGTAGTCACGCACCAGGGCCGGTCCGGGAAAAGGCAGGGCCGACTGCTTGTAGCGATCGATGATGTAATGGATAAAGCCTGGATCGGCGTTGTTGGACGCTGCGGCGGTATCGAGCCCCAGCAGCGCGACGCGCAGGGTCCGTCCTTCCAGCGGGATCACATACACCTCAAATCCGTCGTACTGCTCAATCGCACTCTTGGACAGCTTCGCCAGATATTGACTGACCCGGCTATGGTCAAAATGGCCTTGCAGGATTTCGGTGTAGCGCGTCTCCTGATCGCTTCCACCTCCGTAATGAATGGCAAAGGCGGCGCGGTCGAGATCGCGTTCGAAGTCGAAGCCAGTCTCGTCAACGAATTGCTGGTATTCCGGATCGCGGTTGGCAGCGGGCTTCTTCCCCAGATCGGTCAGCAGTCGAATGGGCTCGAGATTGACGTACAGCACGGCGTCAGAGTCGGGAAGAAGGCGAACCGCATCGGGAGGGGCGTGTTTCCGGAGGAGAATGGCGGCCACAATTGCGCCAGCCAGTATCAAAACTACGGCAAGTGCTATCCAGAGCTGACGCCTACGGGTGCGCATCGATCAGCCAGAATCATACGGGAAAAGCCGTGACTAGCGAAGTGCGCAAAAAACAGGTAGACTTAATTCGTTCCGCTTCATGTGCTCATGTCGGGCACACTCTGCAGAATCCCCAGCCCAAACAGGCCCCCGGGAGTGGCGAGTTGAGGCTAGTTTCCCCGCTCTCAGGAGCGGCAGGTGTCCGGGCGCGCGCGGCGTGTCGTAGGTCGTTTGCACGTGGGTTGCCGTTGTGTTACCCTCAATGTTTGTGCCCGGTTGGCAGGAGAGTTCAAGGCCGGTCTATGGCGCTGATGGCGTCGGAGCAGGCCGCAGGCTGGCGTAGCTCAGCTGGTAGAGCATCTGATTTGTAATCAGAGGGTCGGGGGTTCAAGTCCCTTCGCCAGCTCCAGGTTGTAACCTTGTGAGCGCGCCGTCCGCCGACGGCGGATAGCAGGAGCAAAGCCAGGCAAGACGCGCAGCTTTCCTAGAGAACTGTATCCAACAGCAGCTTCCCGTCTGTGTAGATTCGCGCGGAAGTGCGATTACAAGGCTGTTGCCGAGTTGCGCAGGAAGTTTTCGGTCGCTGAGCGGCTGAGGTGAGCGGTTCTTTGACAGCAGGGTTAGTGGTTCCGGGCCCGCGCATCTGCGGCGAAGCAGGTGCTTTTTATTTATCAGGGCGGTTGCTCGGTCGATTGTGCACAGGTGGCCGAGTGGTTAATGGCAGCAGACTGTAAATCTGCCGCTCCTTGCGGGCTACGGAGGTTCGAATCCTCCCCTGTGCACCAGGTTTCTTCATGAAGTTTTGGATAGCAATGGGTGCGTACGCGGTGCTGGCGGTGGTGACGGCCCTGACGATTGACGATCAGAAGTTCAAGCTGGCGACCTTGGCGATTCTAGCGCTGTTCGCAATTCGCACGCTGACGTGGAGCCGGAAGCTGGATCGCGAGCGTAAAGAGGATTCGGACGACAAGTAGAGCGGGAGTAACTTGAGCTGCTTTGCGGGCGTGAGCGCGGCGGGAGCCCGCAGGCGAAATCCCGAGTGCGCGAGGGACCTCGGAAGGTAAGCGGGAGTAACTCAGTGGTAGAGTCACAGCCTTCCAAGCTGTTGGTCGCGGGTTCGATTCCCGTCTCCCGCTCCAGTGTTGCAGTGATTTAGAAGCTGATGTAGCTCAGTTGGTAGAGCACTCCCTTGGTAAGGGAGAGGTCATCGGTTCAATCCCGATCATCAGCTCCAGTTTTCGTTGGCGAAGGGCAGGAAGAATCGATTTGGCGCCTGAAGCGTCAAATACTTACAGCCCAAAAACTTAAGTCGTTTGGCGCTTCTCCCGAGTGAATGACTAGTTCCAGTATGCAATCGGAGCCCAGACCCGCCTTTCAGCAGGCCGGTCTTAAAGTCGAAAAGCTTGATGAGTTCGAGCAGCTGCAATCCGCGTTGAAGCGGGTGTTTGGTTCGCAGAACGTGGAAAGGTTTCTGCGGCTGCTGCAGCGTAAGCGAGTTCCCATCCGCGACTTTGAGCGGGTCTTGCGCGAGGGCCTGCTGGAAGCCGCCGACGCAGCAGCGACCAAGGGCGGCAACGGCGCGAAGCAGCTTTATGAGGCGTTGAGCGTAAGCGACCAGGCTCAGATTAGAGAGCGTTATTTAACCGCGCTGGAAGACATTGAGCTTCCACTGCGCGAGAAGTACAGCAAACTTTATCGGTATTACTAGGTGCAATTATGGCGAAAGAGAAATTTGACCGCAGCAAGCCGCACGTAAACGTGGGCACGATCGGACACATCGATCATGGCAAGACGACGTTGACGGCGGCCATCACCAAGGTTCTGTCGAAGCACAACCCGAACATCAAGTTCCGCAGCTTCGACTCGATTGACAACGCGCCGGAAGAGCGCGAGCGCGGCATCACCATTGCCACGGCGCACGTCGAGTACGAAACGGCCAACCGGCACTATGCGCACGTTGACTGTCCGGGCCACGCCGACTACATCAAGAACATGATTACCGGCGCGGCGCAGATGGATGGCGCGATCCTGGTGGTCGCCGCCACCGACGGTCCGATGCCACAGACCAAAGAGCACGTGCTGCTGGCTCGCCAGGTTGGCGTACCGTACGTGGTCGTGTTCCTCAACAAGTGCGATGCGGTGGAAGATCCCGAGCTGATCGATCTGGTTGAGATGGAAGTGCGCGAGCTGCTCACGAAGTACAACTTCCCCGGCGACGATCTGCCCGTGGTTCGCGGCTCGGCGCTGGGAGCGTTGAACGGCGAAGCGCAGTGGGAAGCCAAGATCGACGAGCTGATGGAAGCGGTGGACAAGAATGTTCCGCTGCCGGCGCGCGACATCGACAAGCCGTTCCTGATGCCGATTGAAGACATCTTCTCGATTCAGGGCCGCGGCACGGTGGTTACGGGCCGTATCGAGCGCGGCAAGGTGAAGGTTGGCGAGGAGTCGGAGATTGTCGGCTTCCGCGAGACCCGCAAGACGGTGGTCACCGGCGTGGAAATGTTCAAGAAGCAGTTGGACGAAGGTCTGGCGGGCGACAATGCCGGCCTGCTGCTGCGCGGCATTGCGAAAGAAGATGTCGAGCGCGGCATGGTTTTGGCCAAGCCGGGATCGATTACGCCGCACACCAAGTTCAAGGGCGAAGTTTACGTGCTGTCGAAAGATGAAGGCGGACGTCACACTCCGTTCTTCAAGGGCTATCGGCCGCAGTTCTACTTCCGCACCACCGACGTGACCGGCGTGGCAACGCTGCCGGCAGGTACGGAGATGGTGATGCCGGGCGACAACGTGGCGCTCGAGATCGAGCTGATTACTCCGGTCGCGATGGAGAAAGGTCTGCGCTTCGCGATTCGCGAAGGCGGACGCACTGTCGGCGCTGGAACGATTAGCGAGATCATCGCTTAGTGTGAATTCCCCACCCCGGCAAAACCGGCCGGAATGGGGCACCGGGCCTAGGCGTAAGTTTTGGGATCCCACATATCCCGACACAAGGGATATGCGGGCCACCCGAAGTTTGAAATTCCCCACCCCGGCAAAAGATGCCGGAATGGGGCACCCGGAGTTCTCGGCGGGTTAAAAACCGCTGATATCCGAGCATCGACTCGGACAAGGCCTCAAGGTTCCAAACCGAGAGGCAAACGAAATGGAGAAGGCTTAATGCCCCGCGAGATTGTTACGTTGCAGTGCAGTGATTGCAAGAATCGCAATTACTCGACCACCAAGAATAAGAAGACCACAACTACCCGGCTGGAGTTCAATAAGTTTTGCCGGGCGTGCCGGAAGCACACGGCGCACAAGGAAACGAAGTAGCTGTTGGCTATTAGCTCTTGGCGTTGGGCAAACGGATTTTTGGATCGACGGGTTTTAGCCAAAGGCCAACGGCTAAAGGCCAATGGCGGATTTTAGGGGCGTAAGCTCAACGGTTAAACTGCCGGTCTCCAAAACCGGACTTGGGGGTTCGAATCCCTCCGCCCCTGCCAGGTTTTTGGACGGAAAGTAAAGGCGCATGAGGCGCCGGAAACAGGTATCTGATGGCGAAGTCCGCAGGAATCGAACCGGTTCACGACGATAAGCTGGCCACGATAAAGGCATGGCCGCAGCGCGCCAAGAGCTTTTACAGCGACGTGCGCACTGAGATGAAGAAGGTGACCACGCCCAGTCGCAAGGAAGTACAGGGCACAACGACGGTGGTCATCATCACGGTATTCCTGTTCGCGGCTTATTTCTGGGTGATCGATACCATCATTCAGAAGACGCTCGATCAGGCGCTGCGGAGCCTGGCACATCGCTAGTGCAGGCGGAATGGCAGAAGCGGTACTAATGGCAGACGAAGAGATCAAACCCGAAACCAATAGCGTGGAAGAGCAGTCCTCCGGCGAGGCGACCACAGATACGACCGTGGCGGTCGCAGAGGAAACGCCAACTCCGAAGAACCCGAATATGAAGTGGTACATCATCCACACCTATTCGGGCTTTGAGCGCAAAGTGAAAGAGTCGCTGGAGTCGCGCGTCCGCGCTTATCCCGAACTCGAGCATCGCATCGGTCAAGTGCTGATCCCGACCGAGTCGGTTACCGAAGTCCGCGGCGGTAAGAAGTACACCAGCGAGCGCATGTTCTATCCCGGCTACGTGCTGGTGGAGATGGACATGGACGACAACGTGTGGCACGTGGTGAAGTCCACGCCGCGCGTTACCGGCTTTGTGGGCACCGGACAACAGCCGACGCCCCTCTCGGAGGAAGAAGTACAGCAGATCGTTTATCGCGTGGCCGACAGCAAAGAGAAGCCGAAGCTCAAGGTAAAGTTTGAGAAGAACGAGTCGGTTCGCATTACCGAGGGCCCGTTCGCCAGCTTTACCGGCATTGTGGACGAGGTCAACGAAGACCGCGAGACGTTGAAGGTGATGGTAACGATCTTCGGCCGCTCGACTCCGGTCGAGTTGGAGTTTGGGCAGGTAGAGAAGGTCGTAACGTAAAGCCGCCTTTCGCTATTCGCCCCCCGTCGCACTCTCGCGAAAAGCGAGGAGCGAATAGCCAAGAGCGTAAAACAGATTCATTTAGGAAATAGTGATGGCAAAGAAAATTACAGGTTCGGTGAAGTTGCAGATTGCTGCGGGCAAGGCCACGCCGGCGCCTCCGGTCGGCCCTGCACTCGGTCAGGCGCAGATCAACATCATGGAGTTCTGCAAGCAGTTCAATGCCAGAACCAGCGCGAAAGAAATGGACGGCCTCATCATCCCGGTGGTGGTCACGGTGTACAGCGACCGCACGTTCACCTTCATTACCAAGACGCCTCCGGCGGCAATTTTGCTGAAGCGCGCCGCGGCGGTGGCGAAGGGTTCGGGCACGCCCAATAAGGACAAGGTCGGCAAGGTCACCGAGAAGCAGGTTCTGGAGATCGCCAAGCAGAAGATGCCCGACTTGAATGCCGCGTCGGTGGAAGCCGCAGTGAAGAGCATTAAGGGCACCGCCCGCTCCATGGGCATCGAAGTCACGGCGTAAGTTTCACGTTGCGGACTGAAGTCCGCTTAGGTTTTTGTTGGGGAACGGTTCGGCACGGCTGAAGCCGTGCCCCTTCATAGTCGCAAACACCACGGCTTCTCAGCAGCAGCGAGTAGCGGTGGGAGACAAGGAAAGCAATGAAGAAATCAGGTAAGAACATCGAGAAGGCACGCACGGAAATCCAAGCGCACTCGTACACGCTTCAGGATGCTGTGCCGTTGTTGCAGAAGGTGAAGTTCGCGAAATTTGATGAGACGGTGGACCTCACCATGCGTTTGGGAGTCGATCCCAAGCACGCCGACCAGATGGTGCGTGGAACGGTAATTCTCCCGCACGGGCTGGGCAAAACGAAGAAAGTCCTGGTCATCGCCAGCGGCGAGAAGGTTCGCGAGGCGGAAGCTGCGGGTGCTGATTTCGTGGGCGGCGAGGACATGGTCGAGAAGATCCAGAAGGAAAACTGGACCGACTACGACGCCGTGATTTCCACGCCCGACATGATGAAGTCGGTTGGACGCCTGGGCAAGGTGCTTGGTCCGCGCGGGCTGATGCCCAATCCGAAGACGGGTACTGTGACCTTCGATGTTGCGGCGGCGGTGAAGGAAACCAAGGCGGGCAAGGTTGAGTTCCGTACCGATAAGACGGCGCTGGTTCATGTGCCGGTGGGCAAGATTTCGTTCGCGGCTGACAAGTTGGTGGATAACGCCGCAACGGTAATCACCAGCGTCATCAAGGCGAAGCCGTCGGTTGCCAAGGGCAAGTACATCAAGGCCTGCTATCTGAGCTCGACCATGGGCCCGGGGATCGCAATCGACACCGCAGCCATCGAGACAGCAGCAAAAGCATAACGGCTCGCCAGCGCGCGAAGCGACAAGAGGGATTGAACCATGGCAGTCACCAAAGAAAAGAAAATTGAGCAGGTCGAGAAGCTGACCGAAGAGCTGCAGCAGGCCAGCCACGCCATCGTTGGCACGTTTGCCAAGATGACGGTGGAAAAGGACTACGAGCTCCGCAAGGCAGTCCGCGGCGCGGGCGCGAAGTATCGCGTAGTGAAGAACACTCTGGCCGAGCGCGCTGGCAAGGGCAGCAAGGTCGAAGAGGCGTTGAAGAGCTTGGCTGGCGTTACTTCGATTGCGTACACCAGCGGCGATCCGGTCGCGCTGGCTAAGGCGCTCAGCAAATACGCCAAGGACAACCCGGAATATACCTTCAAGGCGGGCATTGTCGAAGGCCGCGTCATCGCGATCAAAGAGATTGATGCGCTGGCCAGCCTGCCCTCGAAGGAAGAGCTTTACGCCAAGCTGCTGATGCTGATGAACGCTCCGGCACAGCGCCTGGTCACGGTGATGAATGCCGTGGGACGCGACCTGGCTGTGGTCATCGATCAGGGCGTGAAGGAAAACAAGTTTGCCGGCGGTGAAGCTGCCAGCGCGTAACAAGTTCAGGAAGCGTGAAAGCGCTTCCTAAAGATTTTGGTTATCCGTTGTGAGGGGTGCTCTCACCTGTTGTCTGGCATGTGGGTCGGCACATTGGAAACCTCGAGACGATAACGAAATCAAACACAACGAATAACGAATATTGGAGATACACATGGCGGATCTGCAGCAGTTGGAAGATTCAATCGTAGGCCTGTCGCTTCTGGATGCGGCGGCCCTGGTAAAGAAGTTGGAAGAGCGCCTCGGCGTCTCGGCAGCGGCTGCGGCCCCTGTCATGATGGCGGGTGGTGGTGCGGGCGCTGCGGCTGCGGCCCCGGCGGAAGAGAAGACGGAGTTCGCCGTCGTGCTCACCGCCGCCGGCGCCAACAAGATCAACGTGATCAAGGCTGTCCGCGAAGTCACCAGCCTCGGTTTGAAGGAAGCCAAGGACCTGGTCGATGGCGCTCCCAAGACCGTAAAGGAAGGTATTTCAAAGGAAGAAGCCGAGACCATCAAAAAGAAGTTCACCGACGCAGGCGCAACTGTCGAGGTGAAGTAAGGGTTTTGCCCCGTGTAGATCTTGTGCCCCATGATCGCCTTCGGTTGGCTATCGTGGGGATTACGGACGACGGGGCGCTTCACTCCGGAAGGCTGACCGGAGTGCTCATGGTGCTGCTGCTTTCCGGTCACGGAAGCGGCGGCTAACGTACTTCTTCACGTGAGAGCGGCCGTGGAGAGGCGCGATGAGGCCGTGGAAGCTTAGCGATACACAACAGCAGGTATCGCGGAATTCCCGGGCATCGTGGAGCGGATTCCGATTGGATTCGCAAACACAGCAGGTGAGTGGCAGGCGGCACGCCGATCCTCAAGCATCAGCTCAGATGCGAGAGGCCGGTTGGCCGAGGACAAGGCCTGAAAATACTGGCGCGGGAAGAAATTTATATTTCGGCAGGGTATAATAAGCCGAATGCCCGAACCGTTTGGTTACGGGATTGCTCGACGCATGAAGCGGCGCTTGCGGGGATTACTGTCTCTGCGGGCCCGCTCGTCTTTTTGTGCAATTCCAGCGCCCGTTTTTCTCAGACTCAAATTGTCACAGCGCGACGGCACTGATCCCTTTCGCGCATACACGGTCTGGCTCCGCCGAGCCTGACCGGAACTGATTTAGGAGCTTTATACATGGCGCAACAGAAGACTGCCAATAGAAATCGGTTCGACTTTTCCAAGATCCCGGCGACCATCCAGATTCCTAACCTCATTGAGGTGCAGAAGCGTTCCTACGATCGCTTCCTGCAGATGGATGCATTGCCGAGCGAGCGGGATGACGCCGGTTTGCAGGCGGTATTTCAGTCGGTGTTTCCCATCACGGACTTTCGGAACGTTTCACAACTGGACTTCGTCGAGTACGCAATCGGCAACTGGGAGTGCAAGTGCGGTCACCTCAAGGGGCTGAACCACCTGCGCACGACTTGCCGTAACTGCGGTGCGACTGTGAAGACCGATCCGTTCCACCTGGGCGACGTGCTCTGCACCAAGTGCGGCACGTACAACGCCAATACACCCGATTTTTGTAACAAGTGCGGCGACCCGGTCGGGTTGCAGCTCAAGTACGACGTGGCCGAGTGCGAAGAGCGCGGCATGACTTACTCCGCGCCGCTGAAGGTCACGATGCGTCTGACCATCTACGACAAGGACCCGGAGACCGGCAACCGCTCCATTCGCGACATGAAGGAGCAGGAAGTCTTCTTCGGCGATATTCCGCTGATGACCGCGAACGGCACCTTCATCATCAATGGAACCGAGCGCGTGATTGTCAGCCAGTTGCATCGTTCGCCGGGCGTGTTCTTCGAGACCGCTAACAATCGCACCTACTTCCTCGGAAAGATAATTCCCTACCGCGGATCGTGGGTCGAGTTCGAGTACGACCAGAAGAATATCCTGTACGTGCGTATCGACCGTAAGCGCAAGTTCCTGGGCACCATCTTCTTGCGCGCTCTGGGCCTGCGTTCGGACGAAGAGATTCTGCGCACGTTCTACACCGTCGACCGG
Organism: uncultured Acidobacteriaceae bacterium; assembly: GCA_963809865.1. GTDB lineage: Bacteria > Acidobacteriota > Terriglobia > Terriglobales > Acidobacteriaceae > CAVVDY01. The sequence goes on along the minus strand of CAWELL010000008.1, from coordinate 645,249 downwards.
CTGGCGCTGCGTGACAAGAAGATTTACTGGACGCTGGAGCCGGGGGTCGATCGCCCGACCAACCTGCTGGGCATGAAGCTGGCGCATCGCATCGCCACCAAGAGTGGCGAAGAGATCGCGCACTCCGGGCGCAAGGTAACGGCGGCGGTGATGAAGGAGATCCAGAAGCACAAGATCTCCGAGATCGAAGTTGACCTCAGCGATCTGGAAGGCGCATTCGTCGCCGCCGACGTTATCGACACCAACACCGGCGAAGTACTGCTCGAAGCCAACACTGAGCTCACGGCCGACAAGCTGTCGAAGACGATGGAAGCGAATGTCGGCGAAGTGAACGTATTCTTCCCCGAGCGCGACGATGTGGGCACAGTCATCGGTGCTACGCTGCGCCGCGATTCGGTGAAGACGCCGCAGGAAGCGCTGATCGAGATCTACCGCAAGTTGCGTCCGGGCGATCCGCCGACGCTCGACACTGCGACCTCGCTCTTCCACGGCATGTTCTTCGATGCCCGGAAGTACGACTTCTCCCGCGTGGGCCGCTTGAAGTTCAACATCAAGCTGTTCGACAAGGAAGACGGGACCAATCTCGAAAACCGTACGTTGGAGCCGGAAGATTTCTACGGGACCATCCGTTACCTGCTCAAGCTGCGCAAGAACATCGGCTCGGTGGACGACATCGATCACCTTGGCAACCGCCGCGTTCGCGCGGTCGGCGAGCTGCTGGAGAACCAGTTCCGCATCGGATTGGTTCGCATGGAGCGTGCCATCAAGGAAAAGATGAGCGTGTACCAGGAGATGTCGACGGCGATGCCGCACGACCTGGTCAACGCCAAGCCGGTCATGGCTGCCATCCGCGAGTTCTTCGGATCCTCGCAGTTGTCGCAGTTCATGGACCAGACAAACCCGCTGTCGGAGATTACGCACAAGCGCCGTCTGTCGGCCCTTGGGCCGGGCGGTCTGTCGCGTGAGCGCGCGGGATTCGAAGTCCGCGACGTGCACCCGACGCACTATGGCCGTATCTGCCCCATCGAGACGCCGGAAGGTCCGAACATCGGACTGATCTCATCGTTGAGCTGCTATGCGCGCATCAACGACTACGGCTTCATCGAGTCGCCCTATCGCAAGGTGAAGAACGGTCGCGTGCTCGACTTCGTCAGCGTGGTGAACGCGGGCGACAGCGATTACCGCGTCGGCGATCACCTGGAAAAGGCTGAAGTCCTGAAGGCCAACGCCGATCTGAAGGATCGCAAGAAGAAGCTGATCGACTACGAGCCCTTCTCGTTCTACCTGTCAGCGTGGGAAGAGGACCGGCACGTGATCGCGCAGGCCAACGCAGAGATCGACGACAAGGGCCGCATCGTTGCGGAACTGGTCAACGCCCGGAAGGCCGGCAACTTCGTCCTGGTCAACCGCGACGAAGTCGACTATATCGACGTGAGCCCGAAACAGCTCGTGTCGGTAGCCGCTTCGCTGGTGCCCTTCCTGGAGCACGACGACGCTAACCGCGCTCTCATGGGCGCCAACATGCAGCGCCAGTCGGTGCCTTTGCTTCGCGCACAGGCTCCGCTGGTCGGTACCGGAATGGAAGGCGTTACCGCCCGCGATTCCGGAGCCGTGGTGCTGGCTCGCCGCAGCGGCATCGTGGACTCGGTCGATTCGGAGCGCATCATCGTGCGCGTGGAAGGCGAGCATCATCCGATGCAGCTTTCGCGCGAGGTGGGCAGCGATATCTATCAGCTCACCAAGTTCAAGCGCTCGAACCAGAACACCTGTATCAACCAGCGGCCCATCGTGAAGAAGGGGATGCGGGTTGCCAAGGGTTCGGTAATCGCTGATGGTCCCTGCACCGACATGGGCGAGCTGGCGCTCGGCCGTAACGTGCTAGTGGCCTTCATGCCGTGGCGCGGCTACAACTTCGAGGACGCGATCCTCGTCTCCGAGAAGATGGTGAAGGAGGACTATTACACCTCCGTGCACATCGAGGAGTTCGAGATCGAGTCGCGCGACACCAAGCTGGGTCCGGAAGAAGTCACGCGCGACATTCCTAACGTCAGCGAGTCGGCACTGCGCGATCTCGACGAAAGCGGCGTCATCCGCATCGGCGCGAGCGTGAAAGCCGGCGACATCATGGTGGGCAAGGTCACGCCGAAGGGCGAGACCCAGCTCACTCCGGAAGAGAAACTGTTGCGCGCCATCTTCGGCGAGAAGGCCGGCGACGTTCGCGACGCTTCCCTCACCTGCCCTCCGGGTATCGAAGGCACGGTGGTCGATGTGAAGATCTTCTCCCGTAAAGGTCAGGAGAAGGACGAGCGCGCCAAGGCCATCGAAGCGCAGCAGGTCGAGCGTTTGCAGAAGAACTTGTCGGACGAAATTCGAATCCTCACCGACGAGCGTCTGAAGCGCCTCGAAGCTCTGCTGGGCGCCAAGGAAGTCCTGGCTGACTTGCACGACGAGCGCACCAACAAGCGCCTGCTGACCAAGGGCGTCATCCTCGATCGCGAAACCATCGAGCGTATCTCGACGCGCAACCTGAAGCGCATCAAGTTCGCCGACAAGGACCCGCGGATCAACGAACAGATCGACGAGATCGAGGAGATGACGTCGCGCCAGATCGACGTACTCCGCAAGATCGTCAAGGAGAAAGAAGAGAAGCTGCAGAAGGGCGATGAGCTGCCACCGGGCGTTATCAAGCTGGTGAAGGTTTACATCGCCATGAAGCGCAAGTTGAGCGTCGGCGACAAGATGGCGGGGCGCCACGGAAACAAGGGCGTCATCGCGCGCATCCTGCCGGAAGAGGACATGCCTTACCTCGAAGACGGGACGCCGGTGGAAATCGTCCTCAATCCGCTCGGTGTGCCTAGCCGTATGAATGTGGGCCAGATTCTTGAGACCCACCTTGGCTGGGCCGGATTTGCGTTGGGCCAGAAGATCAACGAGTTGTTGCAGCAGAACTCGAAGGCCGCGCAGTTACGCCTCGCTTTCAAGGAGATGTTCAAGAACACGCCGTTCCTGGAAAGCCTGGTCGATCTGGACGACGAAACGATTGAGCGCGTGGCTGACGGCATGAAAGATGGTGTCTTCTTCGGATCGCCGGTGTTCGACGGTTCGAAGGAAAGCGAGATCAAGTCGCTGCTGGCGGAAGGTGAGCTGCCCACCTCGGGCAAGACCTACCTTTACGACGGCATGACCGGAGATAAGTTCGAGCAGCCGGTAACGGTGGGCTATATCTACATGCTCAAACTCTCGCACCTGGTCGACGACAAGATCCACGCGCGTTCGATTGGTCCGTACTCGCTGATCACGCAGCAGCCGCTGGGCGGCAAAGCCCAGTTCGGCGGACAGCGTTTCGGCGAAATGGAAGTCTGGGCGCTGGAAGCTTACGGCGCAGCGTACATCCTGCAGGAACTGCTCACCGCGAAGTCCGATGACGTTTATGGCCGCACCAAGATTTACGAGGCCATCGTCAAAGGCGAAGCGGCGATCGAGCCGGGTGTACCGGAGTCGTTCAACGTACTGATTCGCGAGTTGCAGTCGCTGTGTTTGGACGTGGAGCTGATCAAGACCCACGACCGCAAAGCACTGCCGGCTCCCGAGCCCGTTGCGGCTGACTGACGCTGACGTTTGAGGATCAGGGTAGCTGCCTCTATGGCTCCCGCAAGAGGCAGCACCCGATGAAGATTGATACTACTGGGAGCCGCGAACGGCTGCGCAAAGCCGTGTCCCCTGCCTTCCGCAAAGCGGATTCGCAGGGAAGGAGGACAATTTGTACCGCTCGAGTCCATTCGATTTAGGAAATGCTATCGCCGATTTCGACGCGATCCGTATCAGCCTGGCCTCGCCGGAAAAGATTCGTAGCTGGTCGCACGGCGAAGTCACCAAGCCCGAGACCATCAACTACCGCACCTTCAAGCCGGAACGCGATGGCTTGTTCTGCGCTCGGATCTTCGGGCCGGTCACCGACTGGGAGTGTCTCTGCGGCAAGTACAAGCGCATGAAGCACCGAGGCGTGATCTGCGACAAGTGCGGAGTTGAAGTTACGCTGTCGAAGGTCCGTCGCGAGCGCCTGGGCCACATCGAGCTGGCATCCCCCTGCTCGCACGTGTGGTTCTTCAAGGGATTGCCCAGCCGTATCGGGCACATCCTCGACATCTCGCTGCGCGAGCTTGAATCGGTGCTCTACTTTGAAGCCTACGTCGTGGTCGAAGCCGGTGAAGCTCCGGTGAAAGAGCGCGAGGTCATCAAGGACGAGACCAAGTTCCGCGAACTGGATCAACAGTTCCGCGCTACCGGCTTCAAGGCCATGATGGGCGCCGAAGCAATCAAAGAGCTGCTGAAGCGGGTCGAGGTCGAGACCATGTCGACCGAGTTGCGCGAAAAGATGCGCACCGAGACCTCGGTTCAGAAGCGCTTGAAGTATGCCAAGCGCCTGAAAGTGGTTGAGGCCTTCCGCAAGAGCGGCAATAAGCCGCAGTGGATGATCCTCGACGTCATTCCGGTTATTCCGCCGGAGCTGCGTCCCTTGGTTCCACTCGACGGCGGCCGCTTTGCCACGTCTGACCTGAACGACCTCTACCGTCGCGTCATCAACCGCAACAATCGGTTGAAAAAGCTGATGGACCTGCATGCGCCGGAAGTCATCGTCCGCAATGAAAAGCGCATGTTGCAGGAAGCCGTGGACGCGCTGTTCGACAACGGACGCCGTGGTCGCGTGCTGCGTGGCGCCAACAATCGCCCGCTGAAGTCGCTCTCCGACACGCTGAAGGGCAAGCAGGGCCGCTTCCGCCAGAACCTGCTGGGCAAACGCGTGGACTACTCCGGTCGTTCGGTGATCGTAGTCGGTCCCGAGCTCAAGCTGCAGCAGTGCGGCTTGCCGAAGAAGATGGCGCTGGAGCTGTTCAAGCCGTTTATCTATCACCGGCTGGAGCAGACCGGGCATTGCACCACCATCAAGCAGGCGAAGGAGATGGTCGAGCAGCAGGAGCCCATCGTATGGGACATCCTGGAAGAGGTGATTAAAGATCACCCCGTTCTGCTGAACCGCGCTCCTACCCTGCACCGTTTAGGCATTCAGGCATTTGAACCGGTGCTGGTGGAAGGCAAGGCAATCAAGATTCACCCGCTGGTCTGCACCGCGTTCAACGCAGACTTCGACGGTGACCAGATGGCCGTGCACATTCCGCTGTCGCCGGAGGCGCAGGTCGAAGCCAGCGTACTGATGCTGGCCTCACACAACATCCTGTCGCCTGCGTCAGGTCAGCCGATCACCGTGCCTACCCAGGACATGGTGCTGGGCATTTACTACCTGACCAAAGCGAAGCCTGGCGCCAAGGGCGAAGGCCGCGCCTTCGCCAACATCGAGGAAGTGCTGATCGCGAAGGAAGCGGGCGAGGTGGAAACACTCAGCCCCATTCGTCTGCGTTATAGCGGCGAGGTCATCGACCTCACTACGGCGTACGACGATCAGGACGTGATCCACACTGAGCCGACCAACTTCGAGCGTCAGTTCATCTCGACCACAGTGGGCCGCGCCATCATGAACGATCACCTGAAGCGCGGCGCGGCCGAGATGCCGTACATCAACGGCCTGCTCAAAAAGAAAGGCGTCGGCCAGTTGGTGAACTACTGCTACCTGCGCTTCGGTCTGGAGACCACGGTGCGGATGCTCGACGGCATCAAGCAGCTTGGCTTCCAGTACGCAACCAAGGCCGGCCTGTCCATCGGCATCGACGACATGGTCATTCCGCAGAGCAAAGCCGGACTGGTGCGCGACGCTGAGCAGCAGGCCATCGCCGTTCAGCAGCAATACCTCGACGGGGCTATCACCAACGGCGAGCGTTACAACAAGGTGGTTGAAATCTGGTCGAAGATCACCGAAGACGTGGCCGACGAGATGTTCGGCGCCATGCAGCAGCGTGACAAGATGGGCGAGATCAACCCCATTTACGTCATGGCTGACTCCGGCGCTCGTGGTTCGAAGCAGCAGATTCGCCAGCTCTCGGGTATGCGCGGACTGATGGCCAAGCCTTCGGGCGAGATCATCGAGACGCCCATCACGGCGAACTTCCGCGAAGGACTAACCGTGCTGGAGTACTTTATCTCCACCCACGGCGCGCGTAAGGGTCTGGCCGATACCGCTCTCAAGACCGCGGACTCGGGCTACCTCACTCGCCGACTGGTCGACGTCGCTCAGGACGTCATCATCAGCGAGTACGACTGCGGAACCGTCGATGGCATCTACGTCACCTCCATCGTGGAGTCGGGCGAGATCATTGAAGCGCTGCGCGACCGTATCGTGGGCCGCGTCTCGCTGGAGAAGATCAAGGACTACGAGGGCAACATCATCGTCGACGTCAACCAGGAAGTTACGGAAGACCTGTCGGTTGCGGTGCAGGCTGCCGGTATCGAGCGGGTGAAGATTCGCTCGGTGCTCACCTGCGAATCGAAGCGCGGTGTCTGCGTCATGTGTTACGGACGCAACCTGGCTTCGGGACGCCTGGTCGAGTTGGGCGAGGCCACGGGAGTGATCGCGGCGCAGTCCATCGGCGAGCCGGGAACGCAGCTCACCATGCGTACCTTCCACATCGGCGGCACGGCTTCGCGAGTCAGCGAACAGTCGCGCCTCGATGCCAAGAACAACGGCGCGGTGCGCTTCGTGAACATGGTCACGGTCCGCTCCAAGGAAGGCTCCCTAGTGGTCATGAACCGCAACGGTTCGATCACCGTGGTCGACGAGAAGGGCCGCGAAAAGGAACGCTACGCCGTGGTGTACGGCGCTCGCGTGAAGGTCGAGGACGGTCAGCAGGTTTCACTCGGCGATGTTCTGGTCGAGTGGGATCCGTATACCTTCGCGATCCTAACCGAAATCGGCGGAACCGTGCAGTTCAAGGATCTTGCAGAAGGCATGACTCTGCACGAAGAAGTCGACGAGGTCACGGGCCTGTCGCGTCACGTGGTCATGGATTCGCCGGACGAGAAGCGTCAGCCGGCCATCAGCATCAAGGGCGGCAAGGCTACCAAGCGTTACCTGATGCCTTCCCGCGCTCACTTGATGGTGCAGGACGGCGACGAGGTTACGCCGGGCGATGTGCTCGCGAAGATTCCCCGCGAGACCACCAAGACCAAGGACATCACGGGCGGTCTGCCGCGCGTGGTCGAACTGTTCGAAGCCCGCAAGCCGCGCGAGACCGCTGTCATCAGCGAGATCGACGGCGTGGTGAAGTTCGGCGACGTCGCCAAGGGCCAGCGCAAGATCTACGTGGTGGCCGACAACGGTACGGAGAAGGAATACTCGGTGCCGCGCGGCGTTCACATCAACGTTCAGGAGGGCGAGCGCATTCGCGCCGGCGAGCCGCTGATGGATGGTCCGCTCAACCCGCACGACATTCTTGCCGTGCTGGGTGAGAAAGAGCTGCAGGCTTACCTGGTCAACGAAATCCAGGAAGTCTACCGCTTGCAGGGCGTAAACATCAGCGACAAGCACATCGAAGTCATCGTTCGCCAGATGATGCGCTGGGTGAAGGTGGAAGACGTGGGCGACACGACCTTCCTGCTCGAGCAGCAGGTCGACAAGTTCCGCTTCCGCGAAGAGAACGAGAAGGCGATTGCCAATGGCGGCAAGCCGGCCACCGGCCGTCCCCTGCTGCTGGGCATCACCAAGGCTTCGCTCTCGACCGACTCCTTCATCTCGGCGGCCTCCTTCCAGGAGACCACGCGCGTGCTGACCGAAGCTTCCATTCAGGGCGCGGTCGATCACCTGCGCGGACTCAAGGAGAACGTCATCGTTGGCCGTCTCATCCCCGCGGGAACCGGCATGGAGTACTACCGCAATGTCCGGCTCTCAGAGGAGATGGAACAGGCCGCGTCCAAGGTGCAGGAGGAGGTCACGGCCGCGTACGAAGAAGCCGAACGCGCGCTGGAACTGCTCCGCAACGAAGGCGAGAACGAAGGCGAAGAGCTGCTGACCGAAGGCAACTAGTCGTTCGGTTCATGAAAGCTGTAAGTAAGCCCGGGGCGAAAGCTCCGGGCTTTGTTATTACGAAGCCCGTCGTACAACGGAGTTTTGAAAGTGAGTTTGAAATTCAGTTTTGAAAGGGACTTTTGAAAGGGCACGCCTTCAGCCGTGCCGCAACGGGCCGGAAGTTTGGTGGGCTTCAGCCCCGGGGGTACTCCGGTTCACCAACCTAGTATGTGGCGGAAGTCCGGCGCAGGATACCGGAGACGACGATCAATCGTTCGTCAACGTAGAGGTCTAAATGATTCGATAGTTGCCGACGCGTCTTCGCCACGCCGTGGGTTGGCCCTTCAGGCGCTGAACGTCGCCGCTGAACGGGTCCTCCTGCATTGCGAGGAGCGCAACTTTAACGCGCTGCTGATCGTTTCTGGGGAGCTTTCGAAATTCTTTTTGTGCCGGTCAGGCGATTCGCAGATTCCAGGCCATTGAGGAACTCGCTTAAGGATAGCGAATTACCCCGCTTAAGCGCAGCGCGGCCCCGGCGAAGGGCTGCAAGCTCGGCGGTTGTGGGCTGAATCATGGGGTAACGCTGCTCAAAATAGACGCGTAGCGCTTCGCGTACGAGCTCCGACCTGGTGCGGGATTCACGTTTGCGCACCTCCTCGAACTGCCGCAGCAGTTCTGGAGGCAACGAAATGGCCATTATTTCTGTGGTTCGCATATTTACTAAGTATTACTTTATAACACCAAATATAGGCGCTAGTCCTGCAGTTAAGGCCGATTTCAGAATTGAACCTGCTTCCGACTATGCCAAAAAGACGCAAGCTCCAGACAAAGCGGCTAAGTGACGAGAAGACACCCACGCCAGCCGGCCGCTCCGAGGCGCGGAAAGGAATTCTTGCTTACTACGGCTGCGGCATCTGGGAGGGTGATCTCCGGGCGATGCGCAAGGATCGTGTTCTAACTAAACGCCCAGACACCAACTGACAACTGTTTTCCATCGCCCCTTCGCCCCCAGCCTGTGTAAACTGCTCTTGCGCACACTGATGCTCCCTTTCTTTCAACATCTGCGGCTGGCGTTCTGGCGATCGTTTGAGCACGACGCGTTTGCCATCGCCAAAGCCGCCGCTTTCTCGGCGATTCTCACGCTCTTCCCTGCCGTGCTGGTGCTGGCTTCGGTTCTATCCACCTCGAACACCACGGAGACCTTCTTTCGCGAAGTCTATCGTTCGCTCGGCCGGATTCTGCCGGAAGGCACCAGCAGCGCTGTGTTGCAGTATTTTTCGGCCAGCAAGCCGGTCAAGTTCAAGCTGTTGTTCACTACCTCGATCTTCACGCTATGGACTGCTTCCGGCGTCATGATTTCCTGGATGGAAGGGTTTCGCAAAGCCTACCAGATGCCCAAGACGTGGGGGCTGCTGAAGGAACGCATGATCGCGTTACTGCTGGTCGTGTTGGCTGGGCTGCCGATGGCCTTTGCCTCCTTCCTGGTGGCATTTGGAAACCAGATCGAGCGTTGGAGCGTTTACCACACCGGTCATGAGCTGGGGCCGTACATTTTGGGGCTGTGGACCGCAGTGCGCTGGATCATCGCCGCGCTGACCAGCATCGCGGTCATCGGCCTGGTGTATCACCACGGGGTTCCACGCACGCAGCCTTGGCATCGCGTGCTGCCGGGCTCGGCTTTGGCGACGGTGCTGTGGTTCGTTTCGACCGTGCTGTTCGGCTTTTATCTACGACGCTATGCCAACTATGACGTCATCTACGGCTCGGTGGGAGCGGCTATTTCGCTGCTGATCTGGCTGTACCTCGTCTCCATGGTGGTGCTCATCGGCGCGGAGTTCAACGCCTTACGCTTCCCGCGCTATCTGTTTGGGGCACATTCCGACATCGGTTCCAGAAGAGGGAAGGTCAAGGCGTGAAAAGCTCTCAGCTATCAGCCGTCAGCTATCAGTTCGATCGTAAAGTATGAGGCCTGAGGTGGTAAGAATCGAAGATTGAATACAATTCCAGCCCAGTGCGGGAGCGCTGGGCAGAGCGGCATTGCAAAGTCCCGAGTCCCTTCAGGGACGGCATTGATATTTTTGGCGAGGTGGAACTTGGGTGAGGAAATCGTATCGCTGGCAATCATTGAGGCTCTTCCCGGCAAAGAGGAGGAGCTGCTTTCCCTGCTGCGCGACCTGTACACCCTGATGCGTGCCAAGGGGTATAGCCGTGACACCTTGCGTCGTGACACTTCACGACCTGAGCACTTCTTCCACACCCGCTATTGGAAGTCGGAAGACACGCGGACCGAGGCCCAGCACGATCCGGAGGTGCATCGCTACTGGCTGCGGCTGCCGGAGCTCTGCAACATACCCGTGATCTACGAGAGCCTGGAGACCGTCTTCGAAACGTAATTCTTCAGTTCACCCAGCCGGAACGCGAGTCGCCGTTTTTCTTGTCGCCGCGCGGAGTGCTCGGGTCTTTGAAATTGCCGTGCTCGTCAAAGTAGTCGTCGTGCTTGTAATCGCTGCGGTCATTGTTTCGCATGTAGACCTCAAACTTTCGCGCAGCCCGGCGACGCTTCCACTTGTAATAGGAGTTGCGCAGCCCGTAGTAGCGTTCAGAGGTCGCATATCCGAACCCGCGGCGCGGCACGAACTTCAGGAAGATATAGCCAAACAGCAGTCCGCCAAGATGCGCCATGTAGGCGGTAGACTGACCCAAACTGTGCGCTGAGGACAGCGCTCCGTACAGCGCCAGCCCGATGATGCCGATGACGAAGTACTTCGCTTTGATCAGGAACGGCAGCGGAAACAGCATAACTTCGGAGTCCCCGTGTAGCATCCCAAAGGCCAGCAGCAGGCCGTAGATGCCGCCGGAAGCGCCGACGGTCAGGGTACGGGGACTAACTCCCAGGATCCCGGTAAACGAAATCACCACGGTACAAATTGCCGCCCCAATGGCGCAGAAGAAGTAAAACTGCATGAACAGGTTGTAGCCCCAATCCTGTTCCAACTGCGCGCCGAACATCCACAGCGCGAGCATGTTGAACAGCAGGTGCAGTATCCCGTAGTGCAGGAACGCGTACGTTACCAACTGCCAGAGCTCGCCGTGAACGACGGCGTACCCTTCGAGGCCCAAGTGGGTGTAGAGCCAGGATGCCATCGGAGCGGTGGTGTCGATGGCTTGAAACAGGGCGAACAACAGGAAGATGGCGCAATTCGCGATGAGCAGCTGCTTCACCGCGCGCGTGAACGGAGGGAAACTGAGTCCCATCGGATTTGCAGTGCGTCGCATCAGACTCTAATTCTACCGCTCCGGCATGGGCACCACCGGCAAGCTGCGATGCCCTTTCGCGTCGACGGCGCGCACGGCGAAGATCACGTTGTCCTTGGACAGCGGCAGCGTTGCCTTGGTGACATTTCCCACGTCCTTGGCGTTCGTCCAGTCGCCTGACGTCGTATCGCGCCACAGCACCTCGTACGCCGTCGCCAGTCCTCCCGGTGATGGCTCCCACACCAGAGTCGAGTCGTTCTGCAATTCCTTCGTCAGGATACGAACGTTCGCCGGAGAAGCAGGCGCGGCCGCCAAACTTGCCAGAGTCGCCGCATTCAATCGCGCGACGTTGGCGACGTAATCGTAGTCCACAAACTTAGGCAAGTCGCCGTACTCCACACCGTTTTCCGTTCGCAAATTCTGGTGCTGATGGTTATAGTTCTCGCGGTATTCCGTAAAGCGCACCGCTGCATACCCCTGCTGATTGAATGACGTCTGATCGCCGCCCCGCAGAAAACGGTCTGGACGAAACACCAGCAGCGGTTGGAAGCTCTTGGGCGGCAAGTACGCCTGCGAGGTCATACCAATGTATCGTGCCAGTTGCCGGGACAGGCTGTCGTTTTCCGTGGCCAACGCACGAATCATCTTCACCTGCTTTTCATCGGCCGTGGCGTTCGTCGGAATGCCCTCCGAGAACACGCGAACCACATGCGGATCCTGCCCAATCACGCCCGGCGTCCGGTCCCCGCCGACGATGTCGTTGTTCAGCACCGCCTCAATGATCCACCCCTGCGCCCTTGCCATCTTGGCGAAATGAGCGCTGCCGTCGAGGCCCTGTTCTTCCCCCGCCACGGTGAGAAAAATGATCGTTGCCGGGAATCTGTGCTGGCTCAGCACGCGCGCGCATTCCATGCTGACCGCGGTGCCGCTACCGTCATCGTTTGCTCCGGGAGCTTCGCCGGTCGCGTCGTTAATGTCAGTGTTGCGCGAATCGTAGTGTCCGGTTACCAGTACGATTCGTCCCGCATTCGCGGCATCGGTTCCGCGCAACACGGCGTACACGTTTGTAATCTTGGTCGGTTTCGGAACCCGCGGGCCGGGTTCCTGGATGAATTCGTCAGTCTTTACCTCCAGGCATCCGCCGCAGGCTTTCGAGTACTGCTCGAACTCGCTCTTGATCCAATCTGCGGCCGCAGTTGCGCCTTTGGCACTCGTGACCGGCATATCCGACGAGAGGGTCTGGCGCGTGTAAAAGCTGACCAGCTTCACGATTGTCTGCTCGATTCGTTTGGCTGACACCTCGCGCAGCGCCGCCACGATCTGCGGATCGGGCTTCGCCGCGGGCAGCGGGTTAGAGTTGGCGGAACTTTGAGCAAACGCAGATGGAATCGTCAACATCAAAACCGCGATTCCTGCAAGCAGGTATTTTGGATTCTTCATGAAAACCTGAAACCTCGATATTTCTTCAGCGTCTGTTACTTGACGCTGCTAGCAAGAGATTCTAAATATAAAAGGGCGGATGGCGCTGCGACCTACCGGGGGCAGGCCGACTACAACGGAGGGCATCATCATGGTTATTTGTCCCGAATGCGAAAGCGATCTCGATATTGAAGAAGATGAGGTCGATGAGGGCGAAGTCGTCTCCTGCCCGGAGTGTGGCACTGACTTCGAAGTGGTGGCGGTCGATCCTCTTGAACTGAGCCGTGTGGAAGGCGACGAAGATGAGGAGGAAGACGACAAGGACTCCGACGAGGAGGAGGCGTATTGACCCGTGTGCCATCGGATACCGGGAAACTTTGCACGGTCGCTCTCCGTCCTGCTCTCGATTCTGCTGATGGGTGGTGCGCTCGGCTCGGCACCACTTCACTCTCTGCCACAGTCCAACCCGAAAGACGCCCGCAAAGATTATGCGCTGATTTTCGGAACCGTGTGGGGGCCCGATTCTCATCCGGTGGCGGGTGTGCCGGTAAAAATTCGGCGCGCGTCGGAGAAGAAGTTTCGTTGGGAGCAGGTCTCGAACCGTAGCGGCGAATTCGCCCAACGCGTTCCCGTTGGCACGCAGGACTACGTAATTCAGGCCGACATCAAGACGCCAAAGGGCACGCCGAAGCCCGAAATCACTGTGCATGTCGATGATAACGAGCGGCAGAATGTCGGAATTCACCTGACCGCGCAACAACTGGCGGCCTCCGGCAGAGTAAACTGAGGCCGATGAAGAAGTCTCTCAATATCCTATTTCTTTTCTTCTTGTTGCTGTCGTGCGGCGCCTGGCAATTGCAGATTCCACTCTCCCAGTCTCCGCATGACGATTCGGACAAAAAAACGCGGGTCAACCAGCGCGTCTTAACGGGAGTGGTGATGGACAAGGACGACCAGCCGATTCCCAATGCCGTCGTCTACCTGAAAAACGAGAAGACGTTGAATGTGCGAACCTTCTTCGCCCAGAAGGATGGAACCTATCGCTTCCCGCAGCTGGAACGCAATGTCGATTACGAGGTCTACGCCGAACTCGACGGCAAGCGCAGCGATACCAAGACGGTCAGCCAGTTCGACGACCGCAACGCTCCGCACGTCAATCTGCGGATCAAATAGTCGTCTCGTCGATACTAATGCGGGTGTCATCCCGAAGAGACGTCGGTCCTGAGGGATCTGCAGTTGCGTCCGTCCACCAGTACAGCCTGCACGAGCGAAATGCAGATCCTTCGACTTCGTCTCAGGATGACACTCAAAATTCTCTCCTGTGTCATCCCGAAGAGACGTCGGTCCCTGAGGGATCTGCAGTTGCGTCCGTCCACCAGTTCAGCCTGCACGAGCGAAATGCAGATCCTTCGACTTCGTCTCAGGATGACACCCGATAATGTTGCTCTCTCCCGCCGTCGCTGAAGCCGCGCTCCTTCGAACAGCAGAAATACAAAAGGCCGCCATCGCTGGCGGCCTCGAGTGTCAATGTGGCTGGCTAGTTGTTTTCGTTGCTGGAGCGCTTCCAGTTCATGAATTCGCCGATCGTGGATCCTGCTCCAGAGGAAGAAGAAGAAGAAGATGCTCGTCGCCGGAGCCTTGTAGGCTTCAACGTCTGCACGCGTTGCTTCCTCGCCGACTGCCCGGATGCTAAGTCCCACCTTCTTTTCGGCCGGATTCATCTTGATGATCTTGAACTCGAACTCTTGCCCGGGTTCAAGCTTGATCGGCGCTCCGTGCGAATCGACAGCTTCCGAGTTGTGGCACAGACCCTCGACGCCATCGGCGATCTCGACGAAGGCCCCGAAGCTGGCCAGACGCAGAACCTTGCCGTGGATTACATCGCCCACGCGATGCTGGTCGAAGAAGGTCTCCCACACATCGGGCTGGAGCTGCTTCACACCCAGCGACAGGCGGCGTTGGTCCGGCTCGATGGCTAGCACAATCGCGCGTACCTTGTCGCCCTTCTTCAGCACCTCCGAAGGATGCTTCACCCTCTTGGTCCAGCTCAAGTTGCTGACGTGCACCAGGCCGTCGATGCCATCTTCGATCTCGATGAAGGCCCCGAAGTCGGTCAGGTTGCGAACCTTGCCCTCGACCACCGTTCCGGCCGGGAACTTCTCGTGCAACGTCTCCCATGGATTCGATTCGAGCTGCTTCAGGCCGAGGCTGATGCGGCGCTCGGTGGGGTTCACATTGAGCACCACGGCTTCTACCTGGTCCCCTACGTTCACCAGCTTGGACGGGTGCTTCATGCGCTTCGACCACGTCATCTCGCTGACGTGCACCAGGCCTTCAATTCCCTGCTCCAGCTCGATGAAAGCACCGTAGTCCGTGACGCTGATGACCCGGCCGCTAACATGAGCTCCGATCGGGTAGCGCTCGGCAGCATCCAGCCACGGATCAGGAGTGAGTTGCTTGAAGCCGAGAGAGACGCGCTGCTTGTCTTTATCGAACTTCAGCACCTTCACCTGAATCTGATCGCCGACCTGCACCAGGTCGTGCGGATGCGTGAGCCGTCCCCAGGACATGTCGGTGATGTGCAGCAGGCCGTCAATACCGCCCAGATCAACAAAGGCTCCGTAGTCGGTGAGGTTCTTTACCGCACCGGTAAGGATTGCGCCTTCCTCAAGATGATCGAGCGTCTTGGTGCGCTTCTCTGTCTGCTCTTCTTCCAGCAACTGCTTGCGCGATACGACGATGTTGCCGCGCTTCTTGTTCAGCTTGATGATGCGAACTTCTATCTCGTTACCCTTCAGGCCATCGAGATTGCGCAGCGGGCGCAGATCGACTTGCGAGCCAGGCAGGAACGCGCGAGCGCCAAGGATATCGACCGTGAGGCCGCCCTTGATGCGATCGATGACCCGCACCTTCACTGAAGCTTTATCGTTGTAGACCTTCTCGATCTCGTCCCACGCGCGCAACCGCTGAGCCTTTTGATGGGAGAGGTGAATGTAGCCCTCTTCCGTGTGGCCCGGTTCGCGCATAACCGCGATCTCATCGCCGGCCTGAACCGTGACGTTGCCTTCGTGGTCGGTAAACTCTGACACTTGAACAACACCCTCAGACTTGTAGCCGATATCGACCACGACATACTGAGGCGTCACCTTGAGCACGTGGCCGGAGACGATCTGCTCGTCATTGAGCGCCGCTTCCGTCTGCGCCTGCTCCTGCTCGAACGACTCCAGCACGCTGGCGAAATCTTCCATGCCGGGCTCCTTATCGGCCTTCTTCGGAGCCGCAGGTTCAGCCGGCGTCTGGGTTATAACAGGAGTTGGCGGAGCTACATCTGCTTCGGAGACGCGCTCCTCCCGCGGTTGTTCAGCCTGAGGTTCAGCATGAGCGTGCTCTGCTGGTTGAGCATCGGCAGCGTGCTGGTCTTGACCCTGATCAGACGCTTGCGCGTCGAAAGTTTGCTCGTTTGGCTGGTGTTCGGAGGCAGGGTCCTGAGTTTGCGTGGTCGAGGTTTCAGTCTGGGTGTTGTCGAGAGCCATGGGTTGAGTACTTAAGCTACCGCTATTTGAGTAACGATAGGGTGCCTGGATTCAAAACGGACTGCTGGCTTGAGTCTTCTTGGATGATTTCCCGCTTCTGCGGGTCTGGAACAACCCAGCGGCCGGATCCATTGGAGCGGGCCCCGCTTGCCAAGGACTCCTTCGACTATAACAACCGCCCCTAGCAGTGTCAAACCTGTAACTTCAACACAGGCGCGCATTTCTGGGCGAACTCTGAATTTTTATGCACGCTTAACCTGGCGTGCAAATCAGGCGCGCGGAGCGAGTGGCGCCCCGGACTTCGTCATCGCCGGCCGGCACCGACCGATTGGAATCCGCGTCTGATACCCTGCCGTTGTGGACTACCTTTGGGCGCCATGGCGCTACGCTTACGTCAGCACCGCTGACCAGGCCCCAGAGTGCGTTTTCTGCCACCTCCTTGCCCTGGGTGACGACGAGCGGGCGCACATCGTCTATCGCGGTCAGCACAATTTCGTAGTGCTCAACACCTTCCCTTACACCTCAGGACATTCCATGGTGGTTCCCTACCAGCATGTTGACCGGCTCAGCAAGCTTCCGGCAGGCGCGCTCTCCGAACTGACGGAGCTCACGCAGCGACTCGAAGCAATTCTGTTCAGAGTTTACCGACCTGATGGCGTGAATCTCGGCATGAACATCGGCAAAGCTGCCGGCGCCGGAGTTGCCGGACACATTCACATGCACGGGTTGCCCCGCTGGGTGGCTGACGCCAATTTCATGACCGTTGTGGGTGAGACCCGGGTGCTGCCTGAGTCGCTACCTGAAACCTATTCCCGCCTGAAACAAGCCTTCGATAACTACGCAGCCGGCTGAGACGGCATTTGCCTCGCGTACCTGCATCTGAATGACGGTAACCGAACGCTACCCCGAATAGGAGTGCTTTATGGCGCATTATGGAATGCTGCGCGATTACCGCTTCGGCAATGATGTCGACGATATTCGCGGCGCATCGCTCTACGGAATTGATGATGAGAAACTCGGCAAGATCGACGACGTAATCTTCGACCATGGCAGCGGTACCATCCGCTATGCCGTGGTCGATTCTGGCGGATGGTTTAGCAGCAAGAAGTTCCTCGTATCCGCCGACCGCATTCGTCCCGATGCCAAACACACGGACGACTTCTACGCCGCCATGACCAAGAAGCAGATCGAGGCGCTGCCGCGCTACGACGAAGACAGCTTCAACCCAGACAAGAACGATAACGAACGTGCCTGGTCCGACTACGACCAGCGCTATCAAAAGTCGTTGGAGACCACTGGTGACGTGATGCACCGCGAAGGAAGCACACACGCGATCACGCCTGATCCCAGCGAGCTGCCCGCGACCGGTGAGCCGCTGCCCAATGAAGCCAGCCTTGAACCGGAACGGCTCGCAGCGATATTCAACGATCCGACCCCCAACTCGAACCGGGCGCGTATGCGTCCCTCAGGGATTGCCGCCCGTGCCGAGGATTCAGCCGTGGTAGGTCAGTCGGTTCCCGAAGAGATGCCGACTCGTCTGGAGGAAGAAGCGCTGGATCGCAAGTACCCGACGGGAACCGCAAGCAACCAATCCTATGACCCGGATCGGCATCGCCGGCTCTCCGCTTTCGAAGATCACCTGCGACGCAATCGTGTCGACATCACCTCGAGCTGCCGAAGCTGCGACGTGAAGAAGGACAAAGTGGCTTAGGCTGGATCGTTCGAAACTTGGTTCATGAATGACGACGGGCGCGATGATTCGCGTCCGTCTTTGCCTTACTGGCTTTGCAACTTCAGAGAAAGAAATTTACGACTCGACCATCGACGCTTCCGGGAAGCGCAGCTTGCACTTTGACAGTGCCCGGTTCAGCAGGTCTTCGATGCCCGGCTCTTCGCAGTTGCGGGCCATCGCCAGTTCGCTGACCAGCAGATACCGCGCTCGCTCCAGCATCTTCTTCTCGCGAAAACTCAGAGGTTTGACCCGGGCAAGCAGCAGCAGTCCTTTGAGAACGATCGCCACGTCGAGAAGTGAGCCAGTCCGCATCTTGTCCGAATTCTCTTTAAACCGGTATTTCCAGTCGGCGTTATTCTCGATTTCCCCATCCATCAGGAAATCGAGCACCTTCTGCACTTCCCCGTTGCGGACAACCCTGCGAAGACCGACACTTCCCACGTTGTGGAAAGGAACCATCACCTTGAGACTACTGGCTTTGATTTTGAGGAGGTAGAAGCGTTCAATTTGAGTGCCGATGGTTCGGCTGCTGATTTGTTCGATTACGCCAACCCCATGGTTAGGGTAGACAACCTTGTCTCCGATGCTAAAGGTCAGGTTATTCATGAGGGCCACCGCGTAGAGCGGGTCGAACCAGGTCGGTATGAAGGGCTGACAACAAATACAACTTATGTGGTAAGTATAGCTCTTCGGCGAGAAGGCGGTCAATGCTGCCATATTGCGCCATCTGCAATCGGGCGCTCCCACCGGCTCAAATGGCGCGCGGTTTGTAATTCTGGAAATCGAGTGCTAACATCCGACTTCGTTGAGGTTTACGCTGGAGGCAATTATGGCTGAGAACGATGGCAGTGGTTTCTTGTGGTTCCTGGCAGGACTGGGTATTGGCGCGGCAGTCGGAATCCTCTACGCCCCGACCGCCGGAGACGAGACCCGGCAGAAGATTCGTGACGCCGCCGAACAGAGTCGGGACGTCGTCGCAGACCGCGCCCGGCAGGCACGCGAGCAGGCCGGAACCTGGGTCGATCGTGGCCGCGACTACATCGCGCAGCAGAAAGATCAGTTCCGCTCCGCGGTCGATGCCGGAAAGCAGGCTTACCACGAGGCCACGGCAGAGCAGCCCGAGACCTCGTCCGGCCAGTAGGTTGGAATCCGGCACCAGCGGTCGCTAAACTCCAACGAAGGAGCATCCCATGGATGACAAGCTGACCATTTTTATCGGCGTAACAGCGGCCGCTGTAGTCCTGCAAATGCTGATACTGGCGGGCATGTTCTTCGTCATGCGGCGGATGGCCGCTCGGGTGCAATCCGTGACGGAGGAACTACAGTCGCGGGTCACGCCGTTGCTGGAGGACGCCAAGAAGCTCACCACGGACGTACAGAGCCTGTTGGAGACCTCTCGCCCCAAGGTGGACGTCATCCTAGAGAATGCGTCCGTCATCAGCACCACCGCGCGCGAACAGACGCAGAAGGTGGATGCGGCGCTCACCTCTTTCATGGATCGCGCCAAGCTCCAGGCGATACGCGCCGACGAGATGCTCACCCGAACCTTGGACCGGGTGCAAGACACCAGCGCGAAGGTTCAGCAAACCGTAACCTCCCCTTTTAAACACCTGAACGGGGTTCTCCAGGGCCTCGGGGCTGGGCTTGAGACCTTGTTCCAGAAATCGCGCCAGCCGCGCAACGGCAAGCAGAACGACGAGATGTTTATCTAGTGGCGCGGGAGCTTCGTCGCGGAAAGACTCCGTGCACAGGTGAGCTGCCCGTGCTCAAGCAATCCAGGCGCCGCCGATGACCACGTCTCCGTCATAGAAGACGACGGCCTGGCCGGGCGTAATGGCGCGCTGCGGACCATCGAAGGTGACCTGAACGTCGCCGTCGGAAAGCTTCTCGATCACGGCATCTGCGGGCTCGTGCCGGTGGCGGATTTTGGCCTGTACCCGTAATGGCTCGTGAAGATCATCGATCGCGATCCAGTTGGCGCGCTTGCCGATCAGCGTACGCGAGTACAGCTCTTCGCCGCCGCCGACCACGACCTGCCGCTTATCGCCGCGAATCTCCAGCACATAAACCGGCGACCCAGTGGCGACGCCCAGTCCCTTGCGCTGGCCGACGGTGAAGTTGTGTATGCCGCCGTGCGTGCCGATGACCTCGCCCGTGGTTGTTACCAGCTCACCTGACGTGTCAGGAATCTGCTCGCCCTGCTCTTGCAGATAAGCATCGAGAAACTTCTTGTAATCGCCACCCGGAACGAAGCAGATTTCCTGCGAATCCTGCTTTTCGAAGACACGCAGGCCGACGCGCTTTGCCTCTTCGCGTACCTCCGGCTTGCGCATCTCGCCCAGGGGGAACAGCGTGCGGCTGAGTTGCTCCTGCGTCAATCCGAACAGGAAGTATGTCTGGTCCTTGGAACGATCGGCAGGGCGCTTCAACAACCAACGGCCGGTTCGCTCACCGAATTCATTGCGCGCGTAATGTCCCGTCGCGAGCATTTCCGCGCCAATCTGACGCGCGGTGATCAGTAGCTGATCGAACTTAAGATGGTTGTTGCACAGGCTGCACGGGATCGGTGTACGGCCGGAGAGATACTCCTCAACAAACGGGCGCACCACGTCCTCTTCGAAACGGGACTCCTGATTGACCACGTAGTACGGAATGCCGAGCGTCTCGGCCACGCGCCGCGCGTCATAAACGTCGTCGAGCGAGCAGCAGCGGCCGGTGACTGCCTCGGGCATGCCGTCGTGCCCGGCGAGGCGGCGCTGGTTCCAGAGTTGAAGCGTGAGACCAATCACGGTATAGCCCTGCTCGCACAACAGCGCCGCGACGGTGGACGAGTCCACTCCGCCCGACATGGCTACCGCGATGGTCTTATTGTCAGTCAATGTAATGGTGCGTTGGCAGGGCCGGCTTGAACGCCCTCTGGGCCGACAGCAAGCACGCGCTCTTCAGGCATGAAGAACATCCAATAGTTATCGCGTTTATCCGGATCCTCGATGTAGTCCGCCGGCGAAACAGCGAGACGAAAATCACCAAATTCAAAAACAGTCTCACGTCTGTCCGACTGCAGCTCGACCCCTCTGAAAGGAGCTTGCTCCAATCGTCTAACTGCAACTTCGATTTGACGCCGATCAGAGTCTGAATTAACCAACTCTCTATCGTTTCGACTCAGAACCCAGTTAGACAGATATACCCAGAGGACGTAGGTACCCTGTGCATGTCCTCCCCGCAATATTCGAAGGCCGAAATCGAACGTCAAGAAACTTCCGTGGCCGCGGCGAGCCCTCCAGGGAGGCTGGCCCACGATCGATCGAAAGCAAGCAGTTACATCAGTGGTCGTCGTTTTCATGATTTCAACCGAACATCGCTACGCCAATGTTCACAATATCCTCAAGAATGTAATTCCACCCCGCTGATCTCCCTATGTAATCGCTGTTCCTCATCAGCGGTCAATTGCCGTTCGATTATGCCTTCAATGCACCGAATTGCTTCGCGAAATTCACGATTTTGATCGCGATTCGTCATCACTAGCTGAGAGCTGACGGCTGAGAGCTGACAGCCTTCTTATAGACCGGGCTCAGCTCGCGCAACCGGCCCAATACTTCCGGCACCAGCTGAATTGCGAAATCGATGTCTTCCGTTGTGTTCTGCTTGCCCAGGCTAAATCGCAGACTGGCCCGCGCCCGATCTGCCGAAAGGCCCATGGCCACCAACACGTGCGAAGGCTCAATCGCTCCCGAGGAACACGCGGCGCCGGTCGAAACCGACAATCCTTTCAAATCGAGCGCGATCACCATCGCTTCGCCTTCGATGCAGTCGAAGTGGATGTTCGTCGTGTTCGGAACCCGTGGAGCGCCGGCGCTGTTCACTCCAGCCTGATCGACGCGATCGAGCAGCCCTTGCTCCAGGCGATTACGCAGTGCTGCCATCTTCATCACGCTGCCATCCGCAAATCCGGCCCGAGCAATCTCAGCAGCCTTACCCAGCCCCACGATTCCCGCCAGGTTCTCGGTTCCAGCGCGTCGCGAACGCTCGTGCCGACCACCGTAGAACAGCGGCTGGAGCAGAGTTCCCTTCCTCACATACAGCGCACCTGCGCCTTGCGGACCATGCATCTTGTGCCCGGTGATGGTCATCAGGTCGCAGCCGATCTCCTTCACGTCCAGAGGCATTTTGCCCGCCGCCTGAACCGCGTCCGTGTGGAAGTAAACGTCAGCTTCGGCGGCGATCTCGCCAATATCCGGCAACGGCTGCAGCACGCCCGTTTCGTTGTTCGCCAAAATAATGCTGATGAGCTTCGTCTTCGGACGAATCGCCCGCCGAACATCATCGGGATCGACCAATGCCTGCGCGTCCACCGGCAAATACGTAACGCTGCAGCCCATCTCTTCCAGGCGCTTACAGGCGTTCAAGACCGCGTGATGCTCGACAGCCGATGTGATTACATGGTCGCCCGGCTTCACGAGTCCGAACAACGCCAGGTTGTCGCCCTCGGTGCCTCCACTGGTGAAGACCACCTCGGCTGCGCGACAGTTCAGTAACTCGGCAACCTGCTCGCGCGCGCGCTCGATCGCTGCCCGTGCCTGTTGTCCCTGCTGATGAATGGACGAGGCATTCCCAAACTGCTCGCAGAAGTAGGGACGCATCGCCTCAAACACTTCGGGCAGAAGCGGACTGGTCGCGTTGTTGTCGAGATACACTCTGCGCATCTTTGAGCTCTATTCTAGCTGTCTATCTTAGATTCTTGGGCCAGTTGGCCCGATTCGGGCTTATATCCTTCCCAAAAACTTGCCGAATGTTGTGCAACAAGGCCCAAGAATTTATAGTTAAGGGTTTGCTTACCTGTTTCCGCAAACGTTCGTCGGACACCCTACAAAGCGAACTCCGGCGACTGGAGCCATCATGAAAAAAACTGTTCTGCTTCTCTGCACGATCTTCTTATGCCTGCCCAGCTTCGCCGACGAGGGCATGTGGTTATTTGAGGCATTTCCCAAAGACAAGGTTCAGGCGACGTATGGATTCTCCCCTTCGCAAGAGTGGCTGGATCACGTACGGCTCTCCTCCGCCCGCGCGCCGAACGGTTCGTCGTCGTTCGTCAGCCCCGATGGTCTCATCTTCACCAATCATCACATCGCCCAGGGCTGCATCCACGACCTCTCAACTAATGGGAAGGATTACAACAAGAACGGCTTTTATGCCCCGACGCGCGCCGAGGAACCGAAGTGCCCCGGAATGGAATTTCTCGTCCTGGAGAACATCTCGGACGTTACCGACAAGGTGAACGCCGTGGTAAAGCCGGGGATGAGCGACGCCGACGCCGGCAAAGCGCAGCGCGAGGAAATGTCGTCGATCGAGAAGGAGTGCTCGAGCGGAGACATCAGGTGCGATGTGGTGACGCTGTATTCCGGAGCGCTGTATCACTTGTACAAATACAAAAAGTACGATGACATCCGGCTGGTATTCGCGCCGGAGTTCGACATCGCCTTCTTCGGCGGCGATCCGGATAACTTCGAGTATCCGCGCTACGATCTGGATATTTCGTTTCTTCGCGCTTACGAGAACGGCAAGCCGGCCAACACCACCAACTATCTCAAGTGGTCGAAAGACGGGGCCCAGGACGGCGAACTGGTATTTGTATCCGGGCATCCCGGACGCACCGGCCGTCTGCTTACCGTCGATCAGTTGGACTTCCTCCGTGACGATCAGTACCCGATGATGCTGGCCTCGTTCCAGCATCGCATCGATGTGCTGCAGAAGTTTGGATCGAAGTCCGACGAGAATGCTCGCGAGGCCGAGGACGCTCTGTTCGGTACGCAGAACTCATTCAAGGCGATCACCGGCTACGAAGGCGGCCTGAAGAATGCCGACATCATGAGCAAGAAGATGGCCGAAGAGAAGGAGCTGCAACAGTACGTCAAGGCCGATCCCGGCCGGGAAAAGCAGTTCGGCGACCCTTGGCAGCCGATCTCGCAGGCGGTCGATGTGCAGAAGCAGATTTACAAGCCGCTGTACTACCTGGATCAGCTCGCGGGCTTCCGGGGCACGCTGGCCGATGATGCGCGCACTATCGTGCGGGCTGCCGAGCAGCGGCAGAAGCCAAGCAACGAACGTATCCGCGGCTACCAGGACTCCGCCCTGCCTACGCTGGAGCAGCGGCTGTTTTCTACGGCACCGATTTACAAGTCGCTGGAAGAGGTGCAACTGGCGGCCAGCCTGGCTGAAATGCAGCAGGTGCTCGGCGCCGACAACGCCAGCGTCAAAACCGCGCTTGCCGGCAAGTCGCCCGAGGAACGCGCCAAGGAAGTCGTCGATGGCAGCAAGCTCGACGCCGTTGCGGTTCGCAAGCAGCTTTACGAGGGAGGTAAGCAGGCGGTCGATGCCAGCACCGATCCGGTCATCGTCATGATGCGCACGATCGAGCCGGATGCCGAAGCGGTACATCAGCGGAACGAAGATGAAGTGGAATCGGTTCTGCGCAAGAACGCTGGAACCATCGCCAAAATCCACTTTGCGCAAGGCGGACTCAGCGTTCCGCCCGACGCGACGTTTACCTTACGTCTCAGCTATGGCGCGGTGAAGGGATATGAGGAGAACGGAAAACATATCCCCTGGTTCACCACGATTGGTGGCGCCTATGAGCACGCGGCCGCGCACAGCGATAAGCCACCCTATCAGTTGCCCGAAAGCTGGATGAAAGGCAAGTCGTCGCTGAACTTGAAGACCGTCTACGACACGGTTTCCACGCCCGACATCATCGGCGGAAACTCCGGCAGCCCGGTGATCAACAAGGATGCGGAGGTTGTGGGCATCATCTTCGACGGCAACATTCAGTCACTGACGTGGAATTTTGCCTACGACGACAGACAGGCCCGTGCCGTGGCTACCGACTCGCGAACCATCATCGAGACGCTGCGCAAGATCTATCACGCGGATGCGCTGGCAACCGAGTTGGCCGGCACGGCGGGCACCGCAGGCGGAGGAGCTTCGAAGGCGATGAAACCGAAGACAAAGCAGAAGTAGGCTGGCGGCAGTGCGGCGCTTGAGCGGCACATCGAGTCCAGTCAGAGAGAAAGGCCGGGGCGGCCATTCGGAGAATGGTCATCCCGGCCCAATTTCTTAATCCGTACGCGACACCGACCTAAAGGGCCGGCACTACCCACGGTCCACCTAGGCTGCAGTTGCGCTGGACTTTTCTTCCCGCTTTCCGGACTTTCCATCGGTCGATGTCGCCAGATGAATACCCGTATCTCCGCGCATCTCCCGGAATTTCTTAGGCGTAATCCCAACTAGGCGGCGGAAGACGCTGGTGAAGTGGCTTTGCGTCTCGAACCCGACATTGGTCGCCACCTCGACCAGAGCCGTACCTCCGTCGCGCAGCAGTTCCTGGGCGCGCTCAACCCTCTGCCGCATGACATATTGGTGAGGAGTGGTTCCGGTGCTCATCTTGAAGAGCTTGGAAAAGTAATACTGGCTCATGCCGACAACCTCGGCCATCTCCGCGACGCTCAGGTCCTTCTCGATGTTCTCCTTGACGTGCTCCAAGACACGCTGCAGACGCCGCGGCGGCAGGCCTCCCACCATTTCAACCGGTGCCAGCGTCGCCCCGACGTAAGCGTCAACGATCTCTTTGGCGCGATCCACATCGAGCGACTGGACCGACATCACGAGAACGTTCATGCCCTCCGACTTTGCTCCCGAGAACGCAGAGAACGAGTCATTGCAGAGCGCCGCCCTGATACCGGGCACTCGGTTGGCTGCGACCGATGCGCCAACGCCACGTCCCGTAACGATGATGCCGCGTTCCGCATCCCGACGCAGAACCGCCAGGGCCACCTGCTCGGCATAGTCCGCGCGTACCTGAGGCTCGATGGTTGACGTGGGGTCGAGCACCTCATGACCTGTCGCTGCCAGGTTCGCCGTCAGTTGCTGTTTCAACGGATTACCAGTTTCGTCAGAACCGATCGCGATTCGCACTTTCCTTCTCCTCTAATATTTATTTGCTTGATTTCTCGAGTTTCGTTGGAGTGGCATGGACGGCAAGGGGCCTGCAATGGTTTCACTGGCCCGTGTGCCATTCGTTCCACCAAATACGTATTCATTACATCCGCGTAACTAAGTGTCGCCCCACATCCATAGAGCCTTCGCAAGCTCGACTCGCCCGCTTCATCTATTCCCGTCAACCCTGACAGGTCGATGACACCCGGACGTCCTGCTGAGAGATCCTTTTGCTCAGTGAACGCATGTTCGAGCTCGAGAACCAGACGCTTCTCGAGTCTCCCTTCAAGAAGCAAACGCGGCTCGATCCCATCCTTTTCGAACGAGACTCTCAGCAACTGCCGTCTCCTGAGATGCGCTCTGGTCTGAAACCGTCGGCTTTTATTGAGCAGTTAACCAGGGCTTGATCGACGGTATCTTCTAATGCATGTCGAACACGATACGCCAACTTGCCACCACGATTTGGTAAAGAATTGAAAAGATTTGATTTACAACTTTACTTCCAAATACGGGAACACCCCCCGGTGTCGAAAAAACGCGACATTTTCGACGTCAAATGTCACTTTCCCTCACTTTCTCGACATGCGCTGCCGCGGGAGACGCCTAGTCTCTATGCCATAGAGGGTGGTTCGTTTGATTCCCAAGCCGCTCGCGGTCCACTCGGCCCGTCGACAACCAATTCTGAGCGACGGAAAAGCTCAATCTTCGATCTTTTTCGATCTCGCGCAGACTGAGCTGCATGACAATCTCAGCAGTGGAGGTCGTTCGACTTGACGCGCGGAACTCTGGCGACGGTGCAAGTAGCTCTTCGCCCGCACTCAGGATCACGGCTCGCTCGATGATGTGGCGGGTTGGGGCCACTTTCTGCCGAAAGCTGCTGACCGTGTGCCCGTCAGACCCCGCGGAAACCCTTCTGTGTGCCGCAAGGCTGTTGTAAGCTCTAACATTTGTGGTGGCTTTACGTCCTGAGGAGCGCCATTGCTAAAAAACAATCCGGCGCCCGGCGGCCCTGGGATCCCTCCCAAATGGACCTTCGGAGCCAAAGATGCAGTTGGAACTGCCTACTCGGTTTCCAGTCGGCTTTGGTACACGCTGGCGAATGGGGTAGTCACCGAGGTCTACTTCCCTACCATTGATACGCCGCAGATGCGCGACTTGCAGTTCCTCGTGTCGGACGGCGAGACGTTTTTTCATGATGAGCGCCGTCACATGGTCAGTAAGACCGAGTGCAGAGAAAGTGCAGCTCTCGGCTTCACCGTAACCAACTCCGATGCCGAGGGACGGTACTCCATTGAAAAAACCATCATTGGCGATCCGCACTTGCCGTGCCTGCTGATTCACACCAAGTTCAACGTCGCAGAGCAATGGCAGGGGCGACTCCAGCTCTATGTACTTTGCGCGCCGCATTTGCAGATTGGCGGCGAGCACAACAACGCACTGGTCCAGCACGCGCGCGGAAGGACCTTCTTACTCGCTTATCGCGGGGACGCATACATGACAATCGCTGCCACTATTCCCATGAAGAAGATGTCGGTCGGCTACGTAGGAGTGAATGACGGCTGGACCGACCTGTCGCACAACTTCCAGATGGACTGGGAGTACACCTCGGCGCTGGATGGCAACGTCGCGATGACGGGGCAGTTGGATCTCAGCCGTACCACGGAGTTCACCCTCGCCGTTGGATTCGGACACACGCGGCACAATGCCTCTTCCACCTTGGCACAGTCGCTGGCCATTCCGTTTGAACAATCGCTGAAGAACTTCGAAGACCAGTGGCAGCGCACCCGCAAGCGCATGGTGCTGATGGACAAGTTGACCGCCTGCGATTCGTTTCTCTTTACGCGCAGCGTGAATCTGCTGTTGGGGAACGAGGACAAGTTGTATCCCGGCGCCATGATCGCCAGCCTGAGTATTCCCTGGGGTGAGGACAAAGGCGATGACGACCTGGGCGGATACCATCTGGTGTGGACGCGCGACATGGTGATGCAGGCCACCGCGCTGCTCGCCGTCGGAGACACAGCTACCCCGCTTCGAGCCATGATCTACCTTGCGGTTACGCAGCGCGAAGACGGTGGCTTCTACCAGAATTTCTGGGTGGACGGAGACCCGTTCTGGACCGGCATTCAACTGGATGAGGTTTCGTTTCCGATTATTCTCGCCTGGCGGCTCTGGAAATGCGGTGGACTGGGACGCTTCGACCCCTACATCACGGTAACGCGGGCTTGTGGCTATTTGATCCGCGAAGGGCCTGCGACCAAGCAGGAACGCTGGGAAGAAGCCGGCGGCTACTCGCCTTCAACCCTGGCGGCGAATATTGCAGCCCTGATCTGCGCCGCGGAATTTCTCGAGGCTCGCGGCGACCCACATACTGCTGAATTCGTGCGCACCTATGCTGACTTCCTGGAGTCGCATATCGAAAAATGGACAGTAACCAATCACGGTACGCTGGTTCCCGGAATCACGCGCCACTATATCCGCATCAATCCCGCTATCAGCGCGGAAGGATCGAAGGGAGATGAAGATCCGGACAAAGGTGTGCTGGTGCTTGCCAATCAAAAACCGGGGGCGCAGTTCTCCTATCCGGCAAACCAGATTGTGGATGGCGGATTTCTGGAGCTGGTGCGCATGGGAATACGGCGGCCCGATGATCCGCTGATGGTTGATTCGGTGAAGGTGATTGACGCAGTACTGAAGGTGGACACGCCTGTCGGGCCGTGCTGGAAACGTTACAACCATGATGGCTACGGCCAGCGTGATGACGGGTCGTCATTTGATGAATGGGGAGTTGGGCGTCCGTGGCCACTGCTGACGCTGGAGCGAGCCGCCTATGAGTTGGCTGCCGGGAACGATGCAGAGCCGTTATGTCGCACCGTGGAACGCTTTACCTCGGGGGTCGGCTTGATTCCGGAACAGATTTGGGACGCGCCGGATATTCCCGATGAGCACATGTTCTTCGGACGCCCGACGGGATCCGCAATTCCGTTGATGTGGGCGCACGCTGACTTCGTTAAGATGATGCGCTCGATCATCGACAAAAAGGTGTTCGATTTGCTTGATCCGGTGGCGAAGCGATACTGCGACCTGTCCGCAACCGCCTCAGCCAGACGACCACTGATCGAGGTGTGGAAGATGAACCGCCAGGTGCGCAGCGTGCCCGCCGGTTCACCTCTGCGGGTGCAAGCGTCATCTCCTTTCAGCCTGCACTGGAGCATGGACGAGTGGCATACGACGAACGATACGGCCTCGACGCCTACGTCGCTGGGCATCGAATATGTGGATATACCGGTGCCTGTAACACAGAATTTACCGTTGCGGTTTACCTTTTTCTGGCCGCAGGATAACGAGTGGCAAGAACAGAATTACGCCGTCGCAGTGACACCCGCTGCATAATCGGCAAAGAGACAAGAAAGGTGGCATTCAGGTGAGTAGCCAAGTCGATACGAAAGCGCAAAGCCAGCAGCAGGCAACTACAACGAAAGTTCAGCCGGTGCCGGGCCGTGAACCCAGGGAGACGGAGCAGCAGAAGCTGGAGCAGCTCTGCATCAACACCATCCGCACGCTGGCGATGGATGCGGTACAGAAGGCCAATAGCGGTCATCCGGGTACGCCGATGGCTTTGGCCCCGCTGGCTTTCACCCTGTTTGATCGTCACTTGCGGTTCAACCCGCGCAATCCGCACTGGCCGGGTCGCGATCGTTTCGTGCTGTCGAACGGCCATGCCTCAATGCTGCTTTATGCCATGCTGCACCTGACCGGCTACGATCTTTCGCTCGACGACCTCAAGCACTTCCGGCAGTGGGGGTCGAAGACTCCCGGCCATCCGGAATATGGGCTCACACCCGGCGTAGAGACTACAACCGGTCCGCTGGGACAGGGCTGCGGCAACTCTGTGGGAATGGCGATTGCGCAGAAGTGGCTGGCTTCCCGCTTCGATAAGGACTTGTTCAATTACCGCATTTATACGTTTTGCGGCGACGGCGACCTGATGGAAGGTGTCAGCAATGAAGCGGCCTCCGTCGCCGGGCATCTCGCTCTCAATAACCTGATCTGGTTTTACGACAACAACCACATCACCATCGAGGGCAGCACCTCGCTGGCATTCACCGATGACGTAGCGACACGCTTCCGCGGCTGGAATTGGAATGTAGAGCA
This sequence comes from uncultured Acidobacteriaceae bacterium, assembly GCA_963809865.1. Taxonomy (GTDB): domain Bacteria; phylum Acidobacteriota; class Terriglobia; order Terriglobales; family Acidobacteriaceae; genus CAVVDY01. The sequence continues at coordinate 615,215 of CAWELL010000008.1, read as the reverse complement.
CATCAGCGACGTCAATAACCTTGACCTGGTCGATGTTGCCATCAAGGCTTCGCAGCGCGAACCTGCGCGACCCACGATCGTCATCACTGACACCCATATCGGTTGGGGCTCTCCGAACCGGCAGGATACCCGGGAGGCTCACGGTGAGGCGTTGGGCGTGGAAGAAGTTCGCCTGACCAAGCTGGTCTATGGCTGGCCGCCGGACGCGCAGTTCCTGGTTCCCGATGAAGTCGAGCAGTACATGGGCAACGCGGTCGAGCGCGGCGCCGAGTGGGAGAAAGATTGGAACACCCGCTACGGCGCGTGGGCGAAGCAGCATCCCGACCTCGACAAAACCTGGCAGCACATTCAGAATGGCACCCTGCCGGATGGTTGGGACAAAGACATACCGACCTTCCCTGCCGATGCGAAAGGGATTGCGACCCGGAAGTCCGACTCGACCGTGCTCAACGCGGTGGCGAAAAACGTACCCTGGCTGCTGGGCGGCTCCGCTGACCTTCATCCATCTACGTTCACGCTGATCGACGGCGAAGCCGATTTCGAACCCGGCAGCTACGCTGGGCGCAACTTCCACTTCGGCATTCGCGAGCACACCATGGGCTCGATCCTGAACGGAATGGCGGTGAGCGGATTACGTCCTTACGGTTCGACGTTCCTTATCTTCTCCGATTACATGCGGCCGCCGATTCGCCTGGCGGCGCTGATGGATATTCCTGTCATCTTCATCTACACCCACGACTCGATTGGCTTGGGCGAGGACGGACCCACGCATCAGCCCATCGAGCAGCTCATGTCGTTGCGCGCAATTCCCCGGCTGTTGGTGTTCCGTCCGGCGGATGCCAACGAAGTGGCGGAAACCTGGCGAACCATCATGCCGATAAAGCATCAGCCGGTGCTGATGGCCTTCACCCGTCAGGGTGTACCGACGTTCGATCGCACCAAGTACGCATCGGCCGCAGGCGTTGCCAAGGGCGCTTACATCATGGCCGACGCCGAAGGTGGCAAGCCGGAACTCATCCTGATGGGCACCGGCTCGGAGGTTCAGCTCTGCATCGACGCTTACGAGAAGCTCAAAGCCGAAGGCATCAAAGCGCGCGTGGTATCCATGCCCTGCTGGGAGCTGTTTGAAAAACAATCGCCGGAATACAAAATCCAGGTTTTGCCCCCGGAAGTTCGTGCCCGGGTAGCGGTGGAAGCGGGCACCAGTTTCGGCTGGAGCGAATATGTGGGCGGCGACGGGGTTGTCGTAGGGCGCGACGACTTCGGAGCATCTGCTCCTATTAAGGACCTGCTGAGGGAGTTCGGCTTCACGGTCGACAACGTAATCGCCAAGGCCAAAGAGGTGCTGGCCAAAGTGAAAGCATAGCCCTTGCCGTCGGTGTCGCAGTGTTTGAAGTCAAGAAGCTGAGTCGTTCAACCACCTGATCGAAGTGATTGCGGGTCGCACAGAAGAATTGCGACCCGCCGCCCAGTCCATCCATCTAGAAACGCAAATCTCATTCCCGCGATCGGAGCAAGACACGTGAGCAGTACTCTCGTCCAGCCAACCGTGGAAAAAGTCTGAACCGCAGCGTCTGCCACAGGCCGGTTCTGCATTATTGGTCCTATTCGGCGCCACCGGTGATTTGTCGCGCCGTAAGCTGATGCCGGCACTCTACGATCTCGCGTGCATCGGCTGCACAAATCGTAACTTCGACGTGCTGGGTATCGGCCGCACGCCGTTAACCGACGACCAGTTCCGCCAGCGCATGCACGACGGCGCAGCGGACTCTTCGGACGCCCGCGGATTCAGCGAGGATGGCTGGAAGGAATTCGCATCGCGGCTGCATTACCTGATTGGCGACGCCGACAAGCCGGACTTTTATCCGCAGCTCAAGAAAAAGATCGAGGAGCTTCAGAAAGACGGCGCCAGCAAGAACATTTTGTTTTATATATCGACGTCTGCGTCGTTGGCACCCCCGATCGTTGAAGGTCTGGGGCGGGCTGGCCTCGCACACAATGACGAGGGATGGACTCGTATCGTGCTGGAGAAGCCCTTCGGGCACGATCTCCAGAGCGCGAAAGAGCTGAACCAAATGGTTTCGCAAGTCTTTGACGAGGAGGCGGTCTATCGCATCGATCACTACCTGGGCAAAGAGACGGTGCAGAACATTATGGTCTTCCGCTTCGGCAACCTGATGTTCGAGCCGATCTGGAACCGCAACTACATCGACTATGTCGAAATCACCGCTGCCGAAAAACTAGGAGTCGAGAGCCGCGCTGCGTTCTACGAAGAGACTGGAGCATTACGCGACATGGTCGCCAACCACATGCTTCAGCTTCTGACGCTCACGGCGATGGAACCGCCGGTAGCTTTTGATGAGCACTCGGTCCGCGAGCAGAAAGTTCAGGTGCTGCGCGCCATTCGTCCTATGACGGTAGAAGAAGTTGCGCAACGCACGCTGCGCGGTCAGTATGGACCGGGCACCATCGATGGCAAGCAGGTTCCGGGCTATCGCCAGGAGAAGGGCGTCAATCCTAAGTCGAATACCGAGACCTACGCTGCGGTCGAGTTCCACGTCGACAACTGGCGCTGGGCGGGAGTTCCCTTCTATGTTCGGGCGGGCAAGCGGCTGTCGAACCATCTCACCGAAATTGCCGTGCACTTCAAGCGCACGCCCCAAGCACTGTTCGCCAGCCGCCCGGAGGACGTCCACCACAACGTCGTCACCATGCGCATTCAGCCCGACGAGGGTATCGCGATCAATTTCGAAGCCAAAATTCCCGGAACCCAGATGCGCGCCACCCGGGTGAACATGGACTTCAATTACAAGGACGCGTTCGGCTCCGATACGCCCGCGGCTTACGAGACGTTGCTGCTTGACGCCATGCGTGGCGATGCAACCCTGTTCACGCGCCGCGACGAAGTCGAAGCCGAGTGGCAGATCATCACTCCCATCGAAGAAGCCTGGACCGAGTTGCCACCTCCAAGTTTCCCCAATTACGCCTCCGGAACCGATGGCCCGGCGGAAGCTGACGCCATGATTAAGCTGGATCGTCACCGTTGGCGCCCGCTCAAGCGTGACAACGGATCGAATCTCTGAAGCATTTGAGAGATCCTGTACAAACGACTTTCCAGACGACATCCGAGAAACGCCGGTAGAGCGTCGCTTCTGCGCCGCGTATCGCAGCCTTCTGTGACGAGGCTTTTGGCCCCTGCGATGCAGTGGGGTAAAAGCCCGAATCTTGGGGCAGCCTGGACGCAGACCTCAAGGTCCGCTCCACCGGATACACCTACCCTCAAATGCTCTAGCTTACTGCGGTTGAACTCCGTTCGCCGGATTTGCATCCAACAGAGTTGCTCATGCCCGTTCGTCGCAAGTTTCCGGCTTTCGCAATTGTCGCGGTGGTCCTAATCGCTATCATGGCGATTGGCGTGTTCTGGCTCCTGACGGTACCGCCGCCGTTGGAGCATAGGCTGCAAGCGCGCATCCAAGAAGCCTTAAGTGAACATTTTCAACGCGACGTTCGATTGCAAAATCTTCACGTGACGCTGGTGCCGCTCTTCCGAGTCAGCGCCGATGCTTTTGTACTTCCCAATCGCGATGCGGTGAACCAACCTCCGCTTATCGCGATCAAGCACTTCACGGCTGAAGCCAATCCTCTGGGTTTACTGCTCAGTCCAATCCACATACATTCGTTGAAACTCGATGGGCTGGTCATCATGGTTGCGCCGAAAAGCGAATCGGCCACGCATAGCAGCCTAAAGCCAAAGAAGCCTCGCCACCTTGCAAACTTCGTGATCGATCGCGTCTTCGCCGACGGAACGTTGCTGTACATTTTGTCCAAGAACCCCGATCGCGATCCCCTGGAGTTCGACATCCGCAAGCTCACGCTGAAAAGCGCGGGCATCGGCCAGCCCATGAAATTCCAGGCGGAGCTCACCAACCCCAAGCCTCCTGGAGACATTCATAGCACCGGCAAGTTTGGTCCCTGGAACATGGACGATCCCGCGGCAACGCCGGTTGGCGGACACTACACCTTCGACCACGCCGACCTTTCCGTCTTCAACGGCATTTCTGGAATACTTTCCTCTACAGGTGACTACACCGGACAGCTCAACAACATCATCGTTGACGGCGCCACCGACACTCCCGATTTCAAGCTGGATAGCGGCGCACGTGCGGTTCACCTCACGACGCACTTTCATGCGGTCGTGGACGGCACCAGGGGCGATACGTATCTTCAGCCGGTTAACGCCAGCTTTTTACATTCGCACGTAATCGCGACGGGCGAAGTGGCCGGGAAAAAGGGTCAGAAAGGCAAAACCATTCGGCTCGACATCGACATCCACGACTCGCGCATTGAAGACATGCTGGCGTTGGCTACCGATAAGGACGCTCTGCTGACCGGAAGCGTCATGACCAAAGCGAAGCTGCTGATTCCTCCCGGCAACGAGAAGGTCATCCAGAAAATGTCGCTCACCGGCAGCTTCGAAGTGAAAGATGGACACTTCCCCAATCCAGAGGTTCAAAGCAAACTCGACTCGCTCAGCCGGCGCGGCCAAGGCAAGCCTGACGCCACGGACATTCAGAATGTACCGGCGAACTTTTCGGGGATGTTCCGGCTGGAAAACGCTCGCATGAGCTTCAGCGACTTGAGTTTCCAGGTCCCCGGAGTGCAGGTGCAGATGAAAGGCGCTTACACGATTGCGCAACAGGAGCTGGACTTCACCGGCGATGTGCGCCTGCAGGCAACGGTGTCGCAAACTCAGAAGGGCATCAAACACTGGGTGACCGTTCCCTTCGACCCGATATTCAAGAAAAACGGCGCCGGTACCTACTTGCCGGTCAACATCCAGGGATCGACCGACCACCCCAAAATTCAGTTGGACTGGAAGAAGGTTCTCTAGCTCGCCTTCCCTGCTCTCGCCTGATACATCTGCAGCTCCGTTCATTCAGCAGTGTTAAGATTTTGCCTTCATGGTTACCTTCGTTGTGCTGCGCCTGGTAGCGGTCGTCCTGATCGTTGCGGCGAATGCGTTTTTTGTGTCCGCTGAATTCGCGCTGGTCAGCCTGCGCGAAACCCAGATTCAGCAACTGGTGGCGGCACATCGCGTGGGCGCGCGCACGGTCCAGAGGCTGCACCAGCAGCTCGATCAGTTCATCAATGCAGTTCAGTTCGGAGTCACGCTTTCCAGCCTGGCCTTAGGCTGGATCGGCGAAGCTGCCATGGCTCGCATCCTGGAGCCGCTGTTCATCAACCTGCCTCATGCCCACGTCTACGCCCATGCCGTCGCCGTGGTGTTCGCCTTTACGCTTATCACCTACATGCACGTGATCCTTGGCGAAGTGGTGCCGAAATCGATCGCGCTTACAGCGGACCGAACGGGTTGCGCTGGCCGTTGCCGGGCCGATGGACTTCTTCATGCGGGTCACTGCACCACTGCTCGCCATCATGACCGCGTCATCGCACGCCGTGCTCAAGGCATTCGGGATGCGGCCAGTACGCGAAGCTGGAGTACACTCCCCTGAGGAGCTGAAGCTGATAGTGAGCGCCAGCCGCAATTTAGGACTGCTGGAAGCTCCACAAGAGGAAATGATCCATCGCGCTCTCGACCTGGAGAATGTACTGGTGCGCGAGGTGATGGTTCCGCGCAGGGACATTTTTTCGCTGCCGGGCGACATGACACTCTATGAAGCGCTGGAGCGCATTGTCGATGGGCATCACTCGCGGGTACCGGTCTATGATCCGCAACGCGGTCCCGAACACATCGTCGGCGTCCTCTCACGCGCGTGACCTCATGCGCTGGATGCGTTATCGCCTGTCGCGGACACCAACGGGCCGAATCGTCACCCGCGAGACCAACCTTCGCATCCGCCACATCATGCGTGAGGTGCTGGTCGTTCCCGAAGCCAAAACGCTTCCCGACCTGCTCGCCGAATTCAAGGAACGCAAACGTCACCTTGCGGTGGTGGTCGATGAATTCGGTTCGACTGCCGGCGTAATCACTGTCGAAGATGTACTGGCGCAACTGGTTGGACCTATCGAAGACGAGTCTGAAGTGCGTGAGCCGGTACCGCTGCCCGGAGCCGGCGCCATGGAGCTGGATGCTTCGCTCAACGTCCGCGACCTGGAGCTGGATTATCAGATTCTGCTGCCGCGTGACGGTGGCTTCGAGACACTTGCCGGATTTGTGATGGCGCAACTGCAACGCATCCCGAGATCGGCGACAGCTTTCCATATGAAGGGCGGCGATACACCGTGACCGGCATGGAAGGTCTGCGAGTCGATCGGGTACGAATCGAGGCAGAGCACTCCCTCTCTCGAACTGAGCCGCAAACTGCAACTCCGGCCACCAGCTGATGCCACGCTACCTTTTTTCGCGACTGCTGTTGATGCTGCCGGTTATATGGCTGGTGGTTTCGGTTGTCTTCCTGCTGATTCACCTGGTGCCCGGCGATCCCATTCAGCAGATGCTTGGCGAAGGTGCGGCCGCTACCGACATTGCCGCTGCCCGGCACGCCTACGGACTGGATGTGCCGCTGGGCGAGCAATACGTCAATTACTGGCGTGGATTGCTGCACGGCGACATGGGACGCTCGCTGCGCTTCAATCAGAACGTCGGGCACATTATCGGCGAGGCCTATCCGTACACGTTGCAGCTCACCTTGGCCGCGCTGGCGGTGGCGCTCTGCCTGGCAATTCCGGCCGGGGTTCGTTCGGCGCTGCGGCGCAATCGCTGGGACGACCGCCTGCTCTCCTTCGTGTCGCTACTCGGCCTCTCTTTTCCCAATTTTGCGCTCGGGCCGATTCTGATTTTATTGTTTGCCATTGACCTGGGGTGGCTGCCCGTATCGGGAGCGGGCTCTCCGGCGCACCTCATTTTGCCGGCCATCACCATGGGCGGAGCGCTGGCCGCTATTCTCACGCGCATGGTCCGCACCTCGATGCTCGAGGAACTCTCGCAGGACTACATCCGCACCGCCCGCGCCAAGGGCTTACCGGAGCGCACCGTCGTTTACCGGCACGCGTTGAGGAACGCGATGATTCCCGGTCCTCACCGTGGTTGGGCTTCAGTTTGGAGCAATGCTGGCGGGCGCCATCGTCACTGAGACCGTTTTTTCATGGCCGGGAATCGGCCGGCTCACGATTCAGGCCATTTCCAATCGCGACTACTATCTGGTGCAGGGCTGTATCCTGGTGATCGGGTTGACCTACGTGCTGGTCAACTTCCTCACCGACCTGACCTATTCCTTTTTCAATCCACGAATTCGAGAATGATGAGGATTTCGCTCGCCAGCGGTATCCAATAGAATTAAACTTGCATCTTCATAGACACAGCAGGAGGATCGGCATGCGGGTGGATCGTTCCAATAACGGCAATGGCTCTGATCCTGTCGGCGGCCTTCATCGCGCTAAAGCAGGGATCCACGAGCTCGAAAACAAGATGCGTCGCAATGTCACGACGGTTGCGAAGCGCATCTCCTCTTCGTTCCACCAGGACGACGCCGAAGAGCTCCCTGCCCCCAAAGAGCGCCAGGGAATCGTTTCCATCAACGGCCAGGATGTTGAAACCATGCGCTGCTCTGGGAGCAAGCACCGACGTTAATCCCGTTGTTGATGTCGTGCTCTACGAATATCGTTCGGCCATGAAGTCACTGATCTTCTCGTAGGCCGCTTCCAGCACATCCTCCGGCGGCAGAAACACAATTCTCATGTGCTTTGTCCCCGGCTTTTGCCCGAAGCCCGAGCCGTGAACCACCAGCACGTGCTTCTGCTTCAGCAGAGCGGTCACAAAGGTAAGGTCGTCCTCAGGAATATCCAGCGAGGGATGAGCGTAGAACGCGCCCTTGGGTGCAACCAGGTTGACGCCGCGAGTCCGCTTCGCCCAATCGACGGTGAGTTGTGCACGCTGGCGCAGTTTGTCATTCATCACCGGTATGTGGTCCTGCGGTCCTTCCAGAGCTGGCTTGATGGCGTGTTGAAAGGGATGCGGAGCCGAGAGGCGCGCGCGCAGCAGCCGGTGCACCGCTTCCAGGTAGGGATGCAGCACTTCATGCGGCCCGGTGGCGATGGCCCATCCGATACGCCACCCGGGAACCAGATACGCCTTGGAGAGCCCGTTGAAGGTGATCATCGGAACATCCTGGGCCAGGGTTGCAATCGAGATGTGCTCGGACCCGGGCGCGTAAATCAGCTTGTCGTAGATTTCGTCGGCAAAGATGAGTAGGTTGTGCCGACGCGCCAAGTCGATGACCTTTTCGAGCGTGCGCCGCGACATGACCGATCCCGTTGGGTTGCTGGGATTGATCAGCAGGATCGCTTTGGTACGCGAGTTGATGCGCCGCTCCAGGTCAGCCAGATCGGGCTCCCAGCCGTTCGACTCATCGAGATCATAGGCGTTCGGCTCCGCCCCCAGCTTCGCCAGCACCGCACTGTACAGCGGATACTCCGGCCTGGGCGTGAGCACGTTCTCTCCGGGATTGAGCAGTGCAGTTAGGCAACTATCAATCACTTCTCCGCTGCCGTATCCGACGAAGATGCTCTGAATCTGCCTGAAGCCGCGCTGCTCGGCTTGGTGCCCGATGGCCATTACTGCGGGCTTGATACCCAATGACTCGGCATAGCTGTTGTGGCCGTCGAGCATCGCCTTGTGTACCGCCTCGATCATGTGCGGCGGGGTGGCGAAGTCGAACTTGCAGGGATCGCCGATGTTCAGAAACAGAATCTGGTGCCCTTCGCGCGCGACCTCGTCGGCGACAACCGCAAGATCGCGGATGGCATAGCGAACATTCGCCATGCGAGCGGCAGGAACGATGTGAGTAACTTGTTCTACGGGCATGAGGTTATTGCCTTTCTGCGTGCTGCGAGAGGCTCAATATGTTTCCGTCGGGATCCTTGAACCACGCGACCTTGGTTCCGTCAGGCGCGGTCCAGATTCCGAGTTCGTCCTGCTTCATGAAGTCGTGGAAGAGCTCAAAGCTCACGCCGTTGGCCTGCAACTGTCGGATATCGGCGGCAATGTCGGCCGTCTCCCAGCCCAGCACAGTGAACGGTTGCGGCTTCACCTCTTTCATTTTAGTCAGCCGCACCATATTTCCGTTGGCGTCGAGCACGATGGCGAAGCCGTCATCGCTCAGAAACGTGAGCCCGAGCTTGTCGACGTAGAAGTTTTTGGCTTTATCTCCGTCGGTGATCGGAACCAGGGCGACGATTTTGTTGTTTTTCAGCATCGGAAACTCGCGTCAGGGCACGACCTCGGCCGTGGGCGAACGTGCCTCATATTTGGAGACCACCGAGTCGGCTTCAACCGACGAGACGATCTGAATGTCCTGCTCGTTCGTCAGGCTTGTCGCCCCTTGTTCAGGGGCTGAAGCCCAAATCGCTATAAAGTGTTTTCGGCACCACCAAGGTCGTGCCCTGACGCGGACCCTCGCGCCACGAACTAACAACCTGCCACCGGCAACTTCTTCACTTCCCCATCACCAATTTGGCGATGGTCATCAACTGCATGTTTGACGTGCCTTCGTAAATCTTGCCGATCTTCGAATCGCGGAAGTACTTCTCCACCGGATAGTCTTTGGTGAATCCGTATCCGCCGTAGATCTCTACGCAAAGCGACGCCACGCGTTCCGCCACTTGCGAGCAATACAGCTTCGTCATGGCGGCTTCCTTGACGAAGTTCATGCCGGCGTCTTTCATGCGCGCGCAGTTGTACAGCAGCATGCGGGCAGCTTCGATCTCGGTCGCCATCTGCGCAATCTGGAACTGAATACCCTGGAACTCGGCGATCGCCTTGCCGAACTGCTTGCGCTCCTGAGCGTACTTGACCGCGTATTCCCATGCGCCGCGCGCCAGTCCAACCATCTGGGCACCAATGCCGATGCGGCCTTCGTTCAGCGTCTCGATCGCGATTTTGTAGCCCTTACCCACTTCGCCCAGCACATTCGCCCTGGGCACGCGGCAGTCTTCCAGAATCAGCTCGCAGGTGCTCGAAGCGCGAATGCCCAGCTTGTCTTCCTTCTTGCCAACCGTGAAACCCGGAAACTCTTTGTCGACGATGAAAGCGGTGATTCCCTTGTATCCCGCCGACGGGTCAACCGTCGCCAGCAGGATGAACACCCCCGCCTCTTTCGCGTTGGTGATCCACATCTTCTGCCCGTTGAGGATGTATTCGTCGCCTTTAAGTTCGGCGCGGCACTGAAGGGCGAATGCGTCGGAACCAGATCCGGCCTCGCTCAGGGCGTAGGCTCCCACAGTGTCAGAGCACATGCGCGGCAGGTAACGCTTCTTCTGATCCTCAGTCGTCCAGCGCATGAGCGCGTTGTTGACCAGCGTGTTCTGCACATCAACTACAACACCGGCCGAGGCATCCACCGCCGAAATTCTTCAACCGCCAGGATGGCTTCGAAGAAGGTGCCACCACCACCGCCGTATTGCTCGGGAATCTCAATGCCCATCAGCCCCAGCTCGAAGAACTGCTTCACCAGAGATGGCTCGAAGACACCCTTCTCGTCCATCTCTTTTACATGGGGCTGGACAGCTTCCTGGGCAAACTGCCGAACGGTATCGCGAAACAGAACTTCGTCTTCAGTAAGCGCCACCAGAGGCGCAGGAGCAGAGTGTGCTGTCGCAACGGATGACATGAGAGCGATCCTCAAAGCTGGAATAGGAAACCCTTGATTTTACACCGCAGGCTGCGGCGCGCAGTCCGGCTTGTGGGGCGCGATTCATCGGGAGTGTCGCGTGCCAACGGCCGGCCTATTCCGCGCGAAGAGCAGAAACCGGGTCGATGCGGGCTGCCCGCTGTGCCGGAATCAGTCCTGCCACCGCCGCGAACAGCGCCAGCAGTAGGGCGGCTCCCGCCAGCGCGAGCGGATTGTGTCCCTTCACCTCGAAGAGTTGGCTTTGCATGAGACGTCCGGCAGCAAGGGCTAACGTCAGCCCAATGACGAGCCCGATTGCTACCTGGCGAAACGCTCCCCGGAGCACCATCGCGATTACGTTGGCGCGATTCGCTCCCACCGCCACGCGCACGCCGATCTCGCGGGTACGCCTTTCAACCGTGTAAGCCGTCACGCCATATAGACCGATCGCCGCCAGACTCAGTGCCAGAATGCCGAACAGGCTTGTCAACCGCGCCAGCAGCCGCTCCTGGTTCAAATTATTGTTGACGTCCTCGCCGAGACTGGTCACGCGGACCACTGTCATCTCCGGATCGATTTCCGCCAACACACGACGGACTGTGCTCTCCAGATTTTCCGGCGTCCCATTCACGTGCAGCTCGACCGTGCGCATCAGCTCTGAGCGCATCTGTCCCGCATTCTCGGCAGGATTGTCGTAGTGCAGCGTCTGCAGAAACGGCAGGAAGTAGGTGGCATACGCAGGACCATGCGTGTCTTGATACTTGGCGTCTTCCACCACGCCGACAATCTCGTACACTCCGACATGCTCGGGTTGTCCACCGAAGCGCTTGCCGATTGGATCCTCATTGGGGAAGTACTTCTTGGCGAAGCGCTCGTTCACGACGGCGACACGAACTGAAGTTGGCGTATCTTGCTCGCCGATGGTGCGACCACGGATGAGCCTGGTCCCGATGGTCTGAAAATAGTTCGGCCCGATTCGCAGCCATGATGAGTAATCGCCGCCCGATGCGCTGTTGTGAGCACGCCCTGATACATAAACAGGGCCGCTCCAGTTGTCTGACATAGGGCTATACAGCGAATAACTGGCGTTGATCACTCCCGGTATCGCAGTGAGCCTCTGTTCAAGTTCGCGATACGCGCCCGAGAGCTTCTCCAGCGAATAGCCGTCGAAAGCGTGACCAACATGCACGATGTATCGATGATCTGTCTGGAACCCAAAATTCTGGTGCTCAAGCTTCTGTAGGCTCTGTACCAGCAAAATCGCCCCTGAAACCAGAACCAGTGAAAGCGCGGCCTGCACAATCACCAGGACCTTCTGAGAGAGGCTGGCTCCGCCCGCGGTGACTCGTGTGGCACCGCGCAGAGCTTCCGCTGGATCAGCATGGGAAGTCATCCAGGCTGGTGCGATGCCAAAAAAGATTCCCGTCAGAAGCGCAAGACCCAATGAAAACAGCAAAACCGGCAGCGACGGATGAGGATCGATGGGTATGATTTCAGAGCCGCGAAATGCGATGGCCAGTATGCTGCGCGTCCCAAAAAATGCAAGGAACACTCCGGCCAGTCCACCCAGTACTGAAAGTAAAACGCTTTCCGTCAGCAGTTGGCGTACCAGGCGCCAGCGTCCTGCTCCCAGCGCGAGCCGTACCGACGTTTGTGCTTTGCGAGCTGCGCCGCGAGCCAATAGAAGGTTAGCGACGTTGGCACAAGCAATCAGCAACACCAGCGCAGAGGCCGCCGCCAGCAATTGCAGCAGCTTCTCCGAATCGTGGGCGAGATTGTTCACGCCGGCGGCTGCGGGCAGCATCATGGTTTTCTGCTTCGGAATCTGGCTCCGATCATTGTCGCCGACAGTACTCAAACCCTCGCCACTGTTCAGCCACTGCTGCAACTCGATGCTCAGTCTCTGCTGAACTGCTTGAGACGAGGCACCCGGTTGCAAGCGACCCATGAGGTAAAGCCAATGCAGGTCTGGCGACTTAAGCATTGTGGTCGGACCGGCAATGAGCGGTTCGGCGGAGAGCGGCAGCCAGAAGTCACGAGCATCGTCGCTCAGGCGATCACCATAAAATCCTGCGGGCGCGATACCGATCACCGTGAACGGGACGCCATTGAGCTTGAACGCCTCACCGACGACGGACGGATCGCTGGCGAAGTAGTTCTCCCATGCACGATGACTCATGACCGCCACCGGCGCGGCATTCGGCTGGTCGTCGGAGGGAATGATCAGGCGTCCGGCAGACGGCTTGCAGACCGAACATGGGAAAGTAATTCCCGCTGACGTATTCCGACCGAAGTGGACGGGCAGGGCCGGTCTCCCCAGGCCGGCGAACGCTGAGAATAGTGCTTCCGGCCTGAAACGCCGCCAAAGACTGAAACTCGGGTGTCTCTTCCAGAATGTGTTTGTACAGCGGATAGGAATAGGCGTCCCAGATTCCTTGCAGTCCGCCTGTCACACAGCAATCGACATCGGGCGACCCCACGCGATAAAGCGAACCTGGGTCCTTGACCGGCAACGGCTGGAGCATGATGGCGTGCACAAGGGTGAAAATGGCGGTGTTCGCACCAATGCCGAGCGCCAAAGTCAGAATGGCGACCGTGGTGAAACCCGGCGACTTCCGCAACTGTCGCAGGCCATAGGTGAGGTCTTGCAAGAGGGTTCGCACGTCGGTCTCCGCAAGACTTCAAGTGCAACTGATGTGCCAGTGAGATTTAGACATAAGCTGTTGCTGAAATTGAGCTTGCGACTCGCTTACAGCAAAGAAACTACACAAGAGCGTCCGCCTGAGTTTCAGTTGTCCAGCAGCGGACGCCCACACTTGCCTTCGGTTGATGGAATGTGTGGGGCGCCCTGCCTGTCTCCGTTCGTTACCCAAGACTATTGGTGTTTCGCGCCAATAAGCTGTCGCTGCAACCCGGCGTACTCAGCCTTGGCCTGTTTATAGATCGGAATGTCGGGGTCGGCATCTTTCCAGAGCGTAAGGAAGTCCTCATAAGCGTTGATTTCCCTGGCGCGAGCGGCATCGGCCTCCGCTCCCGGCGAGATTCTTGCTTGCAACCCATTCGCACGGGCCACACCCAGACGGGCTAGCGCTCCAGTCCAGCAGTTCCAGACGATTCCGTTGTGATCGAGGATTTTCTGAAACTCGGCGGCGGCGGCGTTGCCCTGTCCCGCTGCCAAATATGCCTCACCCCGAACATACGTCGGATACAGACAGGAAAGATTGGCAACGAAGAGGATTTGCCCGTACTCAATTGGAGGCAACGCATTCTGCAGATTATCGATGGCTGCAGCAGTATTCTCGCGATTCAGCGCCAGCTGCCCCCGAATCACTGGCAGCCATAGCGACTGCATCTGGGTATCAAGCGGAAACCGTCGGTTGAGGTCTTGCGCGAGCGATTCGGCGCGTGCCGTATCGCCAGCCATGGCAAAGGCAAGCGCGGCTTCGACCTCAACGCCCTGACTCATCGGAGCGAGGTTTAAGCCCTCTGCCGCTGCCCGCTTCGCTTCCATCGCATTGCCGAAAGCGGCTTCGCGAAGCGCGGCATTCTCCTGCCAGATAGCCCCGCTTTCCTTGCTGTCACCCAGAATGGCTGAATCTACCGACTGCTTGGTCAATTCCCGTGCCTTGCCTAAATGACCCGCGAAGGCTTCGCTGTCGGATGTGAGCGCAAGCCCAAAGTGTTCGAATTCTGGCCGACCCGCGAACCACTGTCGCTGTTCTGCTGTCGCCTGAGAATCGTGCACGAGAAAGGCCAATGCAAAGAGGGCGTTGTGGAATATGAAAGTATCCAGCTTTCGCGCTTGCGCCTGCTGGATGGTCTGCAGCGCATCCTCGAATCGCTGCATGGCGAGCAGGTTGTTGCCAAGGTTTTCATAAGGTGCGGCATCATCTGGGAGGAGGCGGATGTTTGCACGATACGCATCCGCCGCCTTCTCATACTCTCCCTGTTCGCTGTACACCAGGCCCAAGCTGGTATACGCGGCGCTCTGTCGCGGATAGCTCTCAATCATCTCTTGAAACGTTTGCGCCGCTTTCTCCAGTTCCCCGGTTACATACTCATAATAGTGTCCACTGATTGCCAGCTTCTCCCGCCCGCTGGTATGCTCCCGCAGCTCAAATGCCTTGGTGAAGTACTCGCTGGCCCGTCCTATCTCACTCAGACTGGAGTACTCGTTGCCTAATGCGTTGTAGCCGAGCGCAAAATTCGGATCAAGCTCGATTGCGCGTTGGTGGTAAGGCAGGGCTGCGTCAGGGCCTTTTTCGCGATGAGCCTTCAGACCAAGCGTGTAGGCTTTCAGAGCCTCGAGCGAGGAAGTGGTAGCCTGGGCCAGCGGAACATCAAACTTCTGCACGGTTGCCAGCGACTCGCCCAACTCTCCCCGCAGTTTCGATGCCGCTTTGCCCAGCGCATTCAACACCTTTTCTTTGCCCGACGCGGTGGCTTGTTCCTGTGCCAGCGGTTCTCCGCTCTGGCAATCCGCCGCCTGCAACCCCAGCACATATTGAATACCCAACCTGGCAATTGATCCCACAATGTAGGCTTTGCTTGCCGCTCGCTGGCAAAGCTCGCGGGCCACTTCGGGTGTGAGTTTCGTGCCAGCCGGACGGGACATGAGTGTCAACGTCGCTGCGACTTTGTTCTCGGAAAGCACATTTAAAAATGGCGACTGCCGTAAAGAAACCGTGAGAGCCGTCTTCAGCGTGTCATCAAAGACCGGATCGCCGGTTGAATTAGTGAAGTCTGCGACGACGATGGTATCTTTTTCGGTCAGCGGCCTGGCTCGATAGGAACGATAGTAAAGCCCACCAGCAATTGCTGCCGCGACAATGACGATGCCAGGAATCGCGATTTTCCAGAGTCTTCCCCGCCCCGCCGAAAAATCTTCTGCTGTCGCCACTCTGCTGAAGCCGCCGGTTGCAGCGTGCCCACTATCGAGGTCCCGCTTGAGCCGCTGCAGATCGGCACGCATCTCGGAAGCATGCTGATAGCGGAGGTTTTGATCTTTTTCCAGGCACTTGTGGATGATCTCTTCCATCCTCATCGGGGTGGCAGGGTTTATCCGCGCAGGTGGTACTGGCGCTCGATTCAAGATCGCATCCAACATCGTGCCTGGTGTCTCGCCCGGAAAGGGCAGGGTGCCCGTACACATCTCGTACAGCACCGCACCGAAGGAGAACAAGTCAGTGCGAGTATCGAGTTCCTTGCCTCGCACCTGCTCCGGCGACATGTAGGCGATGGTTCCCAACGCATGGCCGGGGCTGGTCAAATGTTCCTCGGACGCGGTGGTCTCGGCGTCCGGTCCAACATTCTCCTGTTGCAGAGTGAGTTTCGCCAAACCGAAATCGAGGATCTTTGCCTGAACTCTATTCGTAACAAAGATGTTCGCCGACTTGATGTCCCGATGTATGATTCCTTTCGAATGTGCGGCGTCTAGTCCGTCCGCGATCTGGATGCCCAGATCGACCACCGTTTCAACCTCCAGCGGTTTGCCTGCGATCCGGTGCCGGAGCGTCTGCCCCTCCAACAGCTCCATAGCGATGAAGTTTCGCTCGCCGGCCTCGTCAATCTCATAGATGGTGCAGATGTTCGCATGGTTCAACGAGGAGGCCGCCTTGGCCTCCTGCTTGAAACGGCTAAGCGCCTGCGCGTCACCCTCATGTTCGCGGGGAAGGAACTTCAGCGCGACGTGGCGACCGAGTTTCAGGTCTTCTGCCTCATAAACCACACCCATGCCCCCACCTCCGATCTTCCGCACGATGCGGTAATGCGAAATGATCTCGCCGGCGGGGTGGGAAGGGGTGCCCATTCAGTAGACATGTTAAGTGTCGGCAAGGGGGAGAGCAATGTGCCGGGCTCCCGACTCATCCCGTTCCGTTCGGATGAGTGGGATCGACGAGAATTGGATCTCCGCCACACCAGAGGCCACATCGACCGATCCTTTTCACCATCCAGATAAGCGCCTCCGAGCCTGTCTGATGTCCCACTCATTCCAAACGAAGGAATGAGTGGCGCACCCGGCAGGATGATGAGTGTAATTGCTGTTAACAACAACCAGTGCGACAGAGGGTTTGGGGGCAGCGCCGACTGCGCCACGAATTGTGCTCCTGCGGCTTGTTAACTCAGTGTCCCGGAAGGTGGAAGGCGTAGACGTTGTAGTCGAGGGATCCCGTATAAACCACACCGTTGGCTACTGCCGGTGATGACACGATGGCGTCGTTTGTCGCATAACTTCAGAGCAGCGCTCCAGTAGCCGCATCGAAGGCGTACATGGTATTGTCGCTCGCCGCGTAAAGCACGCCGTTCGCTACTGCCAGGTAAGCTCCGTAGCCTCCCATCGCGCTCTTCCATAAGAGCACGCCTGAACCGGCCTGCAACGCATACATGTTGCCGTCGGCGGACGCGACGAACAGAACGCCCCTGGCCAGTACCAGACCCCACCGACTCCGCCCCGGAAGAAGTAATCCCAAACAAGTGATCCCATAACCGCATCCAACGCGTAGATAGTCCCATCGGATGCCCCGAAATATACCCTGCCGCTAGCCACCACCGGCATACCTGGGTCAGCCATTCGCAGCAGCGGGAATTTCCAGAGCAGTGTGCCAGTGGCGGCCTGCAGGGCATACATATATCCCACCTCTGATAGCTCCACAGTACCCACATACACCATCCCGCCAGCGACCGTGGGCGAGGCGAATACATTGTGCGTCGTCCGGAACGACCATAGAACTGCGCCCGTGGCAGCGTTCCACGCATACAAGTAACCGTCGTTCACACCTGCGTACACCACACCGTCAGCCACCGTAGGCGACGAGTCTACCTCTGTGACCGCATACTTCCAGACGAGGCTTCCATTGGATGCGTTCAGGGCGTAACAAAGGACCCCGAACCTATGTAAATCAACCCATTAGCGACCGCCGGTGAAACGCCGATAGGACCTGCGGTTCGGTACTTCCAAATCAGCGCTCCGGTCGCGGCGTTCAGGCGTACAGCGTGTTGTCATCTGATCCGACGAAGAGTATGCCGTTTGCTATCGCGGGCGAAGAAAGGACAGGAAAACCGGTTGTGTATCTCCAATCGAGAACCAGGCTGCCGACGTTCGCGGTGTTCAGAACAGATTCGTAAGGGTTGCAGCCGGTATGGCCGGCATCATACTGAAATTGCGGCCAGTTCACGAACAGGACGCCTTGGCAGTATGCTCGACTGCAAGGGATTTGAGCAAGCGATTGCTCGACGGCGACAAACGATGCGATTAGTAGGGCCAAGCTTACACAAAAGCTGTTCTTGACCTTCACGACAGTTCTCCGATACAGCACTTTTCGAGCGTGAACGCAGGCCTTTGAAAGTATGGCGATTAGAACTTCAGGCGGCAAGTTAAATCGTTGGTGCCCGACCAGAAGAGTCGTTGATTACGACAAACCTCGACTCCCGACTGGCCGCCTGATTATCGGTGTTGCACAAAGGGCTATGCGACTGCTAGGAGGCTGCTTACCTTCCTCTTACCCGAGGGTTGTTCGTGATAATGTATGGTCCGCCGGGTGCCCCACTCATCCGCTCCGTTCGGATGAGTCGGATCGACGACGATTGGATCCTCCGCCACACAGAGGCCGGGTGCCTGTAGATGATCAAGACGTTGTTCCGATATCGGAGCGGCTGATGGGCGGCTTGTAGTTGAGGCTACCATGAGGTCTTTCACGGTTGTAATAGTCGATCCAAGGCTGCAAGTGAGCATCTCTTTGCTCGGAGTTAGTCCAGTGTTTTGCGTAGGCCCATTCGCGTAGCGCGGTCTGGATGAAGCGCTCGGCCTTGCCGTTGGTTCTGGGTGTGTAGGGTCGGGTGCGGGTATGTTTGATGGCCATCTGCTGGCAAGCATGACGGAACTGTGCTGGAGCGATAGCTGGAGCCGTTGTCGGTCAGCAGGGCGCGTATGCCGATGCCGTGGGTGGCGAAGAACTCGACGGCTCGAGTTCAAGGAAAGCCGATGGTGGTTTCGGCCTTCTGATCGGGCAGCATCTGGGTGAAGGCCATGCGCGAGTGGTCGTCGACGGCCACATGCAGTGCCAGGAAGCCGGGATGTTCCTTCTTGCCGCGCAGCCGTCCATCGCCGCGCAGAGAGACCTCGCCGAAGCGCGTCATGCCCTTGATATCCATGTGCAGCAGGTCGCCCGGTCGTGGATGCTCGTAGCGCTGTATGGGCGGCGGTGGATTCAAGTCGCGCCATCGGCTCAGCCGGGCACGGCGCAGGATGCGGCTGACCGAAGCCGGACTCAGGCCGCGTGCGCCGCGCGATCTCGTAGCCGGGCATGTGTCCCCGACGAAGAGCAAGTACCTTTTCTACTAAGAAGGAACTGATCTGACGCGGGCTGCAGTGCGGGCGCGAGCTGCGATCGGCCAGGCCGGCAGCCCCAAACTGCCGATACCGCGCCACCCACTTGGCCTGCCGTTTTCGAGCTGACGCTGAACCGGGCCGCGGCAACGTCTTCACCGTCACACTATCGTTGATCACCAACCGAGCCAGCCGCTCTCGACTGATCGCTGTCCATGGGGCATTCTTGTGATAGTCCATTCGGTCTCCAGAGTTACTGCTTGCTCGTCACAAACAGCTTCTCCGGTCCCGATCGAATGGACAACCTCTTGAAAGATCACAGATGCCCCACTCATCCGCTCCGTTCGGATGAGTGGGATCGACGACGATTGGATCTCCGCCACACCAGAGGCCACATCGACCGATCCTTTTCACCATCAGATAAGCGCCTCCCAGCCTGTGTGACCTCCCATTCATTCCAAACGAAGGAGTGGGTGAGGCTCCCGGCTGGTGGGACAATGAGCGGCTATCGCCTGTTCGCAACACCTATCTTTCGCAACACCTATCTGTCGAAAGCTAACTTCCGATTTGTCCGTGATACGAGGTGGAACGCCTGCCTCAAATCGGCTGTGGACGCTGCTGTTGGCGAGTCGCGGAAGGATTTGGGTAAGGCCGGTCGGCTGATTTTGGTCGTTGCTGTCGCCCCGGGCAAAGGGGATTGCTAAAGAGGCATCCGGATGATTTACTCGGATGGCCGCGACTGGTCAGTGATTGCCGTAGTTCCAGTGCGAGATTCACAGCACCAACGAAACAATAGCAAATGCTCTCAATAATCCTCAGCGCGTGCGTTCTGGTGGTCTTTACGGTGGGCCTGCATGCTACGGGTATCGCGGTACTGCTCCGGCACTTGACGAGTTTGTATACCCTGCTGCCAAACAATGTTTGGCCCGTCATCCGCAGGTTGCTCCATATTGTCTGGTGGCTGGTCCTGCTTCACGTGACGGAGATTGCAATCTGGGCTTTGTTTTACCGCTGGCGCGGATGCCTGCCCAATGCCGAAACCGCGTTCTACTTTTCCGGTGCCACCTATACCACCCTGGGCTATGGTGACGTGGTGCTGGCAAAACCATGGCGGCTGCTCGGACCGCTTGAGGCCTTGGTTGGCGTCATCATGTGCGGCTTGTCCACAGGTTACTTTTTCGTCGTCGTGAGCCGCATCCATCAATGGAAGCCGCTTAACGCTGGCGACGGTTCTGGCCCGAAAAAAACACAACCCTAGGGAGCGACGGGTTTAGCAGCTCGCCGCAATGCTCGTGACCCTTCCCCTGGCAGCGCTGTGATCGACCCTCCGCCTGGGTGACAATCACACGCCCTTGTGAAACCCGTCACAGTCAATGGTAAGGCGCCAATGTGAGGATTTGGCGGATACTTGGAATGGCCTCTCCTTAACTTGCTGCTGCATTAGAACGCCAGGAGCAACATGACTACAGCCGCTATCTTCGTCTTACTTCTCTTTGGGTATGCCCTCATATCAAGAAGGGCATCGCAGACACCAATCACCGCCCCTATTTTTTTCACTGCCGCTGGAATGGTGCTGTCTTCGCACTGGATGCGGGTTGCCGCGGCTGGCATGACCAACAATATGTTCCTTCGACTTGCTGAGCTGGGTTTGGTGCTGCTGCTATTTACCGACGCCAGTCAAACCGATCTCACAGTGTTGCGAAGTATCGGAACGCTACCCGGTCGCCTGCTGAGCGCGGGAATGCTTTTGACCGTACTATTGGGCGGCATTGTCGCCCGGCTGGTGTTTCCCGGCCTGTCAATTTGGGAAGCGGGCATTCTGTCCGCCATTCTTGCCCCGACCGACGCCGGCCTCGGTCAGGTCGTCGTGACCAGCCCGCTTGTGCCCATGCGGATTCGCCAGGCGCTCAATGTTGAAGCCGGACTCAATGACGGGCTGTCGGTGCCGTTCCTGTTGTTCTTCATGGCACTTGCGGCGGCCAAGATGGAAGGTGGCTCGGCCAGCTTGCTGCAGTTCATGGGGGAGCAATTGGGTTTAGGAGTGGTTGTAGGGATCGCGGTCGGCCTGATCGGCGGCTGGTTGCTGCGCACCGCCACTCGCCGAGGCTGGTTAGCCGAATCGTTTCAGCAGATCGCCGTCGTCACCTTGCCCCTGCTTTGCCTGTTGCTGGCGGAAATGGTGGACGCCAGCATGTTTATCGCGTCGTTCGTAGCGGGCCTCGCCATACAGATACCGTTCAAAGAGGCGGGAAAGCACAGCGTCGAGTTCGCCGAGGAGTGGGGCCAGATGTTTAATCTTGCGGTCTTCATTTTGTTCGGCATGGTCGTAGTACGCGACTGGTCGCAACTCACGCCAGCCAGTTGGGTCTATGCCGTCCTGAGTCTGACGGTAGTGCGGATGTTGCCTGTCGCAGTTGCGCTCATTGGGACACACCTCAGCCGACCCTCCGTTATCTTTATGGGCTGGTTTGGCCCGCGAGGGCTGGCGTCGATTGTCCTGGGATTGGTGTACCTTGAGCAGGAACTTCATCTCCCCGGCGAAGCTGCAATTCGCGCTGCTGTGATGGCGACCGTGGTCCTGAGCATCTTCCTCCACGGGCTGAGCGCAATGCCGGGCATCAGCATTTATGCCAGAAAAGTGGCCGCTCTCAATTCCTCCACACCGGAGCGCCGGGAGCTCGGAAGGTAATAATCGGGCTCGGCCGGGTGCCCCACTCATCCGCTCCGTTCGGATGAGTGGGATCGACGACGATTGGATCTCCGCCACACAGAGGCCACATCGACCGATCCTTTTCACCATCCAGATAAGCGCCTCCCAGCCTGTCTGATGTCCCACTCATTCCAAACGAAGGAATGAGTGGGGCACCCGGCACCCACACCGTGCGGAGCGGAAGCAGGGAAAAACCAGCCCGCTTAGACGGACGGGTGGCAGAGTGAATCACGAAGAAGCAGGATGCACAGTTTCGCTATCCCACAAGTGCCAAACGAAGGCATTATGGCCACCCGCCAAATTTTCGTTTCATTTTGCCCGGGCAAGGACCACAATATTACTCACTGCGGGCACGACATACTGGGTTCTGTATGGCAGGCCGCCACGCGTCCAGTTGTTACGGTAGCCGCTTTCCAGAGGACGCCATGAGAATCAAAACCCTCGGTTTATTTTTTCTGGTGATGGTGACGGCAGCGTTAGCTTCGGGGCAAGCCCTGACGCGCTGCGGTGGTCCCAATAATGCGCTGTATATCAACTGGCCGGCGTCTGGGTTTGACGCCTGCCACACGGGCTACAATCCCTACGAATACCGCATCAACTCTGCGAATGTGCAAGACCTGGTTGTGGCATGGGAATACGGGCCAGGGACAGGGCCATTTAACTCTCCAGTTCTCGTCAACGATGTCGTGTACTTCGGAGGGGACAACGTATACGCGGTGGATTCAGGCACAGGTGCTTTGCTATGGACTTATAACACCGGTTCCAAAGTCCAGACTTACTCGGCAGTATTCAACAACGTCTTGTACGTCGGTTCTGGCCGGAGTGTGTATGCTCTGGACGCGAAGGCGGGTACGCTGCTGTGGAAGTACGATACTTCCGCCCCGATTTATACTGGGGCGACGGTTGCCGATGGTCTCGTCTACATCGGGTCAAACGATGGCGGCGGTTACATCATCTATGCCCTGGATGCGAAGACGGGAGCGCTTCGGTGGCAGCGCACCCCTGGCAACACCGGGACTCCGACAGTGGTGAACGGGCTCGTATATTTTGGGTCGAGTGATGGCGATCTGTACGCTCTTAATGCAGTATCCGGCGCCGTGGTTTGGCATGCGAGCCTGGCAGGTGGCGTCAACGACGCAGTAGTAGTGGTGGGCAACGTCGTATACGTCAGCACCAACAATGACCTGCACGCGCTGAATGCCCTCACGGGCGCCTTCTTGTGGATAACGACCGGTGAATTCACATCTTCGCCGGTGGTCGGTGCTGGCGCGGTGTATGTAGGAGCGGCAGCGTCCCGTGTATCCCCCGGTCCGCTAGTCTATTCCTTTAACGCCACCAACGGCTCTCTTCTTTGGAGTTGGCCGGAAGGAGGAGGTTACGGAACGATAGATGCCCTCGCGCTTGCTAACGGTGTACTCTACGCCGTGGATTTTTATGACGGTCTCGTCGCCTTTTCGTCGGCGGATGGAAGCTTCCTTTGGGAGTCTCCGAACGCGCCCGGGGGCTCGCCCATCATTGCGAATGGCACGGTCTATATCCCAGATGGGGATAGTTCTTATCTTTACGCTTTTCGTCTGCCGAACCAATGAACTTGGCTGCGTGGGCTTGGACGCATAATCCGCAGATTTGAAAACGCACCCACACTGTGCGGAAAGCGGAAGCAGGGAAAAACCAGCCCGCTTAGACGGACGGGTGGCAGAGTGAATCACGAAGAAGCCGGGTGCCCCACTCATCCGTTCCGTTCGGATGAGTGGGATCGACGACGATTGGATCTCCGCCACACAGAGGCCACATCGACCGATCCTTTTCACCATCCAGATAAGCGCCTCCCAGCCTGTGTGACCTCCCACTCATTCCAAACGAAGGAATGAGTGGGGCACCCGGCACCCACACCGTGCGGAGCGGAAGCAGGGAAAAACCAGCCCGCTTAGACGGACGGGTGGCAGAGTGAATCACGAAGAAGCAGGATGTACAGTTTCGCTATCCCACAAGTGCCAAACGAAGGCAGTTATGGCCACCCATCAAATTTTCGTTTCATTTTGCCCGGGCAAGGACCACAATATTACTCACTGCGGGCACGACATACTGGGTTCTGTATGGCAGGCCGCCACGCGTCCAGTTGTGTACGGTAGCCGCTTTCCGGAGGACGCCATGAGAATCAAAACCCTCGGTTTATTTTTTCTGGTGATGGTGACGGCAGCGTTAGCTTCGGGGCAAGCCGTGACGCGCTGCGGTGGTCCCAATACTGCGCTGTATATCAACTGGCCGGCGTTTGGGTTTGACGCCTGCCACACGGGCTACAACCCCTACGAATACCGCATCAACTCTGCGAATGTGAAAGACCTGGCTGTGGCATGGCAATACGGGCCAGGGCCAGGGCCATTTAACTCTCCAGTTCTCGTCAACGATGTCTTGTACTTCGGAGGGGCCACCAACGTATACGCGGTGGATGCAGGCACAGGTGCTTTGCTATGGACTTATAGCACCGGTTCCGAAGTCCAGAATTACCCGGCAGTATTCAACAACATCTTGTACGTCGGTTCCGGCCGGAGTGTGTATGCTCTGGACGCGAAGGCCGGTACGCTGCTGTGGAAGTACGATACTACCGGCGCGATCGCTACTGGGGCGACGGTTGCAGATGGTCTCGTCTACATCGGGTCATAATGGCAGCGGTTACACCATCTATGCCCTGGATGCGAAGACGGGAGCGCTTCGGTGGCAGCGCAACCCTGGTACCTGGTCGACTCCGACAGTGGTGAACGGGCTCGTATATTTTTCGTCGTGATGGCGATCTGTACGCTGCTAACGCAGTATCAGGCGCCGTGGTTTGGCAGAACAGCCTGGCAGGCACCGGCTACGCAGTAGCAGTGTTCAACAACGTCGTATACGCCAGCACCGACAACGACCTGTACGCGCTGAATGCCTTGACGGGCGCCGTCTTGTGGACAGCGCAGCCGCAGTTCGCCGATGACTTCCAATCTTCGCCGGTGGTCGGTGCTGGCGCAGTGTATGTAGGAGCGGCAGCGTCCCGTGTATCCCCCGGTCCGCTAGTCTATTCCTTTAACGCCACCAACGGCTCTCTTCTTTGGAGTTGGCCGGCAAGAGGAAGTTACGGAGCGACATATGAGCTCGCGCTCGCTAACGGTGTGCTCTACGCTAGCGTGGAGGGTCCTTATCAAGGTCTCCTCGCCTTTTCGTCGGCGGATGGAAGCTTACTTTGGGAGTCTCAGAACACACCGGGGGACGCGCCCATCATTGCGAATGGCACGGTCTATAACCCATCGGAGGATGGGCCGTATTATCTTTACGCTTTTCGTCTGCCGAACCAATGAACTTGGCTGCGTGGGCTTGCACGCATAATCCGTAGATTTGAAAACGCACCCACACCGTGCGGAAAGCGGAAGCAGGGAAAAACCAGCCCGCTTAGACGGACGGGTGGCAGAGTGAATCACGAAGAAGCCGGGTGCCCCACTCATCCGTTCCGTTCGGATGAGTGGGATCGACGACGATTGGATCTCCGCCACACCAAAGGCCACATCGACCGATCCTTCTCACCATCCAGATAAGCGCCTCCCAGCCTGTGTGACCTCCCACTCATTCCAAACGAAGGAATGAGTGGGGCACCCGGCCGTCAGCGCCGCAGTTCCCAAGGAACCGGCCTGATTCAACTTGCCCCGGACTTACGCCTTGACGGCGTTCTGTGCAGCCGCAAACACGTCGCGTGCGGACGTCGTGCCCGCGACGTGCTCCGTACCCGTGATTCCGAGGTCCATCCATCCCGCATTAATGCTCTCGTACATTTCTTCGGCAGGCCCAGTGTGGCCCTTCGGGATGCCGAACTGCTCGAACGCTTCCGCCCAGCCTGCACGCGGGACCGCAAAGGCTTTTACATCGAGTGTCAGGACCTCACCCAATTGTCCGGCTACTTCATCCGCGCTTACCATCGAACCCAGCTCGATGACGCGATGCCCTGACCACGCCGGCCCGGTCAGAAGCGTTGCCACCTCTGCGCCGATGTCGTCTGACGCGACCATTGTCGATTTCCGGTTTGTAGGATTGTAGAAGACCGGTAGTGTTCCGCCTTGGGCGGCCTGTAAGCCGAAAAGAAAGTTTTCGAAAAAGCCGCCGGCGCGCACAAATGCCACCGGAGATGGCAGGCTGCGAAAACCCTGCTCCAAGAGTGATAAGGCCGTGATCATCCCCAACCCGCTTGTTCTATTCGCGCCCATCGACGAGAGCGCTACCACCCGCGAGGGCACTACCGCGGTCAGCGCTTCGACATAGTTCGCAATCACGCCCTTTGCCTCTCTGTAATCAGGCGAGGGTGCCCATACAGCCGGCAACATAACAAACGCGCCCTCAACACCTTTGAGCGCCGCCGCTATGGCTGTGGCATCGTTCCAGTCCCCATCCACCAACTCCACACCCTGGTCTGCCCACTTCGCCGCTTTCTCGCGATTGCGCACAAGCGCTCGCACCTGTTTGCCTTGCGTCAGCAGATGGCGCGCGGTGGCGCCCCCAACCTTTCCAGTAATTCCCATGACTAAGTACATGCTCGTCTCCTTGTTAGAACCAAAGTGATGCTCTGCTGCGAACGCCAGAGCTTGTGAGTTGCGCAGCTAGCACTCCGCTAGTCCCGTGGGTTTCCACAGTTATCTGTCGCATGAATCGTTACAGGCCTTTACACAGCCGATCGGATCGCCTCAATGACAGAGGTGGTTGATCCTCACGAAGGCCTTGCTATGTGGTCGTCACTGTCACGGCCTGACGCACATACCGGCTGCTCTCCAGTTCCCTCACCATGAATGCTGCAAGATCGGCGCGCGCAATCTTGTGCGCCTTCTCGCCGCCCTCCGTGCTCAGTACCCGGGCAACGCCGGTCTTCTCGCCTTCGGTCAGCATCGGCGGCCGCACGAGCGTCCAGTCCAGGTTGCTGCCTTCGATCTCGGCCTCCATGCCCGCCTTGTCTACCAGCAGACCCCGCAGAAATGTCCTCATAAGCAGGTGCTCGTTAAAAAAGCCAGCGTTCTTGACGCTCTCCCCAGCACCAACCACCGAAATCTTCAGCAATCGCCGCACGCCACTGCGCCGCATCGCGTCCACAATGTTGTGTGCCGCGCGAGTTTCCATCGTCGTCACTTTCCACGGCGTCTTGCCGCCCAGCGCGTCGATCACCGCATCCTGTCCGGCGACCGCAACGTCGACCGCGGCCGCATCCAGCACATCGCCCGCAACAACTCTGACGTTCGCCTTCTTGTACTGCGCGGCACCGCGCACGAAAGCCGTCACCTTATGTCCGGCCGCCAGCGCCTCATTTACCAGCGCTTCTCCGCTCTTGCCCGCTGCTCCAATCACTAGAACTTTCATCGCAACCTCCTTTGCCTTGTATTTGGGCGCCCACCCAAAATGGGCAACCTGACTATTAGAGGCCTGGAGAAACCATTGGTTGCAAAATAATCAATGGTTATAAAACCACTGGATGTAAATCAACAAGCGGTCGCATGAATCGCTAAAAGGGACTAAGCTATTGAAGTGACGTCCCCATCACCAAGTCGCCGGGTAGAGCGCAAGGAGAGGTTGCGGAGCGAAATCCTTGCGGCTGCAGGTAAAATGTTCGCCGATCGCGGTTACGAAGCCGTGACCCTTCGTGAGATCGCTAAAGAAATCGGTTATACGCACGCCGTGATCTACCAGCATTTCCCGGACAAATCACACATCCTTGCCGAGTTGAGCCGCGAGACGATCGGGCTGATGATTCAGAACTTCGACGCGATTGCCGCTAAACATCTTTCCCCGAAAGAGCGCCTTTTTGCGACCTCGCGCGGCTTCATTCAATTCTGCATTGCCCATCCACAGCAGTTCCGCAACGTCTTCTTCGGTCCTGAGAACCGAAACGGCGTCCGCGCTGGACAATACATCAACGACATTGGCGCGCCGTTGTTCGGACGTTTCGTGCAGCTCTTTTTCGATGTTGCCAAGGATGAAGGATTGCCAAATAGGGATGACATAGTGGTAGCCCACACCTGGTGGTTTACGATCTTTGGCCTCGCCGCACTCTTTGTTATCCAAGGGCTTGTGCCTGACTTGCCTGACCGGACTCTCGTGATCGAGCAAACGATTGCAACGCTTTGGGCGGGCGTCCAGGCTGTTCCGCGATTGCCGAAGAGCGCAATTACTAAGCGATCCGGCCGATCCCGTGCCTCAAAGCACTAACAGCTTCTGTCTACGTAGGAGTCGTTGGAGGTATGCCCGTGGAGTACCTGGACTCAACCACTCTTTATTCATTTCCAGTTCGGGAATTCCCACCACCTTCGTAACCTCTGCCTCGTTGTTTTTCCGTGCAAGTCGCTCTGGGCCGCCCTACACTCGTCCCGTGGGCGCCTAACGGTGCACCGATGCGAGCGAGTCAGGCTTTGCCGTTTTTGAGGTAAATCGGATCGCCTAAGTTCTTTGAAATCTAATATTTGTCTATAAGTCGCGCGGAATCAAATATTTGCGATAGAAATGTGGTCTAAAGTGTTGAAAACAAAATATCGCATATACAAAAATTTTTGTGATGACGATCACATTTTTGCGGCGAGATGACGATTAGGCGCGAATCGCGGCTCTGAGCTTTGGGGTTCCGGAGAGCGACGCTTTCAGTTGCGAGTTGGTTGTTACCACGCGCATGACCTCCCGGGTCATCTGGTCGTCGATGTCCCCGGCATGCTCAATCACCACCGGGTAGCGCAGCACCAGTTCCAGTCCGGTATCGGTGAACTGCCACTTGGTGCTGGGTTGCGGAAGCGGGAACGCGGTATCGAGCACACGCTCAAGCACTGCGTGTTGGTGATCGATCTCGTTGCGGTATTTGTCATACACCGAGTTTGCGGCGTTGGTCAGCACAAGCTGAGCGAACGCGGGATCGGTGTCCGTCGACAAGGTCAGCGCCAGCTCGTGCCAGGCGTATGACGTTCCAGGCAACTGCTTGTACAGCGGAGTCGCGCCGAATAGCACCGAATTGGAGAAGACCACGAGACGGCCCGTGGGATAGAGGTCGATGCCTGTGCCGCCCAGCTCCATCAGGTACAGCCGAACCAGTCCGATTTCCAGCACGTCGCCGGTAACTCCAGAGATGGTGATGCGGTCTCCGGCTTTGACTCCGCGGCGACCGATCAAGGTGAAGTACGCGGCGACCGACAGGATGACGGTCTGTAAAGCCACCGCGATGCCGGCGGTGATGAATCCGGCCATGGTCGCCAGCGAACTGAACTCGCTGACGAAGCCGAATACGACGATCAGCAGCATCAGGAAGCCGGAGACAAAGCGCCGCACCAGCAGCAATTGGCGCCGGCGGCGCGCGTCGCGGACATAGCGCACTGTGGCCCGGCGCCACAGCGCGGAGAAGCCGGCGACCAGCGCCAGGGCGAATAGAATTGCGCCGACTCGGACCAGCACGGAACGCAGCACAGCCGCGTAGGACCGCAGCATCGAGTCACGCCACTCTTCCAGGTTCCCTTTCACCTGGTCGAGCAGCACGATTTCCTGGCGCAGAGGAAATGCGGCGTCGCCAATCTGTTTGAATTCGCCGGTAAGCGCTCGCAGATTCCTCTGGGTATCGGCAATCGCGGCTGCGTCTGAAGCTGGACTGGTGTCCGCCGTGTTGTGCCCCTGCTGTATCAGCGCCTTCAACGCGTCGACCAGAGGCTTCTGCAACTGCGTAGCCGAGTCGCGCAGGTGATTGGTCTGAGTGATGAGCGTATCGACCTTGTGTATCTCAGTGGTCTGGGTCAGCAGATAGGTCGCCTGACCGATCAGTCCCGATGACTGGGCGCGCGAAACACTGGCGCTTTGCGCGTTCGCACTGGTCGCATTGGCCGATGCCTTTCCGGCTTCGCCGCTATCGGTGGCGAAGACCTCTGGGACCGACTCCTTCAGGGCAGCGATCTCGCCTGCCATCCCGCCTTGGGCGCGTTCGTTGGTGGCGACGAAAGTTGCGATTCTCTGCAACTGTTCCTGGAGCGCCTTGTCCAGGGCGATTACGCCTTGCAGAGCATCGCGCTGGGAGAGCAGTTGCTCCCGCTGAGTGCCGCGCGCATGAGCCAGCCCAGCTTCGACTTGGGTCAGCTTCGCCTGGTCTTGATTCAGCCGGTCGGTTGCGTTTTGTAGGGCTTTCTCCAGTCCAGGTTGCTCCTGCGCGGGCTGAGCTGCGCTTTCGGCGGAAGCAGAAGATGGTTTGCCGTTGTTGGCGGCCGCGGCTTTCAATCCGGAGATCGCCTGCGCAGCCTGGAAAGCCAGTTGCAACGCCTGCCTTGCCTGGCTGCGCGCATTGGAGAGGTAGAGAAGGTCGCTCGGCTGGCCCGCACTCTGATCGACGGTGGTCAACTGGCGATACCAACCGATGCCAGAGTTCAAGTGACTGAGAATCGCGTTCTCGGCAATCTGCGGCGCCTGTGCAAGCAGCACCCCTGCCAGCGCCAACAGCGTCGCACCCCAAAAGCAATATCGAAGAAGACGAGGAAGTCGTGACCTCAATCAGAAACTCTCCCAATGAATGTGAGCTCTTAGTGGGATGCAGTTTTGGGGAGCAACGCAATGCGAAGCGCTAACGCAAGAGTTTGCGGCCGCAAACAGTTGATTTTTAGGGGTAGGGATTACGCTTCGCGGCGATAGACTAGCTTCAGCTTGTCGGATTCCAGGATGCGAGCAATCTGCTTGCGAGCATGGATTGACCACGGTCCACTGCGATCCAGCTTGACGTAAACGGTCCAATGCCGCAGGGCGAGTCGCGGCTCACGCAGCCGCTCATACGCCAACGCCAAATTGTAGTGGGCGTCGGCGTAAGTGGGTGCCAGCTGAATGGCCGTTTTATAAGCGGTGGCCGCGTCTATAAAGCGTCCCGTTTCATCGAGCACGTTTCCCAGGTCGAAGTAGGCGAGCGCGTAGCGTGGGTCAGCACTCACCGCCGCCCGGTAATGCTTTTCGGCCGCTGCGAAATCTTGCCGGTTGTAATACAGCGTTCCCAGATTAATGTGAGCAGCTGCGTGTCCGGGTTGCAGCTCCAGCAACCCCAAATACACCTGGATAGCTTCGTCGTGGTTATTGGGATTCTCCTCCAGCGACACACCGCGAGCGAAGAGCTCATGCGCCAAGCCGGTCGGGGGTACAGGCTTGGCTTTGTGCGGGGGCGACGCCGAATCGGTTGTCACCACTGCCCCAGCCGAATCAAACTCCATGATGTACTGGCCTGCGACAGGCTCGACCGCGCGGCCCTGGTGGCGAAAGGCCACCCGCCTGCCAACAGTGAAGGCGCTAGCTTCGAGGAAGGGGTTCGCCATGCCAGCGACTTGGCGCTGCATGGCTTCCAGAGATTGCCGAATCACCGCCGGACGCACCCGCTTGGCGCACAAATCTCGTATCTGTTTTACCTGCTGGAGATCTGCGAACGAGAACTCCTCACAATTTGGAGCCAGACCTGCCTTTTGCCAGCCAGACAACTGCCGGGCCGTGATGTGCAGGATTCGCAGTATGTCCGCTCGACCGAAACTCGTCATGGAAGGCCGGAA
Source organism: uncultured Acidobacteriaceae bacterium (assembly GCA_963809865.1). Classification (GTDB taxonomy): domain Bacteria; phylum Acidobacteriota; class Terriglobia; order Terriglobales; family Acidobacteriaceae; genus CAVVDY01. The sequence goes on along the minus strand of CAWELL010000008.1, from coordinate 584,006 downwards.
GCGCAATAACGGCCTATGTCTATTATCAAGCCGACGGCTGATCGCCTGCAAGTGCAAAACTGGCTACCCCGGTGGAAAACCAAGGCTTAGAGCGGCCGCAGCGTGCCATTCTGGCCCCGCGCCGACCTTTACGCCGGAACAACAAGCCTTTAAGATGGGAAGCAAGCCGACGTAGCTCAGCTGGTAGAGCAGTCGATTCGTAATCGACAGGTCATCGGTTCAAGTCCGATCGTCGGCTCCAGTAAGTTATTTCGTTTCATCAATTGCCCTCGAGTCCGGTGGGCATTGTTTTTGATAGTGGGGGATTTTTGTGGGGACTCTCACATTACCCTCTGCTTTCGCTGATCAATCGCATCCCGAATCGCTCCCAACTCGGGGTGTTGGTAAACCCGCGTTGTTTTCAAGTCCTCATGTCGCATTGCCTCTGCCACAGCGATACGTTTCCGGTAGCCTATACGGCATACGTCGCAAAAGCATGGCGCGCACCGCAAAGCCTCAAGGACTCAGGCAACCCAACCTGCCGCCTTGCGTCGCGCTCACTCGGCTCAAAACCCGAGGAGATGCCACGCTTCCTCGCCTTTGTTGTGTCAGCTCTGGTCGTTGCTTCATTGAGCGTTGCACAACGATGGGCTGCCCAATCGCTCCGAGTTGCCAGCGACGATCTGAAGGAAACGGTACGTGAGCTTGAGAGAACGAACGAGACACTGCAACAAGAGATTGCTGAGCGCAAGCGGGCAGAGCAAGCTCGCCAAGAAACTGAGGAGCAGTGGAAAGCGGGGTTTGAGAGCAATCCCACGATGTATTTCATCGTGGACTCGGACGGCACAATCGCAACCGTGAACACTCTCGGCGCGGAGCACTTGGGCTACAAAGTGGACGAACTCCTTGGACAACCGGTATTAGATATCTTCCACGAGCCCGATCGTGCCGCGGTTCAAAAACATGCTCAGGAATGTTTCGCTCAACCCGGACGAAACATGAGGTGGGAGGCGAGGAAAATCCGTAAAGACGGAGCGATGCTTTGGGTCCGGGAAACGGGGAATGCTGTCTTCTTGAAGAAGCGGCCGGTGCTGTTAGTCGTGTGTGAGGACATCACGGAGCAAAAACGCGCCGAAGAGGCAGCCCGCCGGAATCATGAAGCATTGGTTAAAAGCGAAGCATACCTCGCCGAAGCGCAGAGCTTGAGCCATACGGGCAGTGCCGGCTGGAATGTCTCAACGGGAGAACTCTTCTGGTCCGATGAAACTTTTCGGGTCTTCGGATACGAACGGTCCTTTAAGCCCAGCGTAGAAAGGGTCCTCGAACGCGTCCATCCTGAGGATCTTCGCGCTGTGCAGCAGGCGCTCGAAGCCGCGTCCCGCAGCCAGAAGCTTGATATAGAGCATCGGTTGGTGATGCCTGACGGCTCGCTTAGAACGATCCATGTCGTGGCACATATGCAGAATTCGGAAGTGGCCGGCTTCTCGGAACTTATCGGAGCGGTGAGCGATATCACCACAGTGAAAAATGCGTTCGAAGAGATTCGCACGCTGCGAGACCAGCTTTATAAGGAGAATCTCGCACTTCGCGAAGAAATCGACATCACCAGGATGTCCGAAGAGATCGTCGGCTCATCGCCTGCCCTGCAATCGGTACTTTCGCAAGTAGCGAGGGTGGCGCCCACGGACTCAACGGTCCTCATCACCGGGGAAACGGGTACGGGAAAAGAGCTGGTAGCGCGTGCAATTCACAAGCGCTCGAAGCGGTCTTCCAAAGCGTTTTGACCTGCCCCCCATCTTTAGTCCAGGGATAATGAGACTTTCTCCGGTTTTTGTTCGCCTCCACCAACGCTGTTCATAGCGGGGAGGGGGGTGTGGGGAAAGGGGCCGGCGCTTGAGGCCCCTGTCCCCACTTCATCCGCGTAGAAGCCTGCCGACTGCTGAGCAAACTCCATCGGGGTACGGTACTGCAAGCTGCTGTGTGGCCGAAGTTCGTTGTAGTCCTGCTTCCACTGCGCGATCCTTTCACGTGCATCAGCCAGGCTGCTGAACCAGTTCTCGTTCAGGCATTCATCGCGGAAGCGGCCGTTGAAACTCTCCACATAGCCGTTCTCCATCGGTCGACCGGGTGAATCGTGTGCCACTGTAGGCCCTGCTCGTAGGCCCACTGATCGACCGCACGACTTACGAACTCCGGTCCGTTGTCGCTGCGGATCTGGCGCGGCAGTCCGCGGCTGTGCTTCAGTTCTTCCAGCACGCGTACGACGCGCACTCCACCCAGCGACGTATCGACCTCGATCGCCAGGCACTCCCGCGTGTAGTCATCCACGATGTTCAAGGTGCGAAACCTCCGTCCCGAGCTGAGCGTGTCGCTCATGAAGTCGACCGACCACACCTGGTTGGCGGCCACGGCTGCCGGCAGCGGCTGACGCACCGTGCTGCGCTTCCGTCCCCGCTTGCGCCGCAGCGACAGCTTCTCCTCCACGTACAGCCGGTACACCCGCTTGTGGTTCACTTGCCAACCTTCGCGCGCCAGCAGAACCTGCAGACGGCGGTAGCCGAACCGGCGCCTGGTCTCCGCCAACTCGCGTAGCCGCACCCGCAGCGGCTGGTCCTGGCTCCTGCGTTTCCGATAGCGACATGTTGCGCGATACAGCTCCATCAGCCCACAGGCTCGTCGCTGGCTCAGCTCTACCTCCACCTGCATCACCAGCACCGCCTCTCGCCGCGCCTGCGGGCTCACCACTTTTTTGCGACTACCGCCTTCAACGCCCGGATGTCCACCGCCTGCTCGGCCACGATGTGTTTCAGCTGCCGGTTTTCTTCCTCCAGCTGCTTCAGCCGTCTCGCCTCGCTCAACTCCAACCCCCCGTACTTGCTCTTCCACCGGTAGAAACATGCCTTCGCGATCCCGTGTCGCCGGCACAGTTCTCCGGTTTCCACCCCGGCCTCCGACTCCTTCAGGATGGCGATGATCTGATCTTCGCTGAATCGACTCTTTCTCACGACTCCTCCTCTGGCCCTGGCGGGCCATCCTAAATGGGAGAAGTCTCTTTTCCTATGGGCTATTTCTCGGGGAGCAGGTCACTTTGTCAGCGTCAATTGTGCAGCTATCCCGCGCGATCTGATCGCCTCCGAGCTTTTTGGCCATGAAAAAGGGGCCCTTACCGGGGCGACTCAGCGACGGCTAGGCCGTTTTGAGTCGGCCGATGGCGGTACCATTTTCCTGGACGAAATCGGTGAATTGCCCGCAGAGATGCAGATCTCTCTTTTGCGCGTACTGCAAGAGCGTGAATTCCAGCGTGTGGGTGGGAACGAACCTCTTTCGGCGGATGTACGAGTCGTCGCTGCCACTAATCGTGACTTGCAAGCTGCGATTACAGACCACGGATTTCGCGAGGATTTATTTTACCGCCTGAATGTGTTCCCCATTCACGTTCCTCCTCTGCGCAAGCGAAAGGAAGATATTCCGCTACTCGTGGAGTACTTTGTCGACCGTTATGCCAGCAAAGCTGGAAAGAAGATAACCAGCATCAACAAAAGAAGTCAGGAACTACTTCATTCTTACGTCTGGCCTGGCAACATACGGGAATTGCAAAATGTAATCGAGCGCTCGGTGATCATCTCTGATTCAGACAATCGCTCAATCGATGAAAGCTGGTTCGGGCAATGCTCAGCGCCTGCCGATTCGGTAGCCCAGCCTCTTTCCGACAGACTTGCTGCCCAGGAGCGAGAGATCATCGAGACGGCCTTGGCTGAAAGCCATGGCAGGGTGTCCGGCCCCTCTGGAGCTGCGCCCAAACTCGGGATTCCGCAGTCGACGCTGGACTCCAAAATCAGATCTCTGAAAATCGACAAACACCAGTTCAGAAAGACTTAGCCCACGCAGCCTCCTAAGCGCTGAGCAGTTCACCAATAGATACTACGCAGGTCCGACACAGCAGTGTCTCTTTCCCAAAATCGTTAATCGACCGTTCCGAGATTTCGGAAATTTTCGAATTGTCGCCACCTCGCTCGTTACCCAAACCATTAGCTCTCATACGCTTAGCTGTTTGGTTGTTCTGCTGCAATATCAAAAGCGAAAGGCGTTGAATCCATGACATTGAGAATTCAAAGGGCCGAAGATGAACAGTGCGTGGTATTCACCCTTAGCGGTCGTATTCAGGCGGATCACTTGCCGGAACTTGAGGCGCTCCTGAAGTCCGCATCCACGGAGCGCAAGTTTGTACTCGATCTTCAAGATGTGAAGCTCGTAGATCGCGATGTCGTTCGCTTCCTGGCCCGGATCGAACTGACTCGGGCAACCCTGAAAAATTGTCCCGCCTTCGTCCGCGAATGGATCTCCCATGAACGGAATGGGGCACAAGCTACCGGAAACGAAGAGTCAGCAGGATTGGCGAGGTAGGCGACCATGTGGATCGTTCGACTAGCGTTACCTCGGCCTTATACGTTTGTGGTGATGTCTATCCTCATTCTCGTGATGGGGATGGTTGTGATCTTCCGCCGCCGACTGACATCTTCCCCAACATCAACATTCCGGTTGTGAGCATTATCTGGAATTACAGTGGTCTCATTCCCAAGGACATGAGCGACCGGATTGTGTTCGTGACGGAACGATCACTCAACACGACGGTCGACAACATCGAGCACATCGAATCGCAGTCGCTTTATGGAGTTGCCGTCGTCAAGGTCTTCTTCCAGCCAATCGCGAATATTGAGCGCGCCATCGCACAGATCACGGCCATCGAGCAAACACAGCTGAGGCAGTTGCCTCAGGGCACCACGCCGCCGCTGATTCTGGCTTATAGCGCATCGAGCGTTCCGGTCCTCCAGCTTGCGCTTTCTGGAAACGGGCTCTCCGAGCAGCAGCTCAATGATTACGGACTGAATTTCATACGCACGCAGCTCATTACGGTTCCGGGAGCGTCGGTGCCGTATCCATATGGCGGAAAGCAGCGCCAGGTCGAGGTTGATCTCAATCCGAGCGCATTGCAGTCAAAAGGTCTTTCCGCGCTCGATGTGGTGAATGCGATTGCGCTGCAGAACCTGATACTGCCGACAGGAACATCGAAGATTGGCGGAACGGAATACCAGGTCACTGTTCCCAATGCAGCACCGCAGACCATGGACGACCTGAACCGTATTCCAATTAAGACGGTTGGCGACACGACCATTTACATAAAAGACGTCGCCTGGGTACACAACGGCTCGCCGCCGCAAACCAACATCGTTCGCGTGAATGGACAGCGCTCTGTGCTGCTGACCATTCAGAAGGGCGGCAGTGCATCCACATTGAGCGTGATCTCGGGAATCAAGTCACTTCTTCCCCAGATTGCGACCACCGTTCCACCGCAACTGAAGATGCAGCCGCTTTCGGATCAATCGGTGTTCGTGAAGGGCGCTATCAGCGGAGTCGTCCGCGAAGCTCTGATCGCAGCCTGTCTCACGGCGGTGATGATCCTCGTATTCCTGGGGAGCTGGCGCAGCACGCTAATCATTGCGACTTCTATTCCTCTCGCGATTCTGACGTCCATCATCACGTTGAGCGCGCTCGGTGAAACCATCAACATCATGACGCTCGGTGGACTGGCGCTGGCGGTCGGCATCCTCGTGGACGATGCGACCGTCGAGGTGGAGAACATTAATCGCAATCTCGAACTTCATCCCGAGCAGACCATGGACGATGTGGTGCTGGACAGCGCCATGCAAATTGCCACGCCGGCATTCGTATCTACGCTGTCGATCTGCATCGTGTTCGCGCCCATGTTCCTGCTCTCAGGAGTAGCGCGTTATCTCTTCCTTCCCTTGGCGGAGGCCGTGGTGTTCGCGATGCTCGCCTCTTACATACTGTCGCGAACCATCGTGCCGACCATGGCGAAGTATCTACTGCGGCATCATCGCGAGAGTCACGAAGCAGCTTCGAGCCGGAACCCGTTTGTCCGGTTCCAGCAGAGTTTCGAAAGTGGCTTCGAAAAGCTTCGCGCAGCCTATCACAGCCTTCTGGAAACGGTCCTCCGTCATCGGCGGCTATTTCTTGCAGGATTCTTTGCAGCCTGCCTTGGGTCCCTAGCAGTGCTGATCCCGTGGTTGGGCCAGGACTTCTTCCCTGCGGTCGATGCCGGCAGCTTCAAGCTTCACGTTCGTGGGCCGACCGGAATGCGCATCGAGGACACGGCATTTCTATGCGACCGATTGAAAAGTCAATTCACCAACAGATCCCAGCAGCCGAGGTTTTAAGCGTCATCGATAACATCGGCCTGCCCTACAGCGGTATCAATCTGTCTTATAGCAATTCGGCCCCGGTCGGAACATCGGATGCGGACATTCTTGTTACGCTCGCTCCGAAACACCATCCGACCGCGGATTATGTCAACCGGCTTCGCGTGACCTTAGCCAGGCAATTTCCTGGTGTGACCTTTGCTTTCCTGCCGTCGGATATCGTCACTCAGATTCTTAACTTTGGTCCGCCTGCGCCAATCGATATCCAGGTCATTGGCCAGAACCTTGAGGGGAATCATGTCTGGGCAGATGAGGTGCTCCGTCAACTCAAGTCCGTTCCCGGCACGGCCGACCTGCGGATTCAGCAGCCATTCAATGAGCCATATCTGAACCTTCGCATCGAGCGTACGAAAGCTCAGCAGCTTGGTTTCTCGGCCCGTGACATCGCGCAGAACTTGCTGGGGTCCCTCAGTGGCAGCTTTCAAACTGCGCCTACGTTTTGGGTCGATCCTAAGACCGGGGTCAGCTACAACATCGAGACGCAAACCCCGCAATACGACGCAGATACCTTGCAGGACCTGGTCAACATTCCCGTCACCGGAACAAGCGCATCAACTGCTCCATCGCTGATGGCCAGCCTGGTATCCATCCAGCGGACGAACGGCATGGCCGAGGTCTCGCACATAATGTGCAACCCGTCATCGATATTTACGGCACCAATGCAGGACGTGATCTGGGAGGAGTGTCGCGCGACATCAACAAAATCCTTGATGCCAATCGCAGTCGACTGCCACGTGGATCGCGCGTCGTCGTTCGAGGACAGGTGCAGACAATGACGTCCCCGTATAGGTGTTGAGAAATCCGTAGTGCCGTATCGACAGTGCTCCGCAGGCAGGGCGGTGGCGGTAGTGATGGAGATGAGCGGAGCATTGTCGATAGGGCGATTTGCAGTGAGCCGCTAGCGCGTCTCTATGGGGATTGAATGCGGTTCGCAGGCTGCGAGGATATGGCGTGGGCAGGTTTGGCGGCTTGGTTGGGAGGTGGACACCGGCACGAGGATGAAGAGTGTGGGTTGTTCAGGTTGATGGCTGAGGTGAGGGAGGTTGGCGCGAGGTATTTTGAGCACAGGGATGCTGCGACGGGGGATGGACTCGTTGGCATGGGAGTGCGAGTTGTTTTCTGTTTAGACATAGTAGGTGGGGTTCAGGAAGAGTCGACTGGGCTGGTGGACGCCAGCGTTGTATAGGTGGCCAAGGCATAGGTTGAAAGCCGGGCGATGATACGCAGAGTTCCGCACTTGCAACTGGGGCAGCAGCGGTGGACAGCCTGTTGCTGCAGTTGCGTAAGGATCGCGATTGGCTCTGTAGCGACTGGGTTGAGATGCAGCCGACAAAGAGTAAGCGCTGGTCGGCGATTGCGGTTGGCCAGCAAGCCGAAGTGGCGGATCTTGACGAAGCCCGAGGGCAGGACATGGAGCAGGAAGCGGCGGATGAACTCGACCGCATCGAGGGACATGACCTTGATGCGGTTATTGTGTTTAGAGTCCCGCCAGCGGAAGCGCACCTGGCCGTTGGCTAAATCCAGGAGCCTGCCGTTGGAGATGGCGACGCGATGCGTATAGCGGGCCAGGTATTTCAGCACATGCTCGGGTCCGCCGAAGGGTGGCTTGGCATAGACGACCCAGTCCTTGTGCTGCAGCAGACGCAACAGTGAGTGGAACTGACGCGGGTCGGAAAGGCTGGCGGTGTTACCGAGACAACGGAGTTCTCCCTTCTGATAAGCCTGCTTGAGGAAGGTCAGCATCTTGCCTCGAAAGAGGCGGCTGAGTACGCGCACCGGCAGGAAGAAACCCGATCGGCATGAGATCCAACGGGAATGGTCGAGGGCGAGCCCACCGGCGGGGACCAGGCAATGCAGGTGAGGATGGTGGCGCAGGTTCTGGCTCCAGGTATGGAGTACGGCGAGGATCCCGATGCGTGCGCCGAGATGGCGTGGATCAGCGGCGATCTGCAACAGGGTTTCTGAGGCGGCACGAAACAGCAGGTCGTAGAGCAGGCGTTGGTTGCGGAGTGCAAGCGGTGCTAACTGCTCCGGCAGAGTGAAGACCACATGCGAATACGCCACCGGCAACAGACTGGCGGCTTGTCGGCTGAGCCAGCGATCGCGAGCCGTCGACTGACACTTGGGACAATGCCGGTTGCGGCACGAGAGATAGGCGACCGTCTGATAGGAACAGGCGTCGCACTGCTGCAGGTGAGCGCCGAGGGCGGCGGTACGACAGAGGCCGATGTCACGCAGGGCCTTGCGCTGCTGGCGAGAAACCACCGGTCCCCAGCGTTGCAGGAACTGTTTCTGGTGAGCGTGCAAGACATCGGCTACTTCGAGCCGATGTTGTCTCATCTTCTTCTGCCATCTCCATCCGAAGTCGTGATGTCGCGAATGGGCAGATCGTCGAGCGGACTGGCGGTGGCATGCAGTCGGCGTTCGGAGACATGCAGGTAGCGGGCCGTGGTTTCCAGGTCGTGATGGCCGAGCAGCAGTTGAATGCTGCGCAGATCGGTCCCGGCGTCGAGCAGGTGGGTGGCAAAGGAGTGACGCAGCACATGCGGGCTGAGCGGCTTGACCATGCCCAACTGCCGGCGCAGCTTCTGACAGATCAGGCGGACTCCGCTAGCACGCATCGGTTGGCCCGACAATCTCCCAGGAAAGAGCCAGTCCTTGGGCTTGCGCCAACGCCAGTAGATACGGAGTAACTCCAACAGCTTGGGCGAGAGCATGACCTGGCGCGGGAAGTTGCCCTTGCCGGCGCGGATGTGGATGACCATGCGTTGGCTGTCGATGTCGGTGACTTTCAGATCCAGGGCTTCCTGGCAGCGCAGCCCAGCGCTGTAGAGAGTAGCCAGCAGAGCGCGATGCTTCAGGTTCACCGTGCTATCGAGCAGGGCACGGACTTCCTCCTGGCTCCAGACCACGGGCAGCTTGCGGTGCACCTTTGGTTTGGCTACCTCGTGGTCGAACCAGGTTTGCTTGAGTGTCCGCGTGTAGAGAAACTTCAAGGCCGCCATGCGAACCTGCAAGGTCTGCCAGGCCAGCTTCTTCTCGTTCAACAAATAGAGCTGATACCGCCGCACCTGCTCGGGCCCCAACTGGTCAGGTGATTTATGGAAGTAGCGGGCGAAGTCGGCGACCGTTGCCGTATAGGCGCGAACCGTCTGTGGGGAGAAGTTGCGTAGCCGGAGCTCTTCCAGCATGCGTTGGCGTAGTTCGGTCATAGACACCTCCTCGGGTGTCCATGAACTCTACCCAATCAACACGCTCCACACCGCTGCCGCGCTAGCGGCTTAGTGCAAATCGCCACGTCGCGCGTAATTCCGGATGAGCGCCCCGTTCGGTTTGGGGCGCAAGGTGGCGTGCTCACGACAGCGTCGACTCGGGCTAGAGGTCTGCCGCGGGGAGTCACTTGGACGGTAAGCGTCCGGTCTTTACCGCCTGTTCTGCCAGCTAGATGAGCGAGACCATCACCTGAGCGCAACATCATGCGAGGTGATGGTGGACGGATTAACTTCCCTGCCGGGCACACATCACACTCCCCAGCAGTCCGCCTCTATGTCGCGGAGACCCCACCGTGATTAGATTTCAGCTCGTCGTCCGCGTAGGATCGAATGAGAAGCTGGAGCGTAGTAATCAGCATGTGCCGTTTGCCTAAACCGGTGCTGTACGGGTTGGCCGTGATCTTTGCCTGCGCCGCCCTCTTCTATTCCGTATTGTGGGCTCTGTATGGCAATCGCGGGGCACCAGTCGAGCTGGGATTCGAAAACAAGTATCGACCCACCGAACATGTTGAGTATGTCGAGAGCGTTCATCCTGGAAAGCCCGGCCGAACGCGCAGGTTTGAAAGCCGGAGACAAGATCACTGCTATCGAAGGCCATCCCATCACTTGGGAAGGCAGCCTGACGCACGTTTGGATGAACCACCGTCCTGGCGACGGTATTGATTTGACCGTGACCGGGCCGGAAAGCCCCACGCCGACACAGCTTCACGGAATATTTCGTGCTGCCCGGACCGGAGCGGAACGAGAAGGGGTGGTGCACAGCCTTAGTTTGAGGCTTCTCAATCTTTACCCATTCGTTTTTCTGATCGTGGGCTTCGCAGTGTTGTTCCTGCGCGTGGATGATCGGAATGCCTGGCTGCTGGCCCTTATGTTTGGCGGGTTCCTCGCCATACCTGCGGTCAATGACAATTTCCTGAGTGCACCCGCATGGTTGCGTTTACCTGCCATGGCTTACCGGGCCACGTTCGAAAACATGGTCACCGGTGTGTTCCTGTTCTTTTTCTCAGTATTCCCGGTGCGCTCACCCATCGACCGCCGTTTTCCCTGGCTGAAGTGGGCCGCACTTGCAGGAGTAGGAGTTACATCCCTAGTATCGATGCCCCGCAATCTTGGCATGGATTTCCCTTATCCGGCGTGGCTGACGTCGCAAGGTATTCACTTCGTCCTCTCCGGTTTCAACTATTCGGTTCTCGTCTTGGGATTTATTTCGCTGGTTTGGAATGACCTGGAGGTTACCTCTGCAGACGCGCGCCGGAAGATTCGCGTCATTATGTGGGGGACTCTGATAGGCGTAGTGCCCGCGACCATCTTTCTTGCCGCATCCGAGTTTGTGGGCTTCGCCTGGCCGCCTCTGCTAGTTGCTTGCATCGTAGTGCTGCTGTGGCTCTTTCCTCTCTCCTTTGCGTACGCTGTGGTCAAGCATCGCGTACTCGAGATACCGGTGCTGCTGCGCCGCAGTGCGCGCTACCTGCTGGTGCAGCGCGGCTTCATCATCCTTCTCATAGCCTTAAGTGCCGGGATCACGCTCACTTTTGCTAAGAGCTTCTCCCGTTACCTCGAGGCATTTACCTCTATCGCCATGCCCGGAGCGATCGCGCTCGGCTCCGTGTTCGGATGTGTACTGCTTTGGACTGGCGTGCAGGTCCATAACAATGTCGGCCGGCGCATCGATCGTGCGTTCTTTCGCAATGCTTATGACGCTCGTCTCGTCATGGAGCAATTGGTCGAGAAGACACGGACCGCAACAACTCGCCAAGAGCTGGGAGAGCTGCTTCAGCAGCACTTGAACGATGCGCTGCGTCCCACCTCTGTGGTGGTCTATTTGGAATCGCGGGAAGCCCTCCTCTCGGTTATTAGCGGGGTTGTCCCTCCGGGAGCAGAAGAACTCTCCACCTCGAAGCCGTTTCTGGTTGAACTGGCTCGCTACGCCAAACCGTGGGAGTGGGTCGGCATGAGCCTGAATGAGCAGCCACCTCCTGCGGCCCTGGTTGCGCTTGCGCCGGAGTGCGTGGTACCTATCCCCGGGCGCGATGCGCGACTGGCCGGACTCGATCATTCTCGGAATGCGCCTGTCGGAGGAACCGTACACCCGCGAGGACAAGCGGCTTTTGAGCCTGGTCGCTAACCAGGCAGGCGTCGCGCTGGATAGTATCGTGCTGGCGGAAAGGATTGCCGAGCAGATGGAGGCGGAGCGCCGCGTGGTGCAGGAGATGGAGTTTGCACGTCAGGTCCAGGCACGGCTGCTGCCACAAAACCTGCCTGCGATGAAGACGCTGCAATACGCCGGTCAATGCTTACCGGCGCGCAAAGTTGGTGGCGACTACTACGATTTCCTCGAACTGCGGTCCGATCGCCTGGGAATCGTATTGGCCGACATTGCCGGGAAAGGTGTCGCGGGAGCTTTGCTGATGGCCAATCTGCAAGCCAATTTGCGCAGCCAGTACGCCATGGCAGTGGACGACTTGCCGCGCCTCCTGAGTTCGGTAAATCGCCTGTTCTTCCAGAGCACCAACCAGAACAGCTATGCCACATTGTTCTTCGCCGACTACGACGACGACACCCGGGTGCTGCGCTATGCCAACTGTGGACACCTGCCCGGGCTGGTGTTGCGCAGTGCACCATCGGGTTCGCCGATTGAGTGGCTCAACTCGACCTCAACCGTCCTTGGATTGTTTGAAGAAGTGCCCATCCAGATCGCCGAAGTTCAACTCCATCCCGGCGACAGTTTTGTGCTCTACACCGACGGGGTTACGGAAGCGGTCGACCCGCGGGGCGAAGAATTTGGAGAAGCACGGTTGGTCGAAGTACTGAGGAAATGCAGTGCGCAGTCGGCCCCCGAGTTAACCCAGACGGTCTGCAGCGAGGTGGAGCGGTTTAGTCCAGGTGAACAGTTCGACGACATCACGCTCGTGGTGGCGCGCTGCAACCTCTAGTAGGAGCCGGGCGACATGGGAACCGGCTTGGGCTCACCCGCCGCTGCCGAAGGTATTCCCACACCGTAGTACTCGAATCCCAAACGCTCCATTGCGTGACGGTCGAGCAGATTGCGACCATCGAGAATAAGCGGGCGCTGCATGAGTCGACCGACGCGCGACCAGTCCAAGCTCTTGAACTCGGGCCATTCGGTCGCTACTAACAACGCTTCGGCGTTGTCGGCCAAGTAGTAAGCGTCGTCGCAATACCGGATATCCGGATAGAGCGCCCGCGTTTTGTCCATCGCCTGCGGATCGTAAACGCTTACCTCTGCGTGGTCTTGCAGCAACCGGCTGATCAGCTCCAGCGCCGGCGCAAAGCGAATGTCATCGGTATTTGGCTTGAAAGCCAGTCCCAGGATTCCGATGCGCTTGTTCTTCAGCGTCCACAGCGCCTGGGTGGCTTTGGCGAGAAAAAGATCGATACGCCGTTTGTTGATGAGCTCGGTGTCTTTCAACAGGGACACGTCCACCCCTGTCTTTTCGCCAAGCCGAATGAAAGCTTGAATGTCCTTGGGGAAGCAGAAGCCGCCAAACCCCAGCCCGGCGCGAAGAAAATCCGGCCCAATGCGCGGATCCAGTCCCATGCCACGCGTCACCTCTTCCACATCGGCGCCCATAGCCTCGCACATATCGGCGACAAGATTGGCATAAGAAATTTTCAACGCAAGGAAAGAGTTGCTCGCATGCTTGATGAGCTCAGCGCTATTGATGCTGGTGACCAGCAAAGTGGAAGGCTCCTTCTTGGGGCAGCCCTGGATGTGAATCGGACAATTGCGCAACTCCTGTTGCAAGATCGGGCGATAGATCTCGCGTAGCAGCACTTCAGAGCTTTGGTCACCGACTCCGATGACGATCCGGTCGGGATGCAGGAAGTCGAGCACGGCTGATCCTTCGCGCAGAAATTCGGGATTCGAGGCGATCGAGAAGCTCCACTGGGAGTTGCGGCCATAAATGCCCAGGGCACGCAATAACTTCATCCCGCTCTGTACCGGGACGGTGCTCTTCTCCACGATCAGCTTAGAGCCGCGTGCCGCGGATGCAATCAAGCGAGCTGCACCGTCGATGGAGCTAAGGTCGGCGTCGCCGTTATGCAGCGGTGGCGTCCCCACGCAAATGAAGATGACGTCGCCGAATCGCGCCGCTTCCGCCAGGTCCGCGGTAAAGCTCAGACGTTTCGCGGCGACATTGCGATCGACAACTTCCTGGAGATGCGGTTCATAGATCGGCAGCGAACCTCGAAGCATAGCCTGTATCTTGCTTTCGTCATTGTCGGCACATACGACAGAATGGCCGATATCTGCCAGGCAGGTGCCAGTCACCAGACCGACATAACCGCAGCCGAGGACCGTGATGCGCAAAGGGTACCCTCTCCCAGGGACATGGGCCGATCATTGCAATGGGCGTCTGGATCCGAGGGTGACCCTGCCCTGTAGACATTCAAGCGAAAGACACGAGGTACCGCAAGGCCCACCGGTCACACTCGTTTGTGACATCCGCTCCTGAAACGGCAAATCCCGGACATTAAAATGAACTTGGCCTCCCATGACTACAAAAACCATCATCGAACCGTTTCGCATTAAGAGCGTTGAGCCCATTCGCTGGACCACCCGCGAGCAACGGGAAGAGCTGCTGCGCGCTGCGCGCTACAACCTGTTTCTGTTGCCGGCCGACGACGTTCTCATCGATCTGCTTACCGATTCCGGAACCGGAGCCATGTCGACTCACCAATGGGCGGGCGTGATGGAAGGCGATGAGAGCTATGCCGGCAGCAAGAGCTTCGACCACTTCCGCGACTCGGTGCAGGGCATCTTCGGATATCGCCATGTAATTCCCACGCACCAGGGTCGCGCAGCTGAGCGCATTCTCTTCAACGTAATGTGCAAGAAGGGAGACGTGGTTCCGAACAACACGCACTTCGATACCACGCGGGCGAATATCGAATTTGTCGGAGCCGAGGCGATCGACCTGCCCTGCGCCGAAGCGCGCGACCCGCAACATCGCGCTCCGTTCAAGGGCAACATGGACGTCGAGGCGCTTGAGGTTTTGATCGCGAAGGTGGGCCGCGAGCGTATTCCGCTGGCCATGCTGACGATTACCAACAACTCCGGCGGTGGCCAGCCGGTATCGATTGCCAACGCGCGCGCAGTCAGCGCCGTCTGCCGCAGAAACGGCATTCCGCTGTACTTCGACGCCTGCCGCTTTGCGGAAAACGCTTACTTCATCAAGCTGCGCGAAGAAGGCTACGCCTTCAAAACCCCGAAACAGATTGCGCAGGAGATGTTCACTCTCGGCGACGGTTGCACCATGTCGGCGAAGAAAGATGGCATGGCGAACATCGGAGGATTCTTGTGCACCAATGACGAAGTCCTCGCCCGCCAGGAGCAGGACCTGCTCATCCTCACCGAGGGATATCCCACCTATGGTGGACTTGCAGGACGCGACCTCGAGGCCGTTGCCATCGGCGTGCAGGAGTCGCTGCACGAAGACTATCTGCGTTATCGCATTGCCTCGACCGCGTATCTTGGGAATCACATTTCTGAGCAGGGCGTGCCAATTGTGCAGCCACCCGGTGGACACGCGATCTATCTCGATGCCAAGGCCTTTCTGCCGCATATCCCGCTCGAGCAATTCCCCGGTGTGGCATTGGCAACCGAGCTTTACCTGGAAGGCGGCATCCGCTCGGTCGAAATCGGCAGCCTCATGTTTGCCGGTGCGGCAAAGATGGAGCTGGTACGACTGGCGATCCCGCGGCGGGTGTACACGCAGAGCCACATCGACTACGTGGTCGAAATCATCCTGCAAGTCTTCGCGCGGCGTGAGCAGATTCGCGGCATGAAGCTCACCTATGAAGCGCCGTTCCTGCGGCACTTCACGGCACACCTTGAGCCGGTGGAAGCAGCCGCGGTGAACACCGTCTCGGTTAGCTGAGTGCGTCGCCCGGGCGTATTCACCACCGAGGCACCGAGACACAGAGGAAAGAGGAATTTCAGTTATGTCATTCTCCGTGACTCCGTGTCTCTGTAGTCCATATTCTTCTACCCAGTCGAAATAACGCCGGCCATTAGCCAATAGATAACCCAAGCCCCAATTTCTTGAATGCACATGGTTCGATGCCAAGCTGGGGATACCCCCCTCCCCCCATATACCTCTAAAATCTTGAAAACAATCGTTCCGTTTTGGGAATGGTCGGCAAAATCTTGAGCGCGTGAGGGTTACAGGCAAAATCTTCCAAAATAGGGAGTTAAGTGCAATTTTCTTGAGATGGAAGGATTCGAGTGTTTTAGAAGTAGTTAACTGCGGCGCAATGATGGAACTTGCCATCACTCGCTGATCCGGCTCCCCGGGATGGCAAAAGGTGGCATAGAGACACCAATTCCTTCATCCTTCGGTCAAGTTTACGAAAAGCGGCATTGTACCGGCTAGTGCATGGGTCACACAGCCGAGTGACGAGAGCGAAATTTGCATACACCCATTCGAAGAGTGCGCTCCCCGCCTACTGTTTGGGAGTAGCTTGCGCTAACGCTGTTTACGTCAACGAGAACCCAGCCCCTTGATGAAGCGATGAAACCGACACCCGCGGGCGGGCCGGGTACCCCACTCACTCCATCGTTTGGATTGAGTGGGAGATTATACCGGTGACCTTGCCACGTCTGAGATTTCAGCTCCGGTTTCCGATTCACCTCGTGGAGTGACAGCAGGCCCCAAACGCCGTCACGGATGTAGGTCGCTCCACGTCATCACCATCGGTTGCGACCGGCGGCAGCCATTCCGGGAACAGCACGATCTCCGTCGGGTTTCAACGGTCCTCGATCCTCCTCAATCCAAACGATGGATTGACTGGCACCCGAATCCTCCTAAGGTAAGATTGCGGGACCGGAATTTTCGCCCACCGTGGAGTACGCCATGAAATCGAAGACCCTCTTTTATGTGAGCCTGATCACACTCGCCACATCGTTCGGCCCAGCCGCGCACGCCCAAACCTTCAGCGTGATTCACACTTTCACCAGCTCGGAAGTGAGCTGGCAGCCTTATTCAGGGGTGACCATAAAAGGGAATGCCCTCTATGGCACGACAACTGCTTGGGTGAACGGCAGTTGTGGCAGCGTCTATCAACTAAACCGCACCGGAAGCAACTGGACCGCATCCACCATCGGATTTCTACCAAACACAACTTGCACTCCGTACGCCAGACCGGTTTTCGGCCCGGACGGCCATGTGTACGTGACAACCGAGGAGGGTGGGCCATACAACGATGGTTCTGTTTTCAACCTGATAGCACCCCGTTCGGTCTGCAAGGTAGCCAAATGCTTTTGGACGGAAAACGTGCTTCATGAGTTTGGATCGGGAACCGATGGACAAGTCCCTGGCTATGGAGACCTCATCTGGGACGCGCAGGGGAACATCTACGGCACCACTATAACAGGAGGGTTATTCAACGTTGGTACCGTCTACCAATTAATGCCGCAGGGGAACGGCTGGACGGAAAACCTCCTCTACAGCTTCGCGGGTCCGGACGGCGCCTATCCCGTGAATGGACTGGTCTCTGACAAGGGTGGCAATCTTTTTGGCACAACCGGTATGGGCGGCGCAAACGATGCCGGGACCATTTTCGAATTGACCTACGTTGTAGGGGTGGGGTGGACTGAGCGGGTCCTTTACAGCTTCCAGAACGGCAGCGATGGTGCCCGTCCGCACGGCGCGCTGATCTTCGACGGGGCCGGGAATCTCTATGGAGCCGCCAGCAACGGCGGCGACAACAGCGGTGGAACCATTTTCGAGCTCTCGCCCTCGGGCGACACATGGACTTTCAAGCTGCTCTACAGTATCACCGGACAGACCTATTGCGGGCCCCTGGCAACTCTCTCCATGGACGGAGCGGGGAACCTCTATGGCACCACTTTTTGTGGCGGCGCATATGACATGGGTAGTGTTTTTGAGCTGAGCAACACCGAAAACGGCTGGGTGTACACCTCACTGCACGACTTCACAGGCGGTGCAGATGGAGGAATGCGGGTATACAGCAATGTGAGCATCGACATCGACGGCACCCTTTACGGAACTACGGCCTTCGGTGGTGATCTTAGCTGCGCGCCTCCTGACGGCTGCGGGGTGGTCTGGATGATCAAGCCGTAGCGGGTTACTGTTGCTATATCGCCATTACACTCATTGACGCCGGGTGCCCACTCAATCCATCGTTTGGATTGAGTGGGACATTACACCGTTGACCTTGCCACGTGAGATTTCAGCTCGGGTTTCCCGTGGAGCGACAGCAGGTTTCAAGCGCCGTCACGGATGCAGGGAGCTCCACGTCATCACCATCGGTTGCGTCCGGCGGCAGCCCATTCTGAGAACGGCACGATCTCCGTGGGGTTTCAACGTTCCCCGATCCCACTCAATCCAAACCACGGATTGAGTGGCGCACCTGGCGATCTCCCCTACAAAATGAGTCCCGAAGCGACGGCGTATGCAGCGGCCGAGGTGTCGGGTTCCTATGCCGTCCCTTTCGGGACTCCCGGAATTTATTGATCTCCTACCCAGGATTGAAATCCTGGGCTTAGATATGCTGTCCGCTTCGCGGACGGGTTTCCGCATACCATACGACAAATCGCCACGCATACAAACTGGCTACGTCGAGCTTCGCGTTCGCAAACTGGCACCCCACCAAGCCATCGATAGAATCGCCAGCACCGCGATCAACCCCTGAGATGCCACGCAGTAAACGCACCACACACCCAATATTTTGGATTCGATATGGCTGAGCCGGAGGGCGAACCCCAGACCGATGACCGTTGCCACCAGCAATAGCCCACGGCGGCGCGCCAGTGCCAAGAGTGCGATCAGCAAGTATCCCGCAATGCCAATGGCGGCCACCGGGACGCCGTGGATTACGGCGTATGGACTGTGATTGACGATGCCGCAGTCCCACTTTTCGTTGATACTGCAGGGCGCCGTGCCCGTCTCGTAATGCACGCGCAAAGCGAGTGACGAAACGACCATACCCGCGACAGCCAAAATTGCAAGGATGTAGCGCATTCAAAAGTTATTCCCAGTTCCTCGAAAGTTCTAACCCGTAAGTATACGTTCTTCACATCGCTTTCCCGCGCCACACCTGCGACGCTCCGCAGCATCAATAATGGAACCGCCACCGGAACTCGCCGTAGATCTGCCGTGGCTCGTTCCAATGGAAGCCACCGAAGGTCAAACTGTTATCGATTTGCACTCGGAGGTTGGCCACGTTCAGTGCGGTGACCGAGACCGCATACTTACCCTCAGAGAAGCTTTTGCCCAGCGACAGGTCCACCGTGGTGTGGCTGGGTAGATACGGTCCCGGGTATTGCGAGAGTGGAGTGCCGTCCAGCCCATTGACGAATCCCGACCCGTAATAGACGTTCCCTGACGCGTAGCTGTGCCAGGGAAGATTGGTATTGGCGCCTACATTGAGGGTGTTCCGCTGATCGTGGTCGACGGGAGAATAACCCGGCGGGATGTAGAGTGGGCAATTCTGGTCATTGGGATCGGGGCAGATCAGGCCACCATTAATCGGCGAGGTGGCTTGTGCGATCTGATTGGCGTACACCAAGTGCGCCCTGGAGTCGATGCCATAATACGGGCGTGCGCAGCGACACGTCCCAACCTTGAATCAGCGCCCGGTACCAGGTGATGGGCCAGAACAGGTTCGAGTCTCCAATATTGTTGTGATCCAGCCAGTTGTTCGCAATCGTCTGATAGTTGTCGACCTCAAGGTTCCAGCCGCGGTACGGAATGATCAGGCTGGCTTCCCACTGTTTGTCGCGTTCGCCATAGAGTGGCGCGAAGGTAAAGTCCTGGCTGTTGGCATAGCCCAGGAGTGGGCCGGTCGCGGTAAGCAACGGTGGCGGCTGATAATAGTGACCATAGAAAGCACGCAGGACCCAATTCAGCCGCGGCACCCTCAACGCTACACCGATCCGCGGATCAGCCTGGTTCTCGGCAACGGTCGAGCGGAATTCTGTCACGCGCAGGCCGGCGATAACGGTCAACCATTTCGTCGCATTAAACCGGTCGTTGATAAACTCCGCGGCCACTCCGCCGTTTACCCCGATTGAGGACGACGGAAAATTGGGCGTGCCGTCGGTGAATTCGTTGGAGAAATAGTTGTACTGGTGCTGGAAGAAGCCGTACACCCCGGCATCAAGGTCGTTCCTCCAGAAGCTCTTGTTGAGGGTTCCCTGAAAGCCAACGTAGTTCGCCCGCAGCTTTACATTGGTAACGACCGGATAGTCATCCGACCCACCTTGATAGTTGGCGGCGTTGTAGTGATAGAAAGGAGACAACGTCAGCAGCGTGGTGGGGTTGAAGGTGTGTATCCACGAAAAGATCGCGTAGGCATCAGGCTCCCGCTCGGCATCGTGCAATCCATAGCTCGGAACCAGACCTGAGGATTCCAAAATCTGATTCCCCGTAGAGTTAGGATCAGGATCGATGGGAATCTGGTAGTAGTCCTGCCGCAGCGAACCGACCCACCGAAACTGGTTCTTAGGATCACGATCCCAGATGAATGACACGAAGCCTCCGTAGCCGTTTGAGGCATCGTTATAGACCTGCGGAATCGGTGTCTGCAACCCGTAATTGCTGCGGTTGCCGTTGAGGCTTGCGTAATAAGCGAAATGCCGGGTGTGCCCGCCACAACTGATCTGGTCGTCAGTCTGGTAGAAGTTTCCCGCCATAATCACCAAGTCGCACTGCCGATCGCGCTCGAAGCCGTTGCGTGGGGCGATATTGAACATCCCATAAGTACGATCACCGTAGCTGGCGTCGTAAGCGCCTTGCAGGACCTCCAGGTAATCGATGTCCTTCGGATCAATCTGTGGCCCCAGGTTGGCTGCAATGTTTGTGTTAGGAATGGCGACGCCGTCGATGAGCCACAGCACCTGATGCCCACCGTTCATGTGCAGCATATCGTGCGCTACATAAGTGGCTGGCACGTAGTCAGTGATCATCTCCAGACCATTGGTGCGGTCCGCCCCTGGAGTCTGCTGAATATCCTGCCGGTTCAGTAGCGTGGTGGGAGTAACCGTATCCATCGGCGCTTCCACCGGAGTTCCCGACACCTCGACAGTCTCCTTTCCTCCCGCGATCCCCAGTTGGAAGTGCAGTACCGGACTGGTGTCCGACTGCACAATGACGTCCTGCTGGGTTGTCAGAAAGCTTTGCATTGAAACCGTTACCGCGTAAGCGCCAATTGGCACGGAGCGGAAATCGAACTCTCCGTTGGCATTGGACTTTGCCGTCTGGCTCCAGTCTGCGGTTTGCGCCTTCAGTGTGACTTGGGCGCCTTGAATGGGGCGATGCTGAGGATCATGCACGATTCCCTGTACCGAACCAAAAACCGTGGCGAAAGCAACGCTACCCGCCAGGGAAATTACGAATACGACGGCAGCAATTTTCTGCATAATCCTCTCTTGAGCCTCAACAGGGTCGTCGGCGCGACCTTACGGAAAACGCCGGTTACGCCAAGGCTGCGTCGCGCAATGGGCAGCTACGCTCCGACCGTTTGCGTCGGAACTGCAGCGCTCTCGCAGTGCGGGCAGTGATGTTGCCCGCAAGGCGTGCGACATCCAGGCAGCTGTTTTTGGCGACTAGGCTATGTCCCAGCTTGTGTTTAAAGAGGTCTTACAGTGTGGGAGGTGCCCGAGGCTGACGACCCTCGACGAGAAGGAAAGAAAGAGCCGACGGTTCCGGCGATAGTTCGCCGGCACGGCGCACCGAGAATGCAGTCGAAGCGCTGTTTACGACGAGCGCGGATGTGGGGGTTGTCGAGAAAAAAAGGCAGCGGTAAGGGCACAATGACTGGGCGGACTTAAACCCGTCCCCGCTCACCGGATTCATGTTGCAATGATGCGCACCACCGCGACGGCAGCATGCGGGAAGAGTGGCAGAGCTTCCCTGCGTCAATGGCAGTAGGGTCCCCGCAAGGACGACCACCATGATCAAAGCTGCGGATAACCGGCGCATAGCAACCGCAGGATTGTATCACGGTACTGTCAGGGTCAAAGCGCTCCTCATGCGCTTCGGCAGATCATCCACTTGTAGTTGTCACCGCCATCGACCGGTCTGAAGGACGGTGCCGGCTAGTGTCTATGCTCGTGATCTGCGTGGGTATGCCGATGGGGATGTGAATGCGTTACATTGCCATGTGCGTGACGGTGCGCATGCACCAGGTTGGCCTGCAGCAGCAGATCGAAATTCGCCAGGATCTCTTTTGTCGAACCTGAGGCGATCGCAGTTCCCGCGTCCAGCACGCATACCCGATCGGCAAGGTCTTCCACGATGTCGAGCTGGTGAGTAGCGGCGATGATCGTTCGGGAAGCGCTTTTCCAATTGTGTAGCAAATCGATCAGTTCGCTCTGACTGCGCGGGTCGAGCGCAGCCGTAGGCTCGTCAAGCAAGACGACTTCGGGATCGAGCACGATCACCGAGGCCAGCGCGACTCGTTTCTTTTCTCCACCGGAAAGCCGATACGGCGGCCGATCGCGCAGGTGTTCAATTCGCATAAGATGTAACGCCTGCTCAACTCGCTGAAGGATCTCCGGCTTTGGCAATCGGAGCTGAGCGGGGCCGAACGCGACTTCGTCGAACACCGTCGGATTGAAGAGCTGAACGTCGGGATTCTGAAAGACCAGCGCGACTCGGCGGCGAAACGGAAGGGCGAAATCGTCGGACTGCAGTTGATCGGGCGTCAGCGCAGCGCCGCAAAAGGAGACGCTTCCCTGCGACGCGAAGCACAGGCCGTCAAGCAATCGCAGCAGTGTGGACTTGCCGGAGCCGTTTGCCCCGACCAGCGCGACCGACTCGCCGAGCGCAATCTCCAGTGACAAGCCTCGCAACGCAGGCACCCGGTCGTACTCGAAATGCACATCGCGGCATTCGAACAATGGATTCAAACTGCTCTACCGTCCCATCCATATTGCCAGAGCGGCAACTCCAGCAAACGCGAGAATCGCAAGATAATCGCGCAGTAGCAATCGCCGCTTGGTTAGCGAGATGGCGTCGCCGCGATAGCCTCTCGACTGCATGGCCAGGAAAACCTCCTGGCCCAGGTCCATGCTCTTGCTCATCAGTACCCCGGCGCTCTGCGCCACCAGCCGCCTCTGCTCGCTGCCGCGCAGCACTCCGACTCGCCGGCTCTCGTGTGACTCGAACATCTGCGTTGCAGTCTCTGCCAAAAGGAAGATATAGCGATAGGCCATGGCAAGCATCATCACCACTTCCTTCGGTATACCCAGCGAGCGCAGTGCCTTCAAAATTTGTGTCCAGGGGGTCGTCAGCACCAATACAGTCGTGAACGTTACGGCGGCTTCCACTCTCGTTATCAGCATCACAGCAGTGTGAAGCCCCTGGCGTGTTATGGACGGGGCGGCGGAGAGCGGCTCACCAGGCGTGAGAAAGAGCGCTGGAAGCGCAATCACTCCGGTGAAGGCCAGTACAAGCAGCCAGACGCGCAAGGCGAGAGTCCGAAGCGTAATCGCTGACGCGAGAGCGAGCACAATCGCAGCGGCAAAGAGCGCGAGCAGCACAGCGATTTTATGAACGAATAAAACGGCAATCACGAGAAGAAAAGTCCCCAGCAAACGAACGCGCGGATCGAGCACCTGCATCAGACCTGACCGCCTCGAGGTTTCCTCGCTGATGAGTGCCCGGCTCAACGCACGGCTTAGGCTTTTCAACGTCGTGGCAAGAATATTCGAGCGGCTCACAAGGCTTGTTCCGGACGTGGATGCGCTCGCAAGCGGTTTTGCGCGAACAGCGCAATCAGCAGGCAAACTCCCACACCGAACATGGCGGAGAGCAAGTATCCCAGCGCACGGCTTCTCACAAAGGCCGGAGCGTACGCCGGAAACGGCGCCGTCCAGACCGTTGCCATGCGAGCCATGCCACCGGGAGGCGTGGCGGGTGGCAGTGCGCTTTGCGACGCTGCAGCAATCTGTGCGCGCGAATCGGGATGAAGAAAATCAGCGGGAGCCCACTCACCCCAGGCTTTGCCGGTTGCGAGAATTCCCAGCGGCGTGAGGATCAGCAGAAGCGCGACGCTCGCCCACAGCCGTCGCAACGAAGCCGGCCTGCGTGCCCGAGACGGTATGGCGCCCCCGCCCAATCCCGAGGTCGCGGCCAACAGCGCCGGATCAGCGGCTTGCAAATATGCGACCAGTCCGGCGGAGATCAACGCTTCGGCGATTCCTGCAAAAGTCAGATGCCCGATCATCATTGCCGGAATCGCAATCCTCAGCGGATACGGCGCATAGAGAGGAGCCCCCGCGGCATCGTGAAACAGCGCGGGTTGAATTCCAAGTTCCACTGCTGCTGCCAGCGCAGCTACGTTCGCCGCCAGATACCCCGCAATTCCGGCCGCGATAACGCGACGCCGGGCGTCAATCGGAGCTCGTGCCGCTAACGCGCGATAGCAGACGTACGCGACGAGCGAGCCAATCACCGCCATGTTGAAACAGTTCGCGCCCAGCGTGGTAATGCCACCATCGCCAAAGAGCAGCGCCTGCAGTCCGAGCGCCAATGACGTGGAGAGCACAGCTCCCGCGGGACCAAGCACAATCGCCGCGATGGTCACGCCCAGCGCATGGCCCGTGGTACCGCCCGGCAGCGGAAGGTTGAACATCATCACCACGAATGCGAACGCGGCAAAAACGGAGATCAGCGGAACGACCCGAGTAAGGAGGACCCGCTTTAGGCGCTTCACACAGACATACCAGGCCGCGATCGTCCCGCCATAGAGAACCACGCACGTCGATGGGCTGAGGTATCCGTCTGGGATGTGCATGCGGCGCTTGCCGCAGTTGATTCTACTTGAGACAGCCGGGCGAGCCAGCGCTACTCACTACCCACCACTACGCGCGCGACCGCCAGCATGCCGATGGCCTCCGCCGAGGGATCTTGCAATTTCTGGGTCCGTTGCAGGGCCTGACTAGGATCGACCTGCGCCGCAGCTTCACTTACTTCCTGCACCACTGCAGGCGCACTGGCATTGAGCGATGCGCGCGCTGACCAGACCTCGTCGAGGGACGAGAACGCGATGTCAAAATAATGGTCAGCCATCTTGCGATCCCCGGCGGTACCACTGGCGAATCCACTGGCTGCCGCCTCACGTGCGCGCATCGACGGCGGCAACGATTGCAGCTCCGACGTGCGATCATCCGTCTTCTGCATGGCCTGAAGAACCGACGTGCTTTCTTCACTCGGAGGAGTCAGCACTGCGTCTTTATCGCCGCTGCCAGCAACCTGCTGCGCCATCACATCCGAGCGCAGGAGTTCATCGTAGCCTTCCTTCCCGAGAACTGCACTGAGCGCATCCGTAGTCATGTTGACCGCGACCTTGCGTTCATTGCTGTCAGGTAGCTTGCCCATCCACAGCAGAAACTTCAGGCCCGCAGTTTTCACCGCGCCCTTCTCCATCTCAGGGGCAGCGCGCACGAACATGGCAGCGTAATTAGGAGCTTCGTTCACGTACTGCACCGCATCCGAGGGCAGCGACGCGAATAGGTTGACGAACATCTGTTGCGACCACTGCGACTGGATACCACCCTCTTCCATCAGCGCAAGAATGGCACGAGCTGCGACGACTCCCTGCTGCATGCCGGCTTCGACCTTTCGCGCTGCGGGCTGGCGCGCCTCAGGACAGTTTGTAATCGCGCCCACCAGCGACTGCTCGGCATCGAGCGCCGACGTGGCTGGAATTGTCTGCACAAAACTCAGCGCGGCGGCGCAATCCACCTGTCCGGCAGCAATCATCGAAACCGCTGGTTTCTCGCCTGACGAGACCAACTCGGTCTCGATGCGCGCTCCTTCTTTGGCGAACTGGGTAGCCATCTTGCTGTCGATCGGCGACACCAGACTGGCTGCGGCCGACAGAACGCGCAGTCGGTCCTGCGGATCGGGCTGCGGCAATGCGACCGCCGATTGCACCACATCGAGCACAAACTTGCGACGTGACGCAGCCTTTGAACTGGCCGCCTGACTGGGTTGGGAGTTGGCGGTCGTTGAACTTGTCACCGGCGCGTTCTGTTTCAGTGAGGGAGAGGTAGTTTGAGCTTGCGCGACCGATGCCGCAAAGGCAGTGACTAAAGAAAGTAGAAGAAAGAGGGGATATCGAAAGAACATCTCCCTGATGGTACGCAGAATCCAGAGCTGGCTCCATGAGTAGAAGACCGCAGGACCTTAGTTCGCATGGTCAGCGACGATACGTGCCCATGTACTCTGCTTGCGCCAAGATGTGTCCCTTCAGCGCCGACTCGATCTGAGCGCGAGTTGCTCCCGGCGCAAGATCAAGCCTGGCATCAACGGCATATACGCGAAAAAAATATCGATGCGTTTTGCCGGGAGGCGGGCACGGCCCGTTGTAGGCAATTTTTCCGAAATCGTTGCGCCCTTGACGGGTGCCATTTCGAAGCTGCTCCTCTCTGGGGAAGCTGGCAACCACGCCGTGCGAAGTTGCAGGAATATTCCACACCACCCAATGCACCCAGTCGCCCACTGGCGCGTCCGGATCGTTCATTACCAAGGCAAAGGTAACCGTACCTTGCGGGGCATTTCCATCAGCGGGCGTATCTCCCCAGCTGAGCTCTGGCGATGCATCGGCGCCATCGCAGGTATATTGGCCAGGAATTGAACTACCACGTCCGAATGCGGAACTGGTCAACTGAAAGCTCATGGGAGAGGTCGCAGGTGGCTTCGTCTGACCCAGCCCGACTGAAGCTACTGCGATGACTACTGTCACGATCGACACGATGATATTGGCCCCGCGCATTGAGGCCTCCTGCCCCAAGATACAGCGTGGCAACCACATATCATCCTAAGATTTTCTTGCGGCTGAGCGGAAGAAGAGCAGGGTGGCCAGCCGGTGCCGGCCACCCTGTGTGAGAGTTACGGCAGGTAATAACGGAACGAGCTGAAGACCATGTTGTCGATCGCTTCAGGCGCGTACGGCGCACTCTTGTAGCTGTTGGTTCCAGCCCAAGTGTCACGCGTGATGTAGGAGTACTGCAGACCCATCTGTAGTCTGCCCTTTGGCCCGTTGTAGGGCTTGTACCAGAAGCCCATGGAGCCTTCGAGGAGCACGCGGGTCTGGCCGGTGCAGCCTGCCAGAGAGCCAGGAGCGAAACCGTTGCTATTTGTAGGCAGGGTCTCGGTTCCGCAACCGGTATTGTTGGCGGTATAGACGCCGTAACCCACCAGCGTGTTGCTTGCTCCATACGGACGGGCCCAGTTGCCGACATATTCTCCGCCACCGTCAAAGTAGAAGTCCCACTTCGGCAGGTGGTAGTCGAGTTCAGCCAGCGCCTGGTAGGAGCGCAGCGGGTGCAGGTAGCCCAAGCCATCAACCGTAATGTCGGGTAGAGTTGAGGTCCCGTAACGGGCTACGCCGTTGCCGCCCACGAAGTGCAGTCCGGTCTCAATCTTCTTTTGCGCGAACATCCAGCGAGCGTTTGCACCGAAACCGAATCCGTAAGAGTCGTTGTTAAACGCTCCAGCAGCCGACTTGGTGCCCCAGTTGGGATAGATGCGGTCGCGGAAGAGGCTGCCAATTACGAAGACTTCATAGTGTCCGAAGCCCGGTTCAAAGGCGAGTTTGCCGATAAAGTCCGGTGCGAGGTTGGAAGAGTAGTTGGTCGCCGCGCCTGGGTTGACGATCGTGGTAGTGGACGGCGTCACGCCTGTCACGACAGTCGTGTTACCGACCTTTGTGGTCGTGGTCGTGATTCCCGATACCAGGCTGGTGTACCCGCCGACGCTGGCCCCGCAATTATAGAGACCGCCGCAATTCCCCGGTCCGCCCAAAAGGAAGTTGGAGTTGGCGTTGCTTGCAGTCAGCAGCTCTGCCGAATCTTCAACCGAGAATCCGGCCCAGAACTTGTTGCTGAAGTTCTTGGTGACGCGGAATCCGTACTGACGGGCCCAACTGAAGCCGACGGTATATTGAGGATCGATGGTCAGAGGGGTAGCCTCGGTTCGATTATCCATGCCCTTGCGAGTTTCCGTCACCAAGCTCCACATCTGGCCGGCGGTGAAGGTCCAGCCGTTATTCAGCGCCGCTTGCGCCCAAGCCTGCCGCTGACGCAAGGTGTAGCTGTTGCTCTGGTTGTTATTCGAAGTAACACCGGCCGACAGGAAGTCCGTTTCGTAATATCCCGTCATGCCCATGCTCCCCGTCTTGCCTTGAACTAGCAGCGACAAGCGGGACTGGCGGCCGGAGCCGTAAAATTCAGTCTGTTGAGCCTGCCCAGCAGCCGAAAACGGGATGCCGTTCAGCTGGGTGTTGATGTCCGCTAGCTCCGCACGCTGTCTCCAAACAGTTTCACCCGCCAGGAAGCCACCCGGTGTAATGGTCACGCCCTTGTAGTGAATAGCGGTTGGCGTCTCCAGGTCACCGATGCGCTTTTGCGTCTCGGTCAGAGTATCCGCCATGCTCACATCCTGCGCCTTCAGGTCTTTCACGTCCCCCTGCAGACTGTTGATGTCCGATCCGTAATCGGGCGGAGTGGGAGGCGCCGCCGGAGTCGGGATATTTTTGACTTCATTCTGCAGCTGCTGAATAGCTTGATCACGAGTCGAAATCTGCTGCTGCAGCTGCTTGATCTGTTCCTGCTGAGCAGCTACTGCGTCTTTCAACTCCTGAATATCGTTAGGAAACACCGACTTTGCCGAGCCCTTGTGTTGGGTTTTCGGCTTGCTTTGATCGTCTTGGGTTTGCGCAAAGACGCTGCACGTCATGGCGCACGACAGCGCAAGGATCAATGGAAGTTTCATTGTCTCTCCTGTGATCAGTGGCAGGATGAACCGCACAAATACACGAATGCCGTTATGTAAACCTAAGCAACCGCAGCCCTGACCCAAACGTTTTCCTAGCGAATCGTAGGTTCCCAACGTTAAGGAAGTTTGAATAGACTGTTAAAGTTGTACGAACAGACTAGCTGGGTGCGGCGCTGCGCTTTCATTGCCTTTTAACATGATTGGCAACGCTCGCCAGTTATACTGCGCATTTCCAAGCTGTGCGATCGCGGCGTAATGCGACGTTAACTTACCAAGGAGACTTATCGTGTTGCAGCGAAAGTGTGCGTTGGCCATAGCTACCACGACCTTGCTTTTCGTTATCCTCGTTCTTGTTGCCGGTACGGCTTCGGCTCAGAACCCGTTTACCTCGCAGACACCGGAGTTCTCTCAGAACGTAAAGACGGTTCTCTTTCCTTTTAATGTGTATAACCGGGTTGAAAACCCTGACGTGCTAAGGGCCGACGCTGACTGGCTAAAGCAGCATCCCGATGCGAACTTCTGGATTCAAGGACGTGCGGACAGCCGGGGTGATGTGGTCTATAACCTGGCACTTTCCTATCGTCGCGCACAGTTCGTCAAGCAGGACCTGATGAAGTCGGGGGTCAACACCTCGCAGGTCGGTTTCGCCACAGGATGGGGCAAACTCTATCCGGTGTGCGCCGCCCACGATGAATCCTGCTTTCAGGACAACCGCCGCGCCGACATCGTTCAGCCCGATCACGCGCTCTAGATTGTCAGAGGATTGGGCCTTGTCCGGTCACGGGCCAGACGAGGCTCTGCTTCGCTGATCCGCTGATCGCTTTTCGCTTTTCGCTTTTCGGTAGGAACCCAACCGCCAAATGCTTGGGCAGGAAGACCTGGTTTCTTGCCAGTCATGACGAATCAAGTCATGGTTTGGCCCGGGTCTGGCGAACGGCGAAGAGTCGAACAACAGAGTGTTAACCGCGCTGCTAGGCGAGCGACCGTGGTCAAACTCCTGTACAGATTGCTATAATCAACGAGTCGCAACCCTTCCAAGCGCGTCCGCGCCTGTGGCCAGGTAGCTCAGCTGGTAGAGCGCAGCCCTGAAAAGGCTGGCGTCGGCGGTTCGATTCCGTCCCTGGCCACCATTACTTTCAGATACTTAGCGCTCGATCCAATCTGCTCCGGACCCAAATTGGGCTCCCCCTTGGTGCCCTCG
The DNA here is from genome assembly GCA_963809865.1 of uncultured Acidobacteriaceae bacterium. GTDB lineage: Bacteria > Acidobacteriota > Terriglobia > Terriglobales > Acidobacteriaceae > CAVVDY01. Next base: position 554,503 of record CAWELL010000008.1, on the reverse strand, counting down.
GCTACAGTATGCGACTGGAAATATCCTACTCACGATTTCCGGACCGATTGTAGTTGCCGTCATGGATGCTTTGCGCACCTGGCGTCATAGTTAAGCAACAAGGTGAGTGTCGCAGAACGCAGCGGAACGGCAGAAACGAATTGTCGTTTTTGGGGAAGTTGGCGTGGAAGAAGCTCGCAGAAAATTTTGGTGGACCTGGTCGGGATCGAACCGACGACCTCTTCCATGCCATGGAAGCGCGCTCCCAGCTGCGCCACAGGCCCACTTTTCGGAAGGACAGCGCTGACCAACACGCCATTCTTATTCTCTCGCACGTGAAGAGCAGAGTCAAACCGCGCGGCTCGCACCTGCCCGAGCGTTTGTGCCATTGCTGTCCCCTTGCGCACTCCTCGGCATCGAATTATCTTCGTGAACATACCTGCCGCTTTCGCCCTCAACCATCCAGCTCTGGCCCGGAGAAAGTTCATGCGACTCCCAACTCTCTTGGCCCTGCTGTTTGCCTATCCGTTTACCATTTGGGCGCAAGGTCCCGGAGCAACCTCGGTGGGCACGCAGAGCCCAGGCGTTCACCAGCCCATGGCCAGCTACTCGACGACGTCGGTGCTTTCCGAGCTTGATCGATTGCAGGCGGTGCGTTCCGCAACCACCAGCGCCATCTCGCAGATGAAAATCGACAAGTGGAAAGCCGATGGCAACTCGAAACGGCAGGCCGAGTCCAACGCCGAGTCTATTCAGCGCAACCTGACGTCGGCGCTTCCCGGCATGATGTCCGCCGTCCGCTCAGCTCCCCAGGATCTCGCAGCGGAGTTCAAGCTGTACCGCAATCTCAACGCCCTCTACGACGTCATGGGCTCTTTGACGGAATCGGCGGGCGCTTTCGGATCGAAGAGTGAGTACGAAGCTCTGGCCCAACCGCTCGACGCTCTCGACAGCATCCGCCGCAACCTCGGCGATTCGCTGGAGCAGCTGACCGTATCGACCCAGTCGCAACTCAATCAGCTTCAAACCCAAGTGCGAACCCTCCAGGCGCAGGCCAACGCTGCTCCACCAAAAAAAGTGGTAGTGGACGATAACGATAGCCCATCGAAAGCCAGCGCAACTTCGAAGAAAAAGACGAAGAAAACGGCCCCCAAAACGGACTCGACCACCCCGGCAACGACCACATCTCCGCCGCGATAAGGGCGCTTCGGTGCAATAAGCGGCGCTTGAACAGTGCCCCGTGTCAACCCATCTATACTTGTGCTCAAAATTGACGGGCCAACCCTTCGACTCTGCTCAGGGCAGCCTCTGGGGCACGCCAACTACTAGTGTCCCTTTCCGAATCCCTTTCGCCGCTGCTGACTATAGCGATGAAGCGCGTCCTCGATGATGGGAAACGCCGCCTCTGCCGGAAGAAATTCATCGACCTCGACCGCTTTGCCTTCCAGTTGCTTGTAGTCGAGGAAGAAGCGTCGCATCATCGACAGCCGGTGCTCTGGCATTTCGCTGGCTTCGCGATAGGAATTGAATTCCGGGTCCTGGGTGGCCACGGAGATGATCTTATGGTCCTTCTTGCCGGCGTCGATCATGGTCATGAGCCCAATCGCGCGGGCGTGAATAAGCGTCAGGGGCACAACCGCCTCCTGGCAGAAGACCAGCACGTCGAGCGGATCGTCGTCTTCTGCCAGCGTCTGGGGAATGAAGCCGTAGTTCGCCGGATAGTACACCGCCGAATAAAGCACCCGATCGAGTTTGATGAGACCGCTTTGCTTGTCGAGCTCATACTTCACGCTCGAGCCGGACGGAATTTCGATTACCGCCTGAAACTCTTGCGGCAAACGGTCGCCGGGGGAGATATCGTGCCATGCGTGCGTCATGTGATGAAGGCACCCCTGCCACAGGCAAAGCTACCTGGGGCGCCAATCATGCTAGGGTAGCAGCTTTTCGTTTCTGGTCTGTTGACGGGATATTCAGCGCAAGCGGCGCTGCCGGTGCGCGGCCGGTTCAAGGCGCGGCGATGAATTAGAAGCGGTGAGGCAGGGCCCGCTCCGTCTCCACCGAACTGGTCAAACTGCCAACAAGAAAACTAATCAGGATCACACCTACCACTGCCACCAGTTGCCACCATTGGACTCACCCCTTTACGGCCCTATCCGGAGCTCTCCTCTCCCACGGAGTGGGAGCACCAGAATGTTGTGCATATGTATATCACAGGTTGGGATGCCTGGGGCAAGTTTGGTTCATAAGAAGTTTGCGAGCGGTGTTACTGGTCGGATGATTCTGTTTCTCGCCACGCGAGCGCGAAGGCGTTGGGTGTGGTCTCGTCAACCCTCGCGACGGAAGGCTTCCCAATCCGGGAGAGTTCCGCATCTGGCGTTCGGCTAAGTTTTTTTTGCCCCGCATCATGGCTTCGTCACCGCGAGGTATTCCGTCTTCAATATGGAATAAGCCTGAGGACAAACTTTCATGGGCCCCCTGCAAAGACTGGCTCTCATCCCTTCCGCAACCATCATCTTGCTACTGCTCGCCGGATGCGGCGGCTCTTCCGCAACCCGATCCGCCGGCTCCGTTGAACACGAGCGAGGCGAACCTGATCTTCGTGGTCAGCGAGGACCTCGCGTACCAGGCGCCGGGCGACGTCAACCCGACGACCGCCAATCTCACCAATCGCGGCTTGCAACGCGCGCTGCTGATGGGCGCGTTTCTGCAACAGCAGGTGTTGGGTGGCAACAACGTGACCGCCATTTATGCCCTGGAACCGCTGACCCATCCGCAGACCGCAACCGGCTATCCCGACATGGTGGCGCTGGAAACCGTGCAGCAGTTCGCCATGCTGAACCAGACCACCCAGCAGCCGCAGGGCCTTGCTCCGGTTACGGCCAACAGCTATCCGGTGTTCTCGTCGTATACTCCCGAATCCATACCGCAGGACGTTGTGCCCCAGTTGCCGCTCTGTCCGGCTTGTCAGGGTCTGGACTTCAAGATCAGCAGGGCGACAATGAAGCACTGCTCAACACTGTCATCGAGGCAAACGCCCCGGGATATTACGTCTTCTCCGCCCCTTGGGAGACCGTCAGCACTCTGCTGGCGAACATCAATCGTCTGAAGGACTACAACCTGATTACACCGGCGAGCCTACGCGGGACCGAATTTGTTTATGCGCTTACCATCAACCCGGCGGGAACGCCCCGCCTTATCACGTACAACGCTAATCTGAGTCCGCCTGACAGCTATCCCACGCTGCCCGCGGGAGGCATCGTCGCCGCCGCCTGCACCCAGACATTCAGTATCCAGGTGACCGGAGGCGTGGACACGGCGGTTGTTCCTGCAGGAACGAATACCAACGAAACGGTATACATGATTCGCCATGCGGAAGCGCACCCGCTGCCGTACTTCGAAGATGGCAACTATGTCGGCGCCGGACAATGGCGCGCACTGGATCTCCCCAACGCATTGCAGGGCAAGATCAAGCCGGATGTGATTTACTCCATCGATCCCGCGATTGGCGATTCCGAAACTTTGGGCGGAGCACCTTCCTCCTACATCAGGCCGCGTTGACGGTTGAGCCCTATGCCATTGCCAACAACCTGCCCTTTCAACTGGCGACCAGCTTCGCGGTCTTCGACCAGAACGCACCCGCGCTGGCCACCAACGCCAGCAACTTTTTCTTCACCGGCGGCACGTTCTCCAACCAGACCTTGCTTGTCGCCTGGGAGCACGATCACATTCCGACCGACCGTCAACGCATTGCTTTCCACTTACCACGGCGGACAAACGGCGCCCAATTGGCCGGGCAGCGACTACGACAGCATTTGGACGGTGAAGCTGGATGCACACGGCAACCTGACCGTGGACGACGCCCTGTGTGAAGGCATCGGTTCGGCAGACCTGCCGAAGGCGCCTCCGCAATTTTGAGCGGACAGGGTGGCGCGCTTTGCGTTGGGCAACGCTTACAAACCGCAGTCGCGGCCACTTCCTCCAGCAGCCGGTTCAGAACTTCCGGCCCATCGGCTCCGACGATATAACGATCGGCTTCCACCTCAGGCCATTCGCCATAGAGGTGCGAGATGTAGATCAGTTTGGCGGTCGAAGACCTTTGCCGCAACAGCCGGATCACCTGCCGCGCGGTCGAGGCGGGTAGCCGGTGGCAAAGAAGAATCACGTCGTAGTCTTCGCCGCTCTCGGCCGCCAACAGAGCTTCCTTCTCGCTATTGAGGATGGCGACGCTATGTCCGGCATAGAGCAGGGCAAATTGCCGCAGTCGGTTGAGCTCTTCGTCTGTGCTTAGGGCGAGGATCTTCATGTCAGGGCCCCGGGTATTGCATAAACCGCTGTAGGCACAGCAATATATCAGATGGCTTGCAGAATTTTGCGAGCCAGGGCAACGATAATCGAAGGCGCGGGCTGAATTCGCCTTGTGTTCGCCATCCCGACCGTCAGCGACCGTCTGCAAGCTGCTGACTTAACGCGACTTTGCAGTATAAGCCGCACTGATGTCCGGCATCAAAACATTCAATCGCAATTCATCATCTTCCAACCTCAGCCTGTTATCTAATTAAGAGATGGTTCTTGCTGGAAGTCCAGCCATCGAATTCATATTTTTCATACACATAAGGAAGGTACGTCTTGAGCGCACGCAGTCAGAAAGAGAACGAAAAATTGGCAATGATCCATAACGAGCCTCAATTTCAAACCAAACGCTACATCCTGGCCAGCGACTTCGACCAGACCCTCAGCTTCAACGACTCAGGCTATGTCCTGAGCGACTTGCTGGGTATCGATGAGGCGGAGTTTGAGCGCAAGATCCACGGCATGGCCAAATTGAACCTCGTACAGCAGGGCGGCGAGCTGGCCTACCTGTTGCTGCACGACCCCGAGTTTCGCACCAAGGTGCGCCGCGAGCATCTCTACGAGGCCGGGAAGCGCGTGCGCCTAAAGCCCAACATCGACGCGCTGTATTCGTTTCTCTCGAACGATGTCGAAGGCTTTCACTTTGATTTCTATGTCATCTCGGCCGGGCCGGTGGAGATCATCCGCTCGGCGCTGGATGGCATCATCCCAGCCGACCATATCTACGGCACCGAGTTCGAGTACAACGACCAGGGCGAGATCGAACGCATCATGCAGGTCACGGCCGGATACGGCAAGGTTGCGGTCATCGATCAGCTTCTGGAGAACCTGAAGACCGGCTCCGACCGTATCATCTACGTTGGCGATGGCAGCTCCGATATTCACGTCATGCTGCACATCAACCGTCGCGACGGCTTCACCATCGCCGTATCGGAGAACAAGTACCTGGCGCCGATCGCCAAGCGCTCCATCTTGAGCGAAAACGCGCTCGCGATCCTGATTCCGATCCTCGAAGAAGTTGTGGGATGGGATTCGATCTCCATTCGCGAGGTCTTCGAGCAGAAGGGCTTCCTGATTCAGCAGTGGGACAAAGTTCAGACCGACATGCTGACCATCATTCCCAGCGTGGCCCCGATACTGGAGCGGTCAAGCTTGGCGGCAAAAGTATAGGGGTTCGTCTCGCTGTTTTTCCCCTCCGAGGATGCCGGTGCCCCATTCGGGCTGGGTTTGCCCGGGTGGGGACTTTTTGTCACCGGAAGAAGAAATCACCACTCTCCAACAGAAGGCGGAATGGGTACCCGGCGGAAAGCGGCGTTACTGGGTTCTGGTGGCCGTGCCTTGCATCACGGTCACCCATGCGCCTTTGGGCGCCTGCACTTCCTCGGTAAAGGTGTAGGAATTCTTGGAAACGAAGGTGAAGGTGTAGCGCGCCTGCACGATGATTCCGTTCAGCTTTTGCTCGGCCTTCCACGTCCATACATTGCCGTTCAGATGGCCCAGGGCGATAATGTGCTCGCCCAGGCTGTTGTACACGTTGTACAAGTACACATGGCTGGCAGGGTTGTACTCCATCACCCGTGTGCTGCGAACGTCGCCGAGTGGGCCGTGTGTATCGGTGTGGGTTTCCACGAAGTAGCCGCCCTGTGTCCATGCGCTTTGCTCTTTACCGGTAAACTCCGCCGGCGGAGAAGTGGGGCTGATCTTCATCGTTCCCTGTAGGCTCCAGTTGCCGACGAAATACTCCATCACTTGCTGCTGCTGGGTCGGGCCATCGGGAGGTGCTGGATTTTGCGAAATGGCGAACGTAGCGGTGAACGCCAGCAGGATTGCGGACAAAAGCTTCATGCGTACGATTCCTTGAGCTTCAACTCGGGATGGAGGAATCGTAACACGCCGATTGATGGCGTCAGTCGACGTACCTGCGCAACACCCGCTCCGAGAGAATACACAGCACTTCATACGGCAGCGTTTCTGACCAGCGAGCCAAGTCCCAGGCGGTGATCTCTTCCCCACCGCTGCGACCGATGAGCACGACCTCGTCGCCGATCTCGCAATCGCGAATATGCGAGACATCGACGATGGTCGTATCCATGGAGACGCGCCCTAGCACCGGCGCCCGATGGCCGCGAATCAGCACGCTGCTGCGATCGCGCGCCGTTCCGTTGCTCGAACCAGCGGAGACTTTCCCGTTTCGCGGATAGGAATTCTTACGCGAGTAGCCGTCGCCATAACCTGTGGCGATCACCGCGATTCGTGCCGCAGCGGGCGTAACGTAAGCTCCGCCATAACCGAGCGGCTGTCCGGCACCGACATCGCGCAACGAGATGACCCGTGTCTTCCATTGCAGCACCGGCTGCAGATCGAGCCGCGTGGAGGCGTTCTCCGCTGAACCACCGTCGTGATTTACGTTGGGCAGCTGATATCCGTAGATCGCCAGGCCCGGACGCACGAAGTTGTGTCGCGTTTCCGGCCGTGCGATGGCTGCGCTGCTGTTCGCGAGATGGCGGATCGGCGGATGCAATCCATGCGTTGCCAACGTTCTTAGCGCGTCGTCAAAGCGTCGGATCTGTCGCTGCGTGTCCGAATCATCCAGCACCTCCGACGAAGCCAGATGGCTGAAAACGCCTGCCAGTTCGATCTCCGGTATGCGCTCCAACGCTGCGACAAAGTTGTCGAGTTCATTCAGCGGCAGTCCCAGCCGGGCCATGCCGGTATCGACTTTCAAATGCACAGCCACAGGATGCGAGAGTCTCAGCTTGCGCGCGGCGCGGGCAATTGCCTCCAGCTCCTCGATCCGCGAAATCGCCGGCGTCAGCGAATAGTGCAACGCGTCTTCTTCTTCGCCGCGCCACACTCCCACCATGATCAGTACGCGTCCGGTGATCCCGGATTCGCGGAGTGCAACACCTTCGTCGGTCGAGGTCACGCCGAACCAGCGTCCCCCTTCATCTTGCAACGCTCGTGCGCACTCTGCGTAGCCATGCCCGTAGGCGTCGCACTTCACTACCGAGCAGATCGTCACCTCGGGGCCAACATGCTGCTGCAATACGCGAAAATTGTGGCGCAATGCGGAAAGCGAGACCTCAGCCCAGTTGGGACGCGAGTAGGTTCGGGAGAGTACAGGCTGGCTCAGCAAGATGCTTTTTATGATAGCGCGCTGACGGACTCGCTTGTGTTGACCACGCAAATACCGGCGCAGGATTTCGCGCTGTAACTGCCGAGATCTTCGCTTTGGCAGCCAACGGCACCAGAGAAGCACCCCACCTGAGCAAACTGCCAACCTCTCGCGGCGCATCCATTAGGTTGAGTCAGAAAGGTGACGAGATGCCGGAACCCTCAAGAAGCGATGCTCCGCCGAGAAATCCGAAATATCCGCAAGGTGCGGGCTACCAAGCCTTCTCGGCTGAACAGTGGGATTCCCAGACGCGACACATCTACGGCGAACTCCCCAGAAGCCGCGCCGAGAACTTAGGACGCACCGTTGGCGCTGCTGTAGGCGGCGTCCTTCGCTTCCCGCAGCGCGTCGGGCAAGCCACCTCGCGCCTCCGGCATGCCGGCAGCAGCACGCGAGCGGAAGCGTCAGCGGTCGTGCTGGACATGATGGACTCAGCCGCGCAGCGTGTCGAACATCTGCGGCGCGGCGCTGAAGCGGCGTTATCCGACTGGACTCGCGCTGCTCGCTACAGGACAGAGCGATTCGAGGAACAGACGGTCGAGACTTGGCAGGAACTCCGCAGCACCGCCAAGGAGCGTCTTGCTTACGCCAGTCGCCAGGCGGCCGAGCAGTGGCACGAGGTCCGCCAAACTGTCTCGCGCGTGCGAGAGGAAGACCCCGCGCACTTCCTGATGATGGTCGCCGGAGCAGCATTTGTCGTCGGCGCAGGCCTGCGGATATGGAGGTCAACCAACAATGACTGACGCGTACACCAAATCATTGCCCGAAATAGTGAACGAGCTCAAGGTCGAATTGAAAGACTTCGTCGCCACCCGGGTCGCCATCCTGCGTTCGGAGATGCGCGACAAGCTGTCGTCGCTCAAAGAGGCCGTGCCCGCACTAATTATTGGTCTGGTTCTGCTATGGACCGCATGGCTGCTGTTCACCGGATTTCTGGTGACCGCCATTGCCTTTGCCTTCTCCACTCCTTGGGGCTGGGTGTGGGCCTTCCTGATCGTCGCAGCAGGCTATCTGCTATTGGGCGGCCTATTGGCCTCTGGCGGCGTGAGCAAGCTCAAACAGACGAAACTCGTGCCGGAGCGCACGCTCCGTGTGCTGAAACAGGATGAGGTCTGGCTGCAGACGGAGGCGAAAACCCAGATATGAGCAGCAACAACCTTCCCGCAGATATGCTTGAGCAGCGCGCCACGGAACAACGACGCCGGTTGCACAACTCAGTCGGCGAACTTCGCTCGTCGGTAACGGAAGCCGTACGCGAAAAGCTCGACTTCAAGCGCTACCTTCGCGAGTACATGGGTCCGGCAGCAAGTGCCGCAGCCATCTGCGGCCTGCTGCTGGGATACAACACGGCAGGCATCTTCACCAGAGACTAGCGGCTGTCTTTAGGCGCGCTACGGATCGCGCCTTGCCCAGGCACGCCATTTCGCGCCATTGCTCCGCCCCGCAAAATGTCCCCAAGAGTGGCGCCACGTTCACACGTAAGTGCTATATGTTTTGCGGTCAAATCACGTTAAAACTCTAACGTTGGAATATCAGCTGAGGTGAAGGCCCCGACAGCGTAGGAGCTAGGGTCGTGGCCAGTCCGCGAGGAACAGCTTCGCGTGCTTCGCTTAGATCCAAGCCGGGAGCCGTCGTGATCAACGTTGTAATCGCCGACCATCAGGCGATTTTTCGGGCAGGCATCGCCAAGATACTGGCCGTCGAAGACGATCTGCGAATCGTCGGACAGCCCGGATCGATGCAACAACTGCTGATCTGCCTGGAAAAGCTCCGCGCTGAAGTGCTTCTCCTCTCCAGCGGTTTTGCTTCTCGGCTGACGGAAGTCGTCGAGTTGGGCCAGCTGCGCTCCATCTCCGTAATCATCCTGGCGGAGAACACCGAGCCCGCGGCACAGTTCACTAAAACCGGCGTCAAGGGCGTAGTCTATCGCTCCGTACCGGGAGACTGCATGGTCGACACCGTCCGCCGCATAGCGCGCGGTGAAACCTACATACAGTCCCAAGGAGCTGTCGGCGGCGATCCTAACCAGGACATCGTCGGTACTCGCGTGCGCGACCGCCTTTCCGAGAAGGAAATTCGCATCATGGCTGCGGTGGTGCGTGGATTCAAGAATCGCGACATCGCCATGCAGCTTTATACCTCGGAGCAGGTGGTGAAGAACGCTTTGCGCAATATATTTGATAAGACCGGCGTTTCCGACCGGCTGGAACTGGCGCTTTTTGTGCTCCACCACAGGGTGCTGGCCCAAGCAACTGCCGCGGTGCAACTCGAGCCCGAGCGCAAACTGAAACCCACCGGGCTGACTACCATCGACGGCAAGACCCAACCGAAGCGGCCCACCATTCTGAATTAGCACTGTTACGTTATTGCCGCTCTCCTGCGGAAAAGAGCCTTCGCGGGGCCCGTGGCGCTATTTTGCCTTGCTCTGTCTTGCTTTGAGCTGCGCTCCGTTGTCCGACGCGCGCTGTTCTACTTCCGGGCCGACAGTCTCAGGCCGGTACTGCTCACCCTGCGCTTTGTCTCCGATCTTCAACAACTCGTTGACGATGGTGACCAGCTCTTCCGGATTGATGGGCTTTTCGAGATAGAGATCTGCCAGCGGCTCCGGAGCCTGAAAGGCCTCCGAGACATAGCCGGAGACGACCACCACGGGCATGGTGGAATTGGTTTTAGCGGCCTGTAATACGGCACGACCATTGGCATCGCCCAGACGCCAATCCGTCACCACGGCGTCATAGGCGTTGTGTTCGAGTTTGTCGATGGCGTCTTTCACCGAAGTGGAAGCCGTCGCCTCGTGGCCGGCGGCCTGTAGAATAGTGCACTTCAGACTGACGATATTGGGCTCGTCGTCCACACAAAGGATTTTTGCCATTTAATTCGGTCCTATCGGCCGGCCGGTCGGCGGCGCGAAACAAAGATAAGGGCAATCGCTTACGGGCCCGTAGAACTGCCGCCTATTGTTCAGCACGCTTAAGGCTAAAGTCAAATGACTACGGCAACAGTGGGTGGTGATTTCCCGAGCACCGAAGGTTAAGCAATGCGCCCTAGTTCATGCGTTCGCCCGAGGATTTATCTACCCCATCCTCCGCCGCCGGGACTCTCCACTCGCACTCGTTCGCCCCGTTTCAGGCGGGCGCTGGACTTCCCGGGCAACAGTTCGAGCGAGCCGTCCTGGCGCACCACGCTTGTCTTTCCAGGCTGCCCCTCGCCGCCTTCCGCCAAGCCGTAAGGACGCAACTTGCGCCGGTCGGAAAGAACCGTGACCGTGACATCGGTCAGCACCTCAATCTCGCGGACGATGCCATCGCCGCCGCGGTGTTCTCCTTCGCCGCCACTGGCCTCACGTAACGAATACCGCGTGATTCGAAATGGATAGGCATACTCCAGCGCCTCCGCCGGGGTGTTCAGCGAATTCGTCATGTGTGTGTGCACGCCCGAGACGCCATCATGAGCGGCGCTCGCACCCGACCCGCCGGCGATGGTTTCGTAGTAGGCGAAAGGAACCGGCGCACCCGAACGATCGTCCATGCCACCGATAGTCAGATTATTCATGGTTCCGGACGACGCCGCCGCGATGCGCTCGGGCAGTACTTGTGCCAAGGCCTTCAGCAGCACATCGACGATGCGCTGCGAGGTCTCGACATTGCCTCCAGCCACGGCGGCTGGCGGTCGCGCATTTACGACTGTTCCCGGCGGAGCTATAAGCTTAATCGGACGCATGAGGCCTGCGGTGGCCGGTACATCTTCGCGCTGCAAACTTCGAAATACGTAGAAGCAGGCGGAGTAGGTGATCGCTTCCACGGCGTTGATGCTGCCCTCTACCTGTGGCGAGCTTCCGGTGAAGTCGATGATGGCGCCGGGTCCGCGCCTCTCACTGGCACGCCGACTCTGCCCCGGCAAGGTGATGCGGACAGCGATGCGTATCGGCCCCGATCCCATGCCGTCGTCGTCCAGAAAGTCTTCCGCCGAGTAGCTTCCTCGCGGCAGATCGCGCAAGAACGCACGCATCATTTCCTCGGAGTAGAGCAGTAAATCATCGCCGGCAGCTTGTACACGCTTGAGTGTGTAACGCTCGCAGAGCTCGTGCAGTCGAGTCGCTCCGGTGTGACAAGCTGCGAGCTGTGCCCGCAAATCGCCTTCGCGCTCCTCCGGCGTGCGAACATTGTTTAGCAAAAGCGCGAGTACATCGCGATCCATCTCACCCGCCCGCACCAGCTTCACCGGCGGAATCCGCAGCCCTTCCTGGTAAATGTCGCTACACGGCCCCATCGATCCTGCGTGGGTGCCGCCCACATCCGCATGGTGGGCCCGGGCCGCAACGTAAAAGCCTGGTCGCGACTTGCCTCCGCGGCGCTTGCCGCCCGTCCCAATAAATACCGGAGCGACCACCGTGATGTCGGGCAGGTGCGTGCCCCCGCGAAAGGGATCGTTGAGCATGGCAACGTCGCCCACGGCAAGCTCGAGTTGCGCAATCGCCGCCGCCACCGACATGGGCATCGATCCCAGGTGCACCGGCATGTGGTCGCCCATGGCGAGAACATCGCCATCGCCGTTGAATACGGCGCACGAGTAATCGCGGCGCTCCTTGATGTTCGGGGAAAATGCGGTGCGCCGCAGCGCAGCTCCCATCTCCTCGGCAATGGCATGAAACAGATGCTTGAAGACTTCGAGCTCGACCGGATCACGCGGCATGAGCGTGAGTGTAATACAGCAGCAGAGCCCGGGCCTTTAGGCGAGCGTCGAGGCCGTGGTAGAGCTGGCCTTCAGGCCAGCGTCGAGGCCGTTGAAAAATACTCGAGGGCTTTTAGCCCTTGAGGTCCCCCCGTTGGGAACATAGAAGTTGCGATGGCTAACTCCCCCAAGCTAGCCACCGCGGCAGACCGCACGATCCTTGCGCCCAACTTTTGGCGGTCTGAGCGGCGGGTGATGAACTACCAGCCACTGCACTTGACTATACTGAACATCTGTTTGACCATACGGAGAAAGATGTTGCACGCATTAGAGTTTGTGCACACAAAGAAAATTATTGCCGGCAATTTTCGCCGCAAGAAAAGTGAGGTAGACCATGGTCAATAAGACCATCGAAGACGGCCTTCGCCCCTATCAAATCGGGCCAAAATTACGGGCGCTCCGGCTCAAGAAAAGCATGGGACTGGTGGAGTTAGGCAAGCACACCGGACTCTCTCCCGCCCTGCTCTCCAAGCTGGAGCGTGACAAACTCTATCCCACGCTGCCCACCCTGTTGCGCATCGCCATGGTGTTCAGTGTTGGGTTGGACTATTTCTTTACTGACGAACGCAAGCGCCACGTCGTTTCCATCATTCGCAAGGACGAACGCATTCGGCTGCCCGAGCGTCCCGGCGCGCTCGACATCGCGTATTACTTCGAGAGCCTTGACTTCAAGTGCAACGAGCGGCGCACCAACGCCTACCTGGCGGACTTCGAAGCCGTGGGTCCCGAGAAGCTGAAGCCCCACCAGCATCCCGGCTCGGAGTTCCTGCATGTCACCAAGGGCAAACTGGGACTCAAGCTTGGCCTCGACGATTACGAACTGGACGCGGGCGACTCCATCTACTTCGATCCCAGCGTGCCGCACACCTATCGCCGCGTCGGCAAGCTGCCCTGCCAGGCGCTCATCGTGACCGCCTGAGCGTAGCCTGCCGCAGCATAACCTCTTTCGTCGGGTGTCATCCCGAGTGACGAGCGTCAGCGAGGAGTCGAGGGACCTGCAGTTTGTCCGCGCCCCAGCTATGCGTCCCAAGTTTGGTTCGCGCCACCCCGAGCAGGCACGTTGACGCTTCCCGTGTGTCATCCTGAGCGGACCCCGAGCGCAGTCGAGGGGGGAGTCGACGGACCTGCAGTTTGTCCGCCCACGCACAGGGTATTTTCGCCGAGTTGATACACTTCCCTCCCATGCCCAATCATCCCACTACCCACTACTCTGCCCTTCTGGCGATAATCGGTATCATGATCGCTCTCGCCTCGTCGGCTCCCGCACAATCGAAACCTCGCGCCCGTGATTTGGGTATTCCGTTCGACGGCACACCCGGACCGCTGAACGCCATCACCGATGTGCAAGGAGTCGAAGTCGGATACACGACCTTGATCTCCGGCTCCGGCAAATTGAAGGTCGGCGAAGGGCCGGTACGTACCGGCGTAACTGCGGTTCTTCCCGCGCGGGAAGAATCGTGTTTGGCGATCCGGTGTTCGCCGGATGGTATTCGCTGAACGGCAATGGCGAGATGACAGGCACGACCTGGGTGGAGGAGTCCGGCTTTCTCGAAGGACCGGTGATGATCACCAACACCCACAGCGTAGGCGTCGTGCGCGATGCTGTCATCCAATGGCGGGTGCAGCATGTCAAGGACCCGGCCGACGAGGCGTGGTGGGGTCTGCCGGTGGTCGCCGAAACCTACGATGGCTACCTGAACGACATCAATGGCTTCCATGTGAAGCCGGAGCACGCGTTTCACGCCCTTGATTCCGCCACTGGCGGACGCGATTGCCGAAGGCAACGTCGGCGGCGGCACCGGCATGATCTGCAACGGATTCAAAGGTGGCACCGGTACTGCATCGCGCAAGCTCGATGCCAAAGAGGGCGGCTACACCGTGGGCGTGCTGGTGCAATGCAATTACGGTAAGCAGGAGCAGTTGCGCATCGCCGGAATTCCCGTGGGCCGCGAGTTGCCACCCGGCATCGTTCGCGAAAAAGACCAGGGCTCGATCATCGTGGTCGTCGCCACCGATGCGCCTCTGTTGCCGCAGCAGCTCAAGCGGATCGCGCGCCGTGTGCCGCTCGGCCTGGGACGCGACGGCAGCTATTCCGGCAACGGCTCCGGAGACATCTTCATCGCCTTCTCTACCGCCAACTCAGGAGCGTGGGACCCGAAAGGCGTCAAGCAAGTTGCAATGTTGCCGAACGATGAAATGGAGCCGCTATTCCTCGCGACGGTGCAGTGCGTAGAAGAAGCGGTGATCAACGCCATGATCGCGGCCGAGACTATGACCGGCATCAACGATCACACGGTGAACGCGATCCCGCACAAAGAGCTGCAAGAGGTGTTGCGGAAGTACAACCGGCTGGTTCAGAAGTGAGGCAGAGAGCTTGTGTCGTTAAGGCTCTAGCGTGTCCCGCAGGATCTTCGCCAAGCTTTCATTCGTTATCATCAGCAGCACATCATCGTGTCTCACAAGATGCTCAGGCTTGATGCTATCCCAAGTCCGCGTAATCGAAGGCGGCGGAGTGGAAACCGTGTGCCGGTACCAGTCACCTTCCCGCCGTTCGCTGAAACGGACTTCCTGCACCTGCTGTCGCGTGGGAAAGAACAGTGCCTGGAAAGAACCCTTGTCAGTGCGGAAAATAGCGGCCCCTATCTGACCTGTTAGGAAACGATCCATCGTCGAGCGAGCGACACAGTTCACACTAATGCCGCGATCCTTGAGCGTGAGAAAAAGGCTTAGCGCACTCGGATAAGCTGGATCTTGATACTTCCCGTAGCTGGGCTGTAGCTGCGCCTCTTTATCTCTACCGGTGCAGTTCCACGGAACGCTGGTGCTGTTCTGCGCCATCACGAAGGACGGCAGGAAGCCGCAGAGAAAAACCGTGAGCAGCAAACAGCGCATAACAACTCAGGGGCGCATTCTATCAAGAAACCAGCCTGCAGATCACCAGCGCATTGCCCCGACTCGATGTCTATCCTGCCGGATATGCGCGGACGTCCCTTGCCGTTCCGATTGCTGGCTGTTGGAAGTATTTTCGCTGGAAGTAGAAGGCCACGTTCACCAGCGCAATCATCACCGGAACTTCTACCAGCGGCCCGATCACGGCAGCAAATGCCGCTCCTGAGTTAATGCCGAAGACCGACACCGCGACCGCAATCGCCAGCTCAAAATTGTTCGAGGCCGCTGTAAAGGCAAGCGTGGTGGTCTTCGAGTAGTCCGCTCCCAGCTTGCGCCCCATGTAAAACGACACCAGGAACATCACCACGAAATAGATCAGCAGCGGTACGGCGATGCGCAACACATCCAGCGGCAGCCGCACGATGTACTGCGCCCTTGAGCGAGAACATGATGACAATCGTGAACAGCAGCGCGATCAGCGTCAGCGGGCTCACGCGCGGAACGAAGCTGTGGTTGTACCACTCAAGTCCCTTCGCGCGGACCAGCAGCACGCGAGTCAGGAAGCCCGCGAGGAAAGGAACGCCGAGATAGATGAAGACACTCTTGGCAATCTCTGCCGATGGAAACGTTGACCACCGACCCTTCAGCCCGAGGTGAGCGGGAAGAACGGTGATGAAGATCCAGGCATAGAGCGAGTAAAAGAACACCTGGAAAAGAGAATTGAATGCCACCAGGCCGGCCGCGTATTCGGTGTCGCCCTTCGCCAGTTCGTTCCACACGATGACCATGGCGATGCAGCGCGCCAGCCCAATCATGATGAGTCCGGCCATGTACTCCGGATAGCCGCGCAGAAACACCACGGCCAGCACGAACATCAGGATGGGCCCGACAACCCAGTTCTGCACCAGCGACAGCCCAAGCACTTTCTTGTTGCGAAAGACCTCGTGCAGCTCCTCGTACCGCACCTTGGTGAAGGGCGGGTACATCATCACGATCAGCCCGATCGCAATCGGGATCGAGGTCGTACCGATGCTGAAGCGATTTAGAAACGGTACAACTGTGGGCACCAGCCAGCCCAGCACGACGCCGAACACCATGGCGGCGAAGATCCAGGCGGTGAGATAACGATCGAGAAAACTAAGGCGGCGTTGTGTTCTTCATCGCTTGTCGCTATTGCGTCACGTGGTCGACGTCTGCCCGATGTTGTCGATTTCCTTCTTCAGCGCAAGACGGTCCAGGCTGGCCAGCGGAAGGCACAGAAACAGGCTGATTCTGCGTTCGAGCATGAAAAACGCTTCGCGAAAAGCGCGTTCCTTGTCGGCGTCGCTGCCCTCAACCGCGGCCGGATCGGGCACGCCCCAATGCGCGGAGATGGGCTGACCCGGCCACACCGGGCAGACTTCCTTCGCGGCGTTGTCGCACACGGTGATGACGAAGTCGAGCTTCGGTGCGTCCGGCCGCGAGAACTCTTCCCACGACTTGCTGCGTGCGCCCTGCGCCGGAATGTGGGCGGACTCGAGTTGGCGAAGCGCCTCCGGACGCACCGCGCCTGAGGGATGGCTTCCCGCACTGTAGGCAGTGAAATTCGGTCGGCCTTTGAGTTCAGAATCGCCTCGGCCATGATCGACCGCGCCGAATTGCCGGTGCACAAGAAGAGAACGTTGTAGTGGCGTTGCATTGCAGGTCCTCCACTTGCGTTGCTTTGTATCAGGGCACGACCTTTAGTCGTGCCGAACAGTGGCGATTTATTGGTCGGGGCTTTAGCCCCTGCCATATTTGCTGTCGGACGAGGGATGGCCAAAGCCATCGGCTGAGCTGGCTTCTTCCCGCACGTCCACGTCTAAGACGTGCCCCGATACAAAGCGAATTACGCAATCGATCGATCGCTCTAGCTGCAGCACGCCGGCCCGCAACAGGCCTTAGCCACGCTTGCCGGTTTCACCGCCCGAATGAAAGCGCTCATGAACTTGCCATCCGCTTCCGCCGCGATGGCGTCAACGTCGAGTCCTTCGGCGGTAAGCATCTCCCGCGCTTCTTCGGTCTTGTAGACGCGAGTGGTCTCCATCTCGACCTGCTCGAAACCGGCGGCGAGCAGTTTGTCGCGATATTCCTTCTCATCCAGCGCGCCGGCGATGCAGCCCACCCACAGCAGATATGTTCTTGCGAATCTCGGGATTGATCTCGCCCGCGCGTGACCACGTCGGAAACGGCAAAGCGTCCGCCCGGCCTCAACACGCGAAACGCCTCGCGCAGCACCCTGTCCTTGTCGGCCGAGAGGTTGATGACGCAGTTGGAAATAATCACGTCCACCGAGTTGTCGGGCAGCGGAATGTTCTCAATCTCGCCCTTCAGAAATTCGACATTCTCCAAGCCGGACTTGCGCTTGTTCTCGTTGGCCAGCGCCAGCATCTCGTCGGTCATGTCGAGCCCGTAAGCTTTGCCGGTCGGCCCGACGCGCCGCGCCGACAAGCAGAACATCGATCCCGCCTCCCGAGCCCAGATCGAGCACGGTTTCGCCCGGGTTCAGCTTCGCCAGAGCCGTCGGATTGCCGCAGCCCAGCGAGGCCAGCAGCGCCTCCTCGGGAATCTGCTTGATCTGCGAAACGTCATAGAGGTTTGAGGTGATGGGGTCGCAGCAGCTCGACGCTCGCCGGCGCCGCTCCGCAACAACTGCTTCCGCCGGTGGTGACACGCAAAGCAGCCTGCCCGTATTTCTCTTTCACTACTTCCTTGATATCCGTCGTGCTCATGATGGTCTCCTATTTGCAAACCTGGATGATGGTCTTCGGCTTAAGCGCCTTATTCCGGGTACAGCATTCGGCATAAAGAAATTGCAATAGTTCGCGCAGCGCTTCGGTGTTGGCGGTGTAGCGCAGAAAAGTGCTCTCGCGCTGCACCTTGACCAGGTCCTCGCTGCGCAGTTTGTCCAGGTGGTGCGACAGCGTCGAGTTGGGGATGTCCAACTCTTCCTGGATCTCGCCTGACGACAAGCCCATCGGGATGGGCCGACAGCAGCAGTTGCATGATGCGCAGGCGCGGCTCGGTACCCATGGCGGAGAACATGTCCGCAAACTTGGTGACGTTCTCGGCAGTTTCCTCGGTTGCCAGCTTCATATTTCGAGAATACTAGAAATATCAAAACAGTCAAGCGGCAACCTGGCGATCACGAACAACTTGTTCGTGACCCGGCAGAGATGAAGGTAATGTTCTTAGTCGCGAGTTCTAGGCATGGACGCCGGGTGTAACGCGGCTGGCGTCGAGTTTTCCCTCGACATGTTCGAAGGGCAGGAAAACGGAGAATGCGGTGCCGCTGCGTCCGTCACGCACGCTGCTGATGACATGAATCGTCCCTTCGTGCTTCTCCACAATGCCTCGGCTAACCCAAAGGCCAAGTCCAGTTCCCTTCTCCCCTTTGGTGGTGTAGAACGGCGCAAACAGATTGCGCTTCACGCCCAAAGGTATCCCTTGCCCGCTGTCGATGATGGTTGTCCGGATACCCTTGCGCATGGGATCATCAGCCCGGGTGCTCTCGTGCACGCTCAGGACCAGGCGACCTCCATTCGGCATTGCGTCGAGCGCGTTCCCTACCAGATTGGAAAACACCTGCCGCAGCTCTCCTGGAAAACCACGTACTCTGGCTGCGGCTTCAAAGCGTTTCTCGACCGTCACGTTGCCTTTGCGGACTTGGGGAGCGAACAGCGTCAACACGCTATCCAGGACCTCGGTGATATTCACCTCGATAGGATGTCGTGCCTCGCGGTGAAACGTGAGCAACTGCCCGGTAATTTGGGTGATACGCGATAACTCCTCGCTCGCCATTTCCAGATACTGCCGCGTCATGCTGCCGGAGTTGCTATCGTGCTGCAGCAGGTAGATGAGGTTGGTGACCGTATCGAGAGGATTGCGGATCTCATGCGCGATCGTCGCCGACAGACGGCCCGCCTGGTTCAGCCGTTCACTGGCGCGAAGCGTCTGCTCCGTCTGGCGGCGATGGCTGATGTCACGAAACACGATCACGGTGCCGGAAAGCTCACCGGCTTCATTTCTAATGGGCGCCGCGTTCACCTCCACGGGAAACTCGTTGCCGGCACGGCCCACCATCAATAGCTCCAGCGGCACGCTGGCGCTCTCGTCGGAGCGCATTAAGGTTTCCAGCGGCTTGCGCACTTCGATTCGTGTGCTTTCATCCAGCAGGCGGAGCACCTCCTGCAGCAGACGCCCCTTAACTTCGTCTTCATCCTCCCACCGTGTCAGCTTTTGCGCGATGGGATTAATGAAAGTAACTCTCTGCTGGGCATCGGTCGCCACCACCCCGTCCGCCAGGCTATTCAGCGTGATGCGGAAAAACTCACGGCTCTCATGCAAGCGATGTGTCTGCTCCGCCTCCGCCCGCAGATGCATCTCGTAGGTCTCGGTCAGGGAGTGCAATTCCCCGCGGGTAAGGGTGAGCAACACCAGGGCTACGATGAAGGAAAGGCCCACGGCACTGACCAGAACCACCCTTCCCAGGATCGTCGCCCGGTGGGAACGTTCGTGCAGCAAGCGTTCCTCTTCCCTCGTCAGCTCCCTTTGCCGGGCACGAATTTCGTCGATCAGGCGGACCCCGTAGAGCAGTTCATCCTCTCCGGGAGGCGTGGTGGAACGCTGCGCGATTTGCCGCTGCGCCCAGTCAATCCACGCGTTATCCAGGTCCCGAATCTCTTTCAGCCGGCTCTGTTGCAGCTGATTGTCGGCGGTGAGCTGCACCAGCCGGTCGATCCCTTCGGGAAGCTGTGCCTTTGCCTGCTGGAAGCTGTCTATAAATTTCGGATCACGGGTAAGCTCATAGCCGCGCAGGCTCGATTCCATCTCCACCATATAGCGCATGGTTTGCCGCGAGCTGTCCATTACATGGTCGGAATGGTCAACCCGACGTTAGGTTCGAGGTCAGCGAGAGGACTTCGATGACCAACGTAACGGCGAGGAGAACCAGAAGAATCAGGGGAAGAAGAGCGTTCTGCGTAAAAGATTGCGGAAGTTGCGCGTCTGCATGAGCTAACGCGGAGAAGGCTCCGCCCCGAATCTGTACGATAATAACGCAGCGGACACCGCCAACAAGCAGCGAAATTTCCCCGAATCGTGCCTAACGTTCCTCGATGACCACTCGTTGCGTGCCAGCTTGATTGCGAGGTACGACAGCTTTCGACGTCCCTAGTCGGCCGCGACACCAAACCAACAGCCGATACAGAAGTAAGACGCTGAGAACAGCGCCGTAGATTTCCGGTACCCGCTTGTCCAGCTTCACCGCCCACAGGAAATGAATCACCCCCGCGATGGCGCTGAAGTAAATCAGCCGGTGCAGCGTCTGCCAGCGCTTGCCCAGCTTGCGGATGGCCCGCTGCGTGGAGGTCGCGCTAAGGGGATCATCAACACGAATGCAGTAAATCCGACCGTGATGAAGGGCCGCTTGTAGATGTCTTTGTAAACGCTGTGCAGGTCGAAGAACTGGTCCAGCCAGATGTAAGTGGTGAAGTGCAGACAGCGCGTAGAAGAACGCGAACAGGCCGATCATGCGGCGATATTGGATGAGCCAGTACTGCTTCGTCAGCTTGCGCAGCGGAGTAATCGACAGCGTCAGCAGCAGGAAGACCAGCGTCCACTTTCCGGTAGAAAACGTGATCACCTGGATGGGATTGGCGCCCAGCCCCGAGTCAAACGCTTTCCATCCCAGGCGAGCCAGCGGCAATAGGCAAGCGAGAAAGATCGCGGGTTTGAGATAGCTTGGGTTCTCATTGCAACTCAAACAATTCGAGCCCAGCGCGGAAGCGCTGGGTACCAGATCTCCTACTGCCGGCCGAGCCCCTTCAGGGGCGACACGCAGCGTGAATCCAACAACCCGAACCTGTCGCCGGTTGAAACCGGCTCACCTATGTCTCAAATACTGGCTTACCCAGCGCTTCCGCGCTGGGCTGGAATTGTCACATACCAATGTCTGCCCGGACGCGGTGTCTCCCTTCGCCCAAAGTTTCCCGCCCTTCCATACGCGGAACCACTCACCGCCGGAGTGCTTAGAAATTCTTCTTCAGATCCATGCCCTTGTACATGTATGCGACCTGATCGCCGTAGCCGTTGAACATCAGCGTATCCCGTTTGAAGAATTCGCCGATGCGACGCTCCTTGGCCTGGCTCCAGCGCGGATGGTCGACGTTCGGATTCACGTTGGAGTAGAAGCCATACTCATTCGGACCAGCCTTCATCCAGGTCGAAACCGGCTGCTTCTCGACCAGTTTGATATTCACGATTGCCTTGATTCCCTTGAACCCGTACTTCCACGGCACCACCAGACGGATCGGAGCGCCATCCTGATTGGGCAGCGTCTGCCCGTACAGGCCGACCGCCAGGATCGTCAGCGGATTATTCGCCTCGTCCAGTCGCAAACCCTCAACATAGGGCCAGTCGAGCACGTCCGCGCTGCTGGCCGGGAAAGCGCTTGGGATCCTCCAGCGTGGTGAACTCCACGTACTTCGCCTTCGAATTCGGCTCAACCTGATCGAGCAGCGACTTCGAGCGGAAAGCCGACCCACGGAATCACCATCGACCATCCCTCGACGCAGCGCATGCGATAGACGCGCTCTTCCAGCTGCATCTTCATCAGCGTGTCGATGTCGAAGGTCTTCGGCTTGTTCGACCAACCCATCGACCTTCACCGACCACGGCGACGGGCTTGAAATCCGCCGCCAGCTTCGCCGGCTCGTACTTGTCGGTGGAGAACTCGTAGTAGTTGTTGTAGTTCGTGATGTCGTTGTATGGCGTTTGCTTCTCCGTCGTGCCGTAGGGCCCTGGCTTGTAGTTCAGCTTGGCGTTGGCCGAAACGGTTTCTTCGGCGATAGCAGGCCCGGCAACTTCACGCCCAGCACCGCCGCTCCTGCAAGCGACCCGCGCCCGCAAGAAAGGCCGCCGATTGATGTACAAGCTCTGCGGCGTTATTTCAGAGGAAAGAATGTCCGACGGTTTCTTGATCAACATGCTTGTTTCTCCACACCCGTTTTGTCCTGTCCGTTAGATACTCCCAGCGGACACTTCGTTACATCGGGCACATCGGAGTACGTCCACCGTCCGGTGCGTGGATTGGCCGCAGCTTTTGGCAAATCAGGATACGAATCCATGTGCCCTGAAAAAAGGGCACATCAGCAGTTTCGGTAGAGGCATCTATCCCACAGGCCGGCCCTAATTGGGCAAAGGAGGATCTATGGGCAAAATCCTATTAGGTTGCGCTTTCGGACTGTCTCTCATTTTGTTTCCGCTGGCGATGTTCGGGCAGAGCGGCTCCGACATGGGCCAGAGCGGTTCATCCATGCACGGCCAGACTGTCACCGCCACTGGCTGCTTGCAAAAAGGCCAGGAAAACGGCGGCTACTACCTTAAAGACGAAAACGGCAAGAGTTGGGAGCTAACCGGCAGCAATCTCGCCGCCCACGTCGGCCATAAGGTAACTGTCATGGGACATGAGATGCAGGGCTCGAAGTCCCATGAAACTAAGGTCGAACCCAGCGAGAAGTCCGAGGCGGGCGGAGATCAGCTATTCCGACCTTCACGTAACTCACTTGAAGATGGTCAGCGAAAGCTGCCAATAAATATCGAACTCAATGACGGTGTGACAGTTCAGCGGGGGCCCCATTCGGCCTGATTTTGGCCGGGGTGGGGATTATTCTCAAATGCTTGAACTCTGCGCTGTCGAAGCATGAAACCCCACCCCGGCAGAAGATGCCGGGGGATGGGGCACCCTGTGTTCGCGGTGCAGAAAACCTCGCTGCTTACCGCTCCCTGAACTTCGACAGCAGGCGCAGCATTTCCAGATACAGCCACACCAGCGTTACCAGAAGCGCGAAGGCGCTATACCACTCCATATACTTGGGAGCGTTCCAGCGCGCGCCGTTTTCGATCAGGTCAAAGTCCAGCACCAGGTTCAGCGCAGCTACGCCGACCACGACCAGGCTAAAGATGATCCCAATCGGCCCGGAACCGTTCACCGCGGCGAAACGGAATCCAAAGAACCCCAGCACGAACTGGATCAGGTAGAACACCATGATGCCGCCGGTGGCAGCGACGATGCCGAGGCGCAGCTTGTCCGTGACCTTGATCAGGCCTGAACGATACGCAATCAGCATCACCACCAGCGTTCCGAACGTCAGCGCCACTGCCTGAATCGCCAGCCCATGGAAGCGCGTCTCGAACATGGCCGACACGCCGCCCAATACCAGGCCTTCCAGCAGCGCGTAGATTGGCGCTGTGACCGGCGCCCATTGCTTCTTGAAGATGGTGACGAAGGCGACGATCAATCCGCCGATCGCTCCGACGGTGACCAGCGGAGCCATCGAGGCCATCGCCTCTTCCATCGAACTCGCGCCGAAGAAACGGTTCCATACCCACGCGGCGCTGGCAACGCAGAGCAGCAACAGGATGCCGGTCTTGTTCACGGCACCCGAAATCGTCATCCCTTCGCCCAGCGTGCTGACGCCGGCATTCTGGAAGGCGTCGCCGCTCAGCGCGGGATTCGAAGTTCTCATTAACTGAGGCATTTCTAGACTTTCTCCTGACTCAACCCATTAGATTGCGACAAACGTTAGACGATGTATTTTGAACATTGTACCCGCAGGGCCGCGGACAAGAACGAAAAGCGCAGCCGCGGATTACACGGATCATCCGGATTGCTGCCGTTCTGCATCCGGATTGCTGTCATCTGGATTGCTGCCGTTCTGCATTCGGAGCGCTGTCATCCAGATTGCTGTCATTCTGAGCGAAGCGAAGAACCTGCTGTTGTGGGACACCCGCAAAGGCGTCCGTGGTTAGAATCGAGTTGCCTTGCCGTATCTCACTAGCCAACTCTCGGCCGACATTAAGCGCCTCGCGCTCGACGAGGGCTTCGACCTTGCCGGCATTGCCGGAGTCGCTGACACCCCCGAGCATCGCTTCTTCCCTGATTGGCTGAACGCTGGATATGGCGGCGAAATGCGCTATCTCGAGTCGCGCAACGATGCCGGCCAGCTGAAGCGCGCGTCGCTGGCCAACGCGACCCCCTGGGCACGCTCGGTTATGGTCTGCGCGTTGAACTACAACGCTGACGAGCCCTACTCGACACATTCCGGCTCGACCTCGCAGGGATGGATCTCGCGCTACGCCTGGACCGAGCGCGACTATCACGACGTGCTGCTGGAAAAACTGCGCTCACTCGAAACCAAGCTGATCGACTTGATCGCTCAGCAAGGTCTCGAGAAGCCGCGCACCTGGTGCTATGTCGATACCGGGCCGGTGATCGAGCGCATTTTCGCGCAACATGCCGGAATCGGCTGGATCGGCAAGAACACCTGCGTGCTCAACGAGAAGCTCGGCTCGTGGCTCTTCCTCGGCGTGATGCTCACCTCGCTCGAGCTGACGCCTGACCTTCCTGCCGCCGACCGCTGCGGCTCGTGCACGCGCTGCCTTGACGCCTGCCCTACGAATGCCTTCCCTGCTCCGTACCAGCTCGACGCCACCAAGTGCATCTCGTATCTCACCATCGAAAAGCGAGGGGATATCCCGGTTGACCTGCGCGAGGGAATCGGCCGCCAAGTCTATGGCTGCGACATCTGCCAGGATGTTTGTCCGTGGAATCGCCAGGCTCCAGTGACCCAAATCGCCGCAATTCACCCCCAGAACCCAGTTAGTTAACCCCGATTTGGCGTGGCTTGCCGGACTTTCGCTGGACGAGTTTCGCGAAGTCTTCCGCGGCTCTCCCATCAAGCGCGCCAAGTACGCCGGCCTGCGGCGGAACGTCGCCGTGGCCATGGGCAACACCGGAGACAGTCGGTTTCGGCCCTCGCTAGAGCAATTGGCTCAGGACGAGGACGCCAATGTGGCCGAGCACGCGCGCTGGGCGCTGGAACGGCTTGCTTCGTCCGGAGGTTCGCAGGGTTCGTAGTTTCCACTACCCACGGCCCAACATCCCGGTCGACGTTCGGAGGTGTCATCCCGAGGCGAAGTCCGAGGTGTCATCCCGAGCGAAGCCGAGGGATCCGCAGTTTGCAGGTAGCGCCACGGACCTTCGGGGCCGCCACCAACTGCGGATCCCTCGGCTTCGCCTCGGGATGACACCCTAAAGCTCCCACCCAACCATGCCCGTGGAATGTGCGCAAGATCACAAAAAAAACGTTTTGCCGATACCTTGTTTTCAACACTTTAGGCCACATTTCCAATGCAAATAATTGAGCCCCAGCAGTTTACAGGTACTTAATTGATTTCAAACAACTTAGGAACCGGCGCACTGGGCGCACACGGCAAACCGTGTCCTCATAAATAGTTTAAGGGTCGCTGAACTAAAGCCAAGAGAAATGTGACTAGTCGAGGTTACGAAGGTAACTTCGTGACGTTTTTCTTTCGCCACCATGCGCGGTGCGCCGTCCGAGGTTGTGCTGACCGAAGACGACGGTATGAAAGCCTCTTGTGCCGTGAACCTCCACAATGCGGTCACCGTCTCGCAAAAACGGTTGGGGAGGCGCGTGACTCAACTCAGCTCCGCGCGAATGAACGAAATCTGCGCCGCATTGCTCTTCTCTCTGGGCTGCGACATCGGGTAGTCGAATCGATAGATACAACGTCATGCGCGGCGCTGGTCCACACTTGCCTGCCGTTGGCAGTCGGCATGGGAAGGACGGAGAGGATTGCGGCGTCCACATTGAATCGTGGGGGAAGACGTACAGTTTACTATTTCATAATCACCAAAGGGGTGCAGTTATGGGCCACCCGTTCGAAATAATCCAGTTTCAAATCTTGATTCCTCGCGCCGCTGCCAATTCTTTGCGACATTCCTGCCGATATTTGTCTGCGGATCGGATTACCGCGTCGGTTCTATCAATCCCGATGATTTCGGTCGATCCAACGCGCAGCACTTCCAGCGCGTAGGCCTGGTTTGCCTTGATGTCATCCACCTCGCGCTCCAAGTGACCGAGGCCGCTGTAGCGATAGAACGCGACCATCCACATGAGCCAGAGGAGGGCGAGAAACAAGACTGCGAATTCGATGTGAACCATGTCGGGGGAAAGTGTACATCCGTCGGCCCTAAGGACGGCGGCGTCGCCTCTTAAGATGATGGTCTATGAGAAGCGCGACGAGGATGACTGTCGAGGCGAGTTCACCAAATCTGAAGACGGTGTAGTTGGCGGGTGCCCCACTCATTCCATCGTTTGGAATGAGTGGGATTCACGAACCGTGAACTTCCACGGAGAAGGATCGGTGTCTACCAGACCCTTCTCACCATGCAAGTAAGCTCGGAAGCTGCTCCACTCCCATTCCTCGGGGCTCTGAACCAGGCCACGTTTCACCGGATTGCGGTGCCTGTATCGTAGCTTTTCAACTCTCTTCCTGTCGGTGCACACGTTGAAGTCGTAAAAGCGCTTCTGCCACACTGGGCCGGTGAATCCTTCATGCTTTCGCAGCAGTCGGGTGAAGCGCACCTTTACAACCTTCATGACAACGGAAGGGTCACCGATGGTTGGCATGGTCATCAGCAGGTGAATGTGTTCCGGCATCACGACGTGGCCCAGGAGAGCGAAACCATAGCGTCGCCGAGCATGCTCTAAGACGCGAAGAAACAAATCGCGTCGCGCCGCCATCCCTAGATGCGGTTGGCGTCGATAGCAGCTGAATGTAATGAAGTGGAGGGAGCCTGCGAGATAATAGCGCTTGAGACCTGCTGTCACTGCTTCAGTTTACGAGGTTGAGTCAGATCGCGTCTGTGACGTCATGGGCTCAACCCTGTGATATCCCACTCATTCCAAATGAAGGAATGAGTGGGGCACTCCGGCAGGTCTGTCGGGTTCATTTGTTCGCCAACTTACCCGATCGTCGTCAACTGCGGCTTGTCGCTCTTGGCGTAGTGCGAGTCGACGTAGTCGTCGAGGATCTTGATGAACTCGGCGACGATGTGATCGCCCTTGAGCGTGGTCATCAGGCGGCCATCGACGTAGACCGGCGCCTTGGGCTCCTCGAAGGTTCCCGGCAACGAGATGCCGAGGTTCGAGTGCTTCGACTCGCCGGGGCCGTTGACGACGCAGCCCATCACCGCGACCTTCATCTCTTCCACGCCCAGGTGAGTGGTCTTCCAGACCGGCATCTGCTCGCGCAGGTAGCCCTGAATCTGCTCGGCCATCTCCTGGAAGAAGGTTGAGGTGGTGCGGCCGCAGCCGGGGCAGGCGGTGACCTGCGGGGTGAAGCTGCGAATCTGCATGGACTGCAAAATCTGCTGCGCGACCTGAACTTCTTCGGTGCGGTCGCCGTTCGGCGCAGGCGTCAGCGAGACGCGAATGGTGTCGCCGATGCCTTCTTGCAAAACTACGGCGAGAGCGGCGGTACTGCTGACGATTCCCTTCGAGCCCATGCCGGCTTCGGTCAGCCCGAGATGCAGCGGGTATTCGCAGCGGCGCGCCAGCTCGCGATAGACGTCGATCAGATCCTGCACTCCGCTGACCTTGGCGCTGAGGATGATCTGGTCCTTGCGCAATCCGTAGCTCACGGCCAGCTCCGCCGAACGCAGCGCCGATTGCACCATGGCTTCCATGGTCACGTCGCGCGCGTCCTTCGGCTCGGCAAGCGTGGAGTTCTCGTCCATCAGCCGGGTGAGCAGCGCCGAATCCAGCGAGCCCCAGTTCACGCCGATGCGCACCGGCTTGTCGTTCTCGATGGCCACGTCGATCATGGCGCGAAAGTTGTTGTCGTCCTTCTTGCCAATCGAAACGTTGCCGGGATTGATGCGGTACTTGGCCAGCGTACGGGCGCACTCGGGATACTTCTTCAGCAGAATATGGCCGTTGTAGTGGAAGTCGCCGATGATAGGAACCGGCAGCCCGATCTTGTCGAGGCCATCGACGATGTACGGCACGGCAGCGGCAGCGGCGTCGTTGTTAACCGTGACGCGCACCAGCTCCGACCCCGCACGGGCGAGAGCCGCACATTGGCGGATGGTATTGTCGATGTCGGCGGTATCGGTGTTGGTCATCGACTGCACCACAATGGGTGCATCGCTCCCGACGCGGACTCCTCCGACGACGGCGGTATAGGTTTTTCTGCGTTGAATTTGAGCCATATCCTGCTTTATCCAGTCTAACATTCAGGAAGCTGCCAGCTTCCAGCCACCAGCTACCAGTCGGATGACCCGGTTGTTATCACCGAGGCGTGGTGCCCTATTGCGCGAGGCGACGACGTCCTGGCTGGAAGACTCGGCTCCGAGCACGGCGTGCCGCGGTTTTCTATTTTGAGCCGGGTGCTGGACGCTGATCCCTGATGCGTGATGGCAAGCGTCAAGCCGGCAAGAGCGATTCTGGCCGGAGGCTGGCAGCTCGTGGCTGGTGGCTTAATTCTTGCAACACTTTGGTCGGCGCAGGGTTGATAATAGACGTGGATGCCGGAGTGCGCCGCCGCATGGGTGTGCCGCTGCTTCGCAAAGGTACATGGCAATGTCGTTCTTTCGCTTCGCTCTCAGTGCGGTTGTGACAGTCGCGCTGTTCGGTATGAATGCGGTCGCCCAATCTGGCGGCTCGCAATATCCGAATGGAACGCAGTCTCCCGTCGGAAGTCAGTATCCGAGTTCGCCGGGCACTCCCACTCCGGGTACGGCTCCCAGCCCAACGACGGGTACGCCGACGACGGTTCCGCAGAGCACTGACCCGCAGAGTAGTGGCAGCTCCAGCAGTACCGCGTCCACGACGTCGACCACCAGCAGCGACTCTCCCGGTGAATACGCGCCCGAAGTAAAGAACGACAAGAACGCGCCGACTCCGTCCACGATGAACAACATCGACGCCATCGGCAATCGCAATGTCGGTTGCAATAAGGGCGTCGGCAACTGGTACTCGCTCGACAAGCAGGTGGCCATGGGCCGCGAGTATTCGATGCAGGTCGAGCACGGGGCCAAGCTGATCAACGATCCGGTAGTGACCGAGTACGTCAACCGCATTGGCCAGAACCTGGTTCGTAATTCCGACTCCAAAGTTCCGTTCACTATCAAGGTTATCGACACCGACGAGATTAATGCCTTCGCGCTGCCCGGCGGATTTTTCTATGTCAATTCAGGACTGATTCTGGCTGCCGATAACGAAGCCGAACTGGCCGGCGTCATGGCGCACGAGATCGCGCACGTCGCTGCCTGCCACGTAGCGCGGGAGCAGACTCGCGGCAACATCGTGCAGTTGGCCAGCATCCCGCTGATTTTTGTTCCCGGCGGCTGGGCGGTTTACGAAGGAACCCAGGCGGCATTGAGCATCGGCGTGCCGCTGACCTTCATGAAGTTCTCGCGCAACTTCGAAAGCGAAGCCGACTTCCTCGGTATGGAATACATGTATAAGACGGGCTACGATCCGCAGTCGTTCATCTCGTTCTTCGAGAAAATTGAGGCCCAGGAGAAGAAGAAGCCGGGCACGCTGGCCAAGGCGTTCTCTTCGCATCCTATGACGCCGGACCGCGTGGCGGCTGCGCAAAAAGAGATGGCGAGCGTGCTGCCTCCGCGGCCTGAGTATGTCGTCGATACCTCTGAGTTCCAGCAGGTGAAGGGGCGGCTGGCTTCCATCGAGAACAAGCACAAGGTGCAAAACGACAAGAGCAACGCTGATCGCCCGACATTGCGCAGGCAACAGACCTCGAACACCCCGACCGACAGTCCGAACGGAACGCAGCCGGATGATGATCGTCCGACACTGAAGCGCAGCCCCAGCGATTCGGGATCGACTACGCCGAGTCAGACCAGTTCCACATCGACTGGTTCAAATGCTGGTTCGAGCGACAGCAGCTCCGCGTCGCAGCCGTCCGATGGCGATCGTCCAACGCTCAAGCGGAGTCCCAGCGACTCAGGCTCTTCTACTCCGAGCCAGACCAATCCCACCTCAAACTAGTAGAGCGCGATTCAAACCCGAAGGCTCCCATGATGGGAGCCTTTCTGTTAGCGCGCAGTTCTGCGCACTGCGGGAGAGTTCCTGCTGAGGCGAATCACTTGAGAAACATAGTTGGCAAGGAGCTCTGCTTTGAGAGCTGTCCCGAGTAGCTCGAATTGCTGCGGCTGCGATGCATCTCCGTCTATGAAGGTGCCATCGGATTAAGTACAAAGAGCTTGAAAGAGCTCAAGGAGCCTTAAAAACATGGACCAGAATAAACAGAACCAGGACCCCAGCCAGAATAAGTCCCAGCAGCAGAATTGGGACAAGAACAACCCCAACCAGCAGCAGGGCGGCCAGCAGCAGAGTGGCCAGCAGCAGAGTGGCCAGCAGAACCAGCAGGATCAGCAGAAGAAGAACCAGCAGCCCGAGCATAACGTTCACGACCAGGAGCGGAAGCGCGCTTAACGCTCGGATACTGCTCGCCAGGGTGAAAGTGTAAGCATGGGCTCCAGGACACAGACTCTTGGGGCCTTTTTCTTTGCCGCCGATAACGTGTTCTCCGGCGGCGGCGGCGCGTTACAGAACCCCCATTCATTTGACACACCCGCCTCGCCCTTCTAGCGTTAGTGTGCAACTCTCGTCCCCTCAGGCCTCATCGTGCGATTGCGCCTCCAATTCGTTCTAGTCGTCGTATTCCTGTGCAGCGTCTCGCCTTTCGGATTGGCCGAGAAGGTCAATGACATCCAGCCGACCGGCTATGTCATCGATCTGGCGAATGTCATTCAGCCGGAGGCCAAGGCGAAGATCTCCGCTATGGCGACCGAGCTCCAGCAAAAGACTGGAGCGCAGATGGCGGTGGTCACCGTCAACTCTTTGGAGGGCGAGGATCGAGATCAATATGCGGTCGATCTGTACAAGCATCTGGGCGTAGGCCCGAAGAAGGGCGACGAAGGCGTGCTGCTGCTGGTGGCCCCCAAGGACCGCCAGTACAAGATCGAAGTTGGCTATGGACTGGAGCCGGTGATCAACGACGCGCGCGCAGGCGATATTGGCCGATCGATGGTTCCGAGTTTGCGCAGCGGTGATTACAGCGCCGCGATCCTCACCGCAATGACGCAGATCGCGCAGTTGGTCGCCGCCGACAAGGGAGTGCAGCTCACTGGTGTACCGAACCGTGCGCGCGCGCCGGACCGCAGCTCGAACATTCCGTGGTGGCTGATCTTTCTCGGCATCTTCATCGTGTTTCAGATCGTTCGCGCATTGATTCGTCGGGGGCGGCGGCGGACCAGGATCGGGATTGCGTAGCCGTGGCATGGGAGTGCCTCCGGTAATCTTCATGCCTGGTATGGGTGGCGGCTGGGGGGGTGGTGGAGGTTTCGGCGGCAGCTCCGGCGGATTTGGCGGCGGCGGCGGGTTTGGCGGCTTCGGTGGAGGCATGAGCGGAGGCGGGGGCGCCGGAGGGAGCTGGTAGTTCAGTGGCCGCCGGGCGGTGGGAGTGGCCAGTGGTCAGCTTGGGTAGCACCGGACTACAGGCCAGCGTCTCATCGGCCCATATGATGGCTCTTAATCCGCGAGAAGCAGGATTCCGAGGGTGCAATCTGTATAGATATGCGCGGATTGGCATCAGAACACGTCGAAATCGCGCCGGTTTGTAGCGATTTTTGAATCGTTTTTGCCTGTTATGTATGAGTCAAAGTTATGGATGAGACAACATCCATTCCATACAGTCATGGCAAAAACAGCGGTTTCTGAGCGAAAAGACGTGTCAAAGTAGCGGATTTCGGCGCTCTTTTTGGCGAATTGAAACGAAAATACGACCATCGAGAGTACGACCATGAAGAAACCGGAAGACAAGCTCCAGCAGTTGGTGCAACGCCTGCAAACGGCATGCGGTGAGAACCTCGTCTCCGTGGTGCTCTACGGCTCGGCAGCGCGTGAGGATTTCCACGAACAGTACTCCGATGTGAACCTGCTGCTGGTTCTAAATGATTTGGGGCCGAGTGCGCTGCAAGCCATCACGCCGGTCATCACCTGGTGGACGCACGAAGAGAGGCTGCATCCGCCAATGATCATGACGCGGCAGGAATTGCAGGAGTCGGCCGACGTGTTTGCAATAGAGTTGCTCGACATCAAGATGGTGCACCGCACGCTGGCTGGAGAAGACGTTGTCATGTCGATCGACGTGCCGATGAATCTGCATCGCGTGGAAGTCGAGCACGAGCTGCGCACAACCTTGTTGCGGCTGCGGCAGCATCTGCTGCTGGCTCCGGACAAAACCGATGAGCTGCGCGCAGTGCTGGCAAAATCGATCAGCAGTGTGACGACGCTGTTCCGGCATGCGCTGATCGCGCTGGGCGAAGATACGCCGCACTCAAAACAGAAAGCTGCTGGAGCAGGCGGGCGAGGTGTTCGGCTTCAACGCGCAACCGCTGCGTTCGATATTGGAGTTGCGCAACGATCCTAACCAGCCGCGCAGCGTGCTGGAGCTTTACCATGCATATCTGGCGGCCATTGGACGGGTCGCGCATGAACTCGATGTACGGGTCCCGAAGAAGAAGTGGCAGCCGACTTCCTGACAGGAGAGTGATTCGAAATGAAAGCAGGCCTGATCGTAGTACTCATCATCGTTGTCCTGCTGGCCTGGTTTGGCAGCATCTACGTTGGCCATCGCAACCAGATGGTGCGCCTGAAAGAAACCGTGGACGCGCAGTGGTCGCAGGTGGACGTGGTACTGCAACGCCGCGCCGATCTGATTCCTAATCTGGTGGAGACGGTGAAAGGCATCGCCGGGCAGGAGCAGAAAGTCTTCGGCGACATTGCCGCGGCACGCGCTGCACTGATTGGCGCCAAGACTCCATCCGACAAGATCGCCGCCAACGGACAGCTCGACGGCGCGCTCGGACGTCTGCTCGTGGTGGTCGAGAATTATCCGCAGCTGCGCTCGAATGAGAACTTCCTGCGCCTGCAAGATGAGTTGGCAGGAACGGAGAATCGCATCGCCGTCGAGCGCCGCCGCTATAACGAAACGGTGCAGGCCTACAACACTTACATTCAGCTCTTTCCCAACAACATCGTGGCCAGCATGTCAGGGTTCAAGCGCGACGACGCCTACTTCAAGACCGACGAAGGAGCGCGTACGGCTCCCAAGGTGAACTTCGGAACGCCGACGCAGCAACCGGCGCCGGCGCCCGCACAATAGGAGGCGGCGAAGAGCGTACACGATCATGTCGCCAGGTTCCTGAAACACGCGGCGCTCCGAAGTTCGCGTCAGGGCACGACTTCAGTCGTGCCGATAGTAGAGTTAATTGTCAGCCTCGCGGACTTTAGTCCGCGAGGCACGGGACGGCGAGAAAACCCGCGGGTTCTACGAAGACCAAAATCATTATCCAAATCGACCAGCAACTGTTGCGCAAGGTCAAGCTCATTGCAACGCAGGAAGGAATCTCGGTGAATGCGCTGATGAAGCAGCCTACCTCATCACTTCATGAACATGCCCTCTCGTATGACGAAGCTCGCCGTCATGCGCTTGCTCTGCTAAGAAAAGGAAGTAAGCGGGGTTGGAAACGCCCTTCGTCGCGCGACGAACTGCACCAACGATAGATGGTTCGTCGGAAATCCCTCGAAGTCATTTCATAAATCGATTCGCCTTGTATCAGGGCACCCTTCGACAAGCTCGGGGCAGGTTCAAACTTAGGCGTGCCGAACCAAGCGTAGAAAATATCTGGGCTTCAGCCCTTGCAAACTTGGGCACGCAGGGGCTGAAGCCCAAGATAATTATTGGCCGACTATGGCACGGCTGAACGGGCTGCGGGAAACCTTTTCGCGGTGGAAAAAACAGCAGATCCCTCACCTGTAAAAAGGTTCGGGATGACAAAAACACAGGACTTTTATGGCGCAGCTAAAGCTGCGCCCCTTCAAAACAGCGCCCCGCAGAGTTTTTTCCGCAGCCTGTTAAGGCGTGCCCTGATGCAAAACGATTTATCAGAGAGCTTCTGGATGTTGTACTACCGGGAGAGCAAAGAATCTTCCAATTGACTGTCTTATCCCTGCGGCGCACCGTCAGGAGCCGGTGCGGCTTGCGCCTGCAGCGGCGGCTCGTGGAAGGTGTTGACCAGGTCCTTCAATTCTTTGCTGGGCTTGAAGTAAGGGATCTTCTTTGCCGGAACCTCGACGCGATCGCCGGTCTTGGGATTGCGTCCCACGCGAGGCTTGCGCTGGCGCGTGCGGAAGCTGCCAAAGCCGCGTATCTCAATCTTGTCGCCGGCACGTAGCGAGCGTACTACGCTCTCGAAAATAGTTTCGACGATGACCTCGCTGTCCCGACGGGTGAGCTCTGCCAGCCGCGATACTTCATCGATCAAATCTGCTTTGGTCATCCGTTCGCCCCTTCCGCTTCGCCCGGTTACGGCTGCAAGGCGGCTTCGAGGGGATACTCTCAAATTCCTGACCGCTTTGCAAGTGTAAGTTTTGGAAGTGGTTAGCAGCGGGGATCGCCGTGCGCGACTGGTAGTTGCTACTCGCTTTTCGCTCGTCGCCCCTGGCTTTTCGCCGGAATGGCGGTCAACTCTCCTGGAACGCGGTCGTTCCGGATTTTCGACAATCAGAGTGGAATGTCCTACGCCTAACAAGGAGGGTCCAAAACCAGCGACTCTGGCCAAGGGCGAAGAGCGATCCGCTACTCCTCAGCTCGCAGCTCGTCGCTCCCGGCTAGCTGCTTTCTGATCTCTTCGACGCGATCGGCCATGGCGAACTTCAACTCGTCGATGCCTTCGCCGGTAACGGCAGAGATGGCGTAGAAGCTAAGCTTCTTGCGCTTGGCGTAACGCTTCAACTTACCGAGCTTGTCGGGGTCGGCGACGTCGAGCTTGGTGGCGACGATGATCGTGGGTTTCGAGTCGAGCCCCTCGCCGAAGTTGGCCAGCTCGCCGGTGATGACCTCGAAGTCCTCGACTGGATTGGGGCGGCCGCTGGAATCCGATACATCGACCAGGTGAGCCAGCAGACGTGTGCGCTCAATATGGCGCAGAAATTGAGTTCCCAGTCCGGCACCTTCACTGGCGCCTTCAATTAAGCCGGGGATATCGGCAACGACAAAGCTGCGCTCACTTGGCATGTCGCCAACCGCTACGACTCCGAGATTCGGCTGAAGCGTGGTGAAAGGATAGTCGGCAATCTTGGGACGCGCCGCCGAGATGCGCGAGATCAGTGTGCTCTTGCCGGCATTTGGATATCCGACGAGGCCAACGTCGGCCAGCAGCTTCAGTTCGAGCCGCAACGCGCGCTCTTCGCCGGGAAAGCCTTGCTCATGCTCCCGCGGTGCCTGATGGACTGAGGTCGCAAACCGCGCATTGCCGCGACCACCGCGTCCACCGTGCGCGATGACGACGCGATCATCAGGATGCGAGAAGTCGTGGACAGTCTCGCCAGTGAGTTCGTCGTACACGACAGTACCGACCGGCACGCTCAGCACAACGTCGTCGCCTTCGCGACCAGTTTTATTCGAGCCCTCGCCGTGGCGTCCGCGCTCGGCTTTGTATTCAGGATTGAAGCGGAAGTGCACCAGCGTGTTGTGGCGCTCGCTGGATTCCATGATGACGTCGCCGCCGCGGCCGCCGTCACCGCCGGAGGGACCTCCGCGCGGAACAAACTTCTCGCGGCGGAAGGCCATGCAGCCGTTGCCGCCGTCGCCGGCCTTCACTCGAATTTTGGCTTCATCAACGAACATGGGGAAAAAGCTTCCAGCTACCAGCTTCCAGCTAGAACCATTGTGAGACCGCGAGATGTAGCTGGCGGCTGGTAGCTGGCGGCTGGCGGCTTCCTTACGTCTGCAACACTCCTACGCTAAACCGCGGCAGCTCCGGATTCAGCGATGCCGCTTCGAGCGCGGTGATGATCGCGTCGCGCGTCTCCGCCGGGTCGATGATCTGATCGATCCACAAGCGCGCCGCCCCGTAGCGGGGATCCATCTGCTGGTCATACGAGGCCTTGACCTCGTCGTAAAGCTTGTTCTTGTCTTCCTCGCTCAGCTTCTTGCCGCCGCGCTCCAGTTGCTTCAACTTGATTTCGACCAGCGTGTTGGCCGCCGCCGCTCCGCCCATCACCGCGTATTTCGCGGTCGGCCACGCAAACATGAAGCGCGGATCGTAGGCCTTGCCGCACATGGCGTAATGCCCCGCCCCGAACGAGCCGCCGATGATCACCGCGATCTTCGGCACCACGGAATTCGATACGGCGTTGACCATCTTGGCGCCAGCGCGAATGATGCCGCTCCATTCGGCGTCGCGGCCCACCATGAATCCGTTGACGTCGTGCAGGAAGAGCAGCGGCACGATGTTCTGGTTGCAGTCCATGATGAAGCGCGCCGCCTTCTCCGCCGACTCGGTATAGATGACGCCGCCGAACTCGACCCGCTTGTTGCCCGAGCGGTCGGTCTGATGAACGTGCGTCTTCTGGTTGGCGACGATGCCGACGGCAAAGCCGCCGATGCGCGCGAAGCCGCAAATCACCGTCTCGCCGTACTCGGGACGGTATTCGTCGAAGTGGCTGTCGTCGACGATGCGCGCGATGATCTCCTTCATGTCGTATTGTTTCGCGCCGTCAGCGTCGAAGATGCCGTAAATCTCGCCGGCATCATAGCGCGGCGGATGGGCTTCCTTGCGATCGAAGATGCCGAGCTGACGATTGCCCATCTTGTCAACCAGCGAGCGAATGCGGGCAATGCAGGATTCGTCGTCGGGTTCGCGGTAGTCGACGGTGCCGCTGATCTCGGCGTGCATTTTCGCGCCGCCTAATTCCTCGGCAGTGTACTTGGCACCGATGGCAGCCTGCACCAGGGCTGGCCCGGCGAGGAACAGGCCGCTGCCTTCGGTCATCAGCACGTGGTCGCACATCACGGGAAGGTATCCGCCACCGGCGACGCACATGCCCATGATAGCTGCGATCTGCGGAATGCCCATCGCCGACATCACCGCATTGTTGCGAAACACGCGACCAAAGTCGTCGGTATCGGGAAAGACGTCTTCCTGCAGCGGCAAAAAAACGCCCGCGGAGTCAACCATGTAGATCGTGGGGATGTGATTGTCGATGGCGATGTTCTGGGCGCGAATGACCTTCTTCGCCGTCATGGGGAAGAACGCGCCGGCCTTCACAGTGGCATCATTCACGATGAGCATCACCAGACGCCCATGCACTCGTGCGAGCCCCGTTACCACGCCCGCTGACGGAGCGCCTCCCCACTCTTCGTACATGCCCCAGGCGGCGTAGGTGCCCAGCTCGAAGAACTCCGTGCCGGGATCGATGAGCAGCGCGATGCGCTCGCGCGCGGTGAGGCGTCCTTTTTTGTGCTGCGACTCGATGGCCTTTTCGCCGCCGCCTTCGTGGATGATCTCCTCTTCATTGCGCAGGCGGGTGACCAACTCGGCCATCGTGTGGACGTTGTGCTCGAAACGCGGTGAGCCGGTTTTAACCTTGCTCTCGAATGTGGGCTGGGACACTTTGTCACTCATTACGGTTCCGTTGGGAAGGTCAACGATAACGGAGGGAGCCGAGCGGGTGCAAACGGCGACGGCGAAGAGTTCACCACGGAGACACGGAGGGCACGGAGAGGTCAGAACAGTTTGCGTTTAGGCATGGGTGGCTGTTCTCGCCATCCCGGACCGAATGCATCAGGCGTTAGCGGGGATTCATCCATGGCATCAAACCACTCCTGCACGGAGGCGAACCTCGAACTTGTAGTGCGCGCTTCTCTCGATGATTCGCCTTTGTTCTCAGCGTCAGGCGACTTTGGTTCCTGGCTCACCTCCCCAGCTTACCCCGCATCCCGCTCGAATTAAAGAAACTTCTCTTCCCGTTCCCTGCTCAAATCGTGGGGTGTATTGCTGGATTCCGCAGCTCCGGCCCAAGCGGTTCACAGTCATCGGACTGTTAAAATAGTATCTATGAGGGTGGCATCAGTCTGTCCGACGCACCCTATAGGGAGTTCATGGTTCAAAGCGAGACAAAGACTTTACTTTTGCTGAAGCCGCGAGGCTTCTGCGCCGGCGTGGTGCGCGCCATCGATATTGTGCGCATTGCGCTGGAGACCTTCGGCGCGCCCATCTACGTGCGCAAGGAGATCGTTCACAACCGCTATGTCGTGGACGAGCTCTCCGCCAAGGGCGCGATCTTCGTCGACAGCGTGGAAGAGGTGCCCGCCGGCGAGCGCGTGATTTACAGCGCGCACGGCGTTGCCCCGAAGTACGCGAATCAGCAAGCTGCGTGAGCTGCGCGTGATCGACGCAACCTGCCCGCTGGTGACGAAGGTCCACGTCGAGGCGGTTAAGTTTGCCCGCGAAGGCTATTCGCTGATCCTGATTGGCCATCGCGATCACGATGAGGTCATCGGTACGCTGGGCGAAGCTCCGCTGGTCACGCAGGTCGTCGACTTGCCCGAGGAGGTCGATAACCTGGAAGTTCCCGACCCCGAGCGCGTCGCCTATCTGACCCAGACCACGCTGAGCCTCGACGAGACCACGCATGTCATCGAAGCTCTGCGCCGAAAGTTCCCCAAGATCCAGGGACCGCACGCGCAGGACATTTGCTACGCAACCGAAAACCGCCAGACTGCGGTGAAAGAAGTGGCTGCCGAATGCGACCTGCTGCTGGTCGTCGGCTCGGACAACAGCTCGAATTCGAACCGCCTGGTGGAAGTGGCCTGTAACCTGGGAGCGAAGTCGTACCTGATCGAGAACTTCCGCTCCATTCAGCCCGAGTGGCTGAAGGGCGTGAAGACGGTCGGCCTGACGGCGGGAGCATCGGCGCCCGAGATTCTGGTGCAGGAAGCCGTGACTTATCTGCAGGAACAGGGTTTTACTGATTTGAGAGAAGTGGAAGTGATGCCGGAACATGTTCGCTTCGGTTTGCCGCCCGAGATCGTGGAAGCGATAGGCGCCGCTCCGGCGCTGGCTGAATAACAGACGCAATGGCAGACGCAATACCCCCGAATCCTGCCGAGATGCGTTTCGGCAAAATTGACGACATCAAGGCGCGTGTAGCTGCGGCCATCGACGCCTCGCGCAAGTATCTCTTCTCCCTGCAAATTCCGGAGGAGGGCTACTGGTGCGGCGAGCTTGGCGCCGATTCCACGCTGGTCTCCGATTACATCCTGCTGCACCGCTTGCTCGGCACCGAAGACCCGGTGCGCACCGAAAAGTGCGCCAACGAAATCCTGCACGCGGCAGAATGAAGACGGCGGCTTCCCCATCTACAACGGCGGGCCGTCGAATATCAGCGCCTCGGTGAAAGCCTATTTCGCGCTGAAGATGGCGGGATATTCGCCCGACCATCCGGCGATGGCGAAGGCACGCGAACGCATTCTCGCCATGGGCGGCGTGACCGAAGTCAACACCTTCACCAAGATTTATCTCTGCTTCCTCGGGCAGTACGATTACGACGCGGTACCGGCGATTCCGCCGGAGATCGTGCTCTTCCCCAACTGGTTCTGGTTCAACATCTACGAAATTTCTTCGTGGTCGCGCGCCATCCTGGTTCCGCTGTCGATCGCGTACGCCAAGAAGCCGTTCAAGAAGATTCCCGACGAGCACCAGATTGACGAGCTCTTTGTCGGCGGCCGGCAAGAGCAATCTTCGGCTGAAATGGTCGAAGCAGCTCGTGAGCTGGCGAAACTTCTTTCTCGTGCTCGATCGACTGGTGCACTTCTTCGAGCGCGTACATATACGTCCGCTGCGTTCGCAGGCGCT
The DNA here is from genome assembly GCA_963809865.1 of uncultured Acidobacteriaceae bacterium. Lineage (GTDB taxonomy): Bacteria > Acidobacteriota > Terriglobia > Terriglobales > Acidobacteriaceae > CAVVDY01. Next base: position 514,763 of record CAWELL010000008.1, on the reverse strand, counting down.
GAAGAAGGCGGAGAAGTGGATGCTGGAGCGGCTGGAGATGAGCGATGGCCTGGGCGCGATCTATCCCGGCATTATGAACTCGATCATCGCGCTGCGCTGCCTGGGATATTCGCTGGACGATCCGCAGGTGATTCGCGCCATGGACGAGTTCGAGAAGCTCGGCATCGAGGAAGAGACCACCTTCCGCATGCAGCCTTGCAAGTCCCCGGTGTGGGATACGGCGTACGCGATCTTCGCGTTGGGTGATAGCGGAGTGTCGCCGACTGATCCGCGGCTGGTAAAGCCCAGCGAATGGATGCTGCAGAAGCAGGTCACGCGTAAGGGCGACTGGTGCGTCAAGAATCCTAAGGCCGCGCCTGCCGGATGGTACTTCGAGTTCAACAACGAGTTCTATCCCGACGTTGATGACAGCGCGATGGTGATGCTGGCACTGAGCAAGGTGAAGACCGGCAACGAAGCCTATCAGGACAAATCGGTGCAGCGCGCGATTGACTGGGTGCTGTCGATGCAGTGCAAGAATGGCGGCTGGGCGTCGTTCGACAAAGACAACGACCGCATGGTCTTCCAGCAGATTCCGTTCGCCGATCACAACGCCATGCTCGATCCCCCGACGGTGGACATCACTGGCCGCGTGCTGGAATGCCTGGCGACGTATGGATATTCGCTAAAAGACGCGCCGGTACAGCGGGCCATGGAGTTCATCAAACGCGAGCAGGAAGCCGACGGCTCGTGGTTTGGCCGCTGGGGCGTGAACTATATCTACGGCACTGCGCTGGTTTTGCGAGGGCTTGAAGCGGTGGGCTTCGATAATCACGAGCCCATGGTGCAGCAGGCGGCAGAGTGGCTGCGCATGATGCAAAACCCGGATGGCGGGTGGGGAGAGACTTGCGACTCGTACGATGATCCGAACACCAAGGGCGTGGGACCGAGCACGGCGTCGCAAACGGCGTGGGCTATCATGGGGCTGCTGGCGGCCAACGACCTGCGCAGCGAGTGTGTTCAGCGCGGCATTGCGTATCTGTTGAAGACGCAGCGGCGCGATGGCTCCTGGGATGAGCAGTGGTATACCGGGACTGGGTTCCCGCGCGTGTTCTATCTCATGTACTACATGTACCGGCAATACTTCCCGCTGATTGCCTTGAGCACGTACGCCAGAGCGTCATCAGCCGACCGGGAAGATCAACTCAGAACCGCTCGGCTGCGGGGCTAGCTCGCCGGGTACATACTGGCCACAGGAAGTCGGCTCTCCAGGCTTCCAGCTCAAATTCGCGTTTCAGGAGTTGCGCAACCGGCATAAACGATGAGGCACTCCGATGGTCTCTGAGCGTTGGTTGCGAAAGCTGGTTCCTTCGACGGCGGTTCTGTCGCGCTCAGCACTGTTCTATCCGCTCTCGGTGATTAACGATTGGACGGTCGGGGCGGCCCAGCGGCTGGTTACGACGCGGCGCTTCCCTCCCATGCGGTACATCAGTCGTACGGGATGCAATGATGTGCTGTCCCCATATTTTTTTTACCTGACACACGGGGTAAATTTCTGGTTATATGCCTTCGCGCAGGGATGGGCGAACCTGAACTCTCGAATGGTTGATATCGGTTGCGGATGCGGCAAGAGTGCGGTGGCCTTGCGGGATTTCGAGTACATGGGCCAACAGTTTCAGGGGCAGTATTTCGGGTTCGACGTGGACGCCGACATGATTCGCTGGTGCCAGCAAAATTTCGATGCAGCGCACTTCAGCTTCCGTGCAATCGATACTTATAGCGCTGTGTACAATCCGGCTGGCCGATCCGATTCGGAGGTGAAGTTAGACGGCTGCGAAGATGGCTCCATCGATCTGGTGATGTCGCAGTCGCTGTTCTCGCATTTGCTGGAGCGCGAACTGAGGGCATATGTGAAGGAGTCAGAACGCGTGCTGCGCAGTGGCGGCATCATGGCGATGACGTTTTTCTGCATGGACGATCTTCGCTCCCTGAATTTGTTGGGGGGGCGTTGGCGTTTCGAGCATCGGCGGGATGCGGCCTACATCGAGAACGAGCGTTACCCTGAAGCCGCGGTGGCCTACGACAAATCATGGATGGAGCAGGTCTGTCGCGAGGCCGGATTCAGCAAAGTAGAAACGATATTGCCGGCGTATCAGAGTACGGTTTTATGCGCGAAGTAGAAGCGAATAGCAAGCCGCGCCGTAGGCGCAGCAGAGCTTAGCCCAGCGCTTCAGCGCTGGGTGAAATGGGAAGAATGCAAGAGTCCCGTAGGGACGACATAAGAGCAGATCGCTCGAGAGCTAAAGCTCCCTCGTGATGACAACTCAGATTAACGCGCTTGTGGCATGGCTAGAAGCCAGTGCCCTGATACAAAGCTCGAGACGGCCGGCTATCTGTAAGAATGAATTCTTGCTGAAGAGATGAAGCTATTCGTCACAGGCTCGACCGGCTTCCTGGGAAGCCACGTTGCACGCGCTCTGCTGGATCGCGGCGACGAGTTGCGCCTGCTGGTGCGCGGCTCAAGCCGTCTCGACAACGTTGCCGACCTGAATGCGGAGCGCGTCGTCGGCGATCTTCGCGATATCGAGTCTCTGAAGCGCGGCATGTCTGGCTGCGAGGTCGTCTTCCACGTTGCCGCCGACTATCGCCTGTGGGCCGTCAACGGGCAGGAGCTTTACGACTCCAACGTCGATGGCACGCGCAACATCCTGAGCGCGGCCAAAGAATCTGGCGTGCGTCGAGTGGTGTACACCAGCAGCGTCGCCACGATGGGCTTTGGCAACAATGGCCGATTGACCGACGAGAACACGCCCGTCACCTTGTCCAACATGATCAGCGACTACAAGCGCAGCAAATTCATGGCCGAGCAGTTGGTGATCGAGGCAGCGCGCGCGGGGCAAGACGTGGTGATGGTGAACCCGACGACTCCCGATCGGCGAGCGCGATATCAAGCCGACGCCTACCGGCCGGATCGTTGTCGACTTCCTGAAGCGCAAATTCCCTGCCTATGTGGATACGGGTCTGAACCTGCTCGATGTGCGTGATTGTGCCGAGGGGCATCTGCTCGCGCTGGAGAAAGCCAGCCCCGGGCGAACGCTACATTCTGGGCGGCGAAAACCTCACGCTGAAACAGATCCTCGACAAGCTTGCAGCTATTACGGGACTGCCTTCGCCGACGATCGAGCTACCCTACTTCGTGGCCTATGTCACTGGAGCGGTCGACACCCTGATCACCGGCAAGCTACGCCGGCGGGAGCCGCGCGTAACGCTCGACGCGGTCCGCATGGGACGCAAAAAGATGTTCGTCAGCAGCGCCAAGGCCGAGCGCGAGCTGGGCTGGAAACCCGGGCCGGTAGATGACGCGTTGCGGCGCGCCGTGGACTGGTTCCGGGCCAACGGCTATGTCTAAGCCAGTCGCGATCGTTGCCGCCATGCAGCGGCGAGCTCGGTGCCCTGATTGCGCGGAGCCGAGCAAGCGCCAGTGCGACGGCGTGGAACTCTACGAACTTGCCGTCTGCGCTGGTGGCAATCGGTGGCATGGGCACGTGACGCCGGGACGCGGGCGGCTGAGGCTGTTGTGCGCGAGGCTCAACCCGCTATTGCTCGTTTCAGCCGGACTAGCGGGCGCCCTGACGCCCTCGCTCAAGGTTGGCGACGTTGTGCGCGCTCGCGAGGTCGTGGACGAAGCCACCGGCGAACGATATACAACGGTCGGTGGGGATGCGGTGCTGGTGACGGCCTTGCGGGTGGCTGGGGCAAGGCGAAGCGCCGTTGGCGGCGAGCTATTCGGCGTCAGCGGTCGATATGGAAGGGGCCGTCGGTCGCCTCGCATTGCCAAGCAACACGGCATTCCGTTTTCATGGCGGTGAAGGCAATCTCCGACGAATTCGGCTTTCCTATGCCTCCGGTAAACGGCTTTGTTACTCCGACGGGCAGTTTCGAACCGGGGCCTTCACGGCGTATGTGGCAGTGCGGCCAAAGTGGTGGCCGCCGACCATTCGTTTGGCGCTAAATAGCCGGCGCGCTTCCGAGAACCTGTGCGGTGGCTTTGGAACATCTAATTGAGCAGCACGTAAACCATTTCACGCAGAAGTCATCGGCTTGTAATCGGACAGATCATGTCGATAGCCACACAGTTGCGCAACTCCAGAGACGCATAGCCGATCCCCGCCACCATGCAGGCGGTGGTTTATCACGGCGTCAACGATGTCCGCCTTCAGGAACCGTTCCCGTGCCCGAGATCGGAGCCGGCGAACTTCTGATCCGCGTGCACACCTGCGGCATCTGCGGCACCGACCTGAAGAAGATCGCCACCGGCTCGCACTCGGCGCCCGCGCATCTTCGGCCATGAGACTACCGGCGTGATCGCCGCCGTTGGAGCGGGCGTCAGCAAATTTCAGCGTAGGTGACCGCGTGATGGTCTTCCATCACATCCCCTGCGGCGACTGCTATTACTGCCAGCACAAGATTTTCGCCCAGTGTCCGACCTACAAGCAGGTGGGAGCGACGGCCGGGTACGAGCCCAGCGGCGGCGGCTTTTCAGAGTACGTTCGGGTGATGGACTGGATCGTCAGCGAGGGGCGTGGTCCGCATTCCCGACGGCGTCTCGTTTGAGCAGGCCTCGTTCATCGAGCCTGTGAACACCTGCATGAAAGGTATGGAAACGCTGGGGTTACGGCCGGGCGAGACGGTTCTGGTCATCGGCCAGGGGCCGATCGGCATCATCTTGGCGGTCTGGCGCGACGAGGTGGCGCACGAGTGATTACTTCCGATTTGTTTCCGCAGAGGCATACAATATCTAAGGCGTTCGGGTTAGAAGAAAATATCGACGCTTCGCAGTCAGGACACGGTGAGAACCGTCAGGAGCCTGACGGAGGGGCGCGGAGCCGATGCCGTTATCCTGGCGGTGGCAGGGAACGGGTTGATTCGGCCCGCCATGGATGCGACTCGTCCCGGTGGACGAGTTCTGTTGTTTGCGCAGACCCAGCACGGAGAGGCCACGATCGATCCGGCTGCGGTTTGTGTTGATGAGAAAAGTCTCCTCGGTTCGTATAGCGCTTCGGTCGATCTGCAAAGCGAGTCTGCGCAGTTCGTCTTAGGCGGCGAGATGGAGATGGAGCGGCTGATCAGCCACCGCTTTCCCTTGCAGGAGGCTGTCGAGGCTTTGCAGTTGGCTGCGCATCCCAAGCCGGATTCGATGAAGATCGTTATACAACCGGGCAGACCTGGAAGGACTAGCAGAGTGAATGGACAGATGACCGCCGCCGTCCTCTACGGGAAAGAGGACGTCAAAATCGAGAGAGTGCCGATCCCTACGCTTGGAAGAAGGGGAAATCCTCATCAAGGTGCAAGTCGCCTTGACCTGCGGCACCGATCTCAAGGTCTACCAGCGCGGCTATCACGCGCGCATGATTGTGCCTCCCGCGCTGTTCGGACACGAACTCGCCGGAGTGATCGAAGAAGTTGGCCCCAACGTCAAGGGATTCAAGAAGGGCCAGCGCGTGGTCGCGCTCAACTCCGCTCCTTGCGGCCAGTGCTTCTACTGCTCCAAGCACCAGGAAAATCTTTGCGAAGATCTGCTCTTCAACAACGGAGCCTACGCCGAATACATCCGCATTCCCCGCCGCATCGTTGAGAGCAACGTGCTCGCCATGCCCAAGCATGTGAGCTTCGAAGAAGCCGCCATGGTCGAGCCGCTGGCCTGCGTTCTCCGCGGACTGCATGAAACCAAGATGGAGATTGGCGACACCGTAGCCGTGATCGGCGCAGGCCCGATCGGCCTGATGTTCGTTCAGGTCGCGAAGATCGCCGGCTGCAATGTCATCAGCGTGGTGAAGCGCGACTCGCAGGTAGAAGCCGCGCTGCGCATCGGCGCGGATGAAACCGTGCAGATCACCGAGGTCGACGATCCGGTGAAGGCCGTCCGCCGTATGACTCCCGATGGCCGCGGATGTGACGTGGTGGTCGAAGCCGTGGGCCGCCCGCAAGCGTGGGAGTGGTCGATCGACATGGTGCGCAAAGGCGGCACCGTCAACTTCTTTGGCGGATGCGCCAGCGGCACCAAGGTCGCGCTCGACACCCAGCGGCTGCACTACAACGATCTCACGCTGAAAGCCACGTTCCATCACACGCCGGAAACGGTGCGCAAAGCTTTCAGCCTGATCTCCGAACGCAAGATCAAGGGCACGGACTACATCACGGGTGAGGCGCCGCTGTCGCGCTTGCAACAGGTGCTGCGGCACATGCTCAACCGCACCGACGACATCAAGACGGCCATCATTCCGGGGCAGTAGAGCGTTGTCAGCTGGCACTTGTCAGTGCCGAGTAGTCCAAGTTCTCTCTCGTTTGTCATCCTGAGCGAAGCGAAGGACCTGCTTTCGGCCGCTTCCGGCAATCACTCGCGCGACACGACCCATGCCGATCTAACGTACAATCCGGACAGTTTCGACCGCTGCCGGTTGGCGCGTCCTTCCGTCCGGAGTACGCCATCCCCGCGCATGCTCCGTCGCTCGAAGAGGCGCAACAATACACCTCCCGCCTCGCGCACTCGCATTACGAGAACTTCTCGGTCGTCACCTGGTTTCTGCCCAAACATCTGCACCAGCACTTCTACAACGTCTACGCCTATTGCCGAATCTCCGATGACCTTGGCGATGAAGTCGGCGACAAGCAGCAATCGTTGCTCTTGCTCGACGAGTGGGAAGCCGAGCTGCAGCAGTGCTACACCGGAGCGCCGCGCCATCCTGTGTTCGTCGCGCTGCGCGACACCGTGCGCGAGTTCGATATCCCGCAGCACGAGTTCTCCGACCTGCTGATCGCCTTTCGCCAGGACCAGACGATCACTCGCTTCCCGACGTTTCGACGACGTGCTCGCCTACTGCCACTACTCCGCCAACCCGGTTGGCCACCTCGTTCTCTATCTGGGCGGATATCGCGATGCCGAGCGCCAGCAGCTTTCCGACTACACTTGCACTGCATTGCAACTGGCAAACTTCTGGCAGGACGTCGCCGTCGATTACAACAAGGGCCGCATCTACCTGCCGCTCGACAGCATGGCGAAGTTCAAGGTGAGCGAAAGCGACATCGCCAATCGCCGCCCTACGCCGCAGTTTCGCGCGCTGCTGAAGTTTGAAGTCGAGCGTGCGCGTGAATGGTTCCAGCGCGGCCTGCCTCTGGCAAAGATGGTTGACCGCTCGCTGGCACTCGACATCGAACTGTTCAGCCGCGGCGGCCTCGCCATCCTCGATGCCATCGAACGGCAGGACTACGACGTTCTGACGCACCGTCCAACGATTTCGAAACCTCGCAAGCTTTGGCTGGTGGCGCGGGCCGCACTGGGAAAACTGCTGTGAGCGATTCCCCGCTGCAATTGCGGGCAGCGTACAGCGTCTGTCGTCACATCGCGCGCTCTGCCGCCAAGAACTTCTACTACGGCTTCCTGGTCCTGCCTGCTCACAAGCGCGACGCCATCTCGGCGGTGTACGCCTTCATGCGCCATGCCGACGATATCTCCGACGAGCCCGGCCTGCCGCTGGAGCAGCGCCGCCAGAAGCTCAATGGCTGGATCGATGGCTTCCGCCCGTTGTAGCAGGCAGCAAGACCGACGATGCGGTGCTGATGGCCCTCGCCGATTCACAGAAGCGATTCAACATCCCCATCGAGCTGCTCGACAAGCTGGTGCAGGGTACAACCATGGATGTCGCGCAAGGTGGCGCCACGTTGCAGTACGAGACCTTCGACCAGCTCTACGACTACTGCTACCACGTCGCGTCGGTTGTCGGTCTGATCTGCATTCGCATCTTTGGCTATCGCGATCCGCGCGCCGAGCATCTCGCCGAGCGTACCGGGGTCGCCTTCCAACTCACCAACATTCTTCGCGACGTGAAAGAAGACTGGCAGATGGGGCGGGTGTACATCCCGCGCGAAGACCTCGACCGTTTTGGCATCGACGCGCAGGTGCTGGTCAACGGCAGCGCTGCGGTGCTGACCCGGCCGGTGCTGGCCTTCGAAGCCGAGCGCGCGCGCGAGTACTATCGCTCGGCCGATGAACTTCTGCCGCTGATTGATGAAGACAGCCAGCCCGCACTGTGGACGCTGGTAGAGATTTACCGCCGGCTGCTGGAGCGCATTGCGCAACGCGACTACGACGTATTCTCCCAGCGCGTACGCCTCGGCACAGCGGAGAAAGTCGGCGTGCTGGCGAAAGGATTTCTCCGCCGCCTGACATGAGTTCCCTGCCCAAACATCGGCGGCCCACAGTTGCGATCATCGGAGGCGGCCTCGCCGGCATCTCCGCCGGCAGCGCGCTGGCCGACGCCGGATATCACGTCGAGCTCTTCGAGCGCCGCCCTTATCTCGGCGGACGCGCGTCGTCGTACGAGCATCCCGGCACCGGCGAGGTGGTCGACAACTGCCAGCACGTGCTGCTCGGCTGCTGCACTAACCTCATTGATTTTTATCGCCGCCTCGGGGTGGAAGACAAAATCCGCTGGTACGACGAGATCACCTTTATCCTTCCCGGCGGACGGTCGTCCGTCGCTGAAGCCGAGTTTCCTGCCAGCGCCCATGCATGCGGGCCCGGCGTTTCTTGCGTCGGCGGTGCTCGACTCGAAGGATAAGCTGGCGATCGCGCGCGCGCTGCTGGCGCTCACGCCGGCGCTTCCGCCGGATGATGGACAGGATTTTCTCACCTGGCTCCGGCATCATGGACAGACCCGGCAGTCCATCGATCGCTTCTGGGCTCCGGTGCTGATCAGCGCGTTAAATGAAGATCTCGACCATGTATCGGTGCATTACGCTGCGCTAGTCTTTCGCGACTCGTTCCTGAAGTCGGCGGAGGCGGGACGCATGGGATTGCCGGCGGTTCCGCTGTCGCAGCTCTACGGAGAAGCTGCATCCTACATTGAGGGACATGGCGGAAAAGTCCACCTGCGCGCCGGCGTGGAATCAATTCGCGTCGAGTGGCGACGGCGTCGTGATTCGAGTTGGCGGAGAAGAGATACGCGCCGACTACGCTGTACTGGCGACCCCCTTCAACGCGCTTGAGAAGTTGCTGCCCGACACGCCAGAGATGGAACCGCTGCGCGAGCAGACACACTTCTTCGCGACCGCGCCTATCACCGGAATCCACTCTGTGGTTCGATCGCGAAGTTACACCGCTGGAACACGCGGTTCTGCTGGAGCGAACCATTCAGTGGATGTTCCAGAAGTCGAAGATCCTGGCCACGCGTCGCGATTCGGCACAGAACGGAAGCTACATCGAGCTGGTAGTGAGCGCGTCGAAGTCGCTGGTGGACAAGTCGCGCAGCGACATCATCGACCTCGCCATGGGCGAACTGGCGGAGTTCTTCCCTGCTGTGCGCGATGCCAAGCTGACCAAGGCGACGGTCATCAAAGAAATCCACGCCACTTTTTCACCTGCGCCAGGAGGCGAAGCGTATCGCCCTTCGCACACCAGCCCATGGCCGCGACTGTTCCTCGCCGGCGACTGGACCGCGACTGGCTGGCCCTCGACCATGGAAGGCGCAGTGCGCAGCGGCTATGGCGCGGCGGAGACGCTGGCACGCGCAACAGGAATTCCGCAATGCTTCCTGGTTCCCGACCTGCCGTCGCGCGGATTCATGCGGCTGTTCCGCTAGCGCATCCTGGCTGGTCGTGCCACTGTCACCACCGGCCAAGCCCTACGAAATTCCATTGCTGCCACCTCACCAGTAAGCTATAATCTTAGCTAACGGGTAAGCTGCATAACCGGTCTGCTGCGAAAGGAAGAGTTTGTAATGAAGAAAGAGACCCAACCGAGCGAAGATGAGCTACGGGCTTTGGTGCGCAGTTACGCATTGTATTCGCCCACGCAGATGCGTAAGGATCAAGCGCGGGCTGCAAAGATGTTACGCCAATTGAAGAGCTACGATGTCTGGGTAGCGGGTATGAGCGAGGAAGAACGTGCAGAAACCGAGCGTCAATTCGTAGGCTCTCCGGTATTCGGCGGAAGTCTACGTGGTTTTTACGATAGGTTTGTGAAGGAATTGGAAGAAATTCAGCGCTTTGGATCCCCCACCACCTACGTCTTTCCGAAAGCCGTAGGGCGGCTGGGCGGCAAGGCGAGCGCAAGAAATCTCACACCTCAACAGCGCACCGAGCGCGCCCGCAAAGCCGGGAAAGCGCGACAGGCAAAAGCGAGGGAAGCAGCGAAGAAAAGCGACGGTACGAATTGAGGCAGGGTGGCCACCGCCGCTACCTAATCAAGGTCGACTGATATGCCCGAGTTCATTTACGAATGCGAGGTTCGAAAAGCTACAGCTGATGGCGGGTGCCCCAGGCAAGCATTCTGAGTAGTCAATGAACACGAGGGTGCCCCGTCCAACCGTCAGTTGGTTGGGCGGTGGTTTTAAGTTCGTCGCTTCTGATCGGTAAAATCCTACTTCCTCGAACCGCGCGACACTGCAGACGAAAACCCCCACGCAAGCCAAATGATGGCTTGCATGGGGCACCCTCGTGATCGCAAGCCTACGTTCCAAACAACGCCATCTGTTCTTCCTGCGGCTTATTCTGCACCGAGACGGCGGCCCGGTCCGTAAGCTCCCGCGTCATCCCATGCTTCTTGCGCAAGCTAGCCATCAGCTCCGAAATGCGTTTCGCATAGACTTTGCTGACGAACGACTTATCGGCATAACGCTTGCGATACTCCTCAACCAACTGCGGAAACTCCTTCTCCACGAAAGGCAGGAAGATGCTCGCCGAGCACGGTTTCAAGAACAGCGGATTGGCAAAGATGTACTTGCCGCCGGCCTCTTTCGTCGCTTTCACCAGCGCGTCCAAGGCGGCGGGTGAGTCCGTGATGCCGGGCATCACCGGAGCACAGCTCACGCCCGCCTTGATGCCTGCCAGGTTCAGCTCTTTGACCGCTGTCATACGCAGGTCGGGACGTGGCGCACGCGGCTCCAGAATGCGCGCCAGCTTGGTGTCGAGTGTCGTAATTGTGATACTGACGAACAATCGGTTGTGCTCTGCAATCCGTCGTAGCACGTCGAGGTCGCGCAGTATCAGGTCCGACTTGGTCACGATGCCGAGTTCCAGCCCACTGTGCAGGGCCAGCTCTTCGAGGATGCGAGCGGGTCACCTCAAAGCGCTTCTCGGCCGGCTGATACGGATCGGTCGCCGTGCCGATAGCGATCTCTTCCCCACGCTTTACCTTCTTCAGATCCTGCCGCAGCAGCCATGCCGCCTGTTGCTTGACGTAAATCTTGCGCTCGAAGTCGACGCCGTCGCGCATCTCCATGAACTCGTGGGTGTACCGCGCATAACAGTATTTGCAGGCGAACTCGCAGCCGCGATAGGGATTGATCGTCCAGGTAAACGGCATACGCCGATTGGAGACGCAGCGGTTCAGCAGGCCGCGCGAGGGCAGGGAGAAATATTCGACAAAGTGCCCCTGCCGCAGCGACGCCCCCATCGACGCCAGCTTGGCGATGCCGACCAACTCGGGCTTGTCCCGGGTGGCGTCTTCAAGCGATTCGATCTCGAGGAGCGGGTACATAGGGCAGTTTTGAGTTTCGTCTTTTGTTCGCCTACGATAGCGCGGAGATCGACGCTGGTCAAGCACTAACTGGGATAGGAGGTAGGGCGATTCAAAAGTTCAGGCGGCTGCCGTTTTTGTGGCGGCTCGACTACAACAACCTATATTCAACGCCGTTTTGCAACTATCGTAGGACGATCTATATCAACGCCATTGCATTTCGCCGTAGCGTTGACGTAGGTGACATCGAAACCCAGATTGTCGAACACGCGGTTGTAGAGACCGCGACTGGCCGTCCACCAAGTCAAGCTGTGGGTCTCCGCAGGGTTGCTCCAGTCGTTTGCGGTGCAGAGAACTTGGGCATCAGTATCCGCGACCAGAGTAAAGGCGATAATAACGGCCTCTGTCGCCATCCCAGCAAGATTGTCCAGAACGCCGATCGGATTGGCAAGATGCTCAAAAATCGCACCGGCCAGCACAACGTCAAATTTCCGCCCCCAATACGGAAGGCGCTCAAGCGGAGCATAGATGACTTTAACTTCGCTCCTGTTCTTGTGCCAGGCGTACCAAAAACCGTTCTTGTACTTGACAAGCCAATTGTCATTCTGCCGCGCCCATGTGGCACGCTCGCGGTGATGCAAGGAGTTCCCGAATGGTAGCCGTTCCAGTTCTGTGTACGCGAAGGCATCCGTTGCGGTGACAATAGCGCCGGATTTTTCAGCCTCGAACGCTAGAAAACCTGAAGCGGTGCCGACATCCAAGACGGTCTTCCCCTTGATGTCATAACCGCCAATGTAGTTCGCGAACATCCCGCGAATGTCCCACTCGCCGCTGACTGACTCTCCAGATTGCAAATTCAGCGAGTGGTAGAAAATGCACTCCTCAATCTTGGGTTGAGGCCATGGGGTTTCGAATTTGTAGGGGAATAGATCTGCGGGAAGGTGGGTTTTTTGTGGCGCGCGCTTGAAGACCTTGGGCCAAACGATTGCCATTTCGCTTCCTTCTGCTTTTACCACGCGACTTAGCCTTGATCAAGCAGCTCGTCCCTCTAGAGGTGGTCAAGGGACTCTCTGCCCAGATACTCCCGGCTATCCACTTCGATAGGCCACGCGCTTCGTGTGTCCAGTTTATGGGCGAGCGCGGCAAGCTTCGGCAGAAAGTATCCTCCAGCGCAAGTAGCTATTGTTGAGCTATTTACGTACCGGAACGTTCCAGACGCCCTGCACCGCCATGTCCAAAATCGAGCTTGGCCTGAACCGTGCAACGCAATAGGGCGCAGGAGGCACACCATGAACTCGTTGAGGAAGATTGCTCTTTTGATGGCTGTAGCGGCTGTATCGTTGTCGGGTAGACTGGCGTACGCGCAGCAGGAAGTTGCTCCTGACCACTTCGACGGATCGGATGCCGCAGGTTCAGAAGGCGGCTCCAGTACACCACCCGAAGCACGCGCACGCCGTGGTCGCGAAGAAGGGCTCGGCGAAGCATCATCACGCGCACGCATCGGCATAGCGCCTTCGCAGGTTCCCACTCAAGCCAAAGAAGGCTTGAATGGGGCACCCGATTTCAGGAGGAAGAGACTCGGGTGTGGGCCGATGCTTAAGCCGACACCCTCTTCTCATTTTTCGCCCGGGCCTTCGGCTTCGCCCATCAAACTCGCAGGCGGAGGCGGGATGGTAATGTCAATGTCCTTCACCTGGCCCAGCTTGGTCAGAGGCGTGCCAAACTCCTCGGCATTGCCAACCACAAGCACCGCCAAGTTTTCTTTGTGGAGATACTTCTTGGCGACGCGGCTTACGTCCTCGGCGGTGACCTTCTCCACTTGTGAACGGTACTGCTCGAGGAAGTCGAGCGGGTAATGATAGAACTCGTAGAGCATCTTCTCGCGCAAGACCTTGTCCGGAGAATCGAAGCGGAAGATGAACGAGTTCAGGATCTGATCCTTGGCGCGCTTCAGCTCGGCCGGGGTTGAGGCATTGCTGCGCATATCGTCAATTTCCTTGTAGAGCGCTTCGATCCCTTCAACCGTGGTCGCGCTCTTGGTTTCCATCTCAACATCGGTCAGGCCCGGGTGGCCAAAGCTGGCGCCCACGCCGCCTCCCACGTTGTAGGCCAAGCCTTGCGCGGCGCGAACGTTGTTGAACAGACGCGAGGAGAATCCGCCGCCGAAAATTTCGTTCATCACGGAAACCGCGAAGTAGTCGGGATTGTCGCGCTTGATCCCCAGGCTGAGCAGATTGATGCTGCTCTGGTTTACGTCTGACTTCTTCACCAGGTAGTAGCCGGGCTTGGGATCGGTGAACTTGATCTCAGGCGCCCTCGCCGCGGGCCCTTTCGGCCATGACTCGAAGGCCTCGCGCAACTTCGCTTCCATCGCCTTGGGATCGAAGTCGCCGGTGATCCCGAAGATGATGTTGTTGGGCTGCACGTATTGCTTGTGCCAGTTCAGCAGATCGTCACGGGTGATTGCGGCCACCGTGGCGTACTCGGACACGCGCGCATACGGATTGTCTTTGCCGTATCCGAGGATGGCAGTTTCTCGGCCGACGATCGAATCGACGCTGTCATTGCGGCGCGAGATCGCGGCGTACATCTGCTGCTTGGTGAGCTCAATTTTGTCAGGTCGAAACTCGGGGTTGTGCAGCAGGTCGAGATACAGAGCGAATACGGCGTCGAAGTCGCCCTTCAGGCAGTCGAGGCCGATGGTGGTCGAGTCAGAGCCGCCAGAGGTTTCAATCTTGGCAGCGCGCGCCTCAAGGAAGTCGTCCATCTGGTCGCCGGTTTTGGTTTTCGTGCCTCCGGTACGCCACACATCGCCGTACACGGAGACGAGGCCGGCCTTGTTGGCGGGCGCGTAGATGGAACCGCCGCGAATCTCGGCTTCAGCGGAAATCAGCGGAAGCTCATGGTCGGGCTGGAGGAAGATCACCATGCCGTTCGACAACTGCACGCGAATCGGCTCTTGCGGTTTGAACTCCGGCAGCGGCGGCGCCTGAATCTGGTTCCACTCTTTTACCTGCGCGAAGCCAAGCGAGACCGCCAGCAGGGCAAAACAGCACAGCCAAAGCACGCGATGAAATCTGCGAGTCTGCATCATTGCGCTCCTTTCGGTGAGCCATCGCCCGGTTGCTGGGAGGCAGGCGGTGCCGCGCCCGGCTGCGGCATGCCTTCCCTGCTGGCCGGCTGCTGGGCTGTCAGGATTTCGCCCGTGGTGCGGTTGTTTTCCGTGAAGGCCTGATTTGCAACCCGCCGAACATCGTCTTTAGTAACTTTGTCGACGCGGTCGAGGTAGCGGAACAACTCGCGCCAGTCGCCATAGCGGGTCTGATAGGTGGCCAGCGCCTGCGCCAGGCCTTCGTTGCTGGCCAGGCTGCGAATGAGGTCGGCCTTGGAGCGCGTCTTGAACATCGCCAGCTCTTCGTCGGTGACATCCGTCGTCTTCAGAAGACCAATCTGTTTGTGGATCGCGTCGCGCAGTTCGTCATTGGTATGCCCAGGCAGCGGGATGCCATAAAAAGCGAACAGGTGAGCGTACTTGGTATCAGGCAATCCGGAAAACCCGGCGGCAAACGCGGCAATCTTTTGATCGCGCACCAGCGCACGATATAGACGCGACACCCGTCCATTGGACATGATGTCGGCGATGGCGTCGTACACCGCGTCGTCGGGATCGAGATAGCTGGGCCGGTGATATCCCTCAAGATAGAACGGCTGAGACGGGTCGTGAAGGTTGACTTGGCGCGAAGAGTTCTGCGGCGGCTCGGTTGTGGTCAGCTCCAGCGGCTTGGGAGCGGTGGGCAGTTGGCCGAAGTACTCCTCGACAATAGGCATGACCTTCGTCGGATCAAGGTCGCCTACCAAACCGATCACCATGTTGCTGGGCACGTAGTTGTGATGGAAGAACTGCTGCGCGTCGGTGGCTGAGAACGACTGCAAATCGGAGGCATAGCCGATGGTTGGCCGGTGATAGGGGTTGGCCATAAACGCTGTGCCGAGAAACTGCTCCACCAGGCGACCAGTGGGGCGGCTGTCGGTGCGCATGCGGCGCTCTTCCATCACCACGTTGCGCTCTTTGTAGAACTCCCGCATAACGGGATCTTTGAAGCGGTCCGACTCGAGCGCGGCCCAAAGCTCAAGCTGGTTCGATGGCAGGGAGTACATGTATCCCGTCTCGTCGTAGGTGGTGAAGGCGTTCAGTCCGACACCACCGTGACTTTCAACGATCTCGCCGAACTGGTTCTTGATTACGTACTGATCGGCATCTTTGATGGCCGCCTGCCAGGCTTCCTGAAGCTGCTTCAGCTTCTGCGGATCCTGCCCGACGCGCTTCACGCGCTCCGCCTCATAGGCGGCATAGGTCTCTTCGACCTTCTGCAGCGCGACTTTTTCCTTGGCGTAGTCGGTGGTGCCGATGTCGGGCGTGCCCTTGAAAGCCATGTGCTCCATCATGTGAGCGAGGCCGGTCTTGTGCAGCGGATCCTGCGCGGAACCGGCATCAACCATGGTGAAGAACGAGAACACTGGCGCCTCTGGTCGACGATAGAGCACTACAGTCAGCCCATTGGGCAGCGTTTTGACCGTAACGTTCTTCTCGAACGAAGCCAGGTCCTGGGCGAACAGCGGAACGGAAACAGCCAGCAACAACAGAGCTAGAAGCTTGGTGGACCAAGGTGTGGTCCGCGACGAGCGACGTTGCAGCCTGCCCTGAGCGCGGTCGAAGGGCGCTCGCTGGGACGAAAGCCAGCGGATCATCGTACCTCCATGTAAGGGAAAGCGAAGATCACCTTGAAGTAAAAGCTACTTAGGTTAGGACGGGTAAGTCAAACATCGGTTAGCTATAGCTCTCCGGTCAAGAACTGCGCGCGTCCCAGGCCAAAGCTCCAGTCTGCGTCTGTGTTTGTCGTGATGTTGACCATGACGTCGCTGGACTCGATGCCGCAGTTCTCCTTCAACTCGCGGCAAAGCTCTGCGTAAAACTCTTGTTTGGCCTCGCTAGTTCGGGGACGGCTGTTGACGCTCACCACAACCACATTGCGCGACCTGGGAATGTTTAGCCCGGTATCCTCAACGATCATGTGCCGGGGCGGATGCTCGTGGACGATTTGATAGCGATCGCGCTCCGGGACACCGAACGCCCGCACCATCGCACGG
Source organism: uncultured Acidobacteriaceae bacterium (assembly GCA_963809865.1). Classification (GTDB taxonomy): domain Bacteria; phylum Acidobacteriota; class Terriglobia; order Terriglobales; family Acidobacteriaceae; genus CAVVDY01. The sequence continues at coordinate 498,121 of CAWELL010000008.1, read as the reverse complement.
TGCGCCGCGTCGAGCAGCGTCTTTAGCTCTTCCGGGCTGCGTCCTTCAATGAGATCAAAGCGCATGAGCGGCATGGGAACGTGCCTCCGCGATCATTCTAACGAAGTGCCTCCCCGTCACCTCTATCTGCGCCAGCCGTCACTGACAAGGAAGCTGCCTCTGGCGTGTAATTGTCCCCGAGATTCCGGGCTTTTCACCGATTACCGTCGAGATGCTTGCAGGTTCCCGATGCGCTCCAAACGGATCATGAGCGGGCTGCTGTTCGTGGCCGCCGGCGCTTACGTTGTGGGGTTGACGACCCTGCTGCTATGGCTGTCCGGCAATTGGCGCTGGGTGGAGGGCTGGATGTTCGGCGCCTGCTGGGGAGGCCTTATTGCAGCTTATTTCCTGTGGCTTCATTACAAGGATCCTGCCCTGTTTGCCGAGCGCCTGCGCATGCCCGGCAGCGGGGGTGAATCGCGCGCCGATATGGCTATTCTCCTCGGGGTGAAGGTGAGTTTCCTCGCGTGGTTTGTCCTATCGCCCTTGGACGTGCGTTTCGGCTGGATGCCGCGCCTGCCGCTGTGGAGCGAGGTCTGCGGCGGCATCCTGCTCCTTGGAGGTAGTTTCTTCATGTTGCGCGCACTCGCCGATAACACCTTTGCTTCGCAGTTGGTGCGCATTCAGACCGAGCGCGGCCAGTATGTCATCGACACGGGCGTTTACGAGTTTGTGCGCCACCCCATGTATCTTGGGGGAAGTCTTGTGTTCGTTGGCGGTGCGTTGCTGCTGGGCTCTGTTTGTGGCCTTCTGATAGCCTTGGCCATGGTCGGGTTGCTAATCCTGCGCATCTTCGGCGAAGAGCAGCTGCTGACGCACGAGCTAGAAGGATACCGGGCATATACGCAGAAAGTTCGCTATCGGCTAGTGCCGCACGTCTGGTAAGCAACCGTCCCCAAGGCATTCCTGCCCTCAAACTTCAAAAATGCGGTAGGGTCTATTGCCGTTCTGCGCCTGCACCAACGCCATCGCCACGTTGTGCACCGGCGTGCCCGCTGTGGTTTTTCCGTCAGCGGTGCCGCCGTGGGCGTGCCCATGCAGCACCAGGTCAGCACCGTGGCGGTCGATGACCTCCATCAGCCGCGAGCTGCCGAGGTAAGGATAAATCTCAACCGGCTCGCCTTTCACGGTGTCGGCCACGGGAGCGTAGTGAATGACGACCACGCGCTTTGGGGTGCGGAGCTGCGAGAGCGCACGTTCGAGTTTCAGGGTCTCGTCGATCGACGCTTGCACAAAGGTCTTGATCTCAGGCTCGCCGAAGGCGGTCAGGGCGCCGCGTCCAAAGCCGCCAAGAAAGCCTTTTGTGCCGGCGAAGCCCACTCCGTCGCGTTCATAGGCCGTGCCGTCGAGCACCTTGATTCCCTCATCGGTCATGATCTTCATCAGCTCAGGAACGCAATTGCTCTCGTAATCGTGATTACCCAGTACGGCGACGATGGGGATTCGCAGGCGCACCAAAGCGTTCATCAGCGATTCCATCTCCTGCGGCCGGCCGTAATTCGTCAGGTCGCCGGCCAGGACGAGTACGTCGGCATCGTCGCGCACATGGTTCATCTGGTCGCGAATGCGATCGTAATTCTGCGGCGTGAAATGCAAATCGGCGACGGCGGCAATTCTCATGCTTCGGTTTCTGTCTCGTCGGTCTCTACGTTTTCGATGATGTTTGCTTCGGCGGCGGCGGTAATCTTCGACTCTCTCTGCTCGCGACTGAGTTGCAGCAGATCTTCCATGCCCCACTCGTGCACGTCGATGGCGAACATCTTTTCGTCGAGCAGGCTGCCGCGAAAGGGTGCACTGCGGTTCGGGTGCTCCAACTCGTTGCGCAGGCGGGAGAGCAGGTGGTCCCACACTTCACGAGGAACGTACTGCGCCTTCGCCGGATAGACATAGTGGAACAGCACTAATTCCCAAAGCAGAATTTCCCAGTGGACACCTACCAACGCCAGCAGCCGTTCCCAGTCAAGCCTGCCGCGAGAGCCGAAAATGATGTGCACTACGTCAGCGCCATCGAATCGCTCGCGGAAATTGACAAACAGTTTGGAGGCGATGAGTTCTTCTGCCGCCAGCACGCGAGTCTGCACGCCGAGCACCTCAGCGGGCGAGCCACGATCGATCCATGACCGATCGACGGTAATGATGGCGTTGCTCATGCCGGTGATCAGATCGACGAAGTAGCCGTCGCGATGCGCCTTGGCCAGCCAGACGGGATCGCGTATCTCGGTTTCGAAACCCTGTTGGTTCAGGTGCTCCAGTGCATGTGGCACTGCGTCTGGTGGAAGAAAGAGATCAAGATCCTTGGTATTGCGCCAAATACCGGTATGTTGCTGCAAGGCGAAGGCGCCCGAAACAACGTACGGCACCTGGGCGCGATTCATGTGCCGCAGCACATCGCAGAACAGCGCACGCTGCTCCGGAGGGAAGTCCGGCTCAACCGACGTGCTTACCGGTAATGGCTGATCGGTCGCCACAGCCTACACTTGGATGGCAACTCAGGCTGCCAGCGTTGTGATTGGGCTGCAATAAAACATCGCCCGGTCAATTGACCAAGGGGTAACAATCGCGACAAGCGGCTTGGAGAAATGGCCCCGGCACTGCATACTTCTGGGTGCAACCTGCATCTTTGCTTAAAGAGTAGACCGAGCATGGCCAGTGAAAGCGTCGTAGACATCCAGGGCAAGCGACTGAAACTTTCCAACCTCGAAAAGGTTCTGTACCCGGCTGTGGGATTCACTAAAGGCCAGGTCATCGACTATTTCGTTCGCATCTCACCCGTCTTGCTGCCACACCTGAAGAACCGCCCGCTGACATTAAAGCGCTATCCCAACGGCGTAAACGGAATGTTCTTCTACGAAAAGAATTGCCCCGAGCATCGGCCGGAGTGGGTACAAGTGGCCCCGGTTTGGAGCGGGGGCAACAACAAGTGGATGAACTACTGCCTGGCGCAGGATTTGCCGACGCTGGTATGGGCAGCCAATCTGGCAGACCTTGAACTCCATACCAGCTTGTCGCTGGGCAAAGACATACTCCGGCCGACATTTATCGTGTTCGACCTCGATCCGGGCGAGCCTGCCAACATGGTGCAATGCTGCCAGGTCGGTCTGTGGGTACGCGGAGTGTTCTCGCACCTCGGTCTGGAGAGCTTTGCCAAGACCTCGGGGTCGAAGGGGCTGCAAATCTATGTTCCGCTCAACACGCCAGTGACCTACGACGATACCAAGTCTTTCGCGCACGAACTGGCGCGCGTGCTTGAGCGGCAGCACCGCGATCTTGTGGTCTCCGATATGAAGAAGGCCCTACGGGTCGGAAAGATTCTTGTCGACTGGAGCCAGAACGACGATCACAAGACGACCATCTGCGTGTATTCGCTGCGCGCGAAGGATCGTCCCACAGTCTCTACCCCGGTAACCTGGGAAGAAGTTGAGAACTGTCTGGCGAAGAAAGATCCGGAACTTCTGGTGTTCGATTCGGCGCAGGTGCTCGAGCGGGTCAAGCAACACGGCGACCTGTTCGAACCGGTGTTGACGCTCAAACAGAAGCTGCCGCCCATCGAAGCGCTGGCTAGCATCGATCCTGCGGCTGCGGTTGTTGCCAAGCCGGCAAAGCGTACGGCCTCGGCCCGCGAACGGCAAAAGGTCATGGCGAAAAAGTCTGCACCCGAATCCCCTCCGGCTAAAGCAAAACGGAAGACCACGACGCGCCCCAAGCAGAAGAGGGCATAACGAATTTCTCTTATCACCTAGAACTTACTGCGGTAGTCTTTATACATAGGAAATATGCCGAGTGCTCTCTTCCTGTCGCTGGCTGACGTGCGAGCTGTATTGAGTTCTTGGAAGGATGCCGCTCAGACGCTGTCGTACGTCGCAACCGCGGCGGCCGCCTTACTTGCCTGGTGGACTTACCGGGTAAACTCCCAGCGTGAGCGCGCGAAGTGGGCGGTCCAGCTGTACGAAAAATTCTATGAAGACGCCCACTATCATCCCACTCGCGACGCTTTGGATTGCGAGCCGAACAGACCAGAAGTGGAAGAGTTGGTGAAGGAGGAGAGCTCTGAGTTCACAGATTACCTGAACTTTTTCGAACTTGTTTGTTTTCTCGTTCTCACGAAGCAACTGCGTAAGTCTGACGTCGATGTGTTGTTTGACTACTATCTGAAGTGTTTGAAGAGCCACAGATTGGTCATGGAATACATCAATAACTCGGAGAAGGGCAAGGACAGGGGATTTCAGCAGTTGCGGATTTTCCTCAAAGAAATAGAAGTGTAAAATCACTGTGAGGCGCGATGAGCGAATTTCTTTTCTCCTACGGGACTCTAACTCCTCAATACGCTCCTCCGGAAATCTCCGGTGTGTTGGCCGAGTTCCGTCCATATGCGGAAGGCTGGGTTCATGGGACGCTTTACGACTTGGGCGAATATCCGGGTGCCGTGCTCGATTCTCGGGGAGTGCAAAAAGTCTTCGGCAGCGTGTTCGTCGTTCCAAATGATCCAGAATTGCTGCATCGACTTGATGAGTACGAAGGGTTCAATCCCAAGGATCGAGACGCCAGTCTCTTTGTTCGAAAGCTCTATCCGGTGACCCTTAATGATGGCCGCACGATGGAGTGCTGGTTGTACGAATACAATGGCGAGCGCGGCCACGCACCAATTCTGGCCACTGGCCGGTATAAACCCGGACGATTGCGGCCCGCGCAGCAGACTATGTGACTTCTATGCCGCAATACCCGCTAGTGCGTCTTCGAAGCCGATCCGCTCGACACTCCTAACCGCCGCAGCCGATCGCGCGCCTGCGAAGCTTCAATCGACCGCGGATAGCGCTGGATAAGGCTGTTCAACTCCCGAACGCCCGCGTCACGCTGTCCGAGCTCCAGTAACGCATAACCTTTCTTGAGCTGAGCTGCGGCAGCCTTCTGCCCGCTGGGATACTGCTCCAGCACCTTGTCGTAGTCCTTGACGGCAGCGTCGAAGTTGCCCTGACGGTACTCGATGTCGGCGAGATAGAACTGGGCATTCCCGGCCAGGTCGGTGTTGCCGTAATACTTCAAGTAATCGTTGAACTCTTGCGAAGAAAGATCGTACTTCCCAGCGTTATAGTCGCGCAGGGCATTGTTGTACAGCGCGTCAGGCGGGGGCGCCGAAGAGACCGGAGGCGCGGCCGAGGAGGCACTTGGAATGGGACCGCCAGCTCCCGGCGCGGGCTGGCCGGCAACCAGGTTCTGCCCGTTATTCTGCATATCGTCGAGCTGCTTGCTGACCTTCGCGAGCCGCGACTTGAGCTCGTCCACGCTGTCGTGGAGGGCCTGCACCTGGCTGGAAACCTGATCCAGCTTCTGGCCGTTTTCGCCCGATTCTGAAGAGAGCCTCTGCTGCAAACTGTTGACCGTGACGCTCATCTTGTTGACGCTGTCGGCACTCTGCTCTACCAGGTTTTTCATTACTCCCATGCTTTGGTCCGTGCTCTGCTGGAGGCGGGCGACCTGATCGGACAGGGTCTGCACTTGCGTCTGCAACTGAATCATCTCTTTGCTGACAGCGAAGGCCGGGCTGGCTGCGGCGAGAAACAATGCCGCAGCCAGGAAAAGCAACACGTGTTTTTGGCGAACCATGTTTATCCTCATTCAAGCCTTACTGGGCGTAGACGAAGTGCGCACGGCGATTCTGCTGCCAGCACGCCTCGGTGCTCTCGGTACAGAATGGTTTCTCTTTGCCGTAGCTGATGGTCTTCATACGGCTCGCCGCTACGCCCATCGAAGCCAGCGCATTCTTTACGGCCAAAGCGCGATTGTCGCCCAAGGCCAGGTTGTACTCGGTCGAGCCGCGCTCATCACAGTGTCCCTCAATGGTGAAGCTCATGTTGGGATGCTGCTGTAAGAAGCGGGCGTCCTGCTGCAGTACACTGGTGTACTGCCCAGTAACGTCATAGCTGTCGTAATCGAAGAACACGTCCTTCATGTTCTGCTGGAAGAGCTGCGCATCCCCGGCATTGGATGCGGGCGGCGCGGGCGCGGGTGGCGGATTTACCGTGACACGAGCCGTCGCTTCCTGGGTTCCACCCTCGCCCTTGGCGACTAAGTGATAGGTGGTCGACTCGCTGGGCAAGACCTGAGTCGAACCGCTGGATCCCACCTTTCCGAGACCGTCGATCGAGATATCGGTAGCGTTCGTCGTATTCCAACTTAGCGTCGAAGCCTGCCCTGGGTTGATGGTATTCGGATTGGCCGTCAGCGTCGCGGTAGGCGCGGCGGGTGGTGGAGGAGGCGGCGGTGGCGCCGTCGCGACCTTCTTCTTTGCGCATCCGCTGACCATCAACGCGGCTGCTAGCGCCAGGACCAGGCCCAACCACTTCAACTTATTGTGACGCACTTTCTCTTCCTCCTATTTATTTCCCCAGTTCGGCTGCGTATTCTCGCCGCTGGAAGTGAGTTGCTTGGTTTGTGTCCCGTCGGCCAGCATCATGTAAAGCTGGGTGCGGCCGCTGCGATTTGACTGATAAACAATGTGCCTTCCGTCAGGGGCCCACGAGGGAAAGTCGTTGCGTCCGCCCTCGTGCGTCAACTGCACCCACTGATGGCTGGCGACGTCTATGAGATAGATGTCGCTGGCACCGGGCGCGCCGGGGCCGTAATGACGAATCCAGGCAAATACCAGGAACTGCCCGTTGGGCGACCATGAGGGCGAAACCGCGTATCCCTGATCGGTGACCCGTACCACGTTGGTTCCATCCGATGCCATGGTGTAAATCTGCGGCAGGCCGGTGCGACCGCTGACAAATCCGATCTGCGCGTTGGTCTTCGGATTCCAAGTCGGCGAAACGTCCGGGCCTTTGTCGTTGGTCAAGCGATGCGGAGTGCCGCCACTGCTATCGATGGAATAGAGGTCGGAGTGCCCCGTATAGGATGACGCGAATGCCAACGTTTTGCCATCCGACGACCACGCAGGTGATTGGTTGAGTCCGTTGAAACGCGGGAAGCTCACATTGCGCCCCAGTTCCAGCGACCACATCTGAATTTGCCACCCTTCTTTGGTGACACCGGCATAAGCGATGCGCGTCCCGTCGGGCGACACGTGCGGCGACAGCGCGATTGATCCGTTGTGGGTGATCTGCTTCTGATTCGAGCCGTCATAGTCCATCTGCCAGACTTCTTTGTGGCCTGAACGGTTGCTGATGAAATAGATCTTCGTCTCGGCGATGCCGGGAATACCGCCGCCCAAGCGGAAAATAATCTCGTCGGCGAAGCGGTGCGCGATAATTCGGGCATTGGCGTCATTGGCTTCTTCGCGATACTGTTTGCCCAGCACCTGCGGCGACTGCGCGTTCTTCACGTCGTAGAGCCAGCCCTGTACGCTCAGGTATCCGCCCTGCGAGGCGAGGTTACCGAAGGCGAGCATATTGGCATTCGGCGGAGGCTGGTCCCAGTCGGCGAGGCGCACGTCCGCAGGCGCCCCGGGAGGCGCCATGGGATAGAAGCTCTTGCCTACGATGTCGAAGATGCCCGCCGCCTGCAGGTCGTTCCACAGAGTGTTGTTGAACGTTATCGCAAAACCCTGTGAGACCGGATCATTCGTCGTCACCTTAAAATCAGGGACGGCGAGCCGAATCTTCTCAACGCCCAGGCCGGTTCCGGTGCGAATCCAGTCCTGAGCCAACGCGCTGATGCTGACGACCAGCAGTAACGAAAGAGTAGCGAGGGTACGTTTCATTGTTGAGTTTGGGTCTCAGGTGTCAGGTATCAGATGTCAGAAATCGAAGTCTCCCTCCGGCTCTGACGCCCGATACCTGAGACCTGACACCTATCTTCGATAATCAAACCAGAACTCCACCGACACATAATTTCCGTTATAGCCTGACGGCAGCGGGCCGAAAGTATCGATGCGCTGCAAGGCCCGCACCGCCGATTGATCGAGCGAAGGAATGCCGCTCGATTGTTCAACTTTAATGTTCACCGGCTGTCCCGAGCGAGTGATGTCAAAGTATATGTATACGCGCCGACCATCGTTGATTCGCGGGTCTATTTCATATTTCAGCCAGTTTTCCGATACTTTGCGCCGCACAATATCGACGTAATATGCGAAGCGGCTGCCAAAATCGCCATTTCCACCTTGAAATCCGAAACCGCCCTTGGTGGCGCCTGAAGTAAACGACCCATAGGGGCCACTGACCGGTCCGCCCTGACCGAATGGTATCTGGTTGGCCTCTTCGGCCTTTGCCACTTGCTTCGGCGGCTCCTTCTTCTGCGTCGACTCGCGCTTTTGGTTCTTCCGTTTCGCGTTCTGATCGGGAATCGGAATCGCGTTCCGGCTCGCTCAACCTTGGGCTCTTCTTTGGGCTGCGATTGCGAGAGTCCTTTCGACTCGTTGGCCAAAACGTTCTCCGCAGGAGCCTGCTGCGCCGGCAGCGGAACGCTGGTCACCAGCGTAGCGCTCATGGCGCCGCCTCCGCCTTCGGTGCCGCCCCAGTTCTCGCCGCGCCCGCCAGGAATCAAGTAGCCGAAAAGCGCCAAAGCTATGATGCCGGCGTGCAGCGCGAACGAGCCGATCAGAGGTGAGCGGAGGCTGGTCTCGCCATTGAAGATGTCAGTGTCGGCTGCCATTGCCTTCCAGCGGCTGCGTAACAATGCTCACGTTGCTGATGCCTGAGCTTTTTACAGCGTCCATGACGGTCGCGAACGCGCCAAAGGGAACGTTCTCGTCGGCACGAACGTAAATCGCCTGTCCCTGGGGATCGCGAATCTTCTCGTGAATCTTCGCGCCGATCTGATTGATGTTCACCGGATCATTGTTGAGAAAAACCTGCTGCTCGCGGTTGATGGTTATCACCAGCCGCTCTTCGCTGATCTCTTTGACGGTGCGCGTCCGCGGCACCTGCACCTCAATGCCCGACTGCAACACCGGGGCGGTCACCATGAAGATAATGAGCAGCACCAGCACCACGTCCACGAACGGAGTGACGTTGATGTCGGACAGAGAGCTTTGCGTGCGCCCTTGTGATTGGTGAAGGCCATTAGCGCCGCTCCACCGGTTCTGGCACCGGCCGCGCGCTGACTGCCTGAGCGCGTTCGATCTCGTTCATCAGCTCCAGGCTGAAGTCGTCCATGCGCGCGCCGAACTCGCGAATCTGCTGCATGAACGTGTTGTAAGCGATAACCGCGGGAATGGCGGCGAACAGTCCGGCGGCGGTGGTGATGAGCGCTTCCGAAATTCCCGGCGCAACGGCGCGCAGGGTCGCAGCTCCTGCGGTGCCCAGATCCGTGAAAGGCGTCGATGATGCCCCACACCGTGCCGAAGAGGCCGATGAACGGGGTCACGGCTCCCGTCGTTGCCAGCAAGGGCAAGCGGCTCTCCAGGTGAGTCAGCTCTTCCGACGAGGCGATCTGTGCGGCACGCTGCACGGCGGGCATACGCAACGGCATCGGCGCCTGCTTGCGCAATTCGCTGTACGTGGCCTTCGAACACCGCGACCAGCGGACTGGGCTTGAATTGCTCGGCGACGGCCGAGATGTCCTGGATGCGGGTTGACTTCCGGAAAGCGCGAACAAAACGGTTGCTCTGCAAGCGCGCGCGGCGGAACAGTCCCCATTTGGCAAAGATGATCGCCCATGACATCAGGCTGAAAACCAGCAAGATGAGCAGGACGGCCTTTGCGACCAGTCCACTGGCTCCGACCATATCTGTGATTTCGCCGCCAAGGGCGTAGGCAAGCAAACAGAAGGAAAAATTCATTCGTATCGATCAGCCTTCCTTCGCATTATAAGGTTTGGACGCGAACGGAAAGCCAATGTGATACGGGGTTCCTCGAAGGGTAACGCGTGGCACCTGATTGAAAGGGAGCAGGCAGAGAAGAAGCACAGGAAGTTAGGCGCTCATAAAGTTGAGATATTAGGGCGCTGCGGTCGCAGGTTCCCGATGTGGCAGACACAACCGCTGCCTGAGCAGGCTTAGGTGAGGATGTAGCCGCAATCGGCACTGTACCCCGGCGCTTCCAGGCGTTGAAGCCCATGCGCAGAACATCGTAGGTAGCGTAGATAATGTTTGCCCGGCACATATCGCTGCGTACCGTGAGCACATCGCGTCGGAAGTAGCGAAATAGCTTAGTGCCCGGCTTGTAAGGAGCCGCCTCGGGATCATCGCGAGTTCCGGAACGGCAGCATGACACTCCTGCAACTGCACCACGGCGAGGTCGCTGTCGGTTGTCATCGGATCGCCTATGGAGTTCACGTCAGGGGAGCGATGTTGCTGCGCGGCACCAGATACACCGCCTGTACGCATCCTGCAGCGCGAAGATCACGAATGATCTTGCTGCGCTCGCCATCGATATTAGAGTCGATGTGATGGACGAACTGACGGCGCTTAAACGAAATGCCTGCGCTTTTGTCATGGGTTGCGGTCGCCACGTAGACCGGGCCCGTAATCTCAGTGCCTTTCCACTCCCACACGCGCATGTGATCGCGCTGCGCGTAGGTGTTCAGGCTTTTCTCCCAATTCATGTCAGGGTTCTGACCGTCCAGCAAAAAAGGCCGCATGGGCGCATGAGAGTAGCTGGTGTTCTTCAGAAAGGCGTAGATGTTCTGGGTGACACTGTGACGATTAATTGGGTCCGCCTGTTGCCAGCCCGAGTGCCGGAACGCCGATTGAAGTTGTTCCTTGCTGCCAATGAACGCGACGTTCACAAAGTCGGCGGCAACCATACTCTGGGTGGTCTGACCGTTCGGGTAGCGAAGCCACCAGTGCACGCAACTCCGAAGGATTCAAGGCATCGATCCGTTGCGCTTCCGGCTTCGACCAACGCCGACGGAGGATGCACCAGCGGTGCGTCTAGCTTGAGCTGAACCTCCGTTCCGGTCGGGAAATAAATCTCCGGCTCAGGAAAAATGGGGAATGTCGCCTTGAACAGCAGCAGCCCTAAATCGGGATATGGATTGAGCGCCGGAAGATACTTCAAGCGGCTGGTGATGGTTCCCTGCAGCGTGTTGGTGCTGCGGATGCCATGAATAACTCCATTCGAAACCTGCTCGCGGGCGTTATCGACAGTCAATACCGAGGCGATGATCGGTACCGATTGATCGGAGCTCACAGCGATTTCCTGGAACGAAAACTTAAGCGTCGCAGTCTCGTGCCGGAAGCCAAGACCAACCTTGCGCACTATCTGCACCGTTCCGAGAATCGAAGCGCCCACGGGAATGGCGGTTTCGTCGCCGCACATAACATCCTGTGTCACCACGCCCTGAACCAGGTCACCCACCTTTGCGTCGTACGTCGATATAGGCGCGACGAGGCGAATCCAGAGGGTCTCACCGGCGGGGATGCGCTCGCAAGCCGACGCCATGACCGAACTGAACAGCAATAGTGAGAGGAGGGCTCGGTTGGGGCGCACCAGTGGGATGGCTCTCATGTATGAGGTCTTTTCTTCCTCTTTCTTTCCGGGGTCTTTTCATAATACCGGAGAGTGGCCTGCGCGTGCCCATTATTTGCACCTGAGTAGAGTTTTGGACGCTACTTTCCTGGTACCTGAGGGGATATCGGGGAGGATTTGTGAATAAGCGATTGCAGGATCAGAGCACCGCCAAGTGAGGCCCGGAGCTCACTCAGGAAGGGCCCCCCTGTCACGTCAGCGTTTGCCTACGGTCTAAGCCTCAGCTAGGACCGGCGGGAAGCTACAATCAACGAATGAGCGTGATGGACGAGAAGCGTGCCGAGCTGGAGCACTACGAGTTCATGATGGGCAAGCCGCGCGGTCGACTTGCCGTTACCCTCGACACCCTGACGGACGCGTTGACCATGGTCGGCCAGCACGGCGTCTACTGCCAAAGCTCCCGCCAGCCGGGCAAGCCGGCGATGGATATTCAGATCGTAATGAAAGGGATCACCGACGCGAAGGAGCTAATCACGTCGGTGATGGAAGAGTTGCGGGCCCGCGCAAACATAGCGGCAGGGCTCCTGTCCGGCGGCGGCATGCTCACCGTCAAACCACGCTCTTAAGATGCTACATAGTCAGCCGATCTAGGCGCTGACACCCGTCTGGGATATGCTCCCGGTTTTCCTGATGGCTTCCCTCTTCGGCACTTGAGGCTCGCTCCAGTATGGCCGCCGCTCGCTGTGCCAGCACCTCCGGATCGTCCTGCCACCAGCGTAACTCCGGCTGAAACGTTCGCCGATCCGTTCGAAACCACCAGCAACACAGCTTGCGCGGGAGTTCTCCAGCGCAGTTCGTCGCAAAATGCGGCCGCCATCTCCGGTTCGTCCTGCGCATTCACGATGATGAGATCGTAGGCGCCGGGCCGGCAGCGGCTGCGTGCTTCGTCCAGCTTCAACGCTGGAAAAACCGAGAAGCCGCGCCCCTTCAAGGCTGCAATGCGTTTCTTGCGATCAATGCTCTTGTCCACGATCAGGACCTTACTCATTGGGTTCCCTTCCTTCTGATGTTTCTCGGCAGTAACAACTGCCACATAAAGAGAGAGGCTGATCCGAGCAGAGCAGGTTGTAACCCAGAGCTGCTGAGCAAGTCTTATGATCAGAATGGCAGAATCTGGCGCATGCGGAGCTGCGGCGAGCGTTCAGCGGCGACTTGGAGGGCTTTACGCGCCGACAAGCCTTTCCAGAACGGCCTTATTGCGAATGGTGAGAGTCGAACCCTTGAGGACGGCAACTTGACGCTTGCGAAAGTCGGCAAGCACGCGGGTAACGGTCTCTCGCGATGTGCCGATGATCTGCGCGATCTCTTCGTGGGTAAGCGCCAGCTTTACCTTGGGCTCAGTCTTGTCGGGACTGGTCGCTGTCCACTCCAGCAGCAGCCGCGCGAGCCGTTCCGGCGCCGAATGCGAGAGTCCCAGGCTGCGAATCTGCTGATACGCGCTTTGGCAGTCCTTGCTCAGGTGCTGCGCCGCCTTCAGGCAGGCGTCACCATGCTCCTGCAGGAAGTGCAGGAAGTCGTCGCGCTTGATGAAGTTCAGCTGGCACGGTTGTCCGGTCTCCGCCGTGATCTCATACGGAGTGCCGGAGACGGTGGCGTGCATCCCGAGAACTTCGCCCGGCTGCGCAATTTTCAGAATGAGCGTCTTGCCTTCGGCGGAGGTGGTCGACATCTTCACCCGGCCTTTGCAGAGCATGTAGATTCCGCGCGGCGACTGGCCCTCGACGAAGAGAACAGCACCGGCCGGATAGGACGCGGTGTACTTGGCCTTATCAAACGCTTCCAGCGCCGGCTTAGGAAGTGAGCAGAAGAAACTGTCAGCTGCGAAGCTTGCAAATGAGACAGTTCTCTACCAGCTCGAAGCCGTAAGGTGACCCCACTAGTTCCTCCGTCGATTACTCACAATGTTACCACCGGGCCGAACCGGGTTTAAAAACAATTAACCCCTGCTCCTCAGGCCCTTATATGTTATGTGCTCCTTGACGGGCCTTTTGCGAATCCCCCAAAGGTGTCATCGAGCAAAACAAAGGCGCAGATCCGCTATTGCGTATTCTGATAACCTCGTTTCCGCACCCATGCGCATGCGTGGGCGAATCCAATGCAGAGTTGAATGCCGGAAAAACCAGCAAAAGACGCCAAGCCGAAAACTCCGGTCTTTAAAGCGCTTCCCGAAATCCTGCTCTCTGATCCGGCCTCGCCGAGCGCTGCTGGCTCTTGGGCTTGGCGTTGATGGTCATCAACCGCGTCTCCGGCCTGGTGCTCCCGGCCTCGACCAAATACCTGGTCGACGACGTCATCGGTAAGCGGCACTTGCACCTGCTGTATCCGTTGGTGGGAGTTGTCCTGGCCGCCACCATCATCCAGGGACTGACCTCGTTTCGCCCTCACCCAGACCCTGTCGAAAGCAGCGCAGCGGCTGATTGCCGAACTGCGCCGCCGGGTGCAAGAGCACGTTGGACGGCTGTCTGTCTCGTACTACGACGCCAACAAGACGGGCATGCTGGTGTCGCGCATCATGAGCGACGTGGAAGGCGTCCGCAACCTGATCGGCACCGGGCTCGTCGATTTCGTCGGCGGCTTGCTGACGGCGGTTATCGCTTTCGCCGTGCTCATCGCGGATCAGCCCGGTCATGACCGGCATCGCGTTCGGATTCCTGCTGGTCTTCGGGGTCGGGCTTCGCAAGGCGTTTCGCACCATCCGGCCCATCTTTCGCGAGCGCGGCAAAATCAACGCGGAAGTCACCGGACGGCTGACCGAGTCGCTGGGCGGAGTCCGCGTGGTCAAGGGCTATCACGCGGAGGATCGCGAGCACGAGGTGTTCAGCCTGGGGGTTGAGCGGCTGCTGCAAAACGTCTTCAAGACGCTGACCGCGACCTCCGTCATGAGCCTGTCTTCGTCGATGCTGATGGGCGCTCATCGGCGCCATCGTGATGTTCATGGGTACGCGGCAGATTCTTGCCGGCAAGCTGACGCTGGGCGGCTTCTTCACCTACACCATGTTTCTCGGCTACCTGGCGGCGCCGCTGTTTCAGGTAGTGGGCATCGGCACACAGATCACCGAAGCCATCGCCGGGCTGGAGCGTACCCGCGAAGTGCTGAACGAGGTTCCGGAGAACGAAGACCCGCGAGCGCACCGTCACTCTGCCACCGATCAAGGGCGATGTTGCCTTCGATGATGTGACCTTCGCCTACGAGGCGAAGAAGACTGTACTGCACAACATTTCGTTCCGCGCGCAGCCCGGGACGGTCACGGCGTTGGTCGGCTCCTCGGGTTCGGGAAAGTCGACGATCATCGGGCTTAATCGCCGCCTTCCACAAGCCGAATTCAGGCAAGGTGCTGGTGGATGGTATCGATCTGTCCACGGTGCGGCTTGACTCCTACCGGACGCAGCTCGGCATGGTGCTGCAGGATTCGTTCCTCTTCGACGGAACGATCCGCGAGAACGTCGCCTTCTCCAAGCCCGACGCGACCGACGAAGAGATCCTGCGCGCCTGCGCCATCGCCCGGGTGGACGAATTCGCCGAGAAGTTCGAACTCAAGTACGACACCATCATCGGCGAGCGCGGCGTGAAGCTCTCCGGAGGCCAGCGGCAGCGCGTCTCGATCGCGCGCGCGATCCTGGCCAATCCTCGCATCCTCATCCTCGACGAAGCGACCTCCAGTCTCGACTCCGAGTCAGAGGCGCTGATCCAGCACGGCCTCTCCTACCTGATGCACGGACGCACTACCTTTGTCATCGCCCACCGGCTATCGACCATTCGCCGGGCAGACCAGATTCTCGTCGTTGAGGCCGGGGAGATCGTCGAGCGAGGCACGCACGCCCAGCTGTTCGAACTTGGTGGGCGCTATTTCGACCTGTATACCCGCCAGCATGGGATCGAGCAGAACCTGTTTCTGGCGCCCGGCGAAGGCGATTCGATTCCAGACGAATCCGTAAAGTCGCCTGCCTCGAGCGCCGAAATCGAGGAGCCGCAGGTGCCCGTCTAGCATCCGGCGAGTAATACGAAATACTTGGAGTTCGCGGTACACTTCGTATTCACTCCTTCATTAACCCAATGCCTTCTCGCAACGCTCTCGATCTTCGGCAGCAGGTTGGCCAGTTGCTCATCATGGGCTTCGGCGGCACTGATGTTTCTGCGCGGCTACGATCTATGCTGGGAACGCTTAATCCCGGCGGAGTGATCCTGTTCAAGCGCAACATCGAAGAAGCGCCCCAGGTACACGCCCTGCTCCGTCATGCGCAACAGGTTGTCGCCACCCCGATGTTCTTGTGCGTCGATATGGAAGGCGGCACGGTCGATCGCCTTCGCGATGCGATTGCGCCGATCCCATCAGTGGCCGAGGTTGCGGCGACGGGTTCGGCAAAGCTTTTCCGCAAACATGGCAGGCTGATTGGCGGCGAAATCTGTGCGCTGGGATTCAATACAGACTTTGCGCCATGTCTGGATTTGCGCTTCGAGGCCTCGAAGAAGGTCCTCGGATCGCGCACGGTGTCTGACAATCCGAAGCGCACCATTCGTTATGCGCGTGAGTTCCTTCGGGGCCTGCGCGACGCCGGCGTAATTGGTTGCGGAAAGCACTTCCCCGGACTTGGCGAAGGCACGCTCGACAGCCATTTCCATCTGCCATCGATCGAGAAGAAATGGAAGAAGCTGTGGAAAGAAGACCTACTTCCCTACCGCAAGTTGCGTAAAGATTTGCCAATGGTGATGGTCGCCCACGCTTCCTATCCGGAGGTAACCGGCGACAAACTCCCCGCCTCGCTTTCGAAGGTTTGGATTCGAGACATCCTGAAGAAGAAGATTGGGTTCAAGGGACTGATTGTCTCCGACGATCTTGAAATGGGCGGAGTGCTCGCAGCAGCGCCGATCGGAGAGGCTGCCATCCAAACGCTGCAAGCCGGAAGCGACCTGATGCTGGTCTGTCATAAGGAAGAGCACGTCTGGCTCGCATTCGAGAGCGTCTTCAAATTGGCTGAGGCGGATCGGGATTTTGCCAAGATTGATCTCCAGGAAATCCGCGCGAGTGCTGGAGTTCAAACGCAAATCGCGCTCGTTGTTGTCCCGTGTTGTTCCTCGACCAACTCCTCGAACGGTCGATAAACTCTGCCGGCGAATCTGGGAGTTCACCGAAGAAATACGCCTGACGACAGTTGCTGGGGCTTCGCATTGATTGTCGCCGCGGTTTTGTTGGCCGTCGCCGAGGTTTTGAAGGGGCACGCCTTCAGGCGTGCCGAACCCGGCCCTTTTTTGCCAGGGGCTTCAGCCCCGGAGGCCGCGCATTGATTGTCGCAGGCGTGATGAGCGGAACCTCTGCGGACGGAATCGACGTGGCGCTCGTCCGCATTGAGGGCCGCGGCATTCGCGCTCGCACTGAACTCCTCGCGCACCATCATGTTCCTTATCCGCAAAAGGTGCGGCGCGTCGGTTCTCGCCACCATGAACGCGGCCGCGAGCGTCGCCGATTTGTCTCGCCTGAACTTCCTGCTGGGCGAGCTGTATGCGGATGCGGTGAGAACGCTGCCCAGCGACAGAGCGCCATGCAATGCGAACTCGTTGGCTGCCACGGACAGACTATCTATCATCAGGGCGAGGCTGCGTCATTCCTCGGCCGGAAGATCGCCTGCACCTGGCAGATCGGAGAAGGCGCAGTAATCGCCGCCAAGCTAGGCAGTGCCAGTAGTCTCTGACTTTCGTCCCGCGGACATGGCAGCTGGGGGCAAAGGTGCGCCGCTCGTGCCGTTTCTTGATTTCGTCTTATTTCGCCATAGTCGCTTTGGGCGCATCGTGCAGAACATCGGAGGCATCGCGAACCTCACGGCAATTCCGGCGGGAGCCAGACCTGACCACGTGATTGCCTTCGACACTGGTCCTGGGAACATGGTGATTGACGCTGTCGCGCACGAACTTTTCGGTGTGCCGTTCGATCGCGGAGGTAAACTCGCTGGCAACGGCAAACCGATTGAGTCGGCCCTGAAGGTACTTCTTCGCGATTCATTCTTTCGTCAGCCTCCGCCGAAAACCGCAGGCCGCGAGCAGTTTGGCCGCGAGTTCGTTGGCAGATTCCTTCACTTGTGCGGCCGCAAGGACAAACACGACGCTATCGCTACCGCAACCGCGCTTACTGCGCGCTCCGTCGCTCAAGCGATACAGAAGTTCGTACTGCCTCTAAAAAGTTGGAACTCGCCCGTGGACCGCGGCTTCCGCGAACTCATTGCCTCCGGCGGAGGCACGAAGAACGCGACTTTAATGCGTATGATCGCGGAAGAACTTTCCGAGCTGAAGATCTAGAGTTAAAACCATCCGACGACCTGGGGCTTCCCTCGCAAGCCAAAGAAGCCGTCGCCTTCGCGCTCCTCGCTTACCAGACGTGGCACCGGCAACCGTCGAACATGCCCTCGGCAACGGGAGCAAAACGTCCGGCGATCCTGGGCAAAATCAGCTATGCGTAGCTTTATTTCTTGGCATAGGGGTCCTTCGGCTGCGCTCGGCTTTCGCCTCGCTCCGCTCAGGATGACAAAATATGAGCGCTGTCATCCTGAGCGGAGACGGCCCGCATTTGGCCGTCGCAGTCGAAGGACCCCTATCGCACCCAAACTGCTGCTATTAGCAATCGCCATCGCGCTCCTCGCCTCCTGCTCGCGCAAGCCAGATCCCAACACCTTGGTAATGATCATCGAGAGCAGCCCCACCAACCTCGACCCACGGGTTGGCATCGACGCGCAATCCGAGCGCATCGATGAGATGCTCTTCGACTCGTTGGTTCGCCGCGACGAACACTTTCAACTGCAGCCCTGGCTGGCGGATAGCTGGGAAACTCCCGATCCGCAGACCTACATCTTTCACCTGCACCACGGTGTTCGCTTCCACAACGGACAGCCTTTGACCGCACGCGATGTGAAATGGACCTTCGATTCCCTGCTCAACGGCAAGCTTCGCACTTCGAAGTCCAGCACCTTCACCGCGGTCGATCATATCGACGCACCCGACGACCTTACCGTTGTCTTCCATTTGAAAGAACCCATGGCATCGCTGCTGTGGAATGTATCCGACGGAGCAATCGGCGTCGTGCCCTATGGCAGCGGCGAAGATTTCAATCGCAAGCCGATTGGCTCCGGCCCGTTTCGCTTCGTCAGTGCGCAGCAGGACAAGAATGTCATCATCGCGCGCAACCCTGACTATTGGGCGACTCCCGCGAAGCTTCAGAGGGTGGAGTTTCGCGTCATCCCTGACGCCACCACACGCGCTCTCGAACTACGCAAGCGCAGCGCTGACGTGGTGAGCAACGGGCTTACTCCCGACATGGTGCTGGCCTTGCAAAAGGATGACGGCCTGGAAGTTCTGCGCGGGCCCGGAACCATCTACGCCTATCTTGCCCTTAACTTGCGCGATCCCACATTGCGGGATGTGCGCGTGCGTCGCGCGCTGGCGTATTCGATCGATACTGCGCCCATCATTCACTACCTGTGGCGCGACCAGGCGCGGCCTGCCTATAGCGTATTGCCGCCGCAGCACTGGGCCTACGATGCCGACGTAGCCAAGTATGCCTACGATCCCGCGCTTGCCCGCAAACTGCTCGACGAGGCCGGGTTATCCCGAGAACAATGGCGTGCGCTTTCATCTGGCGATGAAGACCTCGACCGAAGAATCGACGCGACTGCTGGCCGCGGTGCTCCAGCAGCAGTTGCGCGAGGTTGGAATCGCGCTCGACATTCACACCTTCGAGTTCGCCACCTTCTATTCCGATATCACCAAAGGCGCGTATCAACTGCATTCGCTGCGCTGGGTGGGCGGCAATCTCGATCCCGACATCTTCGAATATATTTTCGCAACCAAGAGCTTCGCGCCCAAGCGCGCGAATCGGACCTTCTACTCCAATCCGAAAGTGGACGCACTCATCGAAGAGTCCCGCGGTGCGCTCGACCAGCACCAGCGCAAGGAGCTGTTCGATCAGATTCAGCAAATCGTTGCCCAAGACCTGCCGTACATCAATCTCTGGTATTACGACAACATCATTGTGCATACCAAACGGGTTCGCGGCATTGAGCTGAATCCCGCCGGTAACTACGATTTTCTGCGTACGGCTGAACTGGAGCGGTAGCCGTACCTCCCTTTGTTTGTCAACTCCACACTGCTTCCGGTCTACCTGTGCACTCCTCTTTGCCTGTGTGTCATCCCGAGCGGAGCATAGCGGAGCCGAGGGACCTGCAGTTCGTCCCCTGGCCAGAAAACCCTTCGCTCGCCAACGGAGAGCAGATCCCTCGCTCCGCTCGTGATGACAAAGTGGAGAACGTGCCGCTGAACCCCTGAAGGCGGGCTCCCCCCGATCCTTTCACCAAGACCCTGCAAATCGCACGTGCTACCATCGAATTTCCCCCGCGGCCAAGGAGTACACCAGTCTTGCGCATTCTCTTCGTTGGAGACATCTACGCGCGACCGGGACGCAACATCGTTCACGAGCGATTGCCGGAATTGCAGAAGCAATACGGAGTTGATCTGACTATCGCCAATGGCGAAAATGCCGCCGGCGGATTTGGCATCACTCCTCAAATCGCCGAAGAACTGTTCGAGTTGGGCATCGATGTCATCACCACCGGCAATCACGTGTGGGACAAGCGCGAGATCATCGACTACATGAACTCGGCGAATGGAAACGAGACGTCGCTGGCACGCCGTGTACTTCGTCCTGCGAATTATCCTGACGGCACTCCGGGATTCGGCTGGTACCAGGGAAAAACCCGCAGCGGGCTCGACTATGGCGTTATCAATCTTCAAGGCCGCGTCTTCATGACCAACAACGACGATCCTTTTCGTGTGGCTGACGATCTGCTCAAGAAGATCACGGCGAACCCCGTGCTGGTGGACATTCATGCCGAAGCGACCTCGGAGAAAATCGCGCTGGGCTGGTATCTGGAGGGCCGCGTAACCGCTGTCCTCGGCACGCATACCCACATTCCTACTGCCGACGAGCACGTGCTGCCAAAAGGGACCGCGTATCAGACCGATGTGGGCATGACCGGCCCTTATGACGGAGTGATTGGCGTACAGAAAGAGATGATCGTGCAACGCTTCCTGACCAACATGCCCGGGCGCTTTGAAGCTGCGTCGAATGACGTACGGCTCTGCGCCACCCTGATCGACTGCGACGCGCAGACCGGGCGTGCAACCAAGATCGAGCGGATCATGCTGAGACAGGAGTAAGAAGCAGCGCTAAAGCGAGTGGGCTGTTACATGAACCTACCCGTGTGGCTTGATATTCGGACCCGAGCGCGACAAGTCCAGCCAGTTACTTTCGTAACATCCATTCGTCACATTTCAGTTTTTTCAGACCTCGTGAAGCTCTAGACTTGGTTGAGGGAGACGTGTGCCCTCGACCGCGCCAGTGATTCGGCCGCTAAAGTTGGTTCTTTAAAATCTGGATTCGGCCCAGAAAGCGGCCAAAGGCTAGGCGAAGAAACAACGAATTTGTCTCCATCTAAGTCCCCTGTTTTCAGAAATTTCCTTGTAAGTCGCCTGGAATCAAAAATTTAGGATATAAATGTGGGCTAAAGTATTGAAAACAAGGAATCGCAAATACATTTTTTTGATACAAAAACATTATCGGACGTTGGGCGAGCATTCCCCTATAAGCTGCCGTGAAGTACGAAGGTCTACTCCCACCCAACACTCCATAGGAGACCCCCGCAATGCGCAAGTTGGTTGTGGTTGCGTTCGCGCTTTTTCTCGTTAGCATTTTTGTCTTCGCCCAGAGCGGTTCCAATCCCCCCGTCAGCACTCCGACCACCGCTCCCAAGATCGCTTCCCTGCCCGCCGAAGCTCAGCAGGCCATGGCGTCGATCGATCCTGAGCGGATTCGTGCGCATGTGAAGTTTCTCGCCAGCGATCTGCTGGAAGGGCGCGGCACCGGCCAGCGCGGAGGCGATATTGCCGCGGAATACATCGCGACCGAGTTTTCGCTGTACGGGTTGAAGCCGGCAGGCGACAACGGCTCCTATATGCAGAAGGTTCCGATGGTCGGCATCAAGACGGTTGATGACGGGACGACCTTCTCGCTGGTTCCCAAGAATGGCGCGCCTCTGAACCTGACCAACCGCACCGACTACGTAGCGATGGACGAAACCGGCAAGACCGACACCACCATCGACGCGCCGATTGTTTGGATCGGCTACGGAATCGACGCTCCCGAGTACAAGTGGAACGACTACGCAGGTGTCGACGTTAAAGGCAAAGTGCTGCTCATGCTGGTAAACGAGCCGCCGTCGGACGATCCGAACTTCTTCAAGGGCAAGGCCCTGACGTATTACGGCCGCTGGGCCTACAAGTACGAAGAAGCTGCGCGCATGGGAGCCGTGGGTGTCATCCTCATTCACAAGACCGACATGGCGAGCTATGGCTGGGATGTGGTTCGCAACTCATGGGGCGGCGAGCGTTCGTATCTGCGCGATGATCCCGCACCGAAGCTTGAGGTCGCGTCGTGGATTCAGCTCGATGTTGCGCGCAAGCTGGCCCAGGACTGCGGCATGAATCTCGACGAGATGATGGCAGCCGCACAGAAACCCGGCTTCAAGGCCGAACAGCTTCCGGCATCGCTGAAGGCGCATATCGTCAGCACGGTGCGCCCATTTGATTCGAACAACGTGGTCGCCATGCTGCCGGGCTCCAACTCCACGCTGAAAGATCAGGCCGTGATGTTCAGCGCGCACTATGACCACCTGGGCATCGTGCCCGGCATGCCGGGCGACAACATCTATAACGGCGCGCAGGACAACGCGACCGGCGTAGGCATCCTTCTGGAAATCGCGCGCGCCTACAGCTTGGCCAAGCAGGCGCCACCGCGTTCGGTTTACTTTGCGTCGGTGACAGCCGAGGAGCAGGGTCTGCGCGGGTCTGAGTACTTCGGCAAGCATCCGCCGATTCCGGCGAAGGACATCTCGCTCGACTTGAACTACGACGATGTTCCGCCGCTGGGGAGTACCGGAAGAGGTGCAGGTTAACGGAGCAGAGCGGACGACCTTCTATCCCGAAGGTGCAGAAGATGGCGAAGGAGTTTGGGCTGACCATCGTGCCCGATCCTGTTCCCAACGCTGGGCATTACTATCGCTCCGATCACTTCAGCCTGGCGCGTGTCGGCGTGCCGGCTTTCTCCATCGGCGAAGGAGATCTTTACAAGGGACACGATCGGGCGTGGGGAGAGCAGAAGGCGAAGGAATTCGTCAAGAACGATTACCACCATCCGAGCGACGAATATCATCCCTCGATGGACTTCGCCGGTGACGCGGTGATGGCGCGCTTCGGCTTCGCTCTGGGCTGGGACGCCGCAACGCAGAAGAGCGAGGTCGGCTGGCAGCCAGGAGATGAGTTCGAGAAGCCGAGGAAGGCCAGCGGAGCGCAGTAAGGCAGTCGGCTCTCTTCAGGCGCCAACTTCTGTCTATGCTGCCGCCTCACGGTGAAAGGCCAGCAGCGAGCCCTTCAAGTAGCAGGACATGGTGAGATTCACCTGTTTCAGTCCCGGAATCAGGCTGCTGAGTTCAAGTCTCAGCAGTCCATCCTGGATTGTGTCGTAGATTGAAGCGTCAAGAAAGCGGATGTCGTCGACCAGCATCTCTTCCGTGTAGCGCTGTCTGCGCCGGATGGCACCGTGGCGAGCGCCTTCATCCAGAATGCGCCCGTCGAGTTGGCTCGGCTCTGGAGCTTCCAGTTGCTGAACAATTCCTCTCAACAGGCCGGGTACATGCTCCAGCCGCTGCTCATCGCTGAGCGGCACGCTAACCAGCCGAACGTCCGACTTCATAGCGTTCAAAACCCGCGCAGCAATCTGGCTTGTATTCTCGCGTAAGAAATCGGACAGCCGCTGCATCATGAACGCTCGGCCACTGCGGGGATTCTCCAACTTCGCTTTCAGCGAACTCATTAGCTCCCGAACATCCGCCGGCTTCACCAGGTAGTCGTCAACCTGATTGCGGATGGCCTGTAGAGCGCTTTCGAACGCCGGGTATCCAGTGAGAATGAAGTTCACGCAGTTGGGATGAGTGCGGCGCATGGCGCTTACGATGGTGAACCCGTCCCCCGGCTCGCCTATGTTCAGGTCTGAAACCAGGGCATCGAAGGGTTGCAGATTGATAGCGCGCAATGCCTCAGCAACGGTTGCGGCCGTAGTCACCTGCAAGCCTTCCTGTTCCAGTATGGCGCCCATGGTGACGCGCATGCCGGGCTCATCATCAGCAAACAGAATTCGAATTCGAGGTAGGACGGACATCGTGACCTGCTGCCGACCAATCCCGGCGGATCTACGGCATGAGAGGAAGTCTACTTCCGATTCTTCACAAAATTAGGATGCGAGCAGTCGAGGCTCAGAATACGTCAGAATGCGACAAAGCCTGGTGAGCGGTAGTTGCCTTCTCACTGCCTCTAATGCAGGCCGTGCATCCGGAACGGAATTTGCACCACGGCTTCCAGCGCGATGGCTTCGCCGTTCTTGGTACCCGGCCGGAAGTGCCAGCGCGAGAGAGCACGCATGGCGCTTGAGTCGAGGCGATCATCCAGGCTGTTCAGAACCTTGATGTCAGTCACGCTGCCGTCGGGCCGGATAACTGCATAGAGCGTCACAGTTCCCTCCACGCGGTCGCGCATCGCGTCGGGGGTGTATGCGGGGTCGACTTCATTCAGTGCAACCGGCGCAGTCGGCTTCGTCTTATTGTCAGTTTCCTTCAGTTCGGCAAAGTGGATGACCCAGCTGCCGGCGCGTGAACTAAGGTTCGGCGTGTTGAGCACCAGCGAGTAATACTGCTTCCTGCCGAAGACGCGCGCTTCGATGCTGTCAGAGTCGATGTTTGCCGGTGGCTCAGCAGGCGCGACCGGCCGCTGAGTAGCACTTGGGATCGATGGGCGCATAGCGGCAGCGATGATGCGCTTCTGCTCCTCCAGCTTGGGATCGGATTTCCCCGCGGGCGTTCCCGCGACAGCCGATGTCGCAGCACCCGGCGGCGGATTGCCAACGCTGATTCCGGTTGGCAAGCCCGCTGCTGCCGCCATTACCGGAGCCATTGCCCTTGCCTGCCGAGCCGCCCGCTCCATTGGTGGTGGAACTCGCGTCGCCCTTAACGTTCGGAGTGCCCGGCGCATCGGCCTTACCGCCCGGAGAGGCGTGAAACTCTCCGCTGCGATTACCAGTCGGCATTTCGACTGGGCCGCGCACGTCTGCGGGGTTCAGTCCCAGGGCAATCAGCTGTCCCTGCCCTTTAGAGTTCGACAGGCCCTGCATACTCGGCTGCGGCGGAACTCCCGCTTTTCCCACAGCCGCTCCCGCCTGGCCTGCGCTGCCAGCGACCTGTGCAGGAACCGGGAGCTTCGGCGCCTCCACCTGCGGCTGCAGTTGCGCCATGTTGAGCTGTCCGGCTTTGAGCTTCAGTGCATCGGCCGAAATCGAGGGCTCGACCGCAGCGGGCTGCGCGATGTTCGGAACCTTCGTCGCGGTTTTCAGTTGCGAAACGTCCGCGCGCGGCTCGACCACCGTGGGGCGAAGCTCAGGCGGGACCAGCAGTCTAGGTTTCAGTCCCGAAACGTCAACCGTTGGCTCGACTACCTGCTGCTGGAATTGCGGAATCTTCAATTGCGAAACAGATCGCGAACTGGCTGCGATTGGCTGCGTGGAAGGTACAGCGGTCCACGCCACGATATTTGGTACCGCAACATTTTTGTTCAGCTTTACCTGTGGCGGAGTGACGATGGTCTGCTGCTGGTTGTCAGGGTTCGGCGGGACGGAGAGAATCTCCTGCTTCGCCAGCTTCGGCTGACCAGTGCGCGGTTTCGCCATTCCTTTCTGACCGGTATTGATCGGCGGAAGATATTCGCTTACGGGGTAGTAAGAAATCTCGGTGTTCTGAAAGGGCGACTGCAACTGTATCGGCTTCTGAAAAAATGAAACCGAAATGAAGTAAACAATCGCGACGAACACGATGTGACCGCCATAAGACTCGGCCATGCCCGACCAGTTCAGGCTCTTGTCGACGAAAATGTCTGGGGGAACAGGAGCAGGTTCAGACGTCAGCTCCAGCGGAGGCGGTTCGCGCCGCAGCACCAGGTCGGCGAGATTGCGGCGGAATACGCGGCCCCAGGGCTCGAGCTCGTACTGTAGAGTTGGCGCTTCGTGCAGCCCCGGATCGATAGCGGTTTGGGCTGCGATACCTTCCGACATCATTCCCTACCGGTGGGTTGGTAGCTGAATTATAGCGGAATGCAGCGATGCGGCTGGAGTTCCTATTCGAACACCCACTTGGTCACCGCTTCGGGAAACTGCTGCTCGGGCATGGCGAAGACGGTCTTGGGCGTAACCTGCCACACGGGACCACGTTTTGGATCCAACTCCCACCCATACTTCGCCTTATAGTCGACGAAGGCCTGCTTGGGAATGTCGTCGTCCTTGAGCCGCCGGGCCGAGCCTTCCAGAATCACAGACTCTTCGACGTTGTCGTTGCAGACCACACAGTTTGCGTTCTGCTCCAGGTTGCGCGACTTACGCGAGCTTTCGCTGGTGGAGAAATACCAGGCGCCGTCGAGCCACACGCCCCACACCGGCATCACATGCGGAGCACCGTCCGGACGCACCGTCGTCACCAGATAGTTGTGCGACCGCCTCAGGCGCTCCAGCGCCCACTCCCAAGGCAAGGTTCCTTCTCTCGACTGCGGAACGCCATAGCCATCCATCTTCGGCCGGGTGGCCACAGGATTCTGAACAGGTTGGCTCATCGGCCCTCTCTTGGATGACGGCTTCTACGAGCCGACTTTACGCATATTAATCGTCCGTTCAGGATACACAACCACTTCTTCGAGCTGATCACTCTCATCGCTCTCAACGGGCTCATGCTCGCGGATCGCCAGCAAGCGAACAATGGCTTCACGGCAAGCCGCACACAGTACTCCACCGGGAGCCGCCTCGTCTTCCGAGCAAAGTTCGCACTTGTTCGACTTCATACTTCATTTGAACCCCATCCTGAAAATCGATTCATCCAGTTTGTTTCCGAAATGTAACGGTTTTGTGGATGTAACCTCAGGCGGCGCTACAATGAGCCTTCATGACGCAGCACACGGAGATTCGCCCACAAGAGGCAGCCGCCGCTGCTGTCGCGCGCCAGCGTGCTCGCGAGCGTCAGAAGCTGGTGGGCTTATTCCTGTTGATGCTCTTTGTTCTGGTATTGGCGTTCGTTCGCTTCGGCAAGACCATCCCTTGGGGTGCACGTTGAGGGATGTCTGCCGACCTCATCTCTAATCCGCTTCTCGTGGTCATCCTCGGGCCTACCGCATCAGGAAAAAGCTCACTCTCCATTACCTTGGCCCAACAATTTCACGGAGAAATCGTCAGTTGTGACTCGGTTGCCGTGTATCGCCAGTTTGAGATTGGTACGGCGAAGGCAACTCGCGCTGAACGGGCAATCGTTCCACATCATCTGATCGACGTTGCAGACCCAGGCGAGATGTTTACTGCCGGCGAATACTCGCGACGGGCGCGAGCGGCAATCTCCGGAATCTCGAGCTGCGGCAAGCTGCCGATCGTAGTCGGAGGAACCGGCCTCTACTTGCGCGCATTGCTTGAGGGACTGTTCCCCGGTCCGCGACGCTCAGAAGATCTGCGCGAGCGCTTGCGCCAGATCGCCGCGCGACGTGGCTCTCCGCACCTTCACCGCATCTTGAGAAAGCTGGATTCGTCTTCCGCTGCGCAGATTCATCCCAACGATGCGCCGAAGCTGATTCGTGCCATCGAGGTATGCCTTGCCGACCGGCGACCGATGAGTGAACTGTGGGAGGAGCGAGGACGCGACCCAATCCGTGGCTACCGCATATTGCGGCTGGGACTGAATCCGGATCGCGATCAACTCTATGAGCGCATCAACGCCCGCGCCGCCGCGATGTTCGAACACGGCCTGGTCGAAGAGACGCAACAACTTCTAGCGAAGTATCCGGAGCTAGCCGGAACACGCCGTTCACCTCTCTGGGATACAAACAGGCGGCGGCCCACCTTGCCGGCGAACTCACGCTGGCACAGGCGATTGCGCTGACTCAACAGGGACATCGCAACTATGCCAAGCGCCAGATAACCTGGTTTCGTCGCGAACCCGAGGTAAGTGGCTGACCGGGTTTGGCGACGATGAGGAGGTCGTCTGCGAGGCTACTGAGGTCGTTCGGGCAGGTGTTGGCGCGGCGCGTTCGTCGAATAACATTCCGGGAACCGATCTGCACCATTACGCGTATCTTTGGACGTCGGAGTATGCACTCGGGAAATCCATCAGGTATCTCTCAGGGGAGGGCGTAATGAAACGATTCATAATTGCCTTGCAGCCGTTCTCGCCGATCGCGTCGGTCTGCTTCCTCGCAGCATGTTCGGTACAGGTGAGCGACAAAGATAAAAACAAAGAAAAGGTCGATATTCAGACGCCGATCGCGAATCTGAAAGTCGACACCAGCGCGCAGTCCACCAATAACGGCATTCCGGTGTATCCCGGCGCCAACCCGTGAGGCCGACAAAATGGCGACAAGCATCGCGCCAACGTCAACATCGGCGGCCTCGGTTTCGGGCTCAAAGTGATTGCGGCCGAATACGTAACCCCTGACTCGCCCGAAAAGGTAAAGACTTCTACAAGACAAGCTCAAGGAGTTTGGTGACGTCCTGGTGTGTCAAGGACACAGCGGCAGTGACGATGTGTCGATGCATGGGGACGGGGACAACAACGATAAGCTGACCTGCAAAGATTCTCACGGAAGCGGATGGGAGCTGAAAACCGGCACCCAGCACGACCAGCACATCGTGTCCATCGAGCCCGATGGCTCGGACACTCGCTTCGGAACCGTCCTGGTACAGATACACGGCAAAGAAGGGAACATATAAGACAGCCACATCTTGCGGGGCAAGCGGCGCGCCTGCTAACGTCACTCGGTGGAACACACGTGCTACAAATGCCAAGCAGCGGTAGAAGAAGGAATACCCTTCTGTCCGCACTGTGGCGCGCCGCAGATTCGTGTGGCGCCGCCTGAGAGCGCGACCGAGAAAAGCTCAGCCCCCTCATCTGACGAACCAGGGGCACCGTTGCCGGTCGCCAGTCCTTCGCCCTGGGGACCTCCAGGCCCGTCGCTTGCACCGCGGGAGCCGATTCACTGGAACCAGGTTTGGCCGGGTGCCGTGCTGGCAGGCGTGGCAGCGGCCCTGCTGTCCTCGCTTCCCTTTCTGGCGCTAGGTTCTGTGCTCTGGCTGCTGATTGCCGGCGCCATAACGGTTTCGATGTATCAGCGGAGGGTGCCTTCGGCGGTGGTGCGGCCGGGTATGGGTATGCGCATCGGGGCTCTCTCCGGAGCGGTAGCTTTCGTCATCACCGCTATCCTCAGCACGGTTCTCTTTGCGACGGAGGGCAATCAGCTTCGCCAAATGATGGAGGAGCAATTGCGTGCTTCCGTGGCCAAAGCTCCCGACCCGCGAAGCGCCGAGATCCTACAACAGTTCATTGCTAAGCTAGGTACCCCGGAAGGCTTGGCGACGTTCTTCCTTTGGGTAATGGCCTTCATCGCGGTGATTTTCGTGCTCTTCTCTGCAGCCGGGGGAGCTTTGGGGGCATCGTTCTCGGCGCGTCGGCGCGGAATAAACTAGCGCGGAATTCCGTCAGTTGCTCGCACGTGCTGGTTCTCGTTATGATTCGAACGGGATGAATATGCCAGCGGACCGCCTCGAGAATTTGCGCGAAAAATCTCAGATTATGTCCGCCTCCGAGATCGACCGTACCCTGGTCCGGCTGGCGCACGAGATCGTGGAGAAGAACAACGGCGTGCAAAATCTCGGCCTGGTCGGCATCAAACGCCGCGGTGTGCCGCTGGCCAACCGCCTGGCCAAACTGCTGGGCCGCATCGAGAAGACAGAAGTACCGGTCGGCACCCTCGATATCACGTTGTATCGTGACGACCTGTCGACCGTCGGGCAGCGTCCCGAATACCGCAAGAGCGAGATGGAGTTCGACATCCAGGACAAGAACATCATCCTGATTGATGACGTCCTCTACACCGGCCGCACTACCCGCGCCGCGCTCGATGCGCTCTTCGATCATGGGCGACCGCGCCGCATTCAGCTTTGCACCCTCATCGATCGCGGCCACCGTGAGCTTCCCATTGAGGCTGCTTTTGTCGGGCGGAAAAGTCGACACTACCCAAGACGAGATTGTTGAGGTAAAACTGCAAGAGACCGACGGCATCGAAAAAGTGCTGCTGGTCGAGCGCCTCCCCCAAGGACAATGAACCGGCAAGCTCGCTCCCTCTTAGGTACCGACCAACTTACTCCCGCACAAATCAATTCCTATCTCAAGCTGGCGCGGCGGATGGATCCTCGCAAGCCGTCGCAGTTGCTGCGCGGCAAGCGCGTGGTGCTGCTCTTCTACGAGTCCTCAACCCGCACCCGCACTTCTTTCGAGTTCGCGGCCAAGGCGCTGGGCGCAACTACCACGCTGATCACCGCAACCTCCTCCAGCATTGAGAAGGGCGAGTCGCTCATCGACACTGGCTGGACGATCACCGCGCTTGGCGCCGACGTAATCGTGATGCGACACCCGAACAGCGGGGCGCCTTACCTGCTCGCGCGATACTGTCCCGTGCCGGTAATTAATGCCGGCGATGGATTGCATCAACATCCCTCGCAGGCGTTGCTGGATGCGCTCACCATTGCCAATCACAAGAAAAGCTTTGCTGGCCTGCGCGTTGTCATCGTAGGAGACGTCTTTCACAGCCGGGTTGCGCGATCGAATGCCCTGCTGCTCTCTCAGATGGGCGCCGAAGTCATCTTCTGCGGGCCGCCGGACCTGGTTCCCGATATCTCCGCCACCATCGCCAGCGGAGTGATTGCGTGCCACAACCTCGATGCCGCTATGTACGGCGCCGACGTCGTCATCTCGCTGCGCATTCAGAAGGAACGGCTCGCCGGCAGGCAACTCAGCCTGGAAGAATACGTTGATCGCTACCAAATCGACGCGCGGCGTATGCGGCTCGCCAAGGCTGACGCCATTCTTCTGCATCCCGGACCGATCATTCGCGGCATGGAGCTTACCAGTGAAGTGGCCGACGGGCCGCAGTCATGCATCCACGAGCAGGTCGCAAACGGAGTGAAGATGCGAATGGCAATTCTCGCAACCGCACTCGGAAAGGTGCGTAAGGCATGAGCGAGCTGCTGATTACTCAAGGGCGCGTCCTCGATCCGGCAAGCGGCGTTGACCGCCAGATGGATATCCTGTTGCGCGATGGCCGTGTCGCCGAAGTTGCCGAGCACGGCAAGCTGGGTCGCAGCGGCGTCGAGGTCATCAAGGCCAAAGGACTCATCGTCGCTCCCGGCTTCATCGACCTTCACGTGCATCTGCGTGAGCCCGGGCAACAGCACAAAGAGACCATCGCCAGCGGAACCGCGGCCGCCGCTGCCGGAGGATTCACCTCGGTCTGCGCCATGCCCAACACCGCTCCGGTGAACGACTCGCCGGAGATCACGCGCTGGATGCAGGCATCCGAGCGGGGCGCCGTGGTCAACGTCTTCCCTATCGCCGCAGCCACTGAGGGCAGCATGGGAATCGATCTCACCGACTACGCTGCCCTGAAGAAAGCAGGCGCCGTTGCCGTCACCGACGACGGCAAACCGATTCTCGATGACTCTGTCATGCGTGAGGCGCTCGCCGCCGCTGCCCGAGCTCGACATCCCCGTGGTGCAACATGCTGAAGACACCCGGCACACCGCAGGCTGCTCGATGAACCAGGGACCGGCGTCGTTCCGGCTCGGATTGCGCGGCATGCCGAACTCGGCTGAGGCCAGTGTGGTCGAGCGCGACATCCGGCTGGCGCGCGAATTGAATGCACGTTTGCACGTGGCCCATCTTTCTACGCTGGAGGCGCTGGGCGCAGTTCGTCGCGCGAAGTCCGAAGGCCTGCGGGTGACAGCCGAGATCACGCCGCATCACTTCACGCTTGGTGGATGACAACGTCGGCGAGTTCGATACCCATTACAAGATGAATCCGCCGCTGCGTTCCGCTGCCGATCGCCGGGCGCTTATCGAAGGCCTCGCCGACGGAACCATTGACGCCATCGCCACCGATCATGCGCCCCACGCCTTCCACGAGAAGCAGGTTGAGTTCGAACGCGCGGCTTTCGGCATCACCGGGCTCGAGACCGCACTCCCGCTCGCCATCACGGTTTTGCACTGTCACTTTAAGATCCCGCTGTGGCGCATCGTCGAGCTGCTGTCGTCCAATCCTGCGAGGATCTTTGGGCTTCAGGGCCGTGGAACGCTGGCAGTCGGTTCGCACGCCGACGTCACCCTCTTCGATCCCAGGAAAAAGTGGACCTTCGATGCGTCCGAGTCCAAGTCCAAGTCGCGTAACACGCCTTTTGATGGCTGGAGCTTCACCGGGAAGGCGGTGGCGACGATCGTGGGCGGCGAGATCGTGTACCAGGACTGAGGGATTAGGTTTCAGGTATTCAGGTTTCAGGTGTCACGGTTGAGGTGTCATGTATCACTGATCGGCTTAGCAGTTCTGATACCTGACGCCTGAAACCTGACGCCCGTTTCTGATCCGCGACCGTCCGCGAAGATCCGCGGCTAGCTTTTCTTCTTGCTGACCAACTGCGGAATCCGCTCGCCTTTTGCCGAGCATGCAATCAACTGTTCCAGCCGCCGCGAGCGCGTCGCTTCCTGCTTGGCGCTGGTCACCCAGAAGCTCGACGTGCGCCGATACCACGGCGCTTGCGACTCATAAAACTCCCACGCCTTTCGGTTCGCGCGGAACGTTTTCTCATACACGTGGCCGAGTTCGCGCGGTTGGTTTTCGTAGGAGTACTTCTTAGCCTTCTCCACGTCTCGCGATTCGAAGGCAACTATGCCCGCCGGCATCATGCGGTCCAGCTTCGTCAGTCGATCAACGTGGCGAATGTTCACCAGGCTCCAGATGCTGCCCGGCTTTCGCGGAGTAAAGCGAATGGTGTAGCTGACGTCATCAACGGACTTGCGAACGCCGTCGATCCAGCCATAACAAAGAGCTTCGTCGACAGCTTCGGGCCAAGTGACGGATGGCTGTCCGGAATCTTTCTTGTAGAACGCGAGCCAGAGTTCGTTGGCCCTCTCGTGGTTCTTCGCGAGCCACTTGCGAAACTCTGCAGGTGTCTTGAAGAACTTCAGGTTGGTGGGAACAAGAGCGGCCACGGATGCCATTTTACTGGCGTCTATCGAACGTGACGAGCCGAAGGACCCGTTGCACAACTACTCTGTGCTGCAAGGATCCTTCGACTGTGTTCGCCGTCGTTGCGGCCGTTTACCGTTTACGGGTGCTTGAAGTAGTCGGCGTGGTCATTGATTGCTTGATCAAACCACGCCTTACTGTCCGTCTGAAGCTCCGCACAGCTCTTGTCCTTACCTTGGCTCGGATTTTTCTCTCCGGGCTTTCCAAAGGCCGTACCTCCCAATGTGTCTCTAATACTCTGGAGATACGGCTGCGGCAGGACATCTTTGAATATGTCCCCGAAGGTGTAAGTATCCGAGCGTTGCTTGTTGGGCGCCAGTCTCGTGGAGTAGAGAGACAGCGACCAGAGATTCACCGGTTCATGCGACGGCTCAAGGAAGAACCGGAAGAGCGCGATTGTATTGTCGTCCGAATAATCCTCGCGGTCGATCATGAACGGTGTGAGCTCGTCGTGCTTGTACATGCCTTCATCGGAGCGTTGTGCGATCTGATGTACGATCGCATCCGCCGAGACCGCATCGCCGTTCGCGGTCATCAGCTCAATCAGGCTTCCTGCCTCCTGTTGCGCCTTGATCTGGGGAAGCATGGCGCGCCGCGTATGAGTATCCGTAACCAGGTCGTCAAAGCTCTTGACGGCAAAATATGTCTTGAGATGCATCGAGCGCGTTCCCGGCCCACATATCCAGCGCTGAGGCGACATCGCACGGACCATCTGTCCCGCCACCAGCGATAGCAAGCGCGACGGGCCTTATGTCGACGTATTGCACGCCCTCTTTGTCGAACTTGTCTTTCAATTCCTGGGCAACACGTTGAGCATTCAAAGCGCTGTAGTTGTCGAACAGAGCTACGGCGCGACCCTCGTCCGTGGCAAAGCCCTTGCCCAAGTGATGCATCACCAGATATGGGCCACCTTGCTGCACGTCGGTTTTAGAGCTCTTGTCGCCGGGGAACAAAATTCCCGTCAGCTTTCCGCCGTCGTCTTCTTTCTTCTGGTACTGCACCCCACCTGGAAAGTTGGCCGTTTTTGCGTCGTTATTGTCGGGGGTGATGATGAGGCTGCCATCGTCAGCGCGTGCCATACCTTCCGGCAAGTCAAGCTGGCTGACAACCGGGTCGGCGGCCAGGTCTTTCAGCAGGCGTTGTATCGCTCTGGGCTCGATGTCATTGGGCCGCCTCGCGGTATATACGCGGTCGCGGTTGAACGGCAGGATGCCACCCCAACTGTCGTAAGCGTCCCAGTTCGGCCGGGGATAGGGCCACTCCTTGTCGCCCTTTCCCTCAGTCTGCGGACCATGGCAGCGGTTGCACGTCTCGTCGTCCTTGTCGACCTTGCCGGTTGCGGCATTGATCTCATGAAAACGAAACCTGTTTTTGGCGCTGTCCCACTGAATGTATTCGATGACATCCTTGTTCTTCAGTGTCCCGACTCCGAAGACCGCGGTCGAACCGCTCCCGGCCATGTTGTTACCGCGAATGCTGTTCTGCATAATAATTCTGGGATGGGATGCGTCGGCTTTCTGAGCGCTCCGTGTGTCGGTAATCATGATCCAGTCATGCTTAAAGTCGTCGTCGGGGTTCAAGCGCTGAAGAAACGCTGCCGCACTGCGAACATCCGTGTTCTTGTCAAAGAAGTCTTGAATGTCTTTGGGGGTGTACTTCTTCAGCAGCGACTTGACGCCGGTGAGCGTTCCCTCTTGCGACTGCACGTTCATCATCCCATTTAGCATGGCAACGACGCGCAGTTTCATAGGATTGGTTTTGTCGCTCACAGTCAGGTTTCCCTGCCAGGTGAAGACCTTGTCGCCTTTCTTATAGTCGCCGTTCACTCCGTCGTCATTCATCATGCCGACATCACGCCACATACTGTTCGCAGCGTCGTACCACTGCAACTTCACGCTGGTCTGAATCAGGTTGGGATCGTCAATGCGTGAAGTAACGGTCACCTGCGTAGCTTTGTTCAACTCGACAAACTTGGGGGTGATTTCGGGCTGTCCGACCGGCGATTGCGCCTGCAAGCCCGCGACGCTGGCCAGCACAAGGGCGAGGCTGAATAAGACCAGCAGTAGCGAGCGTCTGGCAGCGAGCACCCTGGTCGTGCGGCGCCTCTTTGCTTGCAACTCGACCAGCTCGCGATACTCTGGCCGCAAGGTTGCCGATTTTGGCGTGGTATAGCTCGTCATGATTCTGACCTCCTCCATCGCCGCCGTGGCGGCGGGTGAATATGCTGCTTAGCGCGTCATGCTCGTGGGACCCCATCGCCCGCTGGGCCGGGCGAATGTGGGTCAGAGAATGCAGGCACTTCGCTCAGGAGGCAATGACCGGCAGGTGGCCTCGCGGTTCTTTCTGGGTAACCGCGTAGGTATCAGAAAACAAAGAGATTACGACAAGAGGTTGCCGCGACAGGAGGGCCCCGCTCAGGAGGCAGTGAAGTCGAACTGAAGGGCAGTCACGCGAAGGGGCGCAGGAGCGCCCCCTAGCTAATTCGCTGATTGTTAATGGCCAGTTACTGTTTGCTCCTACTTCCTGATCGGCGGCGTCTTGGCCGACGAATGTGCTGCAGCCGCCAGCGCCGGGGGCGCTTCGAACTCTGTCGCCGATGCCGCCGCTCCGTTCGGCTTCTCGCCTCCGGGAATTAGTCCCAGCGCCTTGCGCACTTCGGTCTCAAGCTTCGCCTTGATGTCCGCATTGTCTTTCAGGAACTGGCGCGCATTCTCGCGTCCCTGTCCGATTCGATCGGTCTTGTAGCTGTACCACGCACCTGACTTCTCCACGATGTTGCTGTTGACTGCGATGTCGAGCAGGTCGCCTTCACGCGAGATGCCCTCGCCATACATAATGTCGAACTCGGCCTCGCGGAATGGCGCCGCCACCTTGTTCTTCACCACCTTTACCTTGGTGCGCGAGCCGGTGACGATGTCTCCGTCTTTGATTGCAGCGATGCGGCGGATATCGATACGCACCGACGAATAGAACTTCAGGGCACGGCCTCCGGTCGTGGTCTCAGGATTGCCGAACATCACGCCAATCTTCTCGCGAATCTGGTTGATGAAAATTAGGCTGGTGCGCGACTTGGCCACGATGCCCGTCAGCTTGCGCAGCGCCTGCGACATGAGCCGGGCGTGCAGTCCCATGTGGCTGTCGCCCATCTCGCCATCAAGTTCGGCCTTGGGAACCAGTGCCGCCACCGAATCCACGACCAGCACATCGATGGCGTTCGAGCGTACCAGCGCCTCGGCGATCTCCAGTGCCTGCTCGCCGTAATCGGGCTGCGAGACCAGAAGGTTGTCTACGTCCACCCCCAACTTCTTCGCATAGGCTGGGTCAAGCGCGTGCTCGGCATCGACGAACGCCGCCATGCCACCCGCCTTCTGCGCCTCGGCAATAATCTGCAGCGCGATCGTGGTCTTGCCCGACGACTCGGGCCCGAAGACTTCAATCACGCGGCCGCGCGGCACGCCACCTACACCGAGCGCCGCGTCGAATGAAATCGACCCGGTGGAGATCACGGCAATGGGGACAACCGCTTCCTTGCTTCCTAACTTCATGATTGAGCCCTTGCCGAACTGCTTCTCAATGCCCGACATCGCCAGTTCAATTGCCCTGGCTTTTTCTGTTTTCTCGTCTGCCATGAAGGCTCCTTGGCCGCCTCGTCGCGCTGAGCTTAGATCAACGCACGAATTGGAAATATGAATTGCGATGGGTCAGTGGGGCAGGCGCCGCCATCATCTGGGCGTTTGCGGGGAAGGCGCATGTGGTGACTGACAGCAAAGTATACAATCTCACATGGGGCGAACAAATGACGAAACTTTACAGGGGAGGGATAACGAAAGTAACCTGCCTCCCGATTTGGAATTTCGTTATTGGCCCTCTACTTTTGTGATCACCATCACGAAAAATCTGTTTACGCGATATTTTGTTTTCAACGGTTTAGGCATGTTTTCTCATGTAAATATTTGATTACGTTGGACTTATAGTTAAATATTTCATTTTAAACGAGTTACTTGCCATAAAATCGGGGCTTCACTCCTCAATCCAACTATTGAGCAAACGACCAAGATCGTGATCCCCGAACACTCTTTCGCTCGCGAATACCAGTGTAATATGCTCCCCACCTGACGCGCTTCTGAAAAAGGGCGGATCGGACGTTACGAAGGTCGTAGATGGTTCCAAAACGGGAATCGAGGTGCCACTGGTCGCCGGGGGTCTCCCACGAATCACGGGGCTGCCCGCTGTTGGGGAGGTTGATCGCCATGGGCGCCAGGCTCGCAGGCACAAAGGCAAGCGAGTGCCATGCCGTGCTGCTGCAGACCGCCAGCTTCATGGCCGCCTAAAATGCGTCTACAGTTTTCTCGGAAGGTGGATCGTGCTCCGGAAGATATTACTCCAACTATTTCCGCTACGGCTTTATCTGGCGCACCCAGGCACAGTTGGATCAGAATGTGCAGCAAACAAACGGGCGAGGATAACCCCCGCCCGCAGTGCATCAAGCTAGCTGCTTGCGATCCCTAGAACACCATGACCGTGATCGCGTTCGACGGAATACCGTTGGTGACGACAACCATCGAGGTGGTGCCGGTTTCAGCCGCCGCTGGTATATCGAAATGTGTGGTGGTGATCGATCCAAGTTTACGCACAGCCATCGAGCTGTGGTCGTGGGTGCGAGCGTAAAACACATGGCCGGTTGACATGTTCGTCAGCCGCACCAGCGGGTAATTCGTCGCGGTATTGTTCTCGTCGCCGTAGGCGTTAGCCTGCGACATGCCGTTGAAGTTCGAGCCGTAGGCAGTGTAGGTCGATCCACGTTTCACTCCAGCTACGGAAAGCGGGAAGAGCATCGGTGCCCAGAACGACTGGTACGTGCCGGTGGACCTGTAAACTTGCTCGCCACCGATCAGGACTTCGCCGGTTGGCAGCACAAGCAGGGATCCGCTGGCTGTGGCCGTGCGCGTCATGGTGGTTCCGTTGAACTCGTACAGGCTTGCGGAATTTCCTTCCACCAAGACGTTGCCGTTGGTCAGCAGAGCCGCGAAGTTATCACCGGCATCATCGCCATTGGGAAAGTCCGGGCCGGCAGCCCACGTTCCCGGAACGTCGGGACCCGCGCCTGGGGTGAAGACCGCGGTGTGGCCAGTCGAGTCGCCAAGGTGCAACGCGCCCGTCGCGAAGACCGTTCCGTCAGGACGCAGGATGGCAGGGCCGATTTCTCCCGGCGGGTAGTAGATGCCCCATGCGCCCCTGATGCCGTTGGCGCAGTCTACTTCGCACGGACCCATCAGGTTGGCCACTGTGCTGCCGTCCTGAATCCAGGTCTGGATGGCGGCGTCGTAGTGCTCAGAGTTCGGACTGTTTTTCACGTCGGCTGTCAGAACTGTTCCGTTGGGCAACAGCGTCCAGCCCTCTTCGGCGTTGAAGTCGGCTTTGCCGGTCGAGGCCAACTCCGTCCAAGTCCAAGTATGGGGATCGAGTTCTGCATCATTCATGGTCATCTTCTCGCCGACCAGAAATTGACCGTTGGCAAGCACCGCAGACGGCGAATCGCCGATGAAGCCCCATCCCGCGGGCGGAGCGATCATGGTCCAGGTGTTGGCAACCGGGATCGTAGCCCGCTCCCTGATTGGTAAAGGCGAAAGAACCGAAGTTGTACTCGCCGCCTTCGATGACCACGCGTCCGTCGATCATCACCGCCTCGGCCATGTACAAAGGCGAGTAACCGGACGGCAGGCTGGCGACCTGTTCCCATGTGCCGTTTACATAGCTGCCGGTGATGTCGGGGGTAAGGGTCCACCAATCAGAAGAGCCATAGCCTTGAGCGAGCACTCTTCCATCCGTCAGGAGCATTGATACGATAACGCCATCCGGCGCCGGGTTTTTTAGGTTAGCGATTGTTTGCGCATTGGCAACGGCTGTAGCTGCAAATGCAAGCGCAGCTAGAGCCACCACGAATCTCTTCTTCACGATTTCCCCCTCCCACACGATCCTAAATTCAGGCCTCAAGTATAGTAGCGCGGTAAGTTACGTCCCAGACTTTCTTTTCCCATCGCACGACGGTTTGCGATAACTCTTGTAATCCGGCGTTACCACAATTAGTCCCAGGCCAGTTGGTTACTTCCGCAGTCCCGAGCCGCCAAGCACGAAGCGTGATGGCAAAGCAGTGCGGTGGTCGGCTTCATTTCAGCTCCGCATGGGAATACGCCGCCAGCATCTGCTCTTCGGATGGCACGTTCAGAACGTAGCTCTCCACAAACTTGTCGACGTGCGGATAGTGCGTTTGTCGAATGCGCGACGCCGCGCTTGGCAGATCGTAGTCGGTGTGGCGGAGCTGGATGCCCGGTCCGAGCAGCAGCCAATCGGCGCCCGTCCTGCCGAACGGCATACCTACGCTGCCGGCATTGATCACGCGAGTTTTCCCTACTATGCGATCGAACTGGAGGTGGGTGTGGCCGCAGACGACGATCTTCTCTTTAACGTCGGCGAACACCGGCGCGAGTCGTTCTTCGGGCGTCAGGCGGGTGAAGATATCAGTGTCGTTGCGCGCAGTGGCGTGGCAGAACAGCACGTCGCCCAGACCGTCGATGTTCAGCGTCAGCGTGGCTGGCCAGGCGGCGATCAGCTTTTCGTGGTCGGAGCGAAGTTGTTGTGCTGTCCAGTCGATGGGCTCGCGCCACTCTTCCCGCGCATTACGGTACCAGTCGGTTTCGATGCCGCGCATGCGGGCGAGCACCTCGCGGTCTCCGTTGCCCATGATGAAGTGGGTTGGAACTTCTAATTGCGTGAGAAGTTCAAGACATTCGATCGGCATCGGCCCGGGCAGCACGTCGCCGCCGATCAGGATCTGGTCGACGGGCGCGCGGCGAACCTCTTCGAGAACTGCTTCCAGCGCAGCCAGGTTGCCGTGAATGTCGTAGAGGGCAGCGAGGATCATACTGGATTTCTCAATTGCCTAATGTGGGAGACAGCTATCGGGTAAACGATAGATTGATAGCTTCTCCGCTCGCGCAATTGCAAGAAGCCGTCCAGAAGGAGAAAGGCTCGCGTGGCTGAAGAATGCATCCACTCGCGGTAAACGAGCGCTCCATTCAAAGCACACGGCGCCTGTGCTCGTGTCGAGCACGCGCACTGCTTCTCCATTAGAGAATTGATCTGGAGCACCTACTCCGAGGCTCGCGATCGTCTGAGCAAGTTCGGCTGCACTTTGCGTCACAGGAACGTGGCGCGTTGCGCAATCCAAGATAAGCCTAGAGCCACTTTCATCTGTTTGAATTCTTGTCGCATTTCCATCAGGCAGCCTGATCTTCCTAAGTTCCTTGCCATTCCAGTCGGCGATTCGTCCCCCACCACAGGTGCGTAAGAAGAGACTATCCGACAGAAGAGTCACCTCTGTGGCGCAGCGTGTGACAGGCTTGACCACAAACGAACCTACTTGCCCGCCTTCCAGAGTCTCTATGTAAATCGTATTTCCATTTCGAATCGCGAGTTTCGAATCTGACACGGACAGCAGAACTCCGGCACCTTTCCTCAGTTCTCTGACTGTAGGAACCAGCTCGTAAACAATCCAACTCTGGTTCGTTGAAAACCCGCCCGTCTTGCCGGACGCCGAAATGAGGTAAGAGCTAATTTTCGGAATTGCTTCTTTGCTGTTGCCCTTGACCAAATACATTTCAGAGATCGGATCGGTTAAGCTGGTGGTGAGAAGGTGGTCGGGGCCAGACCGCAGAATGACCTGCTGCTTGTCCGCGACCACCGAGCCTACGTGTTCGCCACCCTGCCGTTCCAAAGCAACAAACGAGATCGCACAACCACCATTTTGCAGGTGTCTGCAGATTGCGATCGTGTCATCTGTAATAAACTCGACGCTGAACGTAGAGCCAGGATTTGGGGATTCCGACGCAACCTTCGACAAATCGATGGTGGCCTGTGGGCTGGCTGTGTGCTCCTGCGCAGCGAACAAGCTCGGCACGAGTACCAGGAACAATACGAAAAAACGTCGCATTCGCGTTTTGATTGCCTTACCTGCTGCGCGCAGCCGATCAGAAACTCTTGCCAAAATCCAGGTCTTCAGCTGCGGACATCAGGTTGCGCGCTATATCGTTCTCTTCGGCAGCAGCCTCTGAGTTGAGCGATTTGAAATAGTTTTCGGTCGCCTCCGACAGACGCTTGCGGTGCTTGGTCCCGGGAGAAGCCGCGGCAACCCGCTCGGAGGTCGAACGCGCCTTTCTGGAATCAGACTTCTTCATTCCGCCATCCTACCTCTTCAGAGGGTCGTGGTCACGAATCCGAGTCCCCGGGGATGACGGACAAAGCGTGTCGCCGGCTGAAGCCGGCTCGTTAATCTTTGTTGTCCGCTACCCAGCACTCCCGTGCTGGGCTACAGATTGTTTCGCCCTTCGGGCTGACTAACCGTCTCGTCACATTGACGCGTGACGCGCGCCGCATTAGCCAGGCGGAAATCGAGACGGTTTCCTTCACCGCTTCAGCAAATCCACAGGCTCATTCACATCGGTCACGCGGAAGTACTGCGCCAGGTGCGGGTATCTTCGCGCCACCGCTTCGTACATTGCGTATGCGACGTTGCGATAGGAGAAGTGTCCGGCAGGGCCGGAGCGCAGTTCGCTGATGTAGAGAGCTTCGGCGAAATCCATCTTGAACAGCGTACGTTTGCGGAAGGCCAGCGGGATCAGGTACTGCGACTGCTCATCGGCTTCGGCAACCTCCCGCCCCGCCAACTGCGCGACGTTTTCCCACGTGCGGTCCATGAGTTGCGCATAGCGCGATGCCAATCCCGCGCGCTCGATCTTCCTGCGGCATGTCGTAGCCGTGGCGCGGGGTGTAGTCCTGCATGATCTGCACGCAGCGGCGATGGCGGTGCATATCGCGGAAGCCGCCGATGTCCATCAGGATGTCGAAGCGCAAGCCCTGCCCTGAATTGAACGGGCGCGCCACCTCGTCAAAGCGGCCGCGGTGCTTCATGCCCAGGCCGATGATCTCGCTGCGCCGCTTTTCGCTTAAGCCCTCAACCACGCCGCGAATCTGCCGATAGGAATGGTGGTCGTACTGGTAGAGGAGTGTGGTGGCGAGCTCAATCTCGAGCGGCTCATCTTCCAGCAAATCGACCACAGGAGCGGGGTCGATCGGCAAACGTCCGAGCAACTCAGCAGCGGCCCCGCTTAGTTCACGCCGGCTTTCGAGCTCGTAGGCGTTGCGGCTCGGCGTATTTCATCAGCGTGGGAGCGACATGGACCTCTCGCAGAAGTACCTGCTCAGCGCGACCGGCAAGCTGGGGTGCCTGCTCGCGAATCTGTTCCAGCAAGCTTTCAGCCACCGGCTGATTCACGTTGTAAGCAGCTTCGCGCGCCGCCTGCTTCAGTAGCTCGCCCAGCCGTCGTACTTCAGCGTGCGGGTCTGACAGCAAGCGCGAGACCTGGTTCTCCAGCGTACGCGCGCTCACGATCTGTCCCAGTGACGTGATTGGTCGCCATCGGCAACAGATAGCGCGAGAGATCGAAGGCCCGCGCGCGCAGGGTACGCTCGTAGGCGTCCTGCTTCATCTCCTCAGGTTTGGGAGTGCGATCGCGCAGGTAGTCGAACATCGCATTGGAGAAGTGCTGGTATTCCGCGAAAAGATCGTCGGCGGCCGTGCGGTAGAGCGATTCGGCCTCGGCATCACCTCCAAAATCAGGAACGTAATAGCCGCTTTTCTTGAAGTCCTGATAGCGCGTGGAGCGCTCCTGTCCGTCCCAGCGTGGCTCGTCGACGAGGACGGTCGCGGCGAGAATCGACAGCCGCTCGATGGCAAACGCAAGGTGCGCCAGGTCGGCAATGCTGCGATGTCCGTACTGGAAGTAGAAGGTGTTGAGAAATTTCTCTGCCTTCTGCTCGTTCAGCTCGGCCAGCGACTCGCGCAACGACAAGGCC
Source organism: uncultured Acidobacteriaceae bacterium (assembly GCA_963809865.1). Lineage (GTDB taxonomy): Bacteria > Acidobacteriota > Terriglobia > Terriglobales > Acidobacteriaceae > CAVVDY01. Next base: position 455,524 of record CAWELL010000008.1, on the reverse strand, counting down.
GAGCGCGAATATTTTGCCATGCCATAGGCCTGCACTTCGGGATCGGCGCCATGAACGGCGTAGACCTGGGTGGAAGATTGCGATGAGGATGTGGGAACGGGATCGGTAACGGGTTTCGTGGCCATCGGTATAGAGCCGAATCATAGGTGGTAGCGGAACTTTGAGCAACGCTGGGGCCCCGGGGAGCACCGATCAGGTTAACGACTCACCATACCGCGATCCGAATTAGGGTGCGCATTCGAAGGAAAGCGGATGGTGGGGCAGTCACCTTAGCGCTATTGCGAACGAGAACAGAACTGTAATACAACTTGCGAACCTGACCGAACGTGCAGATGCGCCACGACACGGGTTGTCCTTCCCCGAAGACAACCGATAATTCTGCTCGCCTGCAAAGCTGCCGTCCCGACGGTCAAAGGGCAGAGGATCCCGACAAACTATGGCCTTACCTCCGTACGTCACGCCGTATTCAGGTCTCAATATCTCCCAAGTCTTATTGCTTTATCTCGGTCGCGAAGGGGTAACCAAAGTTTTCGGAATTCCGGGCGGCGGAGTGGCTGAGCTGCTGGTCGAATTCATGAAACAGCGGCAGGCTTTCGAGTACGTTGTGTGCCGCCACGAGACGGGCGCAGCCTATATCGCAGACGGCTATTACCGCGCGACCGGCACGCTGGGCGTGGTGATGGTGACGTCGGGGCCTGGGGCGACCAACGCTCTCACCGGCGCCATGACCGCGCAAAATGATGGCAGCGGAGTGCTCGTGATCACCGGAGAGGTGGCGGAGCAGTTCTTTGGCAAGGGCGCGCTGCAGGAGGGCGTGGACACTGACCTCGACATCCAGGCGATCTACTCGGCCGCGGCGGTCTATAGCGCGGAGATCAGCGATCCCAGCGAGGCGCAAACCCTGATCGAGCAGGCGCTGCGCGATGCCATGACGATTCCGCGCGGCATGGCGCATATCGCATTGCCCAACAATATCCCGATGGAGCCGGCTCCCTCGCCGATCCTGATTCCGAACAGCCCGGCGAACTATCGTGCTACTCCTGCCGGGGCTGACCACAACGCTGTTGCACAGGCGGTGCAGCAGCTCACCTCGTGTAAGCGTCCGCTGATCTTCCTGGGCAGCGGTTGCCGTGATGCACTGCGCGACAAGAACATCCTCGACCGTCTAGTCATATTCACCGAGACCTATGGGATTCCCGTGATGACCACACCCGATGGCAAAGGCGTATTTCCTGAAGGAAATTCTCTTTCGCTGCGGGTGTATGGATTCGCCAGCAACACCTGGGGACCGCTGTGGATGCAGCAGACGGGTACTCCATACGACGGGCTGCTGGTGCTGGGAACCAGCTTGCGCGGGCTTTCCAGCAACAACTTCAACCCCATGCTGATCCCGGCGAACAATGGGCCGTTCATTCAGGTAGATCTGGATCAACATGCGATTGGCCGCTCGTTCGCGGTGACTCAGGGGGTCGTCGCCGACGTGGGCGCGTTCATCCGGCAGATGGGTGAGCCTGCAATGAGGGAGAAGTTCCCGCCCATTACGGCCGACGTGCAGGCGCGCGTGGCTCAGGTCGCCACCATCAAGAAGAACTCGCCCTATTACAGCCAGGCGCAGTACGACTCCACCGCATCGCCTATCGAGCCGGCGGCTATCTGTCGCGTTCTGCAAGCGACATTGCCAGAAAGCTCGCTGATCTTCCTCGATGCCGGCAACTGCGTTGGATGGGGCATTCACTACTTAACTGCGGGTGCGCGGGAGGTACACAGTTCGCTCGCCATGGGACCGATGGGCTTCGCTGTGGGAGCGGTCATCGGCGCCAAGATGGGAGCGCCGGACAAGACTTGCGTAGCGTTCGTGGGAGACGGCGCATTCATGATGCACGGGGCGGAAATCTCCACGGCGCAGGCCCACAATGTGGGAGCCATCTGGATCGTGCTCGACGATGCTGACCTGCACATGGTGAGCCAGGGAATGCAGTATCTGTATCCCGATCCCAACGACGTGTGGAATGGGCTCTACCGTCTGGGCGCGCCCGATCTGGTGAAGTTCGCGCAGGCTTTGGGAGCCGATGCCTATCGCGTTGACAGCCCGCAGCAGTTGCAGGAACTGATGCCCAAGGTCATTGCTGCGGCCGACAATCAGAACCGTCCGCAGGTGATCGTGGCCAAGATCAACCAGAGCAGCCTCGATCCGTACTTCCCACCGAAGTCGCCGGCGAAATAAGCGCCGTCCGCAGGAGAAAGCGAGTTAACGCAATGAGCAAGGACAAAGGCAAGTCTTCCAAAGCGTCCATCCACTATGACGTTGCCATCGTTGGCGGCGGGGTGTCGGGTGTGTATTCCGGCTGGCGGCTGCTCACTGCGAATCCCGGTGAATCGCCGCAGTTGAAGAAGCTCGCCGGCAAGAGCGGCAAGCTCAAGGTCGCGGTGTTCGAAGGCACGAACCGCATCGGCGGAAGATTGTTATCGGCTCGTCCGCCCGGATTTCCCGAGACGACGACCTGCGAAATCGGCGGCATGCGTTATGTGTCGACGCAGACCTTGGTGCGCAGCCTGGTGGAGAACGAATTGAAGCTGCCGCGCTACGAACAGGTGGTCGATCAGCCTGACAACATCATGTACCTGCGCGGCCAACAAATGCGTTTTTCGCAGAACCAGGATCCCGCTGCGATGCCTTACCTGCTGGACTGGGGCGAGGAGCAATACATTCTGAAGAACGATCCCAGCGGCCTGATTGGCTGGGGAATTTCGAAGATTCTTCCCCAGGTGAATAGTCTCAGTCCCGACGAACTGGAAAAGTTTCTGCAAACTGCTGTGGTCGATGGCACGCCACTTTATCAGCACGGCTTCTGGAATCTGCTATCTCGCGGCCTGTCGCCAGATGCGTATCAGGTTGCCCGTACATTGGTCGGCTATGACTGCCTGGGATCGAATGCCAACGCGGTTGATCTCATCTCTGAATATTTCGAGTTTGTTCCCGGGGTCCACTATTACCTCTTCAACCAGGGATACGACACCGTTCCCTGGGAGCTGGAAAAGAGGTTCAAGAATGCCGGCGGCGAAGTAATCCAGGGCGAATGGGTTTCCGGATTCGACAGTACCACATTGTCAGACGGCAGCACTGGAGTCGAGTTGCACTTCCGCGGCAAGCACCCGACGGTGACCGCGGGCGCCGTAATCCTGGCCATGCCGCGGCGCTCGCTGGAACTGCTGGATCGTGTGGGACCGGTGTTTGGGCCGCGGCACGCCAAGCACGTGCGCCGTCTGGTCGGCTCAGTGCGAGCGATTCCGCTGTACAAGCTGTTCCTGGCCTACGAATACCCCTGGTGGCAGGAGTCGGAGTTCAGCAAGGACGTTCGCTCACGGATACCCCGGTGCGGCAACTGTATTACTGGCCGATCGATCCTTCGGCCGCTGCGCCGGCCACAACCGGCAAAGCTTTGCTGATGGCATACAACGACGCCACCAACGTTGACTTCTGGGAAGGCCTGAGCGGAGCCGAGACCCCGGTGATGCATACTCGCGGCGCGGCGGAACACTTCCGCAAGCTCCCGCCCGGGGTACGTATGTTCGATCCCATGCCGCTGGCTGGACCTTGTACCGCCAGCGAAGGACGAATACACCCGGCGTCTACGCGACAACTGGAACGATCACCGCGCGCCGTATGAGATGGTGATGGAGATGCATCGCCAGATCAAGCGCATGCATGACATCCAGTACGCGCCACATCCGATTGACGCGGCCTACATGGACTGGTCCGTCGATCCTTATGGCGGTGGCGTTCACTTCTGGAACCGCGGCTACAAGTCGTGGGAGGTGCTGCACAGCATCACGCAGCCGGTGGATGACTTCCCTTGCTACATCTGCGGCGAGGCATACTCAACCAACCAGACATGGGTTGAGGGTGCGCTGCAGACGGCGGAGATCGTGCTGCAAAACCACCTCGGCCTCAAGAAGCCGAAGTGGATCACAGCCAATCCCAAGCCGCCGGCACCGCCGCCTTCTAAGGGGAAGATCAAAATCTCGTGGGAAAGGTCTGAAGAGCAAAGGCGACGTCGAGGTTGCCGAGTAGGCATCCAGGCTGGAAGGACAAATCATGCCCGATCTGCAAGCTCGCATTCTGGGTCTCGGCTATTTCGTACCGCCGAACCTGCGCACCAATGACGATCCTATCTTCGACTGGATTCACGAGTACTTGCAGAAGAATCCCGGCGTGTCGAATCCTTTTCAGGGGTACGACACGCGCGTGGTGCTGGGCCCAGGCGAAGACTTGATGACCATGATGGTGCCTGCCGCGATGAACGCATTACAGGCCGCAAAACTTCAACCTTCTGACATCGACATGCTGCTGGGCTACGCGTCGGTCAGTCCTTACACGATTCCGAACGAGTTGAGTCATCTGCACCAGATGCTCGAGATGCCGCAGAGCACCTACGTTGTGCCGCTGAACAACGAGTTTTCAAACTACAACGCGGGGCTGCTCTTCGCCGACGCACTCATCAAGGCCGGACGCGCCAAGAACATTCTGGTGGTTATCGGCGGGAATTGGACGCAGCGCGTCGACTACCATACGCTGCAATCGGTGAGCGCAGCCGATGGCGCAGCGGCGGCAGTGGTGGGTCTTTCGTCTGATCCCACATTGTGGCAGGTTGTGGACCAGAATACCGTTACCGATACCAGCTTCTTCGGATCGATGTTCATGCAGGGGCAGAAATACGAGCAGGTGCCGCCGCGTAGATGGGCATCAGGCGTTGTGGAGCGAACCGTTCTTCCAGATCACGGCTAATGGTATGAAAGGCTTCGGACAATTCGGCGGCGGTCTTGCTCCGACCGCCGTTACCGGGCTTCTAGCGCGCAACAACATCGCCCCCAAAACCTGGACTCTGATCGCCCATCAGGCTTCGACCGTACTGTTCGATATGTGGCAGAGCCAGCTCCAACCTGCCCAGATGATCCAGACGATCGCGAACTTCGCCAACATGACAATCGCGAATATTCCGGTGAATTTCGCGTGGTCGGTGGCCAACCAACCGGTCAGCCAGAACAACCTGGTGCTGTTTGCCTTGTCACCCGACATGCACGCCAACGCGCTTTTGCTGCAGCGCAGCCCGGCGTGAGTTCTGCCGGGCACAACCAATCCTGGCTGCCAACAGCTAGCGCCATCGAAAGATTCCGTTAATTCTGGGCAAAAATCGCTATTCTAGCGGCACTGAGGATGCGCCTCTTTGGCCTACGCTAAACCATCCTTGAACAGTGCCTTGATCGGCGGCCGTTATGAGCTATTGGAGAAGCTTGGCGCCGGAGGTATGGGCGAGGTATATCGCTCGCGCGACCGATTAATGACGAGATCGTCGCCCTCAAGCGCGCGCTCCAGATGCCCTCGGCGCTTTCCGACAGTGCGGTTACCAAGGAAAGCGACCTGAGTGACGGATCTGAGCTGACGCGCGCCCCACACCGACACCGATTCGGCGGCCATCGATCCGTCAGCCTCAACTGCCGACCTCGTCACGGCGACTTCGGACCCCTTTCGACGGTCCGACGACAACAGCGAAAAGTCGCGGGTGGTGCAACTCGCGTTGGCATCAGAATTTCGGGTGCTTTCGTCGCTGCGGCATCCCAACATTGTCAGCGTTCTGGACTACGGATTCCAGTCCAGCGGGCTGCCGTTTTTCACCATGAAGCTGGTTCCCGAGCCGAAGACCATCACGCGCGCTGCGCGCCGTCTGGCGCTCGAGGGCAAGCTCGACCTGCTCTTCCAGATGATGCAGGCGCTCTCCTACCTGCACCGGCACGGCATCATTCATCGCGATCTCAAACCGTCGAACGTGCTGGTAACGGACGGCCATGTCACCGTCCTGGACTTCGGTGTTTCTGGTTTGCCCGAGCATGAGGTGGCCGGCACCGTCGGATTTATTGCGCCCGAGATCCTCGCCGGCGGCGTCCCACTCCGGCGAGCGACTTTTACGCCGTGGGCGGAATCGCCTACGAAATGCTGACTGGTGCGCCGCTGGTTCACGGACGCGCGGCCTTCGAGCAACGCCCGACTTGCAGCCGCTGGATGCGCTCGGACGGTTGGGCGAAGTTGTACGCACCCTGCTTTCGCCCGATCCCGCGCAGCGCGGGTCTACACGACGCGAACCAAGTGATCGCCGCATTTGCCGATGCCGCCGGGTGCGAAGTCCCGGCGGAGACTTCGGCGCATCGCGAGAGCTATCTCAAGGCCGCTCCCCTGGTAGGGCGCAAGCCGGAGCTGGCGCTACTCACCACCGCGCTGGATGATGCCCTGCGGGGTAGAGGAAGCGCGTGGCTGGTCGGCGGCGAGAGCGGCGTCGGCAAGTCGCGACTGCTGGATGAAGTGCGCTCGCGCGCGCTGGTGCGCGGCATGGTCGCGCTGACCGGTCGCGCGGAAGAGAACCAGGCGCCCTACTCCATTTTCCGCAATAGCCCTCTTCGCCTCGGCTCTCGATGGTTGACGTCAGTGACGAAGAAGCCGGCACCATCAAGATCGTCGTTCCGGAAATCGAGCGGGTGCTGGGACGCTCGATTCCTGCGCACGGTCATCGATCCGCAGTTGTTTCAGTAGCAGCTGACGAGCGTCATGCCTGACTCTGTTCGAGCGGTGCGAAGCCCCGATTCTGCTTGAAGTTGAGGATTGCCACGTTGTGGGAGAAAGCCTCAGCTCATGCAGAAGCTGATTGACAAGGCTGGCGAACTACGTCTGCTGATCCTGGCTTCTTTCCGCGATGACGAACGCCCGCAGCTAGCCATTGAATGTCCCTGGAACGCACGTTCTGCACATGAAGAGGTTTGGGGAACGTGAGATCCGCGATGTGGCAGCGTCGATGCTGGGGCGAGAGCTCGGCAGCAGTCCCGCTATTGTCACATTCTTGCAGCGTGAGACCGAAGGCAACGCTTTCTTCCTGGTTGAGGCGGTGCGCGAGTTGGCGGAGATTTCCGGCCGGCTGGATAACGTCTCGCCGGAAAAGCTGCCCGAGCATGTCTTCTCCGGTGGCATGAAAGACTATGTCCGCCGTCGCCTCGACCGTTTGCCGGCGTGGGTGCGCGAACCGCTGCGCACGGCGGCAATCATCGGGCGTGAGATCGATCGTTGAGGTTTTACGCGCCGCAGCTCCCGAGGTGGATCTCGAATTCCCTGCTCCTGGCCTGCGGCGAAAACGCCATTTTCGAAGGCTATGGCTATCAGTGGCGCTTCACGCATGACAAAATTCGCGAGGCTGTGCTGGCAGAGATCGGATCCAACGAGCGTCGTGATCTGAGTCTCAAGGTAGCTACCGCCATGGAGTCGCAGTACGGCGCCGCTCCCGACAGGGTGCAGGCGCAGGCGGTGCTGTGGAAAGATGCCGGGGTCCCGGAAAAAGCCGCGCATTACCTCTTGTTGAGTGCGGCCCAACTGCTGGCAACCGGGAATCCCGAAAAAGCGGTTGGCCTTGCCGTCGAAGCGGCGCGGCAACTGGGAATCGACTTGCCCTCGTCGCGCCAGGAGCAGGGACTCGCCATCGGGATCGAGATGCAGAAGATCGGCGAGCTGATGGCGGGACGCTCTCCTGCACAATTACAGGGCTTGCCGGCATTAACCGACGAACGGGTAGCGCGCATTATCGGCATCCTGATGCTCATTGGCCCGGCGGCCCATATCAGCCACAAGGTTGAGCTCTTTGCGCTGAGTACGCTGAAGTGTTTCACCCTCACGCTGGAGCACGGCGTCGGCGCGGACGCTCCCAAGGTCATCGCTATGTATGCCGCGGTGCTGCGGGGGATGACCCGCGACAGTAAGGCGGCGTACGCGTTCAGCAATCTGGCGATCGATCTCGACCGCAAACTGTATGGCCGGGTCAGCGCGCCGGTGGCTTTCCTGCATGCATGGTTCATCAATCATTGGGTCAATCCGCTGAGGACAAATCCTGAGTTTGCACGGGAAGGAGCGCACACCGGAACGCAGGAGAACGACGTCCTGTACGGCTGCTTCAATGCCGCGGCCCACGTCATGTACTTGAATTTCAGCGGCGCTCCCCTGCAGCAGGTGGTGGCAGAAGCGGAGCGGCAGCTATCCCACATTGGGGGACGTGTGCGTGTAGCGGCGTTTCACTGCCTGCTGGAGCGGCAACTTGCGCTGGCGCTGCTGGGCCGCACCGAGCATCGGCTCAGCCTCACCGATGAGCGCTTTCACGAGGAGCGCGATGTCGCGTCGATCTGCGGAACCTCAAACTACAACCAGATTGGCTACTATTGCACGGCCAAGATGCGCCTGCACTATTACTACGGCGACTACGAAGGCGCACTGCGCTATGCGAAGCAGGGGCTGCCCATCCTCCCGGCCTTCCAGGGCCAGGTCGGGGAATGGGAATTCCTGTTCTACCAGGCGCTGGCATCCATCGCGCGATCACGCGAGGTCCCCCGCGCGGAGCGCGATGCTCTTCTGCAACGCGCACAGGATCTCTTTCACGAGTTCCAGGGCTGGGCCGATATCAACCCCGCGAACTTTGCTCATAAACGCGATCTCATCCGCGCTGAACTGTTGGCGGCGTACGCCAGCCCGGATGCGGTTGCGGCCTACCAAACGGCTGTGACATCAGCCGAGGCGAGCGGCTTTGCACATGATGTCGCACTGGTTCATGAGCGCGCTGCCCTGTTTCATCAAAGTGCCGGCGATTATGCAGCAGCAGCCGCGCATGCACAGATCGCTATCTCTCAGTACGAGCATTGGGAAGCCTGGGCGAAAAGCAACGCCCTTCGCGAGCAGATGACTACCTCATAATTCGGCGGAGTATCAGGAAAGCACTTGAGATGCGCAGCTGACACGAGCAGAATCTGATCGTCCAGGAGGAGACCATGACTTCGTTTAAAGCGACGCTCCCGCTACTGCTGGGACTCGTTGGCTTCTCCGCTCTTGTACCCGTGGCCCAGGCCGACAGTTTTGGTTATTACGCTACCGGAGCGTTTCAATTCGACTCGAACACCATCTCCGGGAACGCGCAAGGGGTATGTGAGGGTCAGTGCGTTCCCTGGGGTGACATTGTCATCGTAGATGCTACCTTTTCCGCTGCCGTCATCAACTATCAGCAAAGCGTCTCCTGCGCCAATAATGAATGTGAGACTGAGACAACAGGTGTATTCGGCGCAGGTAACATCTCTGCGAATCTGTCGGTATTCGGTAACTCTTCCGAAAGCTACTACCTGAGCTCGGCTTCGCTGCAAGGCAGCTTCACCAGCCGATTCTGCACCGGCCATTGTGGAACCTATCGTCCTGAAACTAACTTGTCGTTAGATTTTCAAGGTCTATGGAACAACAACTGGTATTCGACCGGGATAATCCAGATGAACTGCTTTCAGAACAGGGGCTGCGGCGAAGGGACCGGCGCCGGTACCCTGAACACCGATACTCCAGAGCCGCCGGACATCGCGCTGCTCATAGGCGGCTTGCCGTGCCTTGGATTCGCGCTTCGCAGGAAGTTGTTCAGCGCTCCAAATGGAGCGCATTCTGTTTCTCGCGCAAGCTAGCGATGGTCTCATAGCGCCGTGTGCTCGCATTTCATTCCAACCGGAAGTCAGTGTAGAGCGGCGCTATCTTGCGTTCTGAGCTCAGCCGATTCAGTCTCTCCGCCGAATGCTTTTTCGCGACCCTGACTGTTGCCGGTCACGCCTCGGATCGCACTCCTTCCTGATGGACGTACTTGATAACCTCGACATCCGACATTGCAATAAGGCCGTCCGAGACAGCTCCATCCAGAAACGGAAGAAGTTTCTGCAGCTTTTCTTCGGTATCGATGATGCTGATCATGATGGGCATGTCCGACGAGAAGGAAAAAGGTGGGCTCGGCGGATGAGCGTGCTCGCACCGTATCCTTCGATTCCCCGGAAGACAGTTGCGCCGGCGATGTCTAGCTCACGACACTTCTGCACGATTGCCCGGTACAACGGCTTGCCCTTGTACTTGTCGTTCTCCCCGAAGTAGATACGGAGTAGTTTGGCTTTGCCCTCGAGCTTCACTGGCGCACCTCCTGGCTTCCATCCGCCGGCGTGTAATCATGCGTGTATTTAATGATGTCTACGTCGGAGAGTGCGACCAGCCCTTGCTGCACCATTTGATCGAGAATAGGGATGTAAGCGCGCAGCTTGTCCTCCGTATCGATCACCGAAATCAGGACCGGAGCATCGTGCGACAGGCTTAAAGTCGACTCCTTGTGAATGCGCCGGTTTGCCCCGTATCCCAGGATGCCTCTGTAAACCGTGACTCCGGCAAGGTCATTGGCCCTGAGACTCTGAACGATTGCTTCGTGAAGTGGCTTCCCATTCCATTTGTCGTTTTCGCCAATTAAAACGCGCATCATTTTAGCCTTGCCCTCGCGCTTGAGACTCGGTTGTGAGTCCATGCGCTTTTCGCCTTGATGCGCCGGCTTGATGACGGTAGTGTCGTGAATCTCGATCAAGCCCGTTCCCACCATGTCGCCGAGCTTCGGCATGAGTTCATCCACCTTCTCCGCGGTTTCGATGAACTCAATCTTTATGGGAAGATTTTCCGCTAGTTCCACGAGTCGGGTCGTGTGCAGGTGATGATCGGCGCCGAAGCCCGCTATACCGCGGGTGATCGTCGCTCCGGAAACAGAGCGGTAAAACAAAAAATCCAGGATTGCGGCGTAAGCGCTGTGCCCGTGATACTGCTGGTCTTCGCCGACATAAACGCAAACCTTTTTTGCCGGACCACTTTTCAGCACAGTACCCTCCTTAGCGATTCACTCGGGGTTGAGATGGCAACCACTCGGCGGTACGGCCCAGGGCACGAGTCTTTGCTCAAGGCCTGCGCAACGCTGCCCATCTCTTTCGCTTTGGCAATTCTCATGACAACGCCCTCCCGGCCACCATGCCAATCCAGACCATTGCGAATCCTACAATCACGCTCGCCACAACATTCAACATCGCATAGACTGCCTGACCGTCCTGAGCCAATCGCAACGTCTCAAACTCGAATGTTGAGAATGTCGTATACGCGCCGATGAAGCCGATAGGTACCAAGTACAACCAGTTCCGGCTCATTTGACTGCGCTCGGCCATGATCGTCATTACCAGCCCAATTACGAATGAGCCCGACATGTTGACAAGGAACGTGCCATAGGGGAAACGGGCTCCCATACGATTGCCGACGTAACTGCCAACGGCGTAGCGAGCGATTGCTCCCAAGCTCCCACCAAGGGCAATCATGAAGTATTTCAACTGGCTACTCCTTCACCGCGTGTTTTCAAGCTGCGACGGCGATGCGCGCCGCAACCAGTGCGAGTCCAACCCAAAGCGCCGCCAATGTCCACGCGTTGCCCATGGACTTAACTCCATCAGTGTTTATGTAAGTTTCTGCCGAGAGACATAACTCCGCGACAAGAAACCTTGTCAGGAGTCATCATCTGTCCCGGTTACGTGTGTTCAGGAAGGACAGCGGTTAACGGTGAACTCCTTCACCGAAAAACTAATCAATACACCCAGACGCTTCCCCAGGTCAATGGGATTTACACAGTAGCGAGGGCTTTCGCCTTCAGGCTCTCGGCCAATCCACCGCCCTCATCGTGTGGCTTTTTCCAGCAGGTACAAGTACGAGCGATAGATCTGGCCGGTGGAGCGGGTCATACCAATTTCGCAGGTCCGACTGCTGGAGTAGCACTCCTCGGGATGAAGGTTACGCACCTCGGCTGCCTCGTTCTTTGTCGCCGACCGCGTCAGCTCGGGAACGAGAAAGCCGCGATCGCCGGCGAAGGCGCAACAACCGGCGTCCATCGGCACGATCACTTGCTGGCTACAGGCACGCGCAATTGCTTCCAGCTTGGCGCCCAGGCCCATCTTGGTTACCGAACACACCGGATGAAGTGCAACGGAGCGTGAGGGTGAGCTTACCGTGAGTCCAGGAAGCAGTTCATCGTGCACGAACTCGATGGAATCCAAAATCCTCAGTTGATCGAAATGTTCCTGGTTTGCCTCCGTGAGATAGGGACGCGCATTTCTTAGTCCATAGGTGCACGGACTTGTGTCTACCACGATGGCAAGCCTGCCGTGTTCGGACCACTCCCAGAAACGTTCCACCGCGGCATTGACGGAGATCGAATGTGCGCGGGTAAAGCCTTTGGACGAGAATGGCGTGCCGCAACAGATTCCTCGCACATCGCGCGGCAGATACACAGGATGCCCGGCGCGCCGTGCCAGCTCGACTGTGATCTCCATCAGCGATCGGTCGGCCGGTTCTCCTGGCAACCGCCCCATAACCCGCGAAATACACGATGGAAAGTAAACCGCCATGGCGCCAGCGCGGGAGGTGTAAGGAATCGCACCGGCAGCATGCGGAGTGTCCGGCATCCATTCGCTGAAGTTGTCCCCCAGGAGCCGCTTCATCCCAAGCGTGAGTGTCCGCATGGTCCTGGCGCCGAGCAATGACTGAGTCAGGTGACCCGCACGAAGCGCTGACCGCAAGAGCTGTTCTGTAAGCGCAAAGTGCTCGGCAATGCGAGTCGCCCACCCGTGAGCTGCGGCTGACGCCCGCACACTGCGAAAGCGCTTCACCAGCTGACCCGTGTCGATACTGACGGGACAGGCCGTTGCGCAAAGCCCGTCAGTAGCACAGGTGTCGAGAGCCATATAGGGAAACTCCCGGTCGAGATTCTCGTAGAGCCGGGAATCATCGCCGCCTTGCTGCAATCGGGCCATCTCGCGGCGCACTACGATGCGTTGCCGAGGGGTAAGCGTTAGTTCCCGGCTGGGACACTTCGGTTCGCAGTAGCCGCACTCGATGCACTTGTCGATTTCGGACTCCACGGAGGGGAGCTGTTTCAGATTGGCAACGTGTGACTTGGCGCCGGAAGGCAAGATCACGCCCGGGTTCAGCAAGTTGTCCGGGTCAACCAACTGCTTCAACTGACGCATGATGTCGAAGCCTTCAGTTCCCCATTCGGTCTCGACGAACGGCGCCATGTTGCGGCCGGTCCCGTGTTCGGCTTTTAGCGCGCCATCGTATTTCTCTACTACCAGTTTCACCACGTCGTCGATGAAATATTCGTACTGGTCAACGGCAGCCTGGGTATTGAAACTCTGGGTGATGACAAAGTGCAGGTTCCCGTCTTTGGCATGACCGAAGATGATGGCGTTGCCATATCCATGGGTACCGAAGAGACTCGTCAGATCATGGGCGGCATCTGCGAGAGCTTCAACTGGGAAGGCTACGTCTTCGATGATTACGGTGGTGCCGCTCTGCCGTACCGAACCGACCGAGGGAAACATGCCCGCTCGTATCTGCCACAAGAGCGCCTGCTGCCCGGCAAGATGGGTAAACTGCGCCGGCTCGCATAGCCTCAGCGATGAACTCGTCTCGGCTGCCACTTTCTCAAGGTCGCCGCGTTCCTTTTCGTCGGCCGACTGAAATTCAACCAGAAGTCCCGCGGCAGTCTGCGGCAGGGTTCGAATTGACGGAGGAATTCCCGGCTTGTCCTCAACCGAACGCAAGGAAGCACGGTCCATGATCTCGAGGGCCTTGGCGCCGGCGTCTCGCCAAGGAACAATCGATGCGGCTGCAGCATACAGGTCAGGAAAGAGCAGCAATCCGGTGTACTTTACCGGCAGCTCGGGGACGGTCTTCAGCACCGCTTCGGCGATGAAGGCCAGCGTACCTTCGGCGCCGACCAACAGGTGTTGGAAGATATCTACCGCCCGGTCGAAATCCAGAAACGCATTCAGCGAATACCCGGTCGTGTTCTTCATCCGGTACTTGTTGCGGACACGCTCGCGCAGACCGGCGTCGGCTTCGATCCGCGTCTTCAACTTCAAGAGGCCCGAAGCCAACCTCGGTTCGCGAGCGTGGAATTCGTCGTCGGCCGCAGGCAAAGCGGTGTCGATAACGGTGCCGGAAGGCAGCAGGAACTTCATGGAGTGCAGGGTGTGATAGGCGTTCTGCTCGACCCCGCAACACATGCCGCTTGAATTGTTGGAGAGAATACCGCCCAGTGTGCAGGTGGCGATGGAAGCCGGATCCGGTCCGATCTTGGCACCGAACGGCAGCAAAATCTGATTGGCTCGGGCACCGATCACGCCCGGCTGAACCCTGATCTTCTTGCCGCCTTCCAGGACCTGTGCGTCACGCCAATGGCGAGCCGTTTCGACCAGCAGACCGTCAGAAATGGACTGTCCGGACAAACTGGTGCCGGCGGAACGGAAGGTCATGGGGATTCGGTGCTGGTGACTGAAAGAGAACAATCCGCTGATCTCGTCGAGGCTTTTCGCATGCACAACCGCTTTCGGAATCAGCCGATAGAAACTCGCATCGGATGCCCACGCGATGCGATCCACGGGCCGGGCGAGGACGCGCTCCTTATCAATCAGTTGTTCAAGCGCCGAAACCATGTCGTCAGAAGACAGTTCCTTTCGGACAGCCGTTGCAGCAGACATCTCTCATCCTCCGAAGCGGACACCGCTCAGCATGCCCATGAGGAGCCAGGGCGGCAGAATGGTTCTCATTACGACTCTATGGGATGGTGGTCTTGCGAAAATGGCGCTTTGGTCACATACACGTGTGATGAATCGCACAACTTCATCGGCCACCATCCAGGTAATTGCAGGGAGTGCGCTCTGGCAATCTCGCCATACGTGCCTTGGTGCCGGCGTGCCAGCGTCCAGGCCCGGCGTGCCCATGATCTGGCGTTGGCTGGGACGGGAGTTTGATACGACCTCCTAGCCGCGGGCCTGAACGGAGAACCCCTTGTGCAAGCCCGCCCCTGCTATGCTGACACTACTGCCTGAAGAGAACTGTTCGCCGTGCCGCCAATTCTAAACGCACAAGGGATTTCAAAAACCTACGGGGCCACTCCGCTGTTTAGGAATATCGCCTTCACCATCGCTGAAGGGGACCGCATTGGACTGATTGGGCCCAACGGCTGCGGCAAATCTACGCTGCTGCAGATTCTCTCCGGCACCATCGAGCCCGACAGCGGAGAAGTCGCGTTGCGCAAGCGCGCCCGTCTCAGCCACGTGCAGCAGGAATCGCAGTTCGCCGGCACGTTGACTGTACGCGGTGTAATCGAGGCCGCTCTCGAGCGCTCCGCCGTTCCTCCCAATGAAAGGCAAGCTCGCCTGGCTGAGACTCTCGGGCGCGCAGGCTTCGAGGATCTTGACGCTGAAGCAAACTCGCTCTCCGGCGGATGGCAAAAGCGGCTCGCTATCGCCGAAGCACTGGTGCAACAGCCCGACATCCTGCTATTGGACGAGCCCACGAACCATCTTGACCTGGCCGCCATCGAGTGGCTGGAGGAGCTTCTCCAATCCGCGTCTTTCGCCTCCGTTGTCGTCAGCCACGACCGGTACTTTCTGGAGAACGTCGCGACGGTCATGGTCGAAATGAATCGCGCGTATCCAGAAGGACTCTTGCGCGTCACCGGCAACTACAGCAAGCTTCTGGAGGAGAAAGAGGCTTTCCTGCACGCTCAAGCCAAGCACCAGGATGCGCTGGAAAATCGTGTGCACCGCGAGATCGAATGGCTGCGACGCGGACCAAAGGCGCGCACCACGAAGTCCAAAGCTCGCATCGACAAGGCGCAACAACTCATCGGCGAGCTAGCCGACTTGAACTCGCGCACCCGCACCGCCAGCGCTGGTATCGATTTCTCCGCCACCGACCGCAAGACGCGGCGGTTGATAGAACTGGATCACGTCGCCTTCGATATCGGCGGACGAAAGCTCTTCGAGGATCTGGACTTTGTTCTTACCGCCGGCATGCGGGTTGGCCTGGTCGGTCCCAACGGCAGCGGAAAGACCACTTTGCTGCGACTGCTTTCGCGAGAGCTGGTGCCGTCAGCCGGAGAGATTCGTACCGCCGATGCGCTGCAGGTCGTGCACTTCGATCAGAACCGCGTGCTCGATCCTGATGTGACACTGCGTCGCGCGCTCGCGCCTGATAGCGACTCCGTCGTCTACCAGGGTCGCGTGATTCATGTTGCTTCGTGGGCCAGCCGTTTCCTGTTCCTCGGCGAACAGCTCAATCAACCGGTCGGGCGCCTGTCGGGAGGCGAACGGGCGCGCGTGCTGATCGCCAAGCTTATGCTGCAGCCGGCCGACGTGCTGCTGCTCGACGAGCCCACCAACGACCTCGACATCCCCACGCTCGAGGTGTTGGAGGAGAGCCTACTTGAATTCCGCGGCGCGCTGGTGCTGGTGACGCATGACCGATATTTGCTGGATCGCGTTTCGACCACGGTTATCGGACTCGACGGCTTGGGCGGTGCGGAGCGCTTTGCCGACTATTCGCAGTGGGAACTCTGGCAGCAGGAGCGCGAAAGCGCCTCCAAGACCTCAGCAAAAGACGTCGCCGGTCAAGTCGCTGCGGCCGAGCCAACGGCAGCAACCGGTATATCGAAAAAGAAGCTCTCTTACCTGGAAGCCCGCGAGTACGCAACCCTCGAGCAGCGCATCGCAGAAGCCGAGGATCAGCTTAAGGCCGCGCACGCTGCATACGCCGATCCTGCCATCGCCAGCAACGCCGAACGACTGATGGCTGCTCAAGCTGAGTTATTCGAGGCGCAGAAAAGAGTCGATGAACTCTACCTTCGTTGGGAAGCGCTTGAGACCAAGCTCACGTGAGACGCCGCACCTTTCCATCGTCCCGAGATCATTGAAGGGTGGTCGCCGTCGTAATTCGATTCGCGTTCAAGTATGACCCTTGGTTCTGCCCGTCGCCATATATAGGTTCCTTCTCTCGCACGAGGACTGTAATTTTCATGCTGATTGCTTTTCACGAAAACTTTCTTGTGCTTTCATCCTCTAGCCATGTTGGTAGGTTTTTATGGAGATGACAAAATTGTAATGCTATTGTCATCGCATCCTGGCCCTCGCCTAAGGTCGCCGTGCGAGTTGTCATAGAACTATCCTAGGGGTTTTATGCGGCAAGAAGCGGATCGAAAAGACGCACCCTGCAGAGGAATTCTCTTACTCCACAGCGCTGGGGTGTTGAGCGCGCTGTTCATCTTCATTATTTGTCTTGTCTCGCCCGCTTGGGCGCAGTGGGCCAGCAGCGGATTGACCGGCACGGTCAGCGATTCGTCCGGACACTCCGTGCCCGGCGTCAAGATAACGGCCGTACACAACGATACCGGACTTGAACGGACGGCGACGTCTTCGGCGGAGGGAGCTTACTACTTTCCTAAACTGCCGGTTGGAACTTATACCGTCACCTTCGACAAAACCGAATTCCAGCCGCAGCGTTTCAACGATGTGGTGCAGAAGCTGGGATCGACTCGAACGCTAAATGTAGCATTGAAAATAGCAACCCCCACGCAGCAGGTGGAAGTTTCGTCCACCCCGGTATCGTTAGATCAGGCGAACAATACGCTAAACACCGGGATTGCACGAATACAAGCTCGAGAACTGCCCTTGAATGGACAGAATTGGGCCACTTTAACCGCCTTGGTTCCAACAGCGATTGATACCGCGGGCGGACCCGGCGCGGGTAACCAGCGATCCATCCGCTACGCCGGTCGCGGCCGCGACGATAACAATTACACCTACGATGGCGTGGATGCCACCTACATTATCAATCAGTCGCAGCTCTATTACGTGCGCGCTGCGATTCCCCTCGATACCATCGAAGAGATGCGCATCGACCCTATCCTTTCGACGGCGCAGACCGGCGCCTCGGGCGGAGGCCAGGTGGGTGCAGCCTCGGCTTCAGGTACGAACCGGTTTCATGGCGATGCCTATGACTTCCTCCGAAATAGCGCTTTCGATGCCACCGATCCGATCGACTCGTTAAATCCGGGACATCAGCCGCCCTTCCACTTGAATCAGTACGGCGGATCATTGGGCGGACCTATCATTCGCAATAAGGCTTTTTTCTTTATCGCCTATGAAGGCTACCAGCAAGACCTGGGTCAGACTCTTATCGGTTATGTACCCAGCGATGCCTATCGTTCGCAGGTGCTGGCCAAGTCACCCGAACTGGCGCCCGTCATCAATGGATATCCAATAGGCCAGATCGCTACCAGTAACCCTGACGTTTCTCAGTTCGTGGGTGAAGGCAATCAGGTGGGGCAGGAAAACTCGGGGATGTTCCGCTTGGACTACAACTTCTCCGACGCCACCAATCTGTTCTGGCGGGCCAATATCGACCAGGCCGACTACCATCTCCCGTATTCTCCAAGTTCCGGGCAATATCTCAACGAAACCGAGGAGCTTACCTCCTATCCGGTCAATAGCGTTATTGCGCTGACGCATGCTTTTTCTCCGACGATACTCACCGACTTCAAGTTCGGCTTCAACCGCAGCACCGGCGACACCCAATACTTCAATCCGACCGGACAACTCTACGCGATCTCAGTAGCAGGGCTCACTTCCTTAAACAACGGCCGTCTCAGCACCGGCGTGGGCAATACGTTTTCCTGGCTCGGCGATGTAACTGCAGTCAAGGGAAGAAACGTAATTAAGGGCGGAATCGAGATCCGCCGCGTGCAGATGAATCAAGGCAGCAGTGCTTACGGCACGATCAGTTACAACACGCTGTCGGCGTTTGAGGTAAACAACTCCTATAAGGCCAGCATCACGGGCGAATACCCCATAAACGGCTTGCGTAAGACGCAGTTCTTTGGGTATATCCAGGATGAGTACAAGTGGAAGCCGACCTTCACCCTCAACCTGGGACTGCGTTACAACTTCTTCAATGTCTTTCATGAAGTGCAGGGCCGTGGTAACCCCTTCGATTTTGCCACCTGCGGACCGCAAGGCTATTGCGGCGTAGGCGCCAGCTTCGGGCCGCCGAACTACACCGATTTCGATCCCCGCGTATCCTTTGCCTGGGCCCCGGCCAAGTATGGTGGAAACACCGTCATTCGCGCCGGCTTCGGTATTTACCACGAGGATGGCCAACTGGACGATCAGAACATTCCCGATAAGAACGAAATCCTAAGCTATGCGCTGACCTCGAAGAATTGTCCCGGCCTTAGCTATCCCATCGTTTTCGACGCGAACGGGAATCCCGTCTGCTCCAGCGGCACACAATCGCCTAACGCGGAACAGCGGGATCGCAAAGATTCATACGTGACCCAGTGGGGAGCTTCGATTGAGCAGGCGATACCCGACAATTTCACCTTCTCCATGGCCTACGTGGGCAGCAAAGGCACCCACCTGCTGAACGAATCCTACGTCAACGTCCTCAACCCGCTCACCGGCTTGCGTCCGTACCCCGCCTTCTCGCAGATCCCTTGGCGAGGCAGCATTGGCAACAGCTCGTACAACGCATTGGCGCTCTCGCTGAAGCGTAACTTTTCTCGCGGTTTGCTGTTCTCGGTGAATTACACCTGGTCGCACAGCATCGACGACGGGACCAATGGCAGCGGCGACGGCGACTCCCTTGCCGCACAGAATGTTTCCTGCTGGCCCCGCGGAGCGCCGGAATGCGGAGAGAAGGCCAGCAGCGCCTTCGACGCCCGCAATGTAGTCAACCTGAATCTCATCTATGAAATACCTGCGGGGGCGGGAGAGTCTTATCTTTCGCAGAACACTTTCGAAAGAGCCCTATTCAGTCACTGGCAAATCAGTAGTGTGTTCATCGCCCGTAGCGGCTTCCCGGTGAACCTCACCACCAGTGGTACCGGACCGGATGGAAACAGCAACAATCAGCGTCCCAATTTAGTTCCCGGCCAACCCTTCTATTTGTCGGGCGGGACGCTCAACCCAGCGGCGTTTTGCACACCGGGTACGAATGATCCGCTCTATCCCGGTGGGGTCTGCCCCGCAGGATTCGGCGATGTCCCGCGCAATTTCTTGCAAGGCCCTGGATTTTGGCAGTCGGACTGGGGGCTTTCCCGACGCTTCCCTCTCACCGAGCAGGTGCAGCTACAGTTCCGGGCTGAGGTGTTCAACATCTTCAATCGCGCACAGTTTGCCAACCCGGACGGCCTCATTTCGGCTTCCGACTTCGGCAAGATCTATCTGCCGTTGAATACAACTCCGATAGGAACGGGTACACCACGCCAGTTCCAGTTTCTGCTGAAGGTTCAGTTCTAAAGGCGGAGAGAGACGTCGGAGCACGGTCGGAGCGCAGTCCTTGGGCCACAGGCCCGAGCACCCAATTTATTATCACGAGCGAAGCGAGGGATCGGCTCTCTGCCGGCAGCGGGACACACTTCAAGATTGAAGACGAATCGCGCTGCTAACGAGAACCGATCCCTCGGCTGAAACGGCCTGGTGATGACAAACAACAGCCGGGTTACTGCTCTAGCAGCAACTCATGTTGACCGCAGCCACCTCCGGCTTGCCGAAAGCCTCTTCTGGAATGGGAGCGCCGTGAAGCGTCGCCCAGCAGCGCCGTCCGGCCTCGAACACCACCATGATCAACACCGACGATGAAGATCACCATCAGCAAAGAGTCTAGATAGCCCTGGAACTGCTTACCCGGTGTATGCGCCAGCGGCCAATAAATGGTCTTGATCGACAGATATCCTGCCGTCAGCGTCGTCACTCCGACAAACACCATGGGCACGGCTGTCACCCACGCGTACTTGGCTTTGCCCATATTCACCATGAAGGTCGTCACCACCGCGAGCGCTATGGTCGCCAGCAACTGATTGCCCGTACCAAACAGCGGCCACAGAGTTGAAATGTTTCCCGTCCAGATCAAATAGCCCCAGGCACAAACCACCACGGCCGAGGTGATGAGGTTTCCCGGCATCCACGCGGTGTTAGCGAACGGCTTGTGAACTCTGCCCAGCAGTTCGTGCATGACGTAGCGCGCCACGCGCGTGCCGGTATCAACCGTGGTCAGGATGAACAGCGCCTCGAACATGATCGCGTAGTGATACCAGTAGCTGGTCAGCGTGGCCATGCCGGGCAGGCCCTTGAAGATCTGCGCCATGCCGATGGCGAGCGACACGGCGCCGCCGGTGCGGCCCGCGAGCTGCTCACCCACTTCCTTCGAGAACATGTCGAGGTTGACGGTGTGCAGTCCCAGCTTGGCAAATACCGCCGGAGTGCTGTTGATGGCGAAGTAGTCTCCCGGAAACATCGAGGTGGCGGCAATCAGCGCCAGCACCGCAACCAGGCCTTCGCACATCATCGCGCCGTAGCCGATGAAGCGCGCGTCCGTCTCCTTCCACAACATCTTCGGCGTAGTGCCGGACGAAACCAGCGCATGGAACCCGGAGATCGCCCCGCAAGCAATGGTCACAAACAGGAATGGAAAGAGCTTGCCTTTGATGATCGGGCCGCCGCCATGGACGAACTGGGTCACCATGGGAAATTGAATGTTGGGGTGAACGATGAACACTCCAATCACCAGCAGCGCAATCGTTCCCAGCTTCATGTAGGTCGACAGATAATCGCGCGGCTCGAGCAGGAACCAGACCGGCAGCACCGAGGCGATAAATCCATAAGCGCCATCAGGATCGTGATCTGATGTCCGTTGAAGGTGAGCATGCAAGCGTAGGCGGAGCCGGCGAACCAGCGTCCGGCGACGACAGCGCCGATCAGTAACACCACGCCCGCGGCGCTCGGACCCGCAATCTTGATCTGGCCCGGCGTGCTCTTGAACATGTAGAGGCCCATGCCGATGGCGATGGGAACCGTCCAGCCGATGGTGAACACGCCCCACGGACTATTCGCCAATGCGTTCACCACGACGACGCCGAGGCCAGCCAGCGTGACCAGCAAAATGAACAGCAACGCGATCATCGTGACCAGACCAGCACCATGGCCGATCTCGGTGCGAGCTACATCGGCCAGCGACTTTCCCTTATGACGAACGGACGCCACCAACACCGTGAAGTCGTGCACACAGCCCGCCAGCACCGCGCCGATCAGAATCCAGAGGAAACCAGGCGCGAAGCCGAACTGCGCTGCCAGCGTTGGCCCTACCAGCGGGCCGGCGCCGGCAATCGCGGCAAAGTGATGTCCGAAGAGCACCCACTTTGGCGACGGTACATAGTTGTGTCCGTCCTCATACATGTGGGCGGGAGTGGGACGGCGATCGTCCAGCACCATCACCTTGGCTGCAATGAACGCACTGTAGTAGCGATAAGCCAGTGCGAATACACACAGCGTTCCTAACATGATCGGAAAAGTGTTCACGAAAAGCCTCCTAAGGAGCCTTCACCTGGGCCGATACCCGAACTCGCGCCACTTCCCTAAACCCCAGTTGGTTGGCAACCCGGCCCGGCATGAATGCCTATATATATACGCTCCGCAACGAATTGGCGGTTACGTTTTTTATGTCTTGCGCCTTGCTCCCAACAAAAACGGCCTACACGGCCCCTTGCCTTGACCGGCCGGTATAGCCTTGTAGGGATGGCTACTTCGTTTTGCTTACAAGGAAACCGAACATGACCCGTACCCTTATGCTTTCCCTCTTGCTTCTCCTCTTCAACGCTGCAGTACTGGTGCAACCCTCGGGCGCGGCCGCCTACGCCGCCATGAACGCTGCGGGCACCCACGACACCGCCGAGATTCAAGGCTGTTTGGAACGTGACAAAGGCGTCTACATCCTGGTGGACAAGAACAACGAATTTCTGCGGCTCTCCGAAAACAAGAACCTGCAGAAGCTGGTTGGTCATGAGGTGAAGCTGACCGGCAAACCCGCCGTACGCACCATCGACAACACTCTGCCAGGTGGAGCCTCCAGCGCCACCGAGCAGCGCTATTTCGTTGTGAAAACGGTGGAAGATGTGACGCCCAACTGCACGGCTTACGGTAGGTAGAGCCGCTTCGTTGACCGACACCGTCCCTGCCGGGTTCGACATGCGCCGACGGGAGACACCGCTCCGTGGTGTCTCCACGCCAAACGCTTCGACTCGGGATGCAAACTACCTGTTAATCGTCCTACAACAGTTTCAACTGCAAACTAGAACGTGAAGACCGGCCCGAACTCTGTACGCCAGTCGGTCACAAAACAGGTCCCAACCCCGGCAACCTTGGTGGTGCAAGTACCCGCTCCATTCGCCAGGGACTGTCCGTGATAGGCACTTTCTTCAAAACCAAACTGGACGTAATTGTTCAGTTTGTAGAACACCGTCACGGCCCGGATTGAGTCTTTGATCGGGCCCGCGCCTGCGGTTGCACTTATCCCTTTGGCCAGGATGAAGTCGTTAGCATTAGCTGCATCCAAACCGTATTCGAAGTAAGCCTGCCAGCCGGCATTCCGTCCCTTGGGATTCGCGTTGAACCAACGCGAAATCGGGAAACCCGCCTGGATGAATCCGCCGTACCCGCGCACCGGCTTTTGCGGCGCGACCACCGCTTGCCCGTTTGCATTGGTACCGAAGATGACCGCGGCTGAGCGATCGGCCGAGAAACCTTCTGCGGTACTTGTCAGTCCAGCAGGCTGGTTGTAGTACGACAAGGTCTCACCACCGAAGAAGAATCGGAGGTCAGCCCCCATATAGCCGCTGGCAACTAGCGTCAACCAGCGAGTTGGTAGCGATACCGCGACCTGGTTTCCATAACCGGGGCTGCTAGCGTCCACACCTTTGGGGAAGTCGGCCGCGTAGGCTGCCGGCACTGCCGAGGCAAGCACGGTCGCCTGGCGGTGGGTATAGAACCCGCTCCACAGGATCTGGGCCGGTACTACCCCAGGAGCCTTGTCGAGCTGGAACTGCAACGTGACCCGGCTTTCCAGTTCAGGCGCGCCGTAGTCGGCACCCTGACGTTCACCGTACCCTATCTGATTCGCCAGCCCGTTCACTAACGTGCAGGTTGGCGCTGTCCCGAGCTTGGTGATGTCAGTGCAGGTGACTGCCGAAGCTGGCAGGTCGCCCTTCTGACGGCATCATGATGGCGATTTCAGGAGACAGCTTCCAGTTGCGTGAGCCGCCCAGTTTCTCTACGAAGCCACCCTTCATTTGCGGGGAGCGCTCGTACAGGTTGCCCCAATACGCGCCGAAGAACGTGGTTTCGAACAGGTTCATCAGAGCGCTGGAACCGAATATCGTCCAGTCCTGACCCGCCTCGAAGAACACGTCCGTCTTATCGCTGGCCGCGTAATCCATCCGGCCGTAAGCAAGTCTCAACTGAAGTGCATTGCTGCGAACCGACGAAACGTTGCGGTTGTCGACGGCGCTGAAGTTACCTTCAAAGTCGGCTTCAATCGCTCCCGTTACGGTGAGCTTGCCGTTGTAGTCGGGCCATTCGAAACGCGAGCCCATTCTTGTCGAGCGCGCCTTCAAATGGAATTCCGGATTGTTATTCGGACCAGAATCCGCGAGCCGAAAAAGCAGGCCGTGGGAAGTCATCGCCCGTCGGATCGTAGGAGTCGTAGGCCGCCGTGGTTTTGATGAAGCCATACGGCCGCATCCTCGCGGCGCCGAGCGATATTCCTTCAACACTTCCCTTCGCCGGAGGGTCAATTGGCAGCACGCGCAAGGGCGCGATCGCCGGAATCACCGTCGGACCCGGAGAAGCTTCCTTTGGCTTCGCGGGAACGGTTTGGCTGCCCTGGGTCAACTGTGCGGTCAAGGCGTCTCCCGCTTGGGTATCGGCCATGGTGTGTTCGCTCCGAGGTTGCCAGCGAACTCTGCATTGCCGAAACGTCCGAGTCGGTGATGACACCCTTCTGCTTGAGGATGAGCAGCAGTTGCTGAGTTCCGGCTTGTCCGGTCGCTGAACTTAGGCTCGCGGCTTCACCGGTGGTAAGAATGCCCTTACTGACCAGCAGGTTCAGCAGTACAGCATTCGGAGATGAAAGGTTTACGCCATTTGGAGCAGGATCTGGCGCAGCGGCTGAAGCCCCGTCCGGTGTGGCCGGACTCGCTGGATCGGCAGCGTACATAAGCGCTGGGTTCCAGAAAGACAGCACGAGAACGAGGGACAACAGCCCTTTTGATCGGAGCAGATTACTCATTTTGCCTCCCGAGTGGGCGTAATTTTGGCCGCCAGCATAGCATCTGCTGTCTTTTCAGACAGAAGCGGCTATGCAAACCTGGCCTTGGGAAAAAAATGTATTTGAAAGTGCAGTGTTAACTAGCGTGCAGGGCTCACCGAGGCTTGTGACATAGGACACAACAGGGATGTTTGCAGAGGATAAGGAAAGTCGAGGGCATCCCCGCTAAGTTAAAGGAATGTAAACAGTTGCGACTTTTCGACACCGTTAAACTGGCATCCCCAATCGCACTAAAAACTTTTGCTACCACTTCTGTGGGAGAAGGAACCCTCGTCGGCAGCGTATCTCTTCCAGAATCGCACCGATTGCCTATCGCAAATCGCGACTTCCCACCGACTGCCGTAGCTGTTCCAAGGCCACCATGTAGTTGGCGAGCGCCTGCCGATAGCTGAATTCCGTGGCGCGATAGCTGCGTGCGGCATCCAGAAAGTCGAGCAACGACGCGGCTCCGTGCTGATAGGAGAACTGGGTTATCTCCAGCGATTCCTGCGCCTGCTGCAAGTAGCCCTTGTTGTAGAGCTGCACGGTGTCTTCATTCCGGCGCAGCGCCTCGTACGCGGTTTTGACGTCAGTGAGGACCGCTTGTTCGGCCGCGGTCTTCTGGAACTGCGACTGGGTAAGCGCGTATTGGGTACGCGCGATCTCGCCCTGGTTCTTATTGAAAATCGGCAATGGAATGTTGAAATAAAAAGCTCCCGAGATTGCTCTGGTTGTAGCGCGTGTAGTTGAAGCTGACGTTGAGGTCTTGTTTGCCGTTTGCTTTGGCGAGCGCCACCTGGCTTTGTGCCGAACAATACCTCGCTGCGCCGCCTGCAAATCGGGGCGCAAGCTCAGAGCCCGCGCCTGCAGGTCGTCGACGGTCACCGCTACTGGCTCGTATACCAGTTGGCCGGCCAGTTGATACTCGGTCGGAACCGAGTCGAAGCCCATCAACTGCCTAAGCGTCGCCAGCGCCTGATTCTGTGCCAATGCAGGCATTGTTCACGTCGGTCTGGAATTGCAGGGTCTGCAACTGGATCTTCAGCAGGTCGGACTTGCTGATGGCCCCGGCCTTGTATTGTTCCTCGCTGATGTTGACGGTTTGCTGGAAGCTCGTCAGCGCCTCGCGGGCAAACCCCAGGTCCGCCTGTGCCAGCAGCGCTGCCACGAACTGCTGGGCCGCATTTGCCACCGTTGTGCGCTCAGCATCGGCCACCTGCGACTCGGTCACACCGGTCACGTCTTTCGCCGCCTGCAATCGACGCTGCCGCTTGTGCCCGCGCTCGAACAGATATCCCACCCCGATGTCGTACTGCGCCTGGGTTCCCAATAGTTGGAATCGCCAAACAGGCTGGGCTGGAAGATGGGCAGGTATTGCAGGTCCCACGACAACAGTGGGTTCGGCCGCAGATTGGCAGTGATCTCCTGTGCCCTGCTTTGCGAGATCAGCGTCTGGTTCGCGTTGAGCGTGGGATTGTTCCTTTTCGCCAGCTCAATTGCCTGCTCAATGGTGATCGCGGGTGGAAGGGTTTGCCCCGCGGCAGTTGCAGACGGACCTTGCCCCTGCTGGGGCGCTGCCGGTTGCTGGGGGGCGTTCGGCAGGGTTGCTGCCGGCGCTTGCGCCTGTGCAGCTGCACAGAGCGCCAGCACCGCGATCATGGAGAGTGAAGAGAAGAGTTTCATTCGGTTGCGTGCTCCTCCTCCAGCGGCAGGACATCATCGGGACCGGCGATCCAGGTGTAGAACACCGGCAACAGAATCAGGCTGAGGAACAATTCCGTCAGCAAGCCGCCAACAATCACGATGGCGAAGGGACGTTGCGAGTCCGAGCCGATTCCGTGGGAAGTGGCAGCCGGCAACAGGCCCAGCGAAGCCACCAGCATGGTCATCATGATGGGCCGCAGCCGGCGGGTTGAGCCCACCAGCGCTGCCTCCTCGATGGGCATTCCCCGCGCGCGCAACTGATTGATGTACTCAATCATCACCACCCCGGTTTGCACCGAAACCCCGAACAGCGCCAGGAATCCTACGCCGGTGGACACGCTGAAATGGGTTCCGGTTAAGACCAGAGCCAACAATCCGCCAATCGGCGCCAAGCTCAGGTTGAGCAGCACCAGCAGGCCCCACTTGAAGCTGCGGAACATGGAATACAGAACCAGCATGATGATGAGCAGGGTCAACGGAATGACCAGCGCCAGCCGGTGGTTGGCGCGCTTCTGGCTTTCGTATTCGCCAGCCCACTCCAGGGTGTAGCCTTCCGGAAGCTTCACCTCGCGGTTGACCTTTTCCATTGCCTTCTTCGACCGTCGTACCCAGATCGCTGCCGCGTACGCTGTACTTCAAAGCAATGTAGCGCTGGTTAGCCTCGCGATAGATCATCGAAGCGCCATCTTCCACCTTGATATCGCAAACCTCACCCAGCGATACGCGCTCGCCGGTCGGCGCCAGAATGCGAATATTCGCAATGTCGTCAATCGTCCGCCGGAACTGGTCTTGATAGCGCGGCACCAGATCGAAGCGCTCTTCGCCAATCAGAATCTGGCTGACCGGATTGCCACCGACTGCCGTCTGGATTGCGTCCTGCACATCGGACGCATTAATCCCGTAGCGATCGGCCTTGGCACGATCAACCACGATGTTGACGTTGGGCTGCCCCAGCACCCGGAAGAGACCCAAGTCAGCCACGCCCGGCACCGTCTTCATCACGTTCATGATCTCCTCGCCCTTTTTCTCCAGGTCGTGTAGATCAGAGCCGAAGATCTTTACCGCGAGTTCGCCTTTGACGCCGCTGACGGCTTCTTCCATGTTGTCGGCGATAGGCTGCGAAAAGCCCCAGGTGACGCCGGGAATCTTCGACACCGCATCGTCCATCGCCTCGATCAACTTCTCCTTGTTGCCATGGAACTGCGAGCGCCACTGGTTGCGCGGCTTCAGATCAACGAAGTACTCGGTGTTGAAGAAACCGGTCGCGTCGGTGCCATCGTCGGAACGGCCCACCTGCGAAACCACCTGCGTCACTTCCGGAAAGCTGGCAAAGATCAGGCGAGACTGGTCCATCACCCGCTGTCCTTCCGTCGGCCCGGTGCTGGGAGCCAGCGTGCCGCGCGCCCAGATGGAGCCCTCATCGAGATGAGGCAGAAACTCCGAGCCGATGGCGCCGCCGAATGCGAGATACGCGCTCACGCTCAGCACCACACCGGTGAAGCCCAGGGCAATCAGCCGTCGCGGCATAATCCACGCCAGCGTCGCTTCGTAGCGCTTGTTGATCCAGCCGACCACCGGGTTCTCCCACACCTTCACTCCATTGCGGAAGCTGAAGCTGGCCAGCACCGGCGCAATCAGGATGGAAAAAATCAGCGCGCCCAGCAGCGCAAACGCCACCGTCCACGCCATCGGTTTGAACAGACGTCCTTCAACCCGCTGCAAGGTGAAAATCGGCAGGTAGGTGATGATGATGATGAGGATGGCGTAGAACACCGGCCGCTGAACTTCGTGCGCCGCCTGGCGAATGGTCTCGTCCACCGTCCCATGCGATTCGGCGCCGCGCCGCTCCAGTTGCACCTGGATGTTCTCGATCATCACCGCCGCGCCTTCCACGATCATGCCGAAGTCCAGTGCCCCCAGTGACAGCAGGTTCGCCGGAATGTGGCACAGACTAAGCAGGATGGACGCGAAGAACAGTGAGAAAGGAATGGTCAGCGCCACCAGCAACGACGAGCGCACATTTCCGAGGAAGAAGAACAGCACCAGCACAACCAGCAGAATGCCTTCCGTCAAGTTATGCAGCACCGTGTGGGTCGTCAGGTGGACCAGATCGTCGCGGTCGATGTGAGGAACGATGGTCACGCCCTTGGGCAGTACGCGCGTGTTCAGGAATTCGACTTGCTTGTCGATGTCGCGCAGGACCGCTTCGGCCTCCGCTCCCTTGCGCATCTGGATGATTCCCTCTACCACGTCGTCGTTGTCGACGATCGTGCCATCCGGCTTGCGTACCGCCTTCCCTAACCGCCCCAGCCTGATCTTCGGCCCTTCCTCGACCACGGCGACGTCGCGCACTCGAACCGGTGTACCGTTTTTTACCGCCAGAACGGTCTCGCCGATGTCGAAGGTGTTCTGCATCAGCCCCACCGCGCGCACGTTGTAAGCCTGCTGACCTTTCTCGATAAAGCTTCCGCCACCATTCAGGTTGTTATTAGCCAGAGCCTGCTCGAGCGTCGCCATGCTCAAACCGTAGGCCACCATTTTGTCGGGATCGACTTGTACCTGGTACTCCCGCGTCTGGCCTCCGAAAATCGAAACCGCCGCGACATTCGGCACCGACATCAGGTGCTTGAACACCACCCAGTCCTGCAAAGCTTTCAAATCCATGATGTCGTTCTTCGGATTCGTGCTTTGCAGGGTGTAGAAGTAGATTTGTCCTGCGGGGCTGAAGTCGGGACCAATCTGCGCGTTCAACCCCGGAGGCAGATTGACCAGCGTCAGCTTTTCCAGCACCTGCTGGCGGTTCTGCAAATTGTCGGAGGCATCGTCGAACAGAACCGTGATGAACGACAATCCCGCGATGGAAGTCGAGCGCAGGTGTGTCAGGTGACCCACACCGTTGAGCTGCGTCTCAATCGGAATGGTGACCTGCTGCTCCACCTCTTCGGCGGCGCGACCCGGCCACTGCGTGATCACCCAAACGTATTTGTCCGCCACATCGGGGTAGGCTTCGATAGGCAGGTTGTGAAACGAGATGATGCCCCAGATCAGCAGCCCAACGCCGAGGCCCAGCACCAGGATCCGGTTTCGTAGTGCAAAATCGACCAGCGCGCGGATCATTGCCTACTCCTCGACCGCACTGGAGAACTGCAACGCGTTCAGCACAACCTGATCGTTCGGCTTGAGTCCGCTGATGACCTGTTGCGAGCCATCGCTCAACGACGGCCCCAGCTGCAATGCAACTCGGCGGAACTTCCCATCGCCCTCCGGCGTGTATACCCAGTCCTTATCGTGCAGGTGGACCACCGCGCTCGCCGGAACCACCACCCTCTGCACCGTCTGCCGCGAGCGGAAGTTCGCGGTAACGAACATGCCCGCGCTCATCACTCGGTTAGGATTCGGTAGCTGGATACGCACTCTTGCAGCGCGCGTCGCCGGATCGAGAACTTCGCTGATGTTGATCACCGTTCCGGGATACTTCTCGGAGTATCCATTGACATTGATTTCCGCCGGATCGCCGACTTTGATACGCGACAGCATGTCCTGGTAAACATCGGCCAGCACCCACACCTCGGAGAGATCGGCAATGGTGAACAGCGCTCCCTGGTTGTCGAGCGACTTCACACCCGTGCCCCCGGTGATCTGCTGATCGACGATGGTGCCCGATATCGGCGCTCGCAGCGGCAGCAGTCCGCTGGGATGGTTGATGTCTCCGCCGAGCACCCGTACCCGATCGGCAGCGGCTTGCAAGTCCACCTTGGCTTTTGCGTCGTTGTCCTGCGCGGCTTCCAGGTCGGCGAGCGCAATGGCTCCCTTGTCATACAGCAGTTGCGCGCGTGCCACCTGTTTGCGCACCAGCTCTTCGTCGGCTTTAAACTTCTGATAATCCGAGATGGCCGAGGTCAGGTCGGGACTGTTGATGAGCAGCAGGACGTCGCCCTTCCTGACGTAGTCGCCGAGCTTTGCCTTGATCTCAACCACTCTGCCTCCGCCCAGCGACACCACCGGCACTTCGCGATTGATATCCGGCGAGATCACCCCGTTGGCATGCATCTCGTCGTACACATCGCGCGTCTGCACCGGCCCGACAGGAAACTGGCTGGCATCCTTCATGACGAAGACGTTGGGATCGGTGTTGGTCTCCACCACCTTGTCCGACGTCGTTTCGGCTTTGTTCGCAGAACAGGCGGAAAACATGGCAGCAGCGAGCAACAGAGGAATTAATTTCCCAATGGGTACTTCTGCACGCCTGCACGCGTTGCGGCGTTTCTTCATTGCGCTCTTTCTCTTCGGTAACTTCTCAGCTTTCGATGGAAGGCGGGCCGCAGCTGCGCGGAAGCCAGAGCTGCAAGCAACTACTCGCATAACTGGCGATCTTTAAAGCGATCTGCGGCAAGATTGGTTAGAGAACGCGGGGAGGGGCACGCCCATGGGCCGGAAACCGTTCGCCGTGCAGTATCCGCACTGCGACCGGATGCTCGCATCGGTGCCACCACGCTGCCTGAGCGTACAGAAAATACGCGGCCAGCGCGAACAACAGAAGAGTAGGGGCTGTCGGCGGAGCGCTCCGCTCGGTCGAACCCGACGCCAGAGCCAATTGCACTCGCTTGGACGCATCTTCGACCGCAGCTTGCACCGGATGCAAGTCGTCACTTGCCGAGATGATCGGGAATAACAGGACAATGCCACAACTCAACGCCAACAGAGCTTTGAGCCAGCGAGAACCTGAGGTCTGCCGCCGGTTGCTTCGCCCGGTCGCAAAAGCGCAGAGCGCCGCCAGCGCAAGCGCGATCCAGATCAGGTTGAGCAGCAGTTCCATATTTTGCTCGATTGGGCTTCAGCACCAGTTTACAACGCTTGCTGGCTGCTGGCCGAAGCGCCCTGCCCGGGCTATGCGGTCAGGCCATTACGTGAGGTCGCTGCGGTCCGACAATAATGTCCCATTCCGCGCGTAGCTGTTACGTGGCACCTCGACAAACGCAATCGTCAACTTCTCCGCCTTCACGTTCAGCTCTTCGTGCAGAGCGTCGGTAATGCGTTTGGCGGCGCGACGCTTCTGCTCGACCGTGCGGCCCTCCAATAATGTGATCTGCACATGAGCCATGCGACTCTCCCTGTCAGAGTTCGTGCTTCTCTAGTGTACGGCTGAGCTGATACAAGCTGAACATAGAGATTAAAATAGCCAACAGTCTTTATGGCACTCATCGTGGTTGGCGGACATTCCCGAAGCGTCGGCAAGACCAGCGTAGTCGCCGGCTTGATAGCCGCGCTTCCCGAATTCGCCTGGACCGCCGTCAAGATCACGCAATATGGACACGGCATCTGCTCGGCCAACGGCGAGCTTTGCGACTGTGCCACCGATGACCATAGCTGGGCCGTCAGCGAAGAACGCGATCGCTCGGGGGAGAGCGACTCTTCGCGCTTCCTGGTCGCCGGCGCAAAGCGCTCTTTGTGGGTGCGAACTCGTCAGGGCTTTCTGGCCGAAGCCATGCCCCGGCTTACGGGAGGAGTTGGCCAAAGGCGAGAACGCAATCATCGAGTCGAACAGCGTAATCAGGTTTCTTCGCCCTGACCTGTACCTCACCGTCCTCGATCCGGCGACGGCGGACTTCAAGCTCTCAGCTCAGAGCTTTCTCGATCGCGCCGATCTCATCGTTTTGCACCAGCATCCGGCAGACGCTGCCTGGGAGAATGTTTCGCTCAGGCCAGTGCTCGACAAGCCGCAAATCCTCATTCGCCCGCCG
Organism: uncultured Acidobacteriaceae bacterium; assembly: GCA_963809865.1. GTDB lineage: Bacteria > Acidobacteriota > Terriglobia > Terriglobales > Acidobacteriaceae > CAVVDY01. Next base: position 423,205 of record CAWELL010000008.1, on the reverse strand, counting down.
CAGTACGTCCCGCCCCAGCTGGTGGAGTATGTTCGCCAGCGGCTCGCACCAGCCAGCCAAAATAAGCCTCTCGGTTTCAAAAGTTAATTCTGATTTGTCATCCTGAGGTCGCGCAGCGGCCAGAAGGACCTGCTTTCGGTTGCGCAGCGAATACGATCGCTTATGGAACTGCCACGATCAGCCACCACTCAGAGCCCGAAGAGCATACGATGACAGCCCAGCACGAAGGTCGCCGCGTCGACCGAAGTGCTGGGTAACGCTGCGACTGGAAATCTCAGTCCGGGGCACGGCTCATTGACCCTCGCCAGTTTGATCAAAGGACTCCATTCCCTACGCCGCTCGCGATCCCGCCCGCTCTTCCTGCTTGCTTTCGGGTTTGTAGCCGTGCCCTTCGGTCTGGCTACCGCCTTCGCAGGCGATGCGCATAAAGGTCACGTCCAGCAGCATGCCGGTAAAAGCCGCAAACAGCGACTCGTTGACCCGAGCCGCCAGGGATATCTCTTCACCCGCTCACTCCGGCTTCCACCAGTCGCGAAATTTCGCTCTCGATCGGGACCGGCAAGTCGCGCACCAGGCCCCATGCACTCTCCCCAATCCTGTACTGGCAATCGGCATAGAGCGGCGAAGCAATCAGGTCCTTGAGCGCGCTCCAGCACTGCTGATATATGCCGGGCCACATGGCGGCCGCGCGATGCTCGTCAGGAATGAACGGCAGATCGAGGTTGCGCCGGCGTTCGTCCCAGATTCGCTGCAATCCGCCGCTGGCCGGATCATAGGGCTGCCAACTCCGGAGCGAACAGCAAACGAATTCGGCGTAGCCGTCGCGACCGTCTCAATCGCCGACCCGACTACCCCGTCGAACGCCTGCATCTGGGTTGCGGTGATGAGGATGAGCAGCGGATCGAGATATTGGTAGTATCCCAGCGCACCGAGCAGCGAAACCATCTCGGAATCTCGGCCAGGCTCCGGCTCGCGCATCGCTCGCAAGTCAGGAATAGCAAAATAACTTTGAGCCCGGGTGTAGGCTTCTGCCGCCAGCCGCTCGCCCATGCTATAGAACGAGCGTTCGTTTGCGCCGGGCGAAACGCCTCCCAGTGCAATTCGAGAAATCCGGGTACGGCGGCGTAGGCCTGATACAGAATCGGTACAACCGGCACTCCGAGGCTGTGGCGGACCTCGTCGAAGATGGCGCGTATGGGAGGTGAGGCCTCGGCTTCACTTACCAGCTTCAGCCGGCTCCCTCTTTTCCATGTCATGCTTCGTTAGACAAAATTTTGCGCAGAGTAGATGTAAGGCGAAGACCGCAATTTTACCTTAGAACCCGCGTAAACACTGACGTTCATCCATCGTTCACGTTCGTCAGGTCACTGTCGGAAATCCTCCGGCTTCCCGCCCGCAAACGACGCCGGATACAATCATCTGCCATGCCGCCGGAGACGCCGCTCCCGCCATTCGAAGTTCTCTTCGACTACGCCGAACCCAGCCCGTTCGACGATCCCGCATTTGCGCCCTATGGCAACTTCGGTTTCCCGTCTCCGCCCGAGGGACGTCCGTGGGTCTACAGCAACTTCGTTCAATCGCTGGACGGCATCACCAGCCTGTTGGGCGAGTACGCGTCGGGGCAGTACATTTCGCAGTCGCGCGAAGACCGCTGGCTCATGGACCTTCTCCGCGCCAACGCCGACGGATTGATTATGGGCATGGCCACGCTACAGGAGGAAAAGCGGCTGCGCGGCCCCGAGAGCCGAGGCATTGTCTTCCAGGTTCTTGAATCAGCTATGCAAAATCTGCGTGTCCGGCTGGGCAAGGCCGCGAGCGCAACATTTTCGTTACCCGGGCCGAGAAGCTGGACCTTTCCGCAATTCAAGGTCTTCGACGGAGACCTGGTCGACGCGGCCATCGTTACCTCGCCCGCAGGCGGCGAACGGCTGCGGGCGCAAGTACCCATCCTCATGTCGCCATCATCACTGCCGGCGAGGGGGAACGTCTTGACCTCCCGGCGGCGATCGTAAGCTTCGCCAGGAGTTGGGAATCCGCCACTTGCTTTGCGAAGGTGGGCCGTCTCTCTATGGGGTCTTGGCTCGCGCCGACTTGATTGACGAGAAGTTTCTGACCGTTTCGCCTATCGAAGTCGGGCAGCTGGTTCCGGCCGGACAGAAGCGACTGCTGTCAGAAGAGAAACAGGCGGTTCTGATGCGGCCAACCGTCTTCGGCGGTCCCGGGCTGACCCGGGACAGGAGGAGCCACTGGCATTGGATAAGTTGTCGAAAGTCGGGCGATCACCAATTCAGCCGCTATCGCCGGCAGCGCTGAACCCTAAGCCTCCGCCAGCGCAATCTGTACCGACTGCCGTGCGGCCTCCGGATCTACGTAAACCTGCGAACGCAACCGGATAAAAGCCGACTCGGGGACGATTATCCGGTTCAGCAAGTCAAATTTGCTGCGATAGGGACGGTTGTCCAGGATGCGCTCGGCCTGATCGTCCTTCATACCCGGCAACTGGAGCAGCTCCTCCCGGCGGCAGTTGTTCAAATCCAGTCCATCCTGCGCTTGCGTTGTCGAAAGCGTGCGGCGCCAGCGAGCAAACTGGGCCAAAGCCGCCGCCGCGCCGATCCCAGCCAGAGAACCATACAAGGCTCTTCATGGAACTCTTCCCTCTCTTTGCACTGAACGTACGTAGGATGCTCTCCAGTAGCCGGAGTTTGCAGCCAGGTTAATTTGCCATCCGGAGCAGGCATTCGTATGCGGCGACTCTCAATTTTTTCGTGCGTCCGCTTGGCCACGAATTAAAATAGGAGGCGGAGCGACAGATTGCCAAAGTTTGAAGACTGCCTTCAGCGCCTGGAAGTCATCGTGAATGAGCTGGAAAAAGGCGACGTGTCGCTCGACAAGGCATTACAGCTCTTCGATGAAGGCGTCACCCTCTCCAACTCCTGTCGCAAGGAGCTGGAGGAGGCGGAAGGTAAAGTCGAGATCCTGCTGAAGAGAAATGGCAAACTTCAGCCCGAGCCATTTGAGCCAGCGTCGCCCAGTGGCGGCGCCGCAAAGTAGTCAACGCACAGCTCAACGTACTCAACCGGCGGTCCAAGCCGTCGTCCCTCACCCCAAGGGGGTTGCCATGCGTCCCATGAATGTCGTGCTTGCCCATCATGATCCACTGATGGCGCGGGCTCTCGCCGAGTCACTGCGGCCAGAGTTTCGCAAGTTAGTAATCGTCAACACCTCGGCACAGGCACGGGCGGAGATCGCTCGCCTGCGTGCCAATTACGTCATTGTTGATCTGGAAACGTTCTCTTACGCCGAGTTGCAGAAGTTGTGCTCCGAGTTTCCTTCAACCGTCTTCGCCACCGTTCATCGCCTGGCCGATGAAGCCATGTGGCTGCAGTCGCTCGCCGTCGGCGCCGTCGATTGCTGCCAGTCGAGCGATGTGCGCGGCCTGCTGCGCGCCTCCGAGCGTTATGCTGGTGCGCTGGCAGTAGCGGCGTAAGTGTTTCCAATGGATAGGGGTCCTTCGACTCGTCGCTCCGTTCCTCGCTCAGGATGATTGCCTGAAAAATTCGCACTGTCATCCTGAGCGGAGTGAGACCGCCGCAGGCGCGTCGAACGAAGTCGAAGGACCCCTACCGCGCCAAGTCGGCCACCCGCTCACCCCGCCAGTATCTTCTCCACTCCGCCGACCCCGCCACGATTCGCCAACTGCTCGTAAGTGCAGCTCTTCGGATCTTTATCCGGACGCCAGCGCAAGAACTTCGTCCCATGCCGAAAGCGTCCGCCGGAAAAATGGTCGTAGCGGACCTCGCACACCAGCTTGGGATCAAGCCGCTCCCACTCGCCCGAGCGCTCGGTACTCCAGCGACTGGGGCCGCCCGGAGCATGTCCGGTAAAACCGCTTCCTCCCATGTACGGCCGCAAAATGCCTTTCAGCTTCTTGCGCGCGTCAGCCGCAAAGCTCGATGTAAACCCCACGTGATTGAGCAATCCGTTTTCGTCATATAAGCCGAGCAGCAGCGAGCCCACTTCCCCGCCCTTGCTCGCGTAACGAAATCCGCCAACCACGCAGTCGGCAGTACGAATACGCTTGATCTTGCGCATCGCCGTCCGCTCGGCGGAGGCATACACACAGTCAAGTTGTTTCGCAACCACGCCATCGAATCCGCTGGCCGCAAGCTCCGTCAGCCAATGCCGCGCGGTCTTCAAATCGCGAACCGACGGCGACAGCCGAATCTGCCCGGGTGCCCCACTCAAGCGCTTTTTGCTTGAGTGGGTTTCGAAAACCTCGAACAACTCTTCCAACTTCTCCCGCCGCTCACTCAGCGGCAGCTCGATCAGCGATTTTCCTCGCTCATCCACCAGCAGATCGAATACCAGATAGGACGCCGGCGTCTCCCGCGACAACTTGCGAATTCGGCTCTCCGCCGGATGAATGCGCAGCAGCAGATCGTCAAACGATAAGTGTCCGTCTTGCAGGATCACGATCTCGCCATCGAGCACAAACTGCTTTGCCGGCAGCTTGCCGAGCGCCTCAACCATCTCCGGGAAGTAGCGTCCCAGCGGCTGCCCCGCCTTCGATTGCAACAACACTTCATCGCCCTTGCGAAACGCGAGGCAGCGAAAGCCATCCCACTTAGGCTCGTACTCCCAGTTGTCGCCTTCCGGCAACTCGGCCACCGCCTTCGCCTCCATCGGCGGAAACGGCGGCTGAATGGGCAGCGCAATCGGCGGAAACTCCTGCTTCAACTCTTCTGCAGGAAGCGCCCCGTCGGCGATATCAGCATGCTTACTCGCAGTCGTGCGGCGGCCAGGCATAGAGGTTGGATGCTTCCGACCGAATCCGAGGCGTAATTTGCAAAATGCCTTTACTGCGGAGTGAATTTGAAAACCATCCCGCAACCGGTGGTGCCGTAGAGAAAACCCTTACTGTCGGCAGCGATCGCGCCCTGCGGTCTAGCTCTTTGTCGCAAGATTGTATCCAGCGCGACTGCGCTCTCCCTGCGGTCTCGCTACCGAATCGGAAATCCTCGTATAATCGAGCCTTACTTCGCATCTTCGGCCCTTAGGGTGGGTTTAACATCGGGAGTAGTGATGAATCCTAGCAAGATACGGCCTGTTACTGCCAAGCTTCGTTTCAGTCTGAGAGCCGTTTTTCCCATTCTCCTTTGCTTGGCCTTGGCCAGTTGCTCAGGCTTCTTTGTCAATCCTTCGATAAGTTCGATTTACGTCAATCCCCCATCAGCGACGATTTCCATCGGCAATACGGTGCAACTTGTCGCCACCGCCAGGTACTCTGACGGAACCGCGAACACCATCCAGGGAACCTCGGTCGGTTGGTCCAGTTCGACCACGGACGTGGCGACCGTCACTTCGCCCGGCGGACTGGTTACCGGTATCTCCACCGGCACCGCTACCATAACCGTCTCGGATCAGGGAGTCACTACGACCGCCAATGTCACCGTCACTCCCACCAACATATCGACTCTAGTCATTACCACAACCCAGGGCAGTACCAATCAACAAACCACAGCCACGATCTCCGGAGCGCCGGCAACCCTGCAGTTCTATGCCTACGGCAATAGCCAGAGCAGCAATGACCTTACCCAGGCGGTCACCTGGACGTCATCCAACACTCAGGTGGCTACCATCAGCTCGGGCCTGACTAGCGGCAATGGCTTGGCGACGAGCGTGGCGGCTGGAACAACCAACATCACAGCGAGCCTGGTTAACACCAGCAACAACACCGTCATTACCAGCCAAACCATCGTGCTGACCGTGCAATAGGCCAGCTGCGCCAGCCGGGTTTGCGTCCTGGAAACGCAAAAAGAGCCAGATGGCGGGTTGCGCCTTCTGGCTCTACTGTTTTAATCATAGCAGATTTCGCGGGAAATCTTTACCAGTTTCGCAACTTTATATTTGTCTTGCTGTCATATACTTGCCCGGATTTGCATCACCTTCGCGCTATTGACAAGCCTCTTCCCAAATTGGGACTCAGAACTACGGGTCATACTTGGACCTGGAGCTTAACCGTTAAAGCCGTGCTCTGACGGGAGAACGTGCGACCTACGGTTGTCACTAATTGCCGGGTGCCCCACTCAATCCTTCGGTTGGATTGAGTGGGATTCACGAACCTGGAACCGCCACGGACAAGGAGCGACTTCCACCAGTCCCCTATTGCTGGTTACTGTTCGCTGGGTGCCCCACTCAATCCCTCGGTTGGATTGAGTGGGATTCACTAATCTGGAACCCGCATGGACAAGGATCGACTTCCCCCAGTCCCCTACTGCTGGTTACTATTCTCTCCCGCCAGCGCGTGTTCCACCACGTGCCCAACGCGCAACACCGTGGTCTCGTCGAAGTGCTTACCCAGCACCTGAAGTCCAATCGGCAGGTCGTCGGAGTTGTTGCCACAGGGCACCGACAATCCTGGAATACCCGCCAGGCTCGCCGTCACGGTGAAGATGTCGGCCAGATACATGGCCAGCGGATCGTCCGCCTTTTCGCCCAAACGAAACGCCGCAGTCGGCGTCGTCGGCGTGACGATGGCATCGACTTTAGCGAACGCCTCGTCGTAGTCGCGCGCGATCAGCGTGCGCACTCGTTGCGCCTTCAGGTAGTAAGCATCGTAGTAGCCGGCACTCAACGCATATGTTCCCAGCATGATGCGCCGCTTCACTTCTGCGCCGAAACCTTCATCGCGCGTGCGCCGGTACATCTCGGACAACGTCTTCGCGCCTTTCGCGCGCACGCCGTAGCGCACGCCATCGAAGCGCGCCAGGTTCGCGGACGCCTCCGCCGTGGCAATCAGGTAATACGTCGGAATGGCGTACGCGGTGTGCTGCAACGAGATGGGCACGATCTCGCATCCCGCCTCGGCCAGTTTCTGGATGGCCGCCTCCACCGCCGAGCGAACTTCGCCGTCCAGCCCTTCGCCGAAATACTCACTCGGTACGCCGATCTTCAGCCCGCCCACTGGCTGTCCCACACTGTCGGAGTACGCAGGCACAGCTAGATCGGCTGAGGTTGAATCCATAGGGTCGCGCCCAGCCATCAGCTCCAGCAGCAGCGCGGCATCTCTTACGGTCTTGCCGAACGGCCCGATTTTGTCGAGCGACGAGGCAAACGCGATCAGCCCATAGCGCGACACGCGCCCGTAGGTCGGCATCAGTCCGACCACGCCGCAGAACGAAGCCGGCTGCCGAATCGAGCCGCCAGTGTCGGTACCTAGCGATGCGACCGCCGTTCCCGCAGCAACCACCGCTGCTGATCCACCCGACGATCCGCCCGGAACGCGCGTGCGATCGCGCGGATTGCGCACCGGATGGAAGCCGGAGTTCTCATTCGACGAGCCCATAGCGAACTCGTCGCAGTTGGTCTTGCCCAGGATGATCGCCCCGGCGTTCTCCAGCCGGTCAACCACCGTCGCGTTGTAAGGAGCGTTGTAGTTGTCGAGAATCTTCGATCCCGCGGTCGTGCGCACGCCTTTGGTGCTGATGACATCCTTCACCGCGATCGGCACGCCGGCCAGCGGAGGCAACGCGTCACCGCGTCCCGCCAGCTCGTCGATGCGCGCCGCCTGCGCGTAAGCGCGTTCCTCGCTGAGCGTCAGATAGGCGCCGATGTCAGGATCGTCTTTGCGGATCTTCTCGTAGAAAGCATCAACCACTGCCGCGGCGGTGAACTGCTTCTCGGCAATGGCGGTGCGGGTCGATTCCACGGTCAGCAGGTTGATGTCCATTAGCCCTTCCGGGTAGTGCGGCGCTTCAGCGCCGCGTTAACGATCATCGTCAGGGTCGGGCGAGTGCATCCGCCACGATGGCGGATGCACTCGCCAAACCTATTCTTACTGCGATACGCGGGCCTAAAGGCCCGCACTACCTAGCGCTCGATCACCTTCGGCACCTTGAAGAACGTGCCGTCGGTCTGGGGAGCGTTGCTCATCGCCTCTTTATGAGGCAACGACGGAATAAGTTCGTCCGGCCGCATGGCATAAGCGAAAGCCTCGCCAGGCTCGACAGCGCCGGCATAGCGGGTGGAAACCTGCGCCATCGGCTCGACGCCCGAGGTGTCGAGCTCATTCAGCCGCTCGATGTAGCCAAGGATGGAATTCAGGTCGCGCAGCATGCGCGCGCGCTCGCCCTCGGTCAACTCGAGGTGCGCCAGGTCAGCGACGTAGCTAACGTCTTTCTCAGAAACCATGAATTGAGTTTAGCGCGAACCGCAGAAACTTCACCACGGAGGCATGGAGATCACGGAGAAACTTACTTTTGGCTTTGGCTTTTGGCTTTTGGCGGTCAGGTGTTGAGTGAAGACAAACGCGCGGTATACGGAAAACAAGACAGAGCTGATCTTCTCCGTGTACGCAGCCTGCCCGAGCCTGGCCGAAGGGTGCCTCCGTGGTGAAACTACTCCTTCGCTACGAAGCGGATGCTCTTCACCTTCTGCCGGCTCACCTGGTTGAGCGCGGCGACATAGCGCTCCTGAAAACATTGCAGCTCATTGCGCCAGATCTTGTCGGGCACGCTAACCGCCAGCTCGCCGTTGACGCAGGCCAGCGCCGCCGTCCGCTGCGCGACCTTCGAGCCGCACGCCAGCGGCCACGCCAGCACCGGCGCTTGTTCGCCGGCAACTTGCTGGACAGCATTACCGTAGATTTTGCTGAGAGTGGCTCTTGCGTGATGCATGATCGCGAGAGCCGGATAGTAGCACCCACCACCGCGCGCTGCATTCTGTGAATATTGCGGATAACGAGGGCGGAATGCTGCTTTGTCCGCCGACTGATGTAATTCGAAGACCCCCATATTGTCGTGTCATCCCGAGCGAAGTCGAGGGACCTGCAGTTTCTCTACCGGCCCATACTGCGTCGCGTGAGCGACTGAACTGCTGCGCTCTAGTTTGGGAATATTGATGCGGACGAGCAGGGTTTAGTGAAAGGCAAGCGGGGCATGCGGAACATCGTAGTCGAGTTCATGTGGACAGGAGCGGGTCTTAGGCCCTGGAAGCGAACTGCAGATCCCTCGACTCGTCACTCCGCTCCTCGCTCGGGATGACACGGATTGAAGAGGCTCCACACCCTGGAGCTTTGCCGCGCTCTACCGCAACGGAAATTCGCTGGCCACGAAGCTCAGCGCCTCCTCGCGGGTGTGTAGCGAGCCTTCCAGCTGCGCGTCTTCGACCGACGACAGAATTTCCCGGAAGCGTGGTCCCGGCGGATAACCCATCGCGATCAGGTCGTCTCCCGAGAGCAGCAGCTGCGGGCGAATCTCTTCTTCGCTCACTTCCATGCGGCGCTCGCGCACCATGTTGTAGAGCGTCAGGTCGCAATGACTGCTCAGGCAATCCATGCGATGCAGGTCGAGGTGCTCGTCAAATTTTGGCAGCCGCATGAAGCGCTTCAGTGTCGACTCCTTCATACGGCCGGCATCGCCGAAGCGCATGTGATTGGCGACCAGGGCGACGATCTGCTCGGTGTCCTCGCCCGACATGTGCAGCCGCCGGCAGATTTCCTCCGCCATGCGCACGCCCACCTCAACGTGGCCGTCGAATCGAATACGATCGGGCGCAATCCGAAACGTCGCCGGCTTGCCCACGTCGTGCAGCAGCGCTCCCCAGGCCAGCGTGCGCGGACAATGCGGCCAGAGCTTCTCCAGCAGCAGCATGGTGTGAACGAAGACATCGCCTTCGGGGTGATACTGCGGCGGCTGCTCCACGCCGTGCATGCGGTCGATCTCCGGCAGCACGCGAACGAGGAGGCCCGTTTGATCGAGCAGCTCGAACGCCGCTTTCGCGTGGCCTTCGGTGAGCATCTTGGTCAGCTCATCGCGAACTCGCTCGCGGCTGACCTGGTTGATTCCCGCCGCCAGTTCCCGGATCGCCTCGAAGGTGCGTGGCTCAATCACGTAACCGAATCGCGCGGCGAATCGCACCGCGCGCAGCATCCGCAGTTTGTCTTCGCGGAAGCGCAGCTCCGGATCGCCAATGGCGCGCACCACCCGCTCGGCCAGGTCTTGCCTGCCGCCAACAAAGTCCAGCACCCGGTCGCCGTCCAACGGATCCATCAGCAGACCGTTGATGGTGAAGTCGCGCCGCTGTACATCTTCCTGCGGGCTCTTCGAATACTGCACCTGGTCGGGATGCCGGCCATCGGAGTAGACGCCGTCGCTGCGAAAGGTTGCGACCTCTACCGCGTGCGGATGCTCCGGCGGCAGATGCTCGTCACGAATCTCTTCCGGAAGCGGCACCAGCACTACGCCAAACTGCGCCCCGACAGCGTAGGTCTTGGGGAAGATGCGCATGACGTCGTTGGGCGTCGCGTCCGTGGTGACGTCGTAATCAGCAGGAGCGAGCCCCAGCACCATGTCGCGCACGCAGCCACCGGCGAAGTACGCCTGGAAGCCGCGCTGGCGCAGCTCTCGTACGATACTGGTGGCAAACTCCCGCATCAGGTGATTGTAACGATTGGACGGGCTTCGGTAGTGGACAGGGACAGTCTGAGTCGCGCACTCAGGCAATCAAGGCGAGCCCTTTCTTTCGCACGAGTGATAGCAATTTCAACGAAGGCCCATTTGGATGTTTCTCGCCGCGTTCCCACTGGCTGACAAGGCTTACCGGCACGTTCAGATAGCGGGCGAAAACAGCCTGGCTGGCGCGTTCCCGTCTGCGAAGTCTTCGAATGGTCTCCGGCTTCATCGTGACAATTGGGGTGAGACAGGCCGCGTCGAACTCGCGCATTGTGGTTTTGTCTATGACTCCAGCTCTATGCAGGTCTGACATCATCTCCTGCAAAGACGTCATTGCGGCACTGCGAACTTTTCTAGACATCAGATTTTCTCCGCCTCTCCACCTCTATGTAAACGCCCGCGTCCAACGCTCTGCTGACCTCCGCGTCAGTCAAGTCCAGCACGATTCTTGCCGCTTTCCTGAACTGCTTCAGCTCCCACGGTTCGATGTTGCTTTGAGCGCTTTTCTCGAATCCGTGAACGAAAACCGCCCTCTTTCCATGTCGAAGAAACACAATTGCCCGAAAGCCACCGGATTTGCCCTGGCCCGACCGCGCAATCCGCTGCTTGATGACCCCCGAACCCAGATCGGCATCGATCAGCCCACCTTCGGCCCGTTGCACCGCATCCAGAAGGCTGGCATCATCGATTCCACAATTGCGAGCGAAGCGGTGAAAGCTCTTGCTCTTGAACACCCGCGTGGCTACCGGGTTTTGACTCACGGTTGAAGTATAGCACTTAGTGCTACAGTTGCTTTTTTTGGCTGAATCGATTCGATCTCGATGAGAAACAATTCTGCTTTGGCGCCGCGGAGGTCGGCCGCATGACTGAAGTCCGCCACGCGCTCTCGCACTGGCATATCGTGGCGGCGTGGACCATCTTCCTCGCCAGCTACCTGGTGTTCGCCGTCGGGCGACTGCCGTACACGCTGATTGATCGCCCGGCCATGGCCGTCATCGGTGCGGTAGCGATGTTCGTACTCGGCGTCCTGACACCGCAATCTGCAATCGCCAGCATCGATTTCGCAACTATCGTGCTTCTGTTTTCGATGATGCTGATCGTCGCCGGCCTGCACCTTGCCGGCTTCTTCGATCTCATCACGCGCTTGGTCATCGAGCACCTGAAGCCGCAACAACTGCTGCCCGGCGTCATCTTCACCAGCGGAATTCTGTCGGCGTTCCTGGTCAACGACGTGGTCTGCCTGTTCATGGCGCCGCTGCTGCTCGACATCTGCAAGCGCATGCGGGTCAATCCAGTTCCCTACCTGCTGGCGCTGGCGACGGCGGCGAACATCGGCTCAGTCGCGACCATCACCGGCAATCCGCAGAACATGCTCATCGGCTCGTCTTCAGGAATCGGCTACCGCGATTTTCTGGCGCACCTCGCGCCGGTGGCACTCATCGGGCTGTTCATCGACTGGGCTCTCTTGTATTGGCTGGAAGTACGAAGGCGCGAGTCGCAACCGTTGCCGGAAGACACGCGCGAAACTGCGGTGCATCGTGAAGAGCATCCCGCGTGGCCGGTAATCGTAACCATCGGAGTGCTGATTGGATTTCTGCTCGGGCATCCGCCGCCGCTGGTGGCGGCCATTGGCGGCGCGCTGCTGCTGGTTCGCCGCACCCGCCAGCCGCGCGAGATTTATGGCGATGTGGACTGGTCGCTGCTGGTGCTCTTCCTCGGACTGTTCATGATTCTGGGCGGAGCGAAAGAGGCTGGCATCACCGGCGAACTGCTCGGGGTCGCCGAAAAGTTGAACCTGCGCAACCCTGTGATCTTTTCAGCGATGGTCGCGTTGCTGTCGAATCTGGTGAGCAACGTTCCCGCGGTGATGCTGTTGCGCGACCTGGTGCCGCACTTCCGCGATCCGCATACCACATGGCTGCTGCTGGCCATGTCGAGCACGTTGGCGGGCAACCTGACCATCACCGGCTCGGTCGCCAACATCATCGTCGTAGAAAAAGCACGCGAGGTAACCAGGATCAGCTTCTGGGATTACATGCGGCTGGGAGTGCCGGTGACCATTTGCACCTTGGGCGTCGGCTTGGTATGGCTGACGTTCGTTCGGTGACCGTCTGCAGCATCAATGGTTCTGAGTAGTTCTGGTGGGGCCGCAATGTGCCCCACCATACGCTCAAACGCGAGCCTCACGCCGCGCAGGGCCTCCCGCATACGAACCTAATGCTTTTCCGGAGGCGCAGCCCCATGCGGAGCCGCTGCAGCGTGCGGCGCCTGTCGGCTTTCCAGCTGCTGCTGCTGTTGCTGGTGACGCTCCACCATCTGCTGGGTCTGTTGCTGGTGCCGTTGCTCCATCTGCTGTTGCCGTTCGGCATTGGCTTGTTGTTGCGCAGCTTTCTGATGTTCCTGCTCCTGGCTCTGCTGAAGCTGCTGCCGCTCCTTCGCCTGCTGCTGATAGAGCTTGTTCTGCTGTTGCTGATACTGCTTGTTCTGCTGCGCAGCCTGCTGCTGAGCCTCTGCGTTGTTTGGCGTAGCAGGCCGCGGATAAGTCGGGGGCAGATCTTTCGCGTGCACCGGCGGGTTCGCTCGGTTAGCGGCCTCATTCGGCGGAGTGGGCACCGGGGCTTTTCCGTTGGCCTGATTCGGCGGACGATTGGCGGGTGGATGATAGGGTGCACCGGCCTCTTTAGCGGCCACTACTCCGGCACCCGAAAACGCCGCGGGCTTCTCAGTCGCAGCGATCGGCGGCTTGCCATGATTAGCCTCCGCCCTCAGCTGCGGATTGGCACTGGCGGTTTGTACATGTTGCGTCTGCGCCGCGACTGGCGGAACGTGCCTCTCGCGGGCGGCCGCTTCTTCCTGAGCCGAAGGCCTCGCCTGGATCCCGCCGTTGCCGCCGTTATAGCTGACGCGTCCGCCGTTTATGGGCTGGTTGACGTTGGTCACGTAAACGTTGTGAATGTTGGTGACGTTGATGTTGTTGACCGAGCGGTTGTAGTAAAACTGCCCATTATTCCAGCGCCCGCCCTCGTAACCGTGGCCAAAGTAGCCATAGCCATACGAGATCCCGCCGTAGAAACCAACCGTCGGGCCCCAGTATCCCTGATGAAAAAGGTAAACGTTATTGGCCCATCCCCAGTACGGCGGCGTCCACAGCAGTCCCGGTTGCGGCGCTAATACCCACGTACCTGGGACCCAGTAATAATCACCGAAACCGTTGTCATAGGCCCAATATCCCGGCACCCAAATGTAACCTGGTGCAGGGCAAAGCGGCTGCGAATAAATAGGCAGCGCCGGAGGAGCAAACGTTACCGAGATGATTTGGGCTGACGACGCCAGACACGCCAGAAGTATTAGCAAGGGGAGTAGCAACCAGCGCCTGCTGGGAAAATTTGACATGGACGTTCCTCCTGGAACTCTCGTTTGACTGATGTAGCTTTACCGCTGCCGGGTTGCTGGCCAGCCTGCGTATTCCAGGTCGAGGAAGTTGCGCCGGCTACTTCCTTACTGGTGCAAACCCGGCGCCTGGAGATTGTCGCTGAGCTGGGAGCGGCATTTTTTGCCGCGATCGGCGCAATTGCAGGCAACCTTTACGCCGATTGAATGAGTGTCGTATCAGAGCCCCTGCAGAGTTTCGTCGCCCCCCTGGGTCGCGCGGGTCTGCTGGTGGAACTGTGCTCGTGGGGCTGTGCTGGTGGAACTGTAAAGATAGGCGCGTTCCGGGGAAAAGCGCGTAAGACAAGAATCTCCGTCCAACCTGCTGGGGATTGGACGGAGATCTTCTCAAGAACGAACTGCGCGCGTTTATCGGCCGCGCTTACTCGACGAACGGCTTCCAGCTTCCGTCTTTGGTCTCCTGGAGCACGATAGTCACATGGGTTGGTGCTGCGCTGTAAAAATTGACACCGTACGAGTTGATGAGCGTCCCACGGTCCCAGGTGTTGAAGCTCTTCACCAAATCGCTGGTGGCGTCGAACTGCTTGCCCAGACGATTCGGCTCCCACTGCCAGGAGTACGCGACCCGTGCCAGGTGCGGCCGGATCATGTCGATCTTGTCGATACCCACCAGCTTGCGCTCCGCCAACGGTACCTGGTAAGTCACGGTTTTGTCCGGGTTGGTGGTTTTCTCCACCCCTGGAATGCCGTCGAGCAGCTTCTGCCCCGCGGGCGTCAGCGCAGAAGTGATCGAATCCCAACTCTTCTTCTTGGTGTCCAGGACCCCCGCCTTGGTCAGTAGCGTGTAATGCGGATCGGTCGGCTTCTCGCTGACATTGGCGACAATGAGGCCGGTGCTGAAGCGGATCTGGGCTGCGCCCTGGCCCTTCAGAATGGCATTGAGCGACTCAGTTGCGACCGGTGTCGTCAGCACGGCTTTCGCGCCTTTGACGAAGTAAACGATGGTCCCACCGACCACCAGTATCAACAGGGTTACAAACAGGATGGGAAAGAGGTTCCACGACTTCCCTTCCATGGCAACTTCAGCCGCGAAAAGCTCGGGCTGTTTGATCTCAGGCGTAACCAGCTGCGGTTTGGATTCCTTGGTTTCAGGATCGCTGATGGTTGGCATGTAAGCGCACCTCCGACTGGCACGGCCGCCAAGTCAGCCCCGGAGCATATACCCGTTTCCCGCGAGACCCAAGCAAAAACCCGCGGCAGGCCTGCCATCCGTCCTGGCTCGTGAACAGCCGTGAACACTTCAAAGTATGAACTTAAGGCACACTGACGCAGTGAGCGCCATCACCTGCGACTGTGAGAAGTGAACCGGAACGTGAAGCTGGATAACGCTTGCTCGAATCATCGTCCTCATGGGTTGAAGCCGACCCTGCGGATGGAAGCACCACGCTCCCAGGCGGGTGCACCACGCTTCAGCGGGAGCCTTGCGGTGGAAGCACCACGCTCCCAGGCGGAAGCACCACGCTTCAGCGCGAGCCTTGCGGTGGAAGCACCACGCTTCAGCGCGAGCCTTGCGGTGGAAGCACCACGCTTCAGCGTGGTGAAAGAAAGCTGCTGGACTCGGGCTTCAGCCCTGGCTTTGACATTGTTTCGCAACTCTGAATCTCTAGCGCCAGACAGACTCGGCCGCGGCTAAAGCCAGCGTCAAAATGGCAGACGTTCCACCACGCTAAAGCGTGGTGCTTCCACCCACGGAGAATGAGCTTTATCCCGGTGTTGAAGGATGGATCGTTTGAGGGCCTACTGGATGAGCTTTTCAAGAATCTGATGCACGGAGCCGAGACTGCCCGGCCACACCAGCGCCGCTACGACCAGACCGCCGGTTACCAGAGCGACATTGCGGGCAAGCTGCACCAGCGGAGCCAGTGGCTTCTCGGCATATTGCTGCTCGCGCAGCAGGCGATCGACGCGCACGGCGAGGTCTTCGTCGTCAGCCACCAGCGGGCTGTAGAGCGATGACAGCAGATACGCCGGCTGATGATCGACGCCCATCTTGGCCACCGAAACCAGCGCTGCTGCCAGTGACAGGGCACGATTGGAATCGCCGTCTACCGCATGATCGTCGGCGGCCCACTCGGTGTAACGCGCCCACTGCCGCTCGATCTTCTTGAAACCGGAGACGAATGGAAGCGCGTCGGGAGCCAGCAAACAGAGGAAGCGCTTCAGGTTGTCGCGCGAGGCCTGATGCGCCTGTTCATGGCGGAAGGCCGCTTCGCGCTGCTCGGGCGTCAGCTTCGACAACACACCGCGCGAGACGATCAGCTTGGGCCTCATCAGTCCCGCCACGGCCATCACCGGAGCATCGCGCTTCAACACCAGCACCGGAGCGGCTTCGCCTTCCACCGTGACTTCCTGCCCGTTGCGCTCGCAGCTTGTCATGTAGCGCGAGGTCCGCAGCAGCGAGAATCCCACCCGGAAGACCGACAGCATCCACACGATGAAGCCCATCGCCGCCGCGCTGAGGCAGGCGAAGCCCACCTTTTCGCCGCTGGCGAGAGGCTCAAGCCACAGGTAGCTGGGGATACAAAAGCCCAGCACTACAAACAGACGTCAAGGCGAAGGGAAACATCCGAAAGAGGAAGAGAAACTTCGCAGCAAAGCCCGGCTTGGAATGCTGCGCGACCCGAAAGGCAGCCGGAGCGCCGATCCACACCAGTATTGCGGAGGCTGCGTGCACGATGAAAAACGTCGCGAAACACAGGCACAATAACCGCAATAGGTAGGGCAGCGCCATTTACTTCAGCTCTCCGGTTAGCGCGCGGCGCTTGGACTGGATCTTAGCTTCTAATTCGTCGAGCAGGTCAGGATCGTGCTCGCCCACGGCGTCAACCAGGCAGGACAGCAGCAATTCACGCGACGGCTGAGTGCCGGCAAGGAAGTCGGCCAGCAGGTCGTCGGTACGCTGCCGCTCCCAACTATCTTTCGACACGTGCGCCGAATACAGGAAAGCGCGGTCGCACTTGGTGCGGTCGAGCAAGCCTTTCTTGTACAGCCGGTCCATGGTGGTCATGACCGTGGTGTAGGCCAGATCGCGATCCAGTTGCTGGACCACGTCACGCACGTTACACGCGCCGATCTGCCACACCACCTCCATGACAGAGTGTTCGAGCGGCCCGAGGGCAAACGAGGGTGACGCCTCGCTGTCGTCGGTCCGCCTTTGCGGAAAGATGCTTACCATGAAAACTCCAAAGTGCTGGAAATCTCGGTGAGCTGAATCTTACATGGCCGCGAGGCCGAGAGACCAGCTAAAAGCGCGCCGGCGGGGGCACTTTTCCGCTTTCAGAACCGCCGACATCTACTATCGCAGTCGTAGTTAAAGTCCCTGTTTGCAATGCGGTGCCGCTCTGCCGCCAAGGGTCGCGAAATCAGGGCCGGGGGGAAACTAGCCCAAACGTCGTGCGAAACCAAAGCGAATGTTAACTTTCGGTTAACAGGCGGCCTCCATCTCTTTGTCCTTAGGGGAGATACATCACACTATAGTGGTGATTTCGCCGTGCCACTTTTAGCATTCCGCAGGATTTCAACAAGTAACCCCGGGGGCCGTCGTTATCCACTTAGTAATGCGTACTCAAGGCCGCCAAGTCTATAAGAGCACAAAACTTCTCGACCTAAGTAACTTTCCGGTAGCAGTTTCGAAGACTCTCGATTATAGTGTCGGCTGTACTCTCAAATACTGTTCCCCAATCAGGGTCCCGAGGTGGGTCGTGCGTGCTCGCTGGGTCATTTTTGCTCTCGTGGTAGTTGCTAGTTTCTCGGTATCCGCAGTCGCTTCTGTGGGTGACGATGGACTGAAGTGCTGGACTTTCGGCCAGACTTGTGCAACGACCGGAACCATTTTTGCTCAATCCACCGGTGACATTAAGGGAAATATTTACTACGCCGACGCCAATTTTACGGATTGGGTGCGTGTCATCGATACCGATCCCCAGAATTCCTGGACGAGTCCCTGGATGCTGGACAACCAACGCGGGATTGGCCAGCCCTCGGTTGACTTCGGTCATGCGCTTAAAAACGACGTTCTGGTGGTCCAGATCTGCGATCAGGACTTAAATGCCGCCACTTGCGGCAACGGTATTAAGAACCCTTACTTGTTCGCCAACGATCCGAAGTACAGCGCGGATAACGTGAGCCACGCCATGATCCCGATGGACGGCGGCGCAGGCGCTACCGCCAGCGGCAGCGGTCCCCGGACGCAACTCATCTGGCTCGAGGACCTGTCCTTCAAGCAGAACTCGGATTGGGACTACAACGATCTGGTCCTATCGCTGCACAATGTCGATGTGGTCTTCCCCAATAATGGTGGGACTACACAGGCATCGCCCGTTCCCGAGCCGGCTACGATTACGCTGCTTGCAGGCGGCATAGCGGCAGGGCTGATTCGCCGTTTCAAGAAGAGCTAGCGAGCGCGCAAATCCATCCTTCATTTCTGTTCGCCGGCGGTGCCCTTTCCGGTACCGCCGGTGACTTGTAGCGCCACCAGTCGTGCCACCAGCGTAGCCAGATAAAGCTGCCCCGCCAGTGCCTCCCCGACAGCGATCATGCGTGCCGCCGGCGCCTTGGGAATGATGTCTCCATAGCCGACTGTCGTCAGGGTGGTAAAGCTGAAGTAGGTCCAGCTGGCAACCGTATTCGACGATTGCTCTGCGCTCTGGAATGCCTGCGGGTGATGCAATGCGAATATCGAGTAGGCGTGCGCCCAAGCCAAACCCAGCAGCAGATACGCAGCAATGGCTCCCTGTAGGCGCGACCCGGAAACCGGCCCCTTTTCGAAAACCCGCACCAACAGAATCACGATGAGTATCACGATGGCGGCGAGGCTGGTGACCTCGCGAAACTCTGCGATTCGCGGATACCACCAGACCAGCCAGCGCACGGCCAGTCCGCCCACGCCCACTACAACTCCTGTGTAGAAAATCCATGAGCGGCTCCAACCGATCGCGAGTCCCGAAATCAGCAGCACGGAATAGGCGATATCCGCATAGACGCTGAAATATTCTTCGACCAGAGAGGTCAAGGGCAGGATAAAAACGCATACCACCAGCAAGATTAAAAAGAATGAGAGATTGGCTTGCGCCGCCCAGGTTTCCCTCATCAGGTGGCGCGCCGTATGGTGTATGTGCTTGGCAACAGTTTGGGACATTGCGCAGAGAATACTGGAAAATTTCGCCCTTATCACGCTTTTGTTGCTCGGCAAATTCCCAGCTCGAAACGCCGGCAATCCGAAGTAAAAACATTAGGCCGAGCATTTAGCAGGCGACTGGTAATTTTTCTAGTTTGCGGATGTCCGGCAAGCTCGTAAGATAGCGACGACACCCCTAAACCTGCTACAGCTGCGTAGCTACAGGAGAGCATTATGCGTAATGGATTGAAGTTTATCAGGCCGGCTGCGCTGTTTATGCTCGCGGCGGCACTGGTCATCGGCCTTAGTGTTGCGGGATTTGCGCGCGATAAGAACGAAACCATCGATGCCACTGCCTGGGGTACCAGCACCCAGATGGGATCTCATGCCGATGTGACCGTCACCATCTACGATTGGTCAACCGCCGCCGACCGCCAGATCCTGGTCGATGCCTTTCAGAAGGGACAGAACCAGGGATTGGTGAATGCGCTGACCAAGATGAAAGCCGTGGGTCACGTCGCCATTACCGGCACGCTGGGCTACGACCTCAGCTATATCAAGATGGAGCCCACTCCGACCGGAAGAAAGATCACGTTTCGTCACCAACCGGCAGATCAAGTTCGTCGAGGCTTATGCGGATACCCAGTCGCAAGCCTTTAACCTCAGCGCCGGACAAATTGATATCAACGATCAGGACAAAACCAAGAGCGGCGGCGTGCTGTATCCCGCAGCCCAGCTCATCATCGACAGCCAGGGCAAACTGCAGCTCGATCTCCGGCAGAACCCGTGGCGCCTGTCCGACATCATCGACTGGAAGGGCTCATCGGATAACTAGAGTGGGCTACAACGTTCGAGTGCGGGTGTACCCCATAGCGGCAACTTTCGAATATGTGGTACACCCGACTGGACTGCCATCGAGTTCCGAAGGAACGAAACAACCTTTAGCCCAGGACGGCAGTCCTGGGTAGCGTCCTCTTGAAATTCTTCCAGAGCCCCTTCAGCGGCGGCGCAATCTCCGGCCTGTACCTATACCCAACAACACAACGCGACTTCCGCCGAATGCTGAGGTAACATGGCAGGCCGTTAGAATTTCGCCCGCTTCGAGACCTTACAGCCCGAAGGGCGACATTTTGTGTGAGCCGTGGGCTGGAATATCTTGCTAGCTATCCAATCACGCCGTAGCCAGCTGGAATCTTCTTCTACTTTGGCCTTCCGATCCACGAGTACTGCCAGGCGACCTGCACATTCTGGTAGTTGCCGCCGAAGCGGATGTAGGTGCCGTCGCTATAGGCGATCTTGATCGACTGGTGCTTGGAGTAGGGCAACGAAATAGTGCCCCCGATGCGCGAGCCGGTCTGCTTGGTCGCCAGGTTTTGTATTCCGCTCAAGGCGGTAATGCCGCCCCACCAGAAGTTGCCGTCGAGCGACGCCCAGCCTCGCGATCCCTTAAGCCATCCGACCCTATGAAAATCGTAGCTCAAGTGTCCTTCGAGACTTCCCACCGGAGCCTCGGTCTGCGGTAACGGATCGGGTGGATGGTAGTACTGAGGGTTGGTGGTATAGAACCATGCCCCGGCATAGCCGTCGAGGATGATGTTGCCCCAGCGCTGCGAATAACCAAGCTCAGGCTTGAACGCCCAGCGATTGATGCCCCAATTGATCAGCTTGGTCGGATCGTACTGCCCGGTAGGGGCGATCATCTTCAAGCTGGCGCCAAGAATCCTGTGCTGCTTCCATTTGGCATACTGCTTGGGCTCCATGGCCGCGGCGCCGAACAGATTGACCGAGAAGCGGACCGACAGATCGAGCAGCCCCGAGCGATAGAGCGACTTGTTTTGTCCCAGCAACATCCCGCTGAAATTGCCCACCGCATAGGGCAACGAACCCGTGACATTCGCCGACCGTCCGAAGAAGTTGAAGGAGTGATACAGGCTGATAATCGGGACGCTATAGGTTCCGGTGGCGCCGGTGACTGGAATCGTCCCGTTGAAGTTCACCCCTCCGTCATACCACGACCAGGTGAGCGTGACCGCATTGGAATGGAGCGGAGTCACGACGTAGGCGCGCGGGGCCAGGTCCTGTGCGCGTGAGGATGCGGTGAGGCCGGCAGCCAGCAGCCCGAGAAACACTGCGCTGGTTCTCACGGCCGAATGAAACCCCCCGCGGAAGCTGACTGTGGGACCGCGTTTCATAGATGTTCGTGGTCCTCTCCGGGCCAGGGATGCCAGGTCTCCGCTTTGGCAACTCTCGCTGGCTTAGCAGGATAGCTAGGCTCCCTTGGGATACTCCTTGAACATCTTAGAAATCGCGCCGTTTACTTCGTCAACCAGTTTCTGGGGATCGTGGGCAGAGATGCTTTCCTGAGCCATGCCCCGCCACGCCAGCTTCTTGGTCTTGGCATCGATCAAATCGACGACCAGCTCTCCCTTGTGAACCAGTACCGACGTATTGCCGTAGAAGCCGATAAAGGCGGGTCCGTTCATGCTGGGATCGAAGGGTGGAATGCCTCCGGTACCGGCATAGAGAGGATCGTTGGAGTACATCGTCATGTCCTGGTCAACCGAGCCGTAGATCTGGATGATGAGATCGGGATTGGACGTGACCTTCTGCAGGCCGCGCGCCTGTAGCTGCTGATCGATGGCTCCCACAATGTCGGCCGCCAGCATGGGATGAGCCACAGCTCCGTGCTCCGCCCAGGCATAGGTCTTGTACTGCGAAGCGCTGAAGCCCTTGGCATAGGTGACGGAGATTTTGTCGCGGGCAGAAGCCGCGGTGGCGAACAAAAGACCGATCAATACAATGCCCGAAAGAAAGATATAAGCGCGTTTCACATTCTTCATAAACTGGGTGATCTCCTATTCGGGATTCTGGCTTTGGTGAGAGAATGAGTTCACCCTCGGCCGAAAAGCGCTTTGAGTTGATTCCGCTGCCAAGCTATCAATCGACGCCGGTTTGTATCAGGGCACGACTTCAGTCGTGCCGTCAAGCCTCGCTTTAGTTTCGTCATCCTGAGCGGACTTCAGTCCGCGAAGGATCTGCTTCTCGCGCCGGCGTTAAAACGTCGTGTGTCGCGACCTCTGCCGTCCCTACGGGACTCGAAGAACTCTTCTTCCAACCCTACCCAGCGCTGAAGCGCTGGGCTAAGCTCTTTCGCGCCTACGGCGCGACGTTGTTTCGCCGACTGAAGTCGGCTCACTACTTCAGAACCAACTGCATGTTCGGCACGACCAAGGTCGCGCCCTGACGCGAGCCCTCACAAGTCGGCCCGAGGCCGTGCCCCGACGCGAGCCCTCACAAATACTGCTCCGACTAAAGCCGTGCCTGACGCCAGTCTTCACAAATACTGCTCGGGCTAAAGTCGTGCCCTGACCGAGCCTTCGCAAATACTGCTGCGGCTAAAGCCGCGCCCTAACTCGAGTCTTCACAATACTGCTCCGACCAAAACCGTGCCCTGAGGCGGGTCTTCACAATACTGCTGCGGGTAAAGCTCCTGGTACAGTGCTCGACTCGTCCGGCAAACTGACAACCGACAACCGACAACTTGCTTAGCTCTTCGGCCACTGCTTGAACATCTTCTGCACGGCCTTGTTAACCATCTCCTGGTTCTTGTTGCCGTTGTTGCCCAGCGTGTCCTGCGCGATGCCGCGCCATACCAGCTCTTTGGCCTTCAGGTCGTAGAGGCTGACGACCATCGTGCCTTCCACATTCTGCTGCGGAGTGATGCCGCCCATGCCCCCGCCAATGCCGCGCATGCCCCAGGCGTTATAGGACGTCTGCTCGCGCTCACCCCCGCTGGCGGTCAGGATGAGATCAGGGTTCTGCGCCTCGGTGACCTTCTGAAAGCCCTTGGCCGCCATCGCGTTGTCGATGTCCTGCTGCGCTACCTGCGCCAGGATGGAATTCTGGATTTCATTCTTGTTGTTACTTCCCCAGGCGTAGGTGTGATAGTTGGCGAATGACGCGTTGTGGTTGTAGTTCACCGAAACCTGCTGGGCGAAGGCGCCGCCTGCCAGCAAGCTCAACATCGTCATCAGGATCAGGGCCTTGAATTTCATCGGGTCTTCTCCCTCTTTCTGCGCCATGCGCATTGTGCGACGGTTAATAAATCTCGAAATTACGGCAGCACGATTGCTTCTGTCGCGCTATTGCCGCACATCCCGTAGGTTGCCCCGGAGTAGCAGGCGCCAACGGAATACTTGAAACAGCCCGCCCGCGCGGCCTGGACCGTCACGTCGTTCTTGCCTCCGCCGATGATGGCATCGTTGGGATCGAAGGGCGATTGCGGACCGAAGTCGATGACGAAGCCGGTGTTCTTGTTGGTCGAATGCCAAACTACCTTGGTACCTGCCTTAACGCAGAACAGCGCGTTCTTCTTCGGATCGGTGATGCTGGCCGTAGCCGAAGCCGAGCCACCCTCTTTGTTGACATTCACTTCGCACGGAGCCGAAGCTGAGCCACAGGTGTTTGCCGCATTGCACAGCGTTTCAGGCTTGGGTTCGGCACAGGCATATTTGCCTTTCTTCTGCGCCATGGCCTGCCCAACCAGAATGAACAGGCTAATGAGTGAAACCACAACCAAATTCCGCGACTTCATAGTGCACCTCATAGATAGAGTCACGACTTGTAAAAGCTGAGAAAGCTCTGGGAAGTACCTCAGGGGCTAAAGCCCTCACGTGTTTTCAACGGCGTAAACGCTGGCCTGAAGGCCAGCACTACCCGAAAAATCAGCGCCGGAAACCGCCGCCACCGAATCCACCGCCGCCGCGATCAAAGCCACCCCCGCCGCCACCGCCCCAGTGGTCGCCACCGCCGCCCCATCCGCCGGAGCCGCCCTTGCTGGCCCAGCCGCCGCCGCCGCTGTGGCTGCCCCAGCCGTCACTGCTGCCATAGCCGGAATGTTGCGACTGGTCGTAGTGCTGGGTTTGTGCCGTACCTTGAGCGCGATTCTGGGCTTCCTGGTTCGCTTCGTTGTATCCGCCCGACGACTTGTAGTTGTTGGCATCGGTAGTTGCCTGCGGATGTGCCGCCTCTGCGCTCTGCTGGGTCGGCTTCTGCACGTTGTTCCAGCTTCCGTTGTTATAGCTCTGCCAGCCGGAGCCGGTGTTCTTGTAAACGTTGCCATCGTGCGAAGCGTACATGTCGCCATTGGAACTCTTGGCCGCTGCGCTGCTACCGTACTTGGTGCTGGTCCCGGCCGCTTCCCCGCCCTTGTTGTTGTAGGCGGTGGCCTCAGTTCCATTCGCGGTGGTCTGATGCTGGGTATAGGTGGTTGTCCCATTCTTGCTATACACCGAGTTTCCCCACGAGCCGTAGGCGTTCGAACTTTGATGAGTCTGTCCGTAAGCGCCGGTGTAAGGGTTATAGGCCTGCGCAGCTGCGGTCGATCCCCACGGCCCCGATGCGCTGGCTCCGCGGGCGTAGGTTCCGGTGTAGGGATTGTAGGAAGCTCCGTAATGCGCCTGCCCGCCATAGGGTCCGTAAGCGGAAGCGCCGTAGCCATAGGCGCCGGTGTATGGGTTGTACACCGGATGGTAGCCGTAGGTCGCGGCGTAGGGATAGTACGCCGGATACGCCCCATACCAGCCGATGTACGGCGGATAGTAATAACCGGTTCCGTCACAGATAATCGCGCCGACCGCCATTCCGGCGATAAAGGTTCCCATGTACCCCGCGGTGTAACTGGCCTGGACGTAGCCGGTCGGCAACGTCTCCTGGGTCACGTAGGTCACGTTATAGACCGGCGAGCTGGGCGGGATGGTATAGATCTCCGGCGGCACCGACGGCGCAGTTTGCCACGGACCATTGGGCGTGTTCGACATGAACCACACGCCGTTCAGGCACAGGTAATACACGCTGCCCACCTGGATCACCCGATTGGGCGTGTTAGTGGCGTACGACATTGTGGTACCTGTGATCGGCGCCCACTCCGGCGTTCCGTTGTAGCTGACTTTCACCTGTTGCGCGGCGGCCGTCGGATTCAGGACGGCTGTGGTCGGAACCTGCGCCATCAGCACTGCGTCCTCGGCTTGCGGCGTTCCTGGCACTGAAGCCAGTACGCTGCCCATCGGGCTCGCAGGCGGGATGCTGCGGAAATCTGCCGGAAGGCTGTTGGTGGCGAAGGTCCACGGTCCCATTGCGCTCTGCGATGAAAACCACCGTCCGGACGTCAGGTAGTAGTAGGTGTTAGTCGGTAGATACTTAAATACCGGGCTTGCCGTGTTGCTGGCGTACAGTAGTTGCGTTCCGGTGACAGCGGCCCACTGCGGCTGGCCCTGGAAGACAACGATCTCCGCCGGCGTGCTGCTGTAGTACACCGCGGGCGTGGTCGGCACCACCGGCGCCGGGATGTAAGCCTTCAGGTCGGGATAGTTCGGACTTGACGCGACGTTGGAGAAATCTGCCGGAAGCTGCGTAGTCGCAGTCCAGTTCCCATCCAGGCTGGTCGCGGTCATCCACCCTTTGCCATTGAACAGGTAGTAGTTCGCGCCATCCTGAAACAGCGGCCAGTTGGCATTGACGATAGCTTTCACATTTCCGCCGACCGGCGCCTCGACCGGCTTGTCGTTCACTAGAAGAACGATGGCCGGCTTGAAGCTGATAAAGATGGTCGGAGGAGTGTTGTTAACTTCAGCGACATGCGCCGGCGCGGTCTTCTTCTTCAGGCTGGCGGTCAGGCGCTCGATGGAAATGGTCATCGTAGCCGACGGATTCAGGAATGTCCTGGCCAAAGCTTCCAGCTGCGCCGAATTGGTGTCGGGCGCGGGGAAGTTGATACTGGTGATGGTCGGGCTGTAAAGAAATACCGTGTGCGTGTCCATGTCAACCACGGACTGCAATGTGAATGTCACTACGCCCACGTGCTCTTTGCCACCGGCCGGCGTTAGTGAGAACGCGGAACGCGCGTTGACTACGGAATAGTTTTGCCAATCATCGACCTGCGGTTGGTACAGGACCAGGGTGCCGCCGGAATTGCTGAACGAGCGCGGCCATCCCCTCGGCTGCTGGGCTGCGGCGCTTGCGCTCAAACCGCCTGCAAGTACCAAAAAAATGACGAAAACAACCAGAATCGCGCGGAAAAGTATTTGTTTCATGATGGCAATCACTCGAAAACGATCAGATTTCTCTCCGAAACGGTACCGCATATTCCGGCAATCAGGAACTAGTAAAAATCAAGAACAGGGGAGAAAGCACCCCGTCGCCGCCGTTTTTTTGGTGAAATATCAGGCATAACGATCCATAAACGAGGTAATTTCGACGAAATCGACGTCAGAAAGAGCGAAGGGCTGCGGTGTAGCAGCCCTGGTTATGGAAGCTTATTCAGCCAGCCCCTGGTTGACGAGTACCTTCACATCGACGCGGCGATTCAAGGCGCGCCCCTGCGGGTCGGCGTTAGGAGCGGCCGGATTGCTCGCCCCCATACCGGCGGGCAACAGGAAGCGACGCATCGGAACGTTGCCCTTCTGCCGCAGATAGTTGACCACCGCTTCGGCGCGCAGCTCGCTCAGCTTCTGGTTGAGCTCCGCCGGCCCGGTGCTGGAAGCATATCCGGCAACTTCAATCATGTAGTTCGGCGCACCGGCCAACGCGGCTGCCACGGTGTCGAGGTCAGCCTTGGCGGCGGCATCCAGCGCGGCGCTGTCACTGTTGAAATAAATTCCGGCTGCGGCAACCGTCTTGTAGTCGCCGAGGTCAGACACGCGCGTGTTGACCATCTTGATGGCGGCAGCGTCCACCACAGCTCCGGCCGCGGCCAAGTCAGCGGTGTTCTGCGCGGTGTTGGCCGAGCCCTGCGCAGTATTGGCCGATTGCTGGGCCGCGTTCGCCTTGGCTACGCCCTGATCCGCAGTCTGCTGCGCCTCGCCCCGCGGCAGCCTTGTTGGCCATAATCTGCTGTTCTTCCGCCACTTCGATGGAGAAGGTATCGGGATAGAACGAGATTTTGGCGGCATCCAGCTGGCCCTTGGCATTGCCCACGCCTTCGGCTTCGATCGTCAGCCCGGGCACCATCGCGGTTACATCCATCGACGACTTACGCAGGAAGGTGTGCTTCCCCTTTTTGCGGTCGATCTTGGTGTTGTCGGTGATGTTGACGGCTATATTGGAGCCATCTTTTACGTCGGTAACATATACCAGGTCACCATTGCGGGAATTAATCTTGCCCTTAACCTTGGCCTTTTCGCCGTTGGGAATCTGCTTCATGTTGCCCTGGGCCGCAAAACTCATGGTCGCGAACACGGCGAAGCAAATAGCGATTGCGGTTAGGCGAAACTTCGAATTGCCGCACTTATAATTCACCGTTTCTCCAACCCACTTTTACCGGGATCAGGCGAGGCTTCGCCAGAAAACTGAATAAGCCGGCAACGCCCGACGCGACCTAAAACATAGCTGGGATATCCAGTTACGTATATCCCAGAATTACCTGAGCAGTCATTAAAAATTGACGCACCAAGGCATCGCGTCGTAGCACCTATGTGCCAAACCCAAAGCAGGGCCTGCGGAAACTCCACAGGCCCAACCTTTACCGATTCAGCAACTTCGCAACTTCCCTCCTCCGGCTACTGCGCCGGGGGCGGGGTTGCTTTCGACTTCTTGTGCTTTGCGGGAGCCGGCGTATTCCGCGACTGCGGCTGTACCTGGCTCTCGTCAACGACGGTACCTTCCTCCAACTGTCCGCCGCAGAGCTTGCCCTCGGGGACGAAGTAGAAGTGAGTAGCCTTGCCCTTGCTGCCACCAGCGCGAGGCTGGATGCGGCTGGCGTCGAGCTTGGTCGGCCCGTCGGTGGTCAGGTAGTACTTCACATTGACCGACCGCTGCCCACCAAGCGTCTGTTCGTTCACCGTCTCCTTCTCGTCGGTGTAGCCGACGACGTCGAGCTTGCCGTTCGGCATCTGCTGCAAGCGCAGCGAAACCTTGTCGAGTACGTCTTTGCAGTCGTTATCGACGCGCCACGGCTTCTTGGGGTTCTTCTCAAACGTACACTCGCCCCAGTCTTCGACATTCACGCACTGCTTGATCGCCGGAACATTGATCGACGAAGTGCAGCTGGCGCTGAGATTGGCGCGGGCATCGGTGGCGGTTCCAGTAACGGTGATAGTGTTGCCGGCATCGGCGTTGGTGGCGGTCACGGTAACGGAGGTACCGTTGCCGCTCAACTGTCCGCCCTGGTTCGTCCAGTTGTAAGTCAGCGGCCAGCCTTGCGGATCGGTCGCCGTCATATTAATGGTCGCAGGCTCGTTAATGGCAATGGTGGCTGGATTGACCATACAGCTCACTACCGGAGGC
Source organism: uncultured Acidobacteriaceae bacterium (assembly GCA_963809865.1). Classification (GTDB taxonomy): domain Bacteria; phylum Acidobacteriota; class Terriglobia; order Terriglobales; family Acidobacteriaceae; genus CAVVDY01. Next base: position 394,906 of record CAWELL010000008.1, on the reverse strand, counting down.
TGCGGCTGCTTCACGGTGAAGCTGGCGTTGCAGCTGGCTACGTTGTTCTTCTTGTCTTTAGCATCGGTCACCGTACCAGTCACGGAATAGCTTCCCGGCGCCAAGCCTGTGGTATCGACGTGGCCGGTCGTTCCGGTGCTGGAAATCTTGGCGCCGGTGCTGGTCCAGTTGTAAGCCAGCGTGTGCTTGGGATTGAAGTTCTGGGTGGCGATGGTCGAGGTCACCGGATCTCCGGCCCAAACTTCATTCGGAGAAACCGAACAGGTGGCGGCAACCGGCACCGGTGGCTTGCCGCCCAAGATTGAGGTACAAGCCCGCCAGCGCACCGGTCTGGGCTACATCGTAGAGGAAGTTACGGCCATCCGCCGGGCCAAAATATTTGTTGTAGTCGACATCGAGGTAGCGCCAGCCCAAGCCCATTCCGATCTGGCGAGTGAAGTCATAGGTGAACAAGCCAACTACCTGATAGTCGAGGCTGGCACCGCCGGCGCCGGCATCGCCCGCAACGGAAATTGCCGCCTTCTCGCTCACCGGGATGGTGAAACGAGCTCCGCCGACCCCGTCAACCCAGCCGGTGGATCGACTTTGATTCTGGAAATAAGGCAGGATCGACAGAGTCTGGCTGACATACCAGTAGCGGATGCCGCCCAGGGCATCAATCTTCAGGTGATCGCGGTCCAGCAAGCGATACCCGACTTTGGGAGTAAAGATCGACTCGGTTATGTGGAGATCGGCGTAGGTCGCAGCAAGTCCGCCCAAAGGGATGACCCGGTTATCGCCCAGCCTGACCCAGAAGAAATCGACGGGCATGACCCAACGTCCCTTGTCAGCCTCGACGTTCACCGGGATAACACCCTTGAGGTAATGAAAGAGATCGCTGAAAGGAGCGTGTACTCCTACATTGTGGTCCTCTCCTCCCACGTTGCCGTGAATCCCGGGGAACCAGCCGTAGATTGATACTCTGACGCGCCAGGCATCGTCAGCGGCCGCTTTACTTGCCGAAGCACTGTCGGGAAGGGGCGCCGCTGCTGCCGGATCGGCATCTGCGGCAGGGTTGGCGGTCGCGTCGGCTTTGGCCGCGCTCAAGTCCGCCGGACCTTGCGCTATCGATGACGCGCAAAACAGTACGCCGAACGTCAGTGCCAGCAAGAATGCCGACCGGATTCCGCGAAATACACTCATTTATTTCTCCAGTTCAGAACTTGACTTTGACCGGGGGACGCACACACTTTTGCTCTGTTCTGTTCACCATGTCCTGATGTCAGGTGTGCTCACGGCTATTGTAGAGAGCAAAGCAGAGTTTTTGAACCAATAGAAATACGTGGTTTTCAAAAAATGTCGCGCACAAGTATCTCCAGTGGCCCGGGACAAGACCGGGAGGAGATGAGGCGGATTTGCCTCATCCCCTGATTGCTCTGTAAGGCTGAAACCTACATCCTCTTCTGATAGTTCGAATTCTGCTCGTTGATGACCAGCTGTTTCTGCACGCCGTTGATGGTCATCGACGTCACGTGGTTGGTACCGTCAGGTAGCTGCGCAAACTGGGCAGAAATCATAACCTTGTCGCTGGGATCATTCAGATAGGAGTTAATTTCCACGCTGACCGGAGACTTGGTCTGCTCGCTGATGGTGAAGGTCACCTGATCGTTAGGCTTCACGAAGCTCTTGATGACCAGTTGGAGCGTGCCGCCACCGGGGACCAGCGAGACGTTGCCCTGTTGCTTGGCTTGCATCAGGCGATCGGGATCAGGGGTGGTGTACTGCTTGGCCAACGCGCCGATGGACTGGCCATACTGTTTGTATTCTTCCGTCTTCTTTTCGACCACGTGCTGTTTCAAACGGCCGTCACGCCCGCCGCCGGACGACGCCTTCTGATCGTTGATTTCGGTCTTCTGTTGTTGCCCGTTTACCATCTGCACCTGGTAAGTCTTGGTGTCCTTCGTACTGCCCTTGATGCTGATAGTTTCGGTCTCCGTCCACATGTACATCGCCAGTTGCTGCTTGTTCTTGGCCATGTTTTGCTTGATGGCCATTAGCTTTTGTTCTACCTGCGGATTCTGCGCCACGGCGACGGCGGCGGCCAACGCGAGCACAGCAACACTAAGATTTCTAATTCTCATCGTTTCTCCTCGAGATATTTTCATTTCGATGCGGCTGATTGAGCTTTTTCGTCCTGCACCGCCAGCTTGTAGGCAATGTAGTACTTGTATACGTTGCCGACGTAGGTGACGGTTTCCTGTCCAATGTCTTCCGCAACCAATAGCTCAACATTCCCAAACCACTTGTTGGGGTCGAGACCTTGTTGCTGGGCCTGCGCGCGCAGACGGGCAATCCGGTTGGGACCAGCATTGTAACTGGCGAATACCATTAACGTCTTATTCACCTGATCGATATTGGGATCGTCGAAGTATTGGTCTTCGATATTGCGCAACATCTTGATCCCAGCCTGGATGTTCCCCTGCGCCTGTTTCACATCCTTCACGTTGATGGGATTGGCCGCCGCGTACTTGGGGATCACCTGCATGATGCCTACGGCGCCGCTGGGATTGCGCGCGTTCTGGTTGAGCAGTGACTCCTGGTAGCCCTGCGCCATCATCATCAGGTAGTCGAAGCCGTACTGGCTGGAGTACTGCTTGAAAATAGCGCTCATCGCCTCAAACTTCTTCATCTCCTCCGGCGAGGTGGAGTCTTTGATCCACTTGGTGTTTTGCAGGTAGCGGCGAACCAGAGTATTGCCGAAGGAAGTTCCCACCGCGTGCGGCGGGATGAATTCATCGAGCATCTGTTTGAGTTGCGGGTTGTCTTTCCTGCTTGCCCACGCGGTCTGTTCGCCGCTGGCGATCGCCGGCTCGGGATGAACCGTGAGGTGGGGTAGAATCTGGGACCAGAGCTTGGCGCGGCCGTCGTTTGTGATGGTTGCCGGAATCACCCCGGCATTCACCATTTGCAGCAAGTCCTCCTCAATAAGGTCCTGATCCGCGGCCTGGATATCTATGGCCGGTTTGCCCTCCTGCCTGAGTTTTTCGTTGACCTGTTGCAATCGTTGATAGCCCACCGTCAAGGGGTTGGCATAGATCCTCTTCCCGCCCAGGTCTTCGATGGTTGCAACTGTGCCAAAGTTCGGCCCACTGACGATCACCTCTTTCACGTTAGTCTGGAGCGGAACGGTGAATGCCACCCGTTGCTCGCGTTCCGGCGTGACAATCAGGGCATAGGCGATGAAGTCGCCTACTCCACGATGCAGCGCCTCTTCGACCTGATCGGGACGCAGCGGAATAAACGTGACCTTTACCGGAAACTTGCCGGTTTTGTACTTGTCGTTAACGAACTTCTCCAGCTCGCGAAGCGTTTCATACATGGCGCCCATGGGATGACCATGGCTGTAGAAAAACCCGATGGGGTTGATGACCACGATGGCGCGAATGTAGCGCCGCTTCATCATGGCATCCAGATCGTCGGTGTGCATGCCGTAGGGCGTGGGCAAGACCATGTTCGCCGTATCAGAAGCTGCCTTCTGGGCCGCAGGAGCGGACGGCGATGACGCCGCTTGTCCTCCGGCCTGCTGGCTGGAAGCCGGTGCGGCATTCTGCGGCGAGGCTTCCTTCTTACTACACCCGGCTAGCTGCAAAACCGCCAGGCATAGCAGGCAGAACAAGACTCTTCCCCGGGTCTGATTTGTAATCATGTGTGGCTAGTGTCTCATGCGCGTGCAGGCTTCAGCGGTCCACCGCGGGCAATACGGCGGCAGATGTCCTGCGCGTCCTGGTCGATGTGGTTCCAAAACTTTAACAATCCACTGCAAAGATAGTTCAGCCCGGTCTCACCTTCCGGCGTGCGGATCAGGCGATTCTTAGGACATTCCCCGTTACAGGCGAACAAATACTTGCACTCGCGGCACATCCGGGGAAGGGTATTGAATTTGTCGAAACCGAACTTCTGCTGCTCCGGCGAAAACACCAGGCGCGAGCTTGACGTCTCCATAATGTTTCCCAGCTTGTATTCGGGATAGACGTAGTGATCGCAGGAATACAGGCTGCCGTCGTGCTCCAGGGCAACGCCTTTGCCGCAGAATTCGTTATAAATGCAGAGCTGCGACTCTTTGCCCATCCATTGCGCGACCGCGGTTTCAAACAGGTTAATAAATACTTTGCCGATGTCGCGGCGATACCAGTCATCCCATACCTTGCACAGGAAGTATCCCCAATCGTCAGGATCAATCGACCAATCGGTTACTACGGAGTCCGGCGTGCCGGGATGCGCAGCCGGCGAGTCGAAGAACGGGAGCGTAGCTTCATTCCACATCTGGGGAGCGACGTTACGAAATACCTTGGGCTCAAGCCCGGGAATGAACTGCATCTGCCGCGGGCGAACTTCATTCTTCAGGAAGCGATAGACATCGAGCGGCTTTCTGGCATTCTTGCGATTGATGACGCTAAGCGAGTTGAATGGCACTCCATAGCGGTGCAACATCTGCGACGCCGCGAAGACCTTCTTGAAGGTCGGCTTGCCGTCTTTGGTTACGCGATAGGCGTCGTGCAGTTCTTCCGGGCCATCAATGCTTAATCCAACCAGAAACTTGTTGCGCTTGAGGAACGCTCCCCATTCGTCATTGAGCAGTGTGCCATTGGTTTGGAGGTCGTTCTCGATGCGCTGGCCGGGCTTCTGGTACTTCCGCTCGAGATCGACGGCTTTCTCGAAGAACTCCAGGCCGAGCAGCGTGGGCTCGCCTCCCTGCCAGGAGAAGACGACCTCTTCGCGGTCCTGACCTTCGATGTATTGGCGGATGTGAGTTTCGAGAATCTCGTCTGAAATCTGAAACTTGCTGGTGCTCCCCAGCAGCTCTTCCTTGTGCAGGTAGTAGCAGTACGTGCAATCAATGTTACAGATGGCGCCCACCGGCTTGATCATCGCGTGATAGGAGCGGGTCGAGCCCGGCAAACGGGGAGCGGGCGACAGATCGGAGATCTGTACAAGTGGATTTATTACTGCCATACGGACTGCAGCCATGTCCTTCGATTGCGCAACATAGAGTTTTCTGGTGTGCCCTTCAGTATGCCTTCGAAGGCAGCTGCAGTGATAGATAAATCTTGCGCCGCCGGTTGATTGCGGCGGAGAGTTTAGCGTGAAGTTCGTCACCATGGGTCACCTCCTCTTGCCGTCTAGCTCCTAAGTCGTATTCGGATAACCCCCTGCTATAAGTACAATTTTGTGAACCAATACCCAAAGCCAGGCTGCCAGCCGGACGGCCCAGGAGTCAGTGTGCCTTCGTACAAAACGTGGGGATCAGCTTGATTGGCGTAGCCGTCGCAAGGGTTAGTCCTGATACAGAAGAGCGCATTCGGTTTGAGACGCTGATAGCCGATCTTTCCTCGCGCTTTGTAAATCTTTCCGCCGAAGATGTGGATCGGGAGATTGAGGATGCACAGCGCGCCATTTGCGAGTGTCTGGGTGCTGGATCACTCCTCGTTTTGGCAAGCATCGGCTGAAAATCCTGGCGAACTGACGCTTACCCATCTTTACCGGGATCCCAAGCTACCGCCGCCGCCGCCGGAAGGCATGACCGGCCACGAGTACTTCCCTTGGTCGACAGCGAAGTTGATCGCAAGGGAGATCGTCTACGTGCCCGATATCGAAGATGCGCCTCCGGGAGCATCCATCGACGTGCCGGCTTGGCGCCACTATGGCATTAAGTCCACCTTGGGCATTCCGCTGTCCCTGGGCGAGGGGCCAGTTTTTGGCGTACTGAGCTTCGATGCCACCGTGGTATCGCGCACCGTAACCGAGCCGATGCAGAAGCGGCTGCAACTCATCGCTCAAATTTTTGCCAACGCGCTGGAGCGCAAGCGGGCCGAGCAAAAGCTGCGCGAGAGTGAGGCCCGACTGAGCCTGGCAGCGGCATCGGCGCAGGCAGGTCTGTGGACCTTGGAGCCCGAGAGCGGTCAAGTCTGGGCGACGCCGGACACGCATGCACTGTTTGGTCTACCGGCTGATACTGAACTTAATTTGGCCACTTTGTTCGGGTTGATACATCCGGACGATCGCGAAATTGTGCAACAGGCTATTGCTGAGGCCATGCTCTTGGGGATTGACTCGGCGGTGGATTACCGCATTTGGCGGCCCGATGGCGAGTTGCGCTGGATCTCGTCACGCGGACGCAGGCAGGCAGGAAGTGATGGGCAGCCCGATCGCCTCATGGGCGTGAGCATCGATATCACCAAATCAAAACTGATTGAGCAAGAGTTGGCGGAGCTGCGGGAGCGGCTGCAAGCCGAAAGCGACTACCTGAAAGAAGAGATCCTGGTACGTGACCGGTTTGACGAGATGGTGGGGCAGAGCGAGACGCTGAAGAGTGTGTTTCAACAGATCGAGCAGGTCGCTCCCACCGACTCCATCGTGCTTATCACCGGTGAGACCGGTACCGGCAAAGAGCTGGTAACCAGAGCCATCCATAATCTGAGCCGGCGCCAAGGCCGCGTCATGGTGAAAGTCGATTGCTCTTCGCTTCCCGCGAGCCTCATCGAAGCCGAGCTTTTTGGCCGCGAAAAAGGCGCCTATACCGGGGCATTAACCAAGCAGGCTGGCCGTTTCGAACTGGCCAACGGCTCCACGCTGTTTCTGGATGAGATCGGCGAGCTGCCGCTGGAGTTGCAAACCAAACTGCTGCGCGTGCTCCAGGATGGTGAATTCGAGCGACTGGGCAGTCCCAAGACCCTGCGCGTCGATGTACGCGTGATCGCCGCAACCAATCGCAACCTGGCGGAAAGAGTTAAAGACGGATCGTTCCGCCAGGACTTGTACTACCGGCTGAACGTCTTTCCCATCCACGTCCCACCGCTGCGGGCTCGCGCCGACGACATTCCGCTGCTGGCGTGGGCCTTCATCCGGGAGTTCGAACGCAAGATGGGAAAGAAGATCGAGTCGATTCCCAAGAAGACCATGGAGATGCTCCAGAGCTATCACTGGCCGGGAAATGTTCGCGAGCTGAAGAACGAGATTGAGCGGGCGCTGATTGTCACTTCCGGCAGCCAGCTCAATCTGCAGATGCATCAGGCTGGCGATGACACCACGACGCCCACTCTGAAAGGAATGGAACAGCGTCACATCGTGGCCGTGCTGGAGAAAACCAACTGGCGCGTCAAAGGCAGCGGTGGCGCCGCCGAACTTCTGGGCATGAAGCCGACCACGTTATACGCCACCATGCAGCGGTTGGGCATTCCTTCGTGGCGCCAAAAGTACGATAGCCGGACCTGAGTACGACATATCGTACGACCCAAGCGGACTGTTCCCTCGACCCTGCTCTTAGATGGCACCTAAGTTGTTCGTTATCAGTGTGTGCTCAGGCCGGGAGAGGTTCGCTCATAAGGCATTAATCGTGCACTCCATAGCGCTGGTTCCCTAACTAACCATCAATTGAACTCAAACCAAGCGCCACTAGAAAGAGACAGTTTAGTAATGATCATTGCGTCCCTGGAGCTGGTCCCGCGAGCCGATAAGCGACAAGCGATGCTAGAGATTTTTCGCTTCGTGGAAGAGCGCGTTCGGACCAAGGCGGAATGTATGGGGTGTGGTGTCTTCGAAGCTGCGGACGGCACCTCCCGTGTGCTGTATGAGGAGCAGTGGAGATCAACCAAAGACCTGCACGCGCATATTCAGTCTGGTCTGTATCTGCGCATTTTGAATGCGATGGAACTGGCCAGCGAAGAACCGAAAATCAGCTTTCACGAAGTGTCTAACACCGACTCGCTAAAGTTAGTCGAAGAGTTGAGGAGTTGTCGCAAGCCGAACTAGGAAATTTTATTTGAAGAAGAAATTAGTAGTTTCACTTTGTGTGGTCTGTGCTTTGCAAGGCCGCCCAAATATTCAGGAGAAAGAAAGTATGAAAGTTAAGTTCGCTCTAGCTCTGGCTGTACTAACGATCATCCTGTCACTCACCGCCTGCAACTCGGGACCGAGCAACTCGGCGGGTACGCAGACGGCGCAAAAGCCAGGCGCCGAGCAGGCCGTCAGCGATGCCATTGACGTATACATCTACGGCTATCCGCTGGTCACGATGGACATGACGCGCCGGGTGTTTACCAACGTGTCCGCCCCTGACAGCAGCCACGCCCCCATGGGCCAGATTCTGAAACTTCGTACCTACCCCCCGGTGGATAACCACACCGTCACCGCACCTAATGCCGACACGCTCTACACGACTGCGTGGGTTGACGTCTCGTCCGAGCCGTGGGTCTTCAGTGTTCCCGACATGGGCGACCGTTACTACCTGTTGCCGATGCTTAGCGGCTGGACCGATGTTTTCCAGGTCCCCGGCAAACGCACTACCGGAGGCAAGGCGCAGAAGTATGCCATCACCGGCCCCGGCTGGTCAGGCACGCTGCCGGAAGGCGTCACGGAATACAAGTCTCCGACCGGCCTGGTGTGGATTCTTGGTCGTATCTACTGCACCGGTACGCCAGACGACTACGCCAAAGTTCACGCGCTACAGGACAAGTTCTCGCTGGTGCCGCTTAGTTCGTACGGCAAAACTTATACGCCAGCCGCGGGCACGGTCGACGCCAACTTCGATATGAAGACCGCGGTTCGCGATCAGGTCGATGCAATGAGCGTGAACGACTACTTCAACTATCTTGCGCGACTGATGAAGACTAATCCTCCCGCTGCTGCCGATTCTTCAATCGTCGAGAAGATGAAAGCCATCGGACTGGAGCCGGGAAAAGACTTCGATCCCAGCAAGCTGGGCGTCTTCGACAAAGAAGTCATCAAGACCGTGCCTAAGCTAGCGCAGGTCAAGATCATGGAGTACTTCAAGAAGGCGGCTGAGCCGGTTAACGGTTGGATGTACCTCACCAAGGATATTGGCGTGTACGGTACCAACTATATCCAGCGCGCGTTGGTCACAGCCATCGGCCTGGGCGCTAACCGTCCACAGGACGCTATCTATCCGACTTCGCAGAAGGATGCGAAGGGCGACGAATATGACGGCGGATCCAAGAAGTATGTCATGCACTTCGAAAAAGGTCAGATGCCTCCGGTGAACGGATTCTGGTCGCTCACCATGTATGACCAGGACTACTTCTTCGTTCCTAATCCACTGAACCGGTACACATTGAGCGAACGAAACAAGCTCATTACCAATCCTGATGGCTCAGTTGACTTGTACTTGCAGGCTGATTCGCCGGGTAAGGCGAAGGAAGCGAACTGGCTGCCGGCTCCAAAGGCGAAGTTCATTCCCATGCTGCGCCTGTACTGGCCGAAAGAAACTCCGCCTTCGATTATCGATGGCACATGGAAGCCGCCGGCGATTGCTCCAGCGCGGTAACCAGGAAGTGTCAGGGCAGCTCGACGGGGCTGCCCTGGTTACAACACAAAGATGGCAACTATTGCGGAGTTTCGGGTTAATACAAATTGCATCCCCTACATCAACTGAATGAAGTCATGGTAAGCCCATAAGCTTCACGGGAATAACTCGCGTCAATAAAGTGGTTTTGCGTTAAGCGAAGGCGCGCCAACCTTGCAAGAATCGAAAGGTCAGTGAATGCTACGTAAGACACGATTGATAATTGCGGATCAGCAAAGGCTGTTCGCTGAAGCCTGCAAACAGGTTCTGGAGCCGGAATTTGAAGTGGTTGCGATCGTCAATGATGGGCGTTCGCTGGTACAGGTAGCCGCGGAGCGCAACGCCGACGTCGTGATTCTCGACGTCGCGCTGCCCCTGCTCAACGGACTTGATGCTGCCGAGCAGGCGACCCGCAAACTGCCATCCCTCAAGATCATGTTCACCACCGCCAATTCAGACCCGGAAGTGGCTGCCGAGGCGTTTCGCCGCGGGGCCTCTGCCTATGTTCTGAAGCAGTCGGGAACCGAAGAGTATTTGACAGCGATTCGCAAAGTAATGCGCGGCGACTCCTATTTGTCGTCACTCATCGCACGCGAAACCATCGACTACCTGCTGCACAAGCCCAAGCGCGAAAACTTGCGGCGGATCACGCGCCGGCAATCCGAAATCCTCCAACTATTGGCAGAAGGAAAGTCGATGAAGGTAGTAGCGAATATCCTTGATATCTCGCCTGGCACCGTCGCCTTCCATAAATACGACATGATGGAGAGGCTCGGCATCGAGACTAACGCGGGACTGTTGCAATACGCCATGCGAAACAGCATGAGTCCCATGGAACGAGATTGGACGGTTCTGAACTCCGGTGGCACCAGTGCGTCCTTCACCGTGGGCCAGGGCGGAGTAGCTCATCGCCAAAGAATTCAGGAAAGAGCCCGGATTCGCCAGCAGGTATAACCGTCTAATTTCACGATCTCACCCGCGCCCAGTGAGATCGGCAGTTCCCCGCTACAGCCACTCCCCCCCAAGTGGCTGGTATCAAGTCCTCTCTCAATTGCCCACTACCAGCGCTGCGGAACTACCTGGTGCTTTAGCTTCGGCTCGACATAACCTTTCGCCTTCTGCCGCGGAGGAAGCTTCGGTGACTTGTAAGGTATCTCCTCGTATGGAATGCGGCTCAGAATATCGGCAATGCAGTTCAGCCGGGCCCGCTTCTTATCGTCGGATGGCACAAGACGCCAGGGAGACATCGGAGTATCGGTAGCAGCGAGCATGGCATCGCGGGCACGCGAATAGTCGTACCAGCGGCGATGCGATTCCAAATCCATGGGACTAAGCTTCCAGCGCTTCGACGGATCCTCGATACGCGCCAGGAAGCGTTTGTGCTGTACCTTCTCCGATACGTCGAGCCAGTACTTGAGCAGGATGATGCCGCTGTGAATCAGCCATGTTTCAAATTCCGGACAGCTCTTGAGAAACTTCTTGTATTCCTGTTCGCCACAGAACCCCATAACGTGCTCGACGCCGGCGCGGTTATACCAGCTTCGGTCGAAGATTACGATCTCGCCGCCTGCCGGTAGCTGCTCGACGTAGCGTTGCGCATACAACTGCGTCTTCTGGCGCTCGGTAGGTGCGGGCAAGGCAACCAGGCGGAACACGCGTGGGCTGACGCGTTCCATCATCCGCTTGATGATGCCGCCCTTCCCTGCCGCATCCCTGCCTTCGAAGAGTATGACAATGCGTGCTCCGGTGGCCTTCACCCACTCCTGTAGTTTGACTAGTTCCACCTGTAGCTTGAACAGCTCGGACTCATACTCTTTCTTGCCCAGCTTCTGAGCGAGTTCCGGCGCGGTCGAACCTTGCTTGTTATCTTGATTGCTTTCGGACGCACCATCCGCCTTACTCTTCTTGTTTTTCTTGCCCATGATCGTCCTCTTTTTGAATCACCCGTCTCTAGATTCTTATCTTCCTATACTTTCGGCTGACATGCACATGGTAAACCACTGTGGCGTCGTCGTAATTACCGCCGGCCATTCGTCGTGCAACGGGTATCGAGTCTTGGCGGATCGGGCGCCCCCATAGGAAGGCGATAAGCGGAATGCCTGGTTAAGCAGATGCGGAGGTGTTTGCGAATTCGAGGAGGGTTCAGCCGATCCGTGCGAGGGATCCGGCAGGTGTTCTTGCTGGCTGGCAGCTGCCGAGCTCTTGCTGAAGCTGCTCAATAGCGATGTGGCAAATGCTTTTCCGTCTCAGTTGAACTGGTCAGTGAGCCGATGAGATAGCTCACCAGAACGATGGCAACAACTGCGATCGTGGCGACATTCATCTCGCACCTGCCTCGCAGGCCAGGGCGGTCTCGCAAAGGCTGCGGTGGCTAAGATTTCGTTCTATCGCGCAGCGTAGCGCCTGGAACTACGCAACGAATCTCGCAGCCGGCCCCAGGCTCCTCTGATTACTATCGACGGAGTTTGGCCTATCCAACACTGCGCCGTCAGCAACAACTGGTTCAGCATCCCCACTCCGCTTCACCGGGCTTGGCAAAGTAGCGCCGTGAGTTGTCTTCCGCGCGAGTATCAGTTTCCAGTTCCAGAATCGCCAATCGGGCCGCGGCTACCAGCCGGTCACGTTCGTCGGGAGCCACGGTCTTCCCTGACGGGCTTTGCGCTTCTGCCTCAGGCGATAGAGCCTCGCGATAGTGTTGGAAGAGCCGCACAAACTGCTGCACAAATACATCTTGAGTCGACATCTGTTCCCAATGCCTTTCTGCGTTCATTCGATTAGACGGCGCGAGAGATAAGCCACGGGTAAGAGCTACATAAGAAATTCGAAAAGCGGGTGGGCAGAACGCCGCAATAAAGTTCCGCCCGAAGCAGCACAATTTGCAGACTGTTCACCGCTGGGTTACACCGCGAGCCGGGTATCTTTTTTCGTTTCTTGACCGGAGCGGCACAGCAGCCTTCTGATAGCATGTCCTACACAACCAAACTAGAGCGCTCTTAAAGGATATGCGGATGAAACTTCGTCGGTATGTATTTGTGGCTATGTGCGCTTCGCTGGCCTTCCTGGCCTGCAACGATCGCAAAACTGAAACCGCAAAGGTTGAGACTTCCGGTGATAAGACTGTCTCGCAATCCAGTGAACCGCGCCCCGCGCCCAATCCGCTGAAGAATGCCTACTTCGGCGATCTGCATCTCCATACCAGCTACTCGATGGATGCGTTCGCGTTTGGTACGCGCACCACGCCGGAAGACTCGTTCAAGTACGCCATGGGCGAGCCGGTGGAATACTTCGGCAAACTGTGGAAACGCAATACGCCGCTTGATTTTCTGGCGGTGACGGACCACGCCGAATACCTGGGAACGGTGCTCCAGTCTATCAATCCCAATGGTCCATTCGCCAACTCCGAGTGGTACAAAATCATGACCAGTACGGACCCCAAGGTAAGCGGCCAGGCATTTCAGAAGCTGCTGGGCTCGACCATGGTCAACAAGCCCATACCTGAGTTCAACGATCCCAAGCTGACTGGCGCTGCATGGGAGACCTACTCGGCGATTCCCGACAAATATTACAAGCCGGGTAAGTTCACAACCTTTGTGGGATTCGAGTGGACTTCGATGCCGCAGGCGCAGAACCTGCACCGCTGCGTTATCTTTGCCGGCAAAGGTCCGGCAGCGCCGTACACGGCGTTTGAGTCGGTCGATCCCGAGGATCTCTGGCGCTACCTGGAGGGACAGCGAAAGCAAGGCCTGGATGTGATCGCGGTTCCCCACAATGGCAACGTCAGCAATGGATTGATGTTCGACACCAAAGACCTTTCCGGCAAGCCGCTTACGCGTGAGTACGCTGAACGCCGCATGGCCAACGAGCCGCTGGCGGAAATTATTCAGGCCAAGGGACAGTCCGACACCGACCCGGCACTTTCGCCTACCGATGAGTTCGCAAGTTTCGAAATCTGGAAATACAAACTGGATGGCTCGGGTATCGCGAAATCGGCGACCGGCAGCTATATACGCCAAGCGTATGGGGTGGGACAAGAGCTTCATGCAAAGCTGGGAGCTAACCCGTTCAAGTACGGAATCGAAGCCGGAACTGATTTCCACTCCGGCATTTCTTCTACCGAGCCCAACAACTACGCGGGTTCCCACGGTAATCAAGACAGCGATCCTCGCACTGTTGTCCTGGCCACAAAGTCTGTCGTCGGTGAGCCGCCCACGGCGTTGAGTTCTGGTGGACTGACTGGCGTCTGGGCGGAAGAAAATACCCGCGAGTCGATCTTTGCCGCATTCAAGCGGAAGGAAACATTTGGGACTTCGGGTACCCGAATTAAAGTGCGCATGTTCGCTGGGTGGAATTATCCCAAGGACTTAATTAAGAACGCGGATTGGGTAAAGACCGCCTACAACAACGGGGTTCCGATTGGAGGCGATTTGTCGGCTCCTTCCGGCAACAGCGGACCGACTTTTGTGGTTCACGCGGTGAAAGATCCGGAAAGCGGCAATCTCGATCGGGTCCAGATCATCAAGATCGAAACCAAGAATGGCAAGAGCCACGAGAAAATCTACGATGTGGTGTGGAGCGGCGATCGTAAACCCGATGCCAAGACGGGCAAGGTTCCGGCCGTAGGCAACACGGTTGATATAAAGACGGCCACGTACAGCAACACCATTGGCTCGACTGAATTGCTCGGTGAGTGGACGGATCCATCCTTCGATCCTAACGCTTACGCTACTTACTATGCTCGCGTGCTGGAGATTCCTACACCGCGTTGGTCGACGTATTGGGCAGCCAAGTTGAATCTTCCACCGAACCCAACCGTCCCGGCGACCGATCAGCAACGCGCGTGGACCTCTCCTATCTGGTACACGCCAGCCAAGCCCTAGGAGTTGTGGTTGATGAAGGGAAGTCTGGTAGAGATTGAAACGGACGCTCAGGAAGCGACTCCCAAGTCGCAACCCGGACGTTCTTTGTGGCCCACAGTTCAGCGTTGGTTACGCGAGCCGCTGCTGCATTTCCTCCTGATTGGCGCCCTGCTGTTTGGGATCTACTCCTGGATGAATCGCGGGCGCATGGGCATTGAGCCCTCGAAGCAGATTGTGGTCACGATTGATGACCTGCGTGTGATGGAGGGCTACTTCGAATCGCAGTGGCATCGTCCGCCGACACCGGTCGAGTTTCAGGCTATGGTGGAAGACAAAATTCGGGAAGAGGTCCTGTATCGCGAGGGCCTTGCCATGGGCTTGGATAAGGACGACACCATTGTGAAGCGGCGCATGGCGCAGAAGGTAGAGTTTCTTGCTGAAGATGTGGCCGCAGCGCATGAGCCTTCCACCGCGGAGCTCAAGGCGTGGTTCGACAAGAACACCGACAAGTTTGCCCTGCCCGGCCGATACAGCTTCCGGCATATTTACTTCTCTCCTGACAAGCGCGGCAAGAACGCGCAGGCGGACGCTGCGCAGACGTTGGCGAAGATTTCGGGAGAGCCGGAAGACTCGAAGCTCGCTGGCTCGCTGGGCGACAACTTCATGTTTCAAAATTACTACGGCGATCGCGCACCCAGCGCAATTGCCAAAGAATTCGGGCCGCAGTTCGCGGTTGCCATCGAGAAGCTAAAGCCGGGATCATGGCAGGGACCGGTCGAGTCCGGCTATGGCTGGCACCTGGTGTTTGTCGATAGCGTGATCCCGGGAAGAATTCCGGCCTTCGAAGAGATGGAGCCGGACGTGAAGACAGCTTGGTTAGGCGAGCAGAAGACCACCGCGTGGCAAAAAGCCTACGCGGACATGCGCGCTAAGTACTCCGTGATGCTGCCGGCGGCTCCCAGCGAAGCGGCCCAGGCGCCAGCGACACAACCTCCGGCTAAGAAGCAGGTCCCGGCTGGTTCCGGTGAGGGCCCGCTGTGACGTCGTCTTTTTCTCTGGTGGAAGCACCGGGCTTCAGCCCGGTGAGCCCGGACGGCCATGTCACTGGCTTTAGCCGCGGGGCCGGGGCTGGAAGCCCGAACTCACCAAGCCTGCTCACGGCACTGCTGAGGCCGTGTTTGTCCACCTGCTCGCGGAAACTGCTCCTTGCGGTTTCGTTCGCGTTGATTGCTTTTGCCTTCATTTGCATTCCCATGGCCTCTGCCCACGAGGCGCGACCTGCCTATCTCGAATTGAAAGAAACCGCGCCGGGGCAATTTACGGTTCTGTGGCGGACTCCGGTGCTATCAGGGATGCGTCTTCCGATCGCCTTGCAGCTGCCGGACGCATTGAAAGATGTGCGTCAACCGACCGTCGACGAGTTGGCCGATTCCCTGGTCGAGCGCCACTGGATCGATGCTGGCCCGAACGGGCTCGCCGGCAAGCGCATTGAGTTCCCCGGACTACAAGCGACCATCACCGACGTTCTGGTTCGGGTCGAACTGCTCGACGGCCGTAAATGGACGACCATTGTTCATCCCTCGCAACCATGGGTCGAGATTGCCGCCTCGCAAACTTGGGTCGGAGTTGTCGGCACATATATCGTTCAGGGTATTCGGCACATCCTTTTCGGCGCCGACCACATGCTGTTCGTGCTGGGGCTGCTGCTGATCGTGAAGGATCGCTGGATGTTGCTGAAGACGGTCACCGCGTTCACCGTCGCGCATAGCATCACGCTGGCCATCGCAACGCTGGGCTACGCCGAGGTGCCGGTGGTGCCGCTCAACGCGGCGATCGCGTTGAGCATTCTGTTTCTCGGGCCGGAGATCGTGCGCTCCTGGCGTGGCCAGACCAGCTTCACCATTCGTCATCCCTGGGTCGTAGCGTTTGCGTTTGGATTGTTGCACGGCTTTGGCTTCGCCAGCGCGCTGACCAGTGCCGGACTTCCGCACCACGAATTGCCGCTGGCGCTGGTCAGCTTCAACGTTGGAGTTGAGTTAGGTCAGCTCGGCTTCATCGCTCTGATCCTGGCGCTCGAGCGCTCGTTCAAGATTCTGGAGGTGCATTGGCCGAGATGGGCGGAGGTAATTCCCGGCTACACCGTCGGGTCACTTGGTGCTTTCTGGACTATCCAGCGGGTTGGGATTCTTCTCGGAGGCGCGCGATGAGGATCTCGTCAGCAGCCTCACATCTCCCACCCCGGCAAAAGAAGCCGGGATGGGGCACCCACGATCCTGTGGCGGGTGTCCCACTCAAGCTGCGTTTGCCGGGTATCCCATTCAAGCGCTGTTTGCTTGAGTGGGATGGATACAGCGCAACCCGCTGGATTACGTTGGCGGGCGTGATGTTATTGTGCGCGCCTGCCGCCTTCGCACACCCGCAAAAGGGCGAAGCGGTTGGGTTCCTGACCGGCTTCCGCCATCCCATCTCGGGGCTGGATCACGTGCTGGCCATGGTGGCCGTGGGATTGTGGGGAGCGCAACTCGGCGCACCGGCGATATGGTTTTTGCCGGTAGCGTTTCCCATGGTGATGGCGTTCGGTGGAATGCTTGGCCTAATGGGGGTGCCGATTCCAGGAGTTGAATACGGCATAGCTTTGTCAGCCATCCTTTTGGGAGCCGCGGTGATGTTCGAGTACCGGCCCCGCCTGGGAGTCGCGGCTGCCCTCGTCGGCTTCTTCGCCATCTTCCATGGGCACGCGCATGGAACCGAGCTCCCGCCCGGCCAGAGCGCTCTTTTATATAGCGTCGGATTCGTGATGGCTACCGGTTGTCTGCACGCGCTCGGCATTGGCATCGGAACAGTACACCGCTGGGGCTGGGGACAGAAAGCCCTGCGATTCGCCGGCGCACTGGTTGCTGTGGGAGGCGGATTCTTCTTGTGGAAGGCGATCGCATGAAGCCGGTCAACCCGTCCCGTCTGCCGCTGTACGCGTTCGTGACGTTCACCCTGCTGATGTGTACCGTCCCTGCCGAAGCGCATCTCAACTCTACGGGGATGGGTCCGTTCTACGACGGCTTGATGCATTTCCTGATGAGCCCGGAGGACATTATCCCGGTGTTTGCGTTGGCGCTGCTCGCCGGACTTCGCGGCGCCAACTATGGACGGCGCGCTCTCTTCGTTCTCCCGATCGCGTGGCTGCTGGGCGCGCTTGCAGGTATTACCTCATTTACCTCCCGATCGCATCCCTTTATGGGCGCTGCCTGGTTTCTCTTGCTCGGCGGCTTGGTAGCTGCTGATGCCAGGCTCTCGCTGCGCGTGACCACAGCACTTGCCGCGCTGCTGGGTCTCTATCATGGCTACCTGAACGGAAACGGCATGGGCCAATCGCTCTCGACCGTCGTAGTCCTGTTGGGATTGGTGTTTGCGATCTTCGTGATCGTGGCGCTGGTGGCAGCATTCGTCGTGAAGCTGCGCGCTTCGTGGGCGCGAATCGCCGTGCGCGTCGCGGGAAGCTGGATCGCTGCCAGCGGCCTTCTGATGCTGGGATGGGCCGTCCGCACTCGATAACAATCACATCTTCGAGAGGGAGCCTCGTCTGTCGATTTTCCCCTCTGAAATGAGTTTTTCTATACATTGAACAGGCAGCCTGGCGGTGGTAGGCTTGGCACCCATCCCTGCTTTCTAACGCACGGGGTCGGACGACACGGCGGGGCCACGAGCACTGCCCCGTAGACGCGAACTGCACCTGTGATTTTCCAGGGAGGTCTAAGTGAGCAACGCCGATACCTCAGACAGCACGAGCAACCTGGCGCAATTGCTCGTTGTCCTCCGTAACCTCAAGTCACGTTTTCTCACGGGTCTGAGCTCTGATGAGGCTAAGGCTGTAGTTTCCGCGGCGAGACTGCGACAATATCTCGCAAACTCTGTGATCGTAAATCAGGAGGAGCCGGCGAATCATCTGTTCCTGCTCATCAGCGGACGTGCCAGATATTTCTATATGACGCCCGACGGCCGCAAGACCATTCTGATGAGGGTTACGCCCGGTGAAATGTTCGGAGGCTCAGCCCTGCTGTACCTCGATTCCGACTATCTGGTCAGCACTGAGGCCACCAAGCCCATCTCCGTGCTGGTGTGGGATCGCTCGACCATGCTGAAGCTGGTTGCAAGCTATCCCCGCCTGGCCAACAATGCCCTCTTAATTATGTTCGACTATCTCGTGGCCTATCGAGGGCTTCATATATCCATGACCTGCCATTCCGCAGAACAACGGCTGGCCTATGTGCTGGCTAACCTGGCGCAAGGCATCGGGCAGAAAGTACCCGACGGTATTCAACTCGATGTGCATAACGAGGAACTCGCCAACGAAGCTAATGTCACACCTTTTACCGCCAGCCGCATCCTGGGCGAATGGCGGCGTCAAGGCATCTTAAGCAAGACTCGTGGTAAGATCCTTCTGCGCTCTCCGGAGCGGCTGCTCCAACATCAAGATCCTCTCGATTAACCTTCCTACCTGGTCATTCCACTTATTGTTCGCGCGCAAATAGGAACATGTTCCGGGACAACGACGCGGCATTTCTTTTGCTTCATGCTTGTTCTGTGTTCGAGTCCTAAGAGGACTTGCACGGAGGTTAAAGAAGAATGAGCAAACGAATCATATTATTGCTGGCCATCTTGACGCTTAGTCTGGCAGCGAGTGCCACCACAGTGGATATGCAGTTCAACGCGCCTGTAGGCGGAGATTACAATGGCGTACCTACCTATCCTTACGACGTGTCCGTCAACGGACAGAGCCAATGGTTGATGTGCGTCAGCTACAACGAGCACATCACCGGTGGCGAAACCTGGCAGGCGACGGTTGAGTCGATTACGAGTCTTCAGGACGAACAGCTGGCGTGGCTCTTCCAGCAAGCCGAACAGAACAGCGACTTCAGCGTGAAGGCTGAGATCAACGCGGCCGCCTGGTATCTGAACGAAGGTGCGCCGCAGCTCGATGAAGGGGCACAATTCTGGCTCAACCAGGCCCTCAATCAGACCTTCACCGACGGCGAATTCCAGGGCGTCGTGAAGTACGTACCGATTGATGGCACGCAGTCCTGGCAGGGCGAACTGCCGCAGGAATTCTTGGGAGACGCTCCTGTGCCCGAGCCCAGCACTCTACTGATGCTTGGCACCGGCGTGCTCGGAGTGGCTGGCCTTGTGCGGCGGAAGTTTACCGCTTAAGTAACAACTTCACCAACGCCGCCAGTGGCCGCTCAACCGCCATTTTCACAGCCCCCCGGACGGTGGCCCGGGCAAACAGTTTGCTCACCCACTTCATACTCGGGTGCCTCACCCAACCTTCGATGGTTGGGTGAGGATTTTTTGCTCTGCCGGATGGCATGTCTAACCGCGAGACAGCCGCTCGCACGCGGCTTAGCGAGAACACCGTAGAGAAACTATCGGTTCAAGCTTTTCAAGACGCTAAAACTTTCGGGCCAGGTAGATATGGTTCTATTCATCATGTCCCAACAGGAAATGAATTTCGTTAGTAACTTATGTTGAAGAAATGCGAATTGTGCTCCGCGGAGGAGGCTGCACCAAATGGACGGCTGTGTACAGTGTGCCGCGAAGCCATCGTCCGCCTGCTGGCAATCCGCGAGGAAGCGCGTAGCCAGAGCGATCCATTGGAGGAAGTTGTTATGTATGCCGACGGCGCCGTGGGCGAGGATGGACAGGCGCAGTTGGTGAGCGCGCGGCGCAAGTGAGAGAACTGCGCGCGGTGAACTACCGATTGCTCATCGACCTCACATCGGTCTTAGCGTAAGGGACGATTACTTGATTGCCGGCGGAGTAAACGTCGTGCCCACGGTCAATGTCCCGCTCACCTGCGAGGCGCCTGCCGTGGCCGTTATCGTCACCGTGATGTTGCTCTTGACCGGAAACGTGTTTACTGCGAATTGCACTGACGTTTTGTTCGGCGGAACAATCACGAATGACGGAGGATGCGCCACGCCGGGATGATCGCTGCTGAGGGCAACGCTTAGTCCTCCCGGTGGGGCGGGGCCGCTCAGCGTGAGCGTCCCTGCCGATAACTGGCCACCTCGCACATACGTTGGCATGAACGACAACGAAGTCAAGCCGACGTTGCCGACCGAGTTGAAGCTGGCCATGACATCTTTTGCAGTTGTCATGGTGACGGAGCAGAAGCTGCCGTTCATGTTGTCGCATCCGGTCCAACCGGTGAATGTGTAGCCGGGAGCCGGAGCGGCGCTAAGGGTGACCTGGGCTACCATCGACGTACGAGTAAGAACAGGTGCCACCACAGTAGATATGTCCGTCTACACTACTGACCGTGCCGCTGCCAACCTTAAGTACCGACAGAGCGGGGAAAACATCCAGGCGAAAAACCGTGCCGTAATTATTGGCGCCTCCAAGGGCAGTCGTCCCATAGAAATTTCCGTCGCTGCCTTGTGTGAGCTCGGCCGAGGGGTTGGCTCCATCGGCGCCGCTGAAGGAGTGCAGAGTGGTAAGAACCCCGTCTGGAGTAATGCGGAAGATCGTGCCATCGGCATTGCCACCGTTGTGATAGGTTGTGCCGTAAAAGTTGCCGTCGGTTGCCAGGACGAGCCCGGCGAATGGATTGTAGCCATCCGCGCAGTTCTGAGCTGAGCAGAAATTATGTAAGGTAGTGAATGTGCCGCTCGGGGTAATCTTAAAAACCGTACCATAGCCCTCGGTACCTATCCCCGTGGTTGTCCCATAAAAGTTGCTGTCGTTGCCCTGCACCAATGCCCCGTCCGGATAAGAGCCGTCGTCCCCATTAAAGATGTGCAGAGTGGTAAGCGAGCCGGAGGTAGTGACCTTGAAGAGCGTGCCACAACCGGTGTAACAATTCCCGCTTCCTCCCCCATTCTGGGTTGTTCCATATAGGTTGCCGTCGCTGCCTTGCACGAGCGGAGCAACAGGGAGGGAGCCATCTGTAGAATTGGAACCGAAGTTATAAACAACTTTATACAAACTTCCATCCAACGAAACCTTGAAGATTACGCCCGCATTGTGTAATCCGCCACCGCCGGCAGTCCCGTACAGGTAGTCGTCATTTGCCTGGATCAGAGCGCTGTCTGCGCTATAGCCGTCGGTTCCGGCGAAATTATGTATGTCCTTGTAGACACCCATCGGAGTGAGCTGGAAGACAGTGCCACAATTAAACTGGCCGCAGTTGTTCGGTCCGCCAACGCGCGTGGTTCCGTAAAAGTTCCCATCATTGGCTTGTACCAGCCCGTTCGGTGCCGCGCCGCTGTTATCGCTGAAGTCACCGTACAGCGTAGTAAACGTGCCGGACGGCGTGATCTTGAAAGAGCTGCCGTCGCCGGTCGTGCCGCCCGCTTCCGTTGTTCCGTAGAAGTTGCCGTCCGAAGCTAGTGCTAGTTCGTTAGGAAAGGAGCCATCGGCGTTGTTAAAGCTATGCAGCGTGGTTAGATCTTGTTCCTGGACGAGATCGAGCCCGTAAGCCCACATTTTGAAGTCGTTGTAATCGAAGTCGCTGGCTTCCTGCAGGGAGATGTCTTCAAAGCCTATGAATACACAACTACCAGTTTGTCCCGGAGCACAGTCGGCCTGGGTGAGGTTTTCGGCCCAGGTATGGTTCAGATGATCGGGATTTAGCATTTCATAGCGCTGACTGTAGTAGAGCTGCTCACCGTTTGGGTCCGTCTCGTCGTCCAGAACAAATTCGACAGTGTCGCCCACCTGAGGAGGTATAAGGCCGATGGGGCTGAAGAAACTCAGCCTCTGGTCCACGGTGAGGTCTTGATTGGTAGCCGTTCTTATGCTCCTGGCTATCTGCACCCCATCACGGAACAGCAGGGCGTAAACGCTACTGCCGAAATCGGCATGGAAACCCTGGAAGAACCCGAAGACGCCATTCGTGGCGCCGTATTGGTTCACTGTAAAGATATTTCCAGCAGCCACAGTGCCGCAGGCCTGGTACTGAAACGGAGGCGGATCGCTACAAAATTGGTCAGCAAGTAGCCGGGAAGGCAGTATCGTCAAAGCAAGGAGCGCGGCACACGAAGACAAGAGAATGCGCAGTTTCATGGGATCCATCTCGCTGCCAGTAGATGCCCAAGCCTACTGCGGTAAACAACGCGCGTCAATGAAGCCTTGGGCCTTAGATGGCCCCAGACATGAGGTATCCTGTGGGATTTTCCTAATTCTTGTGTCCGCCTGTGGCGAAATTCTGGGCTTCTTTTCAATTTGGACCATGCTACACTTGTGCCCGAAAAACAGCCCACAATCGAGTACAGCGGGAAAGGCTGCGGCTAGGAGTTTTTGTGCATTGCTCTCCTCTTGCGCTTCGCGGAGCTATGCTCCCGGACTTCCGTGAACCGCTCGGGATGGAACGATGAGAGGAAACGCCTTTGGACGGGTCGTGCGAACAGCGGTGCTGGCCGCGGCGGTCCTCCCCGGGACTCTTTTGCATGCCGCATCGCGCAACCTGGCGTTGACTGTCGATCAGGCGCTCGTCACCTGGCAGAGCCTCACACCCAACAGCGCTTCGAATGTTTCTCCTCGTACGGTCGAAGTTACTCTGAGGAGCAATCAAGACCGGAACGATACGCTCGAGCTATGGGCCTACTTTCAGGATGCGAACGCTGCCCTTACTCCGACACCTGGTACCTGCAGAACTTGCCGTTCGCTGCCCAGCATGAATTTCATGATCGCGCAGGACGCCGGGCCCTGGATGCCGGTCAGTTCTACCGGACCTTATGGAGCACCGGGAGGCAGTCTCCGGCTATTGCAGAGAACCGGTTTCCGGGGACAAGAAACATTCGTACTAGGCGAATCCTTCAACCTGAATCTCGTGGGTATCCAATCGGTTGCGGCTGGGTCATACCTCGGGGTGGTATTCCTCGTGGCGCGCATCGTGAGTCCTCATGGCAGGCCAGAGGAATCCGATCCGGTTGCTCTTTTTCTGGTCGCGAGCGGTCAAAGCTCGCTAACGGTCAGCGTCACCCCGGAAGCTGTCTATTGGAATGCGAATCACGGCAATTCGCTGGTTCCGGGCAATTCAACGAATGTAGGCGTTCCCGGTTTAACGCTCACGCTGAGCTGGCAAGTAGCTGGAAACGTAACCACCATTCCGGTGTATGCGTTTTTCTCCGACCCACTGACGGCGCTGACCTCGATTCTGGGCGATAGCAGGATTCCAGCTTCGTCATTCCTGATGCAGGTTGACGCCGGAAGTTATCAGCCTGTATTACCAACCGGGGGCGGCATCGGCTATAAGTGCGTGGAAGTGGCGATCAGCGATTCGAATCGTTCCGGCACGCAAAACTATCAACTTCACTTCAATATCAATCTTGTGTCAACTCAGCTAGAATCCGGTAATTATGCCGGCAGGCTGTACCTGCAGGCAGAAGCTGTACTCTGAGGTCTCGGCCGAATAGGAAAGGAGCTTTCCATGCTTCACGTCAAATCGCTAATCCTGCTTGCGTGGTTGGGGTTTCTGCTACCCCTGGCAGCTGTCGCGCAGAAATCGAACGCTCAGACCGTACAACTCAATGCGACGGTGGAAACCTCAGTCACAGTCAACATCGACAACTCTTCAGTAATGTGGAATGCCGAGCACGGCAACCCGCTCAAACCTGGGCAGCAGTCAAATCCGGGATCGAGCGGCATTACCGTAAGTACCGCATGGCTGGTCCCTCCTCGGAACACAAATGTTTGCCTGTACGCATACTTCAACGGTTTGAATGCCCTAATCGGACCGCAGGGGAATAACATTCCCGCTTCGAACTTCCAGATTTCGGCGAATGCGGGGCCGATGCAACCAGTGAACGAGAGAATTCCCGGATATGGGCTTTCGGCATTGCAATTAAAATGCGAACCCACCACCGATGTGAATAGCAACGGCGATATGACCACCCCACTCAGTTTCAATATCGACCTTACCAGCCTTCCGCAGTTGCCCGCCGGTGACTATACGGGCAGCTTGGTCATACAAGCTGAGGCGATAATCTGAGTCAATGGAGAGTCCGATGAGAACAGCGATGAAGTTGCTCGTGATAGGCTCCGCCCTGATCTCGTTGTCTGCGGCGGCGCAAACCATTCGTCCGGTCCTGAGTGAGTACCGCACCAAAGCCGAGGGACGCTTCGAGGTCGTGAACGACATGTTCGTTGCAGCCAATGTCGTCCTCGAGGCCAAGGGATTCACAGTAGATGAAGCGGGCGCCGTTCAATACACCCCTCTTGATCCCTCGATCAAGTTGAAGCTCTCCGAAAAGTCATTCCGCCTGCAGCCAAAGGGCACGAGGACGGTGACTTACAGTGCGACTGCGGAAAAGTTGCCGGCATGGTTCGTCATCTATGCCGACGTTGCCGGCGCTCCCGTCAAGAAGACATCCGGGCTCAACGTGGAAGTCATGCTGCCCCACACGGTTTACATCTTGCCGAATGAAGACGCTAAGAAAGAAGAACTGAACATCAGCTCCGCAACTTACGATGCGACAACTCACACGCTGGCTGTCAACGTGGCTTCCAGTAGCGCCAACTTCGCGCGCGTGGATCTTGCGTTGGTAAAGACCAATGACGGCGAAGTGGATGCCCGCGGCTTTCCGATTTTTCCGAACTCGAAGCGGCGAGTTGATATCCCGATCGAAGCTAACAAAATACCGGAGAAGATCACGCTTCAATTTGAAAAGTTCAAGCTGGAGGCCGATGTTAGTCGTCCTTAGCGGTGGAACCTATGGGGATTCCAAGGCGGACGCAGGGCTCGCTGGCATTACTTTTGCTTTACGCTGTAACGGCGTATCCGCAAATCTTCAAGCTCGAGGGGGGAACGTCTTCGCTGCTTGAGTCCGATGGCGCTCGCCTGACGATTACGAATCCATATTTCGACTCGGTCTTTAGTGTGGGTCAGAGTGGCAACGGCGGATTGCTATATGGCGCCGCCGTGCGCAAGCAGTTCGACAACAATATCGTCACCGTCGGCGATTCGTTCGTGCCCTTTCAGATGCCGAACGACGTCTTCGCAGGGTACAGCTACTACTCCATGCGCGGCGCCGACGTGGAGCATGTCACCGACCGGTACAGTCTGCGGATTAGTGCAGGCCTTACGACGACGACGCAAGGCGCGAACTTTTTCCAGACGGCCAGCAAAGACAATGCCTTCGGATCGTTACAGTTTGATGTGAAAGCCTCCGATAAACTCTTGCTCTATGGCCGAATGTTTTTCACCAACCTGCAAACGGCGATTGGGGGCTTCTCCTACACCTTCACGCCGGGCACGCGCATAGCATTCGCATCGGGAATCGGCGCCAATAAGCCCTATGCGGGCTTGTCTTTCCAACGCGAAACGCGCCTGTACGAGTTGCTGGCAGAGTACGTTGCGGCAAGCCTCGAATTTAGCCGTATGTTTGTGGAAACCCCGCGTTTCACCGAACCCCATCGGGCCAACATTCTGGGACGATACCGCCCATTTCGGTGGCTGGACCTGAACGCCAGCCATCAGAATACGGTCGATCCCTATTCTGTTGAGCCCGTGCTCGCAACCATCGACTCAGCCGGGATCGGATTTTTCATATGGAAGGCGCATTTCAACGGAAACGCGTACCATTCCACTTCGGCCGGCATTGCCACGAACGGCATCAGCGTGACGGCCGGGCGCAGCATCACGCGATGGCTCGATATCGACGCCGATTGGTTTCGCTCACAGTCGGAAGGAACTCCGACGTCCCAGATTGGAGATCTGCGGTTTACTGAAAAAATTACTCAGGCACTCACAATTACCGAATACCTGACGCGTTCGAGTGGGCAGAACAGTGTCCTTCTCGGCGGAACTTATAACACCCGGCGACTCTCGGTGAGCCTTACCAACAACATCGCCTACGTTCCCTTCGAAGGGTCGGGACAGCATGCCGGCTTTCAAAGGTTCTATTCGATCTCGGTGTCGTTTCCGTTCTTTCACGACTCAAGGGCTGAACTCAATGCCGACATCGATCAGGATGGGCATGTGAAGTATACCGCCGCCGGCAGCACGATCTTTTATCGTTATGAGGGACTGGAGCCGGGCAGTGTGCCTCGTTTCGACATCGGCAAGTTCCTGATCTTAGGTAAGGTGACTGATGAACAGGGCAAACCGGTGGAGGGCGCCGTCGTGCGTGTCGGAGCGCGAGAGGCCATTAGCGATCGCGAAGGGCGGTTTGAGTTACGAAACCGCAAGCGGCAGACCGACGCTCTGGCGGTTCCCGTGGATGACTTCCTCACGAGTTATGAGTATGTAGTGGTTAGTGCGCCTTCCGAAGTCACATACTCAGCGGATGAAACTGCAGTGCCAGAAACAACAATCGTAGTTCGCCGGGTTGAGACCAGCATGATCAGTGCGGGCGGCGAAGGTGATTCCTCACGCTAGCTTCGAAAAACCTCCACGCTAAAAGAACCGACGGAGTTTGGCAAACGCCAACGCCAAGGGAGCGCCCGTCAGCAAAAGAAGCGAAGATGGTTCAGGAACTGGCGAGGCTCCCGAGCTGAGATCGAGCCCGTAGGCCCACATTTTGAAATCGTTGTAATCGAAGTCGCTGCCTTCCTGCAGAGGGATGTCTTCAAAACCTATGAACAGACAACTACCACTCTGTCCCGGAGCACACTGGGGCTGGGTGAGATTTTCGGCCCAGGTATGGTTCAGGTGATCCGAATTTAACGTCGCATACCGCTGGCTGTAGAAGAGTTGCTCTCCATTCGGGTCGGTCTGGTCGTCCAGAACAAATTCAACAGTGTCGCCTGCACGAGGAGGCACAAGGCTGATGGGGCTGAAGAAATCTCAGCCTCTGATCAACCGCGAGATTTTGATTGGTAGCTGTTTTATGCTCCTGGCAATCTGCATCCCGTTACGGAACAGAAGGGCATAAACGCTGCTGCCGAAATCGGCATGGAATCCCTCGAAAAAACCGAAGACGCCACTCTCGGCGCCCGAGGCGTTTACCGTGAAAGTATTTCCGGCAGCTACAGTGCCGCACGGTTGATACTGGTAGGGCGGCGGTTCACTACAAAATTGGTCAGCATATAAGTTAGAAGGTACTATGCTCACCGCTAATAGAAAACCGCAAACCCACACCAGGAAGCGCGTTGTCATAAACCACTCCTTTGGCTCGTCCTTCTTCGGGCTCGATGCCGGGCACTCACGCATTGGCGATCTCGTTAGTTTGTCTTTGCGACCTCCACAGCGCGTCATTGGGTAGTGAAGGTGGCGTCTGCCGTCATTGCCCCGATTCCCCCTGAGCGCCCTGAGTACAGGCGGTAGTGGTACAAAGTACTTCCCGTCAGTCCGGTAAGAACCGCCGTATGGTGCCGCACACCATTTGGATCAGCAAAGTAGTGCAGAGTGTACTGGGAGACGCAAGCGGACAGACTGGTGATGTAGTGTCCGGTGATGAATGGGCAGGAAGGCTGAGCCGAGGTTTGGTAGAACACCTCGGTGGTTGAGGGCTCGATGGAGTCCCAGGTCAGTGTTACCGTATTGCCATTCACCACGGGAAGGGGGATATTTGCGTTCTGACACAAGGATTCATCCCCAATGCCGCACTTGTATTCGTTGACGATCAGCGGTAGCAAGTTGAAGGACTCGGGGCCCTCGTAGGGGTTCTGCGAGGGGAGGAAAGTCGCCTTCGCGTTCGGCCCGCTGCGGTAACGCACAAAATCGAACGACCACTTATATACCTGGTTGAACTGCTTCGGCGCCAACGTCCAGCTGGAAGTGTCCTTCCAGGTCGCCTGAAACATATTGTCACCAAACTGCCGCATGGTGTCATCGTTGGTGAGCGACCAATACCAGGCGGCGGCGGGCGAGATCAGGTTGTTCAGGGCCGCCCATACGTCGGTAGAGTTCAGATCGTTAAAGACGTGCGACATGGGAACGTCAATGAAGTTGTAGCGCGTGGTCCCAATGTCAGACAAGTAGAAGTGGTTATACAAGGCGTACAGCGTCTTGCCGACCTCGAGCGGGATGCGAGGGTCGCAGCCGCGCTGCTTTTCCTCGTCGAGTTCGCATTGCGCAATGAGCGATTCCATCATCAAGCCGACATTGAAATTGTGATAATTCCACTCCGGCTGCACACTGCTGCCCTGGTTGACGGCGAACTGCTGGAACATATCCAGGTTCGCGAGCGCGACATCAACCGCCATCCATGAAAGGTCCCACGGTGCGTGGGCTCCGCTGGCCTCATTGGCGATTTGAGAATCCCAGGTATAGCTGATCCAGCGGGAACCGCGCGTATCAAGCTGGCCATAATAGCCGACATAGATCCCGTGGGTATCGGTTACATAGGAGAGGGCCGCTCCGGCAGTTTGGCCATGGTAACGGGCGTAATACATAGCGGTGCCAAGCAGGTGCTGGTTGGGTTCGGTGAGGTAATTGCCTTCCGAACGGGCAAGCCAATTGTCGTAGGGATAGAGCACCATCTGGGCGCAGTGCTCCCAGTGCGCCTTAGAGAACGGGTCGTGATACCCCAGCATTCCCGGGGTGTTAAATGTGTAGTCAGCAATTTGCAGGTAGACGCGGCCTCCGTCGTAGTTGTATTGCCTCGACGCGTCTGGCTGGGAGTTGCCATCGAAGCTGCCCTCCAGCGCAAAAGCGGGGCCAAGAAAGGCGCCATACTCCAAACTCTGCACCGAAGCGTTCGCGGTGGTGCGGGTGCACCAATATTCTCCTCCGCCGGAATAGGCCGACTCCATTCTGGCTTCCCAAAGCTGGAGCGCCGGGATGGTTGGAAAATAGGTGGGTGGCGTGGCTACAAATGAGGCTGGAGGATAGACTCTGAACGGCCAGTCGAGCACGATAGGAGCGCCGACCGGAATTGTCGCGCCTTCGTCGTTGAACTCTTGCTGGGTAACTACCAGTCTATAGTTTCCGGGGAGAGCGTAATCCGGCACTCGGAGGCGGATACCGCCCTGATCGCCGTTCATTTGCGCAGCGGTTGAATAGTTGGATTGCGCCCCAGCCCAGGCGAATTCCTGGTTCATGTGAGGACCGCTGAGTACCCTCCAGATATTCCCGTCCCATCCTGTCCCCGGATTGAAGTCGGGGTAGGAGCGGAGACTGTCGAGTATATCCACCTGCCAGCCTTGGGGAACGTTGTTGCTATCAAGCACCTCATAGTCGGTCATGACGGCAATAACTCCCTCCTGTGAGCCGGAACCACCAGCCAGCAACGAGACTGTTGGCATCACATAAAGGTCGTGGCCAGGATAAATGTTCTTCTGACCCACCGGAACCATGGCGACCTGCAGCGGGGCGGTGTTATTCAAGGGCGTTGTCTGAAATGTCAGGACCTGCCAGTAGGCATTGGTCCCAGGACCGCCATAGCTGGCCCAGGTTAGGTTGTCGCCCCGCTGGGAGCCGACATAGTACGAATAATGCCCGACATCGCCGTTGCCCGCCTCTGGGTTGAACGGCACCAGACCCGTGAGAGTAACACTGTGGGAGGTCGTTAGATCGTTCCGCCCCAGCTTGCGCGCAGGCAACATCCCCCCACCATTCCAGAAGTTGAAATACACCCAGCTTGAACCCGGATGCACCGTCTGCCAGGTGATGGTGACCTGCGTCTGCTGGATATTCGTGACTTGAACGTTATAGATCTCGCCCGAATTCAGGTCCGCAAAGGCTTGCGGGATGGCGGCCAGTAGTAAACAGCACAAGACCGCTGGACCTACAAGCATGGTCATGCTCTTCATGATCGTCTGGCTGAGGTGGTTCGCCGCGAGCCGGAGGAGCCAGAATGTCTTCCGCGCATCCTTCGCTGAAAGCGCTGACGGGGGCAGTGCACCTGGATTCCACATATACAACTCCTGTCTTTTCTCGGTAGTACGTGTTGCTCTAGGGTGGTGTAGGAAGAGCTGTTCAGATCTGCACGGAAGCCGACAGAGTAGGAAGTCCTGAATGACGGAACCCGAAAGACAAAAACACACTCTGCCCGGCCCAAGTGACAGCTCCCCAGTGCGCCGGAATTGTGACCTCTTGGCGTCGCTCGGAGTCCCGAATTGGGCGCAAGTTATCATGGATCTTATTAGCGCACAAGACACAAAGGTGGCGTACTCCTAATAAAAGCTGGTTTTCTGTGTTCGTTCTTCGTTCAGTTAATCGCTATGTTCCCCCGTGCTATCGATGTCTGCCTGAAAGCGTTCCTACCTGCGCAGAGTTCACCATGACCCAACGCTGATAGCAACTGCCGTTATCGAGGACTTCCACCAAGAAACGGCCAACTGTCGTGAAGGTCCGCTCGACGATTACGAACCGGAGCGCTTCTTCCGGTTCATATACCACCAGAGGATGGCGGCCAACACCAGAAGAACCAGCAACCAGATAAGCCACGTCGGCGAGCCATTCGCGGCCTCTGGCGCTGCTGCTGGTGCTGTAGCTGGTGCTGCTGTTGGGGTCGGCACCGCCTCTTCGCTCCCCTCGGCGACGAGGACGGGTACATCTGCGGGCGGCGGCGTAGGCGCAGCCTTACCGGTCACAGTTTTCTCTTCCTTGATTTCAACGGCGG
Organism: uncultured Acidobacteriaceae bacterium; assembly: GCA_963809865.1. GTDB lineage: Bacteria > Acidobacteriota > Terriglobia > Terriglobales > Acidobacteriaceae > CAVVDY01. The sequence goes on along the minus strand of CAWELL010000008.1, from coordinate 364,211 downwards.
GCTCTTCCACGATCTTGGTGGCCGTGAGGATCATCCCCTTGCGCACGCCAAAAGCATCGACCATCTGCCCATCCACGTTAAATTTTTGGCCCTCGGGAATTTTGAACCGCTGGTTTTTGCCATCCTCGAGGGTCAAGATTATGCTCAGCGGCGGCGTGATTTCCCAGACCTTCCCCTTAACAGTCTGTACGGTCGTGATGATCATGGGAGTTGTGGTAGTGGTGATGGTCCGCTGGAGTTTCATGCCTGGTTTCAGATCATGAATGCCGAGCTGCTTACCATCCACCGTCACTCTGGCGCTCTCGGGCAGATTCTGAAAATCGCGGATCGTGCCGTCCGCCATCTTGACTACGAGGTCGTTACCGGAGACAGTCACGACTTCCCCTTTTTCGACCTTGGTAATGACAGTAGGTTTCCCCGATGCTGTCGAAGTTGTTGTCTCGACCTGCGCGATTAGGCTCAGGGAGAATGCCAAGCAAGCCGTGGCGGTTGCGACAACCGACCACGAACACTTCCCACCTACTCGGTTCATCGCTATTTTTCCTTTCTTCCTCGAAACCGGGCTCGAGGCTGAGGTTCCATGATACATTTTGCCGAGAATCCACAATACTGTTGGAGAAGACATGTCTATCACAAAGCGTGCAACGGCTGAGTTCTTTGGAACGTTTTGGTTGGTCTTTGGAGGCTGCGGTAGCGCCGTGTTGGCGGCAGCATTTCCAAACCTGGGGATAGGCTTCGTGGGCGTCGCGTTCGCGTTTGGCCTAACCTTGCTGACGATGGCCTATGCCATCGGCCCTGTCTCCGGATGCCATCTCAATCCTGCGGTTTCCATTGGGTTGGTTGCCGGTAAGAAATTTCCCGCTTCCGAGTTGCCAGCCTACATCATTGCTCAAGTGGCAGGCGGCATCGCGGGTTCGGGTGTGCTCTATGTGATCGCGAGCGGGAAGGCGGGTTTCTCGCTGGCCGGCGGATTTGCCTCCAATGGGTATGGCGAACACTCGCCGGGTGGCTATTCACTTCTCGCCTGCCTGGTAGCTGAAGTAGTCCTCACCATGTTCTTCCTCTTAATTATCATGGGGTCCACCGAACAACGAACGCCCAAAGGCTTTGCTCCAATCGCGATTGGGCTAGGCCTCACCCTCATTCACCTTATTTCCATTCCGGTGACCAACACCTCGGTGAACCCTGCGCGTAGCACGGGGCCGGCCTTGTTCGTGGGAGGGTGGGCACTGGGACAGTTGTGGCTCTTCTGGGTCGCCCCGATTGTGGGCGGTGCTCTGGGAGGCTTTATCTATCACACCTTGTTCGGCGAGACTCCGGAACAAACGGTTCGCGCCGCTGAGAGCGCACGCTGAGCGCGAAAGATAGCCCCCAGTACAGCACTACTAAGAGCGGGTGCAGTGGTGAGGATATAGCTTCAGGCTGGTGTTTTGATCGCCCGCGACGCCAGCCTGGCGGTTCTGCCACGCGACTGAACGTCTGAACACACGGGTATCATGTTAATCAGGTGTTCTGGTCACTAGATGTTTTGCCAGCAACCAGGGAAATCCCTACTTGTGAAGGAATGGCCTTATCCATCATCAGGCTATAGTTACAGCCTTTGCATTTGGCGTAGCTGAAGATTTCGCCGGTCCGACGCGGCCGCCCTCGACCCAGGCAATAAACAGCTTATAGCCTACGGACAGCACGATAGCCCCGAGGAATAGGCCGATGAGGCCCATGGCCATGAAGCCTCCAATGACTCCCACAAACACAACCGCGATTGGAACGGCTGCGCCTCGTCCCAGGAGCATCGGTTTCAGAACGTTGTCCATCAGTCCTACGATGATGCACCAGACCAGGAAAATCACAGCCTTGGTCCCCGAGGCGATGGCGAAGGCATAAATTACCGCTGGTATCAGGGCCAGCATGCCGACCTGAAGGACCGCAGCGGCAAGGAACACAACTGACCAGACACCTGCGGCAGGAAGTCCAAAGACAAAGAAACCGGCTGCTGCGAATACGGTTTGAATAAGGGCAACTCCCAAAACTCCGTTGGTGACGCTGCGAATGGTCGAGCCGACGAGACGTTGGAATTCGGGACCTTCCTCACCGAACAGCCGATTCGCCAGCGATCGCGTTACCTCATAAGCGGCCTTCGCGTTGGCCAGTAGTACCCCGGAGAGCACGATCGAAATCAGCAGTTGCACGATTGTCGAAGCAAAACCAGCGGAAGCCACCAAGATTCCCGGAAGAGCAGACTTGATCTGCGGCGCAAACTTCATCAGTGTCGCGCTGAGATTGGCGGAGGCTGCGGCCCAAGTCCGGGAGAGCGGACCGCCGATCAGAGGCCAGCTCGCGACACTCTCTGGTGGCGGCGGCAGGACGAGGGTTCCGTCTCGCATCCCGGCGACGATAGGCTGAATACCCTCAGCCAGGCTCTTGGCCAGCAGCACCAGCGGTAAGATCAGGACCGCCAGCAGCAGAAGCGTCCACACTGTAGCCGCCAGTCCCTTCCGGCCTTTGAGGGCTCGCTCCAACTTTAGAAATGTGGGATAAGAAGCTATGGCAATAATGATCGCCCAAAGGAGAAGGGGTACAAAGGGCTTGATAATCAGCAGGCAGCCGATGACAAGCAAGGCCGCCAAACCGATCTGTATGGATGATTCGAGCGGTTGGTTTACTTCAATCCTCTTCGTCGCAACAGCTTCCGCCGACATGTTAGCCTCCTTGCACTACGTTGCCCTTTCGTAAGCCATCATTTGAGAATCTCGGTTGCGTCATGCGCTGCCAACGCTACCGCACCTGCGTGAACTGCTATCGCGATTACGATTCCTGTGAAAGTCAGCCCCAACAAACCGATCAGGATGGCGAGGAGCCTGGAAACCACTCTCGTAGGCCGCAGATCGCCGTATCCAATCGTGGTTGCGGTGATGAATGACCAGTAAAAACTGTCGAACTTTCGCCACCCTTCGGCTCTCCCGGCAACCTGTCCAAGCACCGTAATCGCCAGCGCCAGAGTGAGGAGCAACGGCAAGGTTAGCCAGATGCCCAGACCAAGCTCCTTTAGGAACGTAAGGGTCAATCCACTCAGTAACAACTCAGAGCCTCGTATCCGCCGCGGTGTGCCCGGTGGCGGAAGGTTGGTTCAATCATTCTCTCGCGAATTGCGATCGCGCGGAGTTGTACTTCGCCTAACCCGAATTCTTGATGGCGTTGCCTGTGGAGTTGTCCTTATTCATTGGCCAACCGTAAAGCAATTCTCCACCCACAGTGAGCCAGCCAAACTGATTCAAGATCAGGGTTGCCACCCATTTACTGACCCTGATGATATACCGAAGCCATCTGAGCTTCCGTGTTTTGTATCTGCACGAAGCTGCAGAATCGCGCTATACCGAAGACCCAGATGAAGGCGGAAGTTGATTCCTGCCATTTACGCTGCGCCAGCGGGCTTGCGCATCGTTTCCTGTCACCGCTGCGACTAGGCATCCCCGGGTTACGGACATTTATGGGCTTGCTACAAAGACGTTGAGCGCCTTAGACTTCGCATGTCAGCGAAAGCGACTTCGCTCCCCGGATTTTTGCGTATTCGACAGGATGAAAAGAAAAATAGGTGCCTGCCCGCGAAATCCCCAGGCCTGACAAGGTTGAAGGAGCAAGCCATGCCGAAGCAGTACGGAGAAGCAGCTATGAATTCTAGGCCGAGACCCAGCAGTAACGCACTAATCCGCGCGATACGAGAGCTTACGACGATCCTTTGTATGGGGTTGCTACTGCCCGGAAACGCCATAGCTGCCCCGCCACAAGAACCTGCGGCTCCAGCGGAGCAAGCTGCACCCAAAATCCCTGCCGATCAGCTTGATTCACTAGTAGCTCCGATCGCGCTTTATCCCGATCCTATGCTCAGCCAAACTCTGGTGGCTTCCACCTATCCGCTGGAGGTAATTCAGTTGCAGCAATGGCTGGCTCAGCACAAGGACTTGAAAGACAAGGCGCTGGCTGACGCGGTGGCGAAGCAGGATTGGGACCCTAGTATTCAGGGATTGGCCGGTCTACCCGAGGTAGTCAAGCTTCTGGCAGACAACATCAAGTGGACCACGGACTTGGGCAACGCATTTCTGGCGCAGCAGAACGACGTCATGGATGCGGTGCAGCGCATGCGCAAGAAGGCGCAGGACGCCGGCAATCTCAAGTCGAGCGAGCAGCAGAAGGTAGAAGTTAAGACGGTGGAAAGCAAGCAGGTGATTGTGGTCGAGCAGGCCAATCCACAGGTAGTCTACGTTCCAAGCTATAACCCGACGGTTGTATACGGTGCTCCGGTCTACGCCTACCCGCCAATCGCGTATCCTCCGGTGGGCTACTACGCAGCCGGCATGGCGATCTCGTTCGGTGTTGGGGTTGCGATGGGCGCTTTTTGGGGAGGCGGCGGCTGGGGGTATAACTCCGGATGGGGTGGCAACAACAACATCACCATCAATAACAACAATAATTTCATCAACAACAGCAACCGGCAGAACATAAACGGCGGCAATCGCGTGAATCACAATAATCGGGGAGGCAACAGTAACTGGCAGCACAATCCCCAGCATCGGGGCGGTGCACCATACTCCGATCGATCCACCGCCAACAAGTACGGCGGTACGGCACGCGGCGACTCCATGCAGGCACGACAGGCGAATGCGCGACAGAACCAGGGTGCGCGCGCCAGCCAGCAGCCGGCCGGCAATCGCGGCACAGGATCCAATGCAGGAACCCGCGACACCGCCAACCGCGGAACCGGTCCGAGCGCCGGAACCCGCGACACCGCAAATCGTGGAAACGGTGCCGGGGCGGGAACGCGCAATGGCTCCGGCCGCAGCCCAAGTGCTGGCACCATGGATTCGAATCGTGGAGGCGGAGGCGATCGCGTCGGCAATCAGCGCGTGCCCAACAATACGCCGAGTTCCACTAACCGCAGCGCCTTTGGAGGCGCTGGCAGCGGTATGAGCGGCAGCCAGGCTCGAGCCAGTGGTTCACGCGGTTCCTCCAGCATGGGCGGATCGCGCGGCGGAGGTGGTGGTGGTCGCGGCGGCGGTGGTGGTGGCCGTGGTGGTGGTAGGAGATAGAGCAAATCATGACGAAGGAGGGAAATATGAAAGCAAAATTCAGCTTTAGCGCTCTATTCGCCATCTTCACTTTAATCGCCCTGGTTTGCGCAGCACCGATCACCGTGGCACAAAGTCAGCAGACAACGCAGGGGCCGAAGGCTTTCGACACTCCACAGCAAGCGACCGATGAACTCATTAAAGCCGCGAGCGCTTATGACGTACCGGCTCTAATGGCAATCTTCGGGCCGGATGGGAAGGACTTTGTTGCCGGCGGCGATCAGGTGCGCGATAAAAATAATGCGATCGACTTTGGAAAAGAGGCCGGCGCCAAGAACTCTGTTGAGATCTCCAAGTCGAATCCGAACCAGGCGACCATCATTGTCGGCGAGGAAGAATGGCCGCTGCCGGTACCGCTCGTGAAGAAGAACGGCAAGTGGTACTTCAACGCTAAAGCCGGCCGGCAGGAGATTTTGTTCCGCCGCATCGGCGCCAACGAACTCGATGCCATCACTGTGTGTCGCGGTTATGTCGAGGCACAAAAGGAATACGCCCTCGAGCCGCACGACGGAGTGAACCAGTACGCGCAGAAGATCATCAGCACCCCGGGCAAGAAAGATGGCCTGTACTGGAAGAACGAAGACGGCACCTCCGGCGGCCCCATCGGTGACGAAGTCGCCAAGGCGTTAGAAGAAGGCTACAACTACAGCAACGTCAAGCAAGGCGGCTTTCACGGCTACTACTTCAAGATCCTGAAGGGCCAGGGCCCGAACGCGCCGATCGGCAAAATCGACTATGTGATCGAAGGAATCATGATTGGTGGCTTCGCTCTGGTCGCGGTGCCGGCCGAGTATCGGGTGACCGGCGTGAAGACCTTCATCGTGAGCAATGATGGAGTTGTTTACCAGAAGGATCTGGGGCCGAATTCCCTCGAAATCGCAAAGAAGATGGAGCTCTACAACCCGGACAAGACCTGGCAGCCGACGGACGATGAATGGCCGGCAGCCACTGCGGTTGCCAAGCAATAGTTGAGCCTCGGGACAGTGAAGTGGGGTTCTGATGCCTGAGTGGCTGCTCTCCTATCGCAAGGAATGGTTGCGGCCTGACGTAATCGCCGGCTTGACCACCGCTGCCGTTGTCATTCCCAAGGCGATGGCTTATGCCACGATTGCCGGCCTGCCGGTTCAAGTAGGGCTCTACACAGCCTTCCTGCCCATGGTGATCTATGCCGTGCTGGGCACTTCGCGCGTACTCAGCGTGAGCACTACCACGACCCTCGCTATCCTGGCCGCTGCCGAACTGGGAGAGGTCGTTCCGAACGCAGACGCCGCATCTCTGCTGGCTGCCTCCGCCACGTTGACACTGCTGGTAGGAGCGATGCTCCTGCTGGCTTCGATCCTGCGACTGGGCTTCGTTGCCAATTTCATCTCCGAACCGATTTTGATTGGCTTCAAGGCCGGCATCGGAGTAGTCATCGTAGTTGACCAGGTCCCGAAGATTCTCGGGATTCACTTCGCCAGGGGCACTTTCGTTCAGAACCTGCTGGCTACCCTTCATGGCATTCCCCAGACATCTCTAGCAACGCTCGCCGTCGGAGTCTCGATGATCGTTCTGCTGGTCGCGTTCGAGCACTTCGCTCCGAAGGCGCCAGCTCCGCTGCTGGCGGTTGCGGCAGGCATTGCTGGCGCGTATTTCCTAAACTTGCATGCGCACGGTGTTGAGTTGGTCGGCCACATCCCGCAGGGATTGCCATCGTTCACCCCGCCGGTCTTGGCACTTGCAAGGCGACTTTGGCCCGGTGCGCTCGGCATCGCGCTCATGAGTTTTACGGAAACCATTGCTGCCGGGCGGGCGTTTGCGCGCAGTGACGAACCCTCCCCACAGCCCAATCGGGAGCTGTTCGCAACTGGATTGGCCAATGCCGGCGGCGCGCTTCTAGGCGCAATGCCCGGTGGCGGCGGTACCACCCAGACAGCGGTCAATCGTCTCGCCGGAGCATGCACCCAGATGTCCGAGATCGTGACGGCGGCGATGACCCTGGTGACAATGCTTCTGCTTGCCCCGCTCATCGGCTTAATGCCGCAAGCCACACTGGCCGCCGTGGTCATCGTCTATTCCATCGGACTCATCAAGCCAATCGAATTCCGGGACATCCTCACCGTCCGACGAACGGAGTTCACCTGGGCCCTGATCGCATTTGCCGGTGTAGTACTTGTGGGCACTCTGAAGGGAATCATCGTTGCAATCATCGTCTCCATGGTCGCTCTTGCGCATCAAGCGGCTGATCCACCTGTGTATGTCCTGGGACGCAAGCCGGGCACAAATGTATTCCGGCCCCGCTCTGACCAACATCCTGAAGATGAGAAATTTGCCGGCTTGTTGTTGTTGAGACTGGAAGGCCGAATTTTCTTCGCCAATGCTGCAAACGCCGGCCAAAAGATCAAGCTGTTGATCGAAGAAGCACAGCCTAAGGTCGTTGCCATTCACCTCCGAGGCGTACCCGATCTGGAATATACGGCGCTTAAAATGCTGATGGAAGGCGAGAAGCGACAGCGTGAGCGTGGCGTCAAGCTGTGGTTGGTCGGAATGAACCCGCATGTAATCGACATGGTACAGAGATCGCCGCTGGGTCACGCGCTCGGCCAGGACGCCATGCACTTCAATCTGGAAATCGCTGTTTCCAGGTACCTGGACTCGGTGGCTGCTACCGGCGCGAACTGAGGCCGGGGCGCTAGTTTCGGTCGAAGTTATTGGCTGAACTACACGCCGGACAAACGGAACGGGCTATCGAGAAGCTGAAAATGGAGATCAGGAACCCACTCAACAGCAAAAGGCATTACAGCGATGGCCCCTATGACGTACGCTTCACGTATGCCGGGTACCTGGATGGTCCAACTGATTTATTTTATTGGCGTCCCCGACGGGATTCGAACCCGTGTTATCGCCGTGAAAGGGCGGTGTCCTAGGCCGGGCTAGACGACGGGGACGCTTGCGGGCGGGACTTGCTCAATCTGCGATGGTAGCAGTGCGATGAAGCCAGTGTCAAAGCAGCCATCCCCATCACATCGCGACCGAACAGCCATGCTGCGCTTGACCCAACTGGTTTCGACGGACACCGGCGAAACTGCGAGGCCGCCTTAACCAAGCTGCTCTTTTCCAAAAGCCCAACAGAGTTGCCTGTCCTACTCGACTAGTACATTGACTTCCTGATATCGTGCATCTTCGCTCATCGTATGTTAACAATGAGCGGCACCCGCGACTAGTGACTTTCCGGAGGTAACCTAAGTTGCGAGCGACTGTCAGTCGCCCTTCTCGTTGCACTTTCCTTTGCGCCATCCCTGGCGCAGCAATCCGATTCACAACCCGACCAGCAAGCCGAGCCAACCCAGTCGCAGGCGCAGAAGCCCGCGCAAGGCACCGCTGCCAAAGCCGCTGAAGCCCAGCAGGACGAAGGCGAGTACAAAGGTCCGTGGAAGGGCCTGCAGTACCGACTGGTCGGCCCGTATCGCGGCGGACGCGTGCCGGCGGTGTCGGGCGTCGTTGGTCAGCCCGACGTGTATTACTTCGGCGCGGCTGCCGGCGGCGTCTGGAAGACCACCGATGGCGGGCTCAACTGGAAGCCGCTCACCGACAAAACCAAAGACATGTCGCCATCGATCGGCGCGATTGCGCGTCTCTGAGTCGGACCCGAATATTATTTATGTGGGAACCGGCGAAGCGTGCATTCGCGGCAACATCGTCAGCGGCAACGGAGTCTACAAATCGATCGACGCAGGCGCGACGTGGAAGTTCGTCGGCCTGCCTGACACTCACGCGATCGGCAGCGTGATTGTCAATCCGAAGAATCCTGACATCGCGTTCGTGGCCGCCCTGGGGCATCCGTTTGGCGACAACGAAGAGCGCGGCATCTTCCGCACCAACGATGGCGGCAAGACGCTGGCAGAAGGTCTTATACAAGGATGCCAAGACTGGCGGCATCGACATCACCTTCGATCCCGACCAACGCCAACATTATTTATGCCGCGCTGTGGCAGGCCAAGCGCACGCCCTGGAGCATGGACAGTGGCGGCCCAGGCAGCGGACTGTACAAGTCCATCGACGGCGGTACGACCTGGAAGCAACTCACCGGGCATGGACTGCCCGACGGCCCCATCGGCCGCATTGGTGTCACGGTGTCGGCGAATCCCAATCGGGTGTGGGCAATCATCGAAGCAGCGAAAGGCGGCATCTATCGCTCCGACGACGGCGGCGAAACGTGGCACCTGATGACGGACGATCATCGTTTCCGCCAGCGTGCCTGGTACTACTCGCACATCTTTGCCGATCCCAAATCGCCGGACTACCGTCTACATCCTTAATACAGCGGTCTATCGCTCCAACGACGGCGGCAAGACGTTTACCCGCCTGCGCGTGCCGCACGGCGACAATCACGCGCTGTGGATCGATCCCGACGAATCCGAAGCGCCTGATCAACGGCAATGATGGCGGCGCGACCGTCTCGACCGATCGCGGCGAAAGCTGGAGCACGCATCTACAACCAGCCGACGGCGCAGTTCTATCACGTCACCAGCGACAATCGTTTCCCCTATTACATCTACGGCGCGCAGCAGGACAACTCGACTGTCGCCATCGCCAGCGCGGGGCTCGATGGCACCATCGACCGCTCGCGACTGGTACGACGTGGGCGGCGGCGAGAGCGGATACATCGCTCCCGAGCCCAACGATCCCAACATCGTTTATGCGGGTTCGTACGGCGGCGAGATTTCGCGTTACGATCACCGCACGCATCAGCAGCAGGCGGTGAATCCGTGGCCCATCAATCCCATCGGATGGGGCGCGGCCGACCTGAAGCATCGCTTCCAGTGGACCGAGCCCATCGTCTTTTCGCCGCATGATCCCAAGACGCTGTATTACGCCGGCGAAGTTTTGTTCAAGACGACCGACGGCGGAATGAGCTGGACCATCATCAGCCCCGACCTGACGCGCAACGACAAGTCGAAGCAGGCAGTCATCCGGCGGACCGATCACCAAGGACAACACCGGCGTCGAGGTCTACGACACCATCTTTTCGGTGGTGGAATCGCCCGTGCAGAAGGACCTGATCTGGGCCGGTAGCGACGACGGCCTGGTGCATCTCACGCGCGACGGCGGCCAGCACTGGGAGAACGTCACGCCCAAAGCCATGCCGGATTGGGGCACGGTGAGCCTGATCGAGGCGTCGCCCCGCGACGCCGGCACCGCTTATATGGCGGTCGAGCGTCACAAGATGGACGACTTCACGCCCTACGTCTTCAAGACCACCGACTTCGGCAAGACTTGGACCAAGCTGGTGAACGGCATTCCCGCGGACGATTACGTGCATGCGGTGCGCGTCGATCCCAACGCCCGGGCCTGCTCTTTGCCGGAACGGAGAAGGGCGTTTATGTATCGTTTGACGACGGCGGGAAATGGCAGCCGCTGCAACTGAATCTGCCCATGGCGCCGGTGAACGACTTGATCGTCAAGAACAATGATCTGGTCGTTGCGACGCACGGCCGCGCTTTCTGGATTCTCGACGACATCGGCCCGCTGCGGCAGTACAACGATTCCATTCCGCAGCAGCAGGCGCACCTTTTCACTCCGTCGCCGACCAACGAGACCGTCTTCCATCCTTCGTTCTTCAGCGGCCAGCGGCAATGTCGGGAAGAACCCTCCCGGCGGAGCTGTTATTTATTACTGGCTGAAGGATTCGCTGAAGAAGCCGGACCAGAAAGCCGGCGCGAATGCAGGCCGTCAGGTTCAGCCGGTCAGAGTCGCACGAAGCCGAGGCCAAGTCGAAGGCGACAAGAGCGATAGCCGCAAGGCGAAGAAAGAGCCTCCGAAGATCACGTTGGAGATTCTCGACTCCTCCGGCAAAGTCATCCGCAAGTTCCCTAAGAAAGAAGAGGAGGGCAGGCCCGATGAAGAGGACGATTTCTTCAGCCGCGGCGGCGGTAGGGCGAGCTTCCCGCCGATGCCGGCCTGAACCGTTTCGTCTGGGACCTGCGCTATGAAGGAGCAACCAAGGTGCCGCAAGGCTCCGCTCTGGGGAGGCAGCACCGACGGTCCCGAAGCGTTGCCCGGCAACTACCAGGTGAAGCTCACCGTGCTGGGGCAGTCGCTACACCGCGCCGCTGGAGATCGTGCCCGATCCGCGATTGAGCGTGACGCAAGCCGACCTGGCGAAGCGTTTCGACCTGCTGATGAAGATCCGCGATCAGGTCACGGCAACCGACGACACCATCATCGAGATTCGCCAGGTTCGCGATCAGATCAACGCTCTCAACAAGCGGCTCGGCGACGATGCCAACGCAGAAGCCCATTGTCGATGCCGGCAAGGCGCTAGATAAGAAGATGACGCCGAATGGAAGAAGCGCTCATCCAGACCAAGGCGAAGAGCGGTCAGGACGTGCTCAACTTCCCTGTCCGTCTGAACAACGATCTGGTCGCCCTGAGTGGCGTGGTGGGCAGCGCCGAAACTGCGCCGACACAGCAGTCGTATGAAGTGTTGACACTGCTCAGTAAGAGGCTGAGACGAACAACTGGCCAAGTGGAACGAAGATTGTCTCGACCGACATCCCGGCCTACAACAATCTGGTGAAGCAGCAGGAAGTTCCAGCGATCAAGGTGACGGCGCCGGAGGCCGGGAAGTAATCATTGTCCTAGGTCAGCGTCCAATAGCAGGACGCGAACCTGAGGCACATGCTCTAGCTGCGACTGAATCAGTGAAAGAAGTGGCAGGCCCCGGCGAAATAAAGAATTCGTCGGGGCCTTTGCTTTGACCTCAGGAATGTCGCCGTGAATCAAAACACGACGACGACGCGCACCACCAGCCGCATAGGAGCGGAAGGTGAAAGCCCGTCCTTCAAGAAGCGTAAGCGCCGTTCTCAATGTTCGAGTGCTGGAGGTACGGCAGGTACTCAGCGGTTGCTCTCCTGCCACCCTTTCCATTGCCCCTCCTACTTTCCAGTCGAATCAACGTCGAGTGGTGGGCCAGTCACAGTCATGCCGTGTGCTTCGAACACCTGTTTCAAGCCGTCGATCTGTTCCGCCGTGTAGCTTTTCTCAATCGTCTCCTCGCGCGTCGGCAGGTCTTTCGATTTGGCCAGCACCTGAAAGAATTTTTCGATTTTGCCGGCCGGTTGATAGGTATTGATGATCTTGCTTTGAGCGCTAATGGACGACCAGGCGTGCTCCACATTGCGTGGGATGAACATGGATTCACGAGCCCGCAGGCGGAATCGCTTCCTGCCAATCTCCAACTCCACCTCGCCGTCGACGACGTAAATCCATTCGTCCTGGTCCCGGTTTACGTGGCGGGGCCATCCGGTATTGTTCACCTCCAATACGCACATTGCTCCGCCGGTGTCCTTTCCCGACAGCTTGCAATCGATAGTCGTGCCGTGACGGGTAAACCCATCATCAAACCGGTCTTTGCCTTCGCCGACGGCGAAGCCCACAAACAGTTCTTCGTTCTTCATCTTCTTTGCTCCTTTCAAGTGGCTGATGGTTTTATCGATGGTCTCAATCAACGTGCGGGTCCGCGTGACGTTTTTTTCGAGGACCCGCCGGTGCGACTTGAGAGCGGCGATTTTCTCGAATTTCGGCTGGCTCAGGATTTCGTTGATGCGCTTCAACTCGAACCCCAGTTCCCGGTAAAAGAGGATTTGCTGGAGCATGAGCAGTTGCGGCTCTTCGTAGATTCTGTAGCCGTTCGCCTTGGTGTAGGCGGGCTTCAACAGCGCCATTTCATCGTAAAAATGAAGCGTTCGCACGGTGACACCCGACATCGCGGCCAGTTGTTTGACGGTGTAAGCCATCGATTTTTGCCTCGTGAGGTTTTCCAGTCTGCGGGATAACGTAACGTGAGAGTCAAGAGAAAAGAAAGGCGGATGGGAAGAGTTGTCTGGACTGTAGAAAATTCGCGTTCGTCTAGCAGACCTCACTCCAACCGAAGGAATGAGCAGAGCTTGCTGAACACAACGGAACACCCCCACCTCCGGCGAACGGTGCCGGAGTGAGGCACCCGCGCTGGTGAGGGGTTGTCGATCGACTACGCCGCGCGCATCTCCTCTTCGACCTCGGTCTTCGCACGACGCGATGAGAACGACGTGAGAATCGTCTTCATGATCACGTAGAGAATCGGAATGAAGAACAGGTTCAGCAACGTCGAGAACAACATGCCACCGACGATGGCCGTTCCCACCGAGTGACGCCCAATCTGTCCGGCGCCGGTTGCGAAGTACAGCGGCAGCACGCCGAGGATGAACGCAAACGACGTCATCAAAATGGGACGCAGGCGAAGTTCCGCAGCTTCAACGGCGGCTTCGGTGATCGATCTTCCCTGCTCCAGCAATTGTTCGGCAAACTCGACAATCAGAATCGAGTTCTTCGCTGACAGGCCGATCAGCATCACTAGTCCGATCTGGACGTAAACGTCGTTCACCAGCCCGCGCAGCGAGATGAACAGCAATGCGCCGAGCACCGCCATGGGCACGGCCAGCAGAATGATGAACGGCAGCGCGAAGCTTTCGTATTGCGCCGACAGCGTCAGATAGACGACCAACAATCCCAGGCTGAAGATGATGATCGCTTTGCCGCCGGCCTCCACTTCCTCCAACGCCAAGCCTGACCAGCTATACGACATGCCTTGCAGCATGTGCTGCTTCGCCAACTCCTGCATCGCCACCAAACCCTGTCCCGAGCTGTAGCCCGGAGCCGGAGCGCCATCGATTTCCGCCGAGCGGAAAAGGTTGAAGTGGTTGATCACCTGCGGCCCGGCAGTGTCGGTCAGGCGAACGATGTTGCCCAGCGGCACCAGGCCGTTGGTAGCCGAGCGCACGTAGTAGGCGCGCAGATCGCTGGCGCGTCATGCGGAACGGCTCATCCGCCTGCACGTAAACGCGGTACGAGCGATTGTTGAAGTCGAAATCGTTGACGTATTGCGATCCCATGTACACGCCCAGCGCCTGCGTGACCTGGTCCACGGGAACGCCGATGGCTTTCGCTTTTTCGCGGTCGATCTGCACCAGCTGCTGCGGATCATTCGCGGTAAAGCTGGTAAACAGATCCCGTGAGGTCCTTGCGCTGACGGCTGGACTGCAACGATGGTCTGCGCAACGTTCGGCGAGGTCCTGCAGCGTATTGCGGCCAAGGTCTTGAAGCTGGAACTGGAATCCGCCGAAGCTGCCGATGCCCTGAATGGCAGGAGGTTCGAAGGCCACGACGATCGCTCCGGGAATCGCAAACAGCTTGGGCGAAACGCGCGCAACAATCGCCGCCGCCGAATGCGCTGCGCCTTTGCGGCTGTCGATCGGCTTCAGCGGCGCGAACACCAGTCCGTAGTTGGACGAACTGCCGCCGGAGAGTGAGAAGCCCGGGTATCGCGAAGGTACCGAATACATCCGGATCGGCGAGCAGGATCTTCTCCGCCTCGGTCGAGACCTGAGTCGTGTATGACAAGGACGCGCCCTGCGGCGCCTGCACCACGACGATGAAGTAGTTCTGGTCTTCCTGGGGCACGAAGCCGGTAGGTACGTGCTTATACTCATACGCTGTCGCCGCCAGTCCCACGATGAACAACACCAGCATCACGTAACGAATCCGCAAAGTGCGACGGATCACCGCCGCATATCCCGTGCCCATGCCGCGAATCACGCGATCCACGCCGTGGGCGAAGCCTCGATAGCCGCGCGATACCCAACTAATGTGCGTCCAGTCCAGCACGTTGTACTTGTGCTCTTCCCCTTGCAGCAGCATCGCAGCCAGTGCCGGCGAGAGCGTCAACGCGTTGAACAACGAAATAGCAATGGAGAACGCGATGGTCAACGAGAACTGCTTGTAAACGATTCCCGTGGTGCCGGGGAAAAACGATACCGGGACGAAAACCGAAATCAGCACCAGCGAGGTGGCGACCACCGCGCTCGACTACTTCCTTCATAGCCACGGAAGTCGCAGTACGCGCATCCGTGTTGTCGTCGCTGATGTGACGCTGCACGTTCTCGATGACGACGATGGCGTCGTCGACCACCAGGCCCGTGGCCAGAGTGATTCCGAACAAGGTCAGCGAGTTGATTGAGAAATCGAACGCCTTGATGAACGCGAAGGTTCCGATCAACGAAACCGGAATGGTGATGGCCGGAATGATGGTGGCGCGCCAGTCCAGCAGGAAGAAGAAGATGACGATGATCACGATGATGATCGATTCTTCCAGCGTGGTCACGACTTCGCGGATGGAATCGCCAACCACCGTCGTGGTATCGAAGGCGATGACGTACTTGATTCCCGGGGGAAACGATTTTGCCAAATCGGCGAGAGCTGCCTTCGCCGCCTTGTCCACGGCCAGCGCGTTAGCGTCCGATAGCTGCTGCACCCCAATGCCGACGGCGGGATGGCCGCTGTACAGCAGATTGGTGTCATAGCTTTCCGAGCCGATCTCCGCCCGCCCCACATCCTTGACCTGGACCAGTCCCTGGGGCGTGTTCTTCAGGATGATGTCCTCAAATTCTTTCGGGGACGAAAGGCGGCCAACCACGCGCAGCGTTATTTGAAAGTCCTGCTTGAGATTGGCCGGTGGCCTGCCCAACTGGCCCGCCGGAATCTCGACGTTCTGCTCCTGCAATGCAGAAACCACATCCGCCGCTGTCAGCCCACGTTGCGCCAGCTTGTAGGGATCAAGCCAGATGCGCATGGCATACTTGCGCTCGCCGAAGATGGAAACGTCGCCCACGCCGGGAATACGCTTCAGGGCATCCTTCACGTACACGTCAATATAGTTTGAGATGTACTGGTTGGAGAGGCTCCCATCGGGCGAGTAGAAACCCGCCGCGAAAACGTAGTTCGGATTCGCCTTGGTGATGGTGATGCCGGTGTTCTTGATTTCCTGCGGCAAGCGGCCGGTCGCGGTCGCTACGCGGTTCTGCACGTCGACAGCGGCGATGTTCAGGTCATAGCCGGTGCGAAAAACCACGTTGATGTTGCTGGTGCCGTCGTTGGAACTGGTCGAGGTGATGTAGTGCATGCCCTCGACGCCGTTGATCTGCTGCTCCAGCGGGATGGTCACCGCCGATTCCACTACCGCCGCATTCGCGCCCACGTAGTTACAGCTGACCGTGACCTGCGGCGGCGCAAGGTTGGGATAAAGCGAGATCGGCAGCGTCGGTATGCAAACCGCACCGGCGACGACGATCAGCAACGCGCAAACCGTCGCAAAAACAGGTCTCTGGATGAAAAAATCAACCACTGGATTCCTATTCGAGCCGCGCCCAGCGCGGCAGGTTAGCTGGTCGGTTGAACGGGAACTCCATCGTTCAGGAACTGGATTCCCGAGACAATCACCTGGTCGCCGGTGGATAGCCCGCCGTCGACTGCGTAGTTATTCCCGATGGTCTCGCCCAGGGTCACGGCGCGCTGCTTGGCCACGTGACCGCTACCATTGGCAACCGCAACATACACGAATGCCTGACCACCGATTCGCGTCACCGCCAGAACCGGCACTGTGGGCGTAGGAGCCGTGCTCCACACCACGCGCGCCTTCACCAGCTGCGCGTTGCGGAAGCGGTCCAGCGAGGCATGCACCGGCGCCTTCACCAGTATCCCCTGCAACGCGTTATCCACTTGCGGGGCGATGAAATAGATATTAGTGCTCTCGATCAGCTCTTCCGTGCTGCTGACAATTTGTATCGGCAGTCCCATGCGAATGTTGCCGGCCAGATCAGTCGGGATATAAACGTAGGCTTCCAGGTCCTTGTTCTCGTCGACCGTGGTCAACAAAGTAGTCGATGAAACGTAGTCGCCGATGCGGACCGGGATGTCGCCCACGACGCCGTTGAAGGGCGCCCTCAGGTTGTAGTAGGCGAGCTGTTGCTGCTGCGAAATCGTGGCCGCCTTGGCCGATTCCCAGGCAGCCTGCGAGTTCTCGAAATTTGAAACCGCCTGCTCGTAAGTCTGCTTGCTGGCGACCTGTGCCTCGTAAAGACCCTTCTGGCGCTCCAACTCGCTCTTGTTGTACTCGTAGGTGGCCTTCATCTGGGCTTCGGTGCTGCGCTGTGAATTGACCACTGCCTCTTGCCTGAGCGGATCGATGGTCATCAGCAACTGCCCGGCACTCACCTTGTCCCCGGATTTTACGAGGATCTTGGTGATGGTGCCGTCCACCTGCGGCTGGATGTTGGCCGAGCGCCGCGACTTGATGGTGGCTACATATTCGCTCGTGCGCGGGACCGGTTCAAGATTCACCGCCTGCGTCTTTACCGGCATGGCCTGTTGCTGCGCGGCCGGCTGTTTGCTCGTCTTGTTGCATCCCAGAGTCAAAATCAAGGCGCCGGCGGATAATGTACCTAAAAGTACAAATCTAAGTTTTTGCGAAAACCCCACAATTAGACCTCAGTTGTTTGAGCAGATGCTACAAGCTGCGAATGGGCTTCAGAGTTTCTCGCCCTGAAGCAGATATTCGGGACGGGCCCACGATGGATGGCGTTGCGCTAGTTTAGCAGAATGAGAACTCTTGGTTGTGAGGTTAAGTACCCGAACTACGACTCGCAAATGATCTAGCTGCGGGTTATGCTCATTGATATCCCCGACATCATTCAACTTGGGTTATACCGAATGGCAACGCAAACGACAAAGAAGAAGCAGGCTCAACCCATCCCGGCCAAAGCCGGTCAGAGCAACACTTATCTGGTCATAATCTCTGCGCTGGCGCTTGTGCTGGTAATCGCAGCGGCGTGGATGTTGCGGCGCAACTCAGATGGCGCTGTCAGCGCGAGCGCCTCCTCACCCGAGACCGCGGCCGCTGCCGCCGCTAGACCGCCGGATCCCGTGCCCGCCAACGCGCCTGACTCCAAGTCCATGTTCGGACCAACGATTGCGAATAAAGCCGCGGCTCCCGGTGCGACTCCCGCTGGAATGACCTGGATACCCGGCGGCGAATTTTCCATGGGCGCCAACGATCCGCCCGACATGGACGAAGTCGGCATGAAGGCTACGCAAGACGCACGTCCGATTCATCGCGTCTACGTTGATGGCTTCTTCATGGACAAAACCGATGTGACCAACGCGGAGTTCGCCAAGTTCGTGAAGGCCACAGGCTATGTCACCATCGCGGAGCGCAAACCACGCGCGGAGGATTTTCCCGGAGCGCCACCAGAAAATCTCGTCGCCGGATCGGTGGTGTTTTCTCCGCCCGATCATCCGGTACCGCTCAACGATCATTACCAATGGTGGAGCTATGTTCACGGTGCGAACTGGCGACACCCACTCCGGCCCCAACAGCGATATCAAGGGCAAAGACAACTACCCCGTGGTACAGATCGCCTATCCCGATGCCGAAGCTTACGCCAAGTGGGCGGGCAAGCGCTTGCCGACAGAAGCGGAATGGGAGTTCGCCGCGCGCGGCGGTCTCGCCGGCAAACCATTTGTGTGGGGAGACTCGTTCCGGCCGAATGGAAAGTGGATGGCCAACACCCATCAGGGACACTTCCCTGACAAAGACAGCGGCGCGGATGGCTACGCCGGCATCGCCCCGGTGGCAAAGTTCCCGCCCAATGGATACGGGCTCTTCGACATGGCGGGAAATGTATGGCAATGGACCAGCGACTGGTATCGTCCCGACTACTACCAGCAGCTAGTGGCGACTGGAGGCGTGGCGCGCAATCCCAAGGGGCCGGATTCGCCGTTCGATCCTGATGAGCCTACCGAAAAGAAGAAGGCGCATCGCGGCGGATCATTCCTCTGCACCGATCAATACTGCTCGCGCTACATCGTCGGAACCCGCGGCAAAGGCGAAGTTACCACCGGCACCAATCACCTCGGCTTTCGCTGCGTCGAATCCTCGCCGCGACAGCGTAATCCTAGAACGATCGGTAGTTGCTCAGTCTTCTTCAGCAGCAAGCGGACAACTTCCATTGGCTCCGCCGCTCACCCGAAATTGCATTTGCTCGAAGTCGAAGGTGTAGCTCTGAAAGAGCACTTGGCATTTAGAAGCCTCGAGTCGTTAGTGCGCCGCCGCTCGCTCCTCCGCGAATTCGACTGCCTTTCCCGTTTCCGCCGACTGGTAAATCGCTTCCAGGATGCGCGTCACCATGAAGGCTTCCTCAGGTTTCACGTAAGGCTCGGTGTTGTTCACGATGGCATCGATCCATGCCGTCGACTCCGCATCTCCCACACGGAACGGTTCGCCTCCGAAGTCCGCCGGCCCGGGCCCGGTTCGTACCAAGGGGGCAGTATCAACCATTTCCCCGTGTTGTATTGAGTGGGTGATCACCCTTCCCGGACCGTTCACCGGGGCACTCGGCGCGCCTGCGCCTTCTCCGACGGTTTCAAGGCCTGCCTTCGTTCCGCACATCACGACCAGGCCTTCCTGATCGCGGCCGATGTTCAACGCCCAGGTCGCCTCGAGGTAAATCGTCGCGCCGTCCTCCATCTTGATGAACCCGAACGCCGAATCTTCGACCTCATAAGTCTTGGGGTCCCACTCGCCGAACATGTTGCCTTCGGGGTTGTCCTTCATCTTCTGAAACACCGAACCGACAACCAGCTTCGGGCGGTAGTTGTTAGTCGCCCACAGCGTGATGTCCAGAGCGTGAGTGCCGATGTCGATCAGCGGTCCGCCGCCCTGCTTCGACTTGTCAGGAAACACGCCCCACGTGGGAACTCCCTTGCGACGCACCGCGTGTGCCTTGGAGAAGTAAATCTCCCCCAGGTCGCCGCCGCGGCACATCTTGTAGAGGATCTGCATGTCGCGCCGGAAACGGTTCTGATATCCAATCGTCAGCTTCTTGCCGGTGCGTTTCGTGGCGTCGAGCATCTTCTTCGCATCCACCGAAGTTGCCGCCATAGGCTTCTCGCATAGAACGTGCTTCCCTGCTTCCAGCGCGTCAACTGTGATGGGCGAGTGCGCCACGTTCGGAGTGAGAACGTAGACTGCATCGATGCTCTTGTCTTCCAGCATCCGGCGATACTCGCTGTAAGTCTTAACCCCAGCAGCGCCATAAAGGCTGGCCGCTTCGGTTGCTCTCTCCTCCATGAGGTCGCAGCAGCCGACGATCTCGACCCGCTTGCTCAGTTTCTTCAACGCGGGAAAATGCTTCAGTTTTGCAATGCCACCGCAGCCAATTACACCGATCCTTACCTTATCCATGAGCTTTCACCGTAAGATCCTTAGTCGAATTTTCCAAAGCCGCATTCCACATCTGCCGAATCATCAACTGCTGGCGCCGTACCTGTTTGGAAGCCATGAACGGCGCCCGATCACCTTCATATTCACTGGATATGTAGTTGGCGTAGCCGGCGTGCGCCAACACCGGTATCACCTCGCTGTACGGGATGCTGTATTCGTCGCTCAGGTCGTCGAGCACCTCGTAGCACTTCCCGTGGATGTGCACCGAATACGGAATCAGTCGCTTCAGCTGTTCGGCGTCGTTTCGTTCTTTGGTTGAGTAGGTCAGGTGATAGACCATGGCCGTGAAGGGCACACTCATCGGTCCCGCACCCATTTCGATCGCCTTCTGCTTCGCCTCCTCCTCGGGTACCAGGTTCTCGCGCGCGTCGTAAACGTAATCGATAATTTCTTTGCCGATACCCCAGCCAATGAAAGTTTCCGGACTCATATGCTTGGGCGGGCGACGCACGAAGATGCTCATGTCGGGAACAAATCCGAGGTAAGCAGTCTGATGTTTGTCGATCAGCTCGATCGTCTGTTCCAGCCAATCGGAATCGATCAGGAACGGGATGTGGAGCTCTTCGCCCATCTTGACGTCATACTTCTCCGCAATCGGCAGGAGCTTCTCATAGATGGCGAATGGTGTTATTCCGCCCTTCCAGTCGGTCTTGCGGCCAATGTTCGCGGAAACATTGAGCGCCGATGGCCACGAGCTTCCCAGTCCGCGATACACTTTGCATCCCAGGGTATTTGCCAGCTTCAGATCGACGGCAACCAGCTCGACAATCTCATCCAGCGACAGTATGCGATCACGGAAGAGCTTCGTATCGGCGCCGCCATCCAGAGCGATGGGCTTCAGCTTGTATTTTTCCATCCAGCCAAACCATTGCTTGAGCCACTGCTTCGGTGGATTGGGATAGTTAGGAATAATAGCTTCTGGCAGAAACTCAACCCCCTCGGCGCCCATGTCGGACAGGTCCGCGAGACAGTCCTCCAGCGACATGGTTCCCGCTTGAAGATCGCCGTTGTAGCTGTAGAGTGAGACGGATAGTTTTGGTTTCGATGCCATAGCCGACTCACCATGGGGCATCAGCACCAGCTTATCGCGGAAGTGCGAGGCCACCGGATTGAACGGCATGTAGGAGATGCGCAGCTTCACCACCACGTGAACATCGTGTACGCCGGGCCTTAGGCCGCCGGGCTTCGCGACCGTTACGATGGCCGGCTCCAGCCACTCCCATTGCACATCGCTGATGGATTCGAGCTGATCGAGGGTGTACTTGCGCCCCCCAGTCTCGAACTGGATCGCGCTGCGATCGAAAGCCTCTCCGTCCACCGTGACGTCAATGCCATCGACCAGCGACAGGCGAACGCCGCGATAGTAAGAACTCTTTACCAGGATCTGGAAACCGGTGGGATTGCGATCGTCAGGAGTGTTTCTGAATCCTCTTTGCAACAGGTTGTATTGGATTGCCATGCACTTGCCTCCGCCATAGCTAAGTCATTGGGTCGCTTTCGAGAGGAACCAGGAGCGACCAGCCTGTGGTGCACGTGGCCTGCAAGGGGCGCTTGCGTGGCTATGAGACATGCTGAAACAAACCGTCCGCGCTGCAACGGCTCATGCCCGAGGATAGGGCAGGCAATGCTCAGCCGAGAAACCGTTTGTGCGGATACAGGGTATCGAGCAACACGATTGCGAAACGATGAGCGCGGGATGAATTGATGGTTCGGCGGATGTTTAGAGAAAGACGTTCGCGATGATGGCACCCCACTCTCGACTACACAAATCAGTGCTGCCAATACCGCTTATCGAATCAATCCATTTTGCACCCCATGTCATGCGGGGTATTCTGAAACGCCATATAAAAGAGCGTCGTTAACCTATCTTCGCGGACGCAATGCCATCGTTCGCAACATGCTGTTAACGCGATTCACACGCTATTCACGGGAGCGATGTCATGAAAGTAGGCGTATTTACGCCGCTGTTGTCGGGTTTACCGATCGACGAGGTATTTCGGAAGCTCGCTCGTCTTAACATTTCATATGTCGAACTGGGCACGGGAAACTATCCCGGAGCCAGTCACTGCCAGCTCTCAATGTTAGAGTCCCCGGCCGAGTTGAAGGAATTCAAAGCTAGGGTCGAGGACCATGGTTTCACGATTAGTGCCCTCAGTTGCCATGGCAATCCGCTGCACCCTAATCGCGAGATTGCGAAGCAACACAGTGACGTGAGCCGAAAAACGGTTCTGCTGGCCGAAAAGTTGGGCGTACCCGTAGTTGTCGACTTCAGCGGATGCCCCGGCGATTCCGCTACTGCTAAACAGCCGAACTGGGTAACCTGTCCATGGCCGCCAGACTTCCTTGAGGTGCTGCAGTGGCAATGGGAAAAGGTAGTGACCCCTTACTGGAGCAAGCACGCCAAGTTCGCGGCCGACCATGGTGTAAAGATCGCGATCGAGATGCACCCCGGCTTCGTGGTGTATAGCCCGGAGACGATGCTTAAATTGCGCGCCATCGCAGGCCCGTCGATAGGATGCAATCTCGATCCCAGTCATATGTTTTGGCAAAGCATCGATCCCATCGCCGCTGTACGTCTGCTGGGAGAGGCAATCTTCCACGTGCACGCAAAAGACACTCAGATTTATCCTTCCAACCTTCCCATGACAGGCGTATTGGATACCAAGCCTTATACCCAGGAACGCGAGCGGTCCTGGATCTTCCGCACCTGCGGCTACGGCCACGGAAGCGAATGGTGGCGTGAGTTTGTCTCAACCCTGCGCATGTACGGTTACGATCATGTGCTATCGATCGAGCACGAAGACAGCCTGATGTCGGCCGAAGAAGGATTGACCAAATCAGCCAATTTCCTGAACGAAATCATCATCCGCGAGCAACCGGGCAATGCCTGGTGGGTCTAGAAATCGCAGCCCTCGGTTCGACCAGAGCGCGACAGCAGACATCCTGCGGCCCTTAGCCGGCGCGCTCTTTCTTTTCTATCTTCGCGATGTCGAAGAACTCGGTTCCACCGGGCATCAATGCCGACACGTGTACCTGGTCCTGCTCCAGGTCCAGCAGTAGCGTGACGTGGATGTGATTCTGTTTCACGATCCAGTGCACCATGTACAGGTTCTCGCGAATCTTTCTGGCGCGGTAGGGCAGATAATGTTTCTGTCCGGTTGAGTCTGTCGCGAGGACAAACGATACCTCGTCTGGGGTAAATTCAAGCTGATATTTTCTTCCCGTCGTGTACTGGTACAGAAGCGTGGTTCCAGCCAGCTCTTTGGTTGAAGGTCCGCCAATGTCGTCAGGCGCCTGGGTGGTCGCGGTTTCAGCAGCCATAAGTTCCTCCGTCGATGGGCAAGGCGTGGGGCAAGTGCCGTCGGAAGAAGAGTAGTGCAGCTGGCATTGAAAGCCACAATCGTTTGTGTTGATACGCTTTAGCGGCTGATCTGATAACCGGCTTTATGCCGAGATATCGCCGCCATGGATACGCGGTATCGAAGCAAACTGTTTTGCGGCATCGGCGCTCGCTTCTATAGTCCACTTTGTTGCGCGTCTCTCGTGATGATCGGCTCTCCGTGTCGATCCCGACAGGCGCTATGGGCCTGTCACACATTCACCGCAATTGGTTTCATTTGGGTTAAGAGGGAAAACATGAGCTTGAAGGACTACGTCACCTTAGGACATTCGGGACTTCGCGTCAGCCCGTTCTGTCTCGGCACCATGACTTTTGGAACCGAGTGGGGGCTGGGAACAGAGGAAGAGGAGTCGCGTGCGATTCTGCAACGCTTCCTCGATGCGGGCGGCAACTTTGTCGATACCGCCAATGTGTACAACTTCGGAACCAGTGAGAAGATACTGGGCAAGTTCCTGAAAGAGCTCGGACTGCGAGATCGAGTTGTGCTCGCCACCAAGTTCACCTTCAATCTGAGCCCCGGTGATCCCAACGCGGGAGGCAATGGCCGCAAAGGTATTTACCAGTCCGTGGATGCCTCGCTGAGCCGCTTGCAGACCGATTACATCGACCTTTTGTGGATGCACGCCTGGGACGCGGTCACTCCGCCGGAAGAGGTGCTCTCGACACTCAACGATTTAGTAAGCGCCGGAAAGATTCGTTACTACGGCTTCTCCAATACGCCGGCGTGGTACCTGGCGTGTGTACAGACTCTGGCCAAACAGCAGGGGAAAGAACCGCTCATCGCCCTTCAGTTGGAGTACTCGCTGGCCGCGCGCAGCATCGAGCGCGAGCACATCCCCGCTGCCCAACAATTAGGCTTGGGGATTTGCCCATGGAGTCCGCTGGCGGGTGGCCTGCTGAGTGGCAAGTATCGCCGTGAAGCCGGCGGCACCAAGGGCGAAGGACGTCTTACCGGTCCGGCAGCCGCGTTCTTCAAAGGCTTCTCTGAGAAGAACTGGAAGATTTTGGAATCAGTCTCGGAAGTTGCTCGCGAACTTTCGAAAACACCGGCGCAAGTAGCGCTCAACTGGACGGCAACCCAGCCCGGCATCACATCGACCATCATTGGGGCGACCACCCCGAACCAACTCTCCGACAACCTTGCGGCGCTGGACTTCGAGATTCCTAAGGACCTTCGGACTCGCCTTGACCAGGCAGCGCACTGGAGCGTATCGGGCCTTACTACTACTTCACCGGCATCGAGCATTCGCGAGTCAACGGCGAGACTTCGGTACACCCATGGATGCCGTCGTGGCTCACCGGAGCGCCGAGTTCTCCGGCTGGAGAGTAAGAGGCAGGCAGATGACACCTTTATCGTTGTACGGAAATCTGGTCGCAGCCCAGTTGTTCGGCGTTAAGGTTGCGCTGCAAGACGATTTCGCCGGTACGCTCAAGCAGTTGTCCGCAATCGGATACACCGACGTCGAGCTGAGTTCCTTTAAAGGATTTGCCGGAGACACTCTGCGCGGTGACTTCGGCAAACTCTCGCAACTGACAGTAGACGAGATTCGCAACCCGCTCCAGGATGCCGGTCTCACCAGTAGATGCTGCCAATTCAAACCGACTGAATTAGACGGTCCCCAAATCGACGCCACCATGGAGTGGGCCGCCGCGCTCGGCATTAAGTGCTTCACCCTGGTGGATGTCTATTTCAGCAATGCGGAGTGGCAGCCGGCATTTGATTCTCTGAACCGTTACGGCGAGCAGTTGCGAAACAATGGTTTTCAACTCGCCCTGCACACGCCCAATGATTTCTGGACGCAGTGCAACGGCGAAACCGCGTTCCACGCCATGCTGCGCGAGGTGCCTGCGGCAAACTGCTCCATCGAACTGGATCTCTCCGCAACCCTGCTGAACGGAGTCGAGCCCGGTGAATGCATGGCTTCGCATCCGGACAGGTTTTGCGCGCTCCACCTTAGAGACGGAAAAAAGCCGCCGCCGGAGGCGATGCGTTACATCCCTTCGCTTGCGCTGGGAGAGGGCGAGATCGACTTCCGGAGCGTACTGGCCGGGGCCAAGAAAGCAGGCGTCACCTACTACATCGTTGAGATGATAGGGTTTCCGCCATTCGATCCCATCGACGCCTACCAGAAGAGCGCCGAGTTCATCCGGAACGTCAGAGGGTAACCCGAGACAGTTCGAGGAACCACGGCCAATGGCTCCTCGAGACGTTTGTTCAGACTAAGACTTGCGCAGGACCGGCAGTATCTCCTTCGCAAAAAGCCGCATGGTGCGGTGAACATCTTCGGTCTTCATCCCCGGATGACGCACCTGCATGGGGATATGTGTAACCCGGCCTTCCGCGCCGTCGCGAAGCTCCAGGAACCGCGGCAATACATCCTTCGGCGATCCGACGCATGCTCCCTTTTCCCCCGGAACGAACATTCTGCCTTCGCGAATCATCTCCCGGGTAATTTCAGCTGAGGGCGGCGGGAAGGTCCCGTCAAGCCGCTTGCGCAGGGCATAGAAGTTCATAAAGTAGTGCAGCCCTTCCAGAGAAGCATCCCATGCTGCGTCCGTCGTCTCGGCAATTGCGAGATGAAGCATCGGAGAAACCCCGTAATCCGCCGGGTTCCGGCCGGCTTTGCGCAAAGCCTCGTCGTAAGCCGGTGAGCCTCCCGCCAGAAGGTTATAACCATTCCTGGCAGCATGCTCCACGTTCTTGGGACCCATCACGCCAGCCCACACCGGTACCGGGTTCTGTATCGGTTTGGTCGTGAATGTGACGTTGGGAAACTCGTAATACTTGCCTTTATGGCTGAACATCTCCTTCTCGTAGAAGCAGCGCTCGATGAACTCGATGCTCTCCCACATGCGACCGTTCTTCTCTGCCGAATCAATGTTGAAAGTGTCGAACTCTTCGTACTGCGAGCCCACACCGATGCCGAAATCGAAACGTCCGCCGGAGATGATGTCGAGCACCGCGACGTCTTCGGCAATACGTAAAGGATTATGGAATGGCATGCAGAGAATGGAAGTACCGATCCGAATCCGCTTGGTTTTAGCGGCAACCGCTGCCGCCACGATTAACGGCGACGGCGTCCACTGACATGGTCGGCCATGATGCTCGCCATACCATGAAAAATCGAATCCCAGTTCTTCGGCGAGAAGTGCATCGCTGATGTAGTCCTCATAAACCTGTTGCAAAGGATAGGGTTTGCTCGGGTGGTTGCGCACTCCTTGGATGATTCCGAACTTCATAAGCGTGCTCCTTAGAAATTGTCGGCGAGACTTGCTGCGCGACATTTACCGAAGATATGAAACTGAACTACTTGAAATTGATTCCGATCGAGAGCGGAACTTCCTGCCTGCGGGGACAAGTGTTCTGTGGTGTGCAAATCAACAAAATAGACGTTGCGCTTACTTCTGAGAAATTGTTTGCTTCAATACCAGCTAGTTATCGGGGTGATGGCGGATCCCCGAAGAAGATGAAACCACCGGAACTGCCGGCGGCGAGCGCTGAGAGCACGTTCCACCGCGAATCGGTCAGAGCGCGCTCGCAGGATCAAAAACGGCGTTGGCAAACCACGCTCGCCTGCGGTGATAATTGCCGGGCCCACATCCTGCGTACCGAGCACAGGTTTACTGGAACCCGGGACGTGCTCTTGTCCATTCAGGCCATGGGAGAATCATCTGAAAAAACGCATTCGCGAGCACGGATGTACGATGAAAAGGGGTTTTTCTGCCTTCAATCGGCATAAAAAGCACCTAAAAAACACGTTTTTTTGATGGGTTCGGTAGTCACCGCAGGTTGAGCAGCAGTGGAGTCGCAGCTCCGTTTTGTCCCTAATAAATGCTATTTCGAGGACCAATTTCCATGGAAACAGAACGCAATCGGGCCGTAATCGCGCAATTTGTTGACCTTTTTTATACAAAAAGGAGCGTTCGGGCGGCATTTGAGGCGTATGTCGCTCCTGACTATGTGCAACACAACCCGAACATCCCCGATGGACGCGAGGCCGCCATCACAATCCTTGAGCCCATGTTTTCCCGGCCCGACGCTCGCTTCGAGATTAAGAGGATTCTCGTTGACGGCGATTTGGCCGCCGTCCATCTGCACGGAAAAACGCAGCCCGATTCCAAGGGAGGCGCCGTGGTTGATTTATTCCGTCTGGAAAATGGGCGAATCGTTGAACACTGGGACGTGATTCAACCCATACCCGATCACGCCATCAACCCACATCCGATGTTCTAGGTCGCAGCCGCTCGGGGTCGATCGTTCGCCGGCGCGGAATCCCAACCTTTATCGCGCTACGGAATAGCGCATATCCGTTCTAACGATTTCAGCCACAGTGATGAAAGCCGTTATAGTCGCTGAGTCGGCACCTGCCGTAGTCGTCTGCTTGCACGAATGAGGAGAGCTGCATGAGATTCGAATCGATGATGCCGGAGTTAGGTAATCGCGCGCCTGATTTCGCGCTCCGTGATCCATCAGGTCGCATTTATACACTCAAGGATTTCGCGGACGGTCAGGGGTTGCTGGTGGCGTTCATCTGCAATCATTGTCCTTTTGTCCTGCACATTCTCGATGGATTTCTTGCCTTTGCTGCGGAATACAAGGCAAAAGGCCTGGCTACTGTGGCAATCAGTTCCAACGACGTGGCGACCTTTCCGGATGACGGCCCGGAGAAGATGGGAGAACTGGCGAAGGCTCGCGGTTTTACCTTCCCATATCTCTACGACGAATCGCAACAGACGGCGAAGCAATATCAGGCCGCCTGCACTCCCGACTTCTTTTTATATGACAAGGATCGTCGCCTCTACTATCGCGGGCAATTCGACGGCAGCCGTCCGACCATACCGCAGGCCGCGGGAAATGCGCTGCCCGTCACGGGCGAGGATATGCGCAAAGCCGCCGACTTGCTTCTCTCGGGCAAACCCGCACCCGATCCGCAAATCGCCAGCCGCGGCTGCAGCCTGAAATGGAAGCCAGAGAACGCACCGACGTGGGGTTGATCGGTGGCTGATCGCGACATCGGCAGTCTCCTACCGCACGGACGCTGCGTGCAGTTGTTCGACGGCGCTTCGCTGGCAGGCTGGAAAACGAAAGAGCACAGCCAGTCCTGGGCAGTTCAAGACGGTTGTCTCATTGCTCATGGCCCAGCATCGACGCTGGGTTTCGCAGGCACCCAACTGCGCCGCCTTTCGGCTGGATTTGCGCTCGAAGTAGAAGCCATGACTCGACCCGGAGGCCGCGGGTCCATCTGCATTGGCTCTGCCGCGCTGAACTCGGAGAGCCGTCACATCACGATTGCGAGTCCTGCTTCAGCAACCGACGATCCCAGCACCTGGCTGCGAACCGGATCAATCGAGGGACGAAACCCCATCTACAAAAACATGGTTCCCGATGACACATGGTTTCAACTTCAGATCACAGTCAGCGTAAACCGGATTCAGATTCATCTGAATCAATTGCTGCTGGTCGATTTCATCGAGCACCATAACCTCGCAGCAGAAGATGAACCTTCTATCGCATTGAACTGGGCGGGAGGAGATTCGGAGATCCGCTTTCGCAAGATCAAGCTTCATGAGCTCGCAAGTCAAACACCGCATCCAGACCCACCGGAGCTGGACGAAGCCGACAAGAAGATTCGGGCGTTGATAGCGAAGGGCATCCCGATACTCGATCTTCACGTGCACCTGAAAGGTGGGTTGACTCTCGACGAACTGCTGAGACGCTCTCGCCGGCACGGCATCCAGTATGGGCTTGCGGTGAATTGCGGAAAAGGCTTCCCGATCGAGACCGACGAGCAGGCTTTGGCTTTCTGTACAGAGATGAGTCAGCAACCAGTTCTCGCCGGAATGCAAGCCGAAGGGCGCGAATGGACCAGCATGTTTTCGCGCCGGACCGCCGCGGCGTTTCATTACATCTTTACCGACTCGATGACCTGGACCGACAACCGGGGCCGTCGCATGCGGCTGTGGATTCCCGAGGAGGTCGGAAGCATCACCAACGTCGATGACTTTATGGAAACCCTGGTCGCGCGCACGCTAGGCATTCTCGAGCACGAGCCTATCGACATCTACGTGAACCCGACATTTTTGCCGGCGGTGATCGCCGAAGGCTACGACCAGCTTTGGACGGACGAGCGTATACAGCGCATTGTCGGCGCTGCGGCTCGTAACCAGGTCGCAATCGAGCTCAACGACCTGTATCAACTGCCGAGCGCCAAGTTCATACGTGCAGCGAAAGCGGCCGGGTGCAGGTTCACTCTGGGAACAAACAACACCAGCCCCGCCGACCTTCGTCGCTGCGACTATGGTCTACAGATGATTGAGTTTTGCGGACTGCAACCGAGAGACTTTTTCGTTCCAGATACGGTCCACCCGAGGGCCATACTGCGCAAAGCTCACGCCCTGCGGGATTAGCTTTTCCGTCGGCCGATTCTCCGATAGAAAACTCAGCCAAGGTAGCCGCCATTCAGGGGCGTCATTTTACCTTTTGATTTAATAACTTACCGGCGCAACTTAAAGTGTCAATTCCTGTCGCGCCGGAATCAAGGAATCAACGCCGAGTATTCCACAACGGACAGTGACGAGTAATACGGCCACGCGCGACGGCGATTTTCGCCCTTCAAATCGGGCGGCGGTAAAGTGACCTCGCCGGTGGCTGCCCACTCCGCTGCGCGGCAGTAGAGCCCGACGAAACCGGGACGGCGGATGGTATCGATCCCGTGGCCGATCGTCATCACGAAGACGCGGCCCGCACCGTACCGGTTCGTCCAGGCGACGGGCCAATCCTGGTTAACGCCCTTCATCTTCTCCGGCCCTTCCGGCGGAATCATGAACGCAATGTGCTTCGGCATATTGCGATAGCCTTCGATGTCATCAAAGACGGTCGCCAACACCTCGATCTTTGCCTCGGGTTGCCATACCACTCCGGCAAAGAAATCTTCCTGTACTGTGTTGAAGCTATCAAGGCCTGCAGTGATGGGGTGGGCATCGTCCGCGATCTTCACCGGAAAATCGAGGATGGGATTCTTACGGCTGCCCAGCTTGGGATCGCAGTAACCGCCCATGATGCGCAGAAATTCCGGCGGCCATGGTGTACTGAAAATCGAGGAGTGATGGAAGACGATTCCCTTGCCCGAACGAACGAAATTAATCAGGGCCTGTTCCGCCTGGTGGCCGAGGGGGATGGCGTCGTGACCGCTGAACGGGAAGTCGCCGTCGTAGTTCAAGATGGCGAGATCGTACGGCGCCAAAGTTTCATCGGTGGCGCCGCGAAATTCCTCGGTGATCTTGACCTTGAAACGTCCGGTCGATTCCAACATCCGGCGCAGCATCTGGTTGACCTTTGGATCGTGCTCGCCGCTGAGCTGTCCGCTGATGATCAGTACCTGAATTTGCTTTTCCTGAGACATACTTCATCCTCTCTAAAACTTGGCAATTACGATGCGCCGCTCAAGGCATCATCGCGGAATATTCGACCAGATCGATGGGAGCGTAATACGGCCATGCCCGGCGACGGTTCTCCCCGGTAAGGTCGGGCGGCGGGATGGTGACGTTGCCGGTCGCGACCCACTCCGCGGCACGGCAGAACAATCCTACGTAGCCGGGGCGCCGAATCGTGTCCACTCCGTGACCAATCGTAATCACGAAGACGCGGCCCTCGCCGTAGTGGTTGGTCCACGCCACCGGCTGGTCCTGGTTAACCTCGCGCATGGTCCCCGCACCGCTCTTGGGAATCATGAAAGCCGCGTGTGGCTGGATATGGCGATATCCTTCCAGATCATCGAAACAGGTAGCGAGGACTTCTACCTTGGCCTCTGGATGCCAGACAATAGCGGCGAAAAGATCCTCCTGCACGGTGTTCCAGTCCTTGAGCCCGGCGGTGATGGGATGACTCGCGTTGGTGATTTTCACCGGGAAATCGAGAATGGGATTTTTGCGGCTTCCCCGGGTGATGTCGCACCATCCGCCCATGACGCGGTGAAACTCGGCAGGCCACGGAGTGCTCCAGATCGAGGAATGGTTGAAGAAAATTCCTTTGCCGCCACGAACAAAGTCGAGCAGCGCCTGTTCGGCACGCTCGCCGAGTGCGACGGCAGGATGAGGTGGATTGCCGGTAGGGAAATCCCCGTCATAGTTGAGGATCACCAGGTCGTACGGCTTCAAGGTCTCCGCCGTGCAGCCGCGAAACTCCTCCGTGATCTTCACCTTGAATCGGCCGGTGGACTCAAGCAGCCGGCGCAACAAGTTACTGGTCTTAGGGTCGTGTTCCAGACTGAGTTGCCCGGTAACGATCAGTGCATTAATGACATTCTCGGTCGGCATGTAATTCCCCAGCTGCGAAAGTAACGGGTTGACAAGCACGGCTTAAGTGGCTTCGGCTCGCCGCCTGTCTAGTTCCGCGCGAATCGTTGGATACTGCTTGTCGAGTCCGTTGAGCCAGATGATCAGTGCGATGATCAGCGTCAGCACCAGCGGGATTTGCAGGAACATTAACTTGATCGCCCGCAGTGCAGAGGCGGACTGCGTCACCGCACCGGCGACGTACCCGGTGCGCCCCAGGATGAAGCCTATCGCCGCGTTTCCCAAACCTATGGCCTTGGTGGCCAGCGCAATGCCACCGAAAGTCAGGCCTTCCGTACGGATTCCAAACTTCCACTCTCCGTATTCAATGGTGTCCGCTACCATTGCGAACATGGTTCCCACCAGAGGAGCGTAACCTAATCCTCGAATGACGCTGCCAATCAGCACGACCGTGTAGCTTCCGGGCGACACGAAAATGAGCGATAGCCCCAAAACCGCGATCGCTAATCCGCCAAGCGCAGAGCGCCTTTTGCCGAAGCGTTTCAGGATCGGTCCTATCATCAGCATGCCAACCAGGATGCTGAGCTGGAAAACCGTCATCAACGGACCAAAGAGTTCAACGTTTCCGAGAACATAACGGCAGTAATAGATGTCGGAGCCGAGAAACCCCAGCATGACGAACAGGGCTACCGCCAGGCACGCCATCAGCACCCAGTACTTGTTCCCAAACAGTGCCGCAATCGATTGCCGGGTCGATACCTTCGCCGTCTGCTGAGAAGCAGGGACGACGCGCTCCTTCGTCCCGGAAAAACATATAAAGAGCAACGTGGTTCCGACCGCACCGTATATCACGAATGCCCGCTGCCACCCCTGCGCCCCGCCTCCAAAAAGCTTGACCATGGGAAGAGTAAGCGCGAATGAGGCCATTCCACCCGCTGTATTGAAGACCATGCGGAAGAGGCTGAGCAGCGTGCGCTGATGCTGGTCGGAAGTGATCAGCGGGAGCATCGCAGTGTACGGGATATCAACCAACGCCACCATGATGGTGAGTGCCAGGTTGTAGGTGATGAACGCGTAGATCAGCTTCCCCGTCGGGCCGAGATTTGGCGTCGAGAAGAGTAAGACCGCGGCGATGCCGAATGGAACCGCCAACCACAGCAGCCATGGCCGCCCCTTCCCGAAGCGCGATTTGGTTCGATCCACCACCATTCCCATGAGCGGGTTGATGAGATCGAAGACCCGGGAAAATACCAGGAGAGTGCCCACGGTAGCAGCCGCGATGCCAACCACATCGGTGTAAAAGAACACGATGAACATGGTGGCAGGGTTGAAGATCATCTGCTCGCCGAAGCTGCCGCTACCGTAAGCAAGCTTCTCTCGCAGCGTGAGACTTCGCGTCTCGCCGGCAACCGTGGCTGCGGCTGTTCCAGGTTCCGATCCCATAGCGACTCTGGCCAGGCGAATTGCTTACCAACGAGAAACGTCAAACATTTCAAAAGCCTGCTTGAGACATGCGACGGGATCGCTGCCCGGCCGCGGCATATATTCATGTCCGAGATATCCGGTGAACTTGAGCTTCTCAATCTCGCGAGCGATAAACGGATAATTCAATTCCTGGTTCTCGTCGATCTGGCACCGCCCCGGGTTGCCGGCAGTATGAATTTGGCCAATCCACTCGATGTTGTCGCGCATAGTGCGCACCACATCGCCTTCCATGATCTGCGCGTGATAGATGTCGTAGAGTACCTTCACTCGCGGCGAGTTCACTCGTTTCACTACTTCGAAACCCCACGCCGAGTGATCGAAGAGATAACCTTTGTGATCTACCTTGCTGTTCAGGTTCTCCATGCATATATTGACGCCCTGATCTTCGGCCTCCGCCTTGACCTTGTTCAGGAACTCGACTGCGTTGTCCGCGGCTTGCTCCATCGTTAAATCGCCGAGTGGTCCGGCCATGGCCACGATGTTCACAGCGCCGAATTTTCCGCACTCCTGCAACGCGACCCGGGTGGACTTCTCAAACTTTTCGTGCAGAGATTTCGAGCAGATACCGTCGTCTGGCGTGCCCGCAGCGCCGAGGTGCGACATGGTTGGTTTCAAGCCATACTTCTTCAGCGTCTCCCAGCCATGGGGACCGACCAGGTCGTAGCCCTGGAAGCCGATCTCGGCGGCGATCCGGCAGGTGTCGTCGAAAGTGCGTCCGTCTGCGAACTGGATGTAGAACAGACCGGGCACGATGGGGAAACCCTCCGTGTGGGAAAAGGTCCCGCCGAAGCAAAAGGGCGCGATGACTTGTTTGAACGGCTGGTATGGCTTGCTGCTCGGTGACGATGCGGGAGTGCTCATATTACCTCGTGGCGAAACAGTATTTGGGGATTTATTTTGTCCGGCGACAAACTTTCTAATATTCGAAAGTTTCACCGAACGTCCGATACGGAACCGGAGGTTTCGCGTCGAGCGTCTGGCTGCTGTCGGTGCGATATGGATGCATCAGGATGGTGGCCGGAGCGTCAGGCTTCGGCATGAACACCGGCCTGCCATCCTCACCGAAATACATCAGGTCGTAGTTGAATGCGTCGTTCTGTGCTTTGGCGGCGAAAGGTATCCAGCCAAGGCTAAACGGCGAGCGAGCAACCTCAAAGCAGTGGAAGTGCCAGATCTTCCACTTGCCGTCCTGCTTCAGAAAGTCGATACCATACTTGAGATAAACGATGTGCTGCCAGACGCGCTTGCCGTCGACAGTTTGCGCGTCGTACATGTATTCGGGCGCTTTCTTGGCGACCTCCGGATCGGTTAGCCCGGATTCGATACCCGACGCGATCCAGAGTCCCTTCGCGGTATTCCCGTCTTCCGCCACTTCAATCATCGGTGTGGTGAGGAAATGAAGAACGAGTTTGCCTTTAGGCGCCGGACGGTCGCGATGGTAGTAGGTAACGCTGTCCCAGGTGGTGTAAATCCCGTTGTTGCTGTACTGGGCTCGAATGCCCGGTGTGTCCTTGGCTACCCACAGATCAATGATGTCAGCATCACGGAACGCGTTATGCAGGTACATGTACTGCGCGAACACGTTCTCGACTGCCGCGCGATCTTTCGCCGACTGAGCCTTAGCGTCAACTTCGGCAATCAGCGATTCCAGCCGCGCAATGCGAGCTTCGATACCTGTCTCTGCCGGCGTTTGGGTAGCCTTCGTGCTAGCCGCTTCCACCATTGATCTCCTCCTGTTTATTGCTGCGCAATCACACGGAATGGGCGTGCGCCGTCTGTTGGACAGCCTTTTCGACATCCGCCAGAACACGCTTGCGGTACCACGCATTCAGCAGGACACTCTCTTCCACGTGCGGGCTCTGATCGCTCTCCGCGATGATCCATCCGTCGTAGTCGTGCTCATGCATCGCCTTGAGCAGTGCTGGGAAATCCACCAGTCCGCCCGGGGTACCCATCTCGTAGTACCAGCGATCTACCTTCTGCTTTGCGCCCGCCAGAATCAGCGGCACCGGCCAGTAGTCGATTTCCGCATTCTCGTCTTTGTACTCATTGAGAGCATCGGTATAGATGGCATCTTTGAAATGAACGTGATTGATGCGAGCGTGATGTTTCTTGTAGAACGTGACCGGATCGATCTCCGCAATCGTAAGTTCGGCGGTGTCGAGCGTGAGTCCGACGCTGGACCACTTCAGCAGTTTCTCGATCTCATCCAGGTTGCGCACCCCGCAAAGGAAATCGATGTGCAGCGAAGTCTCCACACCTTGCGATCTGGTGATCTCGCCGATCTTGCTCCACAGTTCAGCGACCATTTTGATCTTGTCGTCGGTGACTGGCGCTTCCCGGCAGAACGGTCCCATGGGTCGAACCACCAGCCGCGTACCGCCAAGCTCAACCAGGAAATCCGCCAATCGTTTGGCGCTCTCTTCCATGCGAGCGTGATCGCCGGGATTGGTTGGCGAGGCGTAATCGAGATTTGTGAAGTAGCTACTGACGCAGTCAAGCCCGACGTGCTGCATGTGTTCCATGAAAGCGTGAGTCGATCCAAAGAAACCCGGAATGGTAGCGCCGCCCAAAGCACTGTCGGTGATTTCGATGCCCTTGAATCCGGCGACCGCAATCACCATCAAGGCGCTCTCCATCTGATCTCGGCGCGCGAGGTCGGTTTCGAGGTTGCGCCACTGGTTAATTGCATATCCCCATCGAATGTTAGCCACGATGCATCACCTCGCTATGCGTAGACCTTTGCCAGGACGTTGTCGATATACCACTTGGCACGGCTGGTGCTTTCGGCGTAGTTTCCTCCGCCCACATCAGCCTTGTCGTGCTCCACCGTGACCCAGCCGGTGTACTTAAGGTCCTTCAACGCTTTCATCAATTTCGGAAAGTCGACCAGGCCTTCGGGAGTTCCCATCTCCCAGAACCACCGTTTGGTGGTTGCGGCGTCGCGCTCAGGATCCGGAGGCGTACGGTAATCGCCGCTCTTATCGATGTGATGGGTATCTTTGAAATGAAAGCCCGTGACCCGCTTATGGTGCTTCACGTAAAGATCGGTAGGGTCGATGCCGGCAATCTCGTGCTGGGCGGTATCAAGAAAAAAGCCCACGTATTCCGGATCGGTCCATTCATAGAACTTGTCGATCTCCTCGCGGAAGTGAAGGCCGCAATAGAACTCGTGATGGCAGGTCAGCCATATGCCGTGCTGCTTGGTGATTTTGCCTACGCGGTTCCAGCACTCCGCCATGCGTTTGATTTTCTCGTCGGTGATGGGCTCAGCCTGCCAGTAGCGAGTTGCGGGCATGACGATGAAGGAATCGAGCTTGATGTCTTCGTACTGCTTCAGTTTCGCTTCGAAGGCCTGCACGATACCGTCGTGGTTTTCAGGAACGTGCGTCATGTCGTTGTAGAAGCAGACGAACACGTTGACGAAGCGCTCGATGCCACGATCCTGAGCAAACTGCTGCGCCTTCTTTGCGGAACCGAACATCTGGATGAGGCCATTCAGGCGGAACTCGAATGGATCGACGCCTTCAAAGCCGAGCCCGACTAACTGCTTGTAGAAGCGGTCGGCATACTGGGGACCGAGTTGAGGGGCTACCCATCCGCGCGGCGAAAGCATCGTCCAGTGGTCCATGTAAGACCACTTGATGTTGTGGCCGGTTCCCTTCTGGCCGTTGTGGTTCGCCTGAGGTTCTGTCATTTTCTCTCCTGTTAACGCCGTCCTCGAATACCTGCTGGCTCACCATCGTCCCGAAAGCACGGCCCCCCGCCGGCGGTGGCGCAGGTCACTTAGCCGGAGCCCCTTTGCCCTTGCCAAGGGGAACGTCTACCCACCCGCGGCTTCGGTTGCTGGCTAGCTCGGCTTCGACGATGATCAGTTGACGAAGTCCGTCCTCGAATTGCGGGTACTGCGGCACAACCGATGGATCCTCAACCGATTTGTAGAACCGGCGAAACACGTTCTTGAAGGTGTCGTCGTAGCCTTCGGCGTGCCCCGCCGGCAAGTCGGCAAAAGGACGCGCCTCGGGATGGAGCAACGAAGGATCTTTCAGCAAAATCTGGTTGTAGGAGTTGCGATTGCCGATCCATAACTCTTCTGGGCGTTCCTGGTCCCACGCGACGGCCGCTTTCGACCCAAAGATTTCGATATTGAGCCGGTTCTTTCTTCCCGACATCACCTGTCCGGCGGTAAAACTTCCGCGTGCGCGGTCACCGATATGAAGAAGCACGGCGCCGAAATCTTCGGTGTCGATCGCCATCTCCTCGTACTCCTGCACCTTCTGGGTTTTTCCGGAGAAGGTTTCCACCCATCCTTTTGGCCGCTTGCGTTTGGGATGAAAGGTATTCAGGTCGGCGCAGAGCTCGGTGATGCGCAGCCCGGTGACGTACTCCGTCATGTCGCAAAAATGCGAGCCAATGTCGGCCATGGCGCACGATGGCCCGGAATCTGCGGAATTGAGCCGCCAATTCCAGTCTGTCTCGTACAGCAGATAGTCCTGCGAATAGGTGCCTTGCACGACCAGGATTTCCCCAAGCTCACCTGACTCGCACATCTTGCGCATTTGCTGAACCAGAGGGTAGTAACGAAGGTTGTGATTGGTGCAGTTGCGGACGCCTTTTTCCTTGGCGAGCGCGACCAGTTCGCAAGCCTCGGCGACCGAGGTAGCCAGCGGCTTCTCGCTCAATACGTGTTTGCCGGCCAACAACGCTTGCTTCACCATGCCCGCGTGGAGCGCTGTCGGGGTACAGATATGGACGACCTGAATTTCCGGATCGT
Source organism: uncultured Acidobacteriaceae bacterium (assembly GCA_963809865.1). Taxonomy (GTDB): domain Bacteria; phylum Acidobacteriota; class Terriglobia; order Terriglobales; family Acidobacteriaceae; genus CAVVDY01. The sequence continues at coordinate 325,998 of CAWELL010000008.1, read as the reverse complement.
CCAGGATCCGCCGGTAATCCGAGACAACGGTTTCGACGCCGTACTCCTGAGCCAGGCGATCGGCTTGATCGTTGTCGGCTGTGGCTAACGCACATACTTCGACGAAGCCAAGCCGGCAAAGCGCTTCGAGATGTACGCGGCCAATGAAGCCGGTGCCGAAAATAGCCGCCTTAACTCTTTTCTTCATTGCGCGACCTCAAACTCGTCTCGATGCGGCGCTCGACAGCTCCGCACTTCTTCCGTATTCCTTCGCAATGTACTCACAGGCCCTCACGGTGAGAGCCATGGTGGTAAGCGTCGGGCCGCAGGTTCCACCTGAAACGAAGCAGGAGGAATCGGTAACGAAAACGTTAGGCGCGTCCCATACCTGATTCATGCCATTCAGCACAGACGTCTGGGGATTGTTTCCCATCCGAGCGCCACCACACTCGTGAATCGAAGCGCCCAGCCCCATGCTCTTCTTGAAACCTTGGCGGAACATGAACTTCTCAAACCAGCCGGCATTGGGCAGGATCTTGTCGGGGTCATCCAGACCAAGGGCGCTGCCGGCAAAGTCGATTCCCCAGCCCATGGTCTTTACCATCTCCTTGATGGTGTCCAGTTCATAACGCATGAGATTGTGCTCGTTATCGGTCATGCGGAGGGTGACGTGGGGCGCCGGAATTCCCCATTTGTCTTTCTTGCTGGGATCCAGGGTGACCGAATTCTCTCTATGCGGCAGCATCTCGCCCTGCCCCATGAAACCGAAGAGCGACGGCATGCCTTCTGTTACAAAACCGCGGCCAATCATTCCCTGGATATTGAAGCCGCGTTTAAAGCTGGGGTTCGTAACCCGGTCGAGGTTTTCGAATCGCGGAATGTATACGCCGCCGTGATTGTCGCCGGGGCCGGTGCCGTCGACCACTTCCCACCCATCCTTCCCGGGGACAAAGCCGAAAACGAGGCAGGGGCACTGGTCCATGAAGTATTTGCCGAGGAGACCGGAAGAATTACCCAGGCCGTTGGGATGCTTAGCTCCGCCGGAGAGCAGAAAGAGGCGGATGGTCTCGATGGTTGAAGCGCAGACCACAACTACGTCGGCATAAATCGCGTGGACCTGGTTGGTAAGGGCATCGATGTACTCAACGCCGGTGGCTTTTCCGGTGGACGGGTCGGTCAGAATGCGCTTGGCAATCGCGTTGTACCGCAGGTCCATCCGTCCGGTTTTCTGCGCTGCCGCCAGAGGCGAGGATGTCCGATTTTCTTTGGTGTCGTCCGGGGGCGTGGCACGTTGATCGACATACCGCCAAGGCACGACATGGCGGTCGGGCCATTTGGCCTCCACCGTCTGTTTCAATTTTTGCTCGAGGCGACCCAGTCCGGCACGCTTGATGTACTTGCCATCCGGGAGGTTCGGGATTCCGTCGGTGGTCCCGATGACGCCGAGGAACTCTTCGACCTGGTCGTAATAGGGAGCGAGATCCTTGTAGGAGATCGGCCAATCCTCGCCCACGCCATCAAAGCTGGCAACCTTGAAGTCGTAATCCGACATGCGGACGGCAACGCGGCCCCAGGAAAGGAACCTTCCTCCGACATTGCGGCTGCGAATCCACAGGTAGAAACTGTCGTCCGGGCAGGTATAGGGATTGTCGCGATCGTTTACGAACATGAAGCTGTTTTCTTCGGTATAGAAGGCCACACGCGACTGGATATGCTGTCCCTTGAGGGCGCCCTTAACTCGCGCGGCGACGCCGATGCCCTTCACATGCGGCTCTTTGTGAAACTCTGCTTCCTTCAGATACGGTCCCGCCTCCAGCACTGCGATCTCCAGCCCGCGCTCGCTCAACTCCTTCGCCGCAAAACCGCCGGTAGCACCGGATCCTATTACGATGGCATCGTATTTTTTCTCAGCCATAATGTTCCTCTGTCCCTGACTCGCCTGTTCTCGCTCCGGTAACGCCGTGAGCGTCCAAAGAACAGGCCATCAGGCCAATGCAGAATGATCTGCTTGCGCGAGCGATCCGTACCCTGCTCTACCGTCCCCAGCTGTCCGGGACTTCGAACCCGCCAAACCTGTTTCCAGCGGAAGCAGGCTATTACAGAAAACGCCAGCGCAAAAATCGTTTGTGTTAATACCCTGTAGTTGCCTCTGCGATACTGCCGTTCGGCGCAATCTTGCCGATCTTGCTTTGTGCGCAATGCGCACATGGCATTCTTACAGCGCACAACTTTACTACGCGCAATACCGGCTGTCAAACGCAGGGCTTGGCAGCGATAAATGGTGGCCCGCCCCGCTTCCCGCGGTTGACATTTGAGTCCTGGGCCGGTATTGTTGTCTCGTTTTCGCACGCTTGTGCGCCATGCGCACACCTGAATTACTCGACAAGGCAGACCGTATGTACCTGGGAATCGACATCGGAACCTCCAGCGTGAAGGCTCTGCTGGTGGATGACCACGATTCCGTGGTCGCGCAGGCGTCGGTTCCCCTCACTGTGAGCCGGCCGCAACCACTGTTTTCAGAACAGGATCCCGAGCACTGGTGGCGGGCAACCGTAGAGGCCGTGGGCGCTCTGCCCGCAGGGTTGAAGAGTTCACGTGAAAGCCGTGGGCCTCACCGGGCAGATGCACGGCGCGACATTGTTGGACAAGTTCGACCAGCCGTTGAGGCCCGCCATCCTGTGGAACGACGGTCGCTCTGCCACCGAGTGTGAAGAGTTGGAACGAGCCGAGCCGCGCGCCCGCGAGATCACGGGAAACATGGTGATGCCCGGCTTCACAGCGCCGAAGGTCCAGTGGGTCCGTCGCCATGAGCCCGAGGTGTTCCGGCAGACCGCGACGGTACTACTCCCCAAGGACTATGTTCGGCTCAAATTGACCGGCGAAAAATTCAGCGACATGTCCGACGCTGCCGGCACCAGCTGGCTCGATGTGGCCAAGCGGGACTGGTCCGACGCGATGCTAGCGGCGACCGGACTCGACCGTTCCTACATGCCGCAATTGGTTGAGGGCAACGCCCCGGCGGGAAGGTTGAGGATAGATGTGGCGGCCGCGTTGGGCGTGCCGGCGGTGGTAGTTGCTGGAGGCGGCGGAGACAACGCCGCCAGCGCGGTTGGCATGGGTGTGGTTTCTCCGGGACAGGCGTTCTTGTCGCTGGGAACTTCCGGCGTTCTGTTTGTGGCGACCGACCGGTTCCGACCCAATCCGGATAAAGCGGCGCACGCGTTCTGTCACTGCATTCCAAACCGATGGCATCAGATGGCAGTCTTGCTGAGCGCCGCCAGTGCGCTGGACTGGATCGCTCGCGTTACCGGCAACAGCGATACCGATGCGTTGGTGGGCGCTGCACAGGCATCCGGATTCAACCGGCTGTCCCCGCTGTTCCTGCCATATCTCTCGGGAGAGCGAACCCCGCACAACGATCCTTACAGTCGCGGTGTCTTCTTCGGCATGACCGCGGAAACATCGGCTGCGGAGTTGGCGGGAGCCGTCCTGGAAGGCGTGGCCTTCGCCTTCGCCGATGGATTGGACGTGCTGCTGGAAAGCGGAGGGCGCATTGAAGAAATCAGCATGACCGGAGGCGGCGCGCGCTTCCCTTACTGGGGAATACTGCTGGCGTCAGTGCTCAACCGTCCGGTGACTTACCGAAGCGGCGGCGAGGTTGGCGGAGCCTTTGGAGCGGCGCGACTGGCGCGGATGGCGCTCACCGGCGAGTCGCCGGAGCAAGTGTGTACTCCTCCGCCGTTGCAAAGGGTCGTTGAGCCTGATGCTCGCGTCTCCCGATTGCTGGGCGAACGACGGCCGATCTTTACTCGTTTGTACCGGGAGCTGAAGAACACTTTTGAGGAGTTTGCAAGATGAGTTTGTTTAGCGATTGTCCACCGGTTCGATTTGAAGGCCCTGACACCAGCAACGAACTCGCGTATCGCGTTTATGACAAAGATCGCGTGGTGCTCAACCGGCGCATGGAAGATTGGCTTCGCTGCGCGGTGTGCTACTGGCACTCGTTCAACTGGATGGGGTCCGACATGTTTGGCAGCGGAACGTTGTCTCGTCCGTGGCAAGGGGGAACGATCTCCCGCGAAATGGCTGCGGAGAAGACTGACGCCGCATTCGATTTCATGACACGGCTTGGCCTGCCATATTTCACCTTCCACGATGCCGATGTGATGGCGTCAGCCGCGACCCTCCGCGAGCACGAGAAGAACCTGAAAGACATCGAATCGCGAATCGCCGAGAAGATGAAGGCGACCGGGCTGAAGCTGCTGTGGGGTACGGCAAACCTATTCAGCCATCCGCGGTATGCCGGCGGCGCGGCCACCAGTCCGGATCCGGAGGTATTTGCGTGGGCAGCGTCGCAGGTCCGCTTCTGCATGGAAACGACCCAGCGCCTGGGCGGAGAAAACTACGTGCTCTGGGGCGGACGCGAAGGCTACGACACCTTACTGAATACCGATCTCGCCCGTGAACTGGAACACTTCGGTCGATTCTTAACCATGGTTGTCGAGCATAAACATCGAATCGGGTTCAAAGGCACGATCCTTGTTGAGCCCAAGCCCTTCGAGCCAACCAAGCACCAATACGACCGTGATACGGCTGCGGTGTTCGCCTTTCTACAGCGCTTCGATCTGGCGAAGGAAGTGAAAGTCAACATAGAGGTGAACCACGCAACACTGGCTGGTCTCGATTTTGAGCACGAGATTGCTGCGGCCCGGGCGTATGGAATTTTCGGGTCGCTGGATATCAACCGGGGCGATCCCCGCAGCGGGTGGGATACCGACCAGTTCCCTAACAATGCCCAAGACCTGGTGCCGGCGATGCTGGAGATTATCGAGAACGATGGTCTGGGCACCGGCGGCTTCAACTTCGATGCCAAGCTTCGCCGCCAGTCGGTGGATGCGTTGGACCTATACCTGGCGCATATCAGCGGTGTCGATACGCTGGCCCGGGCGCTACTTGCGGCGGCGGATATCGTTCAGAGTGGCGAGCTGAAACGTCTGCGCGACCAACGCTACCAGGGCTGGAAGGGCGAGCTTGGGCGCCGCATCGAATCGGGCGACTTCACCCTGAGCAGTCTGGCTGACTATGCGGTCCAGAGCGAATTAGATCCGCAGGCGCGCTCCGGACATCAGGAGTTGGCGGAAAGCCTGATCGCGCGGCATTGCCGATACTAGGCCGAAACAATCGTGTAACGAGGAGGCGACTATGAAATCGTGGTTCATCAAAGATGGCAGTCTGCGGGCTACGGCCAACAGTCTCGAGTTAGACGTTCGTCTGCCCTGGTACCGCTCTCTACCGCTTTCCGTCATTGATTTTGGAGATCTGCGGATCAACGGAAATAAGATCGACCCCAATTCAGTAACTGTGAAACTGAACGGTAAGGAACGTAAGCTGACCGAACTGGCGGGCCTCTGGCAGGAGTACTGGTTTGTGCTCGATTCCGCGTTCGTACAAATACCCTTGCCGGACGCGAAGAGCGGCGAACAGTACGAGGTGGACTTCACCATGGTGGTTCACCCGCCGTATGTTCCCAAGGTCTTTTTTCCAGCTACCCACAAGAAGTTAATGAGAGCGAACTGAAAGCAGCGGAGGCGACGATGACAAAACCGGTTAAGGGACTTCAGCTGGGAACAACGCTGTTCAGCTTCACCAACGAGTACCACTCCCGCAGGTACACGGTGGAGCAGATGATCGACAAAGTAGCCGAGCTCGATCTCGGCCCCGGCATTGAGATACTCGGGTTCTCTCACATTCGTGAATATCCCGGAGTGTCGAATGAATTCGTCGACATGTTTCGCAAGGCCGTCGAGCGCAACCGTCTGGAACCGTCGTGCCTGTCGATGAACTGCGACATGATGATTCACCGTACACGTCCGATGACGCTGGACGAATCGTACGAGTATCACAAGGCGCAGATTGAAACCGCCGCCAAGCTCGGTATCCCGGTGGCCAAGACCCAGGTGATGGCAGGACCCGACGTCCTGGCTCGGCTGGCTCCGTTGGCGGAGCGCCTTGACGTAAAGGTCGGCGTCGAGCTTCATACGCCCGAAGACGTGGATTCGCCGAACGTTCATGCCTTTCGCGAGATGTACGCGAAGGTCGGGTCACCCTACCTGGGATTCGTTCCAGATTTTGGGACGTGCGTGGTGGATGTCCCGCATGCCTTCGTTGACCACTTCCGCGAGATGGGAATTGACGAGAAGTACATTCAGATCGCACTCGATGCCTGGCGCGCCAGCGGATCGTTCATGGAGCGAATTGGGCGTTACCAGGAGAGCGAGCGTGCCGCCGGCGCCAAGGATTCCGACATTGGGGCCATGTTCATGATGTTTGGAATGCTGGGGCGTCAGGAGCCCAAACGTTGGCTTGAAATCATGCCGCAAGTGATTCACATTCACGCCAAGTTCTACGATCCGAACGAGGCAGCGGTACCCTTCGAGGAGCTTTTACCGCTGTTTCGCGATACCGGCTACAACGGATATTTGGCATCGGAGTGGGAGGGTCACGCCTTCACTGACGATGACGCGACAGAACCTCTGGTGGAACTACATCAGCGGATGCGACGGATTCTGGCAAGCGAGCCTGTAGCAGCAGCTGATCGGGTTAGCTAAGTATTTCTGGCAGGAAGCACCGTTGCTAAGGCCGAGTGAGCCTCGGCCGGAAGCACACAATCGAATGGAGGGCACTTTCTCATGGACAGGCCGAAACGCGCTTCTCGAAAGAAGGTCGCGGAACCGCGCGCTTCCAGTGCCACCTTTGTCCGCTCCGTCGCCCGGGCGTTGAAGGTCATCAGCAGCTTCGGAGCAGAGTCGCCCTCGCAGACCCTCAGCCAGGTCGCTACCCGAACCGGCTTGGATCGCGCTACCGCGCGTCGCGTCCTGCTAACCCTGGAAGGCCTGCGCTATTTGCGCCGCGAAGACCGGCTCTTCTCGCTCACGCCGCTGGTACTGGAACTAGGCTTCGCCTACTTGTCGAGTCTCCCCTTTTGGAGCGTCGCCAACGAGGTTTTGCGGGAATTGGCCGACAGCCTCCAGGTTTTCTGTCTTATCGTGACGACGGACCGGGACTACGATCATGTGGTGGTGGTTTCATCTATTCGACCTTCCACGGCCCCTATGATGATGGAATTCCCTGACGTGGGGCGCAGAACTGAAACTCACCGGGTTGCTCCCGGAATTGTGCTGCTCGGCGCTCTTGAAGGCAAGGAGTTGGAACGTGCGCTTAAGAGATCGCTGGCAGGTCATCGCGAGCCCTCGTTAACCTCGGTTAAGCAAAAGGTAATTCAAGACAAGCAGCAAGGGTGGTCCCTCCGCACGGATGCACTGGAGAATATCTGCGAGATCGCCGTCCCGCTGCTCGACGCACAAGGGCGCATAATTGCCAGCATGTCCGTACTGAGCGCGCTGTCGAGAGTGTCGGCCGCGGAGGCCAAACAGCAGCAACTTCCTCGCATTAAGAAAGCCGCCGAGGAGATCAACCGGCTGGTCGCATACAAGCCTGTTTAAAAGGGCCTCGCCGGCTCTCCAGCGCGGTTAGCGGGAGGGCGCGATTAGCGGGAGGGCCCGGTTAGGTCGGGGTTTGTGACTCGGCAGCTTTGTCGCGTACCGAATCCAAGATCAACCGCCGAATCCACCGCGTTCCCTGATCGTTGTCGTGATACCGATTCCACTGCAGCATTGCTTGACTGGGCGGCATCTCGAAGGGAACAGGAAAGATCTTTAGTGGCATATATTTTGAGAACAAAAGCGCCAGCCGTCTGTTCACGATCGCCAGCAGATCCGTCCCTACGACGGAGAGCGGAATTAGGCCGAAGGTGGGCACAATGAGCTCAAACCTTACTTTTACGCCCGACGGTTGCAACAGGAGATCGCCCATCGTCTCCTTTCGCTTGATGTTTCGGTTGGTGACATGTCCCAGCGAAAGGAACTGGTCCATCGTCAGGCCCTTCCTGAGAAACCTGTTGCCCGACCAGGCAATGCAGACGTAGGTGTCATCGAACAACACTTCGGAAGGGTGGAGAGGAGACAAGAGCATGGGCGGCACGGCGACAAAGTCGACCTCTCCTTGCTCGAGGAGGTCTTGGATTTTTTCGTGCGCCTGCATGAATTCGAGATGCATGTTTGGAGCCAGCTTCCGGAGCAGCGGCAGGGTTTGGGCCATCATGAGCGAGGCGGAAACATCCGACATGTTCAGGGTGAAGGAGCGGGTCGATGTGGCTGGGTCGAACGAAGTCGTGCTGCTGATCAATGCCTCTGTGGTCTTCAGGATGTCGTGGACCGGACTTACCAGCCGTTCGGCAAACGACGTGAGCACCATTTTCTGACCGCAAGGGACCAGTATCTGGTCGCCGAAATAATCGCGAATTCGAGACAGGGCTCCGCTAACTGCGGACTGGCTGATATAGAGCCGCTCACCTGCGCGCGTCGTATTTTTTTCCGTCAACAGGACATCCAGGACCACAAGCAAATTGAGGTCAAGTCCTTTGAAATGCATCGCTATACCTCGCCGATTCCTGGGAGCGACCGCTCACGGACGCGCTCCGCGGCGCCATCGTTGCGGGAAGCCCTGTAATTCCCGCTATCGATAGCCCATATCGTTGCAAACCATTTTGCGGTGTGTTGTTGCGGCATTAGTCTAACTCACGAATCAACTGTCCGCACGGGAGGACGCGATGTACGAGAACTACATGATCTCCGAAGCCGGATTTAAGAACACAGGCGAGGGCGGCCGCATAACCGGTTTTCAGTTCGATATCAGAATTCCCTACTATCGCGGGATCTTTCTCTCGATGCTGGAGGATTTTGTGGTTACAGTTGACGGAGTCCGTTATCCCCGGGAACTGATCCGCTTCGCCTATCGCGGGGTTAATTTCTCGCTCGACGAGCTTGCATCCGTTACCGATGTGCAGTGGGAGTTCGGCGCGCCCGCTACTCTGCTGGTCAGCAAACCTGGCGGACTGGCTGCCGGCACTCATCACATCGAATTGACGCAGCGGCTTCGCATCTCATATTTGCCTTGGCCGGCGATCACGACCGGGGAAGCTCGTCTCCCGCTGGACACCCGCACCATTCGACTTGGCGTGTCTCTCTACAGTTATCAGCAGGAATTCTACCTGCGGCAGATGAACCTGGAAGACTGTATCCGCGCGGTATCTGAGCTCGGCGCGGACGGAGTGGAGATCCTGGGCGAGCAGATGATCCCGCAGTTCCCCAATCCCTCCCAGGACTTTGTGGACCGCTGGTACGGCTGGATGGAGAAGTACAAGACCACGCCGACAACTTACGATGCTTTCCTTGATACCAAGCTTCACAAGGATCGCGCGCTGACGGTTGACGAGTCGGTGGAGATGATGGTGCGAGACATGAAGCTGGCGAACCGGCTGGGCTTCAAGTTCATCCGCGTTTTAGTCATGGTGCCGCGCGAGATCATCGAGAAGAGCCTGCCCTATGCGGAGCAATACAACGTGAAGCTCGGTCTGGAGGTGCATGCGCCGTATTCCTTGAAGTCCGCCTGGATTGATGAATATGTGGAGCTGATTGAGCGCACCGGAACGAAACATTTCGGATTCATCCCCGACATGGGAATCTTTGTAAAGAAGCTGCCGCCCGTGCTCATGGCATGGTATGTGCGTCACGGCGCAACCCAGAAACTGGTTGACTATGTGGCCGAGGCGTATGCGTCCGGCGGGGACAAAGAAAAGGTCAAAGCCAAAGTCGCGGCCCAAGGCGGAAATGAGAAGGACATGCAGTTCGCCGAAATGGCCTTCCACTACAGTTGCGACGATCCCAACTGGCTGCGGAAGTACATCCCGCACATGCTTCATATTCATGCCAAGTTCTACGAGATGACCGAAAAGTGCATTGAACCAAGCATTCCCTATCAGGACATCGTGCCGATTCTGGCGGACGCAGGATATACCGGTTATCTCTCCAGCGAATACGAAGGGCAGCGGCACATTCAGGACGCGTTCAAGGTTGACAGCGTGGAGCAGGTGCGACGCCAGCATGAAATGTTCAAGCAGATTCTGAGTAAGTGGCAGACGGATTCCAAGAACGATGTAGCGACGGCGGCGGAGTCAACTCTGGCGTGATTGATGGCGGCACGAGGGCGGAATTGAGATGAGGGCCTCTCAACCTCTGTCCGCAAACTCGTTCCTTGCGGAGCGATGTTCTCAAATAAGCTTGCGCGAAATAAAAATCGCGCCGGTAACGGCAACGCTCATGCTTGCATGAGGAGAACAATAGGGTGAAACTCAATCGAATTCCGGCGCGATTGCTGATCGCGGCTGTGGTCCTTCTGCCTGTGTGCCAACTCTATTCGCAATCGACAGATCCGCTAATCGCCAGGCCGGGCGTTGCCGTCGTTCCCACGGGAACAGGCGAGGTCGAAGGTTTCGTTCATCGGGGCATCTACACGTTTCGCGGCATCCCCTACGCCCATGCTGCCCGGTTTATGCCTCCGGAGAGCGTCGCCAAGTGGGACCATGTTCGCACCGCATTGACCTATGGCTTTACGTGTCCGGTGGTCCTACCTGAAAAGATCGACGATGTGCTGGAGTTCGTGGGCCCGCACCGCTACTGGCTGATGAATGAAGATTGCCAGAACCTGAACGTATGGACGCCGGCAATCGGCGATGGGAAACGGCGTCCGGTGATGGTCTGGTTTCACGGTGGCGGATTCACCAACGGCTCATCGATCGAACAACCGGCCTACGACGGCGAGAACCTCAGCCGGAAGGGCGACGTAGTCGTCGTAACCGTTAACCATCGCCTGAACGTGCTCGGATTTCTCGACCTGTCAGCTTACGGAGCGAAGTATAAGTATTCCGGAAATCTGGGAATCATGGATCTGGTCGCTGCGTTGGAATGGGTGAAAGCCAACATTGCCAACTTTGGCGGCGACCCTTCAAACGTCACTATCTTCGGACAGTCCGGAGGCGGAGGCAAAGTCACAACCCTGATGGCAGCACCGGCAGCCAAGGGACTGTTCCAAAAAGCGATCGTGGAAAGCGGTTCCGTACGCCGGATGGGCATGACGGTGCCGGAACCAAAGATTACAAGGCGGGTTGCGGAGCTCACGCTCAAGAATCTTGGAATTGATCCTTCGCAGGTCGATCAGTTGGCCAACATTCCTTACGCTCAGTTGAATGCCGCGGCTGACCAGGCGCTCAAGACGGTCGGAGAAGAGACCGGGAACAAGAGTCTTTTCAGTCCGGGATTGATGTGGGCACCGGTCGTCGATGGAGATTTCCTTCCGGCACAACCGTTCGCTTCCGAGGCTCCGGCACAATCCAAAGACGTGCCTTTAATGATTGGCTCGACGTTGAATGAGTTCCCTGTGCTGGAGTTCAACCCGAAGACACGTGGCGCCAGCAAGTGGAGCTACGAGCAGGTAACGGCGTATCTGAATGAGAAATACGGAGAGACGAAAGCGGAAGCAATCGTCGCGGCATACAAAAAGGCCTATCCGCAAATGAAGTACAACGACTGGCTCTACATTGACAGCATGTTTCGGCCCGGGTCTTTAGCGACGGCGAAAATGAAGTCCGATCAGGGCGGCGCGCCGGTATATCTCTACCTGTTCACCTGGCAGTCGCCGGTCATGGATGGTTGGAGCCGCTCGGGACATTGCATGGAAATTCCGTTCGCGTTCGACAACATCGAAAACAGCGAACAGGTTACCGGCGGAGGGAAGGGTGCTCAGGAACTGGCGAACCGAGTAAGCCAGGCCTGGATCAACTTCGCGCGGACTGGTAATCCCAACAATCCTGGTTTGCCCAAGTGGCCGGCCTATACGAGTCAAAACGGAGCGACGATGATCCTGAACAACCCCGGCCAAGTTCGTTATCACTTCGATGACGAATTGATGTCTCTGCTGGCGCCAGAGTAGTCGAGCGAGATTAGATTTCCAAAAATGAGTAGCCAATTCAATGTTGCGAGCCGCAGAGAGTTTTTGAAAACGACCGCCGCTGCGGCTGCGTATCTTGCTGCCGGCGCACGCTGGTCAATGGCAAGTGAAAGCGAGAAGAAAGGCCGAATCGACGTCCATCATCATATGATCCCGTCGTTTCAGCCGAACCCGGTCATTCAGCCGGCGGCGAAGAACTGGACTCCGGAATCATCGCTGGCGGTGATGGACAAATACGGCACCGAGACCGCCATTCTTTCGTTCGTGGCACCCTCGGAATACCTGTATGAAAAGAGCACAAAATCGCGCGATTTGGTACGAAAAGCAAATGAAACTGCGGCAGAAATCGTCAATAAACACCCTCAACGGTTCGGATTTTTCGCAAGTCTGCCCCTGGGAGACCAGGGTGCCTCGCTCAAGGAAATTGAGTTCGCCTTCGATAATTTGAGGTGCAATGGCGTCGTTTTAATGACAAATACGGGAGAAAAATGGCTCGGAGACGCCGTTTTTGCTCCCATTTTCGACGAATTGAACCGGCGTGGAGCAGCCGTTTTCCTTCATCCCTCGACCCCAAATTGCTGCCGCAACCTCGACACTGGCGTTCCCGATTATGTGCTGGAATACGACTTTGACACCACGCGCACGGTGGCGAGCCTTCTCTACAACGGAACGCTCTCGCGCTGTCACGATATTCGGTGGATCGTCAATCATTCAGGAGCGGCGGTTCCGACTCTGGCGGGAAGAATAAAGGATAGGGTGCCGGGTGATCCCGGCCGCTTCGGAGCGAACGCCGAGGGAAAGAACGACAAAATTCCAAACGGAGTTTATTACGAGTTGAAGCGGCTTTACTACGAGTGTGCGCACGCGACTTATCCGATGCCGATGGCGGCGCTGCGGGCATTCGCACCGCCGACGCAGTTTCTCTTCGGTACCGATTTTCCGGTAGAGGCCTATGGAACAACCGTGGACCAGTTTCCGGAGTTGAAGCTGTCAGCCGAGGTTCAGTACGCACTGGACCGCGGCAACGCTGAGCGTCTCTGGCCGAAGTTTCGAACAACTTAAACTTGCGTGGCATCGAACACACCTGCGCTGCTCTCGTCTCCCTCAGAACCGCCGTGCGTTCTCGCTGACTCGAGACGCGAAGTAGTCTATCCAGAACGCTAGCTTGGCTGGATTGTCCAAAAGCATTGGTCTAACGTGGTCACCCATCCTGGATCTGCTTTCGCGCAGCTGCGAGTTGAACGGGCAGAGTTTTCCATGATTGCCTTATTCCCTAAACAAAGCGGGGATTCAGGTTCTCTCCAGGAGGAAGAACTTCTCAACGCAGGGTTTTCGGCGACGAGTCGGCGAACGAATTAGCGCGGTGAATAGTGACTATGTGCACAAACGATTTTGAGCCACTGTTTGCCATACGCTAGTGTTCGGATGTTGCGATGAGGTAAATCGCGCGCTGGGTGCAATTTTAGTTCGCATACGACATTGTAGGAGGAAAGATGGCCACGACTTCCCGTCTAGCAGCGCTGTTGGCCTTGGCGTTTTGTATATTGATCACCCTGCCAGGCTTCGCGCAGACATCGGCGACCGGCGGACTCACCGGTACGGTTAGCGATCCGACGGGTGCGGTTGTGCCCGGCGCTACGGTTACGGTTACGAATTCCGGGACGGCACAATCCCGAACGGTAACCACAGGCCCGAACGGGGTATACAAAGTAACCCTGCTATCGCCTGGCACCTACTCGCTTAAGGTCGACGCGCCGGGTTTCAAGACGGCCGAAATTCAAGGCGTAAGCGTGATTGTCACCGAGACTCCAGTCGTCAATGCCAAGCTTGAAGTTGGCTCGAATGCCCAGGACATCGAGGTGCAAGGAACCGCCGAAGCTGTCCAGACTGATACCTCGACTATCGGAACGGTGATAGCCGGGAAGACCATAACCGACCTGCCGCTGAGCACGCGCAACTTTACCCAACTGCTGGGCCTGGCGGCCGGAGCCAATGCCGACGTCAGCAATGCCACAGCGCTGGGCAAGGGTACACAACAAATCCAGGTAAACGGCGGCGGCTACCTGAATAACACCTACTCCATGGACGGATCGGTGGTCAACAACTTTGCCAGCAACGGCACTACCGAGTCGGGCACTAACGCGGCCTTCGGTATTCCGAACCCTGACGCGATCCAGGAATTCAAGATTCAGACGTCCAACTACGACGCAAGCTATGGACGCAACTCCGGCGCGAACGTCAACGTCGTCACCAAGTCGGGCACCAATCAGTTCCATGGCACAGTCTTCGAATTTCTGCGTAACACTGCTCTTGACGCTAACGACTGGTTCAACAAATACACCCAGGGCGTGGAAGGACAACCTAATAAGCAGCAGGTTTACAATCAAAACCAATTTGGCGGCTCTTTCGGCGGCCCGATCAAGAAAGACAAGCTCTTCTTCTTCACCAGCTATCAGCAGACCAACCAGAAGAACGGCGCCACGGGCTACGGTTATTCGCAAGGAGTCAATCTGCCGTCGCTTCCCGCCGGCGATCGCTCGACAGCCGCCTGGCAGCAGCAGTTGGGCGCCATGTACTGTCACGTGCCCACTTATACGCAAATCGTTGGACTAGGGGGCGTGCAGGTAGCGTGTGATGGCTCGAATATCAACCCGGTAGCATTGAATGTCCTGAACCTGAAGCTGCCTAATGGCAGCTACTACGTTCCTGGAGCGCCAGCCGGTGGCGGTCCGGTTTCCTTTAGCGATCCCGCCATTTACCACGAGTATCAAGGCATCGGCAATTTCGATTATCTGGTCAATTCAAAGAACACGATCTCTGGACGCTATTTCGTCGCGACCGATCCGACCGAAGCTCCATTTCCGGGCAGCGGACTAGGGTTCCCATCCCCGAATGTTCCGGGCAACCCGGTCTATACCGAGTACGGGAACCAATCTGCGTCGCTCAAGTGGACGTCGACGATCACTCCTAACTTTCTGAATGAAGCTCGCTTCTCGTACCAGCGCACCACCGTGGTCAACCAAAACCAGATCCCCTTTACCGATTCCGACATTGGTATGCAGCCGGTCCAACAAAGCATAGAGGGTATGTCGAATATCTGGTTCCTACCGATTTTTGGTTCGACCGCACTGGATATTGGATCGCACCCGTTCTTCACGCAAAACGAAGCAATCAACCAGTACACGCTGGCCGACTCGATCTCCTGGAGCCACGGCAAGCACACGGTGCGAGCCGGCTTCGACCTGGAGAAGGACCAGTGGAACTGGATTATGCCAAGCCTCTCGACAGGCGCCGTTGTATTTGGCGATTTCTCTGATTTTCTTGTGGGTCTATCAGGCTGCGCGCCTGGGAGTTTCCCCGTTACCTGCAATACAGGCAATCCGGGAAACACCAACGGAACGCCGGTTAGCAACATCCTGTCGATTCCGAATTTTGTGGCCCGCCAGGCTGGAGCTGGGGTTTATCACGCGTACCGTTCGTCCTCCTACGATTGGTTCGTGCAGGACGATATCAGGGTCAGCTCACGCCTGACAATAAACGCTGGCCTGCGTTGGGACTACTTCCCTGCTTTATGGGACGCTACTGGGCAAATGACAAATCTTGTGCCGGGCCTGATCGCAGGCGCGGGGATTCCGGGGAATTCGCCCGCGACTGGAAGTTTCGTCGGCTACGAAGTCGCCTCCAACTACAAGGGACCCGCCCTGCCGGCTGGTGTGTTTCAAAATTCCAACCACACGGTTGTAGGCGCGCAGCCGAAGGACAACTTTGCTCCTCGTCTGGGCTTCTCCTGGGTGCCGATCAGCGGGTACGACAAATTTGTTTTGCGCGGCGGTGGTGGGTTCTTCTACGACCGCGTTCCGGGCTCGACCTTCATTTGGGCCACGCAACAGAACATCCCGTATGCCTACACGATTCCATATCTGTCGTCGTCGTCTCTGGCTACACCCTACGACCAAACGCCACTGGGCTGGAATGCATCGCGTTGGGTGAACTTTAACACCATGTCGGGCTCTCAGATTGCCACGCCCATGCTGGCTTCAAATCTGACCACGCCTTTGGTTTATACCTGGAACCTGAATTGGGAGTGGGAGTTCATGCCCACCTGGGTTCTGGGCGCCGGCTACGTTGGTTCTCGGGGCATCCACGGCCTGAATTTCAACGTTGACTACATCAATTACGCCCCACTGGCTTCGGCAGCGAACCCGATCAATGGAATCACCACCAACACCTCGGGCAACGCTCTTCTACGTGTCCCTTACCTTGGCGTCGAGCCGAACGATACGGCTACCACCAACCGGGGCGACACTCACTACAACGGATTGCAGGTCACGCTTAAGAAGTCATACTCCTATGGACTCACACTACAGATGAACTACACCTGGAGTAAGACAGACAGCACGGGCGGCACGGATAACGACCATCCTGAGGCAATCGACTTCAATACCGGCAAACTGCTGTACCAGGAAGAGTACCGCCCGCAAATCTTCAACATTATGTACAGCTACAACTTCCCCTACAAGGACGGCCCCGGCTTCAAAGCCAAGGCCTTTGGCGGTTGGAATCTCTCCGGAGCCACGGTGATTCAGTCTGGTTCACCATTGACCATAACTGACTCGGCAGGAGGCACGGTGTATTTCGGAGCGACCAGCAGTCTGGCGCGTCCCAATTATTGTGCGGGTCAGGGAGCTGCAAATGTCGCCGCCGGTGGCGGGCTGACCAGCCGCGTATTCAGCGGTCTGAATGGCGGTTCAGGATACTTTAATTCCGGAGTATTCTGTGGCGTGCCCACCTATGGTCCGGGTAACACGGGCTCAGGAAACGGTGGCTTGAGCGTCGTACGCGGCCCCGGCCAGGACAACTGGAACACCGCATTGCAGAAGACCACCCGTGTCGGCGGCGTCAACGAGGGAGCTGCGTTGCTGTTCCGGGCCGAGTTCTTCAATCTCTTCAACCACCCGCAGTTTGCCAACCCGAACCTTGACGCTAGTAGCCCAACCTTCGGCCAGATCAATGCAACCGCCGTGAATCCGAGGGTCATCCAGTTCGCATTGAAGTACGTGTTCTAGTTTCGGAAGAACAATCTCTCGGTGTGTGTGGCAACAACCCCTGCCACCACATTCAGGGCCGGGAAACCGGCCCTGTATTTTGAGATCCCTGTGCGGTCCGTCCGCAAGCGCGAGGCAGACTCGCCGGTTCCGCTGCCCGGCTCCCTCAGCCGGGATACCGCCAGATCGATAATTGTCGTTAGACGGCCGGTGTTCTCGCCCAAACCGCAGCGTCGGCTCTCCGGCTCAGCGTAGGACCCCGGTATCGGGACTCCAGATAGGCGATATCTGCACAAACCATTTGTCTAGCGAGGAATCTCTTTATAGCCTTGTGTGCACTGCGGTGGAGTGGGGAACGCTGGTTACGCGTCAGTTCACCGATCAGGGGAATTGCCTCGGAGTGAGGGTTATGTTGGATTGCGATGGACTCCACTTGCGGTTGTTAGCAACACTACTCATTCCCCTGTTACTGTTGTTGCCAGTTCTGGTTTGCTTATTGGGCAAGGCGCCGCGAAAGGCGGCACGCTCAGGAATACTGTTCTGGCATATCCGCTAAGATGGCCAAACCGCACTTCTCATCTCTGCATGAAGCGATCTCGGACACGGTTCGCGATGGCATGACCATAGCCATGGAAGGTTTCACCCACCTAATCCCGTTTGCGGCGGGCCACGAAGTCATTCGTCAAAAACGTCGCGATCTGACGCTCGTCCGCATGACTCCCGATCTAATCTACGACCAGATGATTGGGATGGGGTGTGCGAAAAAGCTCGAATTCTCGTGGGGCGGAAATCCCGGCGTGGGGTCGCTTCACCGCTTTCGTGATGCAGTGGAGAATGGCTGGCCGGCGCCGCTCGAAATCCAGGAGCACAGCCACGCCGATATGGCTGCGCGTTATCAGGCCGGGGCTTCCGGACTTCCCTTCGCGGTGATGCGCGGCTACCTGGGTTCTGATCTGCCCAAGCACAACCAGAACATACGCAACGTCACCTGCCCTTTTACCGACGAGGTTCTGGCAGCAAGTCCCGCGCTTCGTCCCGACGTCACCATAATTCACGCACAGAAGTCCGACCGAAATGGAAACGTCGTCGTCGAAGGCATTATCGGCGTACAGAAGGAAGCGGCGTTAGCGGCTCGCAAAGTGGTCGTCACGGTCGAAGAAGTCGTTCCTGCTTTCAATGTCGGCCACAACGCTTGCATCCTGCCTTCATGGGTGCTCACGCATATCTGTGTCGTCCCGCGCGGGGCATTTCCTTCTTACGCGCAAGGCTACTATCAACGTGACAATGCTTTCTGCAAAGCATGGGATGAAATATCGCGGGATCGCGACAAGTTTCAGGCCTGGATGAAAACCCACGTACTGTCTACCTCGAGCTTCGAGGAGTTTTTAGCGAGCCTGACGCGGCCGGATGAAGGAAACCTCGCTCATGCCTGATCTCGGCTATACGCAAGATGAGTTGATGACCATCGCCGCCGCCCGGCGGCTGCGAAACGGCACCGTGTGCTTTGTAGGGATTGGGATCCCCAGTGCCGCGGCTAACCTCGCGAGACTCACACATGCGCCCGATGTGGTTCTGATTTACGAGTCCGGCACCATTGGCACGAGACCTAACGTTCTTCCGCTGTCGATTGGCGATGGAGAATTGGCGGAGACTGCCGATACGGTTGTGTCTGTGCCGGAAATATTCCGGTATTGGCTGCAGGGTGGCAGGATCGACGTCGGCTTCCTGGGGGCCGCACAGATTGACCGCTTCGCGAATCTGAATAGCACCGTCATTGGCGATTATCGAAAGCCCAAAGTTCGGCTGCCTGGAGCCGGTGGTGCTCCGGAGATTGCCTCAGGCGCCAAGGAAGTGGTCATTGTTATTTCGCAGACCCGCAAGACTTTTGTCTCGCAAATCGACTTTGTTACCTCTTCCGGATTGACGAAGACCTCCCGCGATGAAAACGAAGCTACCAAACGAAATTATCGGCCACGCAGCGTGATCACCGATCTAGGCATCATGGAAGGCGATCCCCTGACCGGCGAGCTGGTCTTGACGGGTGTGCATCCTGGAATTACGCCAGAGCAGGTTCAAGCTGCGACCGGCTGGGACCTGCGCCTCTCCGACAATATTGGGTTTACGGCGGAACCTTCCGAACTGGAGCTCGTCGCCTTACGAGACCTGAAGCACCGGACGGCCTTGGCCCACGCCAAGAAGGCCTCTTAGGACCTGACATGAGTGAAAAAGTTATCCAGCAGCAGCCCAGCCCGATACGGAGGTATCGGTATCCCGCCGCCGGCACTCATCCCGAGTATTGTCATCCCGCATATGTTTCGTCGGTGACGAGATCGCCGCGGGAGAAGCTTATTCGGGTTCCGCAAACGCTCAGTGAAATTAGCGGGCCAAGATTCGGTCTTAAAGCCTGCGATCCTAAGGCGTTTGACTTGACCAGACAGCACCACGGAGAACCGCAGGGAGAACGGATTATTGTTAGCGGTCGCGTGCTGGATGAAGACGGACGCCCGCAGCGCAACATGCTGGTTGAAATCTGGCAGGCCAATGCCGCCGGACGGTATCTCCACGACAAAGACAAGCACAACGCACCTTTAGATCCTAACTTCACCGGATGCGGGCACGCTGTTACCGACAGCGAAGGCGACTACCAGTTCATCACTATCCGCCCGGGAGAGTATCCGTGGAAAAATCACTACAACGCGTGGCGCCCCGCGCACATACATTTTTCTTTGTTCGGACCTGCATTCGCTACACGCCTGGTCACCCAAATGTATTTCCCGGGTGATGCCATGCTTCCTTTTGATCCCATCTATAACAGCACCGGTGACGAGGAGGCGCGTAAGAGGTTGATATCGGCTCTGGATTGGGAGACCACCATTCCCGAAGAGGCAATCGGCTACCGCTTCGACATCGTTCTGCGAGGGCCGGACGAGACTCCGATGGAGACGAAATGAGCCTCGGCGCTACACCATCGCAAACCGTTGGTCCTTACTTCAAAATCGGCCTGACCCGCCTCTACACAGATTGCCTGGTCACTGCTGATACTCCCGGAGAAAGAATCACGATTCAAGGCAAGGTGCTGGACGCCAATGGAGCTCCGGTACCGGACGCGGTACTTGAGATTTGGCAGGCGGACGCCCGAGGAAACTACTGTGACGCCGAAAACGATCCGAATAATCCATGCTTCACCGGATTCGGTCGTGTCCCGACGGATGAACAGGGCAACTTCCGGTTTCGAACCATCAAGCCCGGCGCGGTCAATCTGAGCGACGGAACCCGCTCTGCGCCACATATTAATGTTGCAATCTTTATGCGAGGCCTGCTGCGACACTTGGTTACCAGAATCTATTTCGCTGACGACCGGCTCAACTCCGCAGATCCTATTCTCAGCCTGGTGCCTGAAGAACGCAGGAATACACTGTTTGCCATGCCCACGTCTGACGATCCGTCGGTGCTGCAATGGAGTGTTGTTTTGCAGGGTGAGGGCGAAACGGTATTTTTCGACTGGTAGAAAGAATGCAATTACTGGATGCACTTTTTCGGTCGCAGGCGGCTGAGCAGGCGCTCTCGGCCGATTCCCTGCTCGAATGCATGCTGAAGGTGGAAGCCGCGCTTGCGTCTGCCGAAGCCGCCGCCGGGGTGATTCCTGACTCTGCAGCACGGCAGATCAAGGCTTGCTGTTTACTTCGTAATCTCGATTCCGCGGCGATCGCGACCAGCGCAAAGAACAGCGGCAACCTAGCCATTCCTGTCGTGAAGCAGCTGACAGCAGCGGTAGCCGCTCACGATAAAGACGCGGCCAAGTTCGTTCATTGGGGTGCGACCAGTCAGGACATTATCGATACTGCGCTGGTGCTTCAGTCGCGCGCAGCCGTCTCTCTCATAGTTTCTGACCTGGGTCGGGCCTGCCTCGCGCTTCGCGGATTAACCATGCGGCATCGCAACTCGATCATGGCCGGCCGAACTTGGATGCAGCACGCGGTTCCCATTACGTTTGGACTGAAAACCGCGCAGATGCTATCGGCGCTCCATCGACAAGCAAACCATCTGCGGGACACGATCCGCGAGTTTTCCATGCTTCAGCTTGGGGGGGCTGCTGGAACCTTGGCCGCTCTGGGGGACAAAGGGCCCGAAGTTGCCGAGATTATGGCAGCGTCTCTCGATCTCAGGAATCCTCCTGCCCCCTGGCATAGCAATCGTGCGAGTGTTGGAGAGTTGGCTTGTTCACTCGGCGTGGTTTGTGGCAGCCTCGGCAAAACCGCCCGCGACATCTCCCTGATGACCCAGACCGAGGTTGGCGAAGTCACAGAATCCTCCGAAGAAGCGAAGGGTGGCTCCTCGACTATGCCGCAGAAGAAGAATCCGGTGCTCTCGGCAGCGATCCTCGCCAACGTGATTCGTACTCCCGGCCTGGTGAGCACCATTCTGTCGGCCATGGTGCAGGAACATGAGCGTGGACTTGGCGGATGGCAAGCCGAATGGGAAGCCCTTCCGGAGCTACTGAGTTTGACCGCAGGCGCCGCCGAGCGAACAGCGGAGTTGCTGAGCGGACTGGAAGTTCATGCAGCGAAGATGCGGGAAAACCTGGAACTCACGCGCGGGCTTATCTACTCGGAGGCCGTAGCCGTTGCGCTAGCAGGATTCGTCGGAAAGGCCGGTGCTCATGCCCTGCTGGAAGATGCGATTAGAGAAGCTTCTGAAAACCACTTGCATCTTTCTGTAGCCTTAAGCACCAAGCCTGAGGTAACGCGCCATCTTTCTACTCAGGAGATCAACGCGCTTTTCGATCCGGAGCGCTATCTCGGCGCCACACAGACCTTCATCGATAGAGTTCTTAGCGAATGCTCGCCGCCGATTGAGGTGAATCATGCCCTTGATTGAGGCGAACGGGATTCAGCTTAACTATGTTTGCGAAGGTCCCAACGACGCACCGGTCGTCGCCTTTACCAACGGCTTGGGTACCGACTTGCACATGTGGGATGAACAATCATCCGCGCTAAAGCAACACTTCAGAGTTCTTCGTTATGACACCAGGGGGCACGGCAAGTCTGCTGTAAGCCATGGGCCCTATTCCATCGAGCAGCTTGCGGCAGACTTCTTATCGCTCCTCGATGCCCTGGAAATTGAGAGATGTCACTTCTGCGGGCTCAGCATGGGAGGCATGGTTGGGCTTTGGCTTGGAGCACATCGTCCGGAGGTGCTTAACAAGATGGTGGTGGCAAACACCGCGGCGAAGATTGGCACTGCTGAGATGTGGAACCAGCGAATCGCCAAGGTATTCGACGAAGGAATGGCCAGCGTTGCCGACGCCATGCTCCCAAGATGGTTCACCTCGCGGTTTCAACAGTCGCAGCCCGCGAAGGTAGCCAGAATCAGGCGAGTATTCGAAGCTACGGATCCTCACGGCTATGCAGCCTCCTGTGAGGCCATCCGGGACATGGATCAACGAGCGACGGTTGGAACGATCAAAGTCACGACGGCGATCATCTCGGGAGATCAGGATCCGGTCACGCCTCCAAGCGAGAGCGATGCGCTTGCCGCAGCCATCTCAGGTGCCAGGCAGGTTACGCTTCCCGCAGCGCACCTTTCAAACATCGAGTGCCCTGCCGAGTTCACCAAGGTGCTCATCTCATTTTTCGAGGAACGCAATGACAGATGACGAGCGCTATTCGCGCGGTATGGCGGTAAGGCGGTCGGTACTCGGCGATGCTCATGTGGATGCTGCCGAGAAAGCAGCCACCGACCTGGACCGTGACTTCCAGAACTTCATCACGCGCTATGCCTGGGGCGAGATTTGGAGCCGTGAACAGTTACCGCGAGCGACTCGCAGCATGATCACGATTGCGGTGCTGGTAGGGCTCAACCGCGAAGACGAGCTTCGCATGCATTTGCGCGCAGCCCTAAAGAACGGTGTTAAGCCTGAGGAAATCAAAGAGGTGCTGATGCACTGCGCTATCTACTGTGGGCTACCCGCTTCCAATGCTGCGTTCAAAATTGCTCGCGAAGTTCTATCGCAAGGGGAAGAATAAGGTCGGAAAATGCAAAAGCTGCGTACGCAAGTCGGGATTGTCGGTGCCGGACCTGCTGGACTGTTGTTGGCGCATCTTCTTCATCGGGTTGGAATTGAGTCGATTGTTCTCGAAAACTGCACTCGGGAATACGTTGAGGCACGGATTCGCGCTGGGGTGCTGGAACAGGGCACGGTCGACCTGATCAATTCGGTTGGAGTGGGCGAACGCATGCAGCGCGAGGGACTGATCCACGAAGGCATCGAGATACGATTTAATGGCGACGGCCATCGCATCGACTTCCCTTCTCTTACTGGCGGCAAGCGGATCACAGTGTACGGGCAGCATGAGGTGGTCAAAGACCTGATCGAGGCGCGCCTTGAGCACGGCGGCGAGATTCAGTTTGAAGTGAGTGAGGTCACACTACACAACATCGAGACCAGCCATCCCTCGATTCACTACCTGCATGCGGGTGAATCCTATGAGCTGGCTTGCGATTTCGTCGCAGGATGCGACGGCTTTCACGGCATCAGCCGGCCAAGTATTCCGAAGGGAATCCTCACGAATTATGAACGTACCTATCCCTTCGCCTGGCTGGGCATTCTTGCCCAAGTCGCCCCTTCTTCCGAAGAACTGATCTACGCTCACCACGAGCGTGGATTCGCTTTGCTCAGTATGCGCTCGCCTGAGATCAGCCGGCTCTATCTGCAATGCGAACCGGACGAAGATCTTCAGAACTGGCACGACGACCGCATCTGGGAGGAATTACAGATCCGCCTGCATGACAACAACGGATGGAAACTTCAGGAAGGTCCGCTGCTACAAAAGAGTGTGACCGGAATGCGCAGCTTCGTGGTCGAGCCAATGCAGTATGGGCGTCTGTTCCTCGCCGGCGACTCCGCACACATCGTTCCGCCCACCGGGGCGAAAGGGATGAACCTGGCCGCGTCTGACGTGCTGGTTCTCAGCCGAGCTATCGACAGTTTTTATCGGAGTGGGGCAGCGGATTTATTGAACGCTTACTCCGCTACCTGCCTCAGAAGGGTGTGGAAGGCGCAGCGTTTCTCCGCGTGGATGACGCTGCTCCTGCACCAAATCCCTGGCCAGTGCTCGTTCGACGCGCGTCGCCAATTGGCGGAACTCGATTACGTTACCAGTTCTGTTGCCGCAGCAACGACGCTCGCCGAAAACTATGTTGGACTCCCCTTTTCCATCTGAACCAACCCCAGAGGTCGCATCTTCGACGACCTCTGCCGACTGGAACGTGTGTCAACCGCGCGTCATGGTGCTGTCCCAGGTGCTGACTTTCGGCGCGACTCCCGCTACGGCGGATTCTCCGTGAGTTATGGATTCAATCAGGCAATCTTGCCTTGCTGCTCTTGGTACAGCTGCGGCAGGAATGAAGCTAGATTACTGAACTCGCAAACGTTATGGATCGCCAGGCCCTTGATGGCGATCTCAGGAATCTGCGCTCCCTCGGGCAGCAGTTTGTACGGCTTCTTGTTTACCACGTGCCAGCCCATCCAGAACCGGGTTCGAAGTTCAACCCCGCCCGGAACCTCGCGGACGAAGTGAACCAGGCATGCCGGAATTTCGAACTTCGGCAGACCGGGCGGCGGGTCGAGAAGCTTCGATGCGCCATTAGCGCAGATCGCAGCGCCGGCATTAGGCGGATGGAAGCGGCTCATATCGAAGCCGAACATTTCGGCATCCATAAAGCTGATCGCGATCTTCTCGTCGCATGGCCCGTTTGTGTTCTCAATCACGTACTCAGTGCGCAGCCGCCGCTTCGACATTGGTAGCGACTCGTCCAGTGCCGTGGTGCGGTCTTTATCGCTGATTGAAATCGCGAAGTGTTGCGGCGAATACCAAAGTTTGTAACGCAGGTCCTCCAAGGCAAACCAGGCGAACCACCACTCCATCATCTCTACCGTAACGCCCGGCATGGGCAGTCGGTTGGCAATATAGCCGGTGCCGTCGGGCATCTGACACCACCCGGATTCGCGCGGCAGGTCGCCTGAGTTGAGCAGGTTGTTCAAATGCGTCAGAGTGGTGGCATTCGCCGTGTCAATCGGCTCGCTCATCGCAGCCAGGCATGCCGGATCGGGTGCTGCCGGAGGCCGGTAGAAATACTTGGAATACGGCTTCGCCTTCTCCTCAGGCGTTAAGTCTCTGGAGTGTTTCCCCATCACACTGCTCCTAAACGCCGACCAAAGCCGGTTCGATCCTCACAGTGTCGAGAATCCGTTCAAACTCAGGTGAAGTCGGCTGGACAGCAGTCTTGTAGTTCTCGCGCGAATCGCCGCGTGACGCAGCGAAACTCAGCTCTTCTGCGACGGCTATGAAGCATCGGAGGTATCGGTGGTCCATGCGACCTCTCCTCGAAGCGATCGCTCTCTGCCTTCTCCATCGATCGAGAGAACGTATCTAGCGGCACCATCAAGTCTATAAAGATACGGCAGCTGCGGTGAGTACTGCCGCTGCAAGCCGCCGGTTAAACCCACCATGCAGCGCCAGGCTGCTCGCGCATGATGATTTCGTTCAGGAAAGCAGCCGATTTCGTCAGGCCTTCCTCGGCCGACATCAGGCTGTCTTCATGCTCGATTGAGAGAACGTAATCATACCCATACATCCGAAGTGTAGAGACGAATTCTCTCCACCATTCGCTGCCATGACCATAGCCACAGGTCCGGAAAATCCACGACCGTTCGCGCTCCGCGGTGTAAGGTTTTGTATCCAGCACTCCGGTCAGGGGCAGGTTACGTGAATAAATCTGGGTATCCTTGGCGTGAACATGGAAGATCGCGTCGCCTACTATCCGGACCGCCGCAATGGGATCGATTCCCTGCCAGAACAGATGACTGGGATCGAAATTACAGCCTACGGTTGGGCCGGTTATGGCACGCAACTTCAATAATGTCTCCGGACTGTATACGACGAAGCCAGGGTGCATCTCGATCGCGATCTTCACCCCGTGGTCGGCCGCAAACTTCGCATGTTCGCTCCAATACGGGGCGACCACTTCGTCCCATTGCCACTTCAGAAGCTCGGAATAGTCGGGCGGCCAAGGGCAAGTCACCCAATTGGGGGTCCGGGCATTAGGCGAATCGCCCGGACATCCGCTGAAGTCAACCACTACCGGAACTCCGAGCTTTTCCGCCAACACAATGGTCTTACGACTGATTTCGCGATCATGCTTTGCTTTATCGGGATCGGGATGCAGTGGATTGCCATGACAGCTCAGAGCGCTTATGGAAAAGCCATGGTTCTCGACCTTGCTCTTAAAGCTGGCAACCGAAACGTCGCAATCCAGAACCGGCAATTTACAGTGATGGTCTCCGGGATAGTTTCCGGTTCCTAATTCCACGTACGAAATATTTAGCCGACCCAATTTCCGGAAAACATCTTCCAAAGGTAATCCCGCCAAAAGCGGCGTAAACACACCGACTTTCATCGCGATCCTCCAACCGCTGTTTCAGCTCCGCCAACCAGGCAGTTACGCAACATTGGCCTTTCCGGCCGCGAGTTCGACAGCAGTCCCGGATTCGGCAGACTTGTAGATCGCCTCCAGAATCTGGGTCACGACAAACGCTTGCTCAGGCTTCACCACAGGTTCGGTGTCGTTTACGATCGCATCGATCCAGGCTGTGGATTCCGCGTCTCCCACGCGGAACACGTCTCCGCCGAAATCCGCCGGTCCCGGTCCGGTACGCACGACTGGGTTGATATCCACTAGCTCGCCGCGCTGGGCGGTATTGAAAATAACTCGCCCCGTGCCATTGACGGCTGAGGTCGGTGCACTAGCTCCGTCTCCAACCTGTTCGGCGCCGGCCTTGGTGCCGCATAACAATACCTGGCCCTCGCGGTTGGTTTGCATATTCAACGCCCATGAAGTTTCCAGACTGATGGTGGCGCCATTTTCCATCTTGATAAATCCGAAAGCAGAGTCTTCCACTTCCCAGGTCTTGGGATCCCACGGACCGAATAGATTGCCTTCGAAATTGTCTTTCATTTTGTGGAATACGGAACCCAGCACAACTTTCGGCTTGTAGTTATCCATCGTCCACAGTGCGATATCCAGCGCATGGGTACCTATGTCGATCAGGGGACCACCACCCTGTTTGGCTTTATCGCCGAATACACCCCAGGTGGGAACCATCTTGCGGCGCAAGGCGAAGGCCTTCGCATAGTAGATGTCGCCCAGGTCCCCACCCCGGCAGGCATCATAGAGCGTCCGCGTATCTTTGCGGAAACGGTTCTGATATCCAATTGTCAGCTTCTTGCCGGTGCGCTTCGCCGCTTCCAGCATCTTCTTCGCATCGCTCGACGTCGCCGCCATTGGCTTCTCGCACAGCACGTGCTTACCCGCCTCCAGCGAATCAACCGTCAGTTCGCAATGCGAGTTATTGGGAGTCAGCACGTACACCACGTCAATCGACTTGTCTTTGAGCAAGTCGGCATGGCGCGCATACGATTTGGCATCTTTGCTGCCAAACTCCGCGCAGGCAGCCGCCGCGCGCTCTTCGACGACGTCGCAGAAGGCGACCACGTCAATGCGCCCCGCCTTGGCCAGCTTGCTCAATGCTGAAAAGTGTTTCAGCCTGGCGATCCCTCCACATCCAATGATGCCAACTCTTAACTTGTCCATATATGTCTCCGATAGTTCAGTTGTTTTGAAGTAATCTGCGCTGCTGCAACTCAGTAAGAATTTCCGGATAGCGCCTGTCGAGTTTGTAGGCCAACAGGATTAGTGCAGAGCACACATAAAAAAATAACGGCAGGTGCAGAAACAGGATTTTGATGGCTTGCAGGGCCGAGGCTGATTGCACTTCAGAAGCGGCAACATACCCGCCCCACGCAAGAATCCAACCAACCAGAACATTCCCAAGTCCAATGCATGTCTTCATCACTAGCGCCATAGCGCCAAATACCAGGCCATCAATCCGGAATCCGCATTGCCATTCGCTGAAGTCGATGGTATCGGCGCACATCGCAAACATCGTGCCGATCAACGGGGCCGCGCCCAAACCCTTGATAATGGTCCCAACCGCGAGCATGGTGAAAGTTAGCGGGTTTACGTAAAGCAGCAACTGGCCGCCAATGGTTACCACCAATCCCACCAGCGCGGTGTTTCGCTTTCCGAGCCGTTTGACAATTGCGGGAGTGAAGAACATGCCCGTGATCTGAGCAATGCACCATCATGGTCATCAGCGGCCCGAAAAGCTCGGCCTTGTGCAGGAAATATCGGCAGTAATAGAGATTCGCAACCAGCAAACCGAGCAGGAGGAACAAGGTGCCAGCGAGCGCAGCAAGCAGCAGCAGGTACTTGTTCTTCAGGATGGCGGTCACTCCCTCTTTGAGAGGGACGCTTTGGGCACCATGCCCGGAAGCTGTCACCCTCTCCCTGGTACCGGCATAACATGCAAATATCGAGAGGGTAGCGATTGCGCCGAAAATCAGGAACGCGCGTTGCCAGCCCTGTCTGCCGTCGCCCAAGGCCTTGACCAGCGGCATCGTGACCGCAAACGAAATTACGATGCCCGCATTCGACAGGATCATTCTGGTCACGCTGAGGACGGTACGCTCATTGGGCTTGGTGGTTATCAGCGGCAGCAGCGATGAATACGGAATATCGACCGCCGTATACACGATCGTGAAGGCCAGGTTATAGGTGACAAATGCGTAGACGATCCTGGCGGTCGGACCCAGGGTCGGGCTGGAAAACAGCAGAGACGCCGCAATTCCGAACGGGATGGCCATCCACAACAACCACGGGCGCGCTTTTCCCCGCTTAGTGTGGGTTCGATCGACAACTACACCCATCACGGGATTGAGCACGTCCAGAAACCGGGAGAGGAAAAGGATGTTGCCGACCGTGACGGCGGCTATCCCTACGACGTCGGTGTAAAAAAACACCATGAACGTCGTAGCCGGGTTGAAGACCATCTGCGTGCCGAAGTTGCCAAGTCCGTACGCAATCTTCTCCCGCAGCGACACCGTTCCTTCGTTTTGCAGGTCGGGTTCGGAGGCGGTCGCTGCTGTATCCATGGGGTTTCTCGCTTCTCGCCATGTCCGCTGGCGGGCAGCTCTGGAAAGCTATCGAGCTTCGACAGAATATGGTTTCTGTCGGCACTCTCAAAATGGATTGAATGGATATGCGGTATTGGCGAAGCAGATGCCGAGCCAATGCCTTTTGGGCTGCGGCTTTACTAATCCGAACCTGCAGGTCACAATAATCAGTCTTTATGCACTTCAAAGGCTTAGACCTCAATCTGCTGGTTGTGCTGGATGCCCTGCTGACCGAGAAGAACACCACCAAAGCAGGTCAACGGATTTATCTCAGCCAACCGGCGACCAGTGGCGCACTCGCCCGTCTTCGCGAGTTCTTTGGCGACCAACTGCTCATGCAGAGCGGGCAGAAGATGGTGTTGACCCCTCTGGCCGAAGGTCTGATTACTCCGGTTCGGCAGCTTCTGCAAGAGGCAGAGGCCATCATCAACGTCAATGCGGCGTTTACTCCCGCCAGTTCGACTCGGACCTTTCGTCTCAACATGTCGGATTATTCGGCAACCGTGGTGATGACCAAGGCGATGGACATCATCCGGCAGGTCGCGCCCGGGTGTACGAGTTGAAATAACCTCGCTGCAAGACAACATACCCGAAGCCCTGGAGCGAGGCGATCTGGATTTCCTGATCGTTCCCAATGAGTTCATGTCGCAGCTGCACCCTGCACAAGACCTGTTCAACGACAGCTATGTTGTCGTGGCCTGGTCGGGCAATCAGGCCATCAAAAAGACCATTTCACTCGCGCAATACCTCTCCTCAGGACACGTTGCTCCCCGCTTCGGCCACGCTCAACTAAGATCATCCGACGAGTTGTACCTGAGTCGCGCCGGGCATCACCGCCGGGTGGAAGTGGTTGTGCCGTCGTTTGCACTTCTACCCGGGTTTGTCATCGGGACCAATTTGATCGCTACCATGCACGATCGCCATGCCCGCTTTTATTCGCGCTTCCTGCCTCTCAAAATTCTCCCCATGCCTATCGAGATGCCGCCCTTCACCGCCAAAGTGCAGTGGCATCGCTATCACGATCACGATCTCGGTACCAAGTGGTTCAAGGGAATTTTGCACGAAGCGGCTGCGCAGACCGCCCAACCGGGTTGAACTCTGGTTGCCAGCCCTTCCCTTATTCACATCGCTCATACGAGTCATCCGTACAAACGATTTCCCAAACTCGCCCCGCCAAAATTACCTTTTCTCAACAGGTCTTTGCGCTTAGCGGGTAGCACTGCACAGGCAAACATGTTGTTTGTGCCCCTCCGGATTCGACTTCGGAGGCCAATCAATCGAGGTCACCGTGTTCGAATATTTTCCCGGCAACTACGTCTGGAATCTTTCGCTCAATATCGCTCTTTCCAGCGGAGCCCAGATCGGCGAAATCGACCAGGCATGCCGCCCCGCTCTCGAGGCAGCCAAGCAAGGCGATGATGCCGGCGTCAAGATACTTATCGAAGGATTAGTCAAGGTTGGCGACCGCGTGGTTGCTATGGCGGAGGCAGATCTTGCACAAAGCCGCAGCCTGAGCGCCGGCGCCAAGTTCCGTCGCGCCTCGGTCTACTACTCCACGGCGGAACGCCTGTACGGTCCGTTCGATCCCGACCGTTTGGCGCTTTATCGCAAAATGCTCGAAACTTTCGGGAAATTCGTCGAGCACTCCGGCGTCCCTGTCACTCGGGTCGAGGTTCCCTACGGCGAAGACACTATGGCGGCGCTCTTCGTAAAGGCTCCCGACGCGAGCGACTCATCTCCAGCACCGTGCATGGTTCACTTCGATGGCTTCGACGCCTACAAGGAGATGCTCTATCTCAACGGGATGCCGGATGCCCTGGCTGCCCGCGGCATTTCCACCCTCATCGTTGATCACCCGGGCGTCGGTGAGGCGCTGCGGCTGAAGGGGCAGACGGTTGAACCTAAGATTGAGAAACCTGCCAGCGCTGCTGTGGATTATCTCGAGTCTGTGCCTGAGGTTGACGCCGAGAGAATCGGCATGATCGCACTCTCCATGGGGGGCTACTACGCACCTCGCGCCGCGGCATTTGAACCGCGCTT
Organism: uncultured Acidobacteriaceae bacterium; assembly: GCA_963809865.1. Classification (GTDB taxonomy): domain Bacteria; phylum Acidobacteriota; class Terriglobia; order Terriglobales; family Acidobacteriaceae; genus CAVVDY01. The sequence goes on along the minus strand of CAWELL010000008.1, from coordinate 294,956 downwards.
CGAAGCCTGCGTCGCGTGGGGCGCAAATTACGATTGGGGCGGAGTGCAACGGGCCCGCTACGAGAATTCGAAAATCGGTCGTCCGGTTCCCCACTTCTGGGACCACCTGAAGTGGGCATTGGGAAAGCCGACGGTTGAAGAGGCGCTCGACTTCGGCGACCAGATCAACCTTCGCGGCATACTCCATCAGATCCGCTGCCCGATCCTGATTTCGCATGGCGAGGGCGACCGGCAGATACCGGTGAAATATGCGCAGATGACCTACGACGAATGCGTCAACAGCCCTAAGCGCGAGCTCAAGATTCATACCCGGGAAGAAGTTGCCGCTGAGCACTGCAGCGTCGATAACGGTTCGGTCGCGATCGATTACATGGCCGACTGGCTGGCCGAGGTGCTTGGTGGTTCCACTGTTCCCTCCAGCGGAGTAAGCCGTGGCCAGCGTTAAATTTCGTCGCGTGGTTACCGGACACGATTCTTCCGGCACTGCGAAAGTGCTGCTGGACGGCCAGCCGCCCAATGTTCGCAGCTTCAACTCGCTGCCCGGAACCTATTTCACCGAGGTGTGGAGCACCTCGCAATCACCGGCCATCGTTGACAATGCCGACGATCCAACGGTGAATACCACCGGCATACGGCCACCCGCCGGTGGATCGGTGATTCGAGTGATTGATTTCCCTCCCGAAACCGCGCAAGCTCCACGTTCCGACGCCAGTCAGGTCTTCGCCGAGATTGGATCCACGGAAGATTCGACCTCTGCGTCGGGTTCCAGGAACGCTCTCATGCATCGCACCGAGTCGGTCGATTACGGCATCGTTCTCGAAGGCCAGATCACCCTCATACTCGACGACTCAGAAGTCGAACTGAAGCAGGGCGACATCGTGGTACAGCGTGGGACCAATCACGCCTGGAGCAATCGAAGCGGCGCTCTTTGCCGCATGGCCTTCATACTGCTCGACGGGCGTTATGCCCCAAAAATCAAGGCCGCACTGGAGTCACGCCAGGAGGCTACAGCGTGAACGTCCTTATCACCGGGGCAAACGGATTCATCGGAAAGCGGCTCGCGACGTCGCCTGCTAAGTGCTAGGCGTTCTCGGCTGGCAAGCGCATCTCGCGGCTCACCTTACTGGATGTCCGTTTCGACGAACCTCCCGCGGCATCTGAGATTGCGTTACTTCAGGGCAGCGTCAGCCACCCCGAGATCCTGCGCCAGGCTTTATCCGACTCTCCCGATTACATTTTTCATCTTGCCTGCGTTCCCGGCGGAGCCGCTGAGGAGAATTACCAGCTCGGACTGGACGTGAACCTTCATGGAACGCTGAATCTGTTGGAAGAATTACGATCGCGCGCTTATTGCCCAGTGGTGGTGTATACCAGCTCAATCGGTATCTATGGTGAATTGCCCCCGTTGGTCGAGGACGATACTTCGGCTAGTCCGACTTGGACATACGGAACTCACAAGCTGATAGGCGAGTTGCTCATGGCTGATTACTCCCGGCTGGGATGGGTGGACTCGCGAACCGTGCGCCTGCCCGCAATCGTGGTGCGTCCGCCTGCGAAGGTTGGAGCCATCTCGGCCTTCATGAGCGATGTCATCCGCGAACTGGCTGAGGGCCGGCCTTACACGTGTCCGGTTTCGGCGAAAGCCACGGCCTGGTGGATGTCGGTGGAGTGCTGCATCGACAATCTGCTCCACGCCGCAAATTTACCGCGAGAGGCCGTCTCGTCTCGCCGTCGATGGATGCTTCCGTCGCTTCGCTTCTCCATCGGCGAACTAGTCGACGCGCTTGCTGAACGATACGGCCCCGAAGTCCGCCGGCTCATCAGCTACGCACCCGAGCCTGCAATCGAGGAACGGTTTGGGCGCTTGCCGCCGCTTCACGTTCCACAGGCGGAGGCTGCCGGTTTTCGTCACGATGAAGACATTCTTTCGCTGGTGCAACGCGCACTCGATCCTGAATTGCGAGGCCAGGTTGCCGGATCGCGAACTCATTGAGGTGTCCGAAAGAGTATGGGAAAAGCAAAGAAGGTTCTGATTGTCGGCGGTGGTATCGGAGGCTTGTCGCTTGCCATTGCCCTGCGCAACCGCGGCATCGATGCCGACATCGTTGAAATCAAGAAAGTCTGGACCGTCTACGGCGTCGGCATCATCCAGCAATCGAACGTGGTTCGCGCGATGGCGCAGCTCGGCATCGTCGACAAATATCTCGCGGCCTCCTACCCTTTCGAGAGCGTTGGGGTCTACACTTTCGAGGGCAATCGAGTAGCGATGTTGCCGGGGAAGCGGCTGGCCGGGCCAGAGTATCCCGCGAACCTGGGCATCTCCCGGCTGAAGTTGCACGAGGTCCTCAGCCACGAGGCTCAGGCTCTCGGCGCCACCGTAGCTCTTGGTGTCACGGTAGAGAAGTTACAGCAAAACGATTTGGGTGTTCACGTCACCTTCACCGATGGGCGCGAAGCCGATTACGACCTGGTCGTGGGCGCCGACGGGATCTTCTCCAAAATCCGGAGCATGGTGTTTCCGGATGCGCCGAAGCCTCGCTTCACCGGTCAAGCCGTGTGGCGCTACAACTTCAAGCGCCCGAAGGAAATGGACCACCTTGCGAATTACCGCGGGGTCAAAGTGAACGCCGGTCTGGTGCCGCTGTCCGACGACCTGATGTACATGTATGCCACCACCATCGAGCCGGGCAATCCTAAGATGCCACTGGAAGAGCTGGCTCCTCTGATGCGAGAGCGCATTCAGGGTTTCGGCGGAATGATCGCTGCTGTGCGCGACCAGATTACCGACTCAACCCAGGTCGTGTACAAACCGATGGAGGTGGTTCTCGTTTCCTCGCCCTGGTATCGAGGACGCGTTGTGCTGCTGGGCGATGCGGCTCACTCCACGACTCCACACCTGGGGCAGGGAGCCGGCATGGCGATCGAAGATGCCATCGTTCTCGCCGAGGAAATTGATACCGACCGCGGTGTAGAGCAACAGCTGGAATCATTCATGAATCGGCGTTATGAGCGTTGCAAATTTGTTGTGGAAAGCTCAGAGCGCATTGGCGAGTGGGAGATGCATCCCGAGCAGCAACTGGACTATGTCGCGCTAGTCAATGAAATGCTGCAAGTAACAGCTCAACCTATTTAACTGCTTATCGAAGATCAGGAGTAATGACGCATGGCAATCATCGGAGTTGAGACCGCACTGTTCGGGGTTGAGGACCTTCCGCTGGCAACCAAGTACTTCGAAGATTTTGGCTTGAAGGTCTTCAATCAATCCGAGACCGAAACCCACTTTCGGCTGGAAGAAGGATCCAACGTCATCCTTCGTCTCATCAGCGACCCGTCTATTCCCAAGAGTTCGTACGTCGGACTTGGCGTGAAGGAAACCATCTGGGGCGTCGACACTCAGGAGAGCCTGGACAAACTTCAGGCCAATCTGGCTACCGACCGCGAGGTTCGCAAGGATGCGGATGGCACCCTGCACTGCCTCACCGACTGCGGCATGGCCATCGGATTTCGTCTATATAAGCGGGTCGTACCCACATTTGCGCCTGATCCGGTCAACGCTCCGGGCAAAGTGCAGCGCTTGAACGTCCCCCGTAAGTGGCGGCTCAAGGCCAACCCCAAGACCATTGGGCATGTCGTTTTCGAAACTGTCGATTACAAGAAGTCGTTTGAGTTCTTCCGCGATCGACTCAACTTCCGGCTTTCGGACCACCAGCGTAACCTGGGCATCTTCTCGCGCTGCGAGGGCCGCAATGAACATCACAGCATCTACCTCCTGAACGCCTTCGCCCCCGGCCTGGGAGGCGTGCCAAAGTTCAATCACATTGCCTTCGGCGTAGAAGACATCGACGAGCTCATGATTGGCACCAACTACATGATGCGTCAGGGCTGGAGTCAGGGCTTTCTGAAGCTCGGGCGCCACCGCATCGATTCCGCACTCTTCTCCTATCTCACCTGCCCTGCCGGCGGAGAAGCGGAATATGACGCGGACCAGGATTACATCGACGACAGCTGGATTCCCCGCGAGTGGGAGGCAAACTTCGGAACCGCTACCTGGATCAATCCCATTCCATTCTTCCTCGAAGTGGAACCGGCGTGGGATGTGAAGTACGTCGATGGGGCAACGCCTGCCGGCAAGCCCGGCCCCGACTGGCTGGAGAAGGCCAAGGAGCGCGCGATGGAAGCGAAGACAGCCGCGAAGCAAGCCGTTGCTGAAACGGAGGCGGCTGGAGGATTCACTCGTCCGGCCAGCCCCGGTGAGAGCAAGGGATGATCATCGACCTTTCCCGCGCCCTGGAAAACGATGTGCCGGCTGACCCGCCCACTCTCGGCCCCAGCATCGAGTACCGCGACCATCGCTCCGGCGCCGCCGAGATGGCGGCCATGTTCCCCGGCTTACGTCCTGATCAGCTGCCAAATGGCGAAGGTTGGGCGGTCGAGGTTCTGAAGATCACCACCCACAACGGAACCCATGTCGACGCTCCCTGGCATTACGCGTCAACCATGAACGGTGGCGAGCCCGCGTGGACGATCGACCAAGTGCCGCTTGACTGGTTCTTTCGTCCTGGACTCAAGCTGGATTTCCGCGATGCTCCTGACGGCCATGTCGTAACCGCGGCGGAGCTGCAACGCGCCGTCGCGGCAACCAAACATCAGATTCAGCCGCTGGATATCGTGCTCATGAACACCTCGGCTTCAGCCGCTTACGGTAGCCCGGCATACGTGGGGACGGGCTGCGGCTTCGGGCGTGAAGCCACCCTCTGGCTGCTCGAGCAGGGCGTTCGGGTCACCGGGACGGATGCCTGGAGCTGGGACGCTCCCTTCAATTACACGCGCGAGCGGTTTGCCAGAGAGCACGATCCGTCCATCATCTGGGAGGGACACAAGGCGGGCATGGTCACCGCGTATTGTCATATCGAGAAGCTCGCGAACCTCGAACAACTGCCCGCCACCGGCTTCACCGTTTCCTGTTTTCCCTACAAGATCAAAGGCGCGTCGGCGGGATTTACGCGAGCGGTTGCGATTCTTCCTGACCAGGGAACAGCACAATGATCCTGGCCACCTTCAGGCGCAACGACGGCACTGTCTCCATCGGTGTCGTTGAGCGGGATCGGCAGATGATTTGCGATCTTCCACGTGCGGACCGCCATCCCGATGCCCCCTTTGGCTCGATGCTGCAGCTTATTCAGTCCGGCGAAGCTGGTCTCGCTCGCGCTCGGGAAGCGGTTACTGCCACCGAATGGAAGGGGTCAGCGATCGTTCATTTGCAGGATGTAAAGCTGCTCTCTCCGGTGCCCGTTCCTGAGCAAATCCGCGACTTCACCGTCACCGAGCTTCACGCTAAGCAGGCCGCACGCGGAATCGGTCGCATTCGTGCCAAGCGCCTGAACACCCCGCCGCCGCCGGATACCGACATTCCCCTGCCGCGAGTTTTGTACGACCAGCCAATCTACTACAAGGGGAACCGCTTCAACGTAGTCGGACATGATGAGCCAGTGCTTTGGCCCAGCTACTCGCAAATGCTCGACTACGAACTTGAGTTCGGCATCTTCATTGGACGTAAGGGCAAGAACATTCCCAAGGCCGAAGCCCGCGACTACATTTTTGGCTACACCATCTTCAACGATTTTTCAGCACGCGATGCGCAGGAAGTCGAGATGTCTGGTCCGCTTGGCCCCGCTAAGGGTAAGGATTTCGATACCGGCAACGCCATCGGCCCGTGGATCGTGACCCCTGATGAACTTCCCGATCCCTACAACCTGGCCCTGGTCGCTCGCGTCAATGGCGAAGCATGGACGCAAAACAACAGCCGCGTCATGCTGCACACCTTCGAAGACATGATCGCTTTTGTCTCTCGCGATGAAACCCTCTACCCGGGCGAGTTCTTCGGCTCTGGTACTACGGGGAACGGCTGTGGACTGGAACTCGACCGCTGGCTCACACCAGGCGATGTCGTGGAACTGGAAGTTGAAGGTATCGGCGTCCTCCGCAACAAAATAGTGCTGGCCTAAACTAACCGCGTGCGCCTGGGCAACGGCTCACCTTGCTGCTGAGCGGCCAAGTATTCGCTTGCTCAGCGCGTGTTGCGCGACCACCTCGGCAAATCCATCGTTGTCAGTGAAGGCATGACCCTCCCACTCGGCAGACATGTACCCGTTGTAACCGGCTTCGACAAATACCGGCAATATCTCTTCGTACGGAAGGGAAACTTCATTCCCCTCATCGTCAAACTCAAAACATTTGCCGTGGATATGCACTGCCTGCGGCACCAGTTCCCGCCAGGCCTTCGGATCCATTCTGCCCAGCATCGCAAACATGAAGAACATCCCGCGGATCACCGACTCCGGCGCCCCGGCTTCCTTCTCTCTCTTTTGGTATTCGGCCTGGCGCTCGGGAAACGTACCCTCGACCTTCCAAGCTTCCAGACCGATCTGGAGATACTTCTCCGGAATACCTGTCTCCCGAAAATGGTTGATGAAGCAGCTTGGTACTGCCCTGGCCGACGAACTGAAATCAGGAATAAACCCAAGGTAGGGCGAGTTCTCTTTCGCCATCATCTCCCGGAAAGCGAGAACCGTCGGCGAATCCACAGTCTCGGGCGCATGCAGCTCCATCCCTAGCTTGACATTGAGCCGTTCAGCTAGAGGTGCAAGCCGGCGAAGTACCTCCGGCCCCGCCACCATCTGACAACGGGCCACCGGAAATCCCAGCCTGGCAGCCGCTTCGATCTGCGGCTTGTGATATTCATACGACTCGTCTTCCGTCATGGGACGGTCGCGGCGCCGGTACACATCTGCGTTCAGCCCCAGGCAGGTTGGCACCAGCTGGTTACGCTCAATGGCCGCTTGGAATGACTCAGCAAATTTGTCCGTAACCTTCGGGAACTCGCGTATATGGGAGAAGCCAACGATTTCCACACCTGGGCCGATACCCAGCTCTCCCACCTTGTCCATCAGTTGCTCAACCGTATATTTCCGGGCATGGAATGCATTAGTAAAACTGTAGATCGTGGTGCCCAGCTTAAGTCCGTTGCTTGACGTCATGAACAGTACTCCCTGTGGCTCTGTTTGCGGTCAATTCGCCAGCATCGGTTGGCTGATACTGTTTCTGAACGGCACCCCCGGTATGTACGGCGGGTAGAGCACCAGTGTGACCAGCACCTCGTAGCTCTCGCCCTTCTTCGGGTTCGGAAACGGCAGGTGCAGGTACCCAGAGTCGAGCACGTACCAGTTCTCTTCGTAATAATTTGCAAGCTCTCTTGCGGCTCTCGCTTTGCCGTTGACAGTTAATGTCACAGCGTTTGGGTCCACCGTCTGCCCGTTTATGCGGATCTCTCCTACCTCAACGGTTGACAGCGGCAGGCCCCGGTACCAGGGCAGCCTAACTTCAACGTCGAAGCCGTCCCGCGATACGCGGAGGCTGTTCTCAACCACAATCCTGGAAGGCTTCATCCGCTAAACTCCGATTTCCGCACGCCATCCACAAGCGCGACGACTCGAGCGACAATGATGAGAATAGGAGAATGGAATCCTGAGCGGAAACCGTTTGTATGGATAGTGCCTATTGAAAATGAGGATTAGCCGGCCGCCGGACATAGGAACACCGCCCGGTTCGAGATCGCTGCTGACGTTTCCCGTCTCCTCTGCAGCTTGGTGTTCGCGACCGATCCTCTAGGCCAACGAGCTTCAGGTAGCCCTACGCCGCAAAACTCCTTAGCCGCTGCGACCCTGAGGGTCTAGTGAGCCACTTCTTTCTTCATCTTCGTTGATGAATACGCAGCTAGAATCCGCTTACATAGCGCGTGATGCTTTTTCACCATCTCGATGCCGCTGTCGTCACAGAAGAAGTGCCCTTCCCATTCGCTCGACATATAACCCTTGTACCCGCCGGCGACGAAGACGGGCAGTATGTCTTCGTACGGGATCGAAGATTCCGATCCGTTCTCGTCGAAGTGATAAAACTTCCCATGGATGTGCACCACCTGCGGCATGATCTCGCGCCAGGCTTGAGGGTCCTGCCGGCTGAATAGGCCGAAAACAATGAAGCATTCGGCAATGTGAACATCGCTGAACCCGGCTTCTTTCGCCCGGGTCGCGAAAACAGGGATCTTGCCATGGATGTCCTGCAGATTGTCTGGCTCCATCCAAATCTTCTGCACCAGATCGATCAGCGTTTCCGGGATACCCAAAAACCTGAAGTAGGCGAGGAACGCGGGAGAGACGCGAGTCGCAGTTGACCCGAAATCTGGCACGAAACCGAGATACGGTGAGTTCTCCTTCTCGTACATTTCCCGGTATTCCAGCACCATCGGCGAGTTCACCTTCTCGGGAGCATGAATCTCCAGCCCGAGCTTGATGTTCAGCCGCTCCGCCATGGGCAGGAGCCTACGGATGACTTCGGTACCGGCCAGGAACTGGTAACGAACCACCGGGAACCCGAGCTTCGCTGCCGCTTCCAGTTGGGCCTCGTGATAGGCCAGCGACTCATCGGCGTTCATGGGATGTTCAGGCCGAATGTAAAGGTCCGCATTCAAGCCGATACAAGATGGCTCAAGCTTGTGCTGTTTCAGCAAACCGCGAAAATCTTCCGCGAACTCATCCGTTACCTTCGGGAATCCCCGTACGTGTGAGAAGCCTACGATTTCGAGCCCGGGCCCGAGATCCAGCTCCGCGACTTTCGCAATCAACTGGTCGAGCGAATACTGCCGTCCGTGGAACTCGTTGGTGAAACTGAATAACGTGGTGCCTCGGCGAAGCCCTGTCTCATTCGGCATTAGTGCGCTCCTTCAGGTAGCTGGAAATTGTTAATGAGCTCGCAGCTTCTTGCTACATTCCGTCAAGCGATAGAACCCGGGGATGTAAGGCGGCCGGATCGATACGATAACTTTGACCTGGTAGTTCTGGCCGCGTCGCAGGTTTACCCCCGGAACATGCAGGTACGCGGAGTCCAGAACGTACCACCAGTCTTCGGGGTGCTTGCCAAGTTCATTCAACTTGTACTGCTTCCCGTTCACCTCAAACATCAGGCTTGAAAGATCGAGATGCTTGCCATCGATTTCCACTTCGGTCACACCAACCGTCGACACCGGCAGAGCCCGGTACCACGGCAGCCGGATGTCAATGTCGGCTCCAAATTCCGTAACCGTCAGGCCGTTGTCGCTGATTACACGATTCACCATCATTGCGAGATCTCCATACCGGATTGCTTTTCGTTGATCTGAAGTACCTCAACACCGCACTCTCAGCGACTATAAGGCGTTACTTCCTCCTAAAAGAAATCGTTTCCTCCGATACCACGCATTGATGTCAGGCATGAATCGGCCTGAGGAGTCTCCCTCAACGCGCACTCCGTTGGCGGGCATTCCTCGCGCTGATAACTAGGATTGCCGCAAACAATTTTGACCCGCAAAGCCGGCCTTTTATACTTCGGGCTGCCCAGGGTGAACGGCGACGATATCCCGTGTCCGTCAATGTGGGCTGTCAGAGGATTCCTGAAGCATGGATCTCAAATCGAATACGGTCTTCATCACCGGCGGCGCCACGGGAATTGGTCGAGGTCTTGCCGAGGCATTCCACCAGCTCGGCAATCGGGTGATCGTCGGAGGCAGGCGCGAAGAGTACTTACAAGCTGTGTGTCATGCAAACCCGGGGATGGAGTACTGCAAACTCGATGTGCGCAAGCGCGAGCAGATTCAGCAGGCTGCCGCACACCTCACAAGCACTTTCCCCAAACTGAATTGCCTGATTAACAACGCCGGCGTTCAGCGGGCCCATGACTTCCGCACCGGCGATCCTTCGCTGGAAGAAATCGCGGCCGAGATACAGACCAACTTCACCGGCCTGGTTCAGCTCTGTTCCGCGTTCCTGCCCCATTTGCAGCGGCAGCAACGCGCGTGCTTGATCAATGTTTCATCCGGACTGGGCCTTATTCCATTGTCCAGAGTCCCCGTGTACTCGGCTACCAAGGCTGCGGTGCATTCCTTTACCCAGTCTCTCCGGCACCAGCTCCGCAACACCAATGTCGAAGTGGTGGAACTGATTCCACCTTCCGTGGCAACGGATCTCCGCGCCAGCCGGCCGCAGGAAGTCCACTCCGGTCCACCTGCCCTAGCTTTGAAGGAATACATCGCTGAAACCATGAAAGCTCTGGGAGACGGCGAGCAGGAGATCGCGGTAGGCACGGCTCGACATGCCTTGGCGGCAACGTCGAGCGTGGACTGTTCAGAAAATCTTTTCCCTGATGAATCGCTAGGCGGGCTCACGAGCACAGCCGCATAAGGCCGAACCTCACAACCTATGTACGCCTGCGCTCGCACGTCGAAGCTTACGCGGTCAGATGCCTTCTCAGGAAGTCTAGTGAGCGGGTGCGGGCCAGAGCGGCAGCAGCCGCATTAAAGCTGGCGCGGGCCTCGCAATTGAAACCGTGATCGGCGTCGTACCAGAAGATCTGCACCTCGGGATGCGCGACCTGTAACCGGTCTATGTCAGATTTCGGAATGTGCTTGTCCAGGCTGCCGAAGTGGAGCATGACCGGACAGTGCGGGGTCTCGTCGACATACTTCGCGATCTGCCCGCCGTAATATCCCACGACTGCGGCCGGAGAAAGCCGGGTGGCGGCGAGCCACGCAATCGATCCACCCAGGCAGTAGCCGATAACGCCGCTCTTGCCCAGGCCTTGCTGCTGGAGCCAGTCGAGGCAAGCCGCGACATCTTTTACGGCATTAGTAGGATCGAGTTGACGCGCCAGCGAGAGCCCCTGTTCGCGCTCCTCGCCTTCGTAACCAAGTTCGACGCCGCGCTTGATTCGGTCGAAAAGCGCTGGGGCGATGGCAACGAAGCCATCCTCGGCGTAGGAGTCTGCCACATGGCGAATGTGGGCGTTGACTCCAAATGCCTCTTGGAGAACAACCAGGCCAGCCTTCGGGGCGCCGTTCGGCCGGGCGACATAAGCTTCGAGTTGATGGCCGTCTGCGGCGGTCAGCTTGATGGTTTCACTCATCAGCTGACTGTAACCTATCGCGCTGCTCTGGTGCGAGTGCAGGGCGTATGAGCGCAGCCGCTCATCGCCCCGGACGTGAAGTCTTCCCCACACTTCCATTTTCCCGCCAAACTCAGCGTAAATCTGCGGCAGAAAGGCGCCGAGATTCTTGAACTCCTTCACGTTGTCAGGAGCAGTGCAATGAAAATGTGGATTGGATTGTGGGCTGAGGTTTCTCGACTACTTTATCCCAAACCATTGAAAGAAATGGTAGGCACGAGGAGACTCGAACTCCTGACCTCTACCGTGTCAAGGTAGCGCTCTAACCAACTGAGCTACGCGCCTGTATTGCGGACGTTCTGCGGAAGCATCCTTATTCTAACCATCCCGCTTGCCGCAGGCAAGTTCATGCCGGTCGTTTATCGCGCGCGGAGTCCAGGCTCGCGACGTGGCGGCGCGACCGTATTCCCACTCGCTCGATCCGACGGTTCCGCCACTGGAACGCGCCCCGGATGAGCTTGAGCATCGGCTTGCCGTCCCGCTTCCGGATAAGTCACGCTCACCACGTCGAAGCGGCACGGCGGATTCTGCTGGCCCGGCAAACGCCGCAGATAGTCCGCGCGCGACAGAGCGGATATGGCGCGCTTCGCCGCATCTACTGCGGCTTCCGGCGGATCAGCCCCTCGCCCGCGCGGGTCTTCACCTCGACGAAGCACAGCACCTCTCCGTCCCAGGCAATAAGTCGATCTCGCCGCGATTCTGCGGGACGCGAAAGTTGGTCGCAACAATTCGATAACCGCATGCCGCGCAAGAACAGATACGCCGCCGTCTCTCCCTCGGCTGCCCGTCCGCAGATGCGTCCGTGCGCCGCAGCGGTAGCGCGCGCTGCACCCGCTGAAGAAATTGCGCAATCAGCTTCAGAAGCCAAGTCATCGGCTGATTCCCTGCAGCCACTCTAATTTCCCGCACGCGAGCTTCCAGTGAGCAGTCACACGCCCCGGTGCACAGCGATCCTCGACCGTGCTAGCGAGTTCGACCATACACAGCAACGTTCCACAGTTTGCCAATCGCGAAAGCAAGCGTCACAATCGGAATGCACGAGAGCTGCTCTCTTGAACAAACCCACCAGTGCAGTCACGCTCGGCCTCCCGGCCCGCCCGGTACACCGGAGAGCGCGCGTGAAGCACCAGTTCTGGACGGCCCCGAACCAACTCACGCTGCTGCGGCTGATGTTCATTCCGTTTGTCATCATCAATGTCTTTGATGGCAACTGGGGTTGGGCGCTCGGCTTGCTGCTGCGTCGCCGGACTCAGCGACGGACTCGACGGACTGCTGGCGCGGGTGCTGAATCAGCAGACCATGCTTGGCGAATATCTCGATCCCATTGCCGACAAGCTGCTGCTCAGTTCGCTGTTTCTCGTGTTGTCGTTCGTCAAGAAAATTCCCTGGAAGTACACCATCATCGTCTTCAGCCGCGACCTGATCATCGTGTCCACCTGCATGGTGCTGTACGCCACGGTTGGCATGCGCGACTTCCGCCCCAGCCTCTTCGGCAAGGCGAGCACCTTCTGCCAGATCGCTACGGTGTTCTTTGTCGTGCTGGCGCAAGTGATATCGCAGCCATGGGTGATGATGGCGGAACGCGGCTTCCTGTACGCCACCTTCGTCTTCACCACCATCTCCGGCATGCACTACGTGCTGCGCACCGGATACCGCTTGCGCCACGCCGAGCCGCGCGCGCCGGCAGTTCACAGCGCGAGCTGAAGCTTCCTATGACGACCAGCTCGAATCAGCGGCTGAAGGTGGTGCTCGCATTCGCGCTGGTGTATGTTTTCTGGGGCTCGACCTACCTGGCCATCGGCATTGCCGACGACGAGCACCTGCCGCCATTCGTCATGTGCGCCATCCGCTTTCTGATTGCCGGCCCGATCATGATGGCGGCCTGCGCTGTCATGCGCCGCAACCTTCGCGTAACCCGCGAGCAATTAGGCGAGACTGGCGACTCATCGGCTGCATGCTGCTGGTCGGCGGCAATGGCGGACTGGCATGGGCGGAGCAGTATGTGCCCACCGGATTTGCGGCGCTCATCATCGCCGTCACCCCGATCTGGTTCGTGCTGCTGGAGGCGTTTGTCTTCCGCGGCGATCGCCTGTCGCGCCGCGGAGTCAGCCGGCGTGATGCTCGGCATTTGCGGCATGGCCGTGTTGTTCTGGCCGAAGTTCGAGTATCGCGAGACCCTCGGCGTCATGCAGTTGGTCTGCTCCACCACGCTGCTGTTCTCGTCATTCAGTTGGGCGTTCGGATCGGTGCTGTCGCGCAAATGGCAAATGACAGTCGACCCCTTCGTCGCCACCGCGTGGGAGATGATCTTCGCCGGAGTCGGCCACGTTGTGCTCTCGCTGGTCACCGGCCAGTACAAACATGCGGTGCTTCACGCATCGCGCGCTGATGGCGGTGTTCTATCTCGTCATCTTCGGATCATGGGTGGGATACAGCGCCTACGTCTGGCTGCTGAAACATGTGCCTACGCCGAAGGTGGCGACCTACGCGTATGTAAATCCCATCGTCGCCGTCTTTCTGGGATGGCTGATCTTGCACGAGCGCTTTGATACGTACATGGCGATTGGCTCGGCGGTGATCGTAGTTGCCGTCGCGCTGGTCACCACCGCGCAGGTGCATTCGCGATCGCAGGAGGAAGAAGCGGCGGTTACGCGCCCGAGGTCGAGTCGGGCTAGGACGTGGTCTAGGCAATAGCTCCGCGATCAGGCCACCTTTCAGCCTCCTAAGAAACATCGCACTTGCTAGCTTTGTATCAGGGCACGGCCTTCAGCCGTGCCGCTAGCGGTGTCGAGAACACCCGGCCTTTAGGCCCTGCACTAGCTTGCCGTGGCTGAAGCCCGACCCCTTTACCGCTATGTCGGCCCGGCTGAAGCCGGGCCCTGACACGAACCAAAGATACAGACCAAAACTCCGAGCCCCCGCTCTACCCGTTCCCTGCTGTCGCCGCTTGCGCCTCCGACTTGAAGCCCGCCATCTCCATCGCGCGCTTCGCCTGCGGATTTTTCATGAAGTGCGTCCCAGATGAAATTGTTGCGATAGTTCTCAACCATCATCATGGTGATGCCCTGGTCGATGCCGATGACGTCGAGGTCGGTCCATCCGTTGCGCGGATTGAAGGCGTCGACAAAGCCGTAGTCCTTCCACGCCTGCGCGCCGTGAGTGGTGTAAAGGTTCTTCAGGCAGGCGATGGTTTCATCGGGAAGGAACGGCACCGAGCCGCCCGCCGCGCACGGCACAATCGTCCCATCGATGCGGCCAATCTCCGGCGGCCCGCCCCAGGCCTGGTAACCGATGCGCGAGTCTGACGCTGTGATACCCCAGGCATTCTCTGTGTAATCCGGCCAGCGCCAGCGCAAGCTCTGGCAGAACAGCTTATGGGTGTACGTCGCAATCGCTGAGTTGCGAAAGTAATTGGTGTACTGATCGCGCTGGTTGCGAAAATCGAACCAGGCGTGCGAGTACTGATGCACGAACAGGGGATCGGTGCTGCCGATCCAGCTGTAGCCGGCATACTGCTGCGTGGGCCGCGAGAAGGCATCCCACGCACTCGCCGGAATATTCCATAGCGGCGCGGCCATGGCCAGCAGATACATCATCATCAGCTCGCAATAGCGGTCCCAGCGCGCGCCGATGAACTTGTACTCCGGCGTCCATCCCATGGCGAAGGTGGTGCCGCCGTTAAGCATCCACCGCCAGTTGACGCGCCGATAAATGGTTGCCGCCAGGCGCGTAGATCTGCGGGGTGCTAAAGTACGCGCTGGCAGTCAGCATCCCACAGAGTAGGATCGTGGTGTCGATCGGCGAAACCTCGGACAGCGCACCCGCAGGCCGGTGTTCATGTCGAGAAAGTGATAGTAGAAGCCGTTGCTCCTGCTGGGCATGATTCACCAGAAAGTTAAGGGTAGTCACCACGCGGGCGCCGATCTGGTGCCTGGGCATGTAGCCGCGAGCGTGCCCGATGCTCAAGGCCGCCAAGCCGAAACCGGTGGCGGCGATGCTGGCCGAGATGCGCTTGTCAGGCTCCCCGCTGGCCAGCGCGCGATCTCGAACCAAGTCCGGTCTTCGGACTGGCCTCATTCCAGAAATAGAGGAACGCGCGATGAACGATCTCTTCCAGAAAATTCGTCGTCGCTTAGCGGCGGATTCGGCAACGCAGCCTGCGCGGGCGTTTAGCGAGGCCCGGTTGCGATTGTGCCAGCAACCCGGAGCGCATCAGCGGATAGGCGGCCGTGCTCCTGGCCAGCAGGAGCAATGCTTCGCGCCGCGTCATGCGGGCATGCCCGAATTCAGGGTCGCGATTGTGAACACCCGATGGAATGGAACGAAATGCGTTATCTACCTCTGTGGAGATCCGGCTTTGAAGGGGCGCGGCTTCAGCCGCGCCGACAAAGCCACTTCGCGAATTTGGCTTTAGCCGCTGGGGAGGCGCCTTGCCCTACCTCCATTACCGCAGCGGCTAAAGCCGAGAACTCTGACCCACCATCACGACGCGCCTGAAGGCGCGCCCCTTCAAACAAATGTCCCGAGCATTCAACGCCGCCAGGTTGCTCAATTATTCCATGGCTTCCAGTGCCGCCATAGTTTCAATACCGTTCCATAGATTCTGCAACCGTATGTTCTCGTTGCTTGCGTGCTGATTGTTGTCGTAATTCGCAATGGGAACGGTGATGGTGTGCACCCCCAGTGTGTTTTCGATCATCTCCAGCGGAACGCTGCCGCCCATGGTGGGCAGCTTCACGACAGGACCGCGCGCGCTCTCGACAGCGGCGATGACTTCCTGCGCGATGGGCAGGTCCATGGGCGTGCGAACTGCGTTGTATCCGTCGTCAAGTTGCACGAATGCGACATAGGGATGCGAGAGCAGCGTCTGCTTGTCGGGCGTCGCGCTGGCGATGAAGTAGCCTTGCGAGGTTATGTAATCAACCACGCGCTGCTGCTGCGTCTTCCAGTCGAGACCCTTCACCAGTCGCATATCGATATCGACTGTCGCGGTTGAGGGAATGACGTTGGTGTGCTGCGCTCCCGTGTGCGCCGCGGCGAAGCCGTCGATGTTCAGCGAGGGTTGGTTCAACAGTTCGACAAGTGTTTTCCCATCGCCATCAGTGTGGCCGAGAGCAAATTCTTTCTCCAGCATTGGACCGTTATTCGGAGCGTCCGCCACTGCCTGCTTCTCCAGCGGAGTGAGCGGCGTGATGCCGTCATAGAAATGCGGGATCAGCACGTGGCCGCTTTTGTCTTTCATGCCGGCCAGCAGTTGCGCCAGCATCATCGCCGGGTTGGGAGCCCAGTTGCCGTAGTGTCCGCTGTGCAATCCGCGGTTCGCCCCGTACACGGTGATCGCCAGATGCGTGACGCCGCGCGCGCCGAAGACGACCGTCTGCCGTCCGCTTTGATCCACCGGCCCGTCGCAGATTAGCCAGATATCGCCGCCGAGTTCATCCTTATATTTAGCGAGCACCGCGCCAAGGTTGGTTGAGCCAGCCTCTTCTTCCCCTTCCCAGACAAAACGCAAGTTGGCTTTGGGACGAATGCCCGCGGCTTGTAGCGCGTCGAGCGCCGTGAGTTGAGCGATGATCGCCGCCTTGTCGTCCGAGGCGGAGCGGGCGTAGATGCGCGGCTCGCCGTTGACCATTTTGGTCACAGGCGTGAATGGAGCTTTCGTCTCCCAGTCTTCCGGCGTCACCGGCTGGCCATCGTAGTGCGCGTAGAAGACGATGGTATGCTTCGCGCCAGGCGTCTTAATTTCGCCAAAAACCACCGGATTTGCCCCAGAAACCTCCAAAAGCTGCGCAGAAACGTGTCTTTTTTCGAGCGATTGAACCAGAATTTCGGCATTGCGGCGAATGTTCGCTTTGTCGCTGGCGACGTTGGGAATGGCCAAAAGCGAGGTGAATTCTTGCAAAATTTGCTGTTCGTTTGCCGTTTTCCACGCGTTTGCGGCGGTTTTAGGCGTGGTTTGAGCGAATATAAACGACGGAAGGAGAAGCGTTGGGGCCAAGGCAAAAGTCAGGCGCTGTCGAATCATGCGAAGAATATACGCCAGATAAATGCTGTCGCGTCGGCCGGATGCTTCATCCTGACATCCTTGACCAGAAAGGATGGGCCCCATCCCTCTACAGCACCCGCCAGTTCATGACTTTGCCCAATCCTCGATCTTCAGCCGCTTAATGCGATGAAAGCTGCGGTTGCTGGTCACCAGCGTGACTCCGGCGGAGAGTGCCTGAGCTGCGATCATCAGGTCCATGTTGCCCATCGGGGTACCCGCACGTTCGATCTCAGCGCGAATGTCGGCATAGTGCCGGGCCGCAGCCGAATCCCAAGGCAGGATGTCAACTCGAAGCAGGAATTCTTCGACCGCGAATCTGAGATTTTTCGCGTCCGGCCGTCGCGCTAATCCGAAGCGCAACTCGGCCTCCGTAATCACTGAAATGGAAACGGCTTCCATGGGTATTCTTGCCAGCCGCTGACGTACGCGAGGCGGGATTCCTTTCAGGATGTAACTTACGGTGTTGGTATCCAGCAGATAACGTGCCGGCATTAGAAGAGGTCACGCTTCTGCGGAGGCGTCTGGTCGCGGTCGCTGAGGAAATCACTGGGGATCTCGATGTTCTTGAGCAGCTCGAAAAACTCCTGCCACGACTCCGGACGGCGCGACAGAATGACATCCCCGGTGCGAGGATCACGCCGGACGTAGACTTCGGAACCTTCGAAGCGATATTCGGCAGGCAAGCGAACCGCCTGGCTGCGCCCATTGCGAAAGAGCTTCGCAGTTTGCGACATGGTTTTCCCTTCCTCTGCGTGGTCTATATCGGTGATATATGACAGCGAATAAACAGGCAAGCCGATTTAGGGCGTTGACGACTGGTCCTTCCGTTGCTACACTAAACAGGTTCTGCGAGTTCTGCGGAGCCACACTGTAGGTGTGGCAGGTTGTGAACGTAACGATCCTGTATAATCATTCAGGATTTCCTCGCTGAAACGAGCCTGCGCTACCGTTGGACTTTCCACGGGTATGCAGGCCGAGGCAACGAAACGGAGTGCCTTCGTGAGCTTCAATCCGCTGCGCCGTCAAGGCTGCGGCGGAACGACCTCGGCGCCACCGTCGTTCGCTTGACCAGATCGGAACCAAGTCCTCGCTGTACGTGTGTGCGAGGAGTATGGGCAGACTGAGTTCTGTCCAGTCCCAATGCGGGATGGATTGCGTGTGAGCGCGCATGCGTGGCGTGCGACTTTTGGGTCGCATTGATTTGTGTGCGCCCCGGCAGTCAAGGCGCGGTCGCTCGCGGACTGAAGTCCGCTCGCGATTGCAGGAAACAAGAGCTTTGTCGGCACCCTTCGGCTTTGCTCAGGGCAAGCTAGAAGTCGTGCCCTTGACGCGAATCGTTGCAAAGCCGATTTTGCGGCTAAAGCCGCAGGTGGAAAGTTTTGAAGCTCTGAACGGCGTGGCTAAAGCCGCGCCCCTTCAAGAGCCGCTATATAGAAGATTGAAGGTTTAACGACACGGCTGAAGCCGTGCCCCTTCAAAGCCAGGGATAGAAGGTTCAACGGCGCGGTGAGAGTCGCGCCAGGATTCAAGGAGCTGGAAAGAGTGCCTACATTTAATCAATTGGTGCGCAAGGGCCGAACGGCGCCGAAGTACAAGACGGCGAGTCCAGCCCTTCAGTCCTGCCCGCAACGGCGCGGGGTTTGCACCCGCGTCTACACCCAGACGCCCAAGAAACCGAACTCGGCGCTGCGTAAGGTTGCGCGCGTGCGGCTTACCAACGGTATCGAAGTGACGACTTACATTCCCGGCGTCGGCCACAACCTGCAGGAGCACTCGATCGTGCTCATTCGCGGCGGCCGTGTGAAAGATCTGCCGGGCGTGCGCTATCACGTAGTACGCGGAACGCTGGACTCGGTTGGCGTAGCCGGCCGGAAGCAGAGCCGTTCGAAATACGGCGCCAAGCGGCCCAAGGCTTAAGGGTAGAGCTGGCCTTCAGGCCAGCGTCTCGAGCACAGTTAAGATTGCCAGCGATTCAGGTCATCCTGGATTACCTGAATCGCAAAATGAAAAATGAAGCGGATGGACGCCGACCTGAAGGTCCGCTCTACCAAAGATTGTTCGAGGATTTATGCCGAGAAAAGGACATATCGCCAAGCGCGAGACCCTGAGCGATCCGGTGTACGGATCGCAGCTGGTCAACAAGTTTGTGAACTCGATGATGTGGGACGGCAAGAAGTCCACCGCCCAGGGCATCTTCTACAGCGCGATGAAGAAGCTGGAAGAAAAGGGCGGCGACGAGGCCCTGAAGCTGTTCAAGAAAGCTGTGGAGAACGCCAAGCCGGTGCTGGAAGTTAAGACCCGCCGCGTGGGCGGCGCCAACTACCAGGTTCCGGTGGAAGTGAATGCCGACCGCCGCACCTCGCTGGCGATCCGCTGGATTTTGACTTATAGCCGCGGCCGTGGCGAAAAAGGCATGATCGAGAAGTTGACCAACGAGTTGCTGGATGCGGCCAACAATCGTGGCGCGGCGATCAAGAAGAAAGAAGACGTCCACCGCATGGCGGAAGCCAATAAGGCTTTTGCGCATTATCGCTGGTAAGAAACTGCAGCTCCCTCACGCCTGAAGGCGTTCGGGATGACACACGAAATGCAGGTCCCTCACCCTGAAGGGTTCGGGATGACAAAAAGCAGGTCCCTCGTTGCTTCGCCGCCTCGGGATGACACATAGAACGCAGATCCCTCACCCTGAAGGGTTCGGATGACACGCAGATGAATGGTTGAGGGCGGACCTGAAGGTTCGCACTACGGTTCACGCAGGCTAAACGGCCGCGTAGCAGAAAACGGAAAAAGATTGTGCCCAGACAAGTTCCATTAGAGCGTTGCAGGAATATCGGCATCATGGCCCACATCGATGCCGGTAAGACCACCACGACGGAGCGCATCCTGTTCTATACCGGGCGCACCCATCGTATTGGTGAGGTCCATGAGGGCACCGCGACGATGGATTGGATGGCGCAGGAGCAGGAGCGCGGCATCACCATCACCTCCGCGGCGACCACCTGCTTCTGGAAAGATGTCCGGATCAACATCATCGACACCCCCGGCCACGTGGACTTCACCGCCGAGGTGGAGCGTTCGCTGCGCGTGCTCGACGGCGCCTGCGCCGTGTTTGACGCCGTTCACGGTGTCGAGCCGCAGTCGGAGACGGTTTGGCGGCAGGCCGATAAATACGGGGTTCCGCGCATTTGCTTCATTAACAAGATTGACAAGATGGGCGCCGATTTCGAGCATGCCATCGATACCATCCGCAAGCGCCTCAATGCCAAGCCGGTCGCGATTCAGTTGCCTATCGGGCAGGAAGACAAGTTCAAGGGCGTCATCGATCTGCTGCAGATGAAAGCCATCGTCTGGAAGGACGAGACGATGGGCGCCGAATACCACGTCGAAGAGATTCCGGAAGAACTGAAGAAGAAAGCTGCAGCGTATCACCAGATCCTGGTCGAAACCGTCGTCGAAAATGACGATCAGGACGAGTTGATGCACAAGTACATCGAGGGTGAAACCATCGGTGAGGCCGAACTGAAAGCCGCGCTGCGTCGCGCCACCCTCAAGATGAAGCTGTTCCCGGTAATCTGCGGAACCGCCTTCAAGAACAAGGGTGTGCAGCCGCTGCTGGATGCGGTCATCGATTACCTGCCTTCCCCGCTTGATGTTCCACCAGTCAAGGGCATCAATCCTGAGACCGGCGCCGAAGAACAGCGTCCGGTGGATGACAAGGCTCCGTTCGCAGCGCTGGCATTCAAGATCATGACCGATCCGTTTGTCGGCCAGCTGACCTTCATCCGCGTGTACTCGGGTTCGCTGAAGACCGGCGACAGCGTCTACAACAGCGGCCGTAAGCGCACCGAGCGCATTGGGCGACTGCTGCAGATGCACGCCAATAAGCGGGAAGAGATCAACGAAATTTATGCCGGCGACATCTGCGCCTGCGTTGGACTGAAGAGCATCACGACCGGCGACACCATCTGCGACGACGATCATCCTATCGTGCTCGAGTCCATCGAGTTCCCTGCCCCGGTAATTGCGGTTGCCGTCGAGCCCAAGACCAAGGCCGATCAGGAAAAGATGGGTATCGCGCTAGGCAAGCTGGCGCAGGAAGATCCGACCTTCAAGGTCAGCACCGACCCGGACAGTGGCCAGACGATTATCGAAGGCATGGGCGAGCTGCACCTGGAGATCATCGTTGACCGCATGATGCGCGAGTTCAATGTGCAGGCCAACGTCGGCAAGCCGCAGGTAGCCTATCGCGAGACCATCCGCAAGGCCTCGCAGGCGGAGGGAAAATACATCCGCCAGACCGGCGGCAGCGGCCAGTATGGACACGTGCGCATACGGCTGGAACCGAACGAGCCGGGCAAGGGCTACGAGTTCATCAACGACGTGGTGGGCGGCGTGATTCCCAAGGAGTTCATCAAGCCGGTGGACCAGGGCATCAAGGAAGCGCTCGAAGGCGGAGTGCTGGCCGGCTACGAGATGGTCGATGTCAAGGCCACGCTCTATGACGGCAGCTACCACGATGTCGATTCCAACGAAATGGCGTTCAAGATTGCCGGTTCGATGGCCTTTAAGGAAGCGGCGCGCAAGGCCAGTCCGGTTCTGCTGGAGCCGGTGATGTCGGTGGAAGTGGTTGTGCCTGAGGAGTACATGGGCACCATCATCGGCGACTTGAGCAGCCGTCGTGGCCGCATTGAGTCGTTGGATCATCGCGCTGGTTCGCAGGTGATCAAGGCAATGGTTCCGCTGGCCGAGATGTTTGGATACGCCACGAATATGCGTTCCAGCACCCAGGGCCGTGCCACCTTCAGCATGCACTTCGCGCATTACGAAGAGGCGCCGCGCGCCGTAGCAGAAGAGATTATCGCGAAGGTGCAGGGCAGAAGTCCGGCAGGAACGAAGTAGGTTGTTATGGCAGGTTCAAGCTTTCACGTTAACGTGTCGTCTGGATTCACAAACCAGGATGTACACAACCTCTCGCCGTCGGAGAAGACTCTCGCCCATGGTATGGGGATGAGTGAAGAGGAGTTCCAACGCCGCAAGTTTGAGTACCTTATCGATGAAGAGCGTCGGCGCGAACGTGGGCGACAGTTGGGCGAATTAGTTGAACGGGCACTGACTGACCTTAAGGGCGAATATCAGCTTGAGGATGTTACCTGGAATACTGACACGTGGACATGGCGTCTCGGTATCCGCTCCGATTCTAGGGTCTGGAACGTGGTCGTAGAGGGTGACATCGCGGATCGAGTCATCGATTTCCGCACGCAAGGTGAGTTTGAGCGCTTGCGCAATTTGGTCTTGTTCGGATTAGGCCGAACGGACTTGCTTTTCAGAGAGCAACAGTGACGTTTGCCGGCAATCGAGTGCGATTTCAGTTGCTGCCAGCGGGACGGCAGGCTTTAGCAGTAGTGCTTACGCAGGAAATGGACGAGTTCCGTGGCTTGGTCGTGGACGAAAATCACTTGGGTGTATGGATTTATGTGCCACAGCTTGAGCCTGCGAATCAGGTGATGCTTTTGAGATGGGAGCACTTTTCGACGGCCACCTTGCAGTGGAACCCCGAGCCGTTGATGGACAGACCGGCGGCTGGGTTCAGACCGTCGTAAGGTGCGAGCGCACAAACTTTAGGAGCACGCAATCATGGCGAAAGAGAAATTTGACCGCAGCAAGCCGCACGTAAACGTGGGCACGATCGGACACATCGATCATGGCAAGACGACGTTGACGGCGGCCATCACCAAGGTTCTGTCGAAGCACAACCCGAACATCAAGTTCCGCAGCTTCGATTCGATTGACAACGCGCCGGAAGAGCGCGAGCGCGGCATCACCATTGCCACGGCGCACGTGGAGTACGAGACGGCGAACCGGCACTACGCCCACGTTGATTGTCCCGGCCACGCCGACTACATCAAGAACATGATTACCGGCGCGGCGCAGATGGATGGCGCGATCCTGGTCGTTGCCGCCACCGACGGTCCGATGCCGCAGACCAAAGAGCACGTGCTGCTGGCTCGCCAGGTTGGCGTACCGTACGTGGTCGTGTTCCTCAACAAGTGCGATGCGGTGGAAGACCCGGAGCTGATCGACCTGGTTGAGATGGAAGTGCGCGAGCTGCTGACGAAGTACAACTTCCCCGGCGACGATCTGCCCGTGGTTCGTGGCTCGGCGCTGGGAGCGCTGAACGGCGAAGCGCAGTGGGAAGCCAAGATCGACGAGCTGATGGAAGCGGTTGACAAGAATGTTCCGCTGCCGGCGCGCGACATCGACAAGCCGTTCCTGATGCCGATTGAAGACATCTTCTCGATTCAGGGCCGCGGCACGGTGGTTACGGGCCGTATCGAGCGTGGCAAGGTGAAGGTCGGCGAGGAGTCGGAGATTGTCGGCTTCCGCGAGACCCGCAAGACGGTGGTCACCGGCGTCGAGATGTTCAAGAAGCAGCTGGACGAAGGCCTGGCGGGCGACAATGCCGGCCTGCTGCTGCGCGGCATCGCGAAAGAAGATGTCGAGCGCGGCATGGTTCTGGCCAAGCCGGGATCGATTACGCCGCACACCAAGTTCAAGGGCGAAGTGTACGTGCTGTCGAAAGATGAAGGCGGACGTCACACTCCGTTCTTCAAAGGCTATCGGCCGCAGTTCTACTTCCGCACCACCGACGTGACCGGCGTGGCAACGCTGCCCGCGGGTACGGAGATGGTGATGCCGGGCGACAACGTGGCGCTCGAGATCGAGCTGATTACTCCGGTCGCGATGGAGAAAGGTCTGCGGTTCGCTATTCGCGAAGGCGGACGCACCGTCGGCGCCGGAACGATTAGCGAGATCATCGCTTAAGGTCTGTTGGGGATCCCACATATCCCAACAGAAGGGATATGTGGGCCACCCGAAGTTTGAAATTGCCCACCCCGGCAAAAGATGCCGGAATGGGGCACCCGAGTTGTGGGATCCCACTCATTCCGAATGATGGAATGAGTGGGGCACCCGAACCATAATCGCGGCAAGAGCCGCAGGGCAGATCGCGGAGACGCGGACGAGCCCCAGCACAAGATCTTTGAGAGAAAACTAACGTGATTGGCAAAGAACGAATCCGGATCCGCCTGAAGGCGTATGACTATCGCGTACTCGACCAGTCCACTGGCGAGATCGTGGACACGGCGCGGCGCACTGGGGCGCAGATTGCAGGCCCCATACCGCTACCCACGGTGAAGAACAAGTACTGCGTGCTGCGTTCGCCCCACGTGGACAAGAAGTCGCGCGAACAGTTTGAGATCCGCACGCATAAGCGCCTGCTCGATATCCTCGAGCCTACGCAGCAGACGGTCGATGCTCTGATGAAGTTGGAGCTTCCCGCGGGCGTGGACGTGGAGATCAAGGCGTTCGGGAAAGAGCATAAGTAAACCCGCCATTCGCTGTTCGCTATTCGCTGTTCGCCGGAGTTCATCTGAAGTTTCTGGCGAAGAGCGAAAGGCGAATGGCGAAGAGCGAAAAAACAATGCTTCTGCGACATAGCTCCCCGGCTCAAATAATGCCGGACATGGAAGCAGAGTTAAGAGGACAACATGGCAGTCAACGGAATTTTAGGTAAGAAAGTCGGCATGACGCAGCTGTTCGATGACAAGGGCGATGTTCGTCCGGTCACCGTGCTGCAGGCGGGCCCGTGCGTGGTCACGCAGCGTAAGACCGCAACGAAAGACGGCTACGAGGCGGCGCAGATCGGCCTGGTTGAGTTCATCAAAGAATCGCGCATGACCAAGCCGGCGCTGGGGCACTTCAAGAAGAACAGCCTGCCACCGATGCGTTTTCTGAAGGAAGTCGGCATCGTGGTCGACAGCACCAACGAAGCCGGCAGCGATGGCGTCAAGGTTGGCGACAAAGTTCTGGTTGATCTGTTCGACGGCGAGAAGTTCGTCGATGTGGTCGCGACCAGCAAAGGACGCGGGTTTGCGGGCGTGGTAAAGCGTCACAAGTTTGCCGGCGGCGCGGCGTCGCACGGATCGATGTTCCAGATCACCGGTTCGATCGGATCCTCGGCGTTCCCGTCGCGCGTGTTCAAAGGCATGCGCATGGCAGGACACATGGGCGTAGATCGCAAGACAATCCGCAATCTGCGGGTGCTGGGCGTCGATCGCGACGAGAACCTGCTGGTGGTGGAAGGCGCGGTGCCCGGTCCGAAGGACGGCTACGTGGTTATCAACAAGGCGAAGAAGCCACCCAGAGAGCGTCGCGGATTCGGCGGCTCGGGCACGGTCGATCCGTTGAAGGCTTCGAAGCGCCAGGCGGCGAAGAAGAAGTAATTAGTCAATTAGTCAGTTAGCAATTAGTCAGTAAGCCAGCTGGTAGCAGTTCGCCAAAAGATAGAGCTGATTGCCATGAGCCAGATATGCTGGCAGCTGAACTGGAAAGTGATCATGGCGACGATTGATGTACTAAATCTCGGTGGCGAAAAGGTAGGCACGTTGGACCTGGCCGATGAAGTTTTCGGTTCGGTCAACGAAGACCTGCTCTGGGAAGCGGTGAAACATTACCGCGCCGGGCAGCGTGCCGGAACCCATGCCACGAAGACGCGCGGACTGGTTAGCGGCGCGGGCAAGAAGTTGTGGAAGCAGAAGGGCACGGGACGGGCGCGTATCGCGTCCATCCGCTCTCCACTATGGCGGCATGGCGGCACGGTTCACGGACCCAAGCCCCGCTCCTACGACTACAGCTTCCCGCGCAAGAAGCTGCTGGGCGCGCTGCGCTCGGCGCTGGCAGCCAAGCTGCAGGACGGCAAGCTGGTGGTGGTGGAAAACTTCGAGCTGAAGGAAACCAAGACCAAGTCGTTCCGCCAGGCGCTGGACAAGCTGAATGCCAAGGGCAAGACGCTGCTGGTAGAAAACGGCGCGGGCAATGAGCACCTGCACCTGAGCTCGCGCAACCTGAAAGGTGTGGAGCTGGTGGCGGGCAACCAGGTTCATCCTTATCACCTGCTGCGCTACGACAGCGCGGTGTTTTCACGGCCTGCGCTGGAGAAGCTGCAGGAGTCGCTGAAGGCCTCAGCGCCCAAACACTCCGGCACGCGCAAAAACGGCGCGTCCCAGGGACCCCGTCAGCGTAAAGCGGAGGTGGCGTTATGAAGTCGGCTTATCAGACGATTCGCAAGCCGGTCATCACCGAAAAGGGACTGGGCGTTAAGGAAACCGAAGGCACGCTGGTGTTTCAGGTTGCGGTCAACGCTTCCAAGACCGAGATCAAGCAGGCCGTGCAGAGCATTTTCAAGGTGAAGGTGGATTCGGTCCGAACCGCGACCTTCGTGGGCAAAGAGCGCCGCCGCGGCAAGTTTACCGGCTATCGCCCCGATTGGAAGAAGGCGTACGTGAAGTTGAAGGCGGGCGAGAAGATGCCCGAGTACGCGGAGAATTTGTAAGCCCGGCTCGTCACTAGCAATTAGCTCTTAGCAAAAGCTAAGACCGAAAACGAAAGTGCAAGAGCTAAGGTCAAAAGCTAAGAGCCAAAAGCAAAGAGCGACGAGCTCTCAACGAGTAAACATGGCAATTAAAACTTACAGACCGGTTACTCCGACGCGTCGGTTTACTACCTCGACCGTCAACGACGATCTGACGACCAACCGGCCGTACAAGCCGCTGACCGAACCCAAGCGTCGCACCAATGGACGCCGCAATTCCGGCGATCTGACGATCTGGCATCGTGGCGGCGGGCACAAGCGCAAGCTGCGCATCATCGACTTCAAGCGCGACAAGTTCGGCATTCCCGCAACTGTCGCCTCGATCGAATACGATCCCAACCGTTCGGCGCGCATTGCGCTGCTGAATTACGCCGACGGCGAGAAGCGTTATATCGTGTGCCCGGTTGAGCTCAAGGTTGGTTCCAAGATCGTGAGCGGCCCCGAAGCCGACATCCTGGTAGGCAATGCCCTGCCCTTGCGCAACATTCCTCCCGGCACCACGGTGCATAACATCGAGCTGAAGCCGGGCAAGGGGGCGCAGATGGCGCGCTCCGCCGGAGCCCAGGCGCAGCTGGTTGCCAAGGAAGGCGACTACGCCCTGCTGAAGCTGCCTTCGGGCGAGACCCGCAAGGTGCTGGTGGATTGCATGGCGACCATCGGCCAGGTGGGCAATACCGATCACGAAAACGTCTCCATCGGCAAGGCCGGACGTACCCGCTGGCTGGGGATTCGTCCCACCAACCGTGGCGTCGTCATGAATCCGGTCGACCATCCGCATGGTGGTGGCGAGGGCAAGACCAGTGGCGGACGTCATCCGGTGACCCCGTGGGGCCAGCCGACGCGCGGCTACAAGACGCGCAACAACAAGCGGACCGACAAGTTCATCGTCAGCCGCAACAAGAAGAAGTAGGACTGAAAAGATATGGCACGTTCGACAAAAAAAGGTGCATTCATCGATTCGTACCTGGTGGCCAAGATTGAGGACATGAATGCGCGCAACGAGAAGAAGGTTGTGCGTACCTGGTCGCGCCGCTCAACCGTGATCCCCGAAATGGTGGGACACACCCTGGCGGTGCACAACGGCAAGAAGTTCATTCCGGTATACGTCAGCGAAAACATGGTTGGCCACAAGCTGGGCGAGTTCAGCATGACGCGCTCCTTCAAGGGCCACTCGGTAAAGGCTGCGACGGAGACGTCGGCGAAGCCGGCGCCGCGAGGCTAAGGAGACGACATGGAATTCACAGCCAAACTGAATTACGTGCGCGTCTCGCCGCAGAAGGCCCGCCTGGTGCTGGACCTGATCAAGGGACGCCGCGTGGAAGAAGCGCTCGACACATTGACCTTCGCCAAGAAGGGGATCGCACCGGCGATGTACAAGCTGCTGCGCTCGGCGGTGGAGAACGCGAACTATCTGAGCGCGGAAAAGAACCTCGACGTCGATCTCGACCGCTTGTATGTGAAGAGCGCGATCGCCAACGAAGGTCCGCGCATGAAGCGTATCCGTCCGGCGCCGATGGGCCGCGCCTATCGTTATCAGCGGCGCATCTCGCACCTGGAGATCGTGCTGGCGGAAAAGGTTTCGGGCAACGGCAAGGCCGAACTGGCAACGACCGTGGGCGACGGCAAGCCGGCTCCGGCGAAGAAAGCGGCGAAGAAAGCTCCGGCAAAGAAGCCGGCGGCGAAGAAGTCAGCCGCCAAGAAGGCTCCGGCAAAGAAATTTGCCGGCAAGAAGTCGACGAAGAAGTAGAAGCAGGTCCCTCGCGGACTAAAGTCCGCTGGGGATGACACAAAATGAAGTTCATGGCACGGCTGAAGCCGTGCCCCTTCAAAGCAAAGCGGCGCGACTAAAGTTGTGCCCTGACGCGAAGCGGCGATGCCAGAGGCAGTCGTCGCGGAGAAGAAACGAGATTATGGGACAGAAAGTCCATCCTTACGGATTTCGACTGGGCGTGACCAAGCCGTGGCGTTCGCGCTGGTTCGTCGAGCGCGACTACGACAAACTGCTGCTGGAAGACGTGAAGCTCAAGGCGGAGCTAAAGGACAAGCTCAAGTCGGCAGGCGTCAGCTCGATTGAGATCGAGCGTCCGGGCAACAAGCTGCGCATCATCATTCGCACCGCGCGTCCGGGCATCATCATCGGCCGCAAGGGCGCTGAGATCGACAAGCTGAAGCAGGAGATCCAGAAGCGCACCAACCGCGATGTCTACGTCGATATCCAGGAAGTGCACAAGCCTGAGCTTGATGCGCAGCTGGTGGCCGAGAACATCGCGCTGCAGCTGGAGAAGCGTGTCGGCTTCCGTCGGGCGATGCGTAAAGCGGTGGATTCGGCGCTGCGCTTCGGCTGCAAAGGCATCAAGGTCCGCGTCAGCGGCCGCCTGAACGGTAACGAAATCGCGCGCTCGGAATGGTACCTGCAGGGGCGGCTGCCGTTGCACACGCTGCGGGCCGATATCGATTACGGCTTTGCCGAGGCACACACCACGTACGGCATCATCGGCGTGAAGTGCTGGGTGTACAAGGGCGAGATTTATCGCGAGAAGCGCCGCGAACCGCAGACTGCGGGAGCGTTTTAAGAGCAGTTGTCAGTTGTCGGTGGCCAGTTGTCAGTTGGTCCCGAGCGAGACTGGCACCTGATTGTAAATACTGACAACTGATACCTGACAACTGAGAACTTCTTATGTTGATGCCAAAGAAAGTTAAGTACCGCAAGCAGCAGCGCGGTCGCATGTGCGGCAAGGCGTGGCGCGGCGGCGAGCTGTCGTTCGGCGATTTCGGCCTGAAGGTGATGGAGCCGGGTTGGATTACCGACCGGCAGATTGAAGCCAGCCGTGTTGCTATGACGCGTTTCGTCAAGCGCGGCGGCAAAATCTGGATCCGTCTCTTCCCCGACAAGCCGGTCACCAAGAAGCCGGCCGAAACCCGTATGGGTAAGGGCAAGGGAGCGCCGGATCACTGGGTCGCCGTGGTTCGTCCAGGCAAGATCCTGTTCGAGATGGAAGGCGTTTCTCAGAGTGATGCCGCCGAGGCGATGCGCCTGGCCTCGCACAAGCTGGGCTTGCGTACCAAGTTCGTGGCGCGCGAAGGCGTGCATTAAAGCAGTTGTCAGTTGTCGGTTGTCCGTTGTCAGAAAGAAGCAACTAGCAATTGGCAATTAGCTACAGCCATTGACCCGCGGCTCTTTCGAGTTGCGAATGAAGTGAGCGGTTTGAAACACCCGTCCCGTAAGGGACAGAAGAGCTTAGCCCAGGACTTCAGTCCTGGGATGCGGTTGAATAAGATTCCGAGCCCCTTCAGGGGCGGCACAGAGAATGGTGGTTGCAGTTTCTCGGTATGACAACCGGCAACTGACAACCGACAACTGGATTTCAAGATGAATATCGAAAAGATTCGCAACCTGACCGACACCGAACTGACGCATCAGCAGCGCGAGCTGGCGGACCAGCTGTTCAAGCTGAAGTTCCAGCTCAACATGGGCCAGACCGAGAGCCTGAAGAAGATCCGCGAGATGCGTAAAGACATCGCGCGCATCAATACCGTAGCCCGCGAAAAGCAGATTGCCGAAGGCAATGGCACGGTGAAGGTTGCGCCGGTCGCGGCTAAAGCCAAACCGGTCAAGGCAAAGGTACACAAGCCGGCAGCGGCGAAGAAGGCAGCCAAGAAGAAGACGGCTGCGACGGAGAAGAAGTAAGCCATGGCCGAGACAGCAATCGAAACAACGAAAACGGAAACGAAAAAAGTAGCTCACCGCAGGGTGCTGATTGGCGAAGTGGTATCGACCAAGATGGCCAAAACCATCGTGGTAGAAGTTCGCCGCCAGAAGGCGCACCCGTTCTATAAGCGCGTGGTAGCTCGCAGCAAG
This sequence comes from uncultured Acidobacteriaceae bacterium, assembly GCA_963809865.1. Lineage (GTDB taxonomy): Bacteria > Acidobacteriota > Terriglobia > Terriglobales > Acidobacteriaceae > CAVVDY01. Next base: position 264,590 of record CAWELL010000008.1, on the reverse strand, counting down.
AAGTTCTATGCGCATGACGAGAACGGAACCGCCCGGCTCGGCGACGTTGTGCAGATTGAAGAATCGCGTCCGCTCTCCAAGCTGAAGCGCTGGACGTTGAAGGGCATTGTGCAGCGCGCGGCGCTGGTTCCGGGCGGGACAGTGGCTCCGGTAGAGCCGGCGGTATAGTTCCCCACCCTGTCGCCAAATGAAGGCGACAGAAATGGGGCACCCCGCGGCTAAAGAGCCGACGGTCTAAATTCCACCCTTTCCCAAAAGACGGGAAAGGATGGGCACTCAACCGAGGTCGGGGCGTGAGGGAGAGATTGATATGGCAGTGATGATGAGAAGCATGCTCGATGTCGCCGACAACTCCGGCGCGCGCAAGCTGCAGATGATTCTGCCGCTGGGCGGCTCGACCGGACTGGTGGCCGGACTGGGCGACGTGATTACCGCTGCGGTGAAGGAAGCTTCGCCCGATGGCACGGCGAAAAAGGGCACGGTGGTGAAGGCCGTGATCGTGCGCACCCGCAAGGAGCATCGCCGCCGCGACGGTACCTACATCCGCTTCGACCAGAATGCGGCGGTGCTGATCAACGACGCCGGCGAACCGGTGGGGACGCGCGTTTTTGGCCCGGTGGCTCGCGAGCTGCGTGAGAAGCGGTTCTTGAAGATTGTTTCGCTGGCGCCGGAAGTACTGTAAAGCGGCCATTGGCATTTAGCTCTTGGCTCTTTGGCCAAAAGCTAAGAGCCAAAAGCCACCGAAGTAACTGACAGCTGAGAAGGTTTAGAGAGACATGGACAGAGCACACAAAATCGTAGATATCCGCCACAATGACAATGTGCGGGTGATTACCGGTCGCGACAAGGGCAAAGAAGGACGCGTGCTGCGCGTCATGCCGCGCGCCGGCAAGGTGTTGGTCGAGCACGTCATGATGGTGAAGAAGAACGTGCGGCCGAATCCGCAGCGCAACATCAAGGGCGGCATCGCCGAGCAGGAAAGCGCGATCTCCATCAGCAACGTGATGCTGGTCTGCAACTCGTGCAAGCGCCCGGTGCGCCTGGCGCATGAGAAGCGCGGCGATCGCCATGTGCGGGTGTGTAAGAACTGCGACAACACGCTGGAAAAATAGTGTCGTTGTTGGCCTTTGGCTCTTAGCTCTTGGCCAGAAAGCAGATGGAGTGGCGGTTGCCAAAAGCCAAAAGCTAATGGCCAACAGCGAAATTGATTCCCTCACGAAACGGCATGAGCCCGAGACCGTGAGAAAGGTAGAAGCAGAGAATGGCAGACGAAAAGAAACAGAAAGCCGCAGGCGGGCAGAAGCCGCAGGGCGACAAGAAGCCGCAGCAGCAAAGCAAGAAGGCCAAGGGAGATCAGGCCGAAGCCGCTGCCGAGCAGCACGACGGCAAGCCGGCGCGGCCCAAGGCGAACAATCGCGAAACCGCGCGCTTGCGCGACCGCTATTACAAAGAGGTATTGCCGGCACTGATGAAGGAACTCGGCCTGGAAAATCCGATGGCCGTTCCCAAGCTGGAAAAGATCGTGGTCAACATGGGCGTGGGCGAGGCGACGCAGAACGCCAAGGTGATCGATCCGGCAGCTTTGGAAGTCGCCCAGATTACCGGGCAGAAGCCGATCATTACCAAGGCGAAGAAGTCGATTGCGGCCTTCAAGGTGCGCGAAGGCATGCCCATCGGCGTGATGGTGACGCTGCGCGGCGATCGCATGTACGAATTTTTCGACCGCCTGGTGAACATTGCGCTGCCCCGCGTGCGTGACTTCCGCGGAGTGCCAACCAAATCGTTTGACGGTCGCGGCAACTTTACCCTGGGCGTGCGCGATCAGCTGATCTTCCCGGAAATCGATTACTCGAAGGTGGAGAAGATGAAGGGCATGAACATCACGATTGTGACCACGGCGGGCAGCGACGATCATGCGCGAGCCCTGCTGAAGCAGATGGGAATGCCGTTTAGAACACAACAGTAGCTAGTTGTAGGTTGTCAGTTGTCAGTAGGGGCCAAAGACCCCAGCCCGAAGGGCGAAACAATTTTTAGCCCAGCACGTGAGTGCTGGGTGAAGTCGGCAAGAAGTATTGAGTCCCGCAGGGACGACACAGTAAAGGAAACATGGCCAGAACATCACATATTGCCAAGGCGAACAAGAAGCCTAAATTTTCGACCCGGCAGCACAACCGCTGCAAGATTTGCGGACGTCCGCGCGCGTACTATCGCAAGTTTGGCGTATGCCGCTTGTGTTTCCGCTCGCTGGCGCTGAAGGGCGAGATTCCAGGCGTAGCCAAGTCGTCGTGGTAGTAAAGCAGTTGTCAGTTGTCGGTTGTCAGTTGCCGGAAAGAGCGTCACGGCGTTGGGGTGGCGATTTCGCGGTGACGGTGAAGACAGCCGTGCAACTATAGGGCGCGACGAAAACTGACAACTGATCACTGACAACCGACAACTGTAGTAGACCGTCGCGGCTGGTTCTTCTCAGCCCAATCAGGCGATTGGGAACCCCGGAATCAAGTCCGGACCGAGAAGCGAACGGGCGACGTAATTAGGAGATATCGAGCATGAGCATGAGCGATCCGGTCGCAGACTTCCTGGCGCGGGTACGCAACGCGATCAGCGCCCGCCATCAGAAGGTGGACGTCCCTCTTTCCAAGCTGAAAGTGGAGATGGCCCGCATTCTGAAGGAAGAAGGCTACATCGCCAACTACAAGGCGACCGACGAAGAAGGCCGCAAGCTGCTGCGCGTGTACTTGAAGTACGACGGCGGCAACAGTTCGCCTATTTCGCAACTGAAGCGCATTTCGCGCCCTGGCTGCCGGGTTTACGTGGGCCATGGCGAGATTCCGCGCGTGCTGGGCGGACTGGGCATCAACATCCTCACCACGCCCAAGGGCGTAATGACGGGCCGGCAGGCGCGCAAAGAGGGTGTCGGCGGCGAAGTCCTGTGTGAGATTTACTAGAGCCGCCAGCCACCAGCTCCCAGCCACCAGCTAAGACTGGTAAGGCTGACATGGTGGCGAAACGGTCGATTTAAGATTCGAATTAGCCGGAAGCTGGCGGCTGGTAGCTGGCTCAACTGAGAGCACAACATGTCGAGAATTGGAAAAAAACCGATCCCGCTGCCCAAGGGCGTGACCTACGCCGTTGAGGGCAACACCGTTCGGGTAAAGGGACCCAAGGGCGAAGTCGTTACCCATATGCCGGGTGGCGTGAAGCTGGAACAGAATGACGGCATCCTGACCGTCACCCGCGACGATGATTCCAAAGCGGCGATACACGGGCTGGTTCGCGCGCTGGTCTTCAACTCGGTCGAGGGCGTAACCAAAGGCTGGTCGAAAGAGTTGGACATCGTCGGCATCGGCTACCGCGCGGAGATGAAGGGCAAGGGCATCGTGGTGTTTACCCTGGGCTACTCGCATCCGATCGAGTATCCCCTGCCCGCTGGTATCGACGTGACTATCGATCCCAAGCAGACGCACTTGAGCGTCAGCGGCATCGACCGGCAGAAGGTTGGATTTGTTGCCGCAGAAATGCGTTCGCTGCGTCCACCCGATCCGTACAAGAACAAGGGTGTCCGTTACAGCAACGAGCGCCTGAAGAAGAAGGTCGGCAAGACGGGCGCGAAATAGCAATTAGTAGCTAGCAATTGGCAATTAGTTTGAACTGCTGATTTGCGAACGGTTGCAGAGATGATGAACTCGTCCCGGCAGGGACGAAAGAGCTTAGCCCAGCGCTTCAGCGCTGGGAGAGGCGACAAAAGAACCAAGCCCCTTCAGGGGCGGGACCAGCGGCGGATGCCGCGGCGGAACGGCGACCAGAAAGCAGGTTCTTCGCTTCGCTCAGAATGACAGAATTTGAAGAATGACAGAATTTGAAGACGCTGACGGCCGATAGCTGACAGCTGAGAGCTAAAGAGATGATTGGAAAAGCTTCGAAAGACCAGACGCGGCAGAAGGTACACGACCGGATCCGCAAGAAGATGGCGGGCACCACCGAGCGTCCGCGGCTCAACATCTATCGCTCGGTGAATCACATTTATGCCCAGGTGATCGATGACGCCAAGGGCACGACTATCGTGTCCGCTGCCTCGATTGAAAAGGGCAAGGGCGTGAAGGGCGAAAAGCGTCCGACCGGCGGCAATGTAGCGTCGGCCAAGGACGTAGGCAAGCTGATTGCCGAGCGTGCCCAGCAGAAGGGCGTGAAGAAGGTTGTGTTCGATCGTGGTGGATACCTGTATCACGGCCGGGTAAAGGCGCTGGCTGATGCGGCGCGCGCTGCGGGGTTGGAGTTTTAACAGCGGGCCATTGGCTCTTGGCTATTAGCTCTTGGCCAGAGTCGACTACGCTCTTGGCTTTTGGCCGTTAGCGTTTGGCCAGAGCCAGAAATCAAGTGACAAAGCGCCATCAGCGGCGTGTCAGATTAAAGCTAAGAGCTAAAGGCTAAGAGCCAATAGCCAAAAGCCAAAGGCGAGAAGAAATGCCAACAGTAAAGAAAAAGCTTGACGCCGGTCAGTACCAGCTTAAGGACCAGGTAGTCTCGATCAACCGCGTCACCAAAGTCGTGAAGGGCGGCAAGAACCTGTCGTTCGCGGCGCTGGTGGTGGTGGGCGATCCCGGCTCCGGGGTGGTCGGCTACGGTTCCGGCAAAGCGAAGGAAGTACCGCAGGCCATCCGCAAAGGTATCGAGTCGGCCAAGAAGAACCTGCTGCGCGTCGTCCTGACCCAGACCACGATTCCCCACCAGGTGCTGGGCCGCTACGGCTCCGGCATGGTGCTGCTCAAGCCGGCTCCGGAAGGAACCGGTGTGATCGCCGGCGGCGCGGTGCGCGCGGTGATGACGTCGGTCGGGGTGCAGAACGTGCTGACCAAATCCATTGGGACGACCAATCCGCACAACGTGATCAAGGCCACGTTCGATGCGCTCGCCAAGCTGCGCGATCGCAAAGAAGTTGCCGCCGCACGCGGCAAGTCGGTCGAGGAGCTGTAATTATGGCGCGCACACGAAAAAAGACCGAAACAAAGTCGGCCGCGCCGGGAGCCAAGCTGCAGTTGAAGTGGGTACGCTCGGCCATCCAGGCTCCGGTGAAACAAAAGCTGGTCATCAAAGGCCTGGGCTTCACCCGCCTGAATCAGGTAGTGGAGCGGGAAGACACGCCGTCGATCCGCGGTATGGTGGCCAAGGTGCCGCATCTGGTGGAAATAGTCGGAAGCTAGCTATTTGCCTTTGGCTCTTAGCTTTTGGCCAGAGTCAAACACTGAACCTCATACTCACGAGCTGAAGGTCAAAAGCCAACAGCCAAAGGGCTAAAGGCCAAAAGCCAATAGCCAAAAGCAAAGAGCGATTATGAATTTAAGCAATCTGCGGGCTCCCCGCAAAGCGAACGAGAACAAGAAGCGCGTCGGCCGAGGTATGGGGTCGGGCATGGGCAAGACCTCGACCCGTGGACACAAGGGACAGGGCTCGCGCAGCGGTTCCAGCCTGATGCGCGGCTTTGAAGGCGGCCAGATGCCGCTGCATCGCCGCTTGCCGAAGCGCGGCTTTACCAACATCTTTAAGACCGAGTATGAGGTGGTGAACCTTGACCGGTTGGCCGAGCTGGGCGCGACTGAAATTACGCCCGAGACGCTGCGCAAAGCAGGCGTGGTCAGCCGTAAGAAGTCGCTGGTAAAGGTGCTCGGTTCGGGCGAGTTGTCCAGCGCGCTGACGGTGCATGCGCACAAGTTTTCCAAGTCGGCCCAGGAGAAGATCGAGAAGGCCGGCGGTACGATAAAGCAGTTGTCGGTTGGCAGTGGTCCGTTGTCAGAAAAGCAGAAGTGAGTTGCCGGTACAGCGCCTTGGTGACTAGCACCGACGCCCGCGAGTAAGATGAACAAAATCGGCCGAAAGCTGATGGCTGATGGTTGGTTCCTGGGTTCTAGCTGATAGCTGGCGGCTGATGGCTGACAGCTGTTTTTCTGAGGGTTTTTTGTAATGCTTGAGAAGTTAGCTAACATCTTTCGCGTTCCCGACCTGCGCAAGCGCCTGCTGTTCACCCTGGGCATGCTGGCGGTTTACCGGCTGGGTGGACACATCCCCACGCCGGGCATCAATACCGACAAGCTGGCGCAGTTCTTCGACCAGCAGCGCGGCACCGTGCTTGGCTTTATCGATCTTTTCAGCGGCGGCCAGATGCGCCGCCTCACCGTCTTTGCCCTGGGCATCATGCCCTACATCACGGCGTCGATCATCCTGCAGTTGATGACGGTGGTGTATGAGCCGCTGGCCAAGCTGCAAAAAGAAGGCGAGCTGGGACGCAAGAAGATTACCCAGTGGACGCGCTACCTGACGCTGCTGTTGAGCGCCGTTCAGTCGTTAGGCATCGCCATTACGCTGGAGCGCCAAGGCGACTTCGTGCGCAATCCCGGGCCGGGCTTTGTGCTGATGACGATGCTGACGCTTACTACCGGCAGCGTGTTCATCATGTGGCTGGGCGAGCAGATTACCGATCGCGGCGTGGGCAACGGCATGTCGCTGCTGATCTTCGCCGGCATTGTGGTCGGCCTGCCTCGCGGCGTTGCCGATCTGTGGGACAAAGTTCAAAACCAGGCGTGGGGCGCGTTCACCGTGCCGGCCATTCTGCTGCTGGTAGCGATCATGATCGCGGTGGTCGCGTTCATCGTCTTTGTGGAACGCAGCGAACGCCGAATACCGGTACAGTACGCCAAGCGTGTCGTCGGCCGTAAGGTTGTCGGTGGTCAGTCGACGCACCTGCCGCTACGCGTGAACTCGGGCGGCGTCATGCCGGTGATCTTCGCCTCCTCGGTACTGACCTTGCCGCAGACGCTGGGGCAGTTCTTTAAGGACAATCGCTACATCAAGCCGATGTTCGATTCCCTGCGTTGGGGCGAACCGCTTTACACCTTGCTATACGCCGTCGGCATCGTTTTCTTCGCGTACTTTTACGTGTCCATCGTCTTCAACCCGACCGAGGTTGCCGACAACATGCGTAAGTACGGCGGCTTCATACCGGGTATTCGTCCGGGCGCGAGAACGGCGAATTACATTAACGAGATCCTGACCCGCATCACGCTGGTGGGCGCGCTGTACCTGATTCTGATCTCGATCATCCCGGAATGGATGATTGCGGGTTTGCACCTCAACCACCTGTGGCTGGTCGGCGGATTCTTCGAAAAGCTGCCAACCTGGGTCACCAACGGCTTGAACGTGAACTTCTATTTTGGCGGCACTTCCCTGCTGATCGTAGTCGGCGTGGCGATGGATACGGTGAACCAGATCGAGTCGCAGTTGGTCATGCGGCATTACGAAGGATTCACCTCACGTAGCGGTCGCGTGCGCGGACGCAGGGCAACGTGGTAAGGAAGTTGTCAGTTGTCGGTGGTCAGTTGTCAGATAAAGCAAGAAGATTCAGTTACTGACAACTGCGGCGAGTAGGTTTTACTGACAACCGACAACTGATCACTGACAACTGATTCGCGGAGCTACCGGGAGGCTCCGGCCCGCAAAGCGGGCAGAAAGAGCTGCTGTTCGGCTGCATGGGGTCGAACATGACTGCACCGACATCCGCCGTGAGCTCTATGGCGAACGAGCGCATCGTGGGTCCGATAATTTTGCTAGGAGCGCCGGGCGCCGGTAAGGGCACGCAGGCCAAGCTGATCTCGAAGACCTTCGGGATCCCGCAGATCTCGACGGGAGACCTGCTACGCGAGAATGTGGCGAAGCAGACGCCGCTGGGGATTAAGGCCAAGGCCGTTATGGGCACGGGCGCGTTGGTTCCGGACCAGTTAGTGCTGGACATGGTCACGGGCCGCCTGCGCGAGGCTGATTGCGAGCGCGGCTTTATCCTCGATGGATTTCCGCGGACGGTGCCGCAGGCGGAGTGGCTGGACAAGTTTTTGGAGACGGAGCGGGAAAGCAAGCCTGAGTCGTGTAAGGCTGCGTACGCAGCGCCCGTGGTAATTCAGTTGCAGGTAGATTATGGTAAACTATTTGAGCGGATTGCCGGGCGTCGTTCTTGTCCCTCCTGTGGACGGATCTACAACGTTTACTTCCAGCCTCCAAAAGTTGAAGGCATTTGTGACGTCGAAGGCGCAACTTTGATTTGTCGCCCCGATGACCGGGAAGACGTTGTCAAAGAACGGCTGAAAGCCTATGAGCGACAGACACTTCCTCTGGTGGATTATTACTCGAGCCGGGGACGGCTGGTAGCTGTCGATGGCGATCAGCCGGTGGAAGAAGTGATGCAGCAGGCATTTAGTGCTATTGAGCATGTCAATCGTTTGTAAGTCGCCGTCGGAAATCGAAAAGATGCGCCGCAGCGGACACATCGTCCGCCAGGTTCTCGAGGCTGTGAAGGAAGAAGTGGCTCCGGGAAAGACCACGATGGACCTGGAGCGGGTAGCCGAGCGCAAGATCAAGGAACTGGGCGCGAAGCCGGCATTCAAGGGCTATTACGACTATCCCTGCGTGCTGTGCACCTCGCTGAATGACGAGATCGTTCACGGCATTCCGTCGGAACGGCGGGTGCTGAAGAAGGGCGACATCGTCTCCATCGATTGTGGCGTGGTGCTGGACGGGTTCTACGGTGATTCCGCCATTACCGTGCCAGTCGGGGATGAGGTCAGTCCCGACTTGCAGAAGCTGCTTGAGGTCACGCGCGAGTCGCTGGAACACGGCATCAAGGCGGCGCAGATCGGGAACACCGTCGGCGACGTCGGCGCGGCGGTGCAGCAGGTGGTCGAGGCCAACGGCTTCAGCGTAGTGCGCGAGTTCGTGGGCCACGGCATTGGCACCAAGTTGCACGAAGATCCGCAGGTGCCGAACTATGGCACTCCGGGACACGGAGCGCGGTTGCGTGACGGTATGGTGCTGGCGATCGAGCCGATGGTGAATGTCGGACGTCCGGAGACGCGGGTACTAAGCGATAAGTGGACGGCGGTGACGGAAGACGGCAGCTACAGCGCCCACTTCGAGCATTGCGTTGCGGTAACAAAAAACGGACCAGTGGTCCTGACGGAGTAATTAGCAATTAGTAAAGATTAGTTAAGTGCTCCACGCGGTTCACCAAGCGGTTGCGGTTTGCGAGGTAAGCGCAAACCTGAATGGTCCAGTCCGGCAAGACGGGACGAAACGGCTTAGCCCCGGATGCAGCGAAGCGGAATCCTGGGTAGGTCGGGCAAGAAGTTTGAGTCCCTTGAGGGACGGCACAATATGCGAGGGACGTAAGTCCCGAGCGGAGGAAGAGTCAAAACTTTGGGGTTGAATGAGTAAGGAAGACGCGATTGAAGTGATGGCAGTGGTGGTCGAACCGCTGCCCAATGCCATGTTCCGGGTGGAACTGGAAAACAAGCATCAGGTTTTGGCGCACGTCTCCGGCAAGATGCGCAAGAACTTTATTCGTATTCTCCCTGGTGATCGCGTCGCGGTGGAGCTTTCGCCGTACGACTTAACCCGCGGACGAATTGTTTATCGCTACAAGTAAAGTTGTCAGTGGTCAGTTGCCAGTTGTCGGTGAAGAACGCCCGACACGGAAACTGACAACCGACAACTGATAACTGAGAACTGTTTTGAGGAAATCATGAAGGTTCGGGCATCGGTTAAGAAAATTTGTGATAAGTGCAAGGTAATCCGCCGGCACGGCGTGGTGCGCGTGATCTGTGAGAACGCGAAGCATAAGCAGAGGCAGGGGTAGACACCCCAACAAGCGCAAAATCGGCGCTTGCCGGGGACCCCGGGAGAAGGACAAAGAATGGCACGTATTGCAGGCGTGGATCTTCCGCGCAACAAGCACATCAAGATTGCGCTGACCTACATCTTCGGTATCGGCAACTCGCGCTCCAGCCGCATTCTGGGCTCGGCCAGCGTGGAGCCTACGAAGAAGGTCAGCGATCTGAGCGAAGACGAAGTTAACCGTATCCGCCAGGCCATCGAGCAGGAAGGCGGCGTGGAAGGCGATCTGCGCAAAGACGTCTCCATGCACATCAAGCGGCTGATCGAAATCGGCTCCTATCGCGGGTACCGTCATCGCCGCAGCCTGCCGGTTCGCGGACAGCGTACCCACACCAACGCCCGCACCCGCAAGGGACCGCGCAAGGGCACGGTGGCAAACAAGAAGAAAGCGGTTGGGAAGACATAATCCATGGCTAAAGCAGGCGGATCCGCAGCAGCGGACAAGAAGGGCAAGTCGAAGAAGTTCAAGAAGAAGGAGCGCAAGCACATCCCGCACGGGCTGGTGCATGTGCAGGCTTCTTTCAACAACACCATCGTCACCATCTCTGACCCGAATGGCAACACCGTGTCGTGGAAGAGCTCTGGCTCGCTGGGCTTCCGTGGTTCCCGCAAGGGCACGCCATTTGCGGCGCAGCAGGCCGCGTCGAACGCCGCTAACATGGCGCGCGATCACGGCATGCGCAGCGTGGACGTGCGGGTGAGCGGTCCGGGTTCAGGACGGGAGTCGGCAGTGCGCGCTTTAGCCGCCTCCGGCCTCGACGTTCGCTCGATTAAGGACGTCACGCCGGTTCCGCATAACGGCTGCCGTCCGCCGAAAAGGCGCCGCGTCTAACGACGCGCCGAGTTGTCCGTTGTCGGTTCTCAGTTGTCAGTATGAAACTCGAACCTGGTGACTTGGTTTTTCTGACAACCGACAACTGAGCACTGACAACTGTTTTCCGATCGGGAAGAAAGGACGCCAAGTCCCGTAAACCGATCCATAACCCGACGGGCTGCCAGGCCCGCCGACAGGAGAGAAACTTGGCACGTTACAAAGACGCAGTATGCCGCCTTTGCCGCCGTGAGGGCATGAAGTTGTTCCTCAAAGGCGCAAAGTGCTTCACCGACAAGTGTCCGATTGAGAAGCGCAACTTCGCGCCCGGACAGCATGGCAAAGACCGCAAGGCCAAGATCGTAGGCTACGGACTTCAGCTTCGTGAGAAGCAGAAGGCCAAGCGCATGTACTTTACCCAGGAAGGCCAGTTCCGCAACTACTTTGAGCGCGCTGCGACATCTAAAGGTGTAACCGGCGAATTACTGTTGCAGCAGTTGGAGCGTCGTCTCGACAACGTTGTCTACCGCCTCGGCTTTGGCGTGGCACGTCGTCAGGCGCGGCAGTTGGTTCGCCACGGCCACATCGCGGTCAATGGCCGCAAGGTCGACATCCCTTCGTTCCAGGTGAACGTTGGCGATCAGATTGAAGTGCGCGAGAACAGCAAGAAGCTGGTCATCCTGGAGATGGCAAAGGAATTCGCCAGCCATCAGTCGCCGCCCAATTGGCTGGAAGTCGATCGCGACGGCTACAAGGGCCGGGTGCTCGCGCTGCCGAAGCGCGAAGACATCAACCTGCCCATCAATGAACAGTTGATCGTCGAACTTTATAGCAAGTAAGCAACAACCAGCGGCGCCCCATGGGGTGCCGCGCAACCGTTCGCGCCAGATCAGCCGCCGGCTTCCTCCAGCCCGGGCGAGCAGCATGGCCGAAGAGAAGGAGCACTGAATGCTTTGGAAAGGATTTCAGAAGCCGAAACGGCTTGCCACTGACACCGAATCGTTGACCGACAAGTACGGTCACTTTTGGGCTCAGCCGTTTGAACGCGGTTTCGGCACCACCATTGGCAACGCGCTGCGCCGCGTGTTGCTGTCCTCCATCGAGGGCGCCGCGGTGACCGCGGTGAAAATTGAAGGCGTATTGCACGAGTTCCAGTCAATCCCTGGAGTCGTCGAGGATGCGACCGACATCATCCTCAACCTGAAGCAGATTCCGTTTCGTCTGAACGGCGACGCGCCCAAAGCGATTTACCTGCGCGCCGATCAGCCGGGCGTGGTGACCTCCAGCATGATCGAGGCCGACGCCGATGTGGAAGTGCTCGACAAGGACGTTTACATCGCGACCATCAGCGAGGGCGGCAAGCTCGACATGGAGATGCGCCTCAAGAAGGGTCGCGGCTACGTTGCAGCCGATAAGAACTTCGATGAGGACCTCGGGCTCGGTTTCATTCCCATCGACTCGGTGCACTCGCCGGTACGCAAGTGCAATTACTCGGTTGAGGCGGCTCGTCTGGGTCAGATTACCGACTACGACAAGCTCTCGATCGAAGTGTGGACCAACGGTTCGGTGACGCCGGGCGATGCTCTCGGGCTCGCGGCGAAGCTGCTGAAGGACCACATGAACATCTTCATCAACTTCGAGGAAGAGCACGAGGCCATGATCGGCGGCGACGACCGCAAGCCGGAGAGGGTGAATGAAAACCTCAACCGTTCGGTGGAAGAGCTCGAGCTTTCGGTGCGCAGCTACAATTGCCTGAAGAACGCGAACATTCAGACCATCGGCGAGCTGGTACAGAAGTCAGAAGCCGAGATGCTGAAGACCAAGAACTTCGGACGCAAGTCGCTCAACGAGATCAAGGAAATCCTGTCCTCGATGGGTCTGAGTCTGGGCATGAAGATCGACGAGCACGGCAATGCGGTTCCGGGCAGCGGATCGAGCATCACGGCCGCTACCCTGCCCTCTAGCCTGACGTATGGCGGGGGAAACAACGAGCCGGGATTTTAGCAGGAAGCAATTAGCAGCTAGCAATTAGCTAGGTGCGGGTTGCGAACATCGCGGGTAAGAGCTTTGTATCAGGGCCCGACTTCAGTCGGGCCGGTCAGGCCGCGCCCCTGACGGGCTTTAGCCCCTGTTACGAGTCGAGGAAGAATCCGGGTCAGGGCACGACCTTGGTCGTGCCCATACTGACCGCATAGATTAGGGGCTTTAGCCCCTGAGCGTTAAAGATAGGGGCTAAAGCCCAAATTCATGAAGGAAGCGCGATCAGCACGACTAAAGTCGTGCCCTGACGCGATAAAAACGCTCACCACGAGCGGCCTTTCGAAGGAACACGGACATGCGTCATCTAAGAGCAGGATGGAAGTTAGGACGTAACACCTCGCATCGGCGTGCGCTGCTGCGCAACCTGGTGACTTCACTCATCGTGGAGGAGCGTATTGAAACGACACTCACCAAGGCTAAGGCCATGCGTCCCCACGTCGAGAAGATGATCACCCTCGGCAAGCGGGGCGACGTTGCTGCGCGCCGCCAGGCTGCGGCGTACCTGATGACGCGCGACGCCGTCGACAAGTTGTTCGACAAGATCTCTCCGCGTTATGGCGACCGCCAGGGCGGCTACCTGCGCATCATCCATGGTGGATTCCGTAAAGGGGATGGCGGCGACATCGCTTTTGTCGAGTTGCTGGGCAGCGAGGCCACGCTCGACGAGAAGCGCCAGAAGCGCGCCGAACTCCGCTCCAAGCGCGCCGAAGAGAACCGCAAGGCGATGGAAGCAGCTCAGACCGAAGCCGGCGCAGGCGACACCGGCGCGGCCGGAGAAGCCAACTCCGAGAAGTAGCTTCGGTTTAGTCCCATTCAACGACGCACCCGGCGACGGGTGCGTTTTTTGTTTTGAGAGACGTGCCATACTTTGACTATGCCTACGCGCTGCTGATTCGCTGTATCCTGAAGTCCGGAAGGTACATCAGAATGCCACTCACTCGTGATTTCAAGGAGACCGTTCGCGCACGTGCAGCGCGGGAACCGGAGTTTCGCAAAGAGTTACTTCGCGAGGCGGTTGAGTGTCTCTTCGCCGGTGATGTGGATACAGGAAAAACCATTTTTCGCTACGTGAATGCCACCCTCAAGTGAATGTCATTGAGGCACCCGCTCGGGCTACCACCCTCCCTTGTGTTCTGTCGCCGGCTGAAGCCGGTTCCCAGCCCTCTACTCACGCCTACCCAGCACTCCGGCCAAAAGATGGCCTACGTGCTGGGCTAACCTAATTCGCGCCTACGGCGCTGGAGTCTTCCGGTGCCAACCAGCTCGGCATCTCCACCGCAACTCGACTGTCGTAACGGCTCATGAAGGACCGGGCTTTCACCTTCCGCCGCAACGCGGCTCGCACGACCGGCGCTCCGCGCGTCGACCTGCGCGGTCCTACTTCCCGTAATTCGTCACCCACGCTGGCACCTCGGGCTCGAGCTTGCCGTTCACCTTTACCCCACGTTCCTTGGCCCAGCGATAGCCCCACATGGGCCCATCGCTACTAATGAACGTGTCCGGCTGCTTGTAAATCGGGCCGGATTCGGCCTCGACGAGAGACACGAATCGATATCCCTTCTTTTCGAAAATCGCGAGCACCTCGTCGAGCATCAAGGCGTTCAGTTGGTTGTCGTGCAGTAGCATGATCTCCGGCGGCTCGTATCCCAGCACCTGCTTGTTTAGTGCCGCGTAGTAATCGATCTCGGCGCTGGTGTAGGCAAGATAGTCGGCGCGCAGCTTCGCAATACCGTCGTCGTCGTGTTTGGCGAGCATCTTGACGTAAGCCCAAGTGAATTCCCAGTCGGTGTTGTCGATGGTGCAGGGCGCCAGCCGGTAGCCGCGCTTCGCAATGAAGACCGCGATAGCATCCTGCTTTTCCTTCGTATCGCCGGTGTGGTTGTAAGGGAAGCGCAGAAACTCCAGCTTCTTGCCGGATGCCTTCATCAACGGACCGACTGTCGCTTCGCCACGAACAATCTCGTCTTCAATTCGGTCCACCGAGAGCTGGTTCGCGTCCTTGTGAGCATACAGGTGGTTGCCGAGATCAAAGCTGCCGCTGGTCCACGGCTTGAGCATCGCAGTTCCCTGCTCTGCCCCAAGCTGCTCGACTTTCAGCTGATTGACGAATCCCGTTACCGGCGCCTGGTGCCGCGCCAGCGCCGCCAGAATCTTCTGATTGACCACCGCTGCCTGCTTCGCATCGGCTGGGTCCAACTTGTGAATGGTGGGATCATGCCATTCGTAGGGAAGATCGTCCACCGTGATCGCAACCGTCTTGCTTTGAGCGCATGCGGCAGCCGCAAGGCCAATCCACATTAACGAAATAAGTGCAACGCGCAGGAACATTCGGTCATTGTAAGCGGGAGCATCCGGGCGTTTGTTACACTGCACTTTCATCCAGCGCTGTGCGCCGCGAGGTTATGATGCATAATCCTACTCAGCAGCAACCGTCGATTAACCTTACCAATACCCCCGATTATCGTGAGAGTTATGCCAACAGCGTGCAGGTGCGCGTGAATGTTTGGGACTTTTTCCTGGTCTTCGGAACGCTTCAGCAGAAGGACGAGGCGCACGTCGATGTGCGCAACTTTCAGGGAGTGTATCTCAGCCCGCAGCAGGCGAAAGCGCTTTACACCATCCTGCAACAGAACCTGGTGAACTACGAGAACACCTTCGGCGAGATTAAACTCGAGCCGCACCTGGGCCAGCCCGGCGCGCCGGTACACTGAATCGGCTTGACGCGATGTTGACGGTGCTTTGAAGGGGCACGCCTTCAGGCGTGCCGTACGGCCTCAACCAAATCCGGGCTTCAGCCCCTGAGGGATTCGGCCAAGGATTGATTAATGGCGGTGAGTGGTGGCGATGTGCCGAACTCCCAACCTCTAGAGTCAATTCCCGCCGCGCCACATGGTTCATCTTCTGGCGGAGCGAGCCTGATCGGCGCCATCCGCAAAAACCTTTCCGCCTTCGCCCTCATCTTCACGGCGCTGTTCCTCACCCACCTGTCGCTGCTGCGCCTTCCCTACTTCTGGGACGAGGCGGGATACTTTATCCCTGCCGCCCGCGACCTGCTGCTGACCGGCTCGCTGATCCCGCACTCGACGCTCTCCAATGCGCATCCTCCGCTGCTGATGCTGTGGCTGGCCTTCTGGTGGAAGTTCAGCGGATTCACTCCGGCGGTCACGCGATTCGCCATGCTGTTGATCGCATCGTTTGCGCTACTTGGACTGTGGCGGCTGGCGCGAACAGTTGCCAATGTGACGGTAGCTTTGGCAACCGTGATCTGCACCGCGTTGTTTCCCGTGTTCTTCGCGCAGAGTTCGCTGGCGCAGCTCGACATGTTGGCAGCGGCTCTCACCCTTTGGGGACTGGCGATGTACGTCGAGCGCCGCACCGTTGCGGCGGTTATATTTTTCGCGCTGGCGCCGGTTGCCAAAGAGACAGCGCTGATCGCCCCGCTCGCTATCTGCGCCTGGGAATTACTCTGCCCGCTGCTGCGCGCTCCTACGATTGCTGAGCCGCTGTGCTTCCGTTCCGGCAAGCCGGCTCGCGCTTTGGTTTGGCTTCTCTGCGCGATTCCCCTGGCCTGCTGGCTGGCCTATCACAAGCACGCGACGGGATACCTCTTTGGTAATCCCGAATACCTGCGCTACAACGCGACCGCCACGCTGAATCCGTTGCGGGTGATGCTGGCGCTGCTCATCCGCCTGTGGCATCTGCTGGGTTACCTGAATCTTTTTGTACTTACTCTCGGCGCAGCCTGCGCAATGTTTCTAACGCCATTGCTGGAGCGCGATGGCTCCGAGCGCCCACGCATCGCCATCAATGTGCAGCTGGTCTTCGCGGTGGTGAT
Organism: uncultured Acidobacteriaceae bacterium; assembly: GCA_963809865.1. GTDB lineage: Bacteria > Acidobacteriota > Terriglobia > Terriglobales > Acidobacteriaceae > CAVVDY01. The sequence continues at coordinate 248,193 of CAWELL010000008.1, read as the reverse complement.
TCTGGCGTACCTCGTCGCGTTCTCCGTGGTCGGCGGAGCGATGCTGGCGCGTTACCTTCTGCCCGTCTATCCCCTCGTCATTTTGATTTGCGTCTCGACGCTGCGACGGCGGGTTCGACGGTGGACGTGGTGGATTGTCGCGGCGTGTGCGCTGTTCGTTTTCAATCTCTACATCCCGCCCCCGTATCGCGTGGCTCCGGAAGATACGCTGCTCTATCGCGACTACGTTTTGCTTCACAAAGCCGCCGCAAACGAACTCTCTGCGCGAGACCTGAACAAGCGGATTCTCACCGCATGGCCGGCGTCCGACGAACTCGCTCGCCCATATCTTGGCTACGTGAAACAGCCGCTGAACGTCGTGCGTATTGAGAACTTCTCTGACCTCGAGATGCTCCGCGCCTCGCAGGCGACAGACCAGTTCGATGTGGTGCTGCTGTTCTCTACCAAGTGGGAGCCTCCGCACCCACTGCTGGCTTCTCTGCCGTTCGGGCGGGCGCTGCATGAGCGCTTCTTTGACTATCACGAAGATATGGATCCGCAAGGCGCGGCAGCGCTGCTCGGCGGACGTGTTCTGGACTATCAAAACCGTAACAACGAGTGGTTTGCGATCATCTCTCTCGAGCGCATCGAGAACGCGTCAACCAGGTAGAGCTTGTCGGGGGCGGAAAAAAGCAAAAAACCCTTTCACCACAGAGGACACGGAATACCAGAGTTCTGAGTTCTCCGTGTCCTCTGTGTCCTCGGTGGTGAGAATTCTTTTTCTTGCCACGTGCAAACCTTCCACTCCACACTGATCTGTGGACTTCACGCTTCGTCCCTATCGCGCCACCGACTTCGACCGGCTGTGGCAAATCGATCAGGCATGTTTCGCGCCCGGCGTCGCCTACTCGCAAATGGAGCTGTCGGGCTTCGTCACGCGACGCAACGCCATTACCCTGGTCGCGGAACGTGCACCAGCCGGTCAGCACTGGGAACTTCAGCCCTCCCACCCCGGCAAAGGAAGCCGGGATGGGGCACCCACTCCGTCTAACCCGAGCAAAGATTCCATCGTTGGATTCGCGATCGCGCAGCCCTACAAGAAACACGGCCGCATCCTGACCCTCGACATTCTGCCGGAAGCGCGGCGCTCGGGACTCGGCTCTAAGCTGATGCTTGCCTGCGAGGAGCGCATTCGCCAACGCGGTTGTACCGAGATGTACCTGGAGACGGCGGTTGACAATGAAGCTGCGCTCAAGCTGTACCACAGGCTGGGATATCGCGTACTGCGCACTCTGCCCGGCTACTATCACGCCACCGGTCTCGACGCCTTTCTGATGGGTAAAGAGCTATAGTCTGCTAAAATCGCGCTTCTTTGAATGCAAGCCTCGGCCACCAAAACGAAACCGCCAGCGAAAAGGGCCGCGACCGACCCACTCTGGATTGCTGTCGATTCCGGCGGTACTTTCACCGACTGTGTCTGGCGCGAAGGCGGCCAGCTTCGCATCCTGAAAGTCTTCTCGACTGCCGGTGACCGCTCCCAGGCGATCGCCGAAGCGGTTGCGAAGACCGGACACGCCGGCCCTATCGTTCTGCTGCACGGAACCACCGTCGGCACGAACGCGCTGTTGGAACGCAAAGGCGCGCGCGTGGCTTTCGTCACGACTGCCGGTTTTGAAGACACCATCGAAATCGGGCGCCAAAATCGTCCCAAACTCTACGACCTGCTTTTCGAACGCATTGCGCCGCTGGTGGAGCGCAATATGCGCTTCGGGGTGAAAGAGCGCGTGAGTTACACGGGGGAGATTTTGCAATCGCCCGACCGGAGTGAACTGGCGCGACTTGCGGCCGACGTCCGGCTCAGCGGAGCGGAATCAATCGCCCTTTCGACGCTGTTCTCATTTGCCAATCCGGGGAACGAACAGGCAATCGCGCAGGTTCTCGAGGAGTTGGCGCTGCCCCTGTCGATCTCACACGAGATACTGCCCGAGTTTCGCGAGTACGAGCGTGCCAGCACGGTGGTAATCAACGCCTACTTGCAGCCGTTGATGCAGCTTTATCTGTATAGTCTGCGGACTCGCATAGCCGAGGAAACTTCGAAGCGCTCGCGCATCTTCATCATGCAGTCGAGCGGAGGAATGACGGCGCTGGAATCGGCCGTTCACCAGCCGGTGCGCACCGTGCTCTCCGGCCCCGCAGGCGGAATCGTCGGCGCTACCGTGATGGCGCGGCGCAGCGGATTCGCCGACATTATCACCTTCGACATGGGAGGCACCTCGACCGACGTTGCCCTGGTCCGCGGCGAGCCCCGGCCGTCCAACGAAGCCGAAGTGGCAGGATTCCCGGTGCGCGTTCCGGTACTCGACATTCACACTGTGGGAGCGGGCGGCGGTTCGCTGGCGCACTTCGATGCCGGTGGCGCTCTGCGTGTCGGGCCTGAGTCTGCCGGCGCCGATCCCGGGCCAATCTGCTACGGACGCGGCACACGTCCCACAGTGACGGATGCCAACCTGTTGCTGGGCCGCTTGCAGCCTGATCGTTTTCTGGGCGGCGAGTTCATGCTGGATCTCGAGCGCACCCGGCGACTCACAACCGAATGGCTCCAAGCACAAGGTTCGGAGTTGAATCTGCGACGTTTTGCGGAGGGCGTGGTTCGAGTGGTAAACGCCAACATGGAACGGGCCCTGCGCGTGGTATCGATCGAACGTGGCTACGATCCCCGCGAGTTTGCGTTGGTGGCGTTTGGCGGCGCAGGAGGACTGCACGCTTGCGAACTCGCCGCCGGCCTGGGCGTTCGCACCGTGATCGTGCCAGCGCTGCCGGGCGCGCTATCCGCCTACGGCATCCTCAGCAGCGACATCATCAAGGACTATTCGCGGACGGTAGTTTGGAAGATTGAAGCCGCGCTTCCCGAGCGCAAGCTGCGGGCTGAACTGGCGGCAATGGAGCGGAAGGCTACAACCGACTTTCGCCATGAAGGTTGGAAGGGCGATTTGCAATTTGAGCCCAGCGCCGATCTTCGCTATGCGGGTCAGGGCTTTGAGTTGAGCCTGCCGGTGAAGTCTGACCTGGTGAGTAAGTTTCACGCCGAGCATCAGCGGCGCTACGGGTACAGTCACGCCGATCGCAAAATCGAGATTGTCACCATTCGCCTGCGTGCACGCATGAAGTCGCCAACGGCGAGCGGCAGTCGCGACAAAGTCCTACAGACAAGTACCACAGTGAAAGTCGAGAAACGTCCAGTGATTTTTGCGTCGCGTGAGGCGCCAACCGCGATCGTCGACCGGAATTCGCTGAAGGCCAGCGCTCGGCTGCATGGACCCGCGGTCGTTACTGAGTACAGCGCCACTACGGTTGTGCCGCCGGGAGCGAGTTTTCATCTGGATCGTTCAACCAACCTGGTGATTGAGTTGCCGCGCCACAAAACAATAGGGCGCCGGTGAGGCGCCCCTGAAGACCATAAGCGACGAACTCGGTTAAGCTATGTCGCGGTCCTTGCGGTCCTGTTCGCGAATGTCATCGTCCTTATCGGCGTGACGCTTGACATCATCGGCAGCATCGCGAACGGCGTCCTTCGCTTTACCCCAGGCATTTTCCACTTTGCCCTTTACCTGCTGGGCTGCACCTTCCGCCTGAGTTTCAGTGTCGCCCGTCCACTCGCCAACCTGGCGCTTCGCCCGGCCGGCAATATCGTCAGCTTTACCTTTAATGCGATCGCTATCCATTCAGTTAACCTCCATGGGAGTTCGTTCGGGTTGCGTCGGCTTCGGGTTGAGGCCTTACGGCTTCGAAGCCGAGCAACCCTGTGTTAAACGGCTGTCCTTCGGCCCGAGATGAGCTGGAACACCAGCGCAATCACCGCGAGCACCAGCAGGATGTGAATGAAGCCTCCCAGTGTGTAGCTGGTCACTACTCCCAGAAGCCACAACACCAGGAGAACTACGAAAAGTGTCCAAAGCATGTCTCACCCCAAAAGAATTCGTTTTGCTTACTACTCCGGCGAACACTAGATTGGAAGCGGATTGCGTATGCAAGGGTTGGATACGAGACGAAATCGATTAGGGGAAAGATCGTAACTCTTCAGGCAACCCGCAGCCCACAATGCAAGGAGCAGTTTGCTATGCTCGTCGCAAGATGAAGGTTGCCATCCAGGGAGAGTTGGGCTCATTCAGTCACGAGGCGGCGACGCAGTTCTTGCCGCGCGCCACCATGGTTCCGTGCGCGCGATGCCCCGACGTATTCGACGCGCTCGAAGCAGGCTCGGTACAATCAGCCGCCATCGCCATTGAAAACTCGCTGGCCGGATCGGTGGCGGAAAACTACGACCTCCTTCTGAAACGAAACGCATTCATCCATCGCGAGCTGCTGCTTCGCATTCGGCACAACCTGATCGCCATGCCGGGAACCAGGCTCGGCAATGTGCGCCGAGTGTTTTCTCATCCCGTGGCACTCGAACAGTGTCGCAAACTGTTTCGCTCGCACCCTGCAATGCAGGCAATTCCTTTCTACGACACTGCGGGCAGCGTGCGGCACGTCGTGTCGGAACAGCTTCGCGATGGTGCAGCCATTGCGCCCCGGCGCGCCGCGGCGCAATACGGCGGGAAGATACTGCTGCCGGATATCGAAGACGATCGCCAGAATTTCACGCGCTTTCTGCTCATCAGCAAGAGTCCCAAAAGAGTTCCCGGAGCTGACAAGACATCGCTGGCCTTCGCGCTTCAAAATATACCCGGAGCGCTATTCAAGGCGCTCAGCGTCTTCGCTCTGCGCGATATCAGCCTGTCGAAGATCGAGTCGAGGCCCATCGTCGGCCGCCCGTGGGAGTACGTCTTTTTCGCCGACATAAATCGTGGTCATGACGAAGCGGCGCAGAATGCCATTCGACACCTGGGTGAGATTGCGGAATTCGTGAAGGTTCTCGGTGTCTATCCAGCGGCGAAGCAGCCGAAGCCGGAGGCGAAGTCATCCACCAAGGCAACGCTAAAATAGCTGCTGTCATTGAGGAGTGGCAACTTGGTACGAGTTGAAATCCCGGCCCACCTGCGAACCCTGGCCAACGTGAATGGCGAGATAACGCTCGACGTCGAGGGGGCGGTTACGCAGCGTTCCATACTCGATGCACTGGAAGCGCGTTACCCTATGCTGTGCGGAACGATTCGCGATCACACGACCAAGCAGCGCCGTGCATTTCTGCGGTTCTTCGCCTGCGCGGAAGACCTCTCGCACGAGTCGCCCGATGCTCCAGTGCCCGAGGCGGTCGCGTCTGGTAAAGAGCCGTTCTTAATTATCGGAGCGATCGCCGGCGGCTAGGATGGCGTTAGCAATCACCGCCTGGCCCAGCGCGATGCCTCCGTCGTTGGGCGGGACCTTGGAGTGCAGGAAAACTTGAAAGCCGTTTTGCCGCAAGCCTTGCACGGCGCGCTGTAGCAGGAACATGTTCTGAAACGTTCCACCGCTCAGGCATACGCGATCAAGACCTTCACGTTGGCGCACTATCTGGCAGACATCGACGATTAGCGCAGCCAACGTGTTGTGAAACGCGGCCGCGATCTCGCTCGCCGGTATGGCGCGGGAAATGTCGCGCACGATGGCCTCGATCATGGGACGCATATCGAGTTGAGCGGGATCGTCCTCGCCGATCACGCACGGATAGACGCGTTCGATGCACGGGTCGGCGATCATTTCCAACTCGATTGCCGCCTGGCCTTCGAAGGTGACTTCATGCCGCAGTCCCACAATGGAGGACACCGCGTCAAAAAGCCGTCCGCAGGATGATGTATCGAAGCAGTTGAGCCGACGAGCGAGCATGGTGTCGACAATGGCACGTTTTTCTTGCGGAACTCCTCGAGATAATCCCAACCCTTGGATCCTAGCGGGCGACCATGTGCCGTCCCCGGGGGACTCAGGGTCGTTGCCTTTGCTACCCAGCACTTCGCCCAAAGGCAGGGCTCCGTGCTGGGCTAAGCTATTTCGTCCCGCTTCGCGCGACTGGGTTGTCGGGTCTTTCAACGCATGCTTCAACTCAGAGTCCGTGGAACCGTACGCCGCAAACGTATCGCGCAAGTAGCTCATCGCCATCCGCCAGGGCTGGCGGACAGCGGCGTCCCCACCGGGCAGCGGGACGTAACGCAGGTGCGCGCGCCGCTCGAAACCGCAGATAATCGGCAACCAGGAATTCGCCTCCCCAGATCTTCCCGTCGGTGCCGTAGCCGGTTCCGTCGAAGGCAACGCCGATGACCTTGCCGCGAAAGATGGTTCTCTGCCATGCAGCTCGCGATGTGGGCGTGATGATGTTGCACCCCGATCTTCGGCTCCAGCGCTAGCCGCTGCGCAAACTGGGTGCTCATGTACTGGGGATGCAGATCGTGCGCCACGGCGCGTGGCTCAACTCGAAAGAGCTTCTTCAGGTTGGCCAGTGTCTCTTCGAAAAACACCAGCGTCTCGAAGTTTTCCAGGTCGCCGATGTGCTGGCTGAGGATGGCATAGCGGCCCTTCGTCAGGCAGAAGGTGTTCTTTAGCTCGGCACCGCAGGCCAGGATCTCGCGCAATTCAATCCCCAGATCGACGGGATGCGGCGCATATCCTCGCGAGCGGCGCAACACGCGCTCGCGCTGTTCGAAGACGCGCGTGACCGAATCGTCGGCGCGCATGTAGATGTCGCGATTGTGAAAGACGAACCAGTCGGCAACTCCTCGCAGTCGCTCCCAGGCCTCTTGGTTCGAGGTGACGATCGGCTCTTCGCTGAGGTTGCCGCTGGTCATCACCAGCGCGCGAAACTGCGAAGGCTCATCGGGCGAGTCGCTGAACAGCAGGTAATGCAGCGGCGTGTAAGGCAGCATCACGCCAATTCTGTTGTTGCCGGGCGCGATCTCCGCCGGGTAAATCCCCAGCATGACGCCGTTGAAGAATCACGATCGGCCGCTTCGGGCTGATGAGTGAGGCCGCGCTCCTCCGGAGTTACCTCGCAGAAGCTCTCGACCGCAGCGATGTCGCGCGCCATGAGGGCAAACGGTTTGTCGCTGCGGCGCTTGCGCGCGCGGAGGGCGCGCACAGCGCCATCATTCTCCGCGTCGCAGGCGAGCAGGAATCCCCCCAGCCCTTTGACGGCGACGATCTTCCCTTCGCGCAGCAACTCGCGCACGCGACGCACGATCGCAGCCGTGTTCGCCGCCCGATAATCCTGAGGCTCGGGAAAAATGCCATCGCTCGCGACTAAAGCCAGCGCCGGCCCGCACTCGGGGCACGCATTGGGTTGCGCGTGAAAGCGGCGATTGGAAGGGTCGTCATATTCCGCCTGGCACAGCGCGCACATGCGGAACTTCGCCATTGTGGTGCTCGGGCGATCGTATGGAATGTCTTGGATGATGGTGTAGCGCGGGCCGCAGTTGGTGCAGTTGGTGAATGGGTAGCCGTAGCGCCGGTTAGACGGATCGCCAAAGTCGCGCCAGCAGTCGTCGCAAGTGGCAACGTCAGGTGAGACGAGCACAAACTCGCCGGGCTCGGCCTCACTGTGGCGGATAACAAAACCCACGTCACCGACTGGATCGGCATCGGTGATCGCGAACTCTTCAATCTGCGCCAGAGGCGGCGGACCGCTGCGCAGCGTGGCAACGAAACTGCGACACCGCCGGCTCGCCGCCTTCGATTTCGATGGTCACCCCGGCAGAAGAATTGAGAACGTATCCGACGAGCCCAAGCTGGTGCGCCAGGTTGTATACGAAAGGCCGGAAGCCCACGCCCTGCACGATGCCGCGCACGCGTATGCGTTTGCGGATAAGCACAGAAGTGAAAGGTTCCTGCATCGATTCGATCCCGAGAGCCTCAGTCGAGGAAGCTGTTTATAGCATACGGCTGGTCTTCCGGTTGGCTGCACGACTTCAAGCTCGGGTGCCGACGATTTTCCGGTATAGAAAGCTTGACTGCGCGACTAGAATTGCCAGCAGCCATTAGTAAAAAACCCAGTAGCTATTTGCCCTTCTATGAGTTAAAAGGGTTTATTCCTTTCGTTCTAGTACTGAGCTTAGGGCCGGCATCGGCTGGCGGGCAGGAGCGTAGTTATGTGTATTTTCGGGAACGTTGGCCAGGTGCGGCCGGCGAATGCATTTCTCTGGTTGGCTGCAAATCGCAGTAAACTCGGGCACCGCCAATCATTCAGGAAGCTTGCGCTTTTTCTGCCCGCGGTTCTGCTGGCCCTCTTGCTGACGGCTTGTGGTGAGAAGAAAGAGGCTCCCAAGCCCATGCCGCCCGAAGTCCTGGTCGCCGACGTGGTCCAGCAGGATGTGCCCATCTACGAGCAATGGGTCTCCACGCTGAACGGCCCGGTCAATGCCGACATCACGCCCAAGGTCCAGGGGTACCTGCTCAAGCAGAATTACCAGAACGGCTCCTTCGTCAAGAAGGGTCAACTGTTGTTCGAGATCGATCCGCGACAGTACGAAGCTGCGCTGGACAAAGCCAAGGCCGATGTCGCACGCGCGCAAGCCACGCTGGAGAAGTACACGACTGACGTGCAGCGCGATACCCCACTGGCAGCGCAAAACGCCATCCCGCAGAAGCAACTGGACACCGATCAGGCGAACGAGGCCGCTGCCAAGGCTGAGGTGGTCGCCAACCGTGCCGCTCAGCAGAACGCCGAGCTGAACCTGGCATGGACGAAGGTATACTCGCCGGTCGACGGCATCGCCGGAGTGTCCAACTCGCAGGTAGGCGATCTGGTCAGTACTGCTACCAAGATGGTGACCGTGTCACAAACCGATCCCATCTGGGCCTACTTCAACATCAGCGAGAGCGACTACCTGGCCAACGCCGCCAACATCTCCAAAGTCTTGCGCTCCGGGAGTATCTCGAGCGGAGTGAAGGTGGAGTACATCCAGGCCAATAACGAGCCTTACCCATTCCCCGGAAGCGTCATCTTCGTCAACCGCCAGATCGCGGCCGGTACCGGCACCATTCAGCTGGCCGCGGCCTTCCCAAACAAGGATGCGCTGCTACGGCCCGGCGGCTTCGGCCAGGTGAGGATCAAGACCAAGAACAATCCCAACGCGCTGCTGGTTCCTCAACCTGCGGTAATCGAAGTACAGACTGACTACCAGGTAGCTGTGCTCAATCCCGAGGGGCGAGCGGTGTTCCGGCCAGTGAAGGTAGGAGATCGCGTCGGCACGAACTGGATCATCACGGAAGGAGCTAAAGCCGGGAGAGAAAGTAATTGTCGAGGGTTTCCAGAAAGTACAGCAGGCGGCAGCGGCGAATCCTGAGTTCGCCAAGCAAGGTGTTCCGGTGATGGCTAAACCGTACACGCCGCCCGCCGGGGCAGCGGGGAGCAACTAACCATGTCGAAGTTCTTCATCAACCGGCCCATCGTTGCCATTGTGATTTCGATCCTGATGGTGCTGGTCGGCGTGGTTGCAATCCTCGGACTGCCGACGGCGCAGTTTCCCAATATTGCCGACCCGATGATCCAGGTGAAGGCGACGTATCCCGGTGCCGACGCCACCACCATCGCGGAATCGGTAGCTACCCCGATCGAGCAGCAGATGTCGGGCGTCAGCGGCATGAATTACATGTACTCGCTGAGCGCCAGCTCCGGCGGCGGCATGACCCTGTATGTGGATTTCCAGCTCGGCACCGATATCAACACCGACCAGATTCTGGCACAGATGCGCAGCGGGCAGGCGAACTCGCAATTGCCATCCGAGGTCACGCAGCAAGGCGTGATCGTACAGCCAGGAACCACCGCGCCCTTCCTGCTGCTCGATTTGTATTCGCCGAACGGAAGTTACGACAACATTTTCCTTGCCAACTACGCCACCATCAACCTGCAGTACGCATTGACGCGCATACAGGGTGTGTCGCAGGTGCAGATCTTCGGCGCCGGTCCGTATGCCATGCGCATCTGGGTAAATCCCGATACGCTGGCCAACCTTGGCGTCACGGTCACGGATATCAGCAACGCAGTAAAAGCGCAGAACAAGGTGAATCCTGCGGGACAGATCGGTGGCGAACCGGTACCCCCAGGCCAGCAGTACACCTACAACGTGCGCGCTCCGGGACGCCTGCCAACGGCGGCCGACTTCGAACAGATCGTGGTTCGCGCCAATCCCGATGGTTCCATTCTGCGGCTGAAAGACGTCGCGCGGGTGCAGATGGGCTCACAATACTACTCATTTCAGGCGCGGTTAGGTTTGGCGCCGGAAGAAGGAAAAGCGGTCACGCCGGCCCAGCCGGCCGCCTTGATTGCGCTTTATCTAACCCCGGGAAGCAACGCGCTGCAGACTCGTGACAACGTCCTCAAGATGATGGCGGAAGCCAAGAATCGATTTCCCCAAGGCTTGGCTTATGACGTCGCCATGGACACGACGCTGGCCGTCAGCGAAGGTATCAAGGAAATCTATAAGACGCTGGGGGAGGCGCTGGTACTTGTCATCATCGTGGTGTTCATCTTCCTGCAAGGCTGGCGCGCCACCCTGATTCCGCTGCTGGCGGTGCCGGTTTCGCTCATTGGAACCTTCGTCGTCTTTCCCATGCTCGGTTTTTCCATCAACACGCTGTCGCTCTTTGGACTGGTGTTGGCCATCGGACTCGTGGTGGACGATGCCATCGTCGTGGTGGAGGCGGTGGAGCACCACATCGAGCAGGGCATGACGCCGCATGACGCAACGGTGAGGGCGATGGAAGAAGTTTCCGGCCCGGTAATCGCCATTGCGTTGATCCTGGCGGCGGTGTTCGTTCCAACAGCGTTCGTCCCGGGTATTACCGGACAGCTCTACAAGCAGTTCGCAGTCACCATTGCGATCTCGGTTTTGTTCTCGGCGTTTAATGCGCTGACCCTCAGCCCGGCGCTGTCGGCCATGCTGCTGCGGCCGAAGAAAGAATCGCGCGGTCCGCTGGGCGCATTCTTCCGCTGGTTCAACAAAGTGTTCGGGCGGGCAACGGATGGCTACGTGACCGGGTGCAAGCACCTCATCCACAAGGCCGGCTTCGCCTTCCTGTTGTTGGGACTCATCGTGTTGGGGGTAGCTTTCTTTGGCAAACGCATCCCGCAGGCCTTTTTGCCCGATGAGGACCAGGGTTACCTGTATGCAGGTCTGCAATTGCCGGATGCCTCGTCGTTGCAGCGCTCCTCCGAAGCCGCGCGAGCGGTGGAAGAGGCCATCATGCAGACGCCGGGAGTTTCGAAGGTCAGCTCAGTCATGGGCTATAGCATGTTGAGCGGCGTGAATGCGACCTACAGCTCTTTCTTCTTCGTGTCGCTCAAACCATGGGACGAGCGCAAGACTCCGGAGACCAGCTACAACGGAATCAAAGCCCACTTGCAACAAGTGCTGTCGCGGGTTCCGGGTGGCATTGCCTTCTCCTTCCCGCCTCCGGCTATTCCGGGCGTGGGGACCTCCGGCGGCGCGACCTTCATCCTGGAGGATCGCTCCGGTGGAAGCCTCGATTTCTTGGCCAAGAACACGCAAGTCTTCATGGCTGAGGCTCGGAAGCGTCCGGAGCTAGCGGGGGTGATGACCACGGCGCTGTTCGGCGTTCCGCAGGTTGGCGTCAACGTGGACAATGCCAAGGCCATGACGCAACAAATCCCCTTGGATTCCCTGTACCAAACCGTGCAGACGTTCATGGGCGGATCGCTGATCAACTACTTCAATCGCTTCGGATTGCAGTGGCAGGTGTATGTGCAGGCTGACGGCGACTTCCGCACCAATGCAAGTAACCTGGGCAAGTTTTACGTCCGCAACAATAACAATCAGATGGTTCCGCTGAGCACTTTGGCCACAACGTATCCGCGCAGCGGTGCCGAGTTCGTAATGCGCTATAACCTGTTCAACTGCGTGCAGATTAACGCCTCGGCTGCTCCGGGATATAGCTCGGCGCAGGTAATCGCGGCGCTGGAAGACGTGTTCAATAAGACCATGCCTACGCAGATGGGCTACGACTGGAGCGGCATGTCGTACCAGGAGGTGAAGGCCGCACAAGGTGTCAGTCCGGCAACCATCTTCGGCTTGGCGTTCTTCGTCGTCTTCCTCATCATGGCCGCGCAGTACGAAAGCTGGACGCTGCCCTTCAGCGTGTTGCTGGGCGTGCCCATCGCAATCTTCGGCGCTTTCGTCGCCCTCTACGCCCGCGCCTTGGAAAACAATGTCTATGCGCAGATCGGACTGGTCATGCTGATCGGGCTTTCGGCGAAGAACGCAATTCTCATCGTGGAATTCGCCAAGGCGGAATATGACAAAGGCACACCCCTGATGGAAGCCTCTCTGATTGGCGCACGCCTGAGGCTTCGACCCATCCTGATGACCGCCTTCGCCTTCATTCTGGGTTGCGTCCCACTATGGACGGCAACCGGGGCGGGAGCCATCTCGCGGCAGGTGCTGGGAACCTGCGTGATCGGCGGAATGTTGGCCGCAACGATACTTGCGATTTTCTTCATCCCTGTCAGCTTCGACGTGGTGGAGCGTTTCGGCCACTGGATCGGCGGCAGCGAGAAACGGCCTGATGCACCGCCGGCAGCGGCGCCCGCAGAAGGAGCGGCCCATGACTAGGCTCAAGACAATCGTTGCAATAATGGCAGCCCTCTTCCTTTGCGCCTGCAAGGTTGGTCCCAACTACGAGCGGCCTAAGTTGGATGTCCCGGGCGATTACCGTGGCGTCGCGCCGGAGGCGCAGCAGCAGCCTCCTACAGAGCCACTGCCTGCGAATGCCACTTCTTCGCCGCAGACGCAGACCTCGACTCCCCCGGCACCACCGCCTCCGGTTGCGATGGAGAACAAGGCCGAGCAGCAGCCCGTCGCAACTCCGGCGCAACCCTCACCGCAAGCAGCGGCGCAGGCACAACAGCCCATCAGCGCTCAAGCCGGCGGTGCTGGGAACCAGTTCGGCGATCTGCCCTGGACCACGGTCTTCGGGGACGAAGTTTTACAGGGCCTCATCAAGGAAGCGCTCACCAACAACTACGACCTGCGCATCGCTGCGACTCGTGTATTGCAGGCGAACGCAAACCTGGGGATCGTGCGCGCCAACCAGTTCCCTACCCTGAATGGCACCGGTTCCGCCAGCTACGGCAAGGACGAGGTCCAATTCAACAACACGGATCCCCAAGGATTCGGGACGCTTGGGCTGAGCCTGAATTACGTGACCGACTTCTGGGGACAGTATCGTCGAGCGACGGAGTCGGCGCGTGCCACCCTGCTGGCAACCAAGTATGCGCAGGACGTGGTGCAGACCTCGCTGATTAATTCGGTGGTCTCCGACTACTATCTACTGTTGCAGTACGACGACCAGCTCGAATACTCGCGCAAGACCGTCGAGGCCGATCACGAAATCTATAAGCTGAACGACATCAAGTTCAAAGGCGGCGATGCCGCCATCACGGATGTCTACCAGGCAGAGGTCATCCTGCAGCAGGCCGAGGCCGGCGTCATCCAGTATCAGCAGCTGGCGGAGCAGGCGGAAAACAACCTGAGCATTCTGCTGGGAAGAAATCCTGGGCCCATCAAACGCGGACTGAACCTGGTGAATCAGCCGCTTTTGCCCGATATACCGGAAGGCCTGCCGTCCGATCTGCTGCGACGGCGTCCCGACATCCGTCAGGCTGAGGAGAACCTGGTTGCAGCCAACGCCAATGTGGGCGTAGCCAAGGCAGCCTTCTTCCCGCAATTCTCGATTACCGGCACCTTAGGCACACAGAGTCTCAGCCTCACCAACTTCCTGAGCGGACCGAGCCTGTTCTGGGGGGTGGGAGGGAACGTCCTGCAGCCCATCTATCAGGGCGGCCGCATTCGCAGCAACTATCACCTGGCATGGGCGCAGCGCGATCAGGCTGAGTTGCAATATAAGCAAACCGTGCAACAGGCCTTCGGGGATGTCTCCAATAGCCTGGTCGGCTACGAGCAGGCTCGCAAGTACCGCATGAAGTTGCAGGAGCAGACCAAGACCTACGAGGAGCTGGTAAGGCTCTCCAACGTGCGCTACCAGGGCGGCTACACCGCCTTCCTGGAAGTGCAGTACAACGAGCAGCAGTACTTCCAGTCGGCCCTGTTGCTTTCAGCCGCGTGGTACCAGGAGCTGCAATATTACGCCGCGCTCTACCAGGCGCTGGGCGGCGGCTGGGTGGTGCAATAGAAGGGTCTACTACGTACCTGCCGTTGCGCTGTCGGCATGGACGGCATGCGGCTTGATGCCCCAAATCTTCTCGCAATACTCGCGAATCGACCGGTCGGACGAGAACTTTCCCATGCGTGCGGTATTCAGGATCGACATGCGCGTCCAATGCTCCTGATCCCGGAACGCCTCCGCAACCTTCTCCTGGCAATCGACATACGCCTGGTAGTCGGCCAGCAACATGTATTCGTCCTTATTCAGGAGCGAATCGAAGATCGGACGGAAGAGTTCGTGATCTCCGCCGGAGAACTCACCCCCGACAATCTGGTCCAGCACTTGATGCAAGTAAGGATTCGCTTCGTAGTAGCGCCGAGGCTGATAGCCGCTCGATCTGAGCTGCTGCACCTGTTCGACGGTGAGCCCAAACAGGAAGAAGTTCTCCGCTCCTACTTCCTGGCGGATTTCAACGTTCGCGCCGTCGAGCGTACCGATGGTCAGCGCTCCATTCATCGAAAACTTCATGTTGCCGGTGCCCGATGCCTCGTACCCCGCAGTCGATATCTGCTCCGACAAATCAGCGGCGGGATAAATCGAAAGTCCGCTCTTCACATTGAAGTCGGGAAAGAATACGACACGCAGCCGCTCACGCACGGCAGGGTCGGCATCGATCGTCGTCGCCACCGAGTTGATGAGCTTGATGATCAGCTTGGCCATGGTGTATCCCGGAGCAGCTTTCGCTCCAAAGATGACGGTGCGCGGTGTAACGACAGTGTTGGGATCTTTCTTGATCCGGTTGTAGAGCGTGATGACGTGGAAGATGTTCAGCAGCTGCCGCTTGTACTCGTGCAACCGTTTCACCATCACGTCGAACATCGTTTCAGGATCGATGCCCTGACCCGTGCGCTGCTGCACCAGTCCGGCCAGCGTCACCTTGCGGGCTTGCTTCACCTCGCGCCACTGCTTGCGGAACGCAGCATCATCAGCCAGCGGCTCCAACTTATGCAGCTCGTCTTCGTCGGTGAGCCATCCCCCACCAATCGTCTTGGTGATCAGCGCCGACAGTTCAGGATTAGCCACCGCCAGCCACATCCGCGGCGTTACTCCGTTGGTCACGTTGAAGAAACGCTCCGGAAAGAGCTCGTAGAAATCGTGCAGCGTAGTTTTCTTCAGCAGCTCGGAGTGCAACTCGGCAACGCCATTCACGGCATGGCTGCCAACCGTCGCCAGGTTCGCCATGCGAACGTATTTCTCGCCGTGCTCATCGATGAGCGACAGGCGCGCAATCTTCTCGTTGTCACCGCCGACCTGCGGCCTGACCTCGTCCAGAAAGCGACGATTGATTTCGTAGATGATCTCCAGGTGGCGAGGAAGCACGCCGGCAAATAACGGCAGAGGCCACTTCTCCAGCGCCTCCGGCAGCAGCGTGTGGTTGGTATAGGCCAGCGACTTGCGCGTGATTTCCCACGCCTGGTCCCATCCCATCTGGTGTTCGTCCATCAGCAGTCGCATCAACTCGGCCACCGCAATCGAGGGATGGGTGTCGTTGAGTTGGATGGCAAATCCCTCGTTGAACTTGTCGAGAGTGAGTCCGCGGATCAAGTGGATGCGAATCATGTCCTGCAGCGAGCAGGAGGTGAAAAAGTACTGCTGGGCCAGCCGCAGACGCTTGCCGGCTTCGGGCTCGTCATTCGGATACAGCACCTTACTGATGGTCTCCGACGCCATCTTCTCCTGCACCGCGTCGTAATAATCGCCTTTGTTGAAGGCCTGAAGGTCGAATGATTCCACGGCGTGCGAAACCCAAAGCCGCAAGAAATTCGTGACCTTGGTGTCGTAGCCGCCGATCGGAATGTCGTGCGCCACGCCCTTCACCATGTTGGCCGGCACCCAGCGCACACGGAACTGCCCATGTCCGTCATGAAACTGCTCGGTATGCCCGCCGAAGCCGACCAGGTAATTGCGTTCCGGGCGGGGAATTTCCCACGGGGTGCCAAGCTGCAGCCATTTGTCGGTCTTCTCTACCTGCCAGCCGTCGCGGATTTCTTGCCGGAACAGCCCGAACTCGTAGCGAATCCCGTATCCGACGGCGGGGACGTCTTCGGTGGTCATCGACTCCATGTAGCAGGCCGCCAGCCGCCCCAGGCCGCCATTGCCCAGCCCCGGCTCCGGTTCGACCGCCTCAATTTCGTCCAGGCTGATGCCCAATTGCGCCAGCGCTGCCTTGGTCTGCTCGCGAATGTCGCCCACATCCACCAGATTGATGCCAAGTTGCGGCCCTATCAGAAACTCTGCCGAGAGATAGGCCACCATTTTGAGGTGCTCGTGGCGATAACGCCCAAACGACACAATCCAGTCATGCATCATGCGGTCGCGAATCGCATACGCGGTCGCCATGAACCAGTCGTACGGGGTGGCCAAGTCGGGCACGCGCCCTTGCCGGTAGTACAGATCGTCAAGGATGGACTGCTTTAGTTCAGCGACAGTGACTGCGTCTGGAGAGCGGTTTTCGATGGCTGGCATGGTTCAACTCCTCCCAGGTTCCGGGTCGATAGCGGGGCCCTTCTGTGATATCACGCCCGCCCCACGTGCGTCCCAAACGGCAACCAGAATTTAACAATGCGGTTGAGGGTTGAAACGCCCCGCGCCAGCCTGATACCTTCGACGATTAGGCTTCGAGGTGAACATGAAACCGACACAAGCATTGCATGATCTGGGCCAGAGCCTCTGGCTGGACAATATTACGCGCGACATACTGAATAACGGCACTCTGGAGAGATACATTAACGAGCTCTCGGTGACCGGACTCACGTCTAACCCCACGATCTTCGATCAGGCTATCAAGAAGAGTGCGTCCTATGATACGGCCATCAGCGAAGAACTCGGCAAAGGTAAAGCTGGCGAAGCGCTGTTCTTCGACCTTGCGCTCGACGACCTCACCCGCGCCGCTGATCTCTTCCGGCCCACGCACGACCAAACCAAAGGCGTTGACGGATGGGTATCGCTGGAAGTCTCGCCCCTGCTGGCCTACGACACGGCGACCACCCTGGCTGCCGCCAAAGACCTGCATGCTCGCGCGGCACGCCCCAACCTGTTCATCAAGATTCCGGGAACCCCGCAAGGCTTGCCGGCCATCGAAGAAGCCATCTTCTCTGGTGTATCGGTGAACGTGACCCTGCTGTTCTCGCGCGAGCAATATGTCGCGGCCGCGCAGGCTTATCTGCGTGGCATCGAGCGGCGCATCGCCGCTGGGCTCGACACCAATGTGGGCTCGGTTGCCTCGCTGTTCATCAGCCGCTGGGACGTTGCGGTTGCGAACAAGGTGCCGGAGAACATGAAGGACAAGCTGGGCATCGCCATCTCCAAGCGCGCCTATAAGGCGTATCGCGATCTGCTGGCCTCGGCTCCGTGGAAGGCCATCGTCGCCAAGGGCTTCAATCCGCAGCGCCTGCTGCTGGCGAGCACAGGGACGAAGGATCCGAAGGCTTCCGACATCTTGTACATCAAGTCGCTGGCCGCTCCTGACACCGTCAACACCATGCCCGAAGCCACGTTGCTGGCCTTTGCCGACCATGGCGAGATCGACGGCGTCATGCCGACCGGATGGTGGCGACTGCGAGCAGGTGCTGGCCGACTTCGGCAAGGCCGGAATCGACATCGATGCCCTGGCTGCGCAGTTACAAAAAGAGGGTGCCGAGTCCTTCGTAAAATCGTGGAACGACTTGATGGAAGTCATCACTTCCAAGAGCGCCACCATAACTGCAAACGCATAACCGGAGGCAGCACGATGAACGTTCTTGTCGTGGATGTGGGCGGTACCCATGTAAAGATTCTTGCGACCGGCGAGACCACTCCACGCAAAATCGTCTCCGGCCCGGAACTGATGCCGAGAGACATGGTCACCGCGGTGAAGAAACTCGCGGCCGACTGGAAATATGACGCCGTTTCCGTCGGCTATCCCGCGCCGGTGATCCATGGCCGGCCGCTGCACGATCCCTTCAACCTGGGTCCGGGTTGGGTGGGCTTTAACTTCGCCGCGGCTTTCGGCAAGCCGCTGAAAATGATCAACGATGCCGCCATGCAGGCCCTGGGCAGCTACGAAAAAGGCAGCATGCTGTTCCTTGGCCTGGGCACGGGACTGGGCTCGGCCATGGTCGTCGATGGCCGTATCGAGCCCATGGAACTGGCACACCTTCCTTATCGCAAAGCCACCTATGAGGATTACGTCGGCCTGCGCGGGTTGAAGCGCTATGGAAAAAAGAAGTGGCGCAAGTACGTCGAAGACGTGGTGGCGAAGTTGATCGCCGCGCTTGAGCCCGACGAGGTCGCCATCGGCGGAGGCAACGCGAAGTTGCTGAAGGAGCTTCCCCCACACTCGCACATGGTCCCTAACACCAACGCGTTTCTCGGCGGCTTCCGGTTGTGGGACGACCCTAAGATCAGCGCCGCTAACTACGACGCCGCGCATGCACCCGGGTCCGCAGAGCCAGCCGCCGGTCGGACGTCGAAGAAAACGGCCAAACGCAAAGGAGCAACAGCATAATGGCAGCGAGTGTGAAGCCGCTCCCCGAGCCCAAAGCGTGGCAGATCTGGCAGCAGCATTACGAGCTATATCCGCGAACTGCAGCTGCGGCAGTTGTTCGCCGACGATCCTAAGCGCGGCGAGCGCTTCACCGTCCAGGCCGCTGGCATTTTTCTCGACTACTCCAAGAATCGCATCACCGACGAGACGGTGAAGTTGCTGCTGCAGCTTGCGGAACAAGCCGGCCTGCGCGAACGCATCGACGCCATGTTCCGCGGCGACAAAATCAACATCACCGAGAACCGCGCCGTGCTGCACGTGGCGCTGCGCGCGCCGCGGGATGAAAAGATTTTTGTCGATGGCGTTGATGTGGTTCCGGAAGTTCATGCCGTGCTCGACAAGATGGCCGCCTTCTGCGATCGCGTGCGCAGCGGCGACTGGAAGGGCCACTCCGGAAAAGCCATCAGGAACGTCATCAACATCGGCATCGGCGGGTCCGACCTTGGCCCGGTCATGGCCTACGAGGCGCTCAAGCACTACAGCCGTCGCGACATGACCTTCCGCTTTGTGTCGAACGTCGATGGCACCGACTTTGCCGAGGCGGTACAGGACCTGAAGGCCGACGAAACGCTGTTCATCATCTCGTCGAAGACCTTCACTACGCTGGAGACGATGACCAACGCGCACACCGCGCGCGATTGGGCGCTGAAGAGCCTGGGTGACGAGAAGGCCATCGCCAAACACTTCGTTGCGGTCTCGACAAATGCGGAGGGCGTCGCGAAGTTCGGCATCGACACCGCCAACATGTTTGGCTTCTGGGACTGGGTTGGCGGACGCTACTCCATGGATTCGGCCATTGGACTTTCCACCATGGTGGCGATCGGCCCGGACGGCTTCCGCGAGATGCTGAACGGCTTCCACCAAATCGACGAGCACTTCCGCACCGCGCCTTTCGCGCAAAATCTGCCGGTGCTGATGGGATTGCTGTCCGTCTGGTACAACGACTTCTTCGGCGCGCAGACGGTCGCGGTGCTGCCTTACGAGCAGTATCTGAAGCGCTTCCCTGCTTATCTCCAGCAGTTGACGATGGAGAGCAACGGCAAACATGTGCGCCTCGACGGCACGCGCGTCACGCATGACACGGGTCCGATTTATTGGGGCGAACCCGGCACGAATGGTCAACATTCGTTCTATCAGTTGATTCACCAGGGAACGCGTCTTATCCCGTGCGACTTCATCGGCTTCTACAGGACGCTGAATCCGTTGGGAGACCATCACAACATCTTGATGTCGAACGTATTCGCGCAGGCCGAGGCACTGGCCTTCGGCAAAACAGCGGAGCAGGTGAAGGCTGAGGGCACGCCCGACTGGCTGGTGCCACATCGGGTCTTCGAAGGCAATCGCCCGTCCAACACGATTCTGGTGGATGTGCTCACGCCGGAGACACTGGGCAAGCTGGTCGCTCTTTACGAGCACTCGGTATTCACCCAGGGAACGATCTGGGGCATCGACTCGTTCGATCAGTGGGGCGTGGAGCTGGGCAAGGTGCTGGCACAGCGGATTATTCCTGAGCTGGAGAGCCCGCAGGAGCCGCCGCTCAAGCACGACAGCTCGACCAACAATTTGATCAAGCTGTATCGGGCGAACAAGGCGTAGGAGCTAGTTGTCGGTTGTCAGGATCTGGGTCGATCAGGTCGTCAGGTTTTTCAGAGCTTGGCCGGGCGCTGCGTAACGCTCGCTTTTCCCGATGCGCGAAGCCCGTAGGGCGACCAGCATGACAGCCCAGCATGGAGCCGCAGGTCGGAATGCTGGGTAGCGGCGCAATAACGGACTCGAGTCCCTTCAGGGACGACACAAACTGCAGGTCCCTCGACAACCGAAGTCGTCTCAGGATGACAAATCTTAAACGAGGTTCGGCACGGCTGAAGCCGTGCCCCTTTAATCGCTATTCGTTATGAGGAAAGGAACCATCATGCAACTCGGAATGGTAGGTCTTGGGCGCATGGGCGCCAATATGGTGCGCCGCCTGATGAAAAACGGCCACGAATGCGTCGTTTACGATGTCACGCCGAAATCGGTAACCGAACTAGCGGGCGAAGGAGCGACCGGCTCATCTTCGTTCCAGGACTTCGTTGGCAAGCTCACCAAGCCGCGCGCCATCTGGCTGATGATTCCTGCCGCCGTGGTCGACCAGACCATCGCGCAAATCGCGCCGCATCTTGAGGCCGGCGACATCCTGATCGACGGCGGCAATTCGTATTACATCGACGACATTCGCCGCTCCAAAGAGCTCGCGCCCAAGGGCATCAAGTACGTTGACGTCGGCACCAGCGGCGGCGTGTGGGGCCTGGAGCGCGGCTACTGCATGATGATCGGCGGCCCCAACGACGCCGTGCAATATCTCGATCCCATCTTCAAGACCATCGCGCCCGGCAAGGGCGACATTCCGAAGACGCCCGGCCGCGAGAAGATGGGCGGCACCGCAGAAGACGGCTATCTGCATTGCGGGCCCAGCGGCGGCGGGCACTTCGTCAAGATGGTGCATAACGGCATCGAATACGGCATCATGGCCGCCTATGCCGAGGGTCTCAACATTCTCAAGAACGCCGACGTGGGCAAGCACAAGCACGAGATCGACGCCGAAACCACTCCCCTGCGCGACCCTGACCACTATCAATACGACTTCAACCTGACCGATGTCGCCGAAGTCTGGCGGCGCGGCAGCGTCATCGCATCCTGGTTGCTCGATCTCACAGCGTCGGCGTTGGCCGGCGATCCACAGCTTGCTAAATTCGAAGGTCGGGTATCCGATTCCGGCGAAGGCCGCTGGACGATCAAAGCTGCTATCGACGAGGCTGTTCCCGCTTCGGTGCTCACCAACGCACTGTATGAGCGTTTCAGCTCGCGCGGGCAGGCCGATTTTGCCGACAAGCTGCTCTCCGCCATGCGTTTCGAATTTGGCGGTCACCTGGAAAAGAAAGGCTGACGGCGAGGGCCCCATGGACACTATTCATTCTGACGCGCTGGTTTTTTTCGGCGCGACCGGCGATCTTGCCTACAAGCAGATATTCCCCGCGCTGCAAGCGATGGTGAAGCACGGCCATCTCAACGTGCCGGTGATCGGCGTCGCCAAAGCCGGTTGGAACCTCGACCAGCTCAAAGCCCGCGCCAAAGACAGTCTGGAAAAGCACGGCGGGGTCGATCCCACAGCGTGGGACAAGCTCAGCAGCCTGCTGCATTACATCGACGGCGACTACGGCGACGATGCGACCTTCCAGGCGCTGCGCAAGCAGCTGGGCGACGCGCAGCATCCCGCGCATTACCTGGCGATACCTCCTATGCTCTTCGAGCAAGTCGTCGAACAGCTGATGAAGTCCGGCTGCGCCAAGGGGGCTCGCGTCATCATCGAGAAGCCTTTTGGCCACGACCTTGCCTCGGCCAGGGAGTTGAACAACATCCTGCTGCGGGCCTTCCCGGAGTCATGCATCTTCCGTATCGACCATTATCTGGGCAAGGCGCCGGTTCGCAACATTGTGAACTTCCGCTTCGCCAACTCCTTTATGGAGCCCTTCTGGAACCGCAACTACATCGACAGCGTCCAGATTACGATGGCGGAAAACTTCGGCGTGCAGGGCCGGGGAAAGTTTTATGACGAGACCGGCGCCATCCGCGACGTTATCCAGAACCACATGTTTCAGATCATGTGCAATCTGGCGATGGAGCCGCCGGTCCGCACCGACAGCGAATCGGTACGCGACGAGAAGGTCAAAGTGCTGAAGGCGATACCAGCGATCGAAGTGACCAATCTGGTGCGCGGCCAGTTCAAGGGATATCTGCAGGAACCTGGGGTAGCACCGAACTCCAAGGTGGAGACTTTCGGCGCGCTGAAGCTTGCGATCGACTCCTGGCGCTGGAAGGATGTGCCGTTCTACATTCGCGCCGGCAAGAACCTGCCCGTGACCTGCATGGAGGTGGTGTCGCGCTTCCGCAAACCGCCCACGCCCTTCCGTGACGTTAATCTGCCGCCGGATTACATGCGCTTCCGCGTGAGCCCGCAGATCACCATCGCCATGGGCATGACGGTCGTTCCGCCGGGGGAGAACCTGCCGACCACGTCGGCGGAGATGATCGCCAGCCGCCATCCTGGTGGCAAGGACATACTGCCCTATGAGCGCTTGCTGGGCGACGCGATGGAAGGCGACGCGACTGAGTTCGCGCGTCAGGATTACGTCGAAGAAGCATGGCGTATCGTCGATCCGATGTTGAAGGCCGACACGCCGGTTTACCCCTATGATCCGGGAACATGGGGGCCGCAGGAAACCGCGCAGCTCGCGCCACCAGAAGGCGGCTGGCAGAATCCCGCGGGCGATGATAAGCCCACGACGGCGTGGTGACGGCGGCAAGGTAACAGGAGGGCACGCGATGCAGGTTGAAATTCTGGCCAACCCTGAAGCGGTCGCGAAACGGGCAGCAGCGATTGTGGCCGCTGATGCGCGGGAGGCGGTGTCCGCCCGCGGATGTTTCAACGTCGCTTTCAGCGGCGGCCATGCTCCCTGGATCATGCTGCGCGACCTGGCCGACGAAGACATGCCGTGGGACAAGGTACAGGTCTTTCAGATCGACGAGCGCGTCGCGCCTGCCGGCGATCCCGACCGCAACCTGACTCATCTGCGCGAGAGCCTGCTGCAACGCGCGCCCTTACGTCTCGACCATATCCACGCCATGCCCGTAGAGCTTCCAGAACTGGAAGGCGCTGCCGCGCAGTACGAGCAGACGCTGCGCGAATACTGCGGGTCGCCGGCCGTGCTCGATCTCGCGCATCTCGGCTTAGGCCCCGACGGCCACACTGCATCGCTGGTGCCCGGCGATCCGGTGCTGAAGGTAACCGATCGTGATGTCGCTCTCACTGGCGTGTACATGGGACGCCGTCGCATGACGCTGACTTGTCCCATGATTAATCGCTCGCGAAAGATTCTGTGGCTGGTGACGGGGACAGACAAAGTCGATGCCCTGAAGAAATTGCGCGCCGGAGATACCTCCATCCCGGCGGGGAGAATCGCGCGGGAGAACGCACTGCTGTTAGCGGAGCAGGCGTCGGTGGGCACATAGAGCTTTCTAGTTGTCATCCCGAGCAGAGCGAGGGACCTGCTTTCGTTTCCGCGCCATTACTCCTAACGCCTAGTTGGCAATCACTTCTCGCGTCGAAGTAGTTAAGAAGCGTGGAACAGAATCACGAGCTCGATGTGATACCGAAATCCGAAGGGGTGAACCCAGTTCGCACCGTGTACTTGCTCTGGCACACCGACTCATACAAAGACGAGAAGCTGATCGGGGTATATGCGACGACATCCGATGCTTCTCTGGCGATCAAACGCTTTAAGGAAAAACCCGGATTCTCAGAAGGTGGCGAGTTCGAAATCGCTGAATATGAACTGAACAAGGATCATTGGACGAGTGGTTTCCATCGTCAGGACGGATTCAGCCTTCCAATGTGGCTTCGCACAGAGCCGGAATCGAAGTGAGCGGTCGGCCCTGCCAGCGAAAGCACGTCCCTCGCTCCGCTCGGGATGACAAATCATAAGGGCGTTTGTTAAATGCGAGATACCCTTAAGCCATCTCAGTATCCCCGCTCCAACTCGTCCAGCATGCCTTCCATTTCCGACAGCGCATGCTGATTGCGGGTGCGGCGCGCACATTCGATGCCGTGCAGCAGCATGTCGCGTGCTTCATCTTTACGCTCCGCGCGGGCCAGCGTCTGGGCGGCCATGAAGTAGCCGTTGGTATAGTCGGGATGGGCCTCCAGCAGGAGCTTGAAATGACCAAGCGCCTCTTCGGTTTCGCCGCCGCCGGAGTACTCCAGCCCCAGCGCATAGCGCGCGAATGAATCGTTCGGATTCTGCTCGAGAATTTCCTTCAGCGCTGCCACGCGACTTTCATCGGCCATAAGTACTGTCTCCATTACCAAACGGGCATACTACAGGAGCAGGGCCGCCACACTCAACTTGTGAACTGCCGCCCCGAGCAGCCGATTTGAAACTGGGTCGGAAATGGGGATGCGAACGTTTCGCGCGCGCGGGTTCCTCAGTACAATGGCGTATTGCCCGCAACTTTGGAGAGAGTGTGGCCTGTCCGTTCTTCATGCCCCAGCAGCGTCTGTCCGGTGATTGGCCGTTCCCACAGCGACTGCCGTTGGGAGCAGGCTGGAGCGGCACCTGTACCGCGGTAACTAACGGCGAAACACATCCCAGCGAGCATGAACTCAAAACCGGCTGCAATCTGGGATACGCCAAGGACTGCGCGCGCCTTCCGCCACAGCGAGCCGCCGACGCGGTGCGCTTCGCAACCGGCGATGAGCACGACGGATTGGTGCACATCCGCTTCGCCTACGAGCGCGACTATCTGCCCGCCGGGCATGGCGAGCTGATTTATGAGACGGCCACCCGTCGCTGGCAAACGACGCATGAGAGCGCGTGCCTCGTGCGTATGGCCGAGTGCTACATCGAAGCGCAGATGGCGCGGAAAGTGGAAGGGGCACGCCTTTAGGCGCGCCGAAAAGATATGCCGGGGAATGTGGCTTTAGCCTCTGAGGGGACTGTGATTGGATCCGACCCCTACCCCAGTGGCTAAAGCCACATGTTGCAGAGAAAGCGGTCGGCGCAGTTGAAGCTGCGCCCCTTCAATAAGCAAGGAAAGTCATGGAACCCACCAACGACGGAAACCTACTCCCGCGGCCAGTCAGCGACTCGAAGTCGGAGATGATTGAGCTGGTGCTGCCCAATGACACCAATCCACTCGGCGCCTTGCTGGGCGGCCGCCTGATGCATTGGATCGACTTGGCCGGCGCGCTGGCTGCGCATCGTCACTCGCACTCGTATGTGGTCACCGCCTCAATGGACCATATCGATTTCCTGGTACCGGTTCACGTCGGCGACATGGTGCTGCTGCAATCGTCCGTCAATCGTGTCTTTCGCACCTCGATGGAAGTGGGCGTAAAAGTTCTGGTGGAAAATTACATTTCGCAATCGCGGCAAAAGGTCGCCAGGGCTTATCTGACCTTCGTCGCCGTCGATCGTCACGGACGTCGGTTGCCGGTCGCGCCGGTCATTCCTGAAACAGAAAACGAAAAGCGTCGCTATGAAGGCGCACTGCGTCGCCGCGAAGCGTGCAAAACCGAGCGCGAGCAGCGCAAAACCATCAAAGCGGAGTAGGTACAGCTAATGTCGATTTACGAAGAGATTGTCGCCCGCGAGCAGAAATACCTGCTCAACACTTATGCCCGTTATCCCGTTGCCATGGCGCGCGGGAAGGGCGTTTACCTGTGGGACGTCGATGGCAAGCGCTATCTGGATTTTCTCTCCGGCCTCGGCGTCAACGCCCTCGGACATGCGCACCCGCGCATTGTGAAAGTCATCCGCGAGCAGGCGGCGAAGGTCATTCACCTCTCGAACCTCTATTACAACGAGTACCAGGGCTTGCTGGCAGAGAAGCTGTGCCAGAAGTCAGGCCTCGATCGCGCGTTCTTCGCCAATAGCGGTACCGAAGCCATCGAAGGCGCGCTCAAACTGGTGCGCGCGGCCGGACACGCTAACGGCGGCTACATCGGCGAAACCGAAAAGAACCTCGTGGTCGCGCTCGACAACTCCTTCCACGGCCGCACCATGGGCGCGCTCGCCCTCACTGCGCAGCCGAAGTATCGCCAGGGCTTTGAACCGATGCTGGAAGGGGTTCGCTTTGTGCCGCGCAATGACATCGAGGCGCTTCGCGCGGCGGTCGATAGCAAAGTCTGCGGCATTATGATTGAGCCCATCCAGGGCGAAGGCGGAATCCAGGTTTCATCGCCCGAATTTCTCCAAGCCTGTCGCGAGGCCGCGGACCAGCACAACGCTGCGCTCATCTTCGACGAGATTCAATGCGGCATGGGACGCACGGGCAAGCTGTTCGCCTTCGAGCACTTCGGCGTCAAGCCTGACGTTGTCTGCATCGCCAAGCCTATGGCCGCGGGCTTCCCCATGGGAGCGTTCCTGACCAGCGAGAAGTTTGCGCAACACATCACGCCCGGCAAACACGGCACTACCTTCGGCGGAGGCCCGCTGGCCTGCCGCCTTGGGCTGGAATATCTGGCGATTGTCGAAGAAGAAAATCTTCTGGAACGGGTACAGCGCGTCGGAGCTTACTTCACCAGCAAGCTGCAGGAGTTGGTGGAGAAATTTTCGATTGCAACCGAAGCGCGCGGAGTGGGCGCGATCCAGGCGTTGCAGCTCAATATTCCCGGCGAGCCCATCCTGAACGGAACGTTGGCCGACGGGCTGCTGATTAACGTGACGCAAGGGAATGTGCTGCGCTTCCTCCCGCCGTTTCTGGTGGAAGAGAAGCAGGTCGATGCCGGCATGCGTATCCTGAAGCGCCAGCTCGCGGCGGCGCAAAAGGCAGCGAAGGCGGCGAAAAGCAAACCCGCCGCCGCAAGCGCCTGAAACTGGCGAAGGACGTGGCTGTTGCTGTTGCCGGATCAAAGAGGCGCAGCTTCAGACATTGGGTCGTGAACTGTGGTCTTGGGTGTCATCCCGAGTGACGAAGTTCGCCGCAGGCGGGCGAGGAACCGAGGGACCTGCAGTTCGCCGCTTCCCTGAAGGAACTCGGACCAGTTTGCATCTAGCCCAGGACTCAAGCCTGGCCCGGTTGCGGCCGAAGGGA
This sequence comes from uncultured Acidobacteriaceae bacterium, assembly GCA_963809865.1. Lineage (GTDB taxonomy): Bacteria > Acidobacteriota > Terriglobia > Terriglobales > Acidobacteriaceae > CAVVDY01. The sequence continues at coordinate 220,910 of CAWELL010000008.1, read as the reverse complement.
CACGGCCTACGGTTAGTGCGTCCCGCGAACTCTGGCTAGAGAACTCTTCTGCTACCCACAGCACTCCGCGATCATTCAAGCTGACAGCTGAGAACTGACAGCTACTTCCCTACCCGCTCCGCAATCCACTGCGCGCACTCGCGTGTGCCCAGTGCGCCGCCGACGTCGACGGTCGTCTTCTTCGCACGCACGGCTTCGACCACGGCAGCTTCGATCTTCGCTGCCTCAGCACTCATTCCCAAATGCGCCAGCATCATCGCCCCAGTCAGAATCGAGCCCATGGGGTTGGCCATGTTCTTGCCCGCAATCGGCGGAGCGGAGCCGTGTACCGGCTCAAACATCGAGGTGCGCCCGGGATGGATGTTGCCGCTGGCGGCCATGCCCAGCCCCCCCTGCAAGCGCGGCAGCGAGATCGGTGATGATGTCGCCAAACATATTGTTGGTCACGATCACGTCGAGCGACTGCGGCTCGCGCACCATCTGCAGGCACAGCGCATCGACGTACATTTGCTGTGCCACAATGTCAGAGTACTCGGCTGCCACCAGCTTGAACACCCTCTGCCACAAGCCCCCGGCGTGCGTCATCACGTTTGACTTGTCAGCCATCAGCACTTTCTTCCGGCCGTTTGCCCGCGCGTAGTCGAAGGCAAAGCGAATCACGCGCTCCACGCCTTTGCGGGTGTTGATGTCTTCCTGGGTGGCGATCTCGTCCGGCGTGCCGAACTTGAAGTTGCCGCCCATGCCCGCATAGACGCCCTCGGTGTTTTCACGAATGACGGTGAAATTCACGTCATCGACGCCGGCATTTTTCAGCGGACAAAGCGACTTGTCGAGCAGGCGAACCGGACGAACGTTGGCGTACAGGTCCATCTGGAAGCGCATGCCCAGAAGGATTTCTTTGGCATGGATGTTCGACGGTACCCGCGGATCGCCCAGCGCTCCGACAAAGATGGCGTCGAAGTCGCGCGCCAGCATATCGAATCCGCCGGCAGGCATGGTGGTGCCATCGAGCAAATACCGGTCGGCACCCCAGTCGAAGTGGGTGAACTCCAGCGCCGCGCCTGAGGCGCGCAGCACTTCCAGAGCGTTGGGAATAACTTCTTTGCCGATGCCGTCTCCCGGCACGACGGCGATGCGTTTCTTGGTGGTCACGAGTATCGAAGATAACAGAAGGAAGCCTATGTCGCGGACCTGCATGCAAGTCGATAAAATATGTGGATGCGGAACGAATCCGCACCCATAACAATGACATCTATCCGAGTCGAAACGAAACTGCTCGATGAAGCGAAGAGGGTGTTGGGCGCCAGGTCGGGTGCGGAGGCAGTTCGCGTTGCCCTTCGCGAAATTGTAGGCCTTGACCGTCTCAAGCACCTCATGAAGAGGAATGCCGGCAAGCTTCGCTTTTCCGCCTTCGACGAGTAGATACACTTGCAGAACTTCGGACGGCGCGTGTTCCTAATTTTTTCAAGCTTTTTTCCGTAACCTCCGTGTCCTCAGTGGTGAAATCTTTTCCCCGTTATAATCAAAGATTCTGTATGGCAGTGATGACGTTACAAGAGAAGCTGACGGCCGCCGGAGCGCGGCTTGCGCCCTATCGCGGAGCTGAGACCGCGGCCTCGTTTGGCGACACGGCCGGAGAGTTTCGCGCGCTACTCGAAGGCGCGGCTATCTTCGACTTGAGCTGGCAGGCCAAGCTGGTGCTCAGCGGGGAAGATCGCGTTCGCTGGCTGAACGGCATGGTCACCAACAACATTCGCGACCTCGCGCTCAACCACGGCAACTACAGTTTTGTGCTGAACCCTCAGGGACGCAATCTCGGCGACCTGGTCGCCTACAATCGCGGCGACTATCTGCTCGTCACCACCGCCCACGAGCAGGCGCCGAAGCTGAAGGAAGTTTTCGACCGCTACATCATCATGGACGACGTAGAGGTCGAGGACATCAGCGACAAGCTGGCGTCCGTCGGAATTGCCGGACCGAAGTCGGCTGAGATACTGAATGCCGTGGGTATCGACGTCGCGGCGCTCGCGCCCGGCGAAGTGAGTGATCCAGTGTGGCAGGGCGTTGGGCTGTCCGTCGCGCGCAGCGTGTTGCCACAGATGGATGGCTACGACATCTGGTCAACCGCAGAGAATCTCGACCGCCTGTGGGATGCTCTGGTTGCAGCAGGGGCGAAGCCGGTGGGCAGCGAAGCGCTTGAGTTGTATCGCATCGCGCGCGGTGTTCCGCGCTACGGCATTGATCTTCGCGAACGCGACTTGCCGCAGGAAACCGGCCAGCAGCATGTGCTGAACTTCGCCAAAGGCTGCTACGTTGGCCAGGAGATCGTGGAGCGCATTCGCTCGCGCGGCAACGTTCATCGCGCCCTTGTTGGATTCGAGGTGCAAGGTGACGCTCCGGCGGCAGGCGACAAGGTCATCGGCTGGCGAAAAGCAGGTTGGCGAGATCACCAGCGCCGCGCGCGTTCCGTTTCCCGCCGGCGAAAGAACCCTTGCGCTGGGATACATCCGGCGCGAGTTCGCCGAGCCGGGAGCGGCAGTCAAGGTTGGCGAGCACGACGCTGTAGTAAGCGCGCTGCCATTCAAATAACTAGCAGTTAGCATTGGCATTTGGCGGACACCAGCAGGACTCGGACCAAGTGCCAAAGGACAAGTGCTAAGAGCCAATAGCGAAGAGCGATTTCCCTATGCCCGACAAAGAAAAAAAATCTGAATTCACCGTTACCGACCGCCGTCTGTTCAGCTCGGAAGGCGAGTTGCGCCCTGACGTGGTTGAAGCCGAAGAGCAACGCGAAGAGCGCGAGCAGGAGAAGCGCGAATCGCAGCAGCGCGCCAACCAAGAGCGCAGCGCGCAGCGGACCGCAACCACTCCCGAAGCCGACAAAGATCCGGAACCCGAGCCCGCTCCCCAAGCGGACTATCCTGTTCCCCCAACCAGCGACGAGCAACATGCCTCGGCCGAGGCCTATAAGAAGTCGACCGGCCACATCGACGAAGAAATTCGCAAGGAACTCGACAAACACGGCCAGGGACACCGCGCGCAGGACTTCGAGATGAACTTCGAGAAGTTCCTCGCCTCGCTCTACATGAGCGCGCTGATGCAGATGGGCATGGCGGCTCCGGAGGGCGGGCAGCCGCAGGTCGACCTGATGGGTGCGCGCCAAACCATCGACATCATCGGGCTGCTGCAGGAGAAGACCAAGGGCAACCTGACCTCGAAGGAAGAAACCATGCTGCAAAACGTTCTTTACGAGTTGCGCATGGCCTACCTCGAAGTGACCAATCTCATCGCCAAAGGGCCTGCGCCAGGCAAGGGAGGCAATGGCCCGCTGCAATGAAGGCTACCCTCACTGTGCTGGGCAGCGGCACCTCCATGGGTGTGCCCACCATCGGATGCGACTGCGCCGTGTGTACCTCCAGCGATCCACACGATCGCCGCACACGGCCTTCGATCATGGTGCAGTGGGATGGACACACCGTTCTCATCGACACCACGCCTGACTTTCGCGAGCAGGCAATCCGCGAGCACATTACCAGGATCGACGCGATTCTCTATACCCATGGACACGCCGACCATATCCTTGGACTCGACGATGTGCGCCCGCTTAGCTTTCGCCGCGCTACCGGCGGCACCAAGATTCCTCTGTACGCTGCCGAGAACACCGCGCAAGTCCTGCGGCAGGTTTTTCGCTACATCTTCGAGGGAGACTACAAGTATGGCGGGCTCGCGCAGGTTGAACTCAAGTCGGTGAATGGTCCGATTGAGATCGCGGGCGCGACTTTTCTTCCCCTTACCGTCAATCATGGCGACTATCCCATCGAGGCCTACCGCTTTGGTTCGGCCGCTTATCTGACGGACTTCAGCTCGGTGCCCGAAGAAACCATGCGCCGACTCGAAGGACTCGACATTCTGTTTCTCGATGCACTGCGCCATCATCCCCACCCCACGCACTCCAGTGTTTCGCAATCGCTTGAAATCGTGGAGCGGCTCAAGCCCAAGCGCGCATTTTTCACCCACATCTCGCACGACCTGCCGCATGAGGAGACCAATGCCTCGCTGCCTCCCGACGTCCGCCTGTCGCATGACGGGCTGAAACTCGAGTTCGAACTCTAGCAACGCCGCCGACCATGCAAGTCTTCCGCAGCCTCGATGAAGTTCCCGCCAACTTCGGCCCCGCCGTGGTGAGCGTCGGCAACTTCGACGGAGTGCATCTCGCGCATCAGCAGGTCGTCAGCCACATGGCAGAGAGCGCGCACGCTATTGGTGGCAAGGCTGTCGTCGTCACTTTCGAGCCGCATCCCTTCCGCATTTTGCGCCCCGACGTTGCCCCCAAACTGCTGTCACCGCTGGCACTCAAATTGAAGTTGCTGGAGCGGACGAAAGTCGACGCGGTGCTGGTGCTGCCCTTTACCCGCGATCTCTCGATGATGACGGCCCACGATTTTGCCAGAGACGTGCTCGCCGCAACGCTACACGCGCGCGAAGTCCACGAAGGCTACAACTTCCATTTCGGACACAAAGCGCAAGGCAACATCAATACTCTCGGTGCGTTGGGTGAAGAATTGGGCTTCGGGGTGAAGATATATCCCGAGCAGCTTTTACGCGGTCATCACGTCTCCAGCAGCGAAATTCGCAAGCTCATCGCAGAAGGTCGTGTGGAAAGAGCGCGCGCGCTGCTAGGTCGGCCGTTCAGCATTATCTCGAACCCAGGTCGTGGACGCGGCTACGGAACGCAATACACCGTGCCGACGGTGAATCTCGCGCGCTATGACGAACTGGTACCGGGCAACGGTGTCTATATCACGCAGGTGCGCATCAACGACGAGTGCTTCAACGCGGTGACTAACGTCGGCGTGCGCCCGACCTTCGGTCCCGACTCGTTTGCCATCGAGAGCCATCTGCTGAACTTTCATCCCATCGAACTGCTGGCGCAGACCGAGGTCGAGCTGATTTTCCTCAAACGTTTGCGCGACGAAAAAAAGTTCGAGACCGTAGAAGCTCTAAAGGAACAAATCGGCAAAGACGTGGAGCGGGCGAATAGGTTCTTTCGGCTGATTGGGAAGACAGCAACTAGCAATTAGCAATTAGCTGTTAGATATCAGCCCTCTGCTATCAGCTCAGTAAATTCCGGTTGCCACGAATGTTTGACAGTGGCAATCCTGCCGGACGCCTTGTATCAGGACAGGACTTCAGTCATGCCGTCACTGCTCTTCCCAAATGGTCTGTCATCCTGAGCGCAGCGAAGGACCTGCTGTTTGTCTCAACCCTGAGGGGACTACCATTGTTTATCTGTTCGCTCCGTGCCAGCGCTTCCGCGACGCTGAGCTGCCTATCGACTCGCATACCCCGGCTCGAATTGTCTGCGATTTCAGCGTACGGGAGATTATCTCGGCGGTGAAAGGACAGCAGGTCCTTCGCTGCGCTCAGGATGACAGGACATAAAATAGATTCGCCGCTCGAAGAGCCGCTAGCTGCTAGTCGCTAATTACTTCTTCTTCATCCCACCGGCGAATCGCGATGTACCACCTTCACCGGATAGCCGGCCTTAGCCAGCCGCTTCTTCACTTCCTCAGCAATCATTACCGAGCGATGCTTGCCGCCGGTACAGCCGAACGCGATGGTGAGGTAGCTCTTCCCTTCCTTCACATAATGCGGCAACAGATAAATCAGCAGCTCGGAGATTCGCTTGATGAACTCCTTCGTCTGGGGAAACGAGCGAATGTATTTCGCCACCTTGGGATGGCGGCCGGTGAACGGACGAAACTCGGGAATGAAGTGCGGATTAGGCAGGAAGCGCACGTCGAACATCAAGTCAGCATCTTCGGGCACGCCCTGGCGAAAGCCGAAGCTGACGCACGAGATGAGCAGGTTATGGTCGCGATTGCCGGCGCCGAAGCGCTCATTGATGAACGAGCGCAACTCATGCACGTTGAACTTCGTGGTATCGATGACCACGTCAGCGACGTCGCGTACCGGCTTCATGCGCTCGCGCTCGGAGTGCAGCGACGACATGACCGACTTCTGGCGTCCCAGCGGATGCGGCCGCCGCGTCTCGCTATAGCGGCGCACCAGCGCTTCATCCTTGGCTTCGAGGAAGAGAACGGTGGTGCGTAACGAGCGCTTGATGGAGCGCAACACCTCGGGGAGTTTGTCGAGTCGCGAACCTTCGCGAATGTCGACCACCAGGGCGGCGCGATCGATCTCCAACGTGTCGCGCACCAGTTCGGCGAAATTCTCGATCAGCCCGACGGGCAGATTATCGACGGCGTAATAGCCGAGGTCTTCAAATGCCTTCAGCGCCGAAGCTTTGCCGGCGCCGCTCATGCCGGTGATGATGACCAGCTCGCGCTGATTGCGAGAGCTAGTCCCCTCGCGACGCTTGCGTCCCGCCGGTGAACGGCGTTTGCTGGGAACAGACTTCGCGGCGCGTTTAGCGGGCATAAATACCAGACCTAAGTGCTGCAAGAGTAGCAGAATTGGCTGGGATAGGCAGCCTTCAGGGTGCCCCATTCGGGCTGGCGTTGCCCGGGTGGGGCTTTTTGTTGAAGAGACGAAAAGTCCCACCCCGCCAAACGAAGGCGAAATGGGGCACCCGCGGGCCCGAATCGGAACGGAACTATTGCTAGTTGCTAATTAACAGTTGCTTCTTCACTTCCCCTTGAACTGCGCCGCGCGCTTTTCGAGGAATGCCTGCGTCCCTTCGTTCTTGTCTTCGGTCGCGCAGACCACGCCGAACAAGGTCGCCTCGAGATACAAGCCTTCCGCCAGCGGCAGATCGAGTCCATGATTCACCGCTTCCATGGCGTACTGAATCGCCAGCGGAGCGTTGGCGATAATCTTCGCGGCAATGGCTTCGGCGCGCGCGATCAGGCTCTCGGCAGGCACGACCTCGTTCACTAGCCCGATGCGGTGCGCCTCCTGCGCCGAGATCATCTCGCCGGTGAGCACCAGCTGCATCGCGACCCCCTTGCCCACCAGGCGCGGCAGACGCTGCGTTCCGCCGTAGCCAGGAATCAGGCCCAGCTTCACCTCAGGTTGGCCGAGCCGGGCGTTCTCGCTGGCCAGACGCATGGTGCACGCCATCGCCAGCTCGCATCCGCCGCCGAGAGCGAATCCGTTGATGCAGGCGATGGTCGGCTTGCCCAGGTTCTCGATGAAGTCGAGGACCGCCTGGCCTTTGTGGGTGTACTCCTTGGCCGAGACCGGATTGTGTACGGACAGCTCGCCGATGTCGGCGCCGGCAACGAAGGCCTTCTCACCCGATCCGGTAAGGATGACGACGCGCACCTCAGCATCGTCCTTAACGGCGGCGAAGGCCTCACGCAACTCTTCCATAACGGCCATGTTCAGCGCATTGAGTACCTTCGGCCGGTTCAGGGTGATGTAGGCGATCTGATTTTTCTTTTCGAATAGTAAGTTTTGAAAGTCGGTCATGAGTTCTGCCTTGAAATATCTTGTGCTTTGAAAGGGCACGGCTTCAGCCGTGCCGGATTACGACGTTTTGAACGGCCGCCTTCAGCCGTACCGAAATGCACCCTTATGATTTGTCATCCCGAGCGAAGCGAGGGACCTGCTCTCGCGTCGCTCCGCAAGCATGTTCAATGCAAACCGCCCACTGAATCTGACAACTGATCACCGACAACCGACAACTGCTTCTACGCAAACTTCCCCGGCACCGGATTGTTTGGATCCGCGTAATCATAGAATCCCTTGCCCGATTTGCGGCCGTACCAGCCGGCCAGCACCAGGCGCCGCAGCAGCGCAGGCGAGGCGAAGCGCCGCTCCTTGAATTCGTCGTACATCACCTCGGTGATGTAGTACGTCGTGTCGAGGCCGACGAAGTCGAGCAGCGTGAACGGTCCCATCGGGTACCCGCATCCTAGCTTCATGGCTTCATCGATGTCTGTGATGGAGCCCACACCCTCTTCGTACGCGCGAATGGCGTCGAGCAGATACGGCACCAGCAGGCGGTTGACGATGAATCCTGTCTTGTCGCTGGTGCGAACCGGAACCTTGCCCAGCTTCTTGCCGAACTCGACCGCCGCGTCGAAGACCTCGGGCGTGGTGGCGATGGTCTTCACCACCTCGACCAGCTTCATCATCGGCACCGGATTGAAGAAGTGCAGACCGATGAAGCGCTCAGGCCGCTTGGTCGCGGTCATCAGCTCGGTGACCGAGATCGACGACGTGTTGGTCGCGAAGATCGCGTCTTTCTTTACTACTTGATCGAGCTCGGCGTAAGTCTTTCGCTTCAGGTCAACGTTCTCGATGATGGCTTCAACCACGATGTCGCAGTCGGCGAGGTCCTGCATGTTGAGCGTGCCCTTCAGGTGCGACTGCGCTTCGGTCTTCTGTTCCGGCGTGAGTCCGCCTTTCGCCGGACCGCGCTCGACCAGGCGCGTCAGCGACTTCTCGATTCCGGCAAAACCTTTGTCGAGAAACTTCTGCTCCTGCTCAAGCACCGTGACGTCGAGGCCCGCCATGGCCGCGACCTGCGCAATGCCGGAGCCCATCAGACCACAACCTAGTACGCCAACTTTCTTGATTTCCATGGTTCCTCGGTAGTAGCTAGTAATTAGTGATTAGTAATTAACGTTATCGCGACAGTTTGAAGCGAGGCAGGTTCCGCGTTCGGGTTCACGGTTGCGCCTTCTTCGCCTGAACATATCCGCCAACCAGTTCGGCAGGAACCATCAATAGTAACGCCGACATCGGAGACCAGCCGACGCCTTTCGTGATCATCGACGCGATCGCAGCCGGCAGCCATGATGACGGCGATGATCGATGCGACCACCATGTCGCTGCGTCCGGCAATGCCCGTACCCCAATAGCCGGCAAGAAACGCGAAGAAGACTCCGTACAAAATTGCGACGATCTCAAATCCCATGACGGTAGGCGCGTGCGGATCCTGATGGGTCACGCGGAACAGCAGGAACGCCGAAACCGCAAACAACAAATACCCGATGATGACGCCGGAGATGATACGCATGAGAGTCGCCGATGGCCTCTGTTCGGTTATTGGATTAAGCGCAAGGCCCTGTTTTTAGTCATTCGTGAGCAAATTTCAGCTTTTTTCGAGCGAATTTCGCGCGGAAAGAGCTGCTGTAATCGGTACATCCATGACTCAAAGTGATGGTTGATGACTTATCCATCACTTTAACTCATGCAAGTTTTTGCGAAAATCGCAGCATTTCGCGGCTCTTTAGCTCGAATTTGGGGCCTGTTCTCTGGATTACATAACGCTGGAGGCAGCTCAAATCCGTAAACTGCTCTCGTCGGCGACCCGGGCCACCGAAAGCTGACAACTAGTTCACGTTCTCCACAATCATCGCGATGCCCTGGCCTCCGCCGATGCACGCCGTCGCCAAGCCGTACTTCCCTTTGCGACGCTTCAACTCATACAAAGTTGTAAGCACGAGCCGCGTGCCGGTCGCTCCCAGCGGATGGCCAAGCGCGATCGCGCCGCCGTTGACGTTCAGCTTCTCAGGATCGATGCCGAGTTCTTTCATCACCGCGAGCGCCTGCGCAGCGAAGGCTTCGTTCAGTTCGATCACGTCCATGTCGTCGAGCTTGAGTCCGGCTTTCTTCAGCGCAATTTTCGTCGCCGGAACCGGACCGGAGCCCATGAGCTTGGGATCAACACCGGCGATGCCCCAGCTCACAATGCGGCCCAACGGGTTGAGCCCGCGCTTCTGCGCCTCGTCGAGCGCCATCACCACGACGGCTGCTCCGCCATCGACAATGCCGCTGGCGTTGCCCGCGGTGACGGTTCCGTTCTTGCCGAACGAAGGCTTCAGCTTGGCGAGGCTCTCCATCGTGGTCTCCGGACGACGATGGTCGTCTTCGGTGAACATCTCGCCCGTGGGCTCGCCGCGGCGGTTGCGCAACGCTACCGGCGTCAGCTCTTCCTGGATTCGGCCCGCCTTGTAAGCGGCGTCAGCGCGCTGCTGCGACACCAGAGCGAACTCGTCCTGCTGCTCGCGGGTGACGCCCTGCTGCTCAGCGTACAGCCTCGGCAGTGACGGCCATCGGCATGTTGCAGTAGCTGTCGGTGAGCGCTACGAAGAGCGAGTCTTCCAGCTTGCCCTCGCCGAAGCCAACGCCCCAGCGCATGCCGCGAATCACGTGCGGCGCCTGCGACATCGATTCCATGCCGCCGGCCAGCGCGATCTTCGCCTCGCCCAGCTGAATCAACTGCGCGGCCGTCACGATGGCCTGCGTGCCCGAGCCGCACAGGCGATTCACCGTCAGCGCCGGAGTCTCGATGGGTATGCCGGCCTTCAGCGCAACGTGGCGCGCGCCATAGATGGCATCGCTGGAGGTTTGCTGCGCGTTACCGACCACGACGTGGTCGATCTCGCCGGGATCAACGCCGGAGCGCTGCATAGCTTCTTTGGCGGCGACGGCGGCGAGTTCCTGAGCGGTGAAGTCGCGGAGTTTGCCGCAGTAGCGGCCCATCGGCGTACGAGCGCCGTTAACGATTGCAATATCTAACGATGGGTTCGACATAATGTGTTTGGGATGACGCCGGATTTCTAAGGCAAACAGTCGAGTCTATCAGCGCCCCGAGACGGGCGGCAAATCAAGAGGGAAAGCTGGCCGCGGATTTGCGCGGATCTACACGGATCAGAGAAGCCACGTAATCAACGGCTCAGTTAGCGAACGCGACAGCCTTGAAGGGTGTCATCCCGAGCGGAGCCGAGGGACCAGCAGTTTGCTCGCGCCGCGACGGATGATAGTGTTGCACAGGGCAAAAGTGCGCGGGTATCTGCTTCCCTCCCTGCGGCGTGGCAAGCTGCCGACCGCGGCATACAAGAAGTCAAATTGAACTCTCTCGGCGTGCGCAGCGTGGCGTTCACCAGAACAAGACATGGCTAATGTCGCCCGGAAGCAGTTTGGGCAGGCGGGGAAAACTGCAGATCCCTCGACTCCGCCCTCGACTGCGCTCGGGGTCCGCTCGGGATGACACCCGCGTTAGGTTCCAATCGCGATGCAAGTTCAACCCCGATTGACGTGGCGCGTCCGCCGTCTCTGCCATGCTTCGCTGTGGAAGATTTTCGGGCCGACTTCGATCAGGCGCGGCAGCATCTGGAAGACTGAGACGGGAGTCCAGCGCACGCCTTCGCGGGTACGAAAGCCGCGGCGATTGAGTTCGTCGGCGATCGACGAATAGGGGCCGTCCTGGATGGTGAGCTCCATCATGGCGACCAGCACCTCGCGCTCATTGGCGTCTTCTTCGAGGTGGGCGCAATCGCCGGCGACTTTCAGTCCAAACGGAACCTCGGCCTCGGGCTCTGCGGCTTCGACGTCGGTTCGCTCGCGCTCCCATTCGACAGCCACCAGCTTCCAGCCTTCGGCTTGCCGGGTATCGAGTTCAGCTTGATTCAAGGGTCTAGAAACTGATTGGCGAATTCGCTCGATCATCACCCCACCTCGGAGAGACGGATGTCTGGTGAGGTGCTTGCAGTTTGCGTACCAGCTCGCACGAATAACAAGTACATGGTTCGGTGGGAGTTACTTTTGATGCGGGGCAAGGTTTCGTTCAGGAAACGGTTCGATTGTTCGGAAACGAACGGTGGGTGTGTTTGTTGAACGGGCGGCGGAAGCTTGGTTGTGAGTCCAACGGCGATTTAACGAAGTTATCTTGAACGATGCCCGTTAGCGACCGGGCTCGTGTTGGCTTTTGGTTTCGGGCGCGCGCAGTCGCGCGATAGCTTGGCGCGCTTTTTCGGCACTGGGCGACTCGGGCCGAAGTTCGATCACCGTCTGGTATTGGGTGATCGCGTCCTGCCACCGGCCGGGCATCTGCGCCAGAGCATTCCCCAACAGCTCGTGAGTGTCGGCGTCATTCGGTTGACGCTCCAGTGCAGCCTGGAATTCGGTAATCGCCTCCGGCAGACGGCCGGCCTGGACGAGTGCTACGCCCAGGATGTCATGGATTGCTGCGCTGTTAGGTCTAATTCTCAGAGCGGCCTGATACTCGGCAATCGCCTCCGGCAGGCGACCGGTCTGCGCTAGCGCATTTCCCAGGTTGGCATGGGCCTTTGCATCATCAGGCGCAATCCTCAGGGCGGCTCGGTACTCGGCAATCGCCTCCGGCAATTTGCCGAGTTGCAACCAGGCGTTTCCCAGATTCATGTGCGCGTTGGCGTAGCTGGGCTGGATTTGCAGCGCAGCCTGGAACTCGGTGATCGCGTCCTGAAGGCGACCGGGGGTTTGTGCCCACGCGATTCCCAAGTCGTTGTGCGCTATCGCAAAATTAGGTTGAATGCGCAGAGCCGTCTGGTATTCGGCGATTGCATCGGGTAGCCCTCCCGGCTTTTCCGCTAGGAGCCATCCCAAGTTGCAGTGGTCCATGAAACTTTGCGGATTACGCGCCACTGTGATTCGGAAGAGCGTCTCAGCATCTTTGTAAGTGCTGCTTTGTCGCCAAGTCAGTACACCGAGAACTGCGAGCAACGCGATCTCTGCTGCGATGGTGGCGGGTTTCCACCGCAAGAGACGCGGGAGCGTGAGCGTGAGGATGCACGCTGCCGGCACGAGTATTCCCAAACTGGCCAAGTACTGGAAGTGATCGGCGACGAAAGAGAATCGGAAGTAATAAATGTGAAGGAACCCAAGCAATGGGAACAGAGTTCCCAGAAAGTACAGAAGCGCGGCCAGGGGAGCACGCTGCGCACGGCGAGTGGAGCGCCAGGCCTGGGCGACGAATGCAGCGATCAAGGCCAATAGGGCGAGCGGATAAAGATCTTGCCACCAAACCGCGGGATCAATCTGCCAACGCGGATAAGTGAACGTGAGATTCGTGGGCCACAAGATCTTGCTTGCATAAAAGAAAGGAATTCGTCCCGCCAGCAGGATATGTTGCGCCAGAGTCAGGTCGTAGCTCTTGCCTGACGCGCCGATGATGGTCCACTCCACCCAGCCGGTAAACAGACTGAAGCTTGCGCCTGCCCCAAACCACGGCAGCAGCGGCAGGACGTCGCGCCGCCAGTTAATGCGTCCGCGTTGCCACCACAACACCACCAGCAATGCCCCCGGCAGCGTAGCCGTGACACTCTTGCTGAGCAGGGCCAGGACGAACAATCCCGAAGCCAGAAAATATTGGGATCGTCGCCGGCTGCGGTCGAAATGCAGGTAAGCCAGCACCGCGGCCATGTAAAACACCGCCGAAAGCGTGTTCTTTTGTTCCGTCATCCAGGCTACGGACTCGACGCAGACCGGGTGCAAGGCAAACAGCAGGCCCGCCAGCCATGCGCCGGGCAGCGCAAGGCGCCGAACGATCAGCACAACCAGGAAGGCGGCCAGCGCATGCTCGGTTAGGTTAACGAGATGGTAGCCCAGCACTGACTCGCCCCAGAGCCGGTGCTCAACCCAGAAAGCGCTATGAAAGATCGGATAGTAGTCCGAAGCGGCGCCGGGTTCGAACCAGATGCGCCACAGGCCGTGGAGGGATTGGAGCGACGGAGGAGTGATTTGGAACTCATCGTCCCATATCTTGCCGCCGCGAAGCGCCGGCCAGTAGACAAGTAGCAGCGATGCATACATCGCCGCAGCGAGACCCATGTCCTGAAGTAGTGTGCTTGGCGACGTCGGCTGCGACCTACTTGCCATCGGCAGTTTGCGTTGGTTTTCGCTACTTGCGTATGTTGGCATGTTGGTTTATCCATCCGGCGCTGGGTGGGAGGACGGTAAACAGCAATTACCTAAATCATCTTACGGCTGCCGCCCCTGCCGGGGCTCCGGAAAATCTGGCGGGGACGTACCCAGCACTCCGCTGCGCTCCGTACTGGGCTAGACTATTTCTCCCCTACGGGGATAAGACTCCTGCCAAGCATCCAGAGCCGTGGCCATGCAAGGAATTGGGATGCCCTTGGGAGCTGCAGAGTCGTGGCCACGCAAACCTGGGATAGGCGCCGGGAATACTAGGAGCCGCGGCAAGGCACACTGGGCTTGGGACTCTGCGGCTCAAGGAGTCGTGGCCAAGCGAGCTTGGTTGATGGGGAAAGTTTCTGAGCTCGCGACACCGCTGAAGCGGTCTGCCGTTAATGGCTAATGCGTCGCTGAGGGCCTACTGTGTCCGCTCACTCAGGAATTTGCCCCAGTACACGCGGGCTGTGCCGAAGGTCTCTGAGCAGGAGCTGCAATACCAGTCGGAGCTGTCGGGGCGGATGACGGTGCCTTCCAGGATGTACCCATCGCGCACTTTAGGGTGGGAGCCCTTGGGGTTCGCAAGTTCGGCGGCGATCTTATGGACTTCGCTGTTGCGATTACAGCGTGGACAAGTAGGCGCTTCTATATGCTTCATGACCGGGTCCCGGTGAGCGAGGGTTAGGTCGGCCGCTCCGCTCAAACCATAGTGGCACTATTGTAATCGGCAAACTTCATAAAATCGTGAACGGGGCGAGGAAAATGTTTCGTATTGGGTCAGTTTGAAAACGGATGCAGGCCCATTCGACTCCCCTCACTTCGTTCGGCGTCGCTCAGGGCAAACTGACCCACTACCAAGTGTTTCAGAATCCGTCAGAAAAGAACGCGTCCCGCGACCCCTCGCCGAAATTTACAATTGAAGCTTATGGTTCGATCGATTGTATTTCCTCGGGTGCTGGGCAAATCGCTGGACGATCTCCAGCCAGCCCTCGCACTTTTGCAAGCGCTGGGCTTCGCCGCCGGCAATGAGTGGCATGAAGGCGGGAGCCACGGTCTCGAGATGCTGGCTCCGCGCGGCGGCTTGGAGTTGATTGCCGCGCCCGATACGCCGAGTGTGGACGCGATGGTGGAAGTCGCAGACGCCGATCTGGCTTACCAAATGGTTCAGCAGTTGCTTCCCACCGTTTCCCAAACGATGGGAAAGGATGGGGCACCCACAACCTCGGGCGTAGCTATCCGCAAAGAGATCGGCGACACTCCGTACGGCGCGCGCTTGTTTGAGGTTGAGGTCAGCGGACTGCGCCTGGGTTTCATCACCTACGCGAAGAGAGCTGACGCTGCTGGAATCGAGGGAGCACTCGACGCCAAGGGTAAGCGGTTGGCCATCGTAGTGGCGAGGTTCAATTCCTTCATCACCGAGCGTCTGCTGGAGGGGGCGCTGCTGGCGCTGCGGCAGTGCGGCGCCGATCCTAAGGACATCGCCATCGTTCACGTTCCCGGATCGTTCGAGATCGCTGCTGCGGCACGGCAGTTGGCGGAGAGCAAAGACTACAATGCGATTGTCTGCCTGGGCTGTCTGTTGCGCGGAGGAACCTTGCACTACGAAGTCATTGCCAACGAAGTGACACGCGGAGTCGGTCAATCGGCGCAAGAAACTGGAGTACCCCACGGCTTCGGCGTTTTGACCTGTGACACTCTGGAACAGGCGATCGATCGCGCGGGTTTGAAGTCGGGTAATAAAGGTTACGAGGCTGCCCTGGCCGCGGTCGAGATGGCTTGCCTGCGGGAGAAAGTTGCGGTGCGAGCCACCACCGCTGTGAAGGCCGGCCAATGAGCAAGTCCGCTTCCGGTACGCGTCGCAAGTCACGCGAGCTCGCGTTGCAGATGCTGTTTCAGCGCGACATGGGCCAGCAGATGCCCGATCACGTTCGCCAGACCTTCTGGAACGAGCGCAAAGACCTGGACGAAAAAGTGCGCGGCTTTGCCAACGAGCTATTCAGTATGGCCTGCGAGCGGGGAGAAGAAATCGACCAGATCATCGAGCGCAACGCGGAGCACTGGCGCATGGAACGCATGGCGGTGGTCGATCGCAATGTGCTGCGCGTCGGGGTGGCGGAGTTCCTGGGCTTTCCCGATACGCCGCGCCCGGTCATCATCAATGAAGCGCTGGAGATTGGCCGCCGCTTCTCGACTCCCGAGTCGGTGCAGTTCATCAATGGCGTGCTTGACAGCGTGGCGCGGGAGCTCGGCGAAGGCGTGAAGAAGTAAGGGGCCGGCTGTCAGCCACTGGCCGCTCGTCCTGAGCTCCGCAGGAGCTAAAGCCGGCACGTATTTTCACCGGCATAGACGCTCGCCTGAAGTATGTGCGTGAGTTACCTGTGCCGTCGCTACGCGACTCAGGGGCGTACTCCGCCCTCCCACCCAGCACTCCGCCTTCGGCTGCGTGCTGGGCTGTCATGTTGGTCGCCCCCAAAGGGGCTTTAGATAGCTGGTTGTTCCAGCGACATTGGCAGAGTCGAGATTTCACGCTGGCCGGAAGGCCAGCGCTACCCGAAACTCGAGTTTTTCGCAGCCTGTGCAGGCGTGCTCCCACCCCGTGGGACATGGCAATAACCAATTCCTACTCTGCTTTTTTCATGCGCTGACTTTTTTGGCAACCCGCGTTTTTTCCAGACGCAACTCGGTCGAGAGCGGCTGAATCGTAGATGGTGTTCCCTTCGTCGGGAGCTAGCGAGTTTCGACAGAGACGCTAGTCAGGGTTGAACAATTCCACGCGACGTTCGGTGTTCGCCGGTTTATGGGTGGGTCCTATTTTTATGTCACGGTTGCGCATTGCCTTAAGTTTTCTGGCCCTTTTGTCATTGTTGGTTGCCGTGGGATGCGGCGGCTCCGCCGGTAACAACTCCGGAGATAACGGAAGCGGGAATACCGGAAATAACGGGACTGGCCCACCGACATCCGTAGCAATCACCATCTCGCCAACTTCAGCTACTCTGGCTGCGGGTGCGACGCAGCAGTTTCAGGCTACGGTAACCGGTACGACCAATACGGCGGTGACCTGGCAGGTGAACGGGGTTGCAGGTGGCAACACCCAGACGGGAACCATCTCGGCAACCGGCCTGTACACGGCTCCTTCGCCGACCCAGCCGCTGCAGGTGACGGTCACTGCGGTAGCAGCTGCGGATACGACCAAGACGGCGACTGCTGCCGTGACCGTGAACCCTCCTCCGCCACCGCCGGCGGGTCCAGTGGTGTCGAGCTTTGCAATTTCCCCTACCCTGGCTGCACCCGGGGAATTTGTGAACTTCGCCTGGGCCACGGCCAATGCGACAGCGTTCAGCGTCACTCCGAACATCGCCCAGGATGATCAGACTCTGCCGCTGAATTCGGCGGCCTACAGCTTCAACACGACTGGAGTGGGCCAGACCACGACGTATACGGCCGTCGCCAGCTCTGGTTCAACCATGTCGGCGCCGGTGACGGCAACTCTGACCATCGTTCCGGTAACGTTGAGCGCCTCATTAACCACCATCATGGCCGGCCAATCCGTCACCCTGAGCTATAGCGGGCCCAACAACAACAGCACGGCATGGACGCTGAATATCAGCGGCAGCAATCCCGTACTGCTGGCGCCGGGTTGCAATGGCAATACCTGCACGGGCACGTACGATACCGGGCCGCTCTCGGCCACAACCACGTTCTCGGTTTCGATCAACGGTCCGGCGCCCACGGGCGGCCAGGCGTTCTCGCCCAATGTGATCGTGACGGTCGAGCAGCCAACAACGCTGACCTTCACGGCGCAACCGCAGATCGTACAGCCGGGCGGCGCAGTCACGCTTTCATGGACAACGACGAACGCGGCGTCGATCAGCATCGATCAGGGCGTTGGCCAGGTACAGCCGGTGGGCATGGGTTCGTATTGCTGCGTACATCCCACGCAGACGACCACCTACACCGCGACGGCGGTTTCTATTTATCAAAACGCGCCTCCGGTGACGGCTACGGCCACGGTTACGGTGAGCACGGGCGGGCTCTCCAACCTGAACCACATCATCTACATGCTGCAGGAGAATCGCGCGTTCGATGACTACTTCGGGGTGTTAGCTGCGTACCGCGTCAACCACAATCCGCCGATCCAGGGCGCGCAGATGAGCGACGTCAACGATCTGCATACGCTGCCCTCCAACTACCAGATTTGCAATCCGTCGAACCAGTGCTTCGGGCCCTTCCACGCTCGAACCGAGTGTATCGAGAACCTGTCTCCGTCGTGGGACGAGACGCACTACGACATGGACCTGGTGGGCGATGACTGGCTGAACCTGAGCGATACATCGGTCTACAAGATGGACCGCTTCCTCGATACCACGCTGTCAGGAGGCAGCGGCGATAAATACGATCCGACGCACTCGCGGCCGCTGGGTTATTACGATCAGACGGATTTGCCGTTCTACTACGAACTGGCGACGCAGTTCACCACCGACGACAACTGGCACTCCCCGAACCCGGCGAACACTGTCCCGAATCGCATGTATCTGTTCGCCGCGACGTCATACGGGCACGCCTTCCCGCCGACCAAGCAGGATGACCCGGCGTGGCAGCGGCCAACCATCTTCCGTGCACTGACGAACGCGGGAATCAGCTGGCGCTACTATTACCAGGACAACAGCGTGTTCCTGGCGAACTGGGCAGATTGGAACGATCCGCAGATCCAGGCCAATGTGCGCAGCATTCAGGAGTATTACAACATTCTGGCCGACCCGAATGCGGACAAGCTGCTGCCGCAGGTGGTGTTCATCGAGCGCGCCAGTTCGACCGGGCTGGATGAGCATCCGGAGAACAATGTACAAAAGGGAGCGGCGGTGGTGGCCTCGATCATCAATGCCCTCACCAGCAGTGCCGCGTGGCCGGACTCGGCGTTCATCTTTACCTATGACGAAGGGGGCGGTCTGTTCGATCACGTGGGACCCATCCTGGTCACACCCCCTGACGATTTGCCACCGCAAGACCTGGGCCCGAATGATACCAAGGGACTGTTCAACGTCAGCGGGTTCCGCGTGCCGGTGGTTGTGATCTCGCCCTGGTCAAGGCCGCAGACGGTGATCCACCTGAAGACCGACTACACGTCGATCCTGAAGTTGATTGAGGACCGCTTCAATGTGCCGCCTCTGACCCAGCGCGATGCGACCACGCAAGACATGGCCGATCCGCAGAACGGCTTCTTCGACTTCAGCCAACCGAACCTGTTGCACGTACCACCGCTGCCGACACAGCCGACGACCGGCACGTGCAACTATCAGCTAGAGGGACATCCGTAAAAAGGAGAAGGCCGCTTAGAAGGTGCCCCATCCCGCCTGGTTCTGGCGGGGTGGGGTTTTGTTCATGGAGCGAGCGCACGCACTCTGCCGGCGAAACGACTCACCCGTAGAGATTCGGCCCGAGTCGGGCGCCCACGCTCATAGACTGGGAGCAGCCCCCTACTTCGGCAGAACGGCAACCAAGTCCGGAGCCACCGTAGCACCGTTCGCGTCGGTCAGACCTACCGTAATCTGCTGGGCGTCGGAGAGCGAACTCAACGCAATGCGGTGTACCGAGCCGTCGATAGTGCCTAAGTAAAGTTGCGTGCTGTCGAGCGTGAGGCCGCCGCTGAGCGCGACCGTCCCGTTGGCCAGCGGAACCGTGGTGGGCGTATTCGTGGTCAAGTCAAAGCTCAGTACGGAATTGGTATTTGTGACCACCCAGGCATGGGTGCTGTCGAAACTCACCAGCAGCTGCTCCGGAGTGAAGCTGCCTATCCCAAGGTTGAAGGTCGAAAGGCCGCTGCTGGCAGCGACCGGACAAGTGCCGCTGGGCTGCGGCGTAACGATCACGTCGATGTTCGGAACATCGACCACCACCATGCCCGTCCCGTTTGGTATCCGCTGAACCAGCGTGGGATTGTTAGCGCTCAAAGTCTGCAGGTCGCTTTGGTCGCAAGTCGAGCGAACATCCACCGATTGTCCAGTGCTGCTGGTGATGAATGCCAGCGAGCCCTGGGCTAATACATCGATGTCGGTGGGCGCCGTGTTCAGTTTGGTGGTGATGATCGGCACACTATTGCCCTGGCGCACCAGGGCCTGCCCGATCAGCGACAGCGACCACTGGTCGTCCGGCGTCAGTGTACCTGCCGATGCGGCACCCACGGCAGTGGCCACATTCTCGGTGAGGACGCTGCTGTAGAGGTAAGTCCCCTTGCTGTTTGGATCAGAAAACAAGACCAGCGAACCGTCACTGGACGTCCCCAGAACTTTCCCGTTCAACGCCAGACCGGTCACCGTTTGCGTGGTGGTGTTGTAGATCATGATCCCCGTATCCGACCCAAGATAGACGTTCTGGCCGTCAGGGCTGGCGACAATGGAGTTGGGATAATTAGGCAGCGCTATCGTCGTGCCCGCCACATTGGTCAGCACCGAGATGGGAACCAACTTCAGCGACTTGGTGCTGGCCGCATACACCGTATCAGCACTTTGTCCGGCCACCGAGGCGGTTACCACATTGTAGGAGTACTGCGGGGGGAGCCCGACGTTACAGTTGGGGGCAACGCAGGTCGCCGTAACCGAGGTTGTCCCCGGGCCGATGCCGACGATGGCAGCTGTACTGTTTGTCGAGGTAATGGTCGCGGCTCCGGGTTGAGAAGTGGCCCATGCGAGATCCGGCTTTATGCTCACGCCTTTGCTGTCGAGAACGTCGGCAACCAGGTTCTGGGTTTGTCCGCCGGCGATGGTAAAGTTCGTAGCCGAACTGGAGGCATCGTGCACCAGGATCGATTGCACAGGACAGACAATGATCGGCGTACCCACGCTGGTGACGCCGGCCACGCTGGCAAACAGCGCGGTTGTGCCTGGATTCTGCGCCTCCAAGCCGGTCGCCGCGTTGAGCGCGGTCTGAACGCTCGCGGTGCCGGTGCAGGTCGCGGTTCCGTTACTGAGCGTAGCCGTAGTCGGGGCCTGGGTCGCGCCATATCCCTGATTGGTGATGGTAAGCTGCGTTCCGGCGTTGATGGTGTTGGAGCCGGTGAGGGTCACCGTTGCCGCCGCATTCACCAAAGGACTGGTGCCCACCGTCGTCAGCAATTGAGTAATCACCGTAGCAGTGCCGCTGCAGGTGGCGGTCCCGTTGCTTAGCGTAGCCGTAGTGGGCGCAGTGCTGCCACCTCCAAAACCCGGACTCGTGATGGTCAACTGGGTACCGGTCGCGATGGTATTCGTGTCGGTCAGGGTCACGACTGCCAATAGCGTTAGTCACGCCATTGAAGTCACCCAGGTTACAGGTCTCGCCCTGAGTGCCGACGATGCTTCCACCGGAGATGTAGGTTGGGCTTTTTGTCTGCTGGTCGTAGGCGGGATTGATTCCGGTTCCACCGCCTACGCTGAAGTCGGTGAGGTTACAAGTCTGGCCCTTGCTGCCGGTGATGGTGCCGCCAGCCTGATAGGTCGGCGTAGCCGTGGTGGAATTGTAGTTGGGATCGATGCCGGCTGCGCTGGCCACCACAATTGAGTTGCCCGACCCGTACACGAAGGGACCTACCGAGGAGGTAATATCGCAAGGTGCGGTGACCGAACAACCCGACGAGGAAGTGTTGTAGGCGGTAGCCGTCGGGCTAATCGTGGCTCCCTGGCTGCTGCAGTCGCTGTACGGGGTGACCACGACCCGATCCACCTGCTTATGGACGTACACGGTCGCGGTTGCCGAGACGCTGCCGGAAGTCACGGTGATCGTCGCCTGGCCATCGCCGTTAGGCGAGCAAACGATACTGTTGGAATCGAACTGTCCTCCGCAGATCAGTCCCGCGGCCGATATCGAGGCTAGCGCCGAGTTGCTGGTGCTGTAGGTGTAATCCACCGCAACCACGGTACCGCTGGAGTTGAGCGCGGTCGCCGTAAAGGAAGAGACTTGACCTTCATTCAAACTCAAACTGGTGGGACTAAGGGTGATCGACGCCGCCACCGGGGTGGACACGGCGCCACCGCTGCATCCTGCAATCGAAACTAGAGCAACCAGAGAGAAAATTGCAGCCAACCACTGAGCTGCTGAAAACTGCCGCATGCACCCTCCCCGCACGGCAACAGGCCGGCGGAATACCACCCAATCGTGAGGTAGAGAAGACTTCAGTTTAGAAGTAACACCGAATTTCAGCAAATTGTGCGCGCTGCGCTGGGCGAGATCGCGGGCGCCAGCCCGCCGCCCAAACTGAGGACTGGAGTGGCCATCCGGCGGCCTAATGTGAGCCGTTCGCCTCGGCCAGCCGCCGCGCGATGATGGAGTACGCCGTGGAATTGAAGGCCATGCCAATGTGCGTGCCACGGACCTCGAAATCCTGCCCCTCCTTTTCCGTTTTGCAGAAACGCCAGTCCAGCACGCCATCGTGGCGAGTGTAAATCGCGGTCTGGAGCATGGAGTCAGGAACCTTGCGGCGCAAGGAATCGACAAAATTACAAGTGCAGCGTCCGGTGTAGCAGTGGGGCAATACGCCGTCGCCGTGCTCCTGCAAGATGCGCAGGCGAACGACTTCGGCGGCATTAATAATGTTGCGATGCGCCACCGTGCCCTGGATGGGCGAAGCCAGGGTGATTAAAGATGCGATGTCTTTGGGGCGGGCGCCCGCTACCGAGCGGGCAATGATGCCACCCAGGCTGTGGCCAATCAAATGGACCTTCCGTCCGGTCTCGTCGAGCGCTTTGCGGAGGGTTTCATTCAGACGGCGCTGGATGAGCAGATTGGGGCAATCGGCGTTGATACCGATTCCCGAGAAGTACGCCCGATAGCCAATGCGGGCGAGCCAGCCGCGGAGTTCATTCAAATAAAGATCGGTGCCCAGAAAGCCGGGAATGATAACCACCGGGGAGCCGTCACCGCGCGGCACCCCAAAACCGTAATAGACCGGGGACGCGTGCAGCAGAAGAACCTCGGCGCCGAAAAAGGCTTCGGTCCAAAGAGACAGGTTCGATGTAGGTTGAAAATGGGGTTTTGAGTCGCGAGGCTTGGGTTTCGAAGCCGATGTTGCCGTTTCTGCGCGCAAATGTCTCCCTGGGTCCGGCCTGGTTGGAGCACGTTACGGCGAAGTGCTCCGGCAGGCAGATGAATCCGCCGGGGAATTATACTGCCTCGCTCGCAACCGAGACACTAGCACATTGGAGGAATTTTGTTCGGCCCTAGTTGGCTTTAGGGTTTCTCTTTTTCCGGACAGGCGCAGGCTTTTGCAGGCGAGCTTCCAGTTCGGCAACGCGCCGGCGCAACGTCTCCAGCTCGGTTTCCGGCTCGGCTTTGGGCGGGCCGGGGACGGCGAGAAATTTCTTCATCATCTCTACCGGCGACAGAATGGCGGACTGCACCTCTCCCAGTCGAGTCTGCACCGCGCTCTGAACCGTCTGATAGGTCTCGAACGCCGACTTCAAGTACCACATGATGAATTCCTGCCGGACTTCGTCGGAGGCGACGATGAGCTGGCGCAGCAGTTCAAGCGGCAGACCGGTGGGTTTGTCGCGCGCGTCTTCGGTGATGATTTGCGTCAGGGTGACGCGCGTCAGGTCCTGCCCGGTTTTGGCGTCCACGATCTGGACGTCCTTGCCATCACGCACCAGGGCGGCAATGTCGTCGAGATTTACGTACTTGCTGGCGGCGGTGTTATACAGCCTGCGATTGCCGTATCGCTTGATGACCACAGTGGCGCTCTTCATACCAACCCTTCATATTGCGCTGCATACAACGCAAATTATTTGTTGACATAACTTCAGCTAAATCATATAGTAAAGCTCAATGCTGCAATGCAGCAATTTGGAGGTTCTAATATGCCTAATATGAAAACCGACGACTCATCCACGGGAGTCATCCTTTATGTCGATCATGGCGGGTTGGGCTGAGCAGGGAGTTCAGAGCATCTTCGCCACACAGCGCATCCTTCTGGACCTGGCGATGCGCCAGAATGAAAACGTCATGCACGCCCTCAAAGAGCAGCTCAACGATCCGGAGTTCTGCCCTGCTGCCATCGTCAGCGAAGCGGCCGGCGACGGCATTGGCAACTTCATCGCCGGGCAGAAGCTGCTTCTCGAACTGGCCAAGCAGCAGCACGAAATCCTGATGGAAGGGGTCAAGGAGCGGGTCGGCGGCTGGCCGGTGGCGCAGGCGATGACTAGCCTGTTGCAGCGCAGCGTGGAGACATTCCTCCACATGCAGCAGGAGTTCCTGAACAGCGCCGGCAGGCATACTCATAGCTGGACCGAGTCGGCCAAGGAAGGCAAGATACTCGAATACGAGCACCTGGTAACCATGGCCCGCGAAGGTCTGGAAAACTTCATGAAGACGCAGAAACGCTTCGTGGACGTGATCTCCGAAGAAGCTGCCAACGCCAAGAGCGGCGAGACGGTCCGCAAGATGAAGAAGACCGAACTGGCGGAGCTGGCCAAGCAGGCGACCGAGTCCTTCATCGAGGCGCAGAAGGGCCTGATTGACCTGGCAGGCAAGCAGGTAAACGCCAATGTGAAGACAGCCGGCAAAGCCGCGAAGCTGTTACGGCCGTTTCCGTTCGTTCCCTTTGCCGAGATGACAAAGGAAGGCGTCAAGAGCTACGTCGATGCCCAGAAGGCGTTGATGAATACGGTGGTGAAGCCGGCGGCTGAACACAAGGCCAAACCGGCGCAGCGCAAGAAGCCGAGGACCCGCCCCAAGGCAACGGCGACCATCGCCTGAGACGAGTTCGAGAAGGGCACACCTGCAGCCAGTTGGAGCGGAACATCTGGCAGCTCGACAGCCGATGTAAACGCTACTGGAGCTGGTTCCCCTCCACGCGCGCATCCTCTTCCAGTGCGCGCAGCTGCGGCAGTGCCCTTCTCGTGCTGACCCGGATCGTGCCTCGCGATCGCCAGCTCCGGGTAGTGCGGCGCTTCAGCGCCGCGTGGGACGGGCAGGCATCTTTCCCTGTTTGCATCCCGCCGCGGTGCAGCGGGATGCAAACTGCGGAGAATTGCCTGCCATCCGCGGGCCTGAAGGCCCGCACTACCCAATCACACAAAGGGAAGCCGCTGTAGCCTCGGCCGTGTCTTATGCCACGTACTGCAAGCAAACTCCAACTCAGCCCGGAAACCCTGCGAGGCTTCGAGGCATACGTTCGCGACGCTGAAGCGGGAATGGGAGAGACGCTGGCCGGCGACCGGAAATTTCTGTGGTCGGATGGCAATCCGGGGCGCGCGCATCAGCTGCGTGCGGGACAAATCGCGGCGCAGTTCTGGTCGGGCAACGGGCCGTCGAAAGTGCCGAACGGATTGATTCACGATTGGGTTGGAGCGGTTTTCACTCCCGGCACAACGGTCGAGGCGACGCTGCGGCTGGTGCAGGATTACGACCACCATCAGGATATTTACAAGCCGGAGGTAGTAGTTTCGAAACTGATGCGGCATCGCGGCAACGATTTCGAAATCTACCTGCGCTTATTGAAGAAGAAGATCCTGACCGTGGTGCTCGACACTGATCATGACGTGCACTATCAGTGCATCGATGCTACGCGCTGGCTTTGCCGCTCCTACACTACCCGTATTGCAGAAGTTGAAAACGCAGGAACAGCGAAAGAACAGGTATTGCCGCCCGACACCGGGCTCGGGTTCCTGTGGCGGCTCTATTCCTACTGGCGATTCCAGGAGCGCGACGGCGGCGTGTATATCGAGTGTCGCGCCATGTCGCTGACCCGCGACGTGCCTCTGGGATTGGGGTGGCTGCTTGAGCCTATCATTCAGAAGCTTCCCCGCGAATCGCTGATTCATACCCTGGAGTGCACCCGCCAGGCGCTGCTCACCCGGTTGTCGTAACCGTTATCTGCGGCGGATGTGTTGCCAGGCACAGGTGTCGCTGATCACGTCACATTACGCCACAAGCAGGGCCGTGGTGTGAGCTTCCTCACACTCAAACGTGACCCACGCTCTTGGAGGAGAATCCTGCCAGTGTTCTAGTAGTAACTGTCATACAAAACACAATCGGCCGCAGTGAGGTAGCTCCATGGGTCTACGTAAATGGTCCAAGTCGGAAGTGGAATACGGCCGAAAGATACTAGGTTCTGGGCTGGAGGGAGCTCGTTCCGGCCGGGAAGCATTTCTTAATGGAAGACCTCTTAATAACTTTCTTAGCGAGTCAGTTCGAGAAGCTTTAAAACCCGCCGCCCTGGGAGCGTGCATTGGCTTTTTGAGTCTCTACCGGGTTCCAGGCAGACGGCACAAATCGATTGGTAAGGGGCTG
The DNA here is from genome assembly GCA_963809865.1 of uncultured Acidobacteriaceae bacterium. Taxonomy (GTDB): domain Bacteria; phylum Acidobacteriota; class Terriglobia; order Terriglobales; family Acidobacteriaceae; genus CAVVDY01. The sequence continues at coordinate 195,002 of CAWELL010000008.1, read as the reverse complement.
GGGCTGGGCTGGCTGTGCGGTGTCATCGGCTTCGGCGCAGGTTTTGCCTGGGCAAGTCGACGCATGACTGCAAGCATGGCTGGCGACGTTCGCCGAAATATTGGCCGCGTGCGCGACGAGCACTGGCTGGAAGAACATCCTATCGACTACGCATAAGAAGATGAATGGTTGGTCCAACGCTCAGGTTCTCGAGTCTCAGGAGAATCAGCGGCATTAAGAACGAGCGTGCTTCTGGTTGGTAACAGGTCCCTCGGCCAAGTGGGAGAGGGGCAGCAATGATTGCTAACGAAGCGGAGCCGCGGGTCCAGATCCCGCAGTCCGTGGAAGACCTCAGTAAAGAACGAATTTCCTATCTCGAAAAACTGGTGCATCAGGCCAGGCTGGCCTCGGCTGCGTTCACCCAGTTCACCCAGGAAGATGTCGATCGCATTGTGAAGCCCATGGTGCTGGCCGGCATGGCGCAGGCGCAGTATCTTGCCCGCCTGGCGGTTGAGGAGACGGGGCTCGGAGTGCTGGAAGACAAGGTCATCAAGAACATGGTGGCCACCGAGTTTGTCTACAACTATGTGCGCGACAAGCGCACGGTTGGCATCATCCGCGAGTTCCCCGAACGCAATCTGGTCGAGATCGCCGAACCAATCGGGGTAATCCTGTCGCTGCTGCCGATCACCAACCCCACCTCCACAGTCCTCTTTAAGTGCATCATGGCGATCAAGACGCGGAATGCGGCCATCTTCAGTCCACATCCGCGGGCGTGGCGCTGCTGCTCGGAAGCCGTAAGGATCATGTATGAAGCGGCGGTGAAGCATGGCGCACCGGAGGGCGTATTCTCCTGCCTGGAATCGCACACCCTGGTAGACAACGATTACCTGATGCACCATCCGGATGTCGGCCTGATCGATGCCACCGGAGGGCCAAGTGCCGTCAAAGCCGCGTACAGTTCCGGCAAGCCAGCATTAGGAGTTGGAGCCGGCAACACACCGGTATATCTGGAGAAATCAGCCGACCTCAAGAGCGCCGTGGTCGACATCATCGTCTCCAAGACCTTCGACAACGGGACGATTTGCGCCTCGGAACAAACCGTCGTCATCGATGACGAGATCTACGAGCGCACGCTGAAGACCTTCGCCGAGCTGGGCGCGCACATCTGCAATGAAAAAGAAGTAAAGCTGCTGGAGCGGACGGTCATCGATCCGCAGACCGGATTCATGCAGCCCATGGCGGTCGGCCAGAAAGCCACCGACATTGCGCGCTTCGTCGGGCTGTCAGTGAAGCCGGACACCAAACTTCTGATCGCGCCTATTCAAGGCGTCGGCCGCAAGCATCCGCTGTCGGTCGAAAAGCTGTTTCCCGTGCTCTCGGTCTATAGGGCGAAATCGGTCAACGAGGCGCTGCGAACTTGCATCGACGTGATCCACGCCGGCGGCCTGGGGCACACCGCGGTCGTCTTCTCGCGCAACGAAGAAGTTATCCAGAAGTTCGGCGAAGTCATCAACGCCGGACGCATCATCGTGAATTCGCCGGGCTCGATTGGCGCGCTGGGCGCGGTTTACAACGACCTGGTGCCCACCTTTTCCTTCGGATGCGGCACCGGCGGCGGCAACAGCACGACCGATAACGTCAACGTATTTCATTACCTCAATATCAAGCGGCTGGCCCGAAGGACCCAGAATCACATGTGGTTCCGCGTTCCCAATCAGATCTACTTCAACATGAATGCCATCGAGAACGTGCGTCAGTTTCCGTCGCGCACCACCATTATCGTCACCAACGCGGCGCTAGAAAAGATCGGGCACGTCGATGTGGTGCGGCGCTACTTGCCGCCGGAGACGCACGTTCATGTGCTGGTCATTCCCGATGCGGAGCCTGAGGTGAAGGTCGTGAGGCAGGGAGTCGAGGCCCTCAACTTCTATAAGGCAGACCAGATTATCGCGCTGGGAGGCGGTTCGGTCATCGATGCCGCCAAAATCATGAAGCTGCTGTATGTGTCGCCCGACGCCGATTTGGAAGAGTTGGCAGCCCCATTCCTCGATCTGCGTAAGCGCGTAGTGCAGTTCCCGCCGCCGACAAACGGTCCGGCGCGGCTGATTGCGGTTGCCACGACCAGCGGTACGGGCAGCGAGGTCACTCCCTTTGCCGTGATGACCGACAAGGAGCACGGGCGCAAGGTGACGTTCGCCGACTATTCGCTCACTCCGGACGTTGCTGTCGTCGATCCGCAGTTCGTGCTGTCGATGCCGAAAGGGCTGACGGCCGACACCGGTATCGACTGCCTCACCCACGCGCTGGAAGCCGCGGTTTCGAATTACGCTTCGCCCTACACCGACGCTAACGCCATGCAGGCGATAAGGCTGGCGTTTAAGTACCTGCCCATCGCCTACGAACATCCGGGCGATGAAGAGGCACGCGCGATGATGCACAACGCAGCCTGCATCGCTGCCATGGCGTTCGCTAATGCGTCGGTGGGAGTCAATCACTCGCTGGCGCATGCCTTCGGCGCACGCTTTCACGTTGCCCATGGCCGGGCGAATGCGCTCATGCTGCCGCACGTCATCGCCTACAACGCTGCAGTCCCAGCCAAGTTCATGCCCTCGCCTTACACGCAGGGCTACGTGGCACATAACAAGTACGCCACGATTGCAGACCTGCTCGGGTTGGGCGGCCGTACGGTGGAAGAGAAAGTAGAGAAGCTGATTGCGGCGATTGAACGAGTTGCTGGATCGCTTGAGCTTCCCACGCTCCATCGCTGAGTTGGGCATCGGCGAGGAAGAGTTCGAGAAAGCGCTCCCTGAGCTAACCGGAATCGCGTTCGAAGATCCGTCCTGGCGATCCAATCCTCGCATGCCGTTGATGAGCGAGTTGGTCGAGTTGTTCCGCAAGGCGTACCAGGGACGAGGCGCAGCCCAGGCGGTAAGCACCCTGGCGTAGTAGATGGCGGTGGTTATGCACATGAAGATTGTGTCGCTGAAGGTCGATGAGGAGCGCCTGGTTGCGTCGCTGCAACATCTGGGCGCGGAGTTGAAAGGCACCGACGACGTGATTTTGGATTTCTCGCCGGTACGCCGCATTGATCCGGCTGCGCTGGAAGCTCTGGCCGATTTCGTCGATGCGGCTGACGAAAAAGCCGTGAGCGTGGTGTTGAGCGGCGTCAACATTGATGTGTACCGCGTGCTCAAGCTGGCAAGACTGACGCAGCGATTTTCTCTGGTGAGCTGAAAACGCATGACGCGAGAACGCAAATCGAAGGCGGTGAAGCAGGCCCCCTCATCCGTCGACCGCCTTTCCTGGGGTGACACGGTCTTCCTGAACCTGGAACGGGAAGGCATGCCGATGAACGTGGCCAGCGTCTGCATGTTTGAAGGGGTGCTTCCGTTTGAGGATTGCCTGCGCTTCATCGAGTCGAAGCTGCCGCTGGTTCCGCGTTATCTGAAGTGCGTGGTTCCCCCGCCGTTCGGTCTGGGACTGCCCACCTGGGAGTACGACCCAGACTTCGACCTGCGCCGCCATGTTCGCGAAGTCCCGCTGAAGCATGGTACCGAGACGGAGCTGAAAGCGTTCGCGTCGAAGCTCTTCAGCCAGGTCATGGACCGGCAACACCCGCTGTGGGACATGACATTTGTGCCTGGGCTAAAAGGCGGACGCACCGGGATGGTGATTCGTCTCCACCATTGTCTAGCCGACGGCATTGCGGGCGTGGGCATGATGAACGCGCTCTTCAATCCCGACGCCGAGATACCGCCCGCTCCCGCACTCAATCATGCTCAGACGCCGCGCTCCAACGACGCTTTGGCCTCGCTGACGACCGGACTGGTCGAAACCTACTCCGATTTCGCTAAACGAATTCTCTCTGGCTTGAATGATGCGCTGACCATGGTGCAGCGCGCGACTGCGAATGCCGGCACGGGTGCCAATGGAAATGCGGTTCCGGCAGACGAATTCTCTCGCCTGTTGCCGGAGATCACCGCCATCACCGAGCGGCTGCGCTTCAACGTCGTCTGTCAGGGGCCGCAGAAGTTTGCCTGGACCGAGATTTCGCTGGCGGAAGTGAAAGCCATCAAGTCCAAGATCGGCGCCAGCGTCAACGACGTCATTCTAACGTTAGTCACTGCGGCCTTCCAGCGCTACCTCGAGGCCCACGGCGATGCTGTCGAGGGACGCCTGCTGCGCATGATGGTTCCGGTCAACGTTCGCGGCAGCGTCAGCACGGAAGAGATGGGCAACAGCATTTCACTCATTCCGGTGACCGTGCCCTTGGACATTCACGACGCGAAGGAATTGCTGGAGGCAGTACACCGCAGAACCGAGTTTCTGAAGCGGGCACACGCTGCCGAGCTGGTCGGTCTGACCGGAGGCCTGGTGGGGCTCTTCCCCAACGGGCTGCAGGCGCTGGCCGGCCCCATCTTGAGCCAGTTGCCGATTACGCCGTTCAACCTGGTGTGCACCAACGTACCGGGACCGCAGTATCCGCTCTATCTGCTGGGACACAAGATGCTGTGCTGGTATCCGTACGTTCCCATCGGCGGGGAGATGGCGGTGAACTGCGCCATCCTGAGTTACGACGGCACGATGTATTTCGGCTTTAGCGGCAACGTGCACGCTATACCAGACCTGCGCCGTCTGGAAGATTTTGTCAAAGAAAGTTTTGCCCAATTGCGGGAGGCGGCCGGCGTTAAGGCGCCGCGGAAGAACAAACCCCATCGCAAGAAGGCGCGCACCAGCAAGCGGGCAAAGTCGGCGTCGAAGCCGACCCAGCCGGTGAAGGGTGCGGTTTCCCATGCCCTCAACGTCCCTGTTCCTCCCGATGAAGCGGAAACATTGCCCCAGCCGGGCGATGAAGAGGAAGTCGCGACGCAGCTAACCACGCACTAGCGGGGCATGGCGTATGGAAGATCGGCGTGGTTGGTTCCCCGGGAGGGGCGGCCCGTTATGGGTGCAGATTTCGCGTCCAGTGTGCAACTGAGCTCGTGGTTGTTGCCGAGCCGAATCATTTTCGTACTGATTCAGGTTCTGGGCCTCGCAGGCTTCGCCTACATCGTTGTCCGGCGTCTGAAGCCGATGCTTGGGGCCGAGCGCGACTCGCGTTTTGATCGGCCGCTGCAGCGCTTTGAGAAGCTCCTGAGGTACTGGTTCGGACAATGGAAGCATCCGCGCTTCCCGGCCGCCGGCATAATGCACATCCTGATTTTTGCCGGATTCATCATCCTCGCTCTGCGATCATTCACTTTGCTGATTGTCGGAACGCCCGGGCCATTCGAGCCCGCCGGTCAAACTGGCACGTTGTCGCAGTGGTACGCATGGATCACCGACTATGCGGCCACGGTCGTGTTTATCTGCATGATTGTGGCAACGGTTCGGCGCCTGCTGTTCAAGCCGGCGCGCTACGCGGTTCCGCCCAGGTACGGCAAGAGCCACACGGCCGATGCCATCTTCTTATTAGTACTAATCGCCGTCCTGATGTTTGCCGATAGCTTGTTTGCTGCCAGCGAACCGGCTGCGACTGCGGGCCACGGCAATACGCTGGCCATCTTCTCTCTGGCTTGGATATTGAATCTCGCGATTGGATCGGTCTCGCTCAGTTCACTTTGGGGTATTCACACCGGAGCGTCGATCCTGCACGCTTCGTCGTTCTACTTCCTGCTGTGCTACCGGCCGTTTGGCATTCAGTTCCACGTGGAGACGTCGCTGTTCAACGTGTACTTCGCCAAGCTTGACCGCGGTACGGTAAAGCCGGTGAAGTGGGGCGTGGCCGATGACCAGATCGATCAAGTGAAATCGTTTGGGGTGAAGAAATTCGAGGACTTCACCTGGAAACATATCCTCGACTTCTACTCTTGTGCCGACTGCGGACGATGCTCGGACAAGTGCCCGGCCAATGCCGCCGGACGGCCGTTGTCGCCGCGCTTCCTCAGCATCAAGGCGCGCGACTATGCCTTCCAGCACTTCCCGATTTTCGGCAAGTCGAACAACAGCCATGAACTGATTGGTGGAATCTACTCCGAAGACGAAATCTGGTCGTGCACCACCTGCGGCCAGTGCGAAGAAGAATGCCCGCTGCTCATCGAGTACATCGACAAGATCGTTGACCTGCGGCGCGGCATGATCGACGCGGGTAACGTCCCGCAAACCTTGCAGAAGCCGCTGAAGGCACTGGAGAGCCGCGGTAATCCTTACGGCAAGCTAGAGAAAAAGCGCGCCGAGTGGACGAAGAACAAAGAATTCGCGCAGACCTGCAAGGTGAAGCTGCTCGATGGCGACACCGCCGAGACGCTGTTCTTCGTCGACAGCGTCACCTCGTATGACGATCGCATTCAGGCAATCGGCCGTGCGACGGCGCGCATTCTCGACGCCGCGGGCGAAGACTTCGGGATTCTGGGCACGGCGGAGAAAGACAGCGGCCATGAGGTACGCCGCTTCGGCGAAGAACTGCTGTTCATGTCGCTCCGCGAGCAGAATGTTGCCGCCATCAAAGATTCGGGCGCGAAGCGAATCGTTACCGCCGATCCACACGCCTTCAATGCGCTGAAGCACGACTACAAAGATGTGCCGCCGGTTGAACACATCAGCCAGACCATCGCGCGCGAGCTCAAGCAGGGCAAGCTGGAGCTGAACGCCGTCGACGATCCGAGCAAGGTTTACGCCTACCACGACCCCTGCTACCTGGGTCGCCACAACCAGATATACGACGAGCCACGCGAAGTGCTCGACGCGATCCCGGGACTGAAGCGGGTGGAGATGGAGCGTTGCCGCGATCGTTCTTTCTGCTGCGGTGGCGGCGGGCTGATGCTCTTCTACGAGCCCAAGGAAGACGAGCGTATGGGCGTGTTGCGGGTGAAGATGGCCGCCGAAGCGGGCGCGAATGTCATCGTCACCGCGTGTCCGTTCTGCATGGTGAACATCGAAGACGCCATCAAGGTGACCGGCATGGAAGGCAAGATGGCCGCCATCGATCTGGCGGAGCTGGTGGACCAGCAACTGGTGCGTCCGAAGAGGTGCGACGACATTGAGCTAACGGCTGCGTTGGCGAATGGAGATTGAATTGAGCGAACAGGGAGAACGAATGTGAACATTCTGGTTTGTGTACGAAGAGTGCCGGACACCTCGGAAAACGAGATCCAGTTGAACGGCGCGGGCAATGATATCGAGCGCGAAGACCTCGTGTACTCGATCAACGAATGGGACAACTACGCCGTCGAAGAGGCGCTGCAGATCACCTCGCGCGTGGGCGGCGAGGTCACGGTTGTCACCGTTGGCGATGAAGAAGACGAAGAGGTGCTGCGCCGCGAGATGGCGATGGGCGCAAAACAAGGCGTGCTGCTGAGCGATGAGGTTTTCGTCGGATCGGATGCCAAAGGCATCGCCACCATCCTGAAAGGCTACGTCGACAAGAACAAGTTCGACCTCGTACTCACCGGAGTGCAGGCCGAGGACGGCGGCGCGCAAGTCGGGGGAATGCTGGCGGCGCTGCTCGACTATCCCTTCGCCTCGCTGGTCAACGCCATTGAGGTGCTCCACGGCAACAAGCTGAAGATCACTCGCGAGATCGCCGGCGGCAATAGAGAGGTCAGCGAGATCGATCTGCCATGTGTGCTGTCGATCCAGACCGGCATCAACGAGCCACGTTACGTCGGTATGCGCGGCATTCGCCAGGTCGCCTCAGTTGAGATTCCGCTGTTCGGCGCGTCGGAGTTGGGCATCGATGCCGGCACAATCGGCGCAGCGGGCGCCAAGGTGAAGCGGCTTGACTACTTCGTCCCCGCGCTGGGCCAAGGGGCGGAGATGCTTACCGGCGAACGCGACGACGTGATCGACAGATTGATCGAGTTGATGAAGAGCAAAGGAGGGTTGCAGGCATGAGCCGCATTTTCGCTTACATCACACATAAGGGTGGCGTGGCCGACGATACCGCGCTGGAGCTGATCGCGGCGGCAAAGAAGATCGACGCCAGTGCGTCTCCCGTCGCGATCGTCACCGGATTCGGCAGCGAGTTCGACGCAGTCTGCGACTCCCTCAAAGCTAGCTGCAACGAGGTCTGGAAGATATCGCATGAAGCGCTGGCTTATCCCAATTCGGAAGTCATCCGCCAGGTGCTGGTCAAAGTTGTCCCTGCCGGAAGCGTGATGCTGGTTGCTCACGATCACTTCGGGATAGATCTCGCACCCGGGCTGTCGATAAAACTGAACGCCGCATATGTTCCCGATGTGCTTGATATCCAGATGGACGGCAGCAATCTCGACTGCCGTGCGGCAGGAGTTTGGCGGCCAGGTCAGTGCGCACGTTGGTTGCGACATTTCAATCGGCGCGGTGATCAACGTTCGCCCGGGCGCATTTAAGCCGGAAGCAGTGACAGGCGCCGGACAGATCATCGACAAGTCCGGCGAAGTTGGCAGCCTCACCACGCGTCGCCGCTACCTCGAGACTCAGGTCGCTGAAGCCGGAGACGTCGATATCACCAAGCACGCGGTGCTGGTCTCCATCGGTCGTGGCATCCAGGAGCAGGACAATGTCGCTATCGCGCAGGAACTTGCGGACGCGCTCGGCGCGGCAGTGAGTTGCTCGCGTCCGGTAGTCGATGCCAAGTGGCTGGAGAAGTCACGCCAGGTCGGGTCGTCGGGCAAGACGGTGAAGCCGAAGGTCTACATGGCGCTGGGCATCAGCGGCTCGTTCCAACACCTGGCCGGGCTCAAGGGCAATCCCTTCATCGTCGCCGTAAACAAGAACGCGAAAGCTCCTATTTTCCAGGTCGCCGATGTCGGCATCGTCGACGACATTCTGGAGTTTATGCCCGCGCTGACCGAGAAGGTGCGCGAAGCGGTTACTGCGAAAGCATAGTCACAACGAGGCACATCGATGATTAGCAACAAGACGCTGAAGCTGAGTTTGAAGTCGCTGAAGGAGTTCGGCAAGAAACGCTTGCCTGATGAAGTTCGCATCGAGCTGGACGAACGCGATGAATGTCCGCTCGATATCGTGCGCGACATGTGCAGCCCCGACAAACTGGGCATCCAGTTGCTCTTCGTGCCCGAGGACTGTGGCGGAATGGGCGGCGGCGCATTCGACGTCTATCGCATTTGCGAAGCCATGGCAGTGATCGACCTCGGCATCGCCACGTCGGTGCTGGCGACATTCCTGGGCAGCGATCCCATCACCGTCGGCGCGACACCCGAGCAGAAGAAGCTATGGCTGGGCAAGATCGCCGACGAGGGAATCCTCTTCGCCTACGGAGCAACCGAGCCGGATGCGGGCAGCGATCTGGGCGCGCTTAAGACCACGGCTGAACGCGTGATGGATGGCGACAAGATTATCGGCTATCGGATTAGCGGCCTGAAGCAGTGGATCAGCAATGGCGGAATTGCCGACGCTTATAGCATCTTGGCCAATGCGCCGGGCGGACCGACTTGGTTCGTAGTGGAGAAAAATGCTCCCGGCTTCACCCACGACAAGCCGGAGAACAAGCACGGCATTCGCACCAGCAACACCGCAGCCCTGGCGCTCGAAGGGGTTTACGTCACCCCTGATCGCCTTATCGGCGGCGTAGAAGGACAGGGGCTGCTGCAAGCGCAGGCAGTATTCGGTTACACGCGCTTGATGGTTGCAGCGTTCGGATTAGGCGCGGGATGGGCCGCGCTTGATCGCGCCATTCCCTACTCCACCAAACGCATTCAGGCCGGAGCACCGCTTTCGGAAAAGCAAGGCTATACCCACAAGCTGATCGTGCCCAACGTCACACGCCTTGAAGCGGCCCGCTCCTATATCGAAGAGACGGCGGAGCGCATCGACTCCGGCACCGAAGGCAGTCTCAACACCGAAGGCGCAATCGCCAAGTACATGGCGACGGAAGCCGGCAACAAAGCCGCGGAAGACAGTATCCAGGCACTCGGCGGATATGGCTATACCCACGAGTACATGGTGGAGAAGATCAGCCGCGACGTGCGCATTACCACCATTTACGAAGGCACCTCCGAGATCATGGAGATGACCATCAGCCGCGACCGCTGGCAGCTTCACCTCAAGACGCGTGGCCAGCATTACCACGAGCTCGCCCGCGAATCGGAGGCGCTGCATACGCAACATCCCGATGTCGGGGCCGATAATGCCGCGCTGGCGCTGCATGCTCTTGCTGAAGTCCTGGAGCGCGCCCGCGTCGCTCGCCTAACCCGCTTCCAGCACGTGCTGCTGCGGCTAGGCGAGCTCATCGCCTTCGCCGAGTCGGCAGCCTGCCTGGCGCGTCGCGCCGCCCGTGCGAAAGATAAACGCCTGAATGAGAAGGCCAGCGATCGCTTTGATGCCACAGCACTGGCAACCCTCAGCCGCATTTTCTCCCGCGAGGCTGCCTTGAAGGTCGCCCAGGAAGGATTGCGCTGGATTGCCGGAGGCGGTGGAGTGAGCGCCGCCGACATGGCTTCGTTCGAATCGAGTTTAGGTTTGCCTGCGATTCATCGCGCGCAGGCCGGCCTAATCGCAGATATGGATTTTGTAGCCGACACCTTATACGGACGTGCTGCGAAGCATCGGGAGCCAGCCTTTGCTTTGCAGCACTAGCAGAAGGATGGGACGCGTCCGCCGGTTCAGTCAGGCCGATGCGCCTCCGAAAGCAGGAGCGCAGTCATGGAAGACACTTCTTATCGAGCCATAGCCATTGTTGGAGCAGGAGCGATCCTGCCCGATGCCCCGAATGTTCCTGCCTTTTGGCAAAACATAAAGAACAGCCACTACAGCATCAGCGAGGTTGATGCCAAGCGGTGGGACCCGGCGCTCTACTATGATGCCGATCACGCCGCGCCCGACAAGACCTACTCCAAGATTGGCGGTTGGGTACGCGAAGCTCCATGGGAGCCGCTGAAGTGGCGCCTCGCGGTTCCGCCGCGCGTGGTCGATGCCATGGACGGAGCCCAACGATGGGCGATCGCCAGCACGCGTGAGGCGCTGGAAGATTACGGCTATCCCAAGCGGCCGCTCGATCCGGACCGCACCGCCGTCATTCTCGGCAACGCCATGGCAGGCGAGCGGCATTACATGACCGCGTTGCGGGTGTACTTTCCCGAATACGCGCGCGAGTTGGCCGAGTCCGCCAGCTTCGTGGCACTGCCGGAAGAGTTGCGCCGCGATATCACGCGGCAACTGCACGAGCGCATCGGGAAACTGCTGCCCGAGATCACGGAAGACAGCATGCCCGGCGAATTGTCCAACTGCATTGCCGGACGTATCGCCAACATCTTCAACTTTCACGGGCCGAACTATGTCTGCGACGCGGCTTGCGCCTCGGCGATGGCGGCGATGAGTTCCGCTATCGAAGGGCTGATACAGCGAGATTTCGACACCGTCATCACCGGCGGTATCGACCGCAACATGGGGGCATCGACGTTCGTGAAGTTCTGCAAGATTGGTGCGCTGTCGGCAACCGGAACGCGGCCCTACGCCGATGGGGCTGATGGCTTCGTCATGGGTGAGGGCACGGCGATCTTCCTGTTGAAGCGACTGGCCGATGCCGAGCGCGATGGCGACAAGATCTACGCGGTGCTGCGCGGCATGGGCGGCTCGAGCGACGGCAAGGGCAAAGGCATCACTGCGCCCAATCCGGTTGGGCAGAAGCTGGCGATCGAGCGAGCGTGGAAGAATGCGGGGTTGTCGCCCGCTTCTGTGTCTTACATTGAGGGACATGGCACATCCACCCGTGTCGGCGATGTCGTCGAAGCACAGAGCGCAGCGGAAGTGCTCGCCAGCTACAATCTCCCCCTTCACTCGGTGGCGCTGGGATCGGTTAAGTCGAACTTCGGGCATCTCAAGGGTGCTGCCGGAGCTGCCGGGCTGCTGAAAGCCGTCTTGTCACTGCACGAGAAAGTGCTGCCACCGAGCCTGCACTGCGAGCGCCCGAACCCGGGCATCGACTTTGCGCATTCGCCCCTGTACGTCAACACCGAACTAAAACCGTGGACGGTGCCGGCCGGTAGTGTTCGCTGCGCCGGGTTGAGTGCTTTTGGTTTCGGCGGTACCAACTTCCATGCTGTGATCGAGGAGTACATTCCGCACCGGCTGAACGGAAATGGCAAGCGGTGGGTCGCGGTCAATGAAACACCGCTGAGCGTGATGGAGCCCGTAATGAGCGCGACGAGTACCTCCTTGACGCCTTCGATTTCTTATAAAGCACCTCTACGTGGCGCACTCGTGATCGGAGCAGCTTCCGATGCCGCGCTGGCCGAGCGTCTGCGCGCAGTTGAGAGCGCGGCCAAGGCGGGAAACGCTCCTGCGCCCACCGCTCCAACCGAAAGCGATCTGCGCGCACCCCAGCGCCTGGCGATTGACTATGCCGATGGGGCTGACCTGGCCGACAAAGCGGCGAAAGCCTTGAAGGCGCTCGTGGCCAATCAGCCCGCAGTGTGGAAGGCTTTGCGTCCGCAAGGCATTTTCCGCGGACACGGTGCGCCAGGCAAAGTGGCGTTCCTGTACACCGGCCAGGGCTCGCAATACGTCAACATGCTCGCGCCGCTTCGCGCGGCTGAACCAATTGTGGCCGATATTTTCTCCGAAGCGGACCGCATCATGACTCCGCTGCTGGGGCGTCCACTGAGCAGCTTTATCTTTGTCGACCCCTCCAATCCCGAATCCGTCGCCAAGGCAGAAGAGGACCTGCGGCAGACCGAGATCACACAGCCGACCGTGCTGACCATCGATCTCGCCCTGACCCGGTTGTTGGCCGCGTATGGCATCGAGCCCGACATGACGATGGGACACAGCCTGGGCGAGTACGGTGCACTGGTTGCGTCGGGTTCTCTGTCTTTCCATGACGCCCTGAACGCCGTGAGTGCCCGCGGCCGCGGCATGACCCAGGTGGCAGTGAAGGATACCGGGCGCATGGCCGCAGTATTTGCGCCGCTGGCCGAAGTGGAACGGATACTCAAGACCATTGACGACTATGTCGTGATTGCCAACATCAACAGCAGTCAGCAGTCAGTAATCGGCGGCGCCAGCAAAGCGGTTGAACAGGCCACGGAGATATTCCTGAAGGCCGGCTATAACGTGGTGCCATTGCCGGTGAGTCACGCCTTCCACACGTCAATTGTGGCTCCGGCCAGCCAACCCTTGCGCGAGATGCTCTCGCACTTGCAGATACAGCCGCCGAAGCTGCCGATCGTCGCCAACGTGAATGGCGAGTTCTATCCCATGGGGCCAAACGTGGTTCCACAGATGCTGGATCTGCTCGCACAACAGGTGGCTTGTCCTGTGCAGTTCGTGAAGGGACTGAAGACACTTTATGACGCGGGGGCGCGGATCTTTGTCGAAGTCGGACCGAAGAAGGCATTGCATGGATTTGCCGAAGAGGCATTCAACGGTCGCAGCGACGTGGTTTCACTGTTCACCAATCATCCTAAGGTCGGCGATGTCCCGGCCTTCAATCAGGCGCTGTGCGGACTATATGCAGCCGGACTCGGGCGAGGCATTGTCGAAGCTACTGCAGAAGTTGTGACCCGACCGGCGGCTGCGTCAGTCGCTGCGCAACCGGCGGTTGCGGCGCGGACAATTGCGTCCACAAACGCTCCTTATTCCGGTCCGAGAAACGGCAACGGCGATCGCTACAACGAATTGGGACACCTGTTTGCTGACTTCCTCGATCGCGGCATGCAGATCTATCGCGGCGAAAACGCCACCACCACACGTCCCAGCGCTCCAGTTGTTATCACCGGTGCAGCGCTGGGCCTGCCCGGAACCGAACACATCTTCGACGACGGCAATGTCGGTCGCCTGCTGCGAGGAGAACAGTTCATTCACTCCATTCCCGCTCGCTTCCGCGCGGCGATGATCGACAAGCAGATCACCCGCTTGGTGAAGACCGAAAGCGGCGGGAACTTTGAGACGTTGCACGACGTGGCCGACGCGATCAAACTTGCTGGCCGCGGAGGCGCGTTCGATCTGCAAGAAGAGTTCGGGGTCTCTGCCGATCGTGTCGCGGCGCTCGACCGCGTCACCCAATTGGCCATTGGAGTTGGCCTCGACGCTTTGCGCGACGCCGGCATCCCGCTGGTCATGCGCTACAAAACTACCACTAAAGGTACACAACTGCCGGATCGATGGGGATTGCCTGATATCGTGCGCGACGATACGGGGGTTATTTTCGGCTCCGCATTTCCCGGCTATGACTCGTTCGCCGATATCATCTCGGGCTACTTCGCAGATCATGCCCGCCGCGAGCAGCTGGACACGCTGGAGAATCTGCGCGCGCAAGTCACAGGCAAAAACGGCGATTCGGCGATCGCGAAGGAGATCGAGGAACGTCTCCAAGCGTTACGCACAACAATCGAAGCCAATCCCTATGTGTTCGACCGGCGTTTTCTGCTGAGGGTCCTCTCCATGGGACATTCGCAGTTTGCCGAGTTGATCGGCGCTCGCGGTCCCAACACGCAAATCAATTCCGCTTGCGCAACTACGGCCCAGGCTGTGGGGCTGGCGGAGGACTGGATCCGCGCGGGACGGTGCCGCCGCGTGATCATTATCTCGGCCGACGACGTTACCAGCGACCATATGCTGGAGTGGTTCGGCGCGGGCTTCCTGGCCAGCGGAGCCGCGGCCACCGACGGTGCGGTAGAAGACGCGGCGATTCCGTTCGACCGTCGCCGCCACGGTTTGCTGATGGGCATGGGCGCCGCCGCGTTGGTAGTGGAGAGCGCCGACGCCGCGAGTGAACGCGGCATTCAGCCCATCTGCGAAGTCCTGAGCACCGTCACCGCCAACAGCGCATTCCATGGGACTCGTCTGGATGTGCAACACATCGGAAACGTCATGGAAAGCCTGGTCCACCAGGCGGAGACGAAGGGCGGCATCTCGCGCCAAGAGATCGCGCCGCAGACCGTCTTCGTCTCCCACGAGACTTACACACCGGCGCGCGGCGGCAGCGCCTCGGCGGAGGTTAATGCTTTGCGTCATGTCTTTGGTGGCGCAACCGATCAGATCGTGATCGCCAATACCAAGGGATTCACCGGACACGCAATGGCTACGGGGATTGAAGACGTTCTCGCGGTGAAAGCACTCGAAACCGGACTGGTGCCACCGGTGCCCAACTTCAAGGAGGTCGATCCTGAGCTGGGTCCGCTCAACCTGTCGCAGGGAGGCGCTTATCCGGTGCAATACGCGATACACCTGGGCGCCGGATTCGGTTCGCAGGTGAGCATGGTATTCCTGCGTTGGACGCCGGCCGGGAGTGGGGTCCGTCCGAGTCCCGATGCGCTGGGATACGCATATCGCATTGCCGATACCGCCGCATGGGACGCATGGGTAAGCCGTGTCGCGGGACGTCCGGCGGCAGATCTGGAAGTGGTTCACCGCACGTTACGGGTACGCGACGGAGGGCCAACTGCACGGATAGTGAACGCGCTTCCAGAAACGAAGGCTGAGCCTGTGCAAACTCAGGCAGCGCAGAGATCTTCTGCGGCCGCCATTGCTGCGAAAGCGCCCGTGGTAAAACCGGCACCAGTTGTCCCGTCGGCAGCCACGAAACCGGCGACGATTGCGCCAGCTGCGGCCGCCGCACCGACCGTCGATCCGGTGAAGGAGCGCATCCTGGCGCTGATGGTCGAGAAAACAGGCTACCCACCGGAGATGCTCGACTTCGACCTTGATCTCGAGGCAGACCTCGGCGTCGACACCGTAAAGCAGGCGGAATTGTTCGCCGCCGTCCGCGAGATATACAACATCCCGCGCGATGAGAACCGCAAACTGCGTGACTATCCCACACTGTCGCATGTCATCCGTTTCGTCTACGAGAACCGGCCTGACTTGGCGAAGGCTGCAGCTGCTGCGCCATCCCTGCAGCCGGCTGTTCAGTCGGTATCGGTTGCGCCTCCAGCCGCTGCACCACCCGTGAGCGATTCGGTAAAGGAACGGATTCTGGCGTTAGTCGTAGAAAAGACCGGCTATCCGCCGGAGATGCTCGATCTCGACCTGGACCTCGAAGCCGACCTCGGCGTCGACACCGTCAAGCAGGCCGAGCTGTTCGCCGCTATTCGCGAGATATACAACATCCCGCGCGACGAAAACCGCAAGCTGCGCGACTATCCCACACTGTCGCATGTCATTCGGTTCGTATATGAGAACCGGCCCGATCTAGTCAAGGCTTCTCGCTCGTCCTCATCGGGTGTGCCACTCGTTTCAACCCCGGAGCTAACTCCAGCTGCGACGATCGCTGATCCGATCATGCTAAAGGTGCTGGAGATTGCCGCTGAAAAGACCGGCTATCCACCCGATATGCTGGATCTCGACCTCGATCTCGAGGCCGACCTCGGCGTCGACACGGTCAAGCAGGCGGAGATGTTCGCAGCCATCCGCGCGGCGTACAACATCCCACGAGATGAAAATCTCAAGCTGCGCGACTTCCCCACCCTGGCGCACGTGATTCAGTTTGCTCGCGAGAGAGCAGACTCTTTGGATAGCGCTCAACCTTCCGCGACGTCGAGCACAGCGGCGGTCGCAGCCCCTGTCGCGCCCGTTCCCATAGCCATCAGGTTCGATGCTGCGGAAAAGATCCCGCGTCGCGTCCCGGTTCCTGTACTGCGTCCGCCACTGTCTCTGTGCAAGCCGACGGGCGCTATCCTGAAAGCCGGCGGCAGAGTAGTGCTTATGCCCGACAGCGGTGGCGTGGCTGACGCGCTTACCACAAAGCTGCAAGCGCTCGGAGTTGAAGTCCTGCGCCTCGAGCCGCAGGCGAAGGCCTTTGCCGACAAACTGAAGGAGTGGTCAGCCGCAGGCCCGATCAAAGGCCTGTACTGGCTGCCTGCGCTGGACGATGAAGGCCCGATTGGCAGCATGGACCTCGCCACGTGGCGCGAATCGCTGCGGGTTCGGGTCAAGTCGTTGTACCTGACAGCGAAGGCACTGTACGAGCAGGTTGGAAGCGCAGGTGGGTTCCTGGTTTCTGCGACTTGCATGGGTGGACAGCATGGCTACGACACTGTGGGAGCTTCGGCACCGCTCGGCGGCGCCGTCACCGGTTTCACCAAAACGTTCAAGCGGGAACGCCCCGACACCACCGTCAAAGTAGTTGACTTCGAGGCTGGTCGCGAGCCGGCCCAAATTGCCGACACATTGATCGCAGAAACACTCAGTGATCCGGGAGCAGTCGAGATCGGCTACAAAGGCGGCCTTCGCTGGACGGTCGCACTTCAGGAACAGCCGGTGGCAGACGGCCGGCCCGGAATGACGCTTACCAACCAAACCCTGTTTCTGGTCACCGGTGCCGCGGGAAGCATCGTGTCTGCCATCACAACTGATCTGGCTGCAGCGTCGGGCGGCATCTTCTATTTGCTCGATATCGTTCCTGAGCCGGATCCGGCGAGCCCGGACATCAAGCGTTTCGGCATTGACAAGGAAGGCGTGAAGCTCGAACTGGCTGCACGTTTCAAGGCAGCTGGCAAGCGCGTCACGCCGGCAATGATCGAAAAAGAACTCGCGGCACTGGAGCGCGCGCATGCAGCGCAATCGGCCATTGACGCGGTGAAAGCGGCGGGAGGCACCGCTTATTACTTCAGCGTAAACCTTGCCGACGCCGAAGCGGTTGTCGCGGCGATCGAAGAAGTGCGCGCGCGGCATGGGCGCATTGACGTGCTGCTGCATGCGGCGGGCATCGAACGCAGCCACTTCTTGCCTGACAAAGACCCGAAGGAGTTCGACCTTGTGTTCGACGTCAAGGCAGATGGCTGGTTCAATCTGCTAAACGCCATTGGCAATATGCCCCTCGGCGCGACCGTGGCATTCAGCTCGGTTGCCGGACGATTCGGTAACGCCGGGCAGTGCGATTACAGCGCCGCAAACGATCTGCTTTGCAAAATCACATCGAGCTTCCGTACGACGCGGCCTGAAACCCGCGGCACTGTCATCGACTGGACGGCATGGGGCGGCATCGGAATGGCGACTCGCGGGTCAATTCCCAAGATGATGGAGCTTGCCGGTATCGACATGCTTCCACCCGAGGCTGGAGTTCCGTTCATCCGTCGCGAACTCACCAGCGGCGGGGCTTGCGGCGAAGTCGTCGTCGCAAATCGCCTGGGAATCCTGCTGCAGGAATTTGACTCGACGGGCGGACTCGACATCGACGCGTTGGAGCGCTCACGTGATCAGCTTCCCGCTCGGGGACCGATGGTCGGCAAGATCACCGGTTTCGGAATTTACAGTGGCCTGACCATGGAGACCACGCTTACTCCATCCGCACAACCATTCCTCAACGACCATCGCATCGACGGCACACCGGTGCTGCCCGGTGTCATGGGCATCGAGGCATTTGCCGAAGCCGCGTTGTGCGCTCATCCGGGCTGGTATATCGAGACTATCGAGGAAGTGAACTTCCTCGCGCCGTTCAAGTTCTACAAGGATGAACCGCGGACGGTACTCATCGAAGCCACTTATCGCCCCTTAGGAGACTGCCTGGTGGCAGATTGCCGCCTGATCGGCAAACGCTTGCTACCGGGCCAGCCGGAACCGCAGGTTACGGCGCACTTTACTGCGCGAGTGAGGCTAACCAGGCAAGAGCCGGAAGCGGTCACGGTGGCACAGCGACGGTTTTCGAGCGAGGCAATGGTTGAAGCCGCCAACATCTATCGAATTTACTTCCACGGACCGGCGTATCAGGTGCTGGAGCGCGCATGGTGGGATGGGGAGCACGTCATCGGAGAGTTTGCCGAGAAACTGCCGGACAACCACTATCCAGCTGACCAACCGACGTTGATGTTGCCAAGGCTTATTGAGCTTTGCTTCCAGACCGCCGGTATCTGGGAAATGGGTACCACCAGCCGCATGGGGCTTCCCAGTCGCGTTCAGGATATTTGTGCTTGCAACGGACACGCGAAGCGGGAGGGCCGCTTGTATGCCGTGGTAACGCCACGCCCTGAACGGGGTAGCTTCGACGCGGAAGTGGTGGACACCGCTGGCAAGGTGTACATCCGCCTGAAGGACTACAGCACTGCCGCGCTTCCTGCCGGTCTGGATGCTGAGTCGCTTAAGCCCTTGCGGGCAGTGTTTACGGCCTTCACTGATGTCGCCAGCGCCGATTAGCCGCGGGCTGCGGAGAGGCGGATGTATGTCAAGAAACTTTGAAAGAGTAGCCATTGTCAATCGCGGGGAAGCTGCCATGCGCTTTATCCATGCGGCCCGCGAATTCAATCAGGAGTACGGCACGGCCTTGCGCAGCATTGCGCTGTTCACCGAACCCGACCGTCACGCCATGTTCGTGCGCGAGGCAGACGAATCCGCCTGCCTGGGCCCGGCGCAGGTGCTTGACCCGATCACCAAACAGCGAAAGAGCAGCTATCTGGACTATGGACGCCTGGAACGGGCGTTGGTCGCCGCCCGCGCCGACGCGGTCTGGGTGGGATGGGGTTTCGTAGCCGAGCACGCGGCTTTCGCCGATCTTTGCCGCGAGATGGGCATTGTTTTCATCGGCCCCGATGGCGATGCTATGCGGTGCGTAGGCGACAAGATCGCTGCCAAGAAATTGGCGGAAAGGCTGCAAATACCCGTAGCGTCGTGGAGTGGCGGAGCGGTGGAGATGGCTGAAGACGCCTGCCACCATGCCGAGCGCCTGGGCTATCCGTTGCTGATCAAGGCGGCGGCTGGCGGCAGTGGCCACGGCATTCGAAGAGTGAACTCGGCACTCGAGTTATCGCACGCCTTCGAGAGCGCTCGGGCCGATGCATTCAAGACGTTTGGCGATCCAACCGTCTTCCTCGAGCAGTTCCTACCCGGCGCACGTCATGTCGAAGTTCAGATCATCGCCGACCATCACGGAACCACTTGGGCAGCCGGAGTGCGCGATTGCAGCATTCAGCGCCGCCACCAGAAGATACTGGAGGAAGCTCCCTCTCCGGTGCTGTCGGCGCAGCAGGATCAGGAATTGCGCGACGCAGCCGTGCGCTTGAGCCAAGCAGCGGGCTATAGCAATGCAGGCACCGTCGAATTTCTCTATCAGCCGGAAACCGGCAAGTTCTCGTTTATCGAGATGAACACGCGCCTGCAGGTCGAGCACCCGGTCACCGAGCGCACGACTGGCCTCGACTTGGTCAAGCTGCAGATTCACGTTGCACGCGGCGAGCGGCTGGAAGGGGAGGTGCCATGCACCACGGGACATGCCATTGAAGTGCGCCTGAACGCGGAAGACCCGGACAACGACTTCGCTCCTGCTCCGGGAACGATCGAGCGCTTTCGCTTTCTGAGTGGACCCGGAGTGCGCATTGACACAGGTTTTGAAGTAGGCGACAGCGTTCCGTCGGAATTCGACCCCATGCTCGCCAAGATCATCGCTTTTGGTCGCACTCGCGACGAGGCATTGTCACGATTGCAGCGCGCACTACGCGATAGCGTAATCGTGGTCAAGGGAGGGACCAGCAACCGCGCTTTCCTGCTGGATATGCTGAACCGCCCCGAGGTGAGACGCTCCGAGGTCAACATTGGCTGGCTGGACCAGCTGGCAGGGAGGCAAGAGCATCTTTGCCGTAAACACGCGGATGCCGCCCTGGTGCACGCAGCGATAGAGGCCTACGAATCGGAGCGCCGCGTGGAGCAGGCGCAGTTCTATGCTTCGGCTCTGCGTGGCCGGCCTGAGGTGCGCAACGCAGTGGGACACCGGGTCGAGTTGCGCTACGGGTCACACGCGTATCCGATCACAATCTATCGACTGGGAGTTCGGCAATACCGGCTGGAAATTTCGGGAGCGCGAATCGACGCACAGTTAGAACGGGTAGGACGATTCGAATATTGGCTGACGGTTGGCGATGGTCGCCACCACATTGTTTCCGTGGAGCAGGGCTCCCGGTATCGCATCGAGGTGGATGGCGTGTCGCATGTGGTGGAGCGCGGCGACGTCGGCATAGTACGCGCGCCCTCACCGGCGGTGGTAGTTTCCGTGACCGTGAAGCCCGGTGACGTGGTCGCCACTGGAGACCGGCTGGCGGTTCTGGAAGCCATGAAGATGGAGATGCAGGTGGTCGCGCCTTTCGCTGGGAAAGTTCGCCAGATAATGGCGATTCCCAATGTGCAGGTGTCGCCCGGCGCTCCGCTGCTGCAGATCGATCCCACACGTGACAGTAGTAACGCCGACGAGGCCGGCCGGGTTGGCTTCCCTGCGCAATGCGGCGCCAGCATCGAGGATCCCGAGACGCGCCGACGCAACAATCTTGAAGAGTTGCGGCAGTTGATGCTGGGCTTCGACATCACTCCGGAGCGGACGAAGCGGCTGCTGGCGGAATGGAACGAGTGGCCTGAGACTCAGGCCGACGGCGAGATCGTTAAACAGGAAGACGAAATCCTGAACATCTTTGTGGATATTTGCTCGCTCTTCCGCACCAAACCTCAACACTCTGAAGATGCTGAAGAGACTCCCAGCACAGAAGCCTATCTTTTCTCTTACCTGCGGATGCTCGACACCCGGGGAGAGAATCTGCCCGACGACTTTATCGCCGCTGTTCAACGGGCGGTTGCACACTATGGAGTCACGACTCTCGATCGTTCGCCTGAGCTGGAGGAAAGCCTGCTCTGGATGTACAAGTCTCATCAGCGGCTGGAACAACAGATACCCCCCGTTGTGGGAGTCTTGGAGCGCCGGCTGCGGTCGGTGCGCGCCTCCAGTCAGCCCGCCGCCGCCGACGCGTTTCGCAATCTGCTTGACCGGATGGTTTCCGCCACCCGCGTCCAGTTCCCCTCAGTCAGTGACCTGGCGCGGGAGCTGCGGTATCTCCGCTGCGATGAGCCGCTATTCCACCAGGCAACACGGCAGATTTACTGCACGGCCGAAGAAACACTGCAATATCTGGCGGCGAATCCGAACGCGCCGGACGTGCGGGAGAGGATGCGCTCGCTCCTCGACTGCCCGCAGCCGCTGGCCGCGCTGTTCGCGGGCCGTTTCACCTCCGCCACGCCCACCCTACAACAGCTGATGCTGGAAGTGCTGATTCTGCGGTACTACAGCGCGCGCAAGTTGACCAATACTCGCACCCTCGCCGTGAACGGTTCTTGGTGCGTTGCTGCCGATTACCAGGACGAAGGAAAATCGGTGCATGTTTTCGCGGGCCATGCAGATTACCGCGCTCTTGAAGCGGTTATCCATTCCGTCGCTCACTTCATTGAAGAGGTCCCCGGGCAGGACGACGTGGTCCTCGACTTGATGGCGTGGAGTCCCGAGCCGCTCGGCGACGCAGACAGCATGAGCCTCTACATTCGAGAGGTTTTACGTCAGGCCTCCCTGCCACCCGCCGTCGGACGAATTGTGGTGGCCGTCTCCGGTCCTGGCGGAGAGCCCGGCGACGGCCGCATGCAGCACTTCACATATGAACGCGGAACCGAGGGCTACGCAGAGGTTCGTCTCTACCGCGGAATACATCCGATGATGAGCGAGCGTCTGCATCTTTGGCGTTTACAGAACTTCAACATTACGCGCCAGCCGTCGCCCGATGAAATTTTCCTGCTGCACGCGGTCGGCAAAGACAATCCGAAGGATGAGCGCCTGTTCGCCATGGCAGAGGTACGTGATCTTACTCCCGTGCGCGACCGGGCGGGCAGAAACGTACAACTACCATACCTGGAGCGGATATTCGCTGAAGCAGTGGCAGCCATGCGAGTGTTTCAGGCCAAGAGGGACCCGCGCAAGCGGCTCTATTGGAACCGCATCTTCCTGTATGTCTGGCCTACGCTGGCGCTGAAGCCGGAAGAGGTCAACGAGATCGCGCGCCGTCTGGCGCCTCAGACCGACGGCCTTGGACTCGAGCAGGTAGTAGTGCGCGGGCGCATTCCGAATCCCCGGACCGGTGAATTGCGAGAGACCATCCTGCGGGTGTCGGCGCCGGGTGATGCCGGCCTGCTTGTGACATACCGCCCCTACGCCAGGCTGCAACCGCTGAAAACACTTGGCACCTACGATCAGAAAGTCGTGAAGATGCGGCAGCGGGGCCTGCTGTATCCCTACGAGATCATCCGGATGCTAGCATCGTCGGCACAAGACACACGCAGCGAGTTCCCGCCGGGCGCATTTTCGGAAATGGATCTCGATGCAGAGAACCGACTCGTGCCGGTTGAACGCGACTACGGGCAGAACAAGTCAAACATCATCGTCGGCCTTATTCGCAACTTCACCACAAAGTATCCCGAAGGTATGGAGCGGGTGATACTCCTTGGCGATCCCAGCAGAGACTTGGGGGCGATCGCGGAGCCGGAATGCCGGCGCATCCTTGCCGCGCTTGACCTTGCGTACGAAAAGAAGATTCCGCTGGAATGGTTCACCCTCTCGGCTGGCGCCAAGATCTCCATGGAAAGTGGAGTGGAGAACATGGATTGGATCGCCAAGGTGTTGCGGCGGATCATCGAGTTCACCCAGGCGGGCGGCGAGATCAACCTGGTGGTGAACGGCATCAATGTTGGCGCACAGCCGTATTGGAACGCCGAATGCACCATGCTGATGCACACCAAGGGCATCCTGATCATGACGCCGAAGGCGGCTATGGTGTTGACCGGCAAGCGGGCGTTGGATTACTCTGGCAGCGTATCGGCGGAAGACAACTTCGGCATCGGCGGCTACGACCGCATCATGGGCTTCAATGGACAGGCCCAGTACTTTGCCCGAGACATCGACGATGCCTGTCGCGTCCTGATGCGGCATTACGAACACGCCTATGTGTTGGCCGGCGAGCGCTTTCCGCGCCGCGCGGTTACCAACGATCCCTTTGACCGCGATGTCAGGTTCTATCCTCACTCCGAGAGCGGCAGTAACACGTTTACTCACATCGGCGACATCTTTTCCGACGAGACGAATCCCGGGCGCAAGCGGTCGTTCGATATTCGCAAGGTGATGCTGGCGGTTTCGGATCAGGACCACGAGCATCTCGAGCGTTGGGCCGGCATGCGCTCGGCAGAAACTGTTGTGGTGTGGGACGCGCATCTAGGCGGCTATCCGGTCTGCCTCATGGGTATTCAGTCGAAGCCGATTCCTCGCTTCGGCTTTGTGCCTGCCGACGGACCGCAGCATTGGACCGCCGGTACGCTCTTCCCGCTGTCTTCCAAGAAGGCGGCACGAGCGATCAATGCCGCCAGCAACAATCGCCCGGTGGTGATCCTCGCTAACCTGTCGGGATTTGATGGCTCGCCGGAATCCATGCGCCGCTTGCAACTGGAGTACGGAGCCGAGATTGGCCGTGCGGTAACGAACTTCAAAGGGCCGATGGTATTCTGCGTCGTCTCGCGCTTCCACGGCGGCGCCTATGTCGTGTTCTCGCGAGCGCTCAACGAGCGCCTAGAAGTAGCGGCCTTGGAAGGAACTTATGCTTCGGTAATCGGTGGTGCTCCAGCGGCGGCGGTAGTTTTTGCTGGTGAAGTCGAGTCGCGGGCGCGCAACGATCCGCGTATGCAGGCGTTGAGTGAGGCCATGGCTCAGGCCGAAGGCGCAGAAAAAGGACGCTTGCGCGATCAGTGGAATGAGCTGTTCAAGATCGTGCATTCCGAGAAGCTGGGCGAAATGGCTGCCGAGTTTGATCGAGTGCACTGCGTGCAGCGAGCGCTCGAGGTTGGCGCATTGAATTGCATCATTCCGCCGGCAACTCTGCGGCCTTATCTCATCGATGCTGTGAAGCGCGGCATCGCACAAGAGCCATCGGTCGGGGGTGAGAATGAAACAGCTCTGCCGGTGAGCGGTGAACCCGATGAATGTGTACTGGCTGGAACAGACGCTAGCGGACGTGCCATCGCACGATGACTGGCTGAGTCAGGTTGAGGTTCAGCGCCTCTCGCAAATGCTCGTTCACAAGCGCCGGGACGATTGGCGACTGGGCCGCTGGACCGCTAAGAGAGCTCTAGCTGCGAGGTTCGGTTTGCCTGAGCATTTGCATTCGCTCAGGGAGATAGAAATACGGCCGGCTGCCTCGGGCGCGCCAGAGGCTTTCATCGCGGATCAACCGGCGGAGGCGACTATCTCGCTCAGTCATCGTAGCGGCATTGGGCTGTGTAGCGTGGCGCCTGCGGGAATCGCACTTGGTTGCGACCTGGAAATGATTGAGCCGCACGGCGACGGATTCATTGCTGACTATTTCACAAACGAGGAGCAGGGTTACATTTCAGCCGCTGCGTCGGTGGATCACTCTCAACTTGTGGCGATTCTCTGGAGCGCCAAGGAGAGCGCGCTCAAAGCACTGCAGGCTGGATTACGCATGGATACTCGCGACGTGACAGTGCATGGTATCGCTTCGTTAGACCGATCCGACTGGGCTCCGCTCGAGGTTCGCCATCGCGACGGCCAGTTCTTTCATGGCTGGTGGCGGCGAGCAGGACGTATGGTGCGGACCGTAGTCGCTGATCCGGGATCGGAGGCGCCGATTGCGATCACCATCAAAGCGCCTTCACCAGGCCGCCTGTTTCAGTATGCATAGAAAGACGAGCATCTCATGTTCGCTCGAATTGATTTCCAGGGTCCCGCGAAGCACCGCATCCGCAGTGCTGCTGAGGCTGCCCAAGTCATAGCTGCGGTTTCGGCGCGCCGGTTGCTTAATGGGCCCCGCCGCCCGAGTTGGAATTGGTGGGTGGAAGTTGCTACCGAACTGCTGAAGCGCCAACTCGGCACCGCCTTCGATATGAGTGACGTGAAGGAGGCGCGGTCCTTCCTCGATTCGATGGTCGTTCGCTCCCCTGCGCTCTCCGAAGTAACCATCACAGCGCTTACCCAGAACAGCTTCAAGGGAAGCTGGTTCGCTGGCAATAACATTGAGCCACAGGTCACGCTTCTTTATCTCCACGGCGGCGGATACAGCTTTTATCCACAGTCATACGCCAACTTCATTGCGCTGATCACGCTGGCGGCAAAATCCAAAACGCTGGCGCTCGATTATCGGCTATCGCCCGAGTACGGTTTCCCTTCACAACTGGAAGACGCACTCAATGCTTACCATTGGTTGCTCGATAGCGGCGTCAGCACCGACGATCTGGTGGTTGCAGGCGATTCGGCTGGCGGTAACCTCACACTTGCGTTGCTGCTTCGAGTGCGCGAGTCGAACCTACCTTTACCGTCACTAGCTGTTGCGCTTTCGCCAGCGATTGATTTCACAATCGAACCCACAAGTAACGACTACGACTACATACAACCAGAAATGCTCGCCCAGTGGTCTGATTGGTTCTGTGATCCTGCCCAACGTCGTGATCCGCTGGTATCGCCGGTGCTGGCCGATTTGCGGGGCCTGCCGCCGATCTACTTACAGGCCGGGCGCTGCGAAGTCTTATACAACAGCATTCAATCGTTTGCCGCTGTCGCAAAAGATCAGGGTGCGGATGTCACGCTGGATGCATGGGACGACATGAATCACGATTTTCAGATGTTCGGGCCTGACGCTCCGCAGAGCGCCAACGCGTTGCGCCGCATTGCGGAGGTCATCGGAGCGCATTTGCATCCACAGCAGAAGTTGCTTCCTCAGCCAGTGGGCCAGGAAAGCCAATGAGCTTGGATCGGCAGTTTGATTTCGACTATATCGTTATCGGATCCGGCTTTGGCGGCAGCGTTTCCGCCCTTCGTCTTGCCGAAAAAGGCTACCGCGTTGCCGTTATGGAAATGGGCCGGCGCTGGACGCGCGAGAATCTGCCCCGCACCAGTTGGTCGATTCATCGCTGGTTTTGGCGGCCGCGCCTCGGGTTGCGCGGCTTCTTCAACATGCGATTCTTCCGCCATGTCACCATTCTGCACGGCTGCGCGGTAGGTGGCGGGTCCATCACCTATGCCAGTACCTTGCTTCGCTCCCCCGACAAAGTGTGGGACACGGGCTCATGGGTGGGATTAGCCGACTGGAAGTCGGAGATGCCTCAGCATTTCGATACAGCATCGCGAATGCTGGGCATCATCGAGAACCAGATTCTCGGACCAGCCGATCATCTTCTGAGAAAGGCGGCTGAGGCGAGCGGATGCGGACACACCTTCTATCGCACGCACGTGGGAATCTTCCAGTCTGCCGCCGGACAGCCGATTTTGAAAACCTACCCTGACCCGTTCTTCGGCGGCGAGGGTCCGGAGCGAAGTACGTGTAACGCCTGCGGCGGCTGCATGATGGGCTGCCCGTACGGCGCTAAGAACACGTTAGACCTGAATTATTTGTATCTAGCCGAGAAGCGCGGAGTTCAGCTCTTCGCCGAAACCAAGGTTACCGATGTGAGGCCGCTGGATGCGACTACCAAAGGCGGCTCCGGATACGAAGTCCACACGGTCAACTCCACCGCTTGGATTCGCCGGCAGCCGCGGCGTTTCACCTGTCGCGGTGTAGTTTTCTCGGCGTCCGCGCTGGGTAGCATGGAGTTGCTTTTTCACCTGCGGGAAAAGGGATCCCTGCCTGCCGTCAGCGAGGGACTGGGAAAGAATGTGCGCACCAATTCCGAGTCGCTCATCGGAGTGCGTGTGCCCGGTTGCAGCGACGACTTGTCCAAGGGCATCGCTATCGGCTCCGGCGTCTACATTGACGAAGACACCCACATCGAAGCGGTGCGTTACCCGAACGGTTCCGACGCGATGAGTCTGTTGACTACACTCCTCACCGACGGCCACCCCGGGTCGCAACGCATTGCACTCTGGCTGAGAAACATCATTCACTCCGCTCTGCGGCATCCGGTCAAAACCGCGCGAGTGTTTTGGCCGTGGGGATGGGCGCGCGAAAGCGTGATTCTGCTCTGCATGCAGGCTTTGGAAGGCCACATTGAAATGAAATGGGAGCGGCACTGGTTCTGGCCGTTCCGGAAATTCCTGGTCAGCCGCGGAGCCAAAGTGCCGACCTACATTCCGCAAGCGAATGCGTTCGCTAGGAAAGTAGCGGAAGTTTCAGGAGGGACTTCGATGAGTACGCTGCCTGAGATCCTCTTCAATGTTCCGGCAACTGCTCATTGCATCGGCGGGTGCGCAATCGCCGACTCTCCCAGCGGCGGAGTAGTGGACGTTCGCCACCGCGTCTTCGGCTACAGAAACATGTACATCTGCGATGGGTCGGTGGTATCGGCAAACCTGGGCGTGAACCCCAGTCTCACGATTACCGCGCTGGCCGAAAGAGCGATGAGCTTCATCCCGCCAGCAAACATGGCAATGTGGGACGACGCTGCTTGCGATTTCGGAAATGCCGCGCAGCAGGAAATCCAGCAGTGACAGTTCTTGCCTCGAACGGCTGTGCACACAGCCCAAAGGAGAGGTTCACAATGCGAAAGCTTTCTGTCGTGGAAGACGCCAGAGCCATCATGACTGCAGGAACACAGTGGAGCGTCTTGAAATGGATGATGGAAAAAAAGCGGGTGCGCGAAACCGCCGATGAAGCTAGGGCTGCCCTGGATGAACTGGAGAAGAAGGTCAAGGCCACGTGGAGCGACGACCTGAAACACGCGTATAACCAGTTGCTCTCAGAAAACGGGAACGGCAAACGAACTCGGAAGAATGGCGCTGCCGGCAAAAAGGTCACGTCCCAGAAAATCAACAAGCAGGTCATGGATGCGCTTAGGCGGGTGATGCAGGCCGATGACGAGGCCTATGACGCGCATGAGACCGCGGAGGAAATTTTCGCTGAGGCTGAACAACGCATGAGCACGAGCCTGGCTCGCGAAGGCGCGCGCAGAGCGCTCGTGGCTTACGATCTGCACGAAGCAGCCATTCGCCAAGCCGAAGGTGAAATGATTTATTTCAGGAAGCTATCGAGAGCGTTGGAGGCTTCCAAAGGATCAGATTGATACGGGGCTGACACAGCATATAGAGAAGTACCCTGCGGCCTGCCCCGCAGCCGGTCACTAGCTTCAATCAGTCTCAGGTGATATGGACTGGATGTGATTTGTCCACCGATCGAATACCAAACCCACACCAGGCGACGTTCCGGGCCGCGCTTGATTTGATATTCAGCAACTACCACCGGTTCGCCCCGAATCACGACCTGGCGAGTGCCGCTACCGAGCACCGTCCAAACGCCGGATTCGCCGACGAGATTGGTCTCATTAATCAGTTCTACGCCGCGCCGGCCTTCGGGATACCACCCGAAACACGTGGCCACCTGGTTCAGTCCGGAGGAGAAATTTGCGGTTGTTCGCTGTCGTAATGCTTTCGGCTCAGGCGCCCACTCATCATCAAGATTCCTGACTGGCGTCCAGCCTACAGGAACGACGAAAGCAGCAGCACCAGGTGTCGCGGGTGTCCGTGACCAAAGAAATTCGCTCGCGGCGCCGGCTGAAACCACAGCCACAACGATTGCCAGCACATTAGCAACTAGCAACGCGGAGTTGGGCGCGTTCGAAACTTGATTGACACGCCGGGGACCGCGATTGGGGACCGGCTCGTACCATCGAATCGCAACCGTCAATAAGAGCGCCGTTGTCAGCGAGAAGAATACAAATCCGTAGATGACATGGTCGACGCCGGTTGCGATGGCGTTGCTCGTCAGGTACGCTAGTACAACAATTCCGTAGGCTCGGATGGCGTTTGCCACGATTGGCAGCAGCACCGAAAGCAGCAGAAAAATAATCCGCCTTTTCCAGCTTTTGTAAGCTACACCCGCCACTAGAACGCCGATCACAATTGATGCAATAAGATAGCGTATGCCGCTGCACGCTTCGGCAACTTGCCAGTTGCCGTTGGGAGTCAACAAGACAAATCCATCCTGGAACGCGGGGATTCCGGAGAGTCGCAGTGCAGCCACAACAACTGTGGCAGTCCCCTGTTGAAGGGTCGGAACAATGCCGTCTCCAAAGGGAACGGTTAAACAGAGGAACCCCAGTGGGAACCGTAAGCTCGTGGCAACGGCGGTTCCGAGCATTGCCCAAACCAGTGAATCCAGCATAGCCACGAGCGCTACTTGTTGAACTATTTGAACGTCGGCGACGTTGCCGCTAAACCACACCAACACCGAGCAGAAGTAGGCTGTCAGCCCTGCAAAAGAGCATGTGGGGATAATATCTCTCACCTGATCGCGAAGACGCCATATCAATACGCCGACGATGGGTACGATCAGGAGACAATAGGAGTACGTGGCGCTTCCAACCCAGATTGTCGTCATCGATACAACCGTCTGACGAAACCCTACGAGCGTAATAATGCAACCCAGAGCGAGAGCGACCAATGCCCGCCTCCAGGCGATCGTTTCCACGGTGCCTACACTCACGTTCGAGTGCGATAGCATTACCGGCGTCGCAGATCCAGAGACAGACATTTTCCTCACGCATTCATCAGAACTTGACCAGCATTTCAGACGCCAATTGCTCTCCGTACGATACTTCTGGTGATCATTCAACAGCGCCCGGTACCATCAAGCTTGACACTCAAGCAGACGGCCGCGCATCGCAAAGCAAGGGGGTATAGCACTACTTTCGCCAACTCTAGGAGCACCAAGTTGCGTGAGGGCGCACTACGCCACCACTGGCTCCGGTCAAAGCTCGGAAATTCGGCCGGAACGGCGAGGAACCTCGCGGTTATTTCGCTGGGCAGCAACGCTCGGCAGCACCACCTCACACGTCTTAAGTGAAAGCCACTGCTAACAACTGTCAAACTTCGCACCGTCTCGTGGCTCCTCAGCCATTCCGCAAGAGCGCGAATTTCGCGCCACGTCCCGAAGTGCCGCCATGGAATTAGTTCCATTTCCACGTCCGCCTCTCGCACGGCCACGAAAAAGTGCCGCCGCTCGGGCGATATGGACGAGGCAAGCGCAACCAGATCTGTGGGCACGCGCAACCTATATTGCGCGAACTCGCGGATCTCAAATCGTCCCACACTGAGTAGCAAGGTTGATGCCCAACCTTCAGCAAATATCTTCAGCCCGAAATGCTTACGGCATTCCCGTCCGGCCAGCACAAAGATAAGATCGGACCCCTGCGAAGCATCCGACCGGGCGAGCCAGTCATAGAGCTTAGACAGAGTCTGCATAGATCGAATGCCTCAAGCCCCAGCAGATTCAGGCGTGAGTTGTCCTGGGCTCAATCTGTTCTGCCTGACAAACGCGTATATTCGTTGATACTCTTGAGCCAGCACCTTCCAATCCTTCTCTTTCAAGATGTATTCCCGGGCCGTATCGCCCAATTGCTCTCGAAGCATAGGGTTGGCGATCAACCGCTCGGCCTGAACGCAAAAGTCTTCCACATCTTCCGGGCGAAACAACAGCCCTGTGACCTCGTGCTGTACCAACTCGCGGTGCCCTCCAACACTGCTTGCCAGGACCGCCTTCTTTAGCGACATCGCTTCCAACGGCTTCAGCGGAGTCACAAGCTCAGTCAGCCTTATACTCAGCCGCGGAAAAACCATGATGTCAACTGTTGAGTAATATCGTCGAATATGTTCAAACGGAACCTTACCGGCAAACCGAACCACGTCGGTCAGGTTATGCTCGCGGATTGCGTGACGAATTGCTGCTTCTTCCTCACCGTGCCCAACCACGATTAGGGTGAATCGGTTTCCACGAGCACGTAACTGCGCCATTGCGCCTATAAGCCAGCGGATACCCTCGTACCGATACAAAGAACCAAAAAAACCAAATACCGGCCCGTCCGCCAGGCCCAACTCTTCCGCCAACTCAGGATCGCGAGCCGCCGGCGTAAAACGATTCACGTTCACGCCATTAGGGACATGAAACAACTTATTGGCCGGAACACCGCGCGAGCGTAGCTCTTGCAATATATGTTGCGCAATGCCAGAGACTGCGTCGGCTCGACGCGCCACGTAGGTTTCTAACCAGCGCGTCAGCCGGTATCGAAGGGAAGTTGTCCGGACTCGCTCTTGATCCACTGCAGCATCCTCCCAGAATGCGCGGATCTCATAGACAAACGGCAGTCCTCGTCGTCGCGCCGCCTGAAGAGCTGCCACGCCGCATAACGCCGGGGAGTGAGCGCAAACAATCTCGACACCATACGCGTCAATAAGCTCTAGAATCCGATTGCGAAGTAAGCGAACGACTTGCCACTCTCGTAAGCCAGGCCAGCGTCTGCGAAGGGCATGGACGGCGACGATACCGCTGATTGGCGTGCGAAAATAGGGGGTAGCATCCAGTGTGAGTTCGTTGGGCTCCGGATCATCAGTCTGGTGCAGCGGCCCCGTAACCACCATGACGGATTGGCCCAACTGGCGCTGTGCAGCTATAAGATCGCGACTCCGGACACTATAGCCGCTCAGAATTGGCCATGAATGATCCAGCACATGCAGTATCGCCGTTGATGTTGTCATCGTCAGTTCCACCATCCTGATTCCGCGGACACTACAACTCCGCTGCTACTTGCGCGGGCTTTCCCCTTGTCCTGAGCTCTCCTGGAAGTCATCTAGCTTAACGACTGCAACCTTTACATAGCCGTCTTCAGGATCCGGATAGCAAACGTACAGTGTGTCGTCCGGTCCCAAAACAGCGCCCAGATTTGGATACTGCTGGATACCGCCACCTACAATCAACTCTGTCCTCCACTTCCCGCCTTGTCGGAACGCGTGTCTTACACCTCCAAAGTCTCCATATATAATGTGAGGATTGCCCCGCTTATCCAGCAGCATGGTCGTGCTGCCCACATAGTGATCGTACCCGGTGGAAACGCTGGCAACCGTTTCTATACTCCACTTTCCACCGGTTCCATGCGCATATTTGAGCGTTGTGTCGTCGAAATAGCTGATATGCGTTGAACTATCAGCGGCTAATGCCAAACTATTGTCAAAGCCCCGAGCTGTAGACGCATTGCGGGATGAATCCACATCGTTGATTTCCCACTCTTTGCCGTTCCAACTGGCATATCGCAGGTCCCCGCCATAGGCAAGTTGACTATACGAAAGACAGGGCATACCTTTAGCATCCAGAGCCATGGAGTTCCATTTGCCAGAAATTCCCCCATCGACCGAACGAACAACCCAAACCCCATTTTCCAGGTCTGCGTGCCTCAGATGTGTGAACTGCTTGCCTCCAGGCAAGAATTCGTGATACCAGCTCACATGAGGAACCCCATCCGCAGACACAACTATTGAACAGTGATACGACAGGGTTCCGGATCCAGGGTCGACGACCTGGGTTAGCCATCTGCCATCGCGAAGCGTGACATACTTCAGCTCGCCAGCCGCAACACAGATGTGAGGTTGTCCGCTGGCGTCGACCGTGACCATCGGAAAAATGTTCTGCGTGGAATGTGTAGCATCGATCACCGCGATGGAAAACCACTTCTTGGTTCCAGCTGGTCGAAATGCATAATATACCTTCGCGTCCTGCCCCAGGTAAGCCACGTGGAGACTTCCCGTCGCATCTAGAGCAATCGAACTGCTCAGGCCGCGTCCAACCGTTTCGACCGTGGTTTCAGCCACCTCCGAAAGCGCAACTGACGGAATCAGAAAGAATAGTGTGACCGCCAGCAGGAAATCAACAGCTCGTCGGTGCCTTTGCCGCGATATTCTCAACCCCACAAGCCTCTCCAATCGTTCGACGATATTGATTTCCCATCAAGCCGGAAGTGCTTCCATCTCGGCCGAAACGATGAGCTGTTTCTCAAATAATTCAGTGGCCTCGCGCTTCCATACGATTTTGAGAGCTACGACGCACGCCACAATTTGATAAAAGAGGTCGAAATATGCCCGGCCTAGCGTGGCCCCGTTTGCCAAGTATGCCAGCAGGCTAATTTCGAACATACGCGTGTATGGAACGGCCCAGGCGAGTTCTCCATTCCAGGCAGACTGCCGCCTCAACCTATGCAGACTCCAAAAACAAGACGCGATCAATCCGATAAACAATCCTAGGCCGACAAAACCCTGTTCTCCCAGAGTCTGGAGATAAATGCTGTGGGGTCCATGCTGCCCATAGAGCGCCTTATCCGCCTCATCGATATATCGCGAGAAGGCAGAACCGTCCGTGTAGACCTCGAAACCGCCGCCCGTGATGGGATAATCTTGAACCAACCGCCAGCCGCCGCGCCAGATGGTCAGCCGGGACTCGGCCGACGCGTCCAAGTTGCCTTGGGTAAATGACGACATGCGATCCTTCCAGGCGACTGTGGAAAACATCAGTATGCCGCCCAGTCCAATACTCAGTAGGAGAAGGCCGACGACCTTGTGGCGCGAGTTGAGCACCAGCATAAGCGCCGTAACGCTCAAGCCCACTAGTCCACCGCGAGAGTAAGTCCCGATCACCGAAATGATCACACTCACCATGAGAACTCTTATCCCGATACGCACCCATCTCGCGGCCTCCGAACGGGCCAAGAAGAAAAACATTGGAATCGTCATATTTAACGCGAGGGCAAAATCATTGTTGTCCGCCAGGAACGTTCCGTCTGGCCCCCATATCTTGTATTGGCCGCCGGTTGTCACAAAGAAGATGCTCGCCACAAGTGCTCTGAATCCAAAACTAGCGATGATAACTAGGATCAGTCCGCGAAGCTTCTGTCTGGAATTGACCAGCACAATCGTTACTACCGTCATCAGTAGAATCTTGCTGATCGTCTCCAGGTGATCTCTGGCATCTCTCACATGTCCGCTGAACTGTGGCACCGTCGTGATGTAATATGATGTCACTCCAAACCAGATCCACTGCGCTGTCAGCAATAGAGTCTCACGGGTGATGATGCGGTGATTCTTGCCTGCAAACAAGGCTCCGATCAACGTCGGAACGGCGATAACGATAGCGACAGGGAACTCTCGGGCGATTCCCCAGCAGTAACGATGGGGATTGAAATATGCCAGCCACGACCAGACTAATATTCCATAGTAAGGATTAACTAGGGCGATCGGCACCGATAGAAACACGATAGCAAGGACTAAGTAGTCTCGCACGGACTCTCCTCAGCCTGCCTTGACATATGCGATGCAGAAAGCTCCTCATCAACGGGATGGACAAACGCTCGTTGCAACTGGAACGCGAAGCGGGCGATGTTAGGACAACTTCCGATCCCGAGGCGCCGTATGCGAAAGGGATCCACTCCGGGCTCATTCAGGCCGACGATGGAGGTCATCGCCGATCGAAAACCATAGCTTGTCAGTACCTGATTCATGCTTTGGCCGCAGTCTGAAGGCTTGCCGAAAGGAAAGGCGAAGCTATCTACAGGCGAATTAAGCCTTTGTTCTATCAGTCGTTTCGACTCCCCAATCTCGCGGTCGAAGCCATCAGGCTGCAAGCGACTCACAACCGGATGGGTCATCGTGTGCGCACCGAAATGGACGCCCCCTCTCTGCATTTCTCGTGCTTGCTCCCACGTCATCATCGCCCCGCGAACCTCCGCGGTCTCCAAGGGAATTTCACGCTCGAGCTCTCTGCACCATTGCTGCCGGTCCCCGTCGGGAAGCGACCGGAGATAGGCAACCACCTCCGTTGCTGCCTCAATCCGTTGGGCCAAGGTCTCCAGAGAATAGGTATGGTAGGTACTCAACCGAACCGTAAATGTCGAGGGAGCCTTTTGGAAGCAGAGAAATATCCGGTCGTACCATAAGATTTCTCCAGTCTCGATCGCGGCGGCAGATAGATATACCGTTACTGGCAAGTTATATTTGCGCAATACTGGATAAGCTTCCTTATAGGTTCCCAAATATCCATCATCGAAAGTGATGGCGATGGCCTGGCCGCATCTCTGTGGATTATCCAACTCTTCGGTCATTTGCCGGACCGATATAACACGATAATTGCGCGCAATGTAGCGCATTTGATCTTCGAATACTCCCTTTGGTAACTTGCAATATAAGGGGGCTCCACCTGTCCCGACGCGATGATAGGTTAGTATCGCGTACTTAGCCGTGCGGACACGCTGCAAACGCCACTTTTGACCGCCGCAGGGTCGCAGCTCATACCGTTGTGAAAAACCGTGAACGGCATGGAGAACTCCAGTCCGATACAGACCTTCCATCACAGTCTGCTTCCAGCTACCGGCTGTCGTTCTGGACTGGATCTCACGAGCCATGGACAGCTCCCAATTCGACCGCGTCGGCTGGACAGAGCTTGTAGTGCCTTCTATGCCACAGCTCCAACATAACTACCGCCCACAACATGTCACCGTAATAAGCAGGATGAGTGTGGTTGAGTGATCTGAGGTTCGCTAAAAACGCCGGCTGAAAGTAGCCACGCTGCCTAGTTTGAGGCTCATCGAGAATGGCTACTAGAGACCGTATTTCGGGATTGGCTTCAGCCCAATAGCCTATAGGAACTCCAAAGCCGTGCTTCTTCTTTTGAAGAATTTCGGCCGGGAGAATCCCACTCATCGCTTTCTTGAAGATGTAACGTTTCTCGAGACCTTTTAGCTTTAAACCGGAAGGTATCCGTCCTGAGAGCTCAGCCAAGCTACGGTCCAAAAGCGGAAAGCGCACTTTGACTCCAGCGATCTCGGCCGTGCCCCTAACTTTGCGGACGTCATTGTCAGCTAGTGTCATCTTTATATCCAAATATAGGAGGCGGTTTAACTCCGATGTCGCCTCCGGCGCGTTGCCAAAATGAGATGCAGGAACATCCAGAAAACCTCCCGACGGTATCTGGTCCAGGAAGGATGGCTCAAACACTTCTCCCAGCGGCGTCGACCATAAATATGCGTACGAAAAGATCCGACGGGGATTCGGAAGCCCGGCCCGTCGTATGAACCGGGCAGGTAAAGATAAAACGCCAGCCCCAGGAAGCATACGAGTGAAAGGCTCGATCACCCCCGCGCGCAGAGCTTTGGGCAGCGACTGATAAAGCTCGAACTTCTTATCGCTGGCGTACCGCTCGTTACCGGCAAAAAGTTCGTCGCCTCCATCTCCTGCAAGCAGAACGTCTATCCCGTGCTGCTGAGCCAATCGAGCGCAGTGGTAGGAGCCCATGGCCGACGGGTTTCCGAATGGTTCGTCATAGTAGTCTACGATTGCTGGTATCGCCTGCGCTGCGTCGTTGGCCGTAAGGCATGCTTCGTGATGACTGGCGTGGAAGCGATTGGCTGCAATGCGAGCGAACGCGAGTTCGTCGTAGCGCGGATTTTCAAAGTAAATCGAGAAGGTATTAGGTCTAGGATGCAGCTCGCTGGCGAAAGCAACAATACTGCTGCTATCCGTTCCACCGCTCAGATATGCACCAGTCTGCCCCGGTTGGCAATCGCTGAGATGAGAATGCACTGCCTGCCTCATCGTTTGGCGCAGCTGATCGGCCCAGAAGGTTTGGTCCTTGGCCGTTGACTCTCGATAGTGCAAATCCCAATATCTTTTCTTAGTCGCTACTCCGCCCCTCCACACGAGTACTGTGCCAGGCTCCAAACGTTCTACATCCCGATAGATTGACAAGGGGGCGGGCACCACCGTGTGTAGCAAAAACTGCATCATGGCTGCCGGATCGAGCTGGCAATCACTCTTGGTCTGTGCTACTCCCCCGACCCGCGAACTGAACAACATTCGTCCACGATCATTGGCCCAATACAGTGTCTCCAGTCCCAATGGATCGACAGCCAGGACGAGTTCCTGCCGACCCAAGTCCCAGATCGCAATCGCAAAGCTGCCCTCCAGTCTCTCCAGAACGGCAACTCCATATACGCCGTAGAGCTCAACAATCAATTCGGCGACCGACAACACTTTGTCGTTGTTCTTCCCCTGCACTCCGGCTGTCAGTTTGGTAATGTTGCACAAATCCGCTGACACCGCAGCCATGATGTCACTTCTGCGGCCTACGCTCTGGCCCTCCCAACGCGGGGACACGCCAATAACGGCACCCATACAGGTAAGCACTGCGGGCGATCGCTCGCCCGGCCTCCGGGTGCCACGAAGCATCGCATCGAGGTCCGTCGCCCGAAATTGTCCCTGGGTTTCGCAAATGCCGCAGATGCCGCTCACGCGACACCTCCGGGCTGAAAAACCTGCTGCCACTTGCGAAACATGAATACCGCCCAGAGATGAGCTGAACGATCAAATGTCCCTGCCTGGTGCTGCTTCCACAGCTTTTCCAAGTATCCTCTATTCAGAATGCCGTCCTCCGCCTGGATAACCGCTCTATAAGCAACTTCCTTCAGTTCCCGACGTAACCATTGGCCCAGCGGAACCGCGAACCCCTGCTTTCGTCTGTAGAGAATGTTGTCGGGCAGCATCGACTCGAAAGACTTCTTGAAAATGTATTTTCCGGTATCACCGTACAGTTTCAGCCGCGACGGAATAGCGGCAACCATTTCCATGAATTCATGGTCGAGAATCGGTGCACGCAGTTCGAGTGAGACTGCCATGCTCGCCCGATCGACCTTCGTCAAAATATCGTCGGGAAGATAGGTTTTGATATCAAGGTACTGAATCCGCGACAGGGTATCTGTAGTATCAGCTTCGTCGTAATGTTTGCGAAATACGTTTATGGAGTCGTAAGCACCTAGCTGCCGCCGGAACTCGTCCGTAAATAGCGCGGCTTTCTCGTCCGGCCGAAATATCGAAATCGAGTTAAAGTAGCCCTCCAAAGGAGATCGTGACAACGACTGAAATGTGGCTTTTGCGCGAAAGATTCTCGGGGCCCATGCCAGCCCTGGATAGTATCGGCCGAGCTGCTGGAACATAGCCTGCCGTACCCCGGCCGGCAGCATTGCCCGGAGCTGATTTTCCCGGTGGTCGAACAAGTAGCGCCGATATCCAGCGAAATTCTCGTCTCCTCCATCGCCGCCCAGGGCAACTGTGACATGCTGGCGCGCAACCTGCGAAACATAGTAGGTAGGAATAGCGCTGGAATCGGCGAAAGGCTCATCATAGTGCCACGCCAGTTTGTCCACGATGGCCAGAGCGTCGGGCCTGACTATGTGCTCATAATGATCAGTATTGAATTGAGTAGCTATCTGGCGAGCATATGGCGCCTCGTTGTAGCTCTCTTCCGGAAATCCTATCGAACAGGTCGTCACCGGGCGGTCCATAACCCCGCTCATGAGCGCGACCACGGTCGAGGAATCCACACCGCCGCTTAGGAAAGCTCCGAGTGGCACCTCACTCATAAGCCGGATGCGGGTAGCTTCACTAAGCTTATCCCTGAGCATTTCAGACCACTCCCGCTCTGTGCGATTCTCAACATTGGCGAACGATAGATGCCAATAAGCTTTCTCCGCCACACCTTCGGGTGTGACGACCAGATAGTGAGCCGGAAGAACCTTGCGGATATTCCGATAAATTGTCTTGGGAGCGGGTATATAGCCAAACGAGAAGTAATCGCATGCCGCATACGAGTCCATCTGTACAGGGATTGCGTTTGCCGCTAGAATCGCCTTCAGCTCAGAAGCAAATATGGCCTTCTCGCCGTCGACATAATAATAAAGTGGCTTTTTGCCGACGCGATCCCGCGCTAGGATCAAGCGATTTTTGCGACTGTCCCAGATCGCGATCGCGAACATTCCCCTCAGCCGCCTAAAACAGTCATCGCCATATTCTTCGTAGAGGTGAACGATGGCTTCGGTATCCGATCGCGTGCGGAACTTGTGGCCACGAACCTGCAAATCTTTGCTCAGTGAAGCAAAGTTGTAGATTTCTCCGTTCAGCAGAACCCACACGGTACCATCTTCGTTGCTGATCGGCTGGTGACCTCCAGCGACATCGATGATACTAAGACGGCGATGCCCTAGACCGATCCCGCGTTCGACGTAGATTCCCTCATCGTCTGGGCCACGGTGTCGAATGGACTCGTTCATTCGGTGCAGCATCCCGGAAGGGATGGTTCGCGACCTGTCGAATTCGAAGATTCCGCTAATTCCGCACATAGGTTCCTGCGCCTGTAATCGCACCATGGTTCGTTGCCAGACCAAGGTAAAGCTCATGGTAGTGCCACAGCATGGCTTCTAAACCGAAGGTGGCAAGCACTCTCCTTCGGGCTTCTTCGCCGTATTTTCTTCGCTGCTCGCCATTCAGCAGCAGAGTCAATAGCTTCTGGCAGAGGGCAGCTACGTTGCCGGGCTTGAATAGGTACCCGCATTCGGAGTCGATCACGATTTCAGGATTTCCACCTACATTCGTCGCGATCACCGGTAGCCCCGTAGACATTGCCTCCAGGATTGTGTTCGACATCCCTTCCATCAGAGAAGGCAGCACGAATACATCCATTGCCTGCAGCAACTCGGCCACATCCTCTCGGGGCCCCGCAAAGCACACTCGCCCCCGAAGAGTTGGTGAGGCGGCTACGTAATCTTGCAAGGAGGCCAACTCCGGTCCCGAACCAACCACAAGCCCGTGGACGTCAGGTTTTTCGGGCACTACGCTTTCCAAAGCCAGTAACAACGTTTTTACATCTTTCAGAGCAATTAACCTGCCAACAAAACCCACAACCACAGCGTCGCGACGCACTCCTAGTTGCAGCCGAATTCGACTGGAAACCTCGGGAGATGGACTAAATTTGTCTCCGTCCACTCCGTTACGCACAACGCCCATGGAATCGGGATCCCACCAGGCTTGGGCAGCATGGAAGTCGCGTAATTCCCTGCTTACCGTGAACACCGCATCCGCACATCGATAGGCAACATGACGCATGATACGGTGCCGGAGTGGAAGGCCGTCTTTCATGTCTAACTCATAGCCATGTTCGCTGTGGACGATCACCGGGACACCGGCGAGGCGTGCGGCGAGGGGCCCTTCAATACCGCCCCAGTTTCGCGAGTGAACGATGGTCGGACAAATAGCTCTCATGACGCCGGTCAATCGTTGTACGTTAAATTGAAACCCCTCCCGTTCGCGGCCAGCATCCGTAATCTTCACGTCCGGAATCCACGAACGCGCTACCGGCGCTGTACCGCGCAGCGTACAGATCGAATGCTGAAACAAATCAGGATCCAGACCCTTGATTATCTTCGCGATTCCCTTCTCCGTTCCCCCCACATCCAGCCTATTGAGAACATGCAGAATGCGTATCGGCAACGGCGTTTTTGCCGCACGCCGTTCACTGGAGGCGGCGATACCTAGATTCGGACTGGGGTACGCATCAGTATGAGCGGCTCGCATTGCCGTCGGTGAATTCATGAAAATACTTCGTCGCAAAATGCGG
Source organism: uncultured Acidobacteriaceae bacterium (assembly GCA_963809865.1). Classification (GTDB taxonomy): domain Bacteria; phylum Acidobacteriota; class Terriglobia; order Terriglobales; family Acidobacteriaceae; genus CAVVDY01. The sequence goes on along the minus strand of CAWELL010000008.1, from coordinate 154,116 downwards.
GAGCTACCGGCTCACCATGTTGTGCGATGGCCTGTATTATCAGCTGTTCCAGTCGGCTTAAGTGTGTTTGCCAGCTAAGAAGATCGCGAACCATTGGCGCGGAATTGCGCAGGTTGCTACGCAATCCGGGGTTTCGCAGAAGATAATCAATCTTTTCAGCAAACTGCTGCGGCGCCTCCGCGGTGAAAAGGCCCTCGTCCTCAGAGAGACCTATGCCCGCCGCCGCTCGCTCGCTGGCGATAACAGGCGTCCCTACGGCAAGCGATTCGGCAATTTTGTTATGAAACCCCTGCGAAATTCGGAATGGTGCTACCGAAACCTCCGCATTACGAAGGTAGCTATACACTCAGGAACTCGGCCGGTGACGGTGATCACCGGGAAGCTCCGCCAAACGCTGCACGTTGCGGCCGGGATCTCTTCCCACGATGACAAAATTCAACCGCGGGTATGTGCGACGAATGAGCGGAAGGATCTCTCGAGCAAAGAACGCCACCGCGTCGACGTTCGGGGTGTAATTCATGGTTCCGACGAACACTAAGAAGGGCTTTAGTTTAATAATGGACGAGAAATCCCTGGTGCCCGCCGGTTCTGTTAACTCCACGCCATTCGGCATGACCTCAACTGAAACCCGGCCATTATCCAAGCCACAGAGTTCTTTTGCATCGTGCGCGGTCGTCGTCAATGAGAGGACTGCTCTACTGCCTAGTTCTAGCTCAATGGCAGCCACGGCTCGAGACTCTTGCTGATACAGCCAGGAACGCGGCGGGCTGCAGCCCTGCGCGTACTGAGCCCACTTCGCCGAATCAGCGTCGACAAAGTCGGCCACGATGGGAGCAGCAGCCGGCTGAGGAATGAAGCGGCCCATAGCGGAGCAATAGACAAAAACAAGATCATAGGTTCGCTCGAGCATTTGCCGCATCTTGCGCGCAAACTTAGGCGAATAAAAGAAAGCGGCCGACATCGATTCTCCCCTGATTCCGGCCCAAGCTGCGCGCAAACGCCTGGTTGTCGGGCTGAGCACCTCTACATGCACGCTTCTACACATGTCTCGGAAGACACTCTCATATTCGCCATCCCCCGGCGAGTCGGCAAAGCACAACAGGTCGACTTCGTGTCTGGCCGCGAGATACTTAAGCTCGTGGAACGCACGTATCCTCTCCCCCTTGTCAGGTGGATAGGGAAGCCGGTGGCAAAGGAACAATATCCGCATATTTCCGAGTGCCGCCAATTCCAGTGTTATGGGAACCAGCGAACGATTTTTGGCCCGATCAGCATGGTGGTTCCAAGTGGGATGTGACTCCACAACCTGGTTGCAATGCGAAACTTTGGGTTCACCGGAGAAATCTCGGGTGCCTGCTTTCGCCGTAAAAGGAACGTCTGATAGGCAAGGGTATCGACTTGCATATTCCAGGAAGATTTGAAATGAAATGCTCCGGTTCCGCGCTTGCTGCGGCCAAAATCAAAGCGTCGAATTCCTTTGCCGATCGCCGCCGCTATCAGCTGCCAATACATAAAGTTATTGGCCGCCACCTGATTTGCTTCGGGAGAAGCCCCCGCGTAATGGGGAAATACGGCGTCGCCGCAAGATAGGGAAAGCACTCCGGCAACAGCACGCCCTTTGTGATAGACCAGCTTCAGAGTCGGCGCAATCGGAAAATTCGTCGACCAGGATATCCAGCCATTTTTTCGGCAACACGGGAGTGCCGAGCCGACGCCAGCTAGTGGCAAACAATGAGTAAAACAAGTCGAGCTGACCGGAAACTCCTGACTTCGTCTCCAGACCAGCCTTTTCTCCTTTGTGAATCATATAGCGAGTATCGCGAGGCAGCTTACGGAATTCCGCTTCCGAATCATGGCCTAACTCGCAGCTGAATGCCACATAGAGGTCCTTGGGGACAAAGCCCGGCTGTAATTCGTAGCTCCGGTGACGCAGTTCGAGATAGTCAACCCTTTCGTACGATGCCATCTGTTTGGCGCATTCCAGCAACGCCTCCGATGATTCCTGGTCAGCGGCACAAATGCCGCCGTAGTCGGCGAAAGGACTTGATAGCAAGCAGCGTCCAAGGATCCAATTGGAGACTAAGAATAGCGGCAAAACTCCAGTGATCTCGCCGTCGCGCTCGGAGTAGATACAGCGTGATTGATAGCCAAATGCCCTTTCGAGCGCCCTGATCCATGCTGTGGAGTGGAAGGGAGTTGCTCTCGGGTAAGAACAAAGCCATTGGTCCCATGCTTCCGCGCGGGCCGGATCATACTCCTTCACTACGACGGGTACAGATCTCGGTCGCTGAGTGATGAGCTCTTGACTAACTGCGATCATTGTTCGTTCCGCGCGGGTTTTGAAAGCAAAATCGATTGCGGTGTGAGAACGTTTTCGTGCTGCTCAAAGAGCCACGTCTCTTCCACAGCTAAATACTGAGACAGCACGGCTTTCTCCGCCTGGGAAGGCTCGCGATAGCCGTTGATGATCTTGCTAAGCTGGCTCTCGCAAATCTTCAACTCCCTCGCCATTTGGTTCTGGCGAATACCCAGCGTAAAAATTCGTAATTTCAGATTGGGATACATAAGATATTTCCCGGTCTACGCCAGATGCAATGCCGGATTCATCCTCCTAACTCAAAGTCTCCGGCCGACTATCGCTGCGGCCGTCTGCTGCCCTGCCCATAGTAGTAATAGCCATAACGTTTTGATTGTTGCTTCTGGCCATTCAGAATCACGCCCAGCACCCTTTTGCCCTCCAGATGCTGCCTGATTTCCTGTAAGACGTCGCGCTTTGTTTTGCGGGCCCGCACCACAATCAGGACACCATCACAGCCGGCGCTGATCAGTTCAAAATCGGCGAGGCCGAGGATGGGCGGGGAATCCACGATAACCATGTCAAACAGCTCGTTGCCGTGACCGACAAAATCGGCCCAAGGCGTTCCAGGAAATAAGTCTGCCGCAGCGCCTACAAGCTGTCCTGCGCCTACGACATAAAGTCTAGGAATGTTGGTGGAACGAACTACATCCATGAATTTGGCGTGTCCGCCCAGAACTTCTGCCAGCCCTGCCTGGTCCGCTATTCCGAGAATTCCGCTGAGCCCAGCCGTCCTGATATCACTATCAACCAACAGCACACGTTGGGTTTCAAGCTGAACGAGCGACAACGCCAGGTTAAGTGCTGAGACGGTTTTTCCTTCTCCAGGAATAGCGCTGCTGACCACGACAGAACGAATTCCCTGCGTAGATTGCGAGTGCATCATCTTCGTACGCAGCGAGCGATAAGACTCGAATGCCGGGTGGGTGTCGGCGTCCTCATCACCCGGCAGCAAGACGGGACGATGCAAGGGCGCGAGTTGGATTGTTTCGCACTTCGACAGAGGAGCGGAACTTGACTTGCGCGCGACCTCAACCTCTGCTCCGATGGCGCTAAGCAACTCCGCCACGGCAGCGCTACTCGCGGGCCGACCGACCGAATGCTTCTCCGCCTCCTGCATATTACGAAACAGCTTGCTCATAGTTGCCCTCGGGTTGAAGCACCAGTCGAGTCGCAAGTATTCAGGGCAGTTAACGAGAGGCCTGGCTTCCCGTCCGAGATGACGGACAATTCAAGGTCGTGCCGGTTCGCAACTTCTTCCACCACGTCTACCCCGATCTCCTTCCTCCGTGTGTCCCATCCTATGCTGAGACAGGCATCAGATATCACATTGATCAGCCTAGGAACTCCGCCGGCGTAATCATGAATTCTCTGAATGGCCGGCGCCGTGAACGGGACGAGGCCTTCCAGCCCGGCTATCCGAAGCCTCTCCGTAAGGTAGAGGCGGGTCTCGCTTGCACTAAGTTCACGCAACGCCGCTCGCACCGCAATTCTCTGTTGAAGCGCCCGCACCTCGGGACGGCGCACCAGTTCGGTCAACTCCGGCTGGCCGCACAGGATCACCTGGAGTAGCTTCTCGCGGTAGCTGTCCGTATTCATCAGCAATCGAATCTCTTCCAGCGCCTCGGCCGTCATCAAGTGCGCTTCATCTACGATCAGCAGACAAGTCCCACCTTCTCTCGCCGTGGAAAAAAGCAGTGACTGCAAAGCCGCCAGACGCGATGGCTTTGAATTGAAGTTTCGCGGTATTTCAAATTCGAATAGTAGCGTCTCCAACAACTCTTCCGAGCTAAGGCGCGGATTGACGATGAATGCTGTAGGCAATAATTGCTGGGAGAAAGCTTCGCCCCAACAGGCTCAGGAGTCCGTTGAGAAGTGTAGTTTTGCCTGTTCCCACCGGTCCGCTGAATAACACTAAACCCTTACGCCCAATTACGGCCTGCGCCAAGGTAGTTAAGGCATTGCGATGCGGCTCCGCCAGTTGTAGAAACTTCGGATCCGGCGTCAGCCGAAAGGGTTCTTCTTTGAGTTCGTAGAAGTCCAGATACATGTGTTTGGCAACCGTTCTAGGAAAAGCGAACACCGAAGTGAGCGATACCGAATCCCAAAATCACGGCCATAGCTACCGTGGTGACACTTACGGCGCACAGGCGAATCCGGCTACTCCACCTTTGCTGTGCCGTCAGTATCTCCGGAACGCCGCTTAGCACCGGCAGTCCGAGAATTTTTTCCACCTCACGCCCTTCGCGAACCGAATCGTCGGTAAGTTCCAGTAACGCGGCCAGCGCTATTCCCAAGAATAATCCTCCAATTATTCCCGCCCCGAGCAGTAATGGCCGATTCGGCGAGTATGGTTTTTCGGGAACTTGAGCGGGATCGAGGATGACGAAACGCTCGCTCTTTTGACGGCTCTCCATGGCACTAGCCGTATCTGCCGAGAGTTTCTTTTCCAATAATTGCGAGTAACGGGCGCGCAAGGCATCGTAATCGCGCGTTATGCCTGCCGTTTTTTCCCAATAGATGGGGCTTTGCTGAATCTTCGAGATATGAAAATCGATATCTTTCTGAATGTTCGCGGCCTTTTCCTTCTGATCCGCAATGTCCTGATCCAATTTCTCAATCTGCGACTCGATCACTGGATTGTGTACCCTTTGAATTTTGGTCGCATCTCCGATCAGTCGGAGCCGGCTGGCTTGACTGTTTGGCCTTCAGTTCGTCCAACTCCGCTTGCAGACGACGTACGTCCGGATGGGCCGGGCCGTAGCGATTTTGAAGTGCGCTCAACTTTGTCCGCACGATGTCCAGTTGCGACTGCGAAGCCGAAGTGCCAGAGCCGATATCGAGATCGACGGTCGGCGCGCTGGCGGCCATCAAAGACTGGAGAGATATCTTCTCCTGCTGGTCGCGGCTGATGCGATCATCCATTCCCCGCATCTCCATCCGCAGATTCTCCGCTTGCTGAACATGAAATTGCTCGGACTCGGGTAGTTCCTGCAAATAGCGGGAACGCGTGGTCGCCAGTTCGCTTTCCTTTTGTTGAAGGTCCTGTGATGTTTTCTGCAACTCGCTCTCCAGGAAATCAGCGGTGCCGTAGGATTGTTGTTCGCGGACTTTCAGGTTCTCCTCGATAAAAAGGGCCGCAATCTGATTCGTGACTTGGGCTACTTCAACCGGATTGCGTCCCTTAAAGGTAATGCGGAAGGCGCTGAGCTGACTTCCCATCGAAGTGACTGGTTCCACCTGAATCGATGTCTGCATAATGCGGATGACTTCTTGTTCTCCGAGACTCTTCCTCAGGTCGGGATATAACCCCATCGTGTCGATCAGCTTCTTCAATGCCGCTGGAGAGGTGACTTGCTCCTGTATCGTTGACAGCCGGTCGGCGATGTTCTGCGTTACCGTTGCCTTGATGTAGTTGTCCGGCACCTTTTGTGGATCGACGAGGATTGTCGTTTCGCAGCGATAAATGTTGGGGAGACGCCAGACCACAATGCTGGCGGCAACGAGTATGGCGATGGCCGGCAAAATGATCCACAAGCGTCGCCGCTTGAAGATCGCTAAATAGTCGCCAATATTGAGCTCCGCGAAGAGAGCGTTGTTGTTTGGCATTGCCGGACTGTTGGACATAGCGGTTCCCGACCGGTGTATCAATCTTGGGAAACAAATGTTTTACTGACTGATTAGGAGCAGGTGGGTTGCCAAAGTCTCGGGGCTTCGCGCCCTTCTGGTGAAACCCCCATAACTGATGTTGGTCAGTCGCCACCCCCCCGGGAGCGCTGGTTTGGAAGTGATTTTCTTAAACGTGGGACAAGGCTTTCCTGAACGCGAGGGCGACACACCAACCACTACCGGGTTGCCGGTTGCCGAAGGGTCCACGTCAGCCCCGCGCTTATATAGTTCGTTCGCCCGGAATAAAGCGTCGAATGCGTGCTCTCCTGGCTGAAGTAGGCGTACGAGAACAACCAGGAGAGATTACGGCGCCATATATAGGAAAGAGAGGCATTTGCTCGGCTTCCGTGATTGTGACCGGTTGTTTCGATACTGCGGAAGACGCCTAGACCCATGCTGGCGCCAAATTTTGTGCCGAACTGCCGCACGTAAGCGAGATCTGCCTGGTCAAAATATCCACTAGACAAAAGTGTCGCCGCGGCGCTACTCCGGCTGTAAGCGGCTGATATTGTTCCGTTCTTGAGTGTTTTCATGACTGTGGCGCTCCCGGTGGGTGTCCAGTGCGAATCCAAGCTGGTTTGTTGAGTCGCGCCTAAAGATCCAGACAGAAACCAAGTGCGGCCAATTTTCTGGTTAAATCCTCCACCAATGCTGTACGTATTCCAATCGCTAACTCCGGTGCCTTGGGTCTGCGTGGTGAAAGCACGGGTCAGATTGCCATATACAAATCCTGAACGGTTAGGCGTAAAAGAGTGAGTGAGTGTGCCACCCCCCCCGAGCTGCGCGACCAGGTACGAAACACCATCTACGTCCGCGAACGAGGTGCTGACAGTAGGCGACAGCGAGAGTTGCGTGCGTCCGCTAAGCGAATAGTTCATCGAGAAGGCGTTCGACTCATAGGTAGTTGAGCCGTTCCGCTGCGCATATATATTCTGCAGCACGAGTCCGCCAGCGGAGTACGCCAGCAGGTATTGAGGAGTCTGTAACAGGTACTCGTTCTGATAGAACGTCCACTGGGCGCTGGCGGTCATACTCCAGCGGGGCGTCAGCTGCTTGCTGAAATCAACACCACCAATGCTGTTAACGTATGCTGAACCCGGTGAGATGTAAACCGTAGGGTTAGCTTGAATAGCTACCATACCATTCGCAACCGGATGGGTGTAGACGAAATTGCCGCCTATGGAAGTTCCCACCAAGGTCTGTGAGCTCTGTCCCACAGGAGCGGCGATACTATAGAACCCCGAGGTCGAAACATTCGTCAGATGAATGGGACCGATGCGGTATCCCGCGGGATCTAATCTTAGCGGGAACGGAGTCCCCACCATTTTGATGGAAGTGTCCGGATTTGTAGGGTCATTTGCTGTGCTCGCGACATCGACCTCTTGGGTAGGAGAAGTGGTATCAGAAGAGCCGTGGTCCGCCGGGGCACCAGTTGAATCGACAATCGAGGACGGCGAGTCTTGGGCGGCGGTAAACCCTACGGAGAGAGCGCCCAACACAACCGTAATCGATAACGCCCGCCAAAACGGCCTCGCTGCCATACAAGCTCCTCAGAACGTCTACGGGACGACGATTACGTCTCCATTACTAAGCGGGATGTCCGCAGCAGGGTCACCGCCCTTTACCGCCTTTTTGTAATTGAAGTTCAGCTTTTCCTGTCGGCCGCTTACGTTGCGTAGGATATAAATCTTGTCGGACTTAGCGTATGGTCCCGGCCCTCCTGATTCAGCCAGAACCTGCAGAATTGTTTCGTGCCCATTCAACATAACCGCACCGGGATGACCTACTTGTCCCACCAGATAAACCTTGCGACTGCGAATATTGCGCACGATGACCGTTACTTGTGGGTCAGAAACCACGTTCTTAAGCTTTTCCGTCAACACGTCCTGTACCTGTTTGGTCGTCAGACCGACAACTCTGATGTCGTCGATTACAGGCAGCGTGATCATCCCGTCTGGACGTACCACCACAGGCATGGAAAGGTCAGGCTCCTTCCAGACCGAAATCTGCAGTTCATCCGCAATGCCAACGATGTAGGCGGTGTCGGGGTGATCTTTCTGCGGCGTGTCGGCCGAGCTGAGCGCGGCGGGCGCCTCCGACTTGCCACTGCTGGGTGGCGGAATCACTCCCGTTGTCTTGGTGGAGGCGATTTCTGCCGAATTATCGTTGTCTCCTGTAGCAACCAGCCCTGACGCTGCAGGGCCGGAAGGATGCATCGGGCTTGACGAAGCCTGCGCCTGCAAAAGTTGGGTATTTTGACAAAGAACTGAGAGTCCGAGGAGGCTGGTGGCCACGCAGCGAATTCCAAGTTTTGACAGCATGACGCCTCCGGAAGCAGACTTCAACCATTCCACGAGGCACGTCGCTTGCCAGACTCCCGGAGCTACTGATCGACAGAGAGGAATCGACTTGGCAGCGGAAACCGGAGGAGGTCAATCGCCGGACGGAAACATATTTCCAACAAACTCCAAATCTAGTTCACAAAACTCGACGTCGGCCACGGATGGGCACCGATCAGAACCAGCTGACCACCCTATTGCTTGTCCTGGTGGCTGGAGGAGCCAAGCGGACGACAGGTGCTCACCTGGCTTCTGCGGAAGCGCGTGGCTGAATGTGTAGTCATCGACCCGGATCGCGATCGCCCCTGCCAGTTGATCGCACCGTTGGGGATTGGGGAGTCAGATGCGATTGACAATTCCCAGAAGAATCGAACCGGCACACCGAGTCGACTACCGCTCGGTGCACCAGTTCGTCGTTGAAACCTACGTCAGTGAAAGGGCGTGATGCTCCAGCGCGGGTCGGAGGTTTGGAACTCTGACTGGTTTGGCTTATTTGCCTTGAACCAGTTCCAGACAGCCTGCCCATTGATTCCGTCAACCGTAATGTCGGTCATGAAGCTGACGCCACTCATCTGTTGAAATCCGCGAGCATCGTCCGTCGTTCCGGCCGAACCCCATTGCGTTGGCAGAACAAGATAATTCGCCTGGAAATTTGCCCAGTCAGCGACCCAGCTGCCATTTGTATACTGCGAAGGATAACAGTACTGTCCTATCAGGTAGTGGTTTACTGTCGGATCGAGAAGTATATGGAACGGACGCTTTGCGGCAAAGGTAAGCAGCGCTTTCGTGTTCGCGATCCCCAACTGGCGCGTCATCCCCAGGCTGACGTTCATGAACGCCTCCTGGAACATCGAGCCAGCCGCCTTCAGCGTGTTGGGATTGACGTTATTGTCAGAGCCGTCTTGAGCATAGCTGTAGTCGGCGCCGTCAACGTCCCACGCTCCCAGCGGTGATGGATTGGCGCCTTGAGTATATTGCGCTGTGTTATAACCCCACTGATAGGCCGTGTTCCGATCGTTAGTGTCGTTGATGTCCAGCGGCAACCCGTGTTCGCCCTCCATGCGAGCGACATTGTTCAGCAGCTTGTCCTTGAAGTACGGACCTTCCGGATCACCGTCTGGCACAAGCGACGAGCCATAGGCTAGCGTCCGCATCGCCCAGGCTTGATCCCGCAGCAGGAGTTCAAGCATCCCGAGATACCCCTGGCGCCAGTAATTGTTCGCAAGACCGTAGCAACCGGTCCTGAAACCCGCCACGTATCCCGCTTCCATCTCTTCCTGCTCGAGGTAGTAGTACTTGCCGGTGAGCGTGTAAGGCACGTAGCCAAAGTCCGGCAGATGACTGGCATCGAGCGCCGGCCAGCCCCCATAGCTCAACGGTGCACCTGCATTGATGTTGTCCGGCGCCTCCCCTGTACAGCCGGGGTGCCAATCAAACAAAGCTAGTGTCACCTGTTGGCGAGCATTGATGGACACGGTGTGTCCATACGGATCGACCGTCCCCGAGTGCGGATAGTCGAAGTATCCGCCAGAGCCGGCGTTATGGTCTGCCTCCCGGAACCACATCGGGAAACGGCCCGCAAGGTCTGCGTTGTCAGTCATCTGCTTCTGCAGTCGCGGATCACCCGTGAGCAGATAGTCGATGTCCCAGGTTGGGAACAGGCCGATCCAGCTCCCATTCGGTGCATCGCCCGCGGCATTGATCGCCTGATCGTAGTTAACGATGCCCCCGTGGTTGGGATCGTCGAAACCCGCGATCGTCATACGTCCTGGATAGTTGCTGGCAATATTGCTGTAGGTTGCATATTCCGCATTCACGACCGAAGAGTTGGGCAAGTAGTTTATGTCGTAGGTGGGATAAGCCCCAGTCGTCACCAAGTACTGCGGATTCCAATTGAACTGCACCGGAAGCGGATCAGAGTCGATCCAAAACGCCCGCCGCCAACGGCTGAATGCCCATTCCGTGAACGTGGGTTGCGTCAGTCGGGTTGTGGGCGAGGCAGACCCGGTTGTAATCGTCAGTCCAAACGTCTGGTTTCGCGCGCTATTCGATGGGGCTGAAGAAGACCAGACATTTTCGAGCGTCAATCCCACCTCAACCTTCTTACCTTGGGGATAGAACCACGCTTCGAATATGGGGTGCAGCGGGTTGCCCGCCAAGCCGTCGGTATTCACGTCATTGCTGCGGCCATTCCGGTCTTCGACCACTACCGCAGTAACGATCGGCCCCTGCAGCCAATAACGGAAGTTCCCATTCTGCAACATAGAGCGGGCGCTGATCGATGGGCTCACCGTACCGGACAGATACATCGTCGCGTCGAAGTCATACGAACTGTCCAGCATGTCGCCCATCTGGAGGTAGCCCGTGTTGTTGCCGGTGGCCTGGTTCTGGAAAACCACGGCCGTTCCGCCCGTGGAGACGCTAGGCAAGACGAAGCTGATAATTGCGAATTTCAGCGAGCCGTCAGGCCAGCGGTTCTTCACATCGCACTGCGTCAGGAGCGGCGTATTCCCGACCACAGCCTGCGCAAACTGCGGAATGTCCCCCTCCCTGAAGAACCTGCCGATCGAGATGGGACGATTACTTTGCCCGTAACCCGAGAGGTCGGAAACGGTTATGCCGTTGCCTACTCCTCCCCCGGAAGGAGTCACGGTCAATGTAACCGTGGTGTTTTCCGAAAGTCCCCCACCAGCAGCAGTCACTGTAATCGGGTACGTCCCGGTGGCTGTGTTTGCTGCTACCGACATCGTCATATTCGACGTTCCGGCCCCAGGCGCTGATATGGTGGACGGATTGAAACTGACCGTTGTTCCTGACGGAATTCCGCTGGCAGACAGCGCGACTTGGCTATTGAAGCTGCCCTGTATCGCCGTAGTGATCGTCGATGAGGCTTGTGTCCCCTGCTGTGTGCTAACGGATGCCGGATTCGCACTGACTGTCAGATTAGCGTTGCCGGCCGTCACGGTCAGTGAAACCGTCGTACTCTGCTGAATGCCGCCACCGGACCCGGTGACGGTGACGGGATACGTCCCCGGAGTGGTATTTGCACCCACCGCTAGGGTCATGGTGGCTGTGCCCGCCCCTGGCGCCGGGATGCTGGTCGGGTTGAAGCTCACCGTCGTCCCGCTGGGCGCTCCCGTGGCCGACAAGCCGATGGCACTGTTGAAGCCGCCGCTTACCGAGGTTGTGATGGTTGAAGTTCCCTGGGTTCCTTGTGCCAGTGTGAGCGTAGACGGCGATGCCGCCACGGTGAAGTTCGGATTATTCTGGCCTCCCTGGCTGATCCCCAAGAAGGCGATTGGGGTGGCGTCGCCACTGGACACACTCGTTCCTACCAGTACCGTCAAGTGCGTGCCGGTCAGCGTGACCTGCTGGGTTACATTGCCGTTTGGCCAACCAGCTGCCGACCATGTCTTGCTAGTCGCATCGTAAAAATAGCCGCCGGATATCGCGCCGCCGGTGACTGTCCCCAAGACTGCACTACCGTCCATAAACTGTACCTGGCAGCGGGTCCAGCACTGTTCATAGCCGTCATCGCCCATGGCCAGCGCCAGAGTATAGGTTCCGGCCGCCGGCAGGTCCACTTGGAACTGGGCCGGAGTGCCATTGGAGACGTAATTGACTCCCGCCAGCCGTGGATCCACGGCGAGACTTCGATCTCGCGACTGCACCAAGCTTGTCTTTAGCCAGCCGAAAGTGACAGTTCCAACTTTCGTCGGATATGCGGTGTTCGCCAACACATGCGTGGTGTTGCTGGGATCGGAGACATAGCCCGCGGTGGCGCGGAAGTTGAACCCCTGCTGCCACCCGATGGCCGAGGTCACGGTCAGGCTGACGGCAGCAGTCGCAGTGAGTCCTCCACCCGCAGCGTTCGCCGTAATTGGGTAAGTTCCGATCGGTGTGTTGCTTCCCACAGTGATCGTCATGTTAGACGTTCCTGCCCCGGGCGCTGGTATGGTGCTGGGGTTGAAGCTTACCGTCGTACCCGGAGGTGCTCCCGCCGCCGACAACGCTACCGCGCTGTTAAAGGCGCCGCCGATTGTGCTCGTGATGGTCGAACTGCCTTGTGTCCCTTGCGGTAGGCTCAACGACCCTGGGTTCGCACTGACCGTCAGACTGGGCTTGCCGGCTGTCACGGTGAGCGACACCGTTGTCGTATGCTGAACCCCTCCTCCGGCAGCAGTCACCGTGATGGGATAGGTTCCCGTTGCGGTGTTGGCACCCACCGAGATTGTCATGGCTGACGTACCTGAACCGGGTGCCGGAATGGTGGCGGGGTTGAAGCTCACCGTTGTTCCGCTGGGCGCTCCCGTGGCCGACAAGCCGATGGCGCTGTTGAAGCTCCCAATCAGGCTAGTTGTGATAGTGGAGCTTCCCTGGCTCGCTTGCGCCAGCGATAGCGAAGACGGTGCGGCGGTCACGGTGAAATCGGAATTGCTTCCGCCCCCCTGGCTAATCCCCAGGAAGGAGATGGGCGTCAAGTCGCCACTAATCGCGTTCGTTCCCACGATCACCGTCAAGTGCGTACCGGCCATCGTGACCTGCTTGGTTACATTGCTGGTCGGCCACGCCGCGGCCGACCACTTGTTCGAAGCTTCATCGTAAAAATAGCCGCTGGCCAGCGAACCGCCGGTGACTGTCCCCAAAACTGTGCTGCCATCCAGAAATTGCACCTGACAGAGGGCCCAGCACTGGGCGTAGCCGTCATCGCCCATGGCGAGCGACAGATTGTAAGTACCTGGCGACGGCAGGTCCACCTGAAACGTAGCCGGATAGCCGTTAAAGGCGGAGTTGATTCCAGCCAGCCGTGGATCCACCGACGTGCTTCGATCTCGTGCCTGCACTAAGATCGTCTTTAACCAGCCAAAAGTGACGGTTCCAACTTTCGTCGGGTACGCCGTGGTTCCCAACACATGAGTTGTGTTAGGTGGATCGGTTACATACCCGGCTGTGGATCGAAAATTGAAGCCTTGCTGCCACGTCGGCGACGTCGTCACCGTCAGCGTCAGCGTAGCCGTCGCCGTCAATCCGCCTCCGGTTGCGGTTATTGTGATCGGATACGTTCCCAGGTTCGTAGTGGACCCGACCTGGATGCTCATAGCCGACGTTCCCGAACCCGGGGCGGGGATTGTGCTCGGATTAAAGCCCACGCTGGTGCCAGTGGGTACGCCCGTAGCCGACAGACTTACGGCGCTATTGAATCCGCCACCGCCGGTCGCCGTGATCACCGAGGTTCCCTGCGCGCCCTGTGCCAGGGATAGGGCCGATGGGGCCGCAGAAATCGTCAGACTTGAGTGTTGTTGACTTGTGACTGTCAAACTAACCGTAGTGGTTGGCGCTAATCCACCGCCGTTGGCGGTTACCGTGATCGGATATGTTCCGATCGGTGTTGTCACTCCCACGCTTATCGTCATGGCCGACGTTCCGCCACCGGGGGCAGGAATGCTGCTGGGATTAAACGCTACCGTGGTTCCGGAAGGAGCGCCTGTAGCACTTAAACTGACTGCGCTGTTAAAGGATCCACCAATAGTAGTCGTGATGGTCGAGGAGCCGGAAGTTCCCTGCGCTAATGTCAAGGAAGACGGCGCAGCCGAGACGGACAGGGTCGCTGGCCCGCCGGAAGTCACCGTTACAGACAGCACGACCGGGTGCGTATCGCCGCCACCAAACCCACTGATGACAATGGGATAGGTGCCGACGGCGGTGAGCGGCGAAGCGGAGATGGTGAGCGTGGAGGTCCCGGAGCCAGGAGCTGCGATTGTGACGGGAGAGAAGCTAATACTTATCCCGGCTGGAGCCCCGGCAGCTGCGAGCGCCACGGAATTGTTAAACCCTCCGGAAATCTTCGTCGTGAGCAGGGCTGTAGCCGAGGAGCCCCCGGCAACAACGGTGAGCGAGTTGGGGGACTCTGACAACGCGTAGTCAGGTTCCGGGCTACCGCCGGCCAGACGCAAAATCCAGGCGTTAAGAGTGTGATCGTTTACTAGCACGAAGAGGTCCAGCGACGGAACATATTCGAAGCGGCCGTAGACCCCGAAGTTAGCATCGCTGTAGCTGCCCTCAGGGTCTTGTGGGTAGTCGACGCCCTTCACGGGAGATGGTGCAGGACTGATCGGGACATCCAGGCATTGGTGCGAGGGTACCGAGCCAAACGGTGTTACGACCGTATTCAGTCCGGTGTTCAGGAAATAGACTTGGTTCCCTCCGCCGGGATAACCAACCATCAGCCCAAGAGCTGAGTCCCATGCCAAACCGCCGCTACGATACGTCAAATCACAGCCACCGGCACTCCAAGACTGCATGGTGTAAGGTGCCGACAGCGGAAATACCTGGATGGTGTGCGACGTGGGAACGGATGGATAACCGGTGTTGTCAGTGGTTCCGGCGGACCCAACAATTACCAGCAGATTGTTAACCGGGTCGATCGCCGCTGTCGTTCCGTCCTCTACGTGATAGGACGTGGTAAGAGTGGTCCAAGCATTAGTATGCGGGTCGTAGTCGAGCAATGCCCAGTTCTTGTCATGCATAAGGATGTGGCCGTTGCTCGGATTGTAGGCAGTAGTCGGATATCCCGGCGACTTCGAGAAGGGAGGTCCCACCATGGTCCAACTCTTCGAACCCATGTCGAGGGTCCAGACTTCCGACGAAAAGAACCCGACATTGGCAACCGCGCCACCAAACGCGTACAGCTTATTCTGATAGGGGACGTACTGCAGCCCATTGTAGGTATGGCGTGAGGCGGGAGTCGCTCCGGGCTTGTAGGTGCCACCGTCCGTGAGTCGAACATAGTACGGGTTTAGTCCTTCCCAATTATTGCCGTCTCCGTTATAAGGAATCGGGATGGAAGGATTGGTGAAGAGCTGCCAGGAAGGAGTTCCATTGAGATTTAGCACGAACACTTCGTCCCCGGCGTAGTCGCTGTGTCCTCCGCCCCAGACGATCAGGCGTTGATTGGCATCGTCAATGGCACCGCCGCTCCACGGGATGATTTCGTTGCAATTGAAATCGTAATTCGTGGTGGTGGTCATGGTTGAGTCGCTGTACATGCCATTGGGGACATTCCCCATACAGACGGACGACATCGGGCTGTTCGCTAGCTGGTGCCAGCCGTACCCGGAAGGCAAGCCTTGAGCCCTCATAGATGTCGGTGTCGCAGCCAGCACCGAAAGGAGGAGCAAAGAAAGGCATAATGAACCTAAATCAACAACCGAACAGCCACGTCGTGACTTTGGATTTTCGGGCCTGGCTCCTACCGGTAACCACATCTGTCCAGTCTGAGTTGCACTGACTATGAGATATTTGAATGTATAAGGAACAGACGGAAGAGTTGGGTAATATTTTCTAAGTCTATTCATCTCAATTATTTATAAGGATAATGACTGCGCAACCTTTTTGAATACGCGCTTATTGCCCGCCCCAGGAAAGGCGAGGCTACTCGTTGGATACAAGGCGCACTCCTTGATTGTCAAGTTACTAAGGTTTTTATGTGATGTTACTAAAGTAACATCATAATCAACTTAGTACCGTCCGGGGTACCGTGGCTTCCGCAAGCCGCCGACATAGCAGAGAGCCACGTCGACTACGAGTTATAAACTTGTACCCGTGGCGTGGCCCGATTGAAGAGAGGATACGGAAGATGGAGCGCGACTACACAACGCTTTAGGCGCGACTTTGAAAAGCTCGCTTATTTTGCGGAAATCTGCGCCAAAATCTGTCTGGCTCCGTCAGCATCGCCAAAATTCGGCATCTTCAGAGCCGCTTCCAATTCCTTCCGGGCCTCCGAATTCCGCCCGAGTTTGTAATATGCCATCCCCAGATGATAGAGGTAAGAGGGATTGTTGGGCTCTTTGGCTGCGGAGTCTCTGAGGTTTTCCACCGCTGCTTCGTACGACCCCTTTTTGACGTAGATCCAGCCCAAGGTATCGCCGATACCGGCATCATTCGGGGCCTTTTCGCGAGCTTCTTCGGCGAGCTTAAGGGCTACATCTACATTGCCTCCGTGCTCCGCATACAGCCAAGCCAAATTATTCTTCGCCATCACATTGTCGGGATCAGCCGAAACCGAATTTTCATATGAAGACTCAGCATTGGTAAAGTCTCCCTTTCTTTCGTAGAGCTGACCAACGCGAAACAGAGCGTAGGAACGGCTGTGATCCTGCAACGCAGCCGCTTTTTCAAACTGCTGCCGCGCTTGATCGAACTTCTGTCCAGCGAAATAAGTATCGCCCAGCCCGATCATCGCTGTCGTGCTTTTGGGATCGATCGTCAACGCTTGGCTGAAGGCCGCTTCCGCGACGGAAAGCCGCCCGGTCTGCTGCGCCAATCGGGCCAGAATTTCGAATCCTTCACTCCAATCGGGAGTGGAATTCAGTCGCGATTGAAGCGCCTGGATAGCCTGATCGGGCTGCTTCTGGTTAACATAGCTGGCGCCCAGCGTCGACAAAGCAACGGCTGACTTCGGCCGGGCATCCAGCGCCTCGCCAGCCAGGTTGGCGGCCTCCGGATACTGTTTCTGCCGGAACTTGAGCGCAGCCTCAGACTGCAAAACAGCTCCCTTGGCTGCTGTCGTGGTAGCCATTGGAGATGCGATCTTCAAGTCGGCCTCCACCGCCGGATAGTCGCCTTTGGCCAGGTGCGCTTGCGCAAGCAGAAGGCGAGTGCCGAGAGCACCCGGCCTGGCTGCCGCCTCTTTGCTCAATTGCTCAAGCGCAATGTCCACGTGGGTCTGGCTGAGTTGTATCGAAGCCAGCGTATTGATAGCCAGGGAATCGTTAGGATCAACTTTCAAAACATCCTGCAAGGCGTTTTCCGCCTCCTCGAGCTTCCCCGCAGCGATATAGGCACTCGCCAGATCCATGCTGACTTCGGCAGAACCCGGGTTCGCCTTGTGGCTCTTCTGAAATTCGACGATCGCTGCCGTGGCCTGTCCGCGAGCTAGCAGCAACTTGCCTTTGAGCGCGACCAACTGCCAATCCTTAAGATTGTTCTTGAGCAGGCGCTCGATCGCGTCGTTGGCCAGATCGTATTGACCGTCTGATAGATAGGCCGAGGCGAGTCCACGCCAACTTTGCCAGTCTTTTTTGTTGCCTTCGACCAGCCGCTTATATTCTGCTTCCGCATCCTTCGGGCGGTTCCAGCCCATATAAAACTCGGCTAAAAGATCGCGATACTCGGCTTGGGATTTGCCCTTTTCCGCAATTTCTTTGAACAGCGGCTCCGCATCGGTGAATCGCTGGTGCCGCACATAGAAGGTGGCCAGCAACAGCTCAAAAGGAATTTCGCCTTGGTTTTGACGCAGGGCTTCCTGAAGCACGGACTCGGCATTCTGCAGGTTGCCGGTCAATTCGTAGACATTGCTGAGGGCCAATGCCGCCGACGTTTCCTTCGGACTCAGCTCCCACGCCCGGCGGAAGGTAGCTTCGGCCTCCGGCACTTTCCTCTGCTGCAGCTGCAGGTACGCCAGGTCCGAGAGCGCCCGTGGATTGTTCGGATCCGCGGCCAGCACCTCGTCGACCAGCTCTTGTGCTTCTTTGTAGTCTTGCAGGCCAAAACTGCTCTCCGCCAGCAGCAGTGTACCCACCGTCTCATCCGGCCAAGTACTGAGAATGAGCTGCGCCTGGCCTCTGGCCTCGCTGAAATTTCCCGCGCGCGCCAGCATCTCGCCTACCATGACCTGCGCCTGGCGATGCTTAGGGTCGGCCTTGGTGGTAGCCACGAATTCCTGGAACGCAATCTGCGGGGCCCCACGCTGCAACTCAATATTGGCGAGCTCGAAATGCGCCTTCGCCATCTTGGGATTCAGCTGGATCGCTGAGCGCAATTCAATAATGGCAGCATCCGTGTTGTTCTCCTTCAGAAACTTTTCCGCCCGCGCATAGTGCTTCTCAGCCTTGACCTTCGGGTCTCGCGAGCAGCCAGACAGAAGGAGCAGCGTCATGCCGGCCACAACCAGAAACAGGAGCATCGCGACTCGCGACTGAGAACGTACCTTGCAGTGAGCATGTTTGGCGAACAAGCAATTGTGGTTAACGACGGTTTGCATCACAGACCCCTTTACAAAGGCGCATTTCACTTGGCGCCGCGTCCTGACAGGAGAACCTTTACCGTTTCGAAGATGATCGCAAGATCCAGTGGTATCGAAAGGTGCTTGATGTAGAAAAGGTCATGTTCCAGCTTGACCTTGTTTTGCGCTACGGTCCCGCCATACCCATATTTGACTTGCGCCCAGCCGGTTATCCCCGGACGCAGAAAATGGCGCTGCTCGTAGTAAGGGATCCGCTGGCCGAGCATTTCAGCCAAGTTGGGCTGCTCGGGGCGAGGCCCCACCACGCTCATGTCGCCCCGCAGAACGTTGATCAGTTGCGGCAGCTCGTCAAGGCGAAACTTGCGGATAAATCGTCCGACCCGGGTGATGCGCGGGTCCGCGTCCGAGGTCCACGATGCGGCAGTTGGAACCTTCTCCGTCCGCATCGAGCGGAACTTTAGGATTTGAAAATGACGCCCGTGCAGCCCTACTCTCGTCTGCCGAAACACAATGGGGGCGCCGCTCTCCAGGTAGACAGCCGCTGCAACCAACACCATCAGCGGGAGGGAAAGCGCCAGCGCCACGGCTGACAAAAGCAGGTCGGCCGCGCGCTTTGAGGCCAGAATCAAGCGCGACTGGCGGAACCCGTCTGCCAGAATCAACCAACTGGGCGCCAGGTGATCCACCAGAATTCGGCCTGTGGATCGCTCGTACATATCGACCGCTTCTTCAATGGCCAACCCCTCAAACTTCAGGGTCAATAGTTGCTGAATGGGCATGCCGCCGCGGCGCTCCGAAAACGACAGAACGATCCGGTCAACCCGGTTTTCAGCTACGCATTGTCCTACGTCGCAAGGCGCACCCAGTACTTTTGGCAACACCGTGATCGGATTGGACGAAAGATCGATCCGGACCGCTGATCCGCCAAGAATTCCGGCCGCCGCTCCTGATTGCGCGAGCACTGCGGAGGTAGCCGACTGAAATGAGGAAAGTGATGCGTAGCGCACCGAATATTGCAGCAGCGATGGTACAGCTGGCGCATCGCATTCTGCCGCGTCGGTCATGTTTCCGGAATTGAAGTAGTTTCCAGATTCGCTCAGAACGCCGACCACGTCGATGCTCAGCTCTGGCCTCCGCAGGATCTCTTCAACCAACGACTTCCCCACTGGACCGTCGCCGACTACCAGGATCCGCTCGTTGCGGCGAAGGAAAGGAGCGCAGGCATCAACCAGCAGCCGCCAACCAGAGACAGAAATTACGATAAGAGGAGCGGCGATGGCGGTTATTCCGCGGCCGAGACTGAGATCGGGATACCAGTAGTAGATGAATGCCAGAATTAAACAAGCCGCGCCCAGCGCCTGCAGCAGATGTACGAACAAAACCGAGCGCCGGCTCACAATCTGAAGGTCATAGAGGTCGTAATAGTACAGCGCGAGCTCACAAACCAGGATTACAAGTCCATAAGGAATCAGCGATGCCGGGTCGTGCAATTGTGAACGTAAGGCATCGAAATCCCTGAACCGCAAGGCGGTTGCGAACAGCAGTCCGCAGCCGATCAGCGCCGACTCCGACCCAATCAGCATCAGGGTCTTGCCCGGTATTCTTTGCCCGCCTAACTTCATGAAAATTTGGTAGGCGGAGCCGGCTTCGAACCAGCGACCTCCCCGGTGTAGTCGGGGTGCTCTTCAACTGAGCTATCCGCCTAGGAAGAAGAAGTTGTCGCAAATTGCCTTCCAAACCAGAAAACGGCGTACATTCTGCATACATTCAAGAACAACTAGCCTCAGCGCATTCCAAGACTCAGTTGCGGCGTTCGCAAGAAGGAGTTGAGCGGACCACACGCAACCCGAGGCGGAAACGTGCCACTCAGGCCTTGAATTAGGAATAAGTTTACCCACCGAGGCGAAAACTTATCGCCGAGAGAGCCTTTTCGCTAGCACAAGAGCTCCTGACCAGCATCTGGCATCCTGCTTGCTTCTCTTTCTGTCGACGGAACCGATACCACAGACTTGGCTCCCACAATGCTCGGCCAGACCGCGATGAACTCAATCCACCGGCTGCGCTCAAGCTCGAAGAGAAACAATGGACGGCGAATTATGACGTTAGACGGTGATCCACCGGTATCTTCGCAGGTCACAGCGCACTGGGAAGTTACTCGGCCCGCATGGGAAAACGGAGGAAGCATCTGCGATGCTTAGGGATTTTCTTGACAGTTATCCCGTGCACCGGCTAGCCGAAGTCCTCGATCGACGCCAAGAAAATCGGGTGTCGGAATTCGGAATGCTAGCCCAGGCTTTCGACTACGTGAAAACTAATGGCATTGCTGGTGACTACTTCGAGTTTGGCCTGTGGCAGGGAAAGACCTTTGGGTGGGCTCGGCTGATGGCACGACGGTATCGTGTCACCGACATTACTTTTCGTGGCTTCGATAGCTTTCGCGGGCTGCCGCCATCTGAGGAAAAGCGGTTTAACATCTGGGGTGAGGGTCAGTTTGCTTGCGGCAGACAAGAGTTCGAACGCCTGCTAAGACAGAAAGGCTTCGCAGCTCGCGACTACGCTCTAGTCGAAGGGCTGTATGGCGAATCCCTTACAACTCAACTGTCAGCCGAGCTTATATCCCTCGGCGTAAAAGCAGCCATCATTTATATCGACTGCGATCTCTATGAATCGACCCGCGACGTGCTGCTCTTTATGCGGCCATTCCTGCAAGATGGTACGGTGCTGTGTTTTGATGACTATTTTGCCTTTCGCGGACGTCCCGACATGGGCGAGCAGCGTGCGCTGAAGGAATTCCAGAAGGCCAATCCGGATGTCATGCTGACGCCATATCTTGTTTTCGGGTCTCTTGGTTCCTCTTTCCTTTGTAACTTACAGATGTCAGAGGGAGAACAACTGCGATGAGCAGATCTTAGAGGAAGTTCGAGCGAGCGCCAATGTTCGAATTCGATCAATATGAACCTGCTCTCAAGTCGCGCGTCACCACGCCGCGACACCCCTACCTTCCGTTCAGCAACGCTTCCAGGAAATCCTTACTGGTTTGGGCTGAACACTGCACCGAGTGCGCTGCGCCGGATTGTTATGCGACATGCCAGCTTTACCAGCCTCGTCCGGATCGCCGTTGTCGGAGATTCGAGTTCGGAATTTCCCCCAATCGCTTCTTTCCGGCAGGCGGTGATATAGCAGCTGAAGTAGTTTTCAAGAATTGGGGTGTGCTGGGTGCTCAGGGCAACGCCACGATGCTGCCCGTCAACCGGGTGCGCTGGATGCAGCGAATCGCCACAGCTGCAAGACCGCACTTGTCTCGCCTGGGTAAATTAATAGATAGAACTCTCAAGGATATTCGCTACTCCTACATTTCCTTCGCTCTGCTGGAGCGCCTGAATGGCTGGCTATTCCGGCACTATGATTCGACTCTGCGACCGGATGCGTTTGTCTTTGAATGCTACAACCCAAGCGCTTCTGATGTGGCAGTGCAGTTTCGCGTTAGCATTGCCCGCACCAAGCTTCCGAAATCGGTCCGATTGGACCAGTTGCCCCCCCCATTTGCAGCAAGATTAGTGATTTCTCCGGGTTACTTTAGACGAGATATTCCGTTTGAGCAGCTTTCACCGCTAATTGACACGCTGCTCCCTTTCGAATTGTCTATCACGCCTGAAGCAGCAGAAGATACGCGTACCCATCTGGTTTTTCTGACATTGGATTTTGTGGTCTACGAGAACCCGGACTTGTCGGCGAAAGTGGATGAGCACTCCGGCCTGGTTAACATTGCGCCGGCCCCGCCCCTCTTCGTAGCAGAGCAAGGGCGAAGAGAACCAAATCTACCCGCAGCAAAATGCGTCGTGTTCGATCTCGACAATACCCTGTGGACGGGGACGTTGCTCGAAGGCGACGTCATATTGAGGGCAAACGTCAAACAGCTCTTGCGCGAATTGGATTCCCGCGGCATCCTGCTTTCGATCGCCAGCAAGAATTCCAGCGATCACGTTCACGAAAAGTTAGTCGAAATGGGAATTGAAGACTATTTCTTATTTCCACGAATTAACTGGGGCCGCAAGTCGGACAATTTGAAGGAGATCGCCAAAGATTTTGATATCGGGGTAGATACATTCATCTTTATTGACGATAACGCTTTTGAGCGCAATGAGGTTGCGGCCGCGTTGCCCCAGGTAGAGGTCCTCGACGAAGAAAGCATTGCCGGGCTGCTAGCCCATCCGCGATTAAAGGGAAGTACCAGTGGCGAGTCCAAAAAGCGCCGCACAATGTACCGCCAGGCGGCTGCCCGATCAGCTGCCGCTAGGGAATTTGGGGAAGACTACATCGGATTTTTGCGGTCCTGCCGCATACGGGTTGAAATTAGACCTCCTGCTCCCGAGGATCGGGAGCGCATTTCCGAACTGGTGCAGCGAACCAATCAGCTGAACTTCTCCGGCCGTAAGTACAAGGAGGAAGAAGTAGACTTGCTCCTGGCGGATGCTGCTCTGGAAAAGTGGGTCATCGTCTACGACGACAATTTTGGTTCCAGTGGGATTGTGGGGTTCTGCGTCGCTATTCGTTCCGCGGACACGGTTCGCATACTTGATTTCATGCTGTCTTGCCGTGTACAAGGCAGGTTTGTTGAGCAGGCTCTTTTTCACCACTTGATCAATGATGGTATGCCGGTCGAGTGTCTGGAGATCAACTTTAAGAGAACGAGCCGCAACGCACCAGCCCAAGCTGTATTAAGTAAATTCGGTTTTGAAACGGCTCAGGACGGGGCTCTCATCCGCAAGGTTACAACCAGTGACTTCGAGCTTGATTTTATGGAGATCGTCGTACCCGCTCATCAATGAAAAGTGCGGTATGCAATTTGTAGTAGCAATCATTCCGCTCGATGGTATCAGCGCGGAATTGTAAAAATATCGATGGCCTGGGGTTGCTCTGCCGGCAGTATCCCGCTGGCTATAACATCAGGGGCTCTATGGAGGGAGCAGATGGAGTTCAACACGGCTTTTTTCCGGCGGCCCTACGGGGTTGGTTCATCACTGAACGTGTGGATGTTCGACCCGCGCAATTTGCCGCGCTACATTCGTACTATTTTCAAGGAGCCCGCGTATTTCTACCACCGCCTGAAGGTCATGTTCTTTCAAATTACCCATCCCGGAGCACCGTGGTTGACCCAAGAGGCGATTGGGTTTTTGCAGCACAACTTGCGACCCGGGATGGTTGGTTTTGAGTGGGGCAGCGGAAGAAGCACTATATGGCTGGCGGCGAGGGTTAGGCGGATGGTGAGTGTGGAACATGATCGAGTATGGTATGAGACGATTCGCCATAAAATCGCCAAATTGCAACCCAGCCTGGTCGACTATCGCTTGGTGCCGGCAGATCGGCTCGGCGATTATGCACGACAGATTGATGAGTTCCCCGACGATACTTTTGACTTTGTTTTGATTGACGGCGAAGACCGTGAGGGCTGCATACGTGCTGCTGCGCGCAAAGTGCGGTGCGGTGGCTTTATTATCCTGGACAATGCAGATTACGAATTCGACACATCCGCGCTCAATCAATATGATGTCCAGCCTAGTTACAACGGCGTGTGGCGGACGGATATTTTCGTTCGGCGCCCCAGGGCTGATTAGCTTAAGCGGGGGCAGATCATGATAGTTTTTTCGTGCCCAAACGCAGAGCTGGCGACCGACGTCCCCTGCTCTATCTGCGCTGGTTCTTTCCTAGACCGACCGGAGCAGCTTGCGAATTTTCTGCCGTAACCCTAATCGCTCGGCGATGCGGCCGCAGCCGGCAGATATGGAATCCATGGCGGCATGCCCCAGAACGCCCACCATGTTCTTAGCGGTTTTGCGGAAGTAGTGAATGTCGGCGCGAAGGCTCTTGTCGGTGCAGAACACTTCCTTTGTCTGACTCTGACCGTAACTGAAATCAAACTTGCGGAACCGCTGCTCGGCAAACAGTTTTTCCAGTGCCAGATACAAAAGGACCGTTCCGGGCGAGAGTTCGGAGGCAGACGGCTTATACCCCAGATAGGAGTATTCGAGAATGTCTGCATCCCCCGGCAAGTACAGATATGAAATCGGTTCGCCACCCAGAAATAGCAGGAAGGCACGCACCCGGTCCTGGCTCGCGAGGCCCACCATGCGGCTGCAAAATGCCTCTCCGGCTGGTATCGCGCCCTCAAACAACTTCTCCTGATACGTTTCCACTGCAACCGTACGGGCCAGGCGATGAAATTCAGGTATCTCTTCCGCTGAAGTGTACAAACGGCAATCCAGAACGCCTTCTCCCGCCTCGGCGAATTTCTTTACCTTCCGTTTGAGCGTCGAACGCGTCTTAGAAGAGAGCGTTCCGAGGTATTCCTGGAAGGTCCCTCGCATGTCAATGCTGTATTGAAAGCACTGATTAATCGTGTATCGAATAAACGCATCACCAAACTGCAGGCGAGGCATCGGACCGGCAATTGGGCAGTCGTTGAGCGAGATAACCTCGACCCCCGGCGGGAATGAACCGCGCTCGATGCTCGGAATGCTGGCGACCCCTTCGGCGCATCGCTGGGCCAGCCCGCCGAAACTCATGGTGAACAGGCGGACATCACTTAAACAGAAACGTAACTGAAGATTTTTGTCGATCCAATCCACGTTTAAATCCAATAGATGTTGTTGATCGCCTGCACCGCTTTGCGTATTCCGGATTGCACCAGATCCAGCTCCGGAACCACACCGGCAACGACTTCGTTTTCCAGATTCTGCTCCTCAGCCGCTATCTCACCCATCGTCCGTACCTGAAATCGATCCGGATTTTCAGCCAGATAGCGCATCGTACGCTCCAGTCTACGAATCACGATACGGTTGGGACGCATATGCTGATAAGTCATGTCTTGGGCTTTCACTGCGCTAAAACTATGAAACAGCATCACGAAGTGCTGCTGGCCGGCAGCGGCAGCATGATCCAGCATATTTCGGAGTTCGGGGAAAGCCAACGCAGTACAGTCCGCGAATTTCAGACCATGATGGCCTTCCGGCAGAGGGGTTCGCGCCACGGTAACAGGAATCTCCCATACCCCTTCGATCCTGGTCACCGCGTTCTTTTCAAGCGAGCAGTCGGGGAACGAAATCTCCGGGTGATAAGCCGGGTTAAAGCTGGAGTCCACACGGATTCCCAGTTCTGCGAGGACGCGCATTAACGAGCGTGACCCCGCCCAGTTACCTGCACGAAACGCGGTTGGCCGAAAACCCGCAAATTCCTCAAATAGGGCAGCCGCCTCTGCTAACAGTTCCCTTTGCGATTCGGGACTGAGTTGTCCAATCATGTCACACGGCGGAGGGCCCCGCCTGGCATCACGCTTCTCTGCATAAAACCAAAAAACCGGGTGAACGTGCAGTTGGACGTCCTGCCCGTGGCTCAGCAGGAACTCAAAAATCGAGGAGGTGTCGGCAGAACCCAGGGACAGCGTGGCCAGAGTCTCGACGAAATAGGTGGCCCGGAAGCCATATTGGGCCATGATGTTCACGATGAGGGGAATACCGTATTCAGCTCCATTGCTGCGACAGAACACATGGCGCTCGGCAGGAACAGGCAACCGATCCGGGCGCTCCCAGGCGCCGCCCATCGAGGATTCGGTATCGACGGTGAAATAAACCTTCAAAGAAAAAGTGACCCCAGTAAGATGAGCCCGCGCCCGACCGCAAGCAGGGTAATTCGCAAATGGCCTTCCAAAGCCGCGAAGACGGTCCATCTGGGGGTAAATCGTTCACCGGCAATCAACTTAGACGCGCAGCGCAGCGCCGACCGCCTCTTTCTTGTGAGGCAGCGCAACGACATTCACGGGATTGCTGGCGGCAAGGGCCATTCCGATAGCGGATTGTGAATAAGTTTACCCACGAACGCGAAAACCTATCCACGAGATAGCCCGGTTCATGGACTTCGGCACAACCTGGAACGGCTGTACTCTGGCATCCCGCTTGCTTCTATGCTTCTGAGGATTCAACACCACGCAATCGGACTACAGCGAAACCTAATGGGCGTCTCTCTCCGCGAAGCTGATCTTGTCCAGGACGAAGACGTGCTCGTGACTCTAGGCCAGCGATACTTGCCGGCTATGAATGCTGGTCGGTTTCGCTGGCTGTATCGCGAGAATCCATTCGGACCCGCCCGCGTCTGGCTGGCGCTGGATGAAACCAGCAAAACTCCGGTGGGTATGGCTGCCGTATTCCCGCGGCGCGCCTACGTTGCCGGCGCCGAGGTGCTGGGCTGTGTTCTGGGAGATTTCTGTATCAGCGAACACTATCGCAGCCTGGGACCGGCGGTACAGCTACAGCGTGCCTGTTTGTCATTCATCAAGAGTGGAGAGTTTGCGTTTTATTACGATTTTCCTAGTACCCGGATGGCTGGAGTTTACAAATATCTGGGAGTGGCCGAGACTGACCGCTCCCTACGGATGGTCAAGTTTCTGAAGGTCGATGCAGCGGTCCGCCGGCTGGTGCCCTCGAAAGTGGTTTCGGGAGTGATATCCCGCGGCGCCAATCGAGTGCTGGCGCTGCGCGACCGCGTGCGTTCAACTGGCGATTCCGTTGAATACCGGTTGAGCCAGGAGCAGTGTTCAGAAGAATATTCAGGGCTTGCTAGGCAGGTTGGGTCTTCGCTGGGCGACTGTACCTTGCGCTCTCGCGAGTACTTGAACTGGCGATATCGCCGGCACCCCTCCCAACGCTATGAATCACTGGCGGCCTATCGCGACGGGAGACTGCAAGGCTATTGCTTTTTCTTAATAGCGGAAAACCAGGCATTCATATCGGATCTCTTCGGAACGCAAGAGCAAGAGACCTTCGACCGTCTGTTGGGCGAATTAAGCAAGCTGCTTCGCGATCGGGGAATATCGGCTATCACTATTTCCGTCCTGGCCAGCGATCCGCGTCTGGGCTTGCTCAAGAGGTTGGGATTTTGGAGTCGTGAGTCGGTGCCGGTGGTAACTGACGGCGGAGGTCGGTTTTTTTTGATGCATGGTGATCGAGAAAGCTGAGGGTAATGCGTGAAAAGCATTTCAGAAGCTACAAACTTGGTTGAGGTGGTGAGAAAGTTCATCGTGCAGAAGTTCCCTCTCGCGCGCCGACGGAGCATCTCCGCTGATGACAATCTGCTTGAAACCGGTGTCATCGACTCATTGGGAGTCCTTGAGATCGTAACCTTCCTGCAAGAGGGATTTTCGCTCGCAGTTGAAGATGACGAGCTTACTCCGGAGAACTTCCAGAGCATAAGCTCCATTGCGGGATTCGTTGGCCAGCGCCTCCGGGCCCAGCAGGAAGTTGTGAAGTGAGTCTACGAACCAGGGCGGTCGATTTCGTCGCCGACCGCGACGAACTACTGAACGTCCTACAGAGAAATCTCCACGACGTGTCGCACCAAGCCCGGTTTCGCTGGCTGTACCTTGATAATCCCGCCGGGCAAGCGCATAGCTGGTTTCTATGCGACGAGCATGGTTCGGCCGTCGGAATTGCGTCGCTGATTCGACGAGCTACCTGGATGGGAAAGACGAACGCCACTTGCGGGCAAGTCGCAGATTTTGGAATCGATCCCTCGTTCCGTAGCCTGGGACCGGCCATCCAGCTGCAGCGCTGTACCTTTGAGCCGGTACTTCAGGGAGAGCTGGCATTTTGTTACGACTGCCCACCGCACGATCTCGGAATGGCCATGTTCGACCGGTTGGGACTAAAAGAAACCTGTCGCATGCAGGGTTACGTCAAGCTGCTGCGGGCCGATCGCCAGCTTGAGAAACGGCTTGGCGCTGCCGCCGGCAAGATGGCGGCGGCCATCACCAACCCGTTGCTGCGTCTGCGATCTTCGCGCGCTACGGCTTCGGACAGGCTCGATTTCAACTCCTACACCGATGAGTTTACGGACGATTTTTCTGCTCTCGACCTGGCAGTGAGGACCAGCGATACCATACGCAACCGGCGCAGCGCCGAAGACTTGAACTGGCGGTTTCGACAGAATCCGCAGCAGCGTTTTGAGGTCCTCACCGCGCATGGGCGAGGCGAGTTGCTGGGGTATTTGATCTATGCGGTCCTCGCAGAGGACGCTTATGTCTTTGATCTATTCGGCCGCGAGCTCGACGAAGTAGGACCGGAGCTGTTGAATGCTTTAACTTCGGTCCTTCACGACCGCTCGATTCAAACCATCAGGGCGCAGCTGCCGGAGGGTAGTCCTTCGGTTGCGATATTTATGAAGGCAGGTTTCTGCTTTCGGGGCGACGGAGCGCGGATTGTGGCCTTTGGAGGTTCGCGCGCTCAGTCGCTACACGACGCGCACTGGCAATTTCAGCATTCGGACGTTATGGCGTAAGTAGCTTGCGTCCGGTTCGCAGTAGAAGCTTCTTAGGAAAACTATGGACTACCTAATTCATCATATGTTGCAAAGCAGCGCTCGTCGCCATCCGGACAAGGAAGCCCTGGTCCACGGCGAGCGCCGCCTGTCGTACCGGGAGGTGGCGACGCGATGCGCATCGGTCGCGGCCGGCCTTCGCGATGCCGGGATGTGTCGGGGAGATCGTGTAGGAATTTATCTCGATCCCAGCATCGACCAGGTGCTATCGATCTTTTCCGTCTCGCAGGCCGGCGGCGTCTATGTACCGATCAACACCGTTCTCTTCCCTGACCAGGTTGCGCATATTGTTCGCGACTGCGGGATGAAGGCCCTGATCACTACTCCGGAAAAGCTGGAGGCTTTAGCTCCCGTCCTGGGAGATACGCCGTCGCTGGAGTTCTACGTCGTCACCGGCGAAGCTAACGGCTTCGGCCACGAGGGCGCCACCTCGGGCGGCAAGCCCGTTCTCCGCCTGGAAGCCATGTTGAGTGCCGTGGCCCCTGCGGCTTGGGACGACTGGGGCATTTCCAAGGACCTGGCCGCCATCCTCTATACCTCGGGTTCTACCGGCAAGCCGAAGGGCGTGATGCTGAGTCACGCCAACATCATGGCGGGCAGTTCGATCGTCTCTGACTACCTGAGCATCACCGAGCAGGAACGAATCCTCGCGGTGCTGCCGTTCAGCTTTGATGCCGGGATGAATCAGTTGATGACCGCCTTCCAGCAAGGCGGGACCATCGTCGTGATCAAATTCGTTTTCGCCAAAGAATTGATTAACGCCCTTATCAACCAGCGGATCACCGCCCTGGCCGGTGTTCCCACCGTCTGGACGCTGCTGACCAACGGGGGTTTGTCGAAGCATCAGTTCCCCGATCTGCGCTACATCACCAATACCGGCGGCGCCATGCCACAAGCAGTACTGAAGATTCTGCGTTCGGCATTGCCGACTACAAAGATCTTCCTCATGTATGGGCTGACGGAAGCATTTCGCTCCACCTACTTGCCGCCCGAGGAGCTCGACCGCCGGCCCACGTCGATGGGCAAAGCAATTCCCGACAACGAAATTCTTGTGCTGAACGAAAAAGGCGAGCGCTGCGCGCCCGGCGAAGTAGGCGAATTGGTGCATCGCGGGTCCACGGTGTCGATGGGCTATTGGGGAAATTCCGAAGCCACCGAGCGCGTTTTGAAACCGAATCCTCTGCTGCCTCCGGAGTTGGGCGACACCGAACGGGTCTGCTATTCGGGCGACCTGGTGAAGATGGATGAGGACGGCTTCCTTTATTACGTGGGGCGCCGCGACACCATGATCAAGTCCTCCGGATATCGCATCAGTCCAACCGAAGTGGAAGAAGTTCTCTTCCAGACGGGCAAGGTCCGGCAGGCGGCGGTAATCGGTATACCCGATGATGTTCTCGGCCAATCCATCAAAGCGTTCCTGGTACCGAAAGATGGAGAGCATCTCGATTGCGAAGCGGTACTCCAGCACTGCGCCGAAAAGATGCCGCGCCACATGGTTCCCAAGTGCCTGGAGTTCTTGTCCGAACTTCCGAAAACTTCGAGCGGAAAGATCGACTATCCGGCACTGCGCCGTCGTGAGGGACTGTAAAAGCATGCAGGTGCGCGAACTCATCAACCAGATATTTCCCGGCTCCGGCGGCAAGCTGCATATCGGTGGCGTCGATGTCGAGAACATCGCGGAGGAGTTCGGCACACCGCTGTTCATTTACGACGAGTCCGTCCTGCAGCGTAAGTGGCAGCTATTGCGGTCCACTTACCCCAGCCGGTTCGATATTCACTACTCGGTGAAAGCCAATCCCAACCTCAACCTGCTGACATTTTTTCTCGCGCGGGGAGCGGGACTGGAGATCGCCTCTGCCGGCGAACTTCATCTGGCGCTGGAGGCAGGCTGTCCCCCGCAGCGTATTCTGTTCGCCGGTCCGGGTAAGACTCCGGCAGAAATCGAACTGGCACTCAAGGCAGGCGTGGGAGAGATTCACGCCGAATCTCTAGTGGAACTGGAGCGAATTGGGTTGATTGCCGAGCGGCTCAACCAGATCGCCTCCGTCGCTATCAGGGTCAATCCCGATAGTGCAGCCCAAGGTGGCGCCATGCGCATGGGCGGAAAGGCGGCTCCTTTCGGAATTGATGAAGAGAAGCTGCCGGACACCTTGACGTTTGCGCTGTCGTTTCCCTCGATCGCACTCACCGGCATTCACCTGTTCAGCGGCACACAGTTGCTGGACATCGAAACTCTTCTGGCACAATATCGCAAGGGACTGGAGATCGCACGGCAGACGGCACAGCGCCTCGGCCGGCCACTCCACAGAGTGGATTTTGGCGGCGGCCTCGGAGTTCCCTACTTTGCGAACGAGCATCCGCTCGACATGGCAGCGCTTAAGGCGGGGCTGGCGGACCTGCTCAGCGAGATGGATGCCGACCCGCTTTTCAAAGGCACGCGATTCGTAGTCGAGCCTGGGCGTTACTTGACCGCCGAAGCCGGCGTCTATCTGACACGTGTGCTTGACCTGAAGGTCTCACGCGGAAAGCACTTTGCCATCGTTGACGGCGGAATGAATCACCATCTCGCGGCATCCGGCAATCTGGGGCAGACCATCAAACGAAACTTCCCGGTTGCCGTAGCGAACCGCCTGCTGGAACCAGAGCAGGAAACCTTCGACATCGTCGGGCCGCTGTGTACGCCGTTGGACGTACTGGC
Organism: uncultured Acidobacteriaceae bacterium; assembly: GCA_963809865.1. GTDB lineage: Bacteria > Acidobacteriota > Terriglobia > Terriglobales > Acidobacteriaceae > CAVVDY01. The sequence continues at coordinate 122,665 of CAWELL010000008.1, read as the reverse complement.
GCGATCTCTGCCGGCGCCGCATATACAAATTGGTGATTTGATAGCCGTTCTACAGTCGGGCGCTTATGCGCGCTCGGCCAGCCCCCTGGGTTTTCTCAGCCATCCCACGCCGCCCGAAGTGATGGTCGCCATGGGAGTGGCCCGGCTGATTCGCCGCCGTGGCACTGTCGACGATTATCTCCGCGACGTTGAGCTGATTCTCCCTGCTTCGGTCGCGAATCAACGCAGGCGGCAGAGCGCGTGACTCCCGGCTTACAAGTTGGGGACGAGCAGATGGTGAGTGAAGCTTACCCGTCCTCTACCGCCGCTTCCGAAGAGCTTAGGAGCGTCGCACCGTCGTCCGTTCATGGCCGGGTTCTGATCGTAGCTTTTCATTTTCCGCCGCAGGCCGGCAGCAGTGGACTGCTGCGGTCGCTCAAGTTCTGCCGCTATCTTCCCGAATTCGGCTGGACTCCAACCGTCCTCACGGTTCAACCTCGCGTCTACGAGCGCGTTGATGGAACGCAGCTCGCGGATATACCGAGCCAGGTGAAGGTGATTCGCACCTTTGGTCTTGATACCCGCCGTCACTTGTCGATTCACGGCGCCTATCCGCGACTGCTCGCCTTGCCTGACCGTTGGAGCACTTGGCTTGCGAGTGCAGTGCCTGCCGGGCTGCACGCAATCAAGCAACAGGACATTGACGCCATCTTCACCACTTTCCCCATCGCCACTACGGTGCTGATTGGCTACCTACTGCATCGGTTGACGGGAAAGCCATGGATCGTGGACCTTCGCGATTCCATGACCGAAGACAACTACCCTCCTGATCCGACAACGCGACGACTCTATCGCTGGATCGAGCGCAAAGCGGTGCGGCACGCGTCGAAGATCCTATTCACGGCTCCGGGAGCTATTCGCATGTACCGCGAACGCTATCCTGAGTTGGCGCCGGAACGGTGCCTGCTACTTCCGAATGGCTACGACGAGACGGACTTTGCCGGCATTGTGCCACGACGAGCGGCGCAACAGCAAATACGTCTGCTGCACTCCGGACTCATCTATCCTTGGGAGCGCGATCCGCGTCCGTTCTTTCGGGCGCTGGCGCGGCTGAAGGCAGAAGCCAAAGTTACCGCGGCGGATCTTTCGGTCGAGTTGCGGGCGTGCGGAGCAGAAACTGAATTCCAGAAAGACGTTGCGGCGCTCGACATCGGCGACCTGGTACGTTTCCTGCCGCCGCTGCCCTACCGTGCTTCACTGCAAGATGGCGCCGATGCCGATGCTCTGTTGTTGCTGCAAGCTGAATGCTGCGACCACCAGGTGCCGGCGAAAGCCTATGAGTATCTTCGCCTGCATAAACCCATATTGGCTCTTACAACCATGTCAGGCGATACAGCGGCCTTGCTGCAACAAGCCGGGGGCGCAACCATCGTCGACTTGGCGGATGAAGACGCGATTTACGAAGCGCTGCCACAATTCTTGCAAAAAGTTCGCACAGGGACTCACCCCCGATCCTGCCCCGAGCAAGTGAGTTTATTCAGCCGGCGCAGCCAGGCGCAACAACTTGCCGATGTGTTGCTGGCTGACAAGGTGGCACATTCAACGAAGTGAGAAGATTGCCTCGGAAATTGTGGAGCGCTCGCCTGGTTTCTTGAATAAAGGCACAGGACGCCGCGCGGTCTTGGCAGTCTGCTCACACCAACCCTATAGATGATCGGTGGGGCGCTGCTGGCATCCTCACCCGTAATTACTCTCTTTGGCTTACATCTACTCCAGCCGCAAGATCCACACTCCCTGGCCGGGATGCGGAATAAGAAGATATATATCTTCGTTCGGATAGTATTTGAAGCGGCTGTATACTCCGGGCCCGACCGACAGCGGCGGGTAGTCCACACCTTGGCTCGACCCATAGGCGGCCGCGAAGCACTGCAACGGCTGAATGATCTGTTTCGTTCCCTTGTAGGTGATGGTAACCGGATTGTTGGGATCGGTATTCAGCAGGTAGGCAGTGTTGAATGGGCCTTGACAGCCCAATCCTGAGCATCCTGTCGCAGAAGGAAATAGTGCCATGACCTGCCGCTTCCCATCCCAAGCCATTCCCGCCCAGTATCCCATTCCGGCTTGACACGACTTCTGCTGGTCGAGATTTGTGATAGTGCAGGCCGAGCCATTGCAACTATCCAGATTGACAATTTCCAGATGATAGCCTCCGTAGTCGTCACCGTTCTCCAGCACCAGCGTGTGATGAATCGGATCGAGCTCCACATTAGCGTTGTAGCCGATATAAGGAAGCGTATTGCTCAATACGGTGTAGTTGTCAGTTGCAGGGTTGTAGGCATAGAGCGTCTCATTCTCGTCGTACACGAGATCATACCCGCTGGTCGAATGCCCAGTAGTGTAGTCATAGACCGCGGCTGTGAACCACACATACGCCGAGTCTTTTAGTCTGCTCCACTTCGGCGGATTTTGAGTCAGGTCCAAAGACCAATTGCTCAGCATGCCCGTGCTGGTTGGATCGGCAGCCGGCACACCACCCCAGCTAACCAGCTTCTGTCTCACTGGATCGTAGGCCAAGCCGGCGTAGGTCTCGCGGGAGTTTGGCTGGAATCGCGCCCCGTAGCCGCACGAAGGCTGCCCGTAGCTGCCATCCGGCGCGGGGATGGATTCAAATTTAGGACCGCCCCCAGCAGATTCCGAATAGGGATTCGACACTGGATTGTTGTTACCGTCATGCCACATTCCCTGGCCGCAGTTAGACGTACCTCGGCAAGCGCAATCGGGAGGGACATCCGTATTGACCACAGTCCACGCCGGGTCGGTTATCCGTGAGACCGTCGGCTCGGCTCCTCGCAGATCCAATTCGTACATCTCATTTCCCTGGTAGTTGTTATGGCCGGATGTCCATAGGAAATAACGATCGTTCGAGATATCGGCTGCACCGCCGCTATAGGCAACCATCGTACCTCCCTGGCACAGGCTCAGAAAATCCAGAGCGTCCACCGCGCCCACGCCAGGATTGAAGTAGGTACTTCCAGGACTCTGGTTGCAGAAGCTAGTCGATGAATCCAGTTGCGACCATCCGGTGCCTGACGGGAGGTTCACCATTCCAGAGGCAGAGATGGTGAGAGTAATGGTTGCACTGTGACTGGTCTGGCCACCTGTGCCGGTTACTAGCAGCGGATAGCTTCCGAGCGGTGTGTTTGAGGGAACCGTTACTGTCATGGTCGAACTGCCATCGCCGGGCGCCGGGATCGTCGGGGGATTGAAACCTACGGTTGCACCTTGCGGCACTCCGGTGGCTGAAAGAGTTATCGCGCTATTGAAGCTTCCCGTAAGGGTAGTCGCGATGCTGGTACTGGCTTGAGACTCGGGTGCTACCGCGATTGCAGCCGGTACGTTCAAATTAAAATCGGGCTGGGTCGGCACAGTCACTGTAAGCATGACCGTCGCGGTTTGCCTGATACCGCCTCCCATGGCCGCGATCGTAATGGGATATGTTCCCAACTGGGTGTTCGAAGCCAAGGTAAAGGTCATGATCGATGTACCCGCACCCGGAGCCGGGATGGTCGCCGGGTTGAAAGTAATCGTCGCACCACTGGGGGCACCCGAAGCAGACAGGCTGATGGCGCTGTTGAAGGAGCCAATCAGCAAGGTCGAAACATCGACCGTCCCATACTCCCCTTGTCCAATACTCACTGCGCCCGGAGCAGCGACAGCGAAGGTGGGAGTAGTAGATACCTGTTGTACCCCGAGATAAGCGATTGGTGTGCCATCTCCGGTGTTGTTGCTTGTGCCCACGACAGCGGTAAGCTGCGTCCCCGTCATGGTTACTTGGACTGGAGTATTACTGGACGGCCAGGCCGCGGCCGACCACGAATTTCCGTTGGCATCGTAGAAGTATCCGGAGGTTATCGGCCCTGCGGATACGCTGGCTACAATCCTATTTCCATCCATGAATAGTATTTGGCATTGGATCCAACATTGCGTGTAACCGTCATCTCCCATGGCCAACGACAGAGCATAGGTACCGGGGACCGGCAAATCTACATAGAATGCCACCGGCGAGCCGTTGCTGACCAAATTTACTCCCGCGAGCCGCGGATCAATCCCTGAATTGCGATTCGAAGCACTCACCTTTTTGCCGCTCTGCCAGCCGTAAGCAGCGAACTCACCGAGAGTTGGATACAAGTCTTGCGGCAGCGCACTGCTTGTCCCCGGAGGATCGGTAACGAAATCATCGGTCTGGCGGAAATCAAAGCCCTGTTGCCACGTTGGCGAGATCACCGTCAGGATCACTAGGGCTGAATGCTGAACCCCACCACCACTCCCGGTCACTTGGATGGGGTACGTGCCCAGCGGGGTGTTATTACCCACCATGATGGTCATCTGCGAATTGCCATTGCCGGGCGCAGGGATAGGATTCGGGTTGAATGCCACAGTTGCGTTAGGTGGAACGCCGCTGGCGGACAATGCAATGCTATTGTTGAAACCGCGTATCGCGCCAGTGTAGACAACCGCCGGTTCCTGCGTACCTTGTGGCACCTTCAGCGCGCCGGGTGCCACCGCGATGGTGAAGTCTGGCTGTGATCCGGCAACAACTGTCAAGGTGACCGTCGTAGCTCCCTGCCCTCCACCGCCGGTTCCGCTTACCGAAATGGGATAAACTCCGATCCCCGTGGCCGTGCTCACAGTGATCGTCATTGTCGAGCTGCCAGATCCGGGCGCCGCGATCGGGTTGGGAGCGAAACTGACAGTGGTACCTGTCGGCATACCCGTCGCCGACAGAGTGATGGCGCTGTTAAAGCCTCCGCTAATTGTGGAATTGATCGTGGATGTTCCGGCAGTGCCTTGGGGGACAGTGACCGACGCCGGAGACGCCGACAGGGTAAAGCTGGCAATACTGGAGACCTGCGTCACGCCCAGGAAGGCGAGTGTCGTAGTATCCCCGGAATTGGCGTTGGTTCCCACGACCACCGTCAGCCGTGTCCCGCTCATCGTTACCTGCAGCGGTACATTGCTTCCCGGCCAGGCCGTCGCCGACCAGTTCTTCCCCGTGGCATCGTAGAAATATCCTAGCCCCTCAACCCCGCCGCTCACCGTCCCGACCATCGTGCTGCCATCCAGAAATTGCACCTGACATTGCGTCCAGCATTCCGAATAGCCGGCATCTCCCATGGCCAGCGACAAGTTGTAGGTACCCGCCGACGGCAAGTCGACGTAGAACTTTGCCGGCATCCCGTTATTCACGTAGTTCATGCCCGCCAGCCGCGCGTCTACCATCTGGCTACGGTCCCGCGAGCCTACCAGCGCGGTGTTGGCCCAGCCGAAGCTCACCCCATTCACCGTCGTCGGATAGGCGGTGCTCGCCAGCACGTAGGTTGACGTCGGCGGATCCGTTACATAAGTCGACGTCGCTCGGAAATCAAACCCCTGCTGCCACACCGCCGTGGTCACCGTCAGGGTCACCGTCACACTGTGCTGCGTCCCTCCACCCGTGCCCGTCACCGTGATGGGATACGTTCCCAGTGCCGTGCTGGCTCCCACCATCACCGTCACCGTCGAACTGCCACTGCCCGGAGCCGCGATTGGGTTGGGATTGAAACCTACCGTCGTCCCCGTCGGCACACCCGTCGCTGAGAGGCTGATCGCACTATTGAAACCTCCCATGATCGTCGTCGTGATCGTCGAAGTCCCCTGGTTGCCCTGCCCGATTACCAGACTGCTGGGCGCGGCCGCTATCGTGAAGTCCGGCTGCACCGGCGCCGTCACCGTCAGCGTCACCGTGGCGCTGCGCTCAATCCCTTCTCCATTGCCCGTCACTGCGATCGGATAATTCCCAATGGGCGTGTTCGCTCCCACCATGATGGTCATCGTCGAGCTACCCGACCCTGGCGCCGCGATCGGATTGGGACTGAAGCTTACCGTCGTCCCGGTCGGTACTCCTGAAGCCGATAAAGTGATCGCACTATTGAAACCGCCCATGATCGTCGTTGTGATTGTTGAAGTGCCCTGGCTCCCCTGCATTACACTCACGGCCGACGGATTCGCCGTGATGGCGAAGTTCGGCACCACCATGGTTTGGGTCACGCCCAGGAAGGCGAGTGTCGTGGTATCCCCGGAATTGGCGTTGGTTCCCACGATCACCGTCAGCCGCGTCCCGCTCATCGTCACCTGCAGCGGTACATTGCTTCCCGGCCAGGCCGTCGCCGACCAGTTTTTCCCCGTGGCATCGTAGAAATATCCCAGCCCCTCAACCCCGCCGCTCACCGTCCCGACCATCGTGCTGCCATCCAGAAACTGCACCTGGCATTGCGTCCAGCACTGTGTATAGCCGGCGTCACCCATGGCCAACGACAGGTTGTAGGTACCCGCCGACGGCAAGTCGACGTAGAACTTTGCCGGCATCCCGTTATTCACGTAGTTCATGCCCGCCAGCCGCGCGTCTACCATCTGGCTACGGTCCCGCGAGCCTACCAGCGCGGTGTTGGCCCAGCCGAAGCTCACCCCATTCACCGTCGTCGGATAGGCGGTGCTCGCCAGCACGTAGGTTGACGTCGGCGGATCCGTTACATAAGTCGAGGTCGCTCGGAAATCAAACCCCTGCTGCCACACCGCCGTGGTCACCGTCAGGGTCACCGTCACACTGTGCTGCGTCCCTCCACCCGTGCCCGTCACCGTGATGGGATACGTTCCCAGTGCCGTGCTGGCTCCCACCATCACCGTCATCGTCGAACTGCCACTGCCCGGAGCCGCGATCGGGTTGGGATTGAAACCTACCGTCGTCCCCGTCGGCACACCCGTCGCTGAGAGGCTGATCGCACTGTTGAAACCGCCAATGATCGTCGTCGTGATCGTCGAAGTCCCCTGGTTGCCCTGCCCGATTACCAGACTGCTGGGCGCGGCCGCTATCGTGAAGTCCGGCTGCACCGGCGCCGTCACCGTCAGCGTCACCGTGGTGCTGCGCTCAATCCCTTCTCCATTGCCTGTCACGGTGATCGGATAATTCCCAATGGGCGTGTTCGCTCCCACCATGATGGTCATCGTCGAGCTACCCGACCCTGGCGCCGCGATCGGATTGGGACTGAAGCTTACCGTCGTCCCGGTCGGTACTCCCATCGCTGACAGACTGATCGCGCTGTTGAACCCTCCGCTAATTGTCGTGCTGATGGCTGAAGTGCCCTGGCTCCCCTGCATTACACTCACCGCCGACGGATTCGCCGTGATGGCGAAGTTCGGCACCACCATGGTTTGGGTCACGCCCAGGAAGGCGATAGGGGTTATGTCCCCTGTGCTGTTATTGGTTCCCACGACCACCGTGAGTCGTGTCCCGCTCATCGTCACCTGCAGCGGTACATTGCTTCCCGGCCACGCCGTCGCCGACCAGTTCTTCCCCGTGGCATCGTAAAAATATCCCAGCCCCTCAACCCCACCGCTCACCGTCCCGACCACCGTGCTGCCATCCAGAAATTGCACCTGGCATTGCGTCCAGCATTGGGTATAGCCTCCGTCCCCCATCGCTAGCGACAAGTTGTAGGTGCCGGCTGATGGCAAGTCGACGTAGAACTTTGCCGGCATCCCGTTATTCGCAGAGTTCATGCCTGCCAGCCGCGCATCCACTAACATGTTGCGATTCCGCGAGCCTACCAGCGCGGTGTTCGCCCAGCCGAACGTCACACCGTTCACCGTCGTCGGATAGGCGGTGTTCGCCAGCACGTAGGTCGACGTCGGCGGATCCGTTACATAACTCGAGGTGGCGCGGAAATCAAACCCTTGCTGCCAGCTCTGTGCTTGGGCACAGGAGAGCGAGAGGAGGACGGAGAGGGTCGCAAAAACGATAGCTCGGCCCACGAGGGAGGTCTCCTTCTAGCGAGCATCTGCGATATGCCATGTCCCCAGGACGCGCAAAAATCTACGACAGTTTGCGAACTAATCCAGTGGGCAATTCAATTCAGGCAAGGTAAGCGAGTTGGGTTACGAAAGTAAACAGAAAAGCTGAAGTTTCGTCCGAAATAAATTTCTGCAATTGCAATAAGAGCCGGATGTATCAGCGAAATGCCTGCAAGTTCAGTAATTCTTGTAGTTGTCCGAAAAAAACCAACTTTGGCGCTGATTTTGCAATGACGTCTACAAGGGGCATCTCTCAATCACTTGCATGGGCACAAATCTGTCAGAACTCGCCAGCTCAGGTCTATCCTGCAACAAACTTCCACCGGCGAACATCATCTTCGGGCAATCCATCGTTATGTCCCGGCTGCGCGGAGTAGTGGACCGAATTTCCGGCGTTCCCATACCCACGCTTATTCACGGCGCCACGGGGACGGGGAAGGAAGTTCTGGCTAACTACATCCATCAGAATTCACCCTGGGGCAGCGGCCCCTTAGTAAGAATCAGTTGTGCCGCGATCCCCGGGACGTTGCTGGAAGCCGAACTGTTCGGGTTCGAGCGAGGAGCCTTCACCGGAGCCCACGCCGCCAAGCCGGGTATGGTAGAAGCCGCCCATTCAGGCACCTTGCTGCTCGACGACATATCCGAGTTGGATCCAGGACTTCAGGCCAAGCTGCTACAGTTCCTCCAAGACGGCACCTTTAGCCGCATTGGCGACCAGTGTCAGCGGCAGGTTTCTTGCCGTTTCATCTGTACTGCCAGTAGTTCGCTTGAGCAATGTGTCGAACAAGGCCGCTTCCGGGAAGACTTGCTGTACCGAATCAGTGGAGTCAGTCTTCGCATGCCGGCATTGGCCGAGCGTAGGGAAGACCTGGCAGGTATCGCCGGCTACCTGCTCGCAGAATTCACCAGCATCTTTGCCAGGCGCGTTCCAGACTTAACTGCCACTATTCTTCGGCGGCTGCTTCGCCACGACTGGCCGGGAAATATCCGGGAACTGGAAAATGTGCTGCGCCGTTATGTGCTGCTCGGCACCTCTGCTGCAGTTTTGGAAGAACTCAATCTGCGTTCCTCAGCACTGGCGCCCGTGTACCTGATGCCGGATCCTGCGCACTCATCCTTGAAAACGCGAACCAGGCAGCTCATACAGCAGGCTGAAGCGCACGTCATTCTTCAGGTACTGCAGGAACACAATTGGAACCGTTCCAAGTCAGCCCGCTCGCTGAACATTAGCTTGCGCGGCTTGCTTTATAAAATGCGCGCGGCTGGTCTCACGAATTGTGTGCCTCGGGGAAGAGATCGGCTCATAGCTTCGAAGACACAATAGATCCGATCTCACCTGTCGTGAGGGCGTGTCTTTGTCATTTAGGGACACTGGTTGCCGACAATCAGTTTGGGCTTTGATTAGGCTACGTCAGCACTTTCTCCCGAGCGAGTGGGCTTGCGTCGTTTTGCTGCGTTTCTTTGGTCATCTGCAAGGATACGGCGTCCAGCGCCTGCCGCAGATCAGCGATCAGGTCTTCGACATCTTCGATTCCCACCGAGTAGCGCACCAACCCATCGCTGAACCCGGCGCTGCGCCGAGCTTCGGGCGACATGCTGGCGTGCGTCATCGAGGCCGGATGTTCGATCAGGGTTTCCACTCCGCCGAGCGAGACGGCGAGCGTGGCCAGGCGAACGTGGTCCATCAGGATACGACCGGCATCCATTCCCTCTGCCAGTTCGAAGCTGATCATGGAGCCGAACCCCTTCATCTGTCGCGCGGCCAACTCATGCTGGGGATGGGATTCCAGCCCGATATAGCGCACGCGGCTGATTTCGGGCTGCCGTTCGAGCCAGCGCGCGATTTGCATCGCGTTGCTCTGGGCGCGCTCGATGCGAATTCCCAGGGTCTTCAGGCCGCGCAGGACCAGGAAGGCCTGATGCGGATCCATGTTGCAGCCCGAGTTGATCATGGTCTTGCGAATACGCTGGTAAATCCCGGGATCTCTCGCAACCAGAATTCCTCCCACTACATCGGCGTGCCCATTGATGAACTTGGTCACCGAGTGCAGAACCACGTCCGCGCCGAGATCCAAAGGTTTTTGCAGATAAGGACTGGCGAAGGTATTGTCCACCACGACCAGGCAGCCGTGGTCATGAGCCATCTTCGCGATGGCTGCAATGTCGCTCACCTGCATAGTGGGATTGGCCGGCGATTCGACGTACACCAGCTTGGTGTTTGGACGCAAAGCCTGTTTCGCCCGCTCAAGATCGCACGTGTCAACGTAGGTCGACTGGACACCGAATCGCGAGAAATCTTTCTCCATCAGGCCACGACTGGGACCATAGACCGATGCCGTGCTTACCATGTGGTCGCCCGCGTTGAGCAACGCGAGATACACCGTGCACACCGCGCCCATGCCGGAACTGGTAGCCACGCCTCCGAAGCCGTCCTCCAGTTCAGCGACCGCTCTCTCCAGTGCACTGATGGTGGGGTTGCCAATGCGCGTGTAGATGAAACCTTCGTCCGCGCCTGCGAACAGCGCCGCGCCATGATCGGCGTTACGGAAGGCAAATGTCGAGGTCTGATAAATGGGTACAGTGACTGAACCGGTAGCGTCCGCCGTATGCCCCGCGTGGATTAACTTGCTGTTGGTACCAAGATTATTTGTGCTCATAAACTTTTTCCTCGGCCGATGCGTCGGTTAAGGCACGCCGTAACCTCATCCAAGCTGCGCATGGCGACTAGTTAGTATTCGCGCATTCGCTCGCCTGTACAGTGACACTTGCCACAGGCCTGGGTGACTGTCGTTGGTGAGTGACCATAAGGCTGACGGCGCGCAGAGCTTTGAGTGCTTTCTGGCCTGGAACAACGGTGCGAGGTACCCCAACTACCCCCGCTACTTCTCACATTCTTCGGCGCCGGTGTATTCCTTAACGACGAGGCTATTTTTCCAGGCTTCTATCTCCCTTCGCGCTTCTTTCACCAGCCTGGAAAAGCGGCGAGCCAGTTCATTGATACGATGCGACTGGCGTTTGGCAATGGCTTCAGGGGGAATGAGTTCCGTACCCACACCAATTGCGGTAGCCCCCGAGAGAATATAGCTGGCCGCCGTCTGCTGATTGACGCCGCCGGCTGCGATCAAAGGGATCTGCGGAAGCGAAGCATGAAGCGCCTTGATATACCGGTCGCCTCCCACCGGCGCACAGGGGAAAACCTTCACGAAGTCTGCGCCTGCCCTCCACGCTGTCAAAACCTCAGTCGGGGTCAGTGCCCCGGGCAGCACCGCAATGTTTTCTTTCGCAGCGAACTCCACAATCAGATGGTCGATGGTTGGAGCAGTCAGAAAACGCGCCCCGGCAGCAACACACTTACGCGCCGTCTCCACGTCGAGCACAGTGCCGGCACCCACCAGGAGGTCTCCTTTTTTCTGACAAAGGTGGGAAATCAGTTGTACCGCTCCCGGCACCGTCATGGTGATTTCGACGATCGGGATGCCGCCGTTGGTGACAGCCTCAGCAGCAAAATGTGCGTCATCGCCCGATAACACTCGGATCGCCGGTATGATGCCAACCTTGCTGATGAGAGCGCAGACGTCCTGTTTGTTCATAACTCGAAGCACCTTCTCGTTGGCGGAGCTATTGTGTGCAACCCGGTCCGAATCCCTAAATCGGCTCGTTTACATCGGCAGTCGGAAGCTGGTCGGTGTCACGCGCGAACCAGGTGTATAGCGTCGGCAGCAAAATAATACTGATAATCAGGTCGGCAATCAGGCCGCCCACGATCACGATGGCGAAGGGCCGCTGCGAGTCAGAGCCTATGCCCCGCGAAATCGCTGCCGGCATCAGGCCCAGGGTTGCGACCAGCATGGTCATAGTAATCGGCCGCAGTCGCAAGACCGCTCCTTCCACGGCGGCATCCTCGATGTCGTAGCCGCGAGCGCGCAGTTGATTAATGTATTCGACCATGATGACGCCGATCTGTACTGAGACGCCGAACAGCGCGAGAAAACCGACGCCGGACGAAACACTGAAGTGCGTTCCTGTAAACCATAGCGCCAGCAGGCCGCCGATGGGGGCCATCGCGATATTGGTGAGGATCAGAAGCGCCCACTTCACCGACTTGAACATGGTGTAGAGGATGACGTAGATGACCAGAATGGTCAGCGGCAACACAAACAGCAGGCGCCGCTGTGAGCGCTTCGCGCTTTCGTACTCGCCAGACCAATCGAGCGAGTAACCGACGGGAAGCTTGACCGAGGCATTCACTTTTTTCATCGCCTCTTCTACCGTGCTGCCCAAGTCTCGGCCGCGCACGCTGAACTTGACGGCCACATATCGGGAGTTGGACTCGCGATAGATTTCCGATCCGCCGTCCGCTACGCTCGCCTGGGTTAACTGAGCGAGTGAAACCCGCTCACCGGTAGGCGCCACTAAGCGGATTTTCTCGATGGCTTCCCTGGTGTCACGATACTCCGGTAAATAGCGGAGCACGAGGTCGTAGCGCTGCTCTCCGATCAACACTTGCGTCAGAGCATTGCCGCCGACGGCGGTCTGGATCGCATCCTGTATATCGGAAACATTGATTCCGTAGCGGGCGGCTTGTTTCCGGTCGACGGTGAAGTTCAAGTTGGGTTGACCAAGCACTCGGAAGATTCCAAGGTCTTCCACGCCTTGAATCGGCCGCATGACGGAGGCGATCTCGTCGGCTTTGTCCTCCAGCGTTTTGAGATCGTCGCCGTAAATCTTGACGGCCAGCGCTCCCTTTACGCCGCTTACAGCTTCTTCCAGATTGTCGGAGATGGGTTGCGAGAAACCCCAAAATACTCCAGGGATTTTCTCCAGCTCGCGATCCATGGCCGCGATAAGTCGATCTTTGTCCTGATGGAAGACAGGCCGCCACTTCTCCTTAGGCAGCAAATCGACGAAAAACTCCATGTCAAAGAAGCCAGTGGTATCGGTGCCGTCATCCGGCCTGCCAATCTGATTGACGACCTGCGGGACTTCCGGGAATGATGCGAGAACCTGCCGCGCCCTCTCGGCGACCAGAGCGCTTTCCGTGGGCCCGACACTAGGAGCTAAAGTCCCGCGAACCCAGATCGCTCCTTCATCCAGATGCGGCAGGAACTCAGAGCCGATTGCGCCGCTGAAAGCCAATGCCATCGCGAGCACCAGTGCAAGCACTGCCGCACCGACCGTCAGTGGCCGATGATGAATTGCCCAATGCAGGCTCTTCCGGTAATGATTGGTCAGGAAGGTCATCACCGGGTTCTCCCACTGCTTGGCTCCCTTGCGGAATAGAAGGCTGGCTAAAGCTGGCGCAATCAGCATGGAGAAAACCAGAGCGCCCAGCAGAGCGAAGGCGACCGTCCATGCCATGGGCTTGAACAACTTGCCCTCGACGCGCTGCAGCGTGAAGATCGGCAAATACGCGGTGATGATAATGGCGATCGCGTAGAAGACCGGGCGCTGAACTTCATGTGCCGCTTCGCGGACGCGCTCGACCAGCGGGCGCGGCGCCTCATCTGGACGGTTGAGATGACGAACGATATTTTCCACCATCACTACTGCGCCATCCACCACCATGCCGAAATCCAACGCTCCCAGGGAAAGCAGGTTGGCGGAGATGTGACGCAGGTCGAGACAGATGGAAGCAAACAGCAGCGCAAACGGAATGGTCAGCGAAACGATGATTGCGCCGCGAATGTTCCCCAAGAATACGAAGAGGACGATGACCACCAGGATCATGCCTTCGGCGAGATTATGCAGCACCGTGTGGGTGGTGTAGTGCACCAGGTCATCGCGGTCAAGATACGGGACAATCTTCACTCCCGGAGGCAGGATGTGATTGTTCAACTTATCGACGGTGGCGTGCAGGTTCTCCAGCATGGTAGCGGTGTCGGCACCCTTGCGAAGAAACACGATGCCCTCCACGACATCGTTGTCATCCAGGACCACGCCGTCCTGGCGGTGGATCGCTTTGCCGATCTGTCCCAGACGGATCTTCGGCCCTTGCGAGACTATCGCGACATCTTTAATACGAATCGGGGTACCGTTTTGTGTCTTGATGACCGTCTCTTCGATGTCGCGGAGGTCTTTTACTAAGCCCACGCCGCGAACGTTGATCTGTTGTGTTCCCTCTTCAATAAAGCTTCCACCCACATTGGCGTTGCTGTTTGTGAGTTGCTGCTCCAGTTGTGCCAGACTCAAGCCGTACGCAATCAACTTCTCCGGATCAACTCTTACCTGATACTCGCGGGTCAGGCCACCGAAGGAAGAATCATCCACTACATCGGGGACCGACTTGATGTACTTGCTTATGACCCAATCCTGTAGAGATTTCAGTTCCATCAGGTCATAGCTGGGGTTCGTACTCTTAAGCGTGTACCAGTACACCTGCCCAACTGGACTGTAATCCGGGCCGATCTGTGGAGTAACGTTCGGAGGCAGCGTTACCTGCGCCAGACGTTCCATTGTCTTCTGCCGGTCCCAGTCGTTGTTAGAGTTGTCGTCAAAGATCAGGTTCACCACCGACAATCCCGCCAGTGAAACCGAGCGCAAGTGCACCAGGTGCGGGATACCATTCATCTGGATTTCAACCGGGATGGTGACCTGCTGCTCGACCTCCTCCGCGGCTCGGCCTGGCCATTGCGTAATCACCTGCACCCAGGTGTTAGCCACATCCGGGTAAGCTTCGACCGGCAGATTGTGGAAAGCAACGAGCCCCCACGCAAACAAAAACAGCGCCAGGCCGAGAACGACGAAACGATTGTTCAGAGCAAAATCGACGAGCCCGCTAATCATTGCTGTTCCACCGAGTTCTGGAACGCCAGCGCGTTCGCTACCACCTGCTGACCGGACGCAATACCGGAGACTACCTCCTGCATTCCGCTGGGAAGCATGTTGCCGGCTACCACCTCGACGCGGCGGAACTTGCCTTTCTCTTGCGGGACGTATACCCAGTCGCGATCGTGCAGATGAACGATTGCTGCTGAAGGAACGGCTACACGCTTCTCCTTCTCGCGGCCATGAAAGGTCGCGGTTACAAACATCCCGGGGCGCATCATTCCCGGGTTCGCAACCTCAACGCGCACTTTGGCGGTACGAAGGTTGGGATCCAGAATCGGGCCAATGTTGCTGACCGTCCCGGTGAAGATCTGATTGGGAAAGGCATTCAGTCGTATGTCAGCCTTGTCGCCAAGCTGGACATCCGCCAGGTCGTTTTCGTAGACGTCGCAGAGAATCCATACATAGCTCAGGTCAGAGATAGTGAAAGGGTTGGGCGAGCCCAGGCCTGGAATGCCGGCCGCGTTGGTGACTTGTTGATCGGTGATAAAGCCCGAGATGGGGGCCCGAATCTCCACAATCCCACTAGGATGGTCGAGGCTCTGATTGCCCAGGACGCGCAGCTTTTCAGCCGTTGCCTGCACGTCAGCTTTCGCTTTCGCGTCTGTGTCCTCGGCAACCTGCACATCGTTTTGCGAGATAGCGCCCCGATCGTAGAGAATCGTGGCGCGCTCCAGTTGCGTCTTGGCCAACTTCTCGTCGGCCAGCGCCTTCTGATAATCGGAGAATGCGCCAGAAATGTCCGCACTCTGAACTTTGAGTAGGACCTGACCTTTCGTGACGGTATCGCCCAATCTGGCATCGATCTGCACCACCCGGCCCGAAGCCAGCGAAATCACCGGCACAGCCCGTGAGATGTCGGGGGTGACGGTGCCCGTCACCTTGAGTTCGGGCGCCGCCAGGTGTTCCACGGCTTGCGATAATTCGTACTTCTCGGGATGCTCAACTTGAAAGACATTGCGATCTTCTACCTTCTCAACTTTGAGAGGCGGCGGAGCCTCGGCATCAGGATCGCCTTTGCCGCCACTACAAGCCGTAGCACCCACCAGCAGCGACGCGGCGATTATTAGTGCTGAACATTGCGTGGCCTTCATTGGATCACCTCACGTCCTACCGCGAGATTGAGCTGGTTGGCGGCGTCGAGATAGGTACCGATCAGATTGAGGTACGTGACCTGTAGGGTGCGGTAGTCAGCTTGCGCGTTCAAGAAATCCAGAAGCGACGCGGCGCCGTGCTGATAGGAAAATTCAATTGTGTCTCGCACATTCGTGGCCTGCTTGAGGTAGCGTTCTTTGTAAGGCTTCAGCAGAATTACTGCGCTATCGACCGTGGCATAGGCGGAGTCCACATCGCTGAAAACCTGGGCGCGCGAAGCCTGCACCAGCTGTTCATTACGGCCGATGTCAAGCTGGGTTCGCTGTTTCTCTCCCTGATTGCGATCGAAGATCCGAAGCGGAAAATTAACGCTGACGCCGAAGTAGGTGTCGATCGGAGGGTTGCGTCCTATATCGAATCCGATGGTGGGATCGGTCGATCCATTCGCCCATGCCAGGCGATGGTCGGTTTGTGCTTTATCCACCGCCTGGAGTGCCGCCACCAGATCAGGGCGAGTGGCCAGAGCAGCTTGCCGGACTTCATTCAGAGAAGGAAGTTGCTCGGCAAAATCGAAGGGTCCAGTGACATCGAACTGTTCGACAGGAGTACGGTCATTGAGTAAAGCAAGCAGCTGGATCTTCGCTGTGCGCAGATTGACCTCGGCGGTCTGCCAGTCAGATTCATACGTCACGCGTTGTAGTTCCAATCGATCCAGATCGACATGAGCGATGCCCCCGACTTTGTACTTCTCCCGGCTGACATCCAGAACCCGGTCGTAGTAAGCGAGATTTTCTTTAGCCAGATCAAGGACTGCCTTTTCCAGCAAAGTTTGTACGAAGGCCATCCGAAGATTAAATAGGAGGTTTCGTTCCAGATCCGCCTGGTTGGAAACTGCAATCTTCGTCGCTTGCTGAGCACTCTCCAGCCGCAGCTCACGCTTATGACGGCGCTCGAGAAGATAGTTACCATCGGCAACCGGCTCAAAATAAGAAAAGGCCCCATGTGACTGGCCGCCCGAGAACGGATCGATCTGGTCGGCGAGGATAGTCAGGTTCGGGTTCGGCCGAAGGTAGGCGGTAATTTCTTCTGCCCGGGATTCCTCGATGCCGATCTGCCCGGCGCGAAGCGTGGGATTGTTAGCCTGAAATTTATCCCGCACCTCCGGCCAAGTCAGCGCGCTCTGGGCCCACCCGCCTTGGGCCCACATCCCTGCCAATAAGAGCCCAACCCAAAACCACCTGAAGATCTGGTGCATGAATCCTCCTTGGGTCAAGCTACTGACGAGCAAAGACACGTCGCCTGCCAGTAGCTGCCTTTCAACCTGCACGCTAACCCGCACTCCTTACCCACACCAATACCTTCTTCCCAGTCCGGTAGCTGCTAACAATTGAGGAAGTCTGTCCTATTGAACGCAACCTTTATGAATAGGCGGTTAAAGCACTCGGCCCCGACGCGTCCCCCGGAGTCTGCGTCCTGGAAGACCATGTGCGCCAAAACATGACTCCCAGAAAAACGCGAATCGCCTGAGAAGCTGGCCGAAGACCTGATCCGCCTGGTACGCGCTTATATCAAGCGAGCGAAAGGAAAGACAAGAGAGGATGGTTGGTCGCTTCTCGTACAGCCTCAAGCTCTGGCTGCGAATGGGTTTTTCTTCCCCCGATTATTACGTACTTTAGCTCTCCGAAAGTACGCCCTGAGCGCGGAAGAAAGTCAGTACCTCGTCCCAACTACGCACGCGTGTACGGCGTCCGGCACCTTGCGGTTGTGCGGCGAGTCGAAAAGGATCTTCTCGCCTTCAAAGCGGCGCAGGTGGTAGATGTTGTCGTCGATCATGTATTCGGCGCGAATGATGGACTTGTCGCCGCAAAGCACGATCTGCCGCCAGTCGATAAACGGAAAGTTTGCGACCAGCCACTCGAATTTCTCGCACAACGAGTTGGGATACTCTGTCGCCGCACTGACGATGTAGAGTCGGCTATATTGCGACAGCAACTCAAGTGCATCGCGGCTTCCCTCAATCATCTTGAGATTGGCGAAGAACCCCGGTGTGCGTGGAAGTCGGCTGATAAACTCGCGGTGCTCGGGCGGCACGCACTCCCGCAACCTCTTTCCTTCCGTCGCCGGAATATCGACGGTTGCGCCGCTCCATGACTCGTAGCGAGCGACCTGTTCGCCGAAGTAGTCGGCAATCACTTCGTCCATGTCCACCGCGATTCTGACAGTTGGCTTGGTCGCGGAAAGGTCTTCACTGGCGCGTGACGTCATTTTCACACTATAAAGAGGAGCTCAGCGGAAAGGGGATCCCCGGTGGAAACCGCCTTTGGGATATTGACTGCTGTCTAGTGAACAAACCCGGGCAGCTCTACCCGTCTCGCGATGTGGTCTTGAATCCAGTGACGGTCCCACCATTCTTTGGGGTCGATCTGGACACCATCCAGTTGCATGGCGAAGTGGATGTGGTCGCCTCCGGCCATTCCGGTCATTCCGCTCAGGCCCATGACTTGCCCCTGTTTCACCATGTCGCCTTCGTGAACGTCGATGCGGCTTAAATGACCGTAAATGGTCTGCAGTCCGTAGCCATGGTCCACCACAATGCAGTTACCATAAATCCCCAGGGGCGCCGCATATACCACTTTGCCGTCGTTCGACGCCTCGACGCCTACATGCTGGGTTACGGCCAGGTCGTAGCCCAGATGCACCTGCTGATCGATCTTCTGCCCGTGGTAGATGTAGTTGCGCACGTCAGCAAAATTGGCTTCGGCTTGCGAATGCGGCTGCCGGATGAAGGGCTGCGACCATAGGAACTTGTCGGCGGTCTTCAAGCGCAGCTCGGAAAGCGTCTGGTTGTTGGCGCGCCGCATCTCGCTATTGATCTTTACAAAACGTGTCACCAGGTCGCCCGTGCCATTCGGATCCAGTTCCCCGACTACCTTCTGCATGAACGCGTCACTCACCACCAGATCATGCGTGGTGTACTTAGGCTGCTCCTTCTTCGGAAAGACTACGACCAGCGGTGTGGTGACGTCATTGCCTGCGCCATTCGCTGCATAGACGAGTGGCGTCGTGTCCTGCGGCATATTCCACGCGAAAGCGAACAGCGAGAACAGCCCCGGCTTGCCACCGGGCATCGGCCACGCGCGAAACTTCTCATCGCCTACGCGCACTCCCGCTTCCATGTAATTGCCCGAAACGGTGAAGGTCGCTAAGTCTGCCATGCCTAGATAAAGGTAGTGCTGCTCAGAGTCAGCGCTGATGCTGGGAGGTTGCGTGACCACGATCACCTCGCGCTCCACGCGCCCGGTCTTTCGCAACAAATCGTTCGACGTCGCCTCAACCACCAGCTTGGCGTTACCCGCCTGCAACTGCGGCGTCGTCTTCACGCCCGCCGTAAAGCTCACCGTGGTGTCAGCCGATTTCTGCGTCTGATCCGACGCGAAGGCCTGGTAGCGCACCCCGTTCTGCTCAACAAATGCCCGCACGCTGCGCACGCCGCGAGGATCATGCACCTGCACCACCACCGGCGTCGCTTGGCCAATAGTCGTTACCGAAGATGGAAGAGTGATAACCGGGGTGGCGGAGCGCATCGCAAGGAACACAACCGCCAGCACAACCAGAGCAACAACTGCGAGGAGGAGTTTCTTCACACGTTATTCTAGCGTGCAAATGAGCATCGCAATAAGAACGGTTGGCCACTTGGCACCTTAAACATCAACCCTTGGGCCACAAGGTTCAGCAACATCAGGGGATTCGCGCGGCGGTCAAATCGCCTGCCGGTCCCTTTCGGCGCTCGTAATGGGAAATAGCAGTTTCGTGCGCGAGGGTCATGCTGATCTCGTCCATTCCGTTGAGGAGCCGGAACCGACGAAATTCGTCGATCGCGAAAACTCTGCGAAAGACCAAAATCATCCATGATCGTATTTTGCTCCAGGTCGATGTGGAGATGATATGGGTGAAGCTGTTCGGCGTTGTCCGTGATTTGCTGGATTACTTCCGGCTTCAGCTCAATCAGCAGCAGGCCATTGTTGCCTGCGTTGTTGCGAAATATGTCGGCATAGGACGGCGCGAGAATGACGCGGAACCCAAACTCACCCAAGGCCCACGCGGCGTGCTCGCGCGATGAGCCACAACCGAAATTCTTACCCGCAACCAGGATGGTCGCTTCGCGATAGCGCTTCTGGTTTAGGACGAAGTCTTTCCTCTCACTCCCGTCCGGGCTGTAACGCCAGTCCGAAAACAGCAGCTTGCCGAATCCAGTCCGTTCAATTCGCTTCAAGTGCTGCTTGGGAATGATCTGGTCGGTATC
The DNA here is from genome assembly GCA_963809865.1 of uncultured Acidobacteriaceae bacterium. Classification (GTDB taxonomy): domain Bacteria; phylum Acidobacteriota; class Terriglobia; order Terriglobales; family Acidobacteriaceae; genus CAVVDY01. The sequence goes on along the minus strand of CAWELL010000008.1, from coordinate 102,576 downwards.
GATGTTGTCACGACCAAGCGGAGCGACGATGCCTCGGTGCTGACGAATGGGTTCCATGGCTATTCCTTGTAAGTCCACCCGCGAATGTCAACGAAATGGCCGGCGACCGCTGTTGCCGCCGCCGTTGCTGGACTCACCAGGTGGGTGCGGCTTTCCCTGCCCTGCCGGCCTTCGAAATTTCGGTTGCTGGTGGAAGCGCACCGCTGCTTTGGGGCAAGGGTGTCCGGATTCATCCCCAAACACATGGAGCAGCCGGGCTCCCGCCACTCAGCACCGGCTTCTTTAAAGATACGATCGAGCCCTTCGCGTTCCGCCGCCTGTTTCACCGCTTCTGATCCAGGCACCACCAGAGCAGTAACGTTCGAATGGATGCGATGCCCCTTCAATGCTGCCGCAGCCGACCGTAAGTCCTCGAGCCGTCCATTGGTGCAGGAGCCGATGAAGACGCGATCGACTGCAATGTCCTCGACTCTGGTCCCGGGTTGAAGACCCATATAGTCCAAAGCCGCAAACATCGCGCGACGCTCAGACTCGCTACGGGCCTTATCGGGTTCGGGGATGCGGGCACTAATGCCGACCGCCATCCCCGGATTGGTGCCCCAGGTAACGGTGGGCTCCAGACCAGAAACTTCGAATTGCACCTCGCGGTCGAAGCTCGCTCCCGAATCACTCATCAGGGTTCGCCACTGCGCTACAGCTTGGAGCCACGCATTACCTTGCGGCGCGTACGGGCGTTCCCGCAAATACGAGAATGTCGTGTCATCGGGCGCAATCATGCCGGCGCGGGCGCCGCATTCGATGCTCATGTTGCAGAGCGTCATTCGCTCTTCCATGTTGAGGCTGCGAATGGCATCCCCCGCGTACTCGATGACGTATCCGGTTCCGCCGTCTGTTCCGAGCTCAGCGATTATGTGCAGGACGAGATCTTTCGCCGTGGTTCGCCTCGGCAACGCTCCGGAAACCGTGATTCTCATGCTGCGGGGCTTGCGCTGCGACACGCACTGGGTTGCCAGCGCATGCTCAACCTCGGACGTGCCGATGCCAAACGCCAGCGCACCGAACGCGCCATGTGTACTGGTGTGACTGTCACCGCATACGATCGTCATGCCCGGCTGGGTCAACCCCAGTTCCGGACCGATGACATGCACGATGCCCTGCCGTCCCGACCCTACATCGAAAAGCGGGATACCAGCCGATTCGCAATTACGACGCAGTGTCCCGATCTGTTGCGCCGCGATCTGGTCCTTGATGATGAGCCGCTCGTCAGGCGTCGTCGGAATGTTGTGATCAATCGTGGCAAACGTGAGATCGGGCCGGCGTACTTTTCGCTGCGTCAGGCGCAGGCCTTCGAAGGCCTGCGGAGAAGTCACCTCGTGAACCAGGTGCAGATCAACATAGAGAAGTGTCGGCTCGTCTGGAGCTTCGTGCACCACGTGCGCATCCCAGACTTTGTCGAGCAGTGTCCTCGGCTTCTGCCCCCTTACCTCAGACCGCATGGTAGGCCAAGTTTCTTTGCAGCAGGTCGCTCAGGCTCTGCACCACAGCTTCGCCGATTTCGTCTGTGGAAGCGCTGCTGCGACCTCCCCGTCCGACAATGTCTCTCGTCGCCAGGCCGCGCTCCAAGACGCTGGTAACGGATGCGCTGACCTGCTCCGCCTCTTCTGATAGTCCCGCCGTATAGCGCAACAGCATCGCGGCCGTTTGAATTGCGCCCAATGGATTGGCCAGTCCACGCCCGGCAATGTCCGGTGCCGATCCATGAACCGGCTCATAAAGCCCGACCTTCCCGCCGATGCTCGCCGATGCCAGCATTCCCAACGAACCGCTGATGACCGCCGCTTCATCGGAAAGGATGTCACCGAACAAGTTCTCGGTCAGCACCACGTCGAAGCGTCTGGGCGTCAGCATGAGCTGCATGGCGAAGGAGTCTACATAGCAGTGATCGAGCTTGACGTCCGGATAATGCTTACCGACTTGCGTAACCGTGTGCCGCCATAGTTGCGAAGTTTCGAGTACATTGGCCTTATCGACGGAGGTAACGTGCCGCTTGCGGCGGCGCGCTTCCCGAAAGGCAATGTGTGCTACCCGTTCGATCTCCTCGGCGCTGTAGCGCATTGTGTTATGCGCGGAAGATGTAGTTTCGTCCCGTCCGCGAGGCTGACCGAAGTACAGCCCTCCCAGCAGCTCACGAACGATCAGGATATCGGCGTCGCGAATGACCTCCTCGCGCAATGGCGAGCAATCAAGCAAAGCGTCGTATGCCTTAACGGGCCGCAGGTTGGCGTATCCGCCAAGCGCCTGGCGCAACGCCAGCAACCCGGCTTCCGGACGCTGCTCACCGATGGCGCCGTCGAACTTAGGAGAGCCGACAGCCCCAAGCAACACCGCGTCGCAATCGAGGCACGCCGACAGCGTTGGCTCAGGCAGAGGCGTTCCGTACCTTTCCAGCGCATCGCCACCAATTGCCCGCGTCGCAAAACGAAAATCGTATCCGCAGACGTCGGCTGTCGCGCCCAACACCGTCACCGCATGTTTTGTAACTTCCGGGCCGATACCGTCGCCGGGCAGCACGGTGATTTGCAGCTTCACTGGGCCCTCATTCCTTCGGCAATCTGTGCTTCCGGTCGCGCCGCGGAGCGTTGCGCAAACAGCATGGCAATCAGGTCCTGTTCGTAAATGTGTTTCTTGCGGTCGGCAAGGCGCATGAATTTCTGATACATGTCGTTGATTTCGTCGCCCGACAAGTCGTATCCCAGCTCTTTGAGCTTGTACGCCAGCGCATGCCGGCCAGAGTGTTTGCCCAGCACGATTCGCTCCGCCGGAATACCAACCGTCTCCGGAGTCATGATCTCGTAGCACAGTGGATTGCTCAGCACTCCGTGCTGGTGGATGCCGGCTTCATGCGCAAACGCGTTTCTTCCGACAATGGCCTTGTTGGGCTGCGTCTCGAACCCGATGATCTTCGACAGCATCCTGCTGGTTGAATAAATTTCGTCGTGCTTCAGTCCGGTGCTGATGCCGTAGCGATCTGCTCGCACGTGCAGCGCCATCGCGACTTCCTCTAACGAAGCATTGCCGGCGCGCTCCCCGATGCCATTGATGGTGCACTCGACCTGTCGGGCACCAGCCTCAATCCCGGCCAGCGAATTCGCTACCGCAAGTCCAAGGTCGTTGTGGCAATGAACCGACAGCACCAAGTTCTCGAAACCCGCAACGCGCTGCTTGATGGTGGTGATCAGCCGGAAATACTCCGTCGGAGTCGTGTAGCCAACCGTGTCGGGGATGTTCAGCGTGGTTGCGCCCGCCTCGACCGCCGCTTGCAAAACGTCGCACAAGAAAACTACGTCCGAACGAGTAGCGTCCTCCGGCGAAAACTCCACATCGTCGCACAGCGAGCGCGCGTAAGAAACCATCAGCGCCGTCTGGCGAAGCGCTTCCTCACGCCCAATCTTCAGTTTGAACGCAAGGTGAATGTCAGAGGTCGCAAGAAAAGTATGGATACGGGGCCGGCGCGCGCAGCTGACGGAGTTCCACGCAACGCTGATGTCCTTCTCCACGCAACGGGCCAACGCAGCGATTACCGGCCCATCGATTTCGCCCGCAATCCGATGTACTGCTTCGGCATCGCCGGTAGACGCGATGGGGAAGCCCGCCTCGATGATGTCCACGCCCAGGGCCTTCAGCTTATGGGCCAGCATGAGCTTCTCACCGGTGTTCATGCTGCACCCCGGAGCCTGCTCGCCATCACGAAGAGAAGTATCGAAGATCAACACGCGGTCTGGTTGCAACGTGATCCCCCGTTTCCTGAGATACCTCCCAACGCTAGGCGTCGCTGCTTCAATTAGTCAAACTAATAAATCTTGTTATTACATTAGAGATTGTGATTTAATCAGTTTTGCTGCTTGGTATAGCAGCGATCAACTATGGAAGTCTTTCAGCTCGAAACCTTCTTGACCGTGGCACGCGAGAAGAGCTTTTCGCGAGCGGCGGTTCGAATGCACCGCACGCAGTCGGCCGTAAGCCAAACCATTTCCAAGCTCGAAGAACAGCTCGGCGAGCGCTTGTTTGACCGCTCATCGCGCGACGGTGCGCTCACGGATGCGGGCAAACTGCTTGTCTCTTATGCGGAAGAGGTGCTGAATGTCCGGGCCGAAGCCCGTGACGCCCTGCGCGAGCTTCGCATGCTGCACCAGGGCAAGCTGGTGATCGGAGCCAATGAGTTCACCTCGCGATACTTGCTGCCCGTCCTGCAGTCGTTCCATCGCATGCATCCCATGATTCGCATCCAGGTGGTGCGCACGTTGGCGAGAGAGATTCCTGGGAGTGTTCTGAATCACAGCCTTGAATTTGGCGTGCTGTCATTCCGCCCCGATGATGACCTGACCTCCATCGTGCTATACCGCGATGAATTGGCTTTGGTGGTCTACCCCCGGCATCCGCTGGCAAAAGCGAAGAAGGTCGGCATCAAGGATCTTGGCGCAGAGAACTTTATCGCTCACAGCGTGCTCTCGCCCTATCGTGAGAAGGTGATCCAAGCCTTCACCAAGCGCCGCACAACCTTACATATGAGCATCGAACTGCCCACGATCGAAGACATCAAGCAGTTTGTGCGCATGGAGATCGGCGTCGCGCTGGTGCCGATCATCGCAGTTGAGCAGGAGATTCAGCGCGGCGACCTGGTACATGTGCCGGTAGAGGAACTAGCCTTCGAGCGCAAAATCAGGATCGTTCATCGCCCCGGAAACGTGCTGTCTCACGCCGGCAATGCGTTCCTGAAGACGTGTAAGGCACTTGCTCAGTCGTCAGGCTCGCGTTACGTGGCCGAGCCCGAGCGTTGAACAAAGGGGCGCTACGACTTCCGCGCCCCTTTGCACTGCTGTCTAGTGTGTGACGGTTTACCCGAGCGGTTGGCGCGCCGGCGCCTTCGCCGACGGTCTAAAGGCCTGCCTTGGTCCCGCACATTACGACCAGGCATTCTTGATCACGGCCGATGTTCAACGCCCACGTCGCCTCGAGGTAACCGTTGCTCCGTCCCATCTTGATGAAGGGCGCCATGGTACTCCAAATGCTAGCCACTCCCATCGTCGAAATTCATCTTAGCGTTCTCGAAGCATGGGGGATGTGGCATACCCTTGGGTGCAATACGCAACCAGACTTCGTTGCTCATGACACTTAGATCAGCGCATATCCCGTACTGCTGGCCATGTGGCAGCGAGGCCAGTACCTTATCGACTTTGTTAAGAAAAGTGGCGAGTGGAAATGGAAGGACTTCCGGTGGTATGTCGATAGATATCGGGAATCACAAGCGCTTAGGGCAGGCCCGCAAGTTCGACCTATCTCGTTTTAAGCCGATTTCCGACTCCCTTCCCGCTCCGATCTGAATATCCCGACCGAGGGATACAAGAGAGCTCACCATTTGAATCGGAACCTCGGGCGAAATCGGATTTTGATTCTCGTATACGTCGAGCGTTGAATACGGTCCTGAAATCCGTCACCAATCTTACGGTCTTCCGGTGCAAACCAACTGGCCGGGTGGTTCTGCAGCACTAGGCATCCACGCAGAATCTGGCTACAGCGGCGTTGGAATAAGGAGAGGTGTTGCAAGGGCAGGCCACGAATGAGGCAATTTTGGGCTGCGCTGGTATGGATGGCAGACCGTCGGGCGTGCTCCCGACGAAAAATCGTTTTACGGTGTCGCGAAGAGGCCGGACGGCTGTATTATCGTGCCATTTTCGAGGTCACAAAGGAAATTCTGATTTAAGAGGGAGCCGACGGGATGGAGAAAAAGACCAAGCTTTATGCGGTGCTGTTCGTGCTGGCCGGAATTCTCGCGATTCCGCTCATATGGGCCGAGCAAGGCAAAAAGTGGGTTGCGGCGCAAGGAAGTCTGGTTGCAATCTTTGCGTTGTTAGGCCTTGCGGCCTGGGTTTGGTGGAAGGACAACTATCGGCCCTCCGAATTATCGGTGACGGCTGCCACCTATGCCCGGGCGCTTGAAAGGCTGCTGGGGGTTGTAGCAGTCGGGATCGCCGCCCTGGTATTGAATGCCAACCGGTATCAACACTGGCAATATAGCCTCGTTGCCCGGGCGATCGGGTTTGGAATCATGGTGGCTGGGTCTGCTTTCATGTCGGGAGCCTTGTTGGGGTTCCTGTTCGGCTCGCGTCCCGATAGCTCCAGGACCTCCGGCACGGATTCCCGAACCAATCTGGAAGAGATAGCCGACTGGCTCACGAAGATTATTCTGGGGGCCGGCCTGGTTTCCTTGGCCAAGTTGCCACCACTAGTCGGTCAGTTTTCGAGGTATATGGGCGGTGCACTTGGGGAGCCCAGTTCTTACAAAGAAGGTTCTATCACCATCTCTCCTGACAATGCTCCCATCGCGTTGGCTATTATGGGCTTTTTTTCCACTTGCGGTCTTCTGTACGGCTACCTCTGGACGCGATATGAAGCGGCCGTAGCGGAAGACCCAAAGGCAGGCGATGCGTCGGCGCTGGATTTGGTGGACCACTGGTTGAACGACCCTCCGGCTACGGATGACAAGAGACGGCCGGAAATGATGAACGCGGTTAAGAGTGCTTCCACGGCGGCGAAGATACGGATTTTCCTGAGGACCGAGCAACATCGCAGGTCGTCGGAGGAGGACTCTAATGAACGCTCGCTTCCCGTATTTCAGGCGCTGGTGGAAGCCGATACGCAAGAGGTCTTTCACCGCAACCGAAGCCAGTTTGCCTTTGCCCTGATCGGAAGGAAGAAGGACCCGAAAAACCCGGCGGCTGACTGGAATCGGGCTCTTGATGTATTGAATGATGCCATACGGATTCGCGACCGCTCCAGAGACAAAGGATGGCGCGATTATGAGCTCGCGCGCGCCATCTGCCAGATTCATCTTGATGCCAACTTCAACAAGGATCCAAAGCAGCCTTCGGATGCGGCAGAGAGGCAATCGATTCGAGCCGACCTGGACATTGCAGGGGACGCTCGAGAAGGGGCATTGAAGGTCGAGAAGGATCTGATCGCCGAATGGGAGGAGCTTAATCGATAGCGACTTGAGTTTGTGCACGGGAGCCGCGGATCCCTCGACTCCGGGCTGAAGAATCTGCGTGAAATCCTGCTCAATGTATCAGGTTATATTTTCCTTCGGAAAGCAATTTGGCAGCTTCGTAGTCAACCTCGGCGTACTGGGACGGTGCGCTTCCAGCTGTCCCACTCCGAGAATGGACGAAATTTCTATGTAACTCTCCGCCATAAGCCCGGCAAACTGCCGTCGCAACATTGTGCCTTCGTACACCTCGGTTTCCACATCAAGCCCGAAGTGCGCGCGATGTTATTTAGCTATCGGTTCGCCTTGTATGCGGATTAACAGCCTAGGGACCTAGGTCCGATCTTCCTTAAACTCCACGCAGATTCTTATGCGAGTCACCTCAAATAGCGTGAGCGGGACGCGCAACTTGGAACCCGTCCACTCGCCGACCCGGGGCATGCGCCGATGTCTGACGCGGCGGTCCCTCACGTCTGCGAGCGCAAACTCCCGCCAAGATTCTTCAATGCTTCGCTCTGGGTTCCAAACCTCACGTTTCTGCAAGTTCGTCTCGGACGCGCGACTTGAAACAAGTTGCAGCACGTGTCAAGCATCTGCAACCAGATCGACGGGGTTTCCTTCGAGGTCCAATAAGCGCGGCATACGGTACCACGTGAAGAAATCGAACTGGCTTTGAAGTCTCGCTCATAGTGAGACTTAAACTCGGGCTTGAGTCGAAATTGTCTGTGGCCAAGACGAGAAATGTAAGCCGATACCCTCTCTGATAAAAGGTCCGCCCGCTTCGCAAAAACTCTCGTGCAGTGTGAACGCGGACTGATCAGGGCGCGCGACCTCGCCTCCGCCAATATCGATCGCAAGATCATTTCTCCGGCTTGTTACGCGGTAACCTTGGCATCGTTGCTGAAGGACCAGATAGACCCGGGCGTGATACCGAAACATGGCAGAGTCATTCATGTGCGACTTTCAGGTCTTCGCCGTTGGCTCGCCGCGCAGCTAAGATTTGTTAATCTGTACTGTTGGTGGGCGTTGACTCCGCTTTAAGCTTCGCTACAATGCATGAGCAACGTGGTGTTCGCTTTCCCGACTAGTCTTAGACTTTTCGCTGTACGTTATCGGCGCGAACGCAAAAGCACGAAAACCGCGCGTCTTTGTGGGTTCTTCGGTTGAGAGTCTTAGATTCGGCAATGCGGTACAGGAGAATCTTGACCTTCACGATGGAGAGGGGTCAAAGGCTGTATCGAGCTGTTCAGGCACCCTGGTGCCATTAATTTCTTCCTCCAACACTACGAATTACCTTGATTACAGCACACCTCTCGTATAAGGTCCTTCTCACTCTCAGTCGCTCAGCAGAGGTTTTCTTGCAATCGTTGCCCATCGCGACGAGCTTCAGCTTTGCATCGAGCCGCTGCTCTCTGCGCCTGCCTTCGTCGATAGCGTTGTAAGGGGCGGCCAAACATCAGTCTCCGGGTCGTTTGAGTTAGGCGCGTGCAGGCGGCACGATCGTTTCAGAACCCAGGAACTCCCGCTCTCATAGGCCCAAGGTTTTAATCAGATCGACTTCTGCGCGAGATGCTCGATTTCAGACCTTGTGGGTGACAATGAGCTATCCCGTCGTACTGGTGCATAGCAACGATCTCAGCTACCGTCCGCCTGAGACTGAAGCGGGTCCGCTGGATCTCGTGCTCGGCAGGCTGGGAGGGGGAAGTGTGCCGCTTTCCCGTACCGCCGCCATCAGGAAGGCGCCGAGCGTGGCCATCATCGATGCGGCTGATTGGCCGCAGTGGCCGGAAGCTCTGCAAATTCTGAGAGCGACGTGGCGCAATACTCCACTGGTCGGGATTGTCGAAGAAGACGCCATCGGCAGCCAGACCTTGCGCAGCACCATCTTCGGCGCACTCGACGATTTCATGTGTGCGCCGGTGCGCATCGCGGAGTTGCGAGCACGCCTCGATCGCCTGCTGCAGCAGGTTCCAAGAGTCAGCGAGAAGGCTGACCTCCAGGCCTTCAAAATCCACCACCAGCTTGAGTCATTAATCGGCGAGAACGAAATTTTCGTGGACGTTTTGCGCAAGATACCCCTGCTCGCGACTGTGGATGCGACGGTCCTGATCACAGGCGAGACCGGCACCGGCAAGGAACTGGTAGCACGAGCTCTGCACTATTGCGGGCACCGCAGCAGCGGTCCATTTGTGCCTTGCAATTGTGGCGCTCTGCCCGACCATCTTCTGGAAAACGAGCTGTTCGGCCATGCCCCGGGGGCCTACACCGATGCCCGTACCGATCAGAAAGGATTGCTGGCCATCGCCGATGGCGGCACGCTCTTCCTTGATGAAATAGAAGGTCTGAGCTTGAACGGGCAAGTAAAGCTGCTTAGGCTTTTGCAGGATCGAGAATACCGGCCCTTAGGGTCGGCGCAAACGCGTCGCGCCGATGTCCGCATCATGGCTGCCACTAATGTGAAGCTGACTGATCTGCTACAGCAGAAAACTTTCCGCGAAGACCTATTCCACCGCTTGAATGTTCTGCAATTGAATCTGCCGCCCCTGCGGCAAAGAATCGACGACGTGGAAAGGCTCGCTCTGGCGTTCCTACGGCGCTTTCGCAGACAGTCAAACCGCCCCACCATGAAATTCAGCGAAGACGCCATGGGAGCGCTCCACGCTTATTCCTGGCCAGGGAATGTCCGGGAGCTCGAGAGCCTGGTGCAGAGAGCGGTACTTCTGGCGAAGTCAACCATCATTGAGTCCGCCGATCTTGAACTCCCGGTTCCGCAACACCGGCCCGGGCCGGGCGCCAACTTCCACATCGCCAAGCAGCAGGCCATCGACGGCTTCGAGCGCGGCTACCTTGCCCATCTGCTGGAGGACGCAGAGGGAAATGTCAGTCGTGCCGCACGGAACGCAGGCAAAGACCGCCGTACCTTCCAGCGTCTTCTGCGCAAGTACAACATCCGCGCTTCTCAATACCACCACTAACGCACTGCGGCTTCCCTTGACCGGCTGCGGGAATATGCCCGCACCGAAAATTCCTGCAGAACCTCAAGAGCCAGACTTCCGTGGTGCGGCAGATGCGCCGCATTCGGCAGACATCGCCTCTTGCAATCCAAGCAGTTCCACACTGGATTTCCGATTGCACATAGTTTCGCAGGGAGCGTGCCTCCTTTTGGAGTTATCCGGCAGAGCACGGCGCATTGCCCGCTCGATCCTGGCGTACCTGGTGGAGCATCCGGAGGCGAAAGACTCGTTGGACGGCATCAGGTTGTGGTGGGTAGACGAACCGGATCAGTGCAGTGAAATGGACATTCAACGGGCAACTCGAGAGCTCTCCCAACGCGGCTTGATTACAAGCCTGGAAACAGCGCCGGGATCGGTGGTCTTCGCAGCCAGCAAGAAGTTCCTGCGATCTCCCGACTTGGCTCTGCACGAATTCGACTCTATCGCAGGGGACTACAAGCAGTAACGGCTGGACATCAGAGCATGGCTAGTTATGCAGCAATAGCGGCTACGTGTGAAGGGGTAGTTCGATTGCTTCGTTCCAACTACGACCCGGCATTATTCGGTGGAGCTGCGTTGGACTTCCAAGTCTATGTAGCGCATGACTTCGCCGCTCCTATGGAAGAAGGGGTTTCCGTTTTCCTGTACCGGGTCTATCAGAACGGCAACAACCGGACGCCGGCTGGGCGTCGGCTGCCGGATGGCTCGCGACAGTCCACCAAGTTGCCCATCGACCTGCATTTCCTGCTGACCGCGTGGGCACAGAAGGCGTCGCTACAGAATGAAATTGCCGGATGGATGATGCGCGTGATGGAAGACAATGCCACGCTTCCGGCAAGCATACTCAACGCCTATCAGCCCGATGTCTTCCAGTCTGATGAAGCAGTCGACATCACCCTGACCGAGCTCAGCGTAGAGGACATGTTCCGGGTGTGGGAGGTCATGATCGGCCACGTGTATCAGCTATCGGTACCGTACCAGGCGCGGATGATCGAGATCGATTCCTTCGCCTCGATGCCGACCGTAGGCGGGTTGATTCAGGGCCGCGTGTCCGATATGCGCCGGATTGAAGCGTAATCGTACATCGATGTTGTCGAGCGCGGGAGCACGAGAGAAACAGTTATGGCGTCCACAGGTCCCGGAATTCCGTTGCAGCAGCCCTATGTATTCACAGTGCTGGGCATTCAGTTCTGGGACCCGGTCCTGGACCAGCCGGTTACGGATGGGTTAATGGTGACCGCGCAACTGCAAAACACGAGCTATCCCGTGATAACTGCTTTTCGCACCGCATCCGGCACCTACGCCTTCCAGGGATTACCTTGCCTGCACGCTGTCGAGTACCCCGCGAGCATTTCCGCCGTTCCAGCCAGTCCGGCCAGGACATTCACGTTCGTCATCACCGTAGCCGATACACTGCAGCGATTCCTGCCCGTGCTTTTTGCGGTGGACTTGCCCCTCGGCTATAGCGGCCTGTTCCTGAGCAACCAACCGGGCAGCCCTCCCGGACAAGGCGGCCGCGCCTATCTATTTTCCGCACCGACCCGCGCTGCCGCGCCGGGGTTGAGTGTGGTGCGGGTTGACCTGTGGGACCGCGCCAACGACCAGCCGGCGGCTTATGCAGGGGTCCAGATCTTCATCAACGGCCGCCAGTGGAGTGGTATGGCAGATGAATTGGGCAGGGCGCAGATTCAATTCCCTTCCCCATTGCTTCAGACCCTCAACCTGGGTTCTCCTCCTGGCATTGGACAGGGCGCGCCATCTACCGTGAGCTGGCCTATCCAAGCAAAAGTCTTTTACGAGCCGGCGCAGCTTCGTTTTCCCCTGCAGGGCTTACCCGATGTCCCGTGGCCGTGGAGCAGCACTCCGAGTCTTAAGAGCATTCTTGATGCGCAGCAGCCGGCCCTTATCTGGCAGAACGAGTCTGGTCCCGCGGTAGCGGAGTGGACCGGCGATATCACCTACGGTACCCCACTTGTTCTTAGCACGAGCTTGAACGACCCAACGGCAATTTCTTCCGTGTTGATGATTTCGCAGATTACGTCACCGTAGTGAAGGAGGCTTTTCATGCCTGAGTACCTATCACCTGGCGTCTATGTTGAAGAAGTTCTTGGCCCCAATGCGATCGGAGGGGTGAGCACCAGCGTTACCGGCTTCATCGGCGCGGCGCAGTTTGGCCCGGTTTATGGGGTTCCGGAATTGCTGACCAGCTTCTCAGACTTCGAGAACATCTATGGTGGACTCGACCCTTTGCAGTTCGAAGATGCCGGCGAGATATTACCCAACTACTTGGCCCAGGCCGTGCGGGCCTTCTTCAACAATGGTGGTCAACAACTCTATGTCGTGCGCACCTTCTCGTCGGTAGCGCGCGGCATGGAAGAGTCGACTCCGGAAGACATCTACGATCCGTTTGGCTCGTTTTCTCAACAAACTCAATGCACAGCCCATGTCTCGATCGACGATGGCTCTTCCAGTCCGCCGACGGAATCGATCGCCATCTACGCCAGATATCCCGGCAGCTATGGGAATGTAACCGCCACCTTCACCTTCTTCGCCGGTCAGAATGTCTTATCCGGGACGCCTCACGATCCGCTCAATCCGGCGGGTCCCAAAGACCCTGCGCTGCGCGGGGTGAACGACTACGACACGGTATGGATTCAACGAAATCAGAGCACCACCCCAACAACTGGAATCTATTGGGCTGAAAACTACCTCAACCCGGCGACCAACAAATGGGATTGGCAATTCCATCCTGAGTCCGGTCCGACGCTACAGTTGTCGCAGTTGACTCCGGCCCAGTCAGGCGTCACCGGCGATGTAGTTAAGGTGATCACGGTCTCGGTGGATGTGGAATTTCCCGGAGCTTTTCCGCGGACGGTCAACTATCCCAACCTGACCTTTCATCCCGCTTCGCAGACGTCTCTGTCAACGTTTTTTGCCCAGCAGCCCACGTCGCGCTCAGCAGCCTTGACTGTGCCGCTGATATTCGATCCCCAAGGCGAGTTCACCGACGGGCCGACCATTGCGCGCATCATGATGTCCCAGCCGCGCACGCAGCCTGAGATCGGGCGGCTGAAGAAGCTGCTGAACCTTCCCACTTCCAGCCCACCGCAGCCTCTACCCGACCTGACAATTCTCGGCACGCTGGGCTACTCGCAACTCGCCATCACCGATCGCCAGCTGCAAGTTGTCCTGAGCGGCGGCCTGGATGGCTACTGGCCGACACCGCGCTACTACGAAGGCGACGATTCCAATCCGCAGGCAAAGACGGGCCTGAAAGCGTTCGAAGATCTCACTGATATATCGATCGTAGCGGCCCCCGGCTCAACCGCCAGAAACGTTCCCTTGGGCGATGAACTGGACCGGGCCGACAAGCTGACCATTGCCGGGCTGCTGATCACGCATTGCGAAACCATGCGATACCGGGTTGCCGTTCTGGACTCGATCAATGGCGACGACCTCACCGAAGTCAGCGACTATCGCGGCCAAATGGATTCGGAGTATGCCGCTCTCTACTATCCCTGGGTGACCATCCTCGATCCGGTGACCTCAAACGAGATCAACCTGCCGCCCAGCGGCTTTGTGGCCGGATTGTACGTGGAAAACGACATCGTCTCCGGGGTACATAAGGCGCCGGCCAACATGGTAGTTGAGGGCGCCATAGGATTCGAAGTCATGCTGAACAAATCTCAGCAGGACGTGCTGAATCCGCTCGGCATCAACTGCTTTCGCTTCTTCGAAGGACGCGGCTACCGCCTGTGGGGGGCAAGAACCATCAGCTCCGAGGACGAATGGAAGTATGTGAACATTCGCCGCTACTTCGTTTATCTGGAGCATTCCATCGATCTGGGCACGCAGTGGGTAGTCTTCGAACCCAATAGCGACGCGCTGTGGGGGCGAGTGGTCACGTCCGCGTCGGACTTCCTCTACAGCGAATTTAAAGCAGGGCACCTGATGGGGACCAAGCCGGAGCAGGCGTACTACGTGAACTGCGACCGCTCCACCATGACCCTCAACGATATCCAGAATGGCCGGTTGATTTGCCAGATCGGCGTTGCGCCCATCGAGCCGGCTGAATTCGTGATCTTCCGCATTGGCCAGTGGGCAGGCTCGCAGGCGTCCTAGATTGACGTCCGGTAAAGGCCGGAAAGGAGACCAACTATGGCAGTGCCGCGCAATCGTCCGTACAGCCAATTCAACTTCACGGTCCTTATCGGTACGGATAATGGCCAAGGCGTGAACGCCGGATTCCAGGAAGTTTCCGGCTTAGGCCTGGAAATCCACATGGCTGAGTATCGTGCCGGAAACTGGGCCGATAATTCGCCGATCAAAGTCAACGGTTCGTACAAGGTCCCCGATATCACCTTGAAGCGCGGTGTAATCGGCGAGCTGGCATTACTCCACGCGTGGCTTAAGGCAGTCCGTGACGGTGGCAATGACAGCACCGTTCTGCTGCCGGTGGTGATCAATCTGCTCAGCGAAGATCACACCAGCGTTGTCCAGACCTGGACTCTCACCAATGCCCGTCCCATGAAGTACACGGGACCTTCGCTCACCGGCAAAGGTACCGACGTGGCCATCGAGGAACTGGTGCTCGCCTCCGAACACATCGAGGTGTCCTGAAGAGTTTGCTATGACCACCCGTCTCCCAGGGATTTATTTCGACACGGTGGTGCCTCCGGTCACCAACACGTTGCCGCGCATGGACATTGCGGGCTTCGTGGGTTTTGCGTCCTCCGGACCGCTCGACACACCGGTGCCGATCGAAGATCCCGCCCGGTTCGTGGAAATCTTCGGCCAGGACCAGGTATTGGCTTGGGACCCGGTGGCGGGCGAGACGGCCTATGCCCAACTGGCGCCGACGGTGCGCGCTTTTCTGCGCAACGGCGGCCAGCGATGCTGGGTGGTGCGCGTGGCCGATAACTCGGCTGCGGTGGCAAATCAATTCCTCCTGCCCGGCACGATTGTTGCTTCTCCGAACATTGCGCCCGCGGCAGCCTGGTTACAGGCCCGTTCGGAAGGAAGCTGGTCCGACGACCTCATCCTCAATGCAACTCTTAGCTTCGGACCGATCCAGGCGGATCAGCCGCAGTTCACGCCGGAGATGATTTCGATCGTTCTCTATCCCAACGCGGTCACCTCGGTTTCTCCCGGCGACTTGCTTCAAATCTCTTTCGATATGCAACAAGGCAGTCCGTCCTCGCGCAAAGCGCCGATTCTTTTCCTACCGGTGACCGCAGTTTCCAGCGGCGTCGAGACGGCAAGCGGAGGTGGCCTGCAGCAAACCATCGTCGTATCCGGAGACCAGGGATATTGGTTTCAGCCGGCGGACTTCGAGGATTTCCTGCAACTTCAAACCGCAGCGCCTCCCGGCCAGACAGGCTCGACGACCAGTTGGCTGCAACTTCCCCAGGCCGTTTCGTGGCTCACGCAACCGCAGAACACTCTTTGGATTGCGAGCTGGGGCGTCGAGCAATCGGCTGATGCTCTAACTTTCGTTCTGGACGGTCTGCGATCACAGGCCGAAAACATCATCAGCGGATCATGGCTACAGGTTGTATTCAGGCAGCCAGTCGGTCCCCATGGCAGCACACAATTGCTGTTGCTGGTGGACAGCGTTCGCGGCTCCAAGGCTACCGGGCCCGCGGCTTCCGGCTCTCCCGCGGGTGGGCAACAGGAGACCGTTCAGATTGTCGCGCAACTTGGATGGTGGGTACTGGACGATCAAGTCGGCCGCAAGTTGGGTTTGTCAGCTCCACGCGTGGATGTGCTGACGCTTGAGCTTTGGGTGCGTGCTGCGTCGGGAACCATTACCACGTTGAGCGACCTCGGGCTAACGCCGCAGCACCCGCGTTACATCGGCTTCCTGCCGACCGATGTGCAACTCTTCGCATCCAACGATCAGTCTTCGGCGCCCGCCTGGACCGCTCTCTCGAGCGATGTCAGCCATCCGCGTTTCCCCCTGGCTGCGCCCAATAATGACGATGTGGCTAATCTGCCGATTTATCTTCCTCTCGGTGTGCCCGGACTGGTGGATCCGGAATATTACCAACCGGCGCTAACGCAGTCCGGTTCCGCGCTGCAACGGGACGGCCTGGTCCTGCCGGACGGGCAGCTCAGTTCGAGCCTTTTCCTCGACCCCATTCTCGCCGACTCCACGGTGTCCACGCTGCTGACCGAGGCATTTCACAAGCAGTACCAATTGCAGCCTGTCGGAGACACCGGCGCTCCGGGCGAGCCGCTGGTCAAGATGCACGCGCTCTTGCCCATCGACGAGATCAGCATGATCGCGGTGCCTGACGCTATGCACCTCGGCTGGCAGCCTGCTTCGGCGCAACCTGGCCAGGACCTTACCGCTCCCACGCTGGTTGCCATCTCCGCGCAATCGGTTGCAGGACAAACTGCAGCCTCGTGGACGCCGGTTGCGGGAGCAACGTCTTACACCTTGGAGCAGTCGTCCGACCCGCAGTTCGCTTCCTCCAGCACCGTCGTCTTCACGGGAGCGGGCGCTCCCGATCCGTCAAGTCCTGCTCTTATACAATCGGCTTCCTTTGCCGAGGCGAGCGGATGCCCCGCTCCCGAATACTTCCGCGTCTGCGCGTACAACAACGCAATCGCCGGCCCGTGGTCGAATACCGTCAGCCGCATTCTACCGGTAGAAGCATTCACTGCGTGCCGCCAGACCGCGCTGCCTGCGCCGGTGCTCGCAATTCCGACGGAGAGCCGCGAGCGGGTGGTGCTGCAATGGTCGGTGCCGCAGTCCGACGTGGATGCCTTCCAATTGCAAGTGGCGTACGAGCCCGCATTTCTTCTGCCCGAAATACTCTTCGAAGGCCAAGAACGGTACTTCGAGGTCTGGAGCGATCCTAGCCGCACAGCATACTTCAGGGTTTGCGCACTGCGGCAATCGGTGGCGAGCCCCTGGTCGAACACCGCGGTTGCGCCAGCGGATGACCAGGACGACCTGTACTGGATGAATCCGCCGCCGGCGCCGGGAACTGGGACCCCTTCTTTCGACGAGCTGCTGCAGGTGCATCAGGGCATGATCCGCCTGGGCGCTGCGCGCGGCGATGTATTCTCCCTGCTCAGTCTGCCTCGCAGCTACGATGCAGCGACGTGCGTGCTCTACGAGAGCCTGCTAACGCAATCGTTTGCCGGCGAGAACGCAAATACCACACTCAGTTTCGCAGCCATTTTCTTTCCCTGGCTGGTCACTCGCGACCTCTCAGCCGAGCAGCCGGGCGCCATTCGCAGCGTCTCGCCGGAAGGAGCGATAGCGGGTGTTATGGCTGCTACGACGCTTTCCTCCGGCGCCTGGTACTCGCCCGCAAACCAGAAGTTTGCGGCGGTGGTCGATCTGGACGCGAACCAGGGAGACCAGGCGGCGACGACTTTCTTCAGTAACCAGCTCAACCTGCTGGTGCAGGAACCTGCGGGATTTATGGCGATGAGTTCCTTCACGCTCAGCCCTTGGTATCAGTTGACCGAGATGAACGTGCGCAGGCTGCTGATTCTTCTTCGCCGGCTGGCGTTGCGCGAAGGCGTGGACTACGTCTTTCAGCCCAACGACACGACCTTCTGGCGCAGAGTGCAAAGCCGATTCAACGAGCTGTTGAGCCGCTTGTACGTGCAGGGGGCTTTCGCGGGCGCCGCTCAGGATCAGAGCTTCGTGGTGACGACAGACAGTTCGGTGAACACACCCCAGACCATTGACCAGGGACAATTCATTGTCTCGATCCAGGTGGCCCCATCGGTGCCCTTGGAATTTCTCACGGTTCGACTTTTGCAGCAGGGCGAGTCGCTGTCGGTAAGCGAGGCTTTCTAACATGGCCAACGATCCCATAGAAACCAACACGCCGGGAGCACGGCCGTTTACCGCGTTCAATTTCGCGGTCGTGATCCAAGTGCAGGGTGTCACCAGCAGCAATACACAGTTGTGCTCGGCGTCGTTTTCCGAGTGCGACGGGCTGGAGATGACGCTGGAGCCAAAGACCATTCGCGCCGGAGGAAGAAACTGGGGACCGGTACACCTGGCAGGACCGATCAGCTACGGGCAGCTGACCCTGAAGCGAGGCCTAGCAGAGAGCATGGATCTATGGGACTGGTTTGAAAAGGTCGCCACCGATGGTCAGACCGGTTATCGCACTTCGGCCAGCGTGATCGTTCGTGGATCGAACCAGTCCGACCTGGCGGTCTTCGAACTGACCGGTTGCTTGCCGGTGAAGCTGAAAGCGCCTGCCTTGAACGCCAAGGATGGGCTGGTCGCTATCGAGGAAATGCAGATTGCGTACGAGTCCATGCTGCGAAACAAAGAAAAAGTAGCTGGAACGTAGCTTTGAGGAGAATGCATGCCGCAACCGGTCCAATTGGCGCTGGCGACCTTCCAGGAAATTACCTGGAGCACGAAGGGCGACGTGCAACCGGTCAATGGTGGAAAGAACGTCAGAGTGCAATTCAATCCGCAGACGCTCAAGCTGACATATTCCAACCAGAAGGCAGGGGGCGATCAACCCAAGGGCTCGTCCACACAATTTGTTGGGCGCGGAGTTACCAAGCTGGCCCTGGAGCTTTGGTTTGACATTGCGCTGGCGCAAGCGCAACAGCTAATCAGCCAGACTGCCACCGATGTTCGCCAGCTCACCCAGGAGATCGTTTATTTCATGATCCCCAAGGACCCATCAAGCTCGTCCTCGAACAGTAAGACCCCTCCGCCACCTCCCGGCTTGCTGATCACATGGGGCAGCTTCAGCTTCGCCGGAATTATGGAGTCGTTGGATGAAACCATCGACTTCTTCTCAGCGCAAGGCAAGGCACTGCGTTCGCAGCTCAACATCACGGTGTCAAGGCAGGAGATCCAGTACAACGCGAAGGCGGCAGCGACCCTGCAGCAGCCTAACCCTCCGCCCGGCATCAAGCCCTACACGGCGGCAACCCGCGGCACGACGTTTCAGCAGATGGCCGCGCAGGCCGGTTCCTCGGGACAGCCGGGGGCGCCGGGATGGCAAGGTCTGGCGCTGGCTAACGGCATCGAGAACCCGCGCCTGTTGGCCCCAGGCGCATTAGTTGATTTATCTGCGGGAGTGTCGGTGAGCGCCAATGCGCAGCTCGGAGTAACGGCGCAGACCAGCGGTGCCCTGAGCCTGAATCTCGGAGCCCAAGCCGGTGGAGGAGTTTCGCTCGGTTTTGTTGGCAGCGCTTCCGCCAGTGCCGGAGCGAGCGCTTCGTTCGGGGTTTCGGCGCAGGGGAGTGCCGGGTTCAGTGTAGGTGGTTAGGCACGATTCATTTTTCTAGAGAAAGCAGGAGGGGTGCGGTGTCGGTCATTATCAACGAACTTGAAGTGGTGCTGGAATCTCCGGCGTCCACCGGGCCAGCGAAGCCGGTGACGCCTCCGCCCCCGGCTTCGCAGCAAATACAGCCGATCGATATCACCGACATTCTGGAACGCGAAGCCCGCGCGCAGTCGCGGCTCATCGCGCATTGAAGAAAGAGATTGCATGCCGGACATTGGCGTAGCTCCGGGAAGTTATACAGCGCGGCCCATCTTCGAGTTGGGCGGCACACCGCAGCCCGCGTTAAGCGATGGCCTGCAGGAGCTGCTGGTCGAAGAGACCGTGGCTGGGCTCTCGCGCTGCGAAGCGACCTTCGCTAACTGGGGTCCGAAAAACGGATCCACCGGATTCCTGTACTTCGACCGCCAGATATTCGATTTCGGCAAGAGCCTGAAAATCACCATGGGGGGCGGCGACGCTTCCGGTGTCATCTTCCAAGGCCGCGTCATGGGCATGGAGGGCCGCTACCTGCGCTCACGTCCACCGGAATTGCTGGTTCTGGCCGAGGACCGGCTGCAGGACCTTCGCCTTACCCGCCGCACGCGCACGTTCGAGAACCTCAGCGACGCCAACCTGTTTCAGCAGGTCGCTTCCCAGTACGGCTTGCAGACCAACATTGACGCCAACGGCCCCACTTACCGCGTGCTGGCCCAAATCAATCAGAGCGATCTCGCCTTTCTGCGCGAGCGCGCCCGCGCCATCGATGCCGAACTCTGGATCGACGACAGTACGCTGAACGTGAAATCGCGCAATCGCCGCGAAACTGACGACGTCACCCTCACCTTCGGGCAAGGTTTGCTGGAGTTCTCGGTGCTCGCCGATATCGCCGGCCAGAGCAGCGGGTTTGTGGTTAGCGGCTGGGATGTTCCCGGCAAGCAGGCCATCACCTATCGGGCCACTGATTCCGTTCTTGCCGGCGAACTAAATGGTGACCTGGGCGGCAGCAAGGTGCTCGCCGCAGCTATCGGCAAGCACGATCAGCAGATTGTGCACGATCTTCCCTTCACCCAGCAGGAGGCGCAGGCCATTGCCGAAAGCGAATACCGGCAAACCGCGCGGCGCTTCGTCACCGGCAGTGGCGTCGCTGAGGGAGATGCGCGTCTGCGCGTCGGCACCAAGCTGACTTTGGGCGCGACGGGGACCATGTTTGACGGCAACTACTACGTGACACGGGTCAAGCACCTGTTCGACGGAATCGGCGGATATCGCACCCAGTTCTCGGTGGAAAGGACCGGAATCGCAAACGCATGATGCTGGCGCAAGACTATCTCGAGAAGGTCGAGACCGCACGCGTTCCGCGCGGCTACGGTGGCCGCTTCTATGGCGCCTATCCCGCTCTCGTCAGCAACATCAAGGATCCCGATGGCCAGGGTCGGGTGAAGGTAAAGCTGCCTTGGTCGCCCGATGGACAAGGGGGCGCTTATGAAGCCTGGGCACGGCTGTCCACCATGATGGCGGGCAATAACCGCGGCACATGGTTCATCCCCGACGTTAACGATGAGGTGCTGGTGGTCTTCATGGGCGGCGATCCACGACAGCCCTGCGTCATCGGCGCTTTGTGGAACGGGCAGGACGACCCACCGCAGTCGATGGACGGCGCCGGAAAGAACTACATCAAGACCATCAAGTCGCGCAACGGCGTGCAGATTACGCTCGACGACACCGACGGCAAAGAGACGATGACGCTGCAGACACCCGGCGGGCAGATTGTCACTCTCACCGACAGTCCGCCGGGGATCAACCTGCAGGACAGCAACGGCAATAGCGTACAGATGCAATCGTCGGGCATCACGCTCACGGCCGCCGCACAGGTGACGGTGAACGCAAGTCAGGTGAGCATCTCCGCCGGAATGGTGTCGGTCAGCGCGGGCATGTCCACCTTCAGCGGCGTGGTCCAAGCCGATACTGTGATTACCAACTCCGTGATCAGTGCCAGTTATACGCCGGGCGCAGGAAATATCTGGTAGCTATGTCGACCCAAGTCCAATGGCTGACGCCTTCTCCGCTGTGGCCGCAGCTCGCGCCCGCCAGCGACAAGACCGCGTTCCGCGCTCCGGCTCTGCTGCGCTTTGCCAGTGACACGTTCATGCAGGACCTGCAGACGCTGTTGGCGCAGAACCCAGCCGGTTTGGCCGGGCTGGTCGCGCAACCGGAGACCTGGCGCAATCCGGCCGTGGGGCTCCCCGGAGCTCCCGGATCGGTTAGCCCCGCCTCTGCGTCGGGGAGCAACAGCTCGGAACCTACGACACTGAAGCTGTTCGCGCCCGTTCACGCCAGGTTTTACCTGGTGACCGCGTCGCTGGTCTGCCGTTTACCTGCGCTTCCCGACCACACCGTCAAGACCAACATGGGGGAGCGAACCAACTTTGTATTGCGCAAGGTACTGACCAACTCGCAAAATCCCCAAGGCTTCGACGAGTACGCGTGGATTCCGGGTGCTAATCCTCCCGGCTGGGTGCTGGCGGACCCGGGCGCTATTGCCGCCGGCGAAGACAAGCTGCCGCTCTTCAATCTTCAATTAGGCAACAACGGCACGCGGCGCCGGATGTTCGCCGGCGTTATTCCTGTGGGACGAAAGCAGGCCTATGTAACCGGCAGCGCGCTGCAGAAGACCAACGGAACAACGGCTCCCGCCACGGTCGACGACCCCAGGCAGATTGAGTTTCAGCGACAGGTGCTCGATCCCTGGGCTGATCTTGTCGGCTGGTCGGGTACGCCAACTGACATCACCACTGGGCCGGTGGCGCAGATCACTGCTGACAGCATGGCGGCCGCGCAAGGTTCTGCGTTCATCCTCATTGATTTCGCGAATTACCTCAGCGCCTATCTGCCGCTGGTATGGGCCGCCGTGCAGGACGCCTCGAAAGCCTCTGCGCTTTCCGGAGAGCAGCTCGGCTTATACCAGGCTTTGAGCGCACAGCTCGGTGACATTCAGGATGCGAGCCGCTATTCGCTCGCCCAGGCGCTAGTGCTGGCCAAGAACAACGAGGATGCATTCAACAACGAAACATTCGCCACCGGCAAAACATTTCCCGACCTTCCCTCCGGCTATCCAGGGCTGCTGCTGACGGACCTTAGCGATTCCAACCTCGCTAACCTGATCGGCCGTCCCGGCGATCCGGATCAACTTACCGCGCGCCCAATTCTCACTTTCATCTCCAATGCGCTGCAGCAAGTAGGTCCGCCGCCTGCCTCGGCCGTAGTGCCGCCGGTCAGCAATCCGCAGAATCCCCAAGGCACCGACTTTTACATCGTGCGTTGCGTGTACGAACGGCCGCAATGCGCGGTGCTGACGATTCCGGCGGTCCCCGTCTTGAGTCCTCCTAGCCAGCAATTCCAGATGGCTTCGCACTTTGATCCGGACGCACCGGCGCGGAAAATTCAGGTTGCGTTGCCCATCGACACCACCGCGGCAGCGCTGCGCAAATACGACAAGGGCGTGTCGTTCATGATTTCCGACCAGCTTAACCAGCAGATGCAGCGCGTCACCGGCACCGCTCTGAAAGATCTGGTGAATGGAACGGTGAATGACGGCGGCGGCTACGGGCTGGGAATGATTTGCTCTTTTTCCATTCCGATCATCACCATCTGCGCCATGATCGTGCTTTTCATTTTCGTCATTTTGCTGAACATCGTGTTCTTCTGGATGCCGTTCTTGAAGATTTGTTTCCCCATACCAACGCTGAAGTCGAAGGGAAGCTAATGGACGCCGCAAGTCTTTTCGGACAAGGAATCAGCTTTCCGCCTCGGCTGGGCGCGGATGGCCGCTTCGCGTGGTCCAGCGGGCCAGACAACATCCGCGAGGCCATGCAGGTGATTCTTCTCACCCGATTGGGTGAACGCCTGATGCTGCCCGACTTCGGCGGAGATTTGCGCACCTACTTGTTCGAGCCGAACACGGTGGCCACGCGACAGCGTTTACAAGAACAGATCCAGAGCGCTCTGACATTGTGGGAGCCGCGCATCACCGTGCAGTCGGTCAGCGTGGACCCTGACCCGGACGATCCGCAGGCCGCGGTGGCCACCGTTCAGTACCAGCTGGTGGCCAGCCAGACGGCGGCGCAGTTGAATTTGACGTTGCAACTTGGTGCATAAGCAGGCATGCCGTTCGTTATTCCCCAACTCGACGATCAGTCCTACAGCGAAATCCTGCAGGAGGCGATGGTTCGCATATCCGTCCACAATCCGGAGTGGACGAACTTCAACGACAGCGATCCGGGAATCACCATCCTGCAGTTGTTCTCGTTCATGCAGGAGAACCTGCTCTATCGCGCCAACCTGATACCGGAGAGAAACCGGCTGAAGTTTCTCACCTTACTTGGCATTTCACTTACCCCAGCCAGTTCCGCGCAAGGCGTGGTGACCATTGCCAACGAGCGTGGTCCGCTGGAAACCGTCACCTTGCCGGCAAACCTTCCCATGTCCGCGGGGCAAGTGGGCTTTGTCACCCAGAATGGCCTGGATGTCCTGCCCATCGAAATGCAGGTCTTCTATCGCCAGCCGCTCTCCGATACGGACCAGCAGAACGCGCAGCAAACCTATGGCGCGCTGTACAGCACCTTCTTGACCAACGGCGATGCCACGCAACTGCAGTTCTACGAGACTGTGCCGTTGCCGGAAGCGAGCAGCGCGGCGGCCATCCCATCGGTCAGCTTGACCAATGGCACCGATACCGTGGACGGCGCTTTATGGCTCGCGCTGCTGACGCGCCCCGGGGAGACCGCAAACGTTTCCGATGTGCTACAGGCAATTACTGGCCGGACCCTCATGTTGGGGATCATGCCGCAGGTCGAGGATGCCTCGCGCATTCTGTACCCCGGCGGGGCAGCCGCCGCTCAGGGGCAGCCCGCGCTGCAATATTCCATCAGCACTGGCGCGACCGGCAGCAATGCGCAGCTTTACCAGACGCTGGAGAGCAGCGAAGACGACAATCCCCTGCAGAACCTCACGCTGGTGCAACTCACCATACCCTCGAGCCAGGTCGGGGTGTGGTCGCAGTTGGCGCCGCTGGAGGACGGAACCGGGGATTATCCTCCGACCCTGAATGACCCCACCCTGGCAGCTCGCCTGATTGCGTGGATTCGAATCCGGCTGGCTCCCAATCCGGATGGAAGCACGCCCACCAGCGTGCCAGCGAATTTCAGCTGGGCGGGAATTAATGCGGCCCGGGTCACGCAGCATATCCAAGTGGTTGCGGAGCCGCTCCCCGCCGGCACCGGCGACCCCGACCAGTCGGTCCGATTGGCCAATACTCCAGCGGTGACGCAATCGGTGCAACTTGCAGTGAATGGCGTTCTCTGGTCGCAAATCGACGACCTGATGGCTGCTCCCCCTGAAGTCCCAGTGCGTAATCCTTTGTTGCCTCCGGGCACGACTACACCGGCGTCGCAAAATCAGAGCCCGCAGGTATTCACGGTCGACGGCGAGTCGGGCCTGATCACGTTCGGCAATGGTTTGCGTGGCGCGCGCCCTCCGGCCGGTGCTCCCATCGTGGCTAGTTACGCATACGGCGGAGGGTCGGTTGGCAATGTTGGCATCGCAGCCATCTCCAGCAGCCCACAATTGCCGGCCGGCTTCACCGTTCAGAATCCGCTGCCCACATGGGGCGGCGACGACGGCGAGTCGGTCACCGAGGCCGAGCAGAACATACCCGGCTATTTGCAGAATGGCGGTCGCGCCGTCTCGGCTTCCGACTTTCAGGATATCGTGCAACAAACTCCGGGCATCGCCCTCGGACCGAATCAGGGACGCGTGGAAGTTCTGCCGCTGTTTAATCCTGATCAGCCCGACATCTCGACTCCGGGCGCGGTGACCGTGATGGTCATACCTGAAGGCACCGGAGCACCCAGCCCCGACCTGGTGTTCCTCGACGCGGTCTGCAATTACCTGGAGCCGCGGCGCCTGATCACGACCGAGGTTTACGTGCGCGGCCCGCAGTACGTTCCGCTCTATGTCTCCGTTGGCGTCGACATCATTGCCGGACAGAACATTGCGACCGTGCGCCAGAACGTGCAAGCCGCAATTCGCAACTATCTGTCGCCGCTTACCGGAGGACCAAGCGGCACCGGCTGGCCGCTGTCTAAACCTGTCGATCAGACTGGCCTGACCGTGCAGGCGTTGTTGGTGCCCGGAGTCAGCGATGTGCGCCAGGTCATGCTGTGGGATGGCAACAAGAATTCGATCCAGCAGTTGGCAATCTCCGGCCTGCAGTTGCCGGACCTGCAACAGATTTCCGTCGCCAACGGCGATGCAACAGATTTGACAGCGATAGAACCGGCGCCTGCACAGCAGCGCGTGATTGTTCCCGCGCCGCAGACGACTTGCTAGTGAGCAACCATGGACGTTAACCAAACTCGATTCCATCTGGTATACGGCGCTCAGGATTGGAACCCGGCGCAGGCGGCGGCTTCCCCATCGGTTGAGCCCCTCTTCGACTGGAATCCTTGTGATGCCACTCTAAGCCTGCACGAGGAGCTGTTTGTTTTTCCCCGTCTACCCGGACAAACACCCCTGATGATTGAGAACCGCCGCGGAGCCGCGCGCGACCGGTACGGCAACTGGTACTGGATCGCGCCAGACCGAACCGAGCTGCGCTTCCTCAGCATGGAATACAAAGCCAGCGCTGAACACTTCTGGTCGAGTAGCGACCAGGTGTACAACTGTGCTGTAATGGGCGAGTTCTTCGCCGCCAGCGCTCCTCCAGCTCCGTCGGAATTGCGTTTCTCCGGACTGGCTATCACTCCCGACCACTACCTGGTGGTCGGCATGATTCAGCCGCAGGGCCTGCTGGTTTTCGATCTCTATAGCGGAGGGCCGCCGTCGCGCATCCTCTGGCCCGCAACTGTACCTTTCGACCCCTTCGACATGGCTGCGACCGCGGATCGCGGTGTGGTCATACTGGATCGTGCCAACAAGTTTTACTGGAAGCTGGACAACCAGCTTCGCGTGCAGAACCTCGGGCCGGCAGAGGCGGCGCCGCTTGCTGCATCAGCATTTCAGCCGGTCAGCGGGAATCTTCCACAGCAGGGATGCATCCCGCCGGGCCAGATAACTCAGGCTGCCGCGGCCTCACTCACGGCGATCACCGATCCAGTCGCCATCGAATGCCTCCCCGACGGGAGCGTTGTTATCCTCGACAATCCTCCGGGCGGATACTACTCGCTGGTTCATCGCTTCACGGGTAGCGTCGAGACCGGAACGCCGGTTGTATTGGCCCAGGCTCTCGCCGCCTACGTGCCCGATGCGTCCACCGCGGATGATCCCTTCCCCCAAGCGGTGCGCGGATATGCCTTCGCGTTCACCACCACTACTACCCAACTCAACGCGGTCGGCACGCTGTACATCGAGCAAATCTACGGCGACCAGACGTTCGCCTTCGATGTCAGTCTTGCGGGAAACGCTCTGTCGCTGAGTCCCCAGCCTCGTTACTTCCCGATGCGTCAGCCGGAAGGCAAGGGACTGGTTCAGGCGGGCGGAAACATTTTCTACGATTACCAGGAACGCTGGGTGCCGCTGGCCGAGCAACCGCGCGCTACTTATGAACTATCGGCCCAACTGGTTCTGCCGCAGGCTGCTGCGCCCGCCTCTCCGGCGGCCGCGCCGAACGCCTTCGATGGCAAGCTGCCGGCCTGCGTCTGGCACCGCCTCTTCCTCGACGCATGCATCCCGCCGGGGGCGTCGGTGCAAGTCGAAAGCCGGGCCGCGGACTTAGCTTCGCTGCTCCCTTCAACGCCGTGGCAATCGGAGCCCAAACCATATTTGCGCGATAACGGACCGGAGATTGCCTTCTTCAAGCCGCAACTGCAAGGTCAAGCGGACCGCACCGGCACGTGGGAGCTGCTGTTCCAAAATGCGCGCGGACGTTACCTGCAAGTGCGGCTGACGCTGACCGGAAATGGCCGCAGCAGCCCGCGTCTTCAGGCGCTGCGAATCTACTACCCGCGATTCTCATACCTGCGGCAATACCTGCCCGCGGTTTACCAGGACGATCCCATCTCGGCTTCGTTTCTCGATCGCTATCTTGCCAACGTCGAGGGCTTTTACACGGTACTGGAGGACAAGATCGCAGCCGTCCAGGAACTGTTCGACGCGCGCACGATTCCCGCCGTGTATCTCGATTGGCTGGCGTCATGGATGTCGCTGGTGCTCGATCCCACCTGGAGCGAGCAAACCCGCCGGCTGGTGCTCTTGCACGCGCCCCAAATGTTGCGCGAACGGGGAACGCCGAGCGGCATCATTCGCGCGATCAGGCTCATGCTTGATGCATCGCCCGACGATTCCATCTTCGCGGCGCCTACCAGCGCGTGTAGCAATTGTTCCAGCTCCGACATTTTCTCGGTGCGGGTGGTGGAACACTTCCTCACTCGATCCTCGCCGAACCTGAACGCCACCGATGTTACCCAGCTTCAGACTCCCGGCACGATTGCTTCCGCGTCGATCTCGGCCGACAGCTCCTCATGGACACCCGCGCAGGGTCCCGAGCCTTTGAATCAGACATTCCGCTGCTATCTTCAGGGCCAGTACGCAACGATTGCTGCGCTGAACACGGCCTGGGGAACCAACTACTCCAGCTTCAGCGATTCGACCCTGGTGTTGCCGCCGGTGCAGCCGCAGTCTGCGGGGCAGGCGCAAGACTGGTCGCGATTCCTGCGCGATGGCCTGGGGTTCACCTACGCGCCGGTGACCAGCGCCGATCAGAATGCATATCAAGCCTTCCTCGCGCAAACCTACAGCACCATCGGCGACCTGAACGCGGCATGGAACCTCGCAGGCGCAAGTCTGTACTCGAGCTTTGCCTCCACTCCTCTGCCTGGCTCTATGCCGTCCGGCGGCCAGCGGCTGCTGGATTGGATCAAGTTTGTCTCGGTGGCGCTGCCGGCTCAGCAAGAGGCGCACCAGTTCACGGTGCTCGTACCCGTCACTCTGACCGATACCCCCGCCACTCAAACGACAAAGTTGGCGGTGGCACAAGGTATCGCCGAGAACGAGAAACCAGCCCACACATCGTTCGACGTAAAGCTCTACTGGGCGCTCTTCTGCGCCGGCGAGGCAAGACTCGGCCAGGACACTCTGCTGGGTTCGGGAAGCAGGTTTGCAGCACTGGTGCTGGGCAGCGGCGGCCTGGCGGCCGGTACCCTGGCTCCCACCGTCCCGATTCTCCAACGGGATCGCCAACCGCTGGGCGGAGATCCGCTCCTGCAGAGGTGCTGCGAAGTTAAACCTCAAGAGAGGTGCGTATGAGTACTGCTGTGACCGGCACCCCCTGCTTGCAGAAACTAGATCCGCAAAAGCGGGTGAACTACACCTTCGGCATGGTGCTGGGCGTCGATGAGTTCAACCAGGAAGCGGTTTACCTGATCGGCAAAGACCACTCCCAATACCGGCTGGCGCACGGCTACGGCACCATCTGCGGCCTGCGCACATGGATCAGCCAAACTCCCGATCTCGAGATCAAGGTTGCCAATGGTGTGGCCATCAATCCTCGCGGCCAGGAGATCCACGTTCAGCAGGAGATGTGCGCGCGCTTGAACGATTGGCTTTCCACCAATCAAACCACCCTGCAGACACTTTACGGCAAGCCGCCGTTTCCGTTGTCGCTGTGCGTGGTGCTGGCCTACCGGGAATGCCTGACCGATACCGTACCCGTGCCCGGCCAGCCCTGCCGTACCCAAGCCGATTCCATGGCAGCATCGCGCGCTGCCGACTCGTTCCAATTGAAGCTTTGCCTGAATGCCGATCAGCCAACCTCGTCGCCGCCAATCATGTCTCCGCCGATCGATCCGGCCGTGCTCGCCGGCTTGTGCTATCGCCCGGCGCAGGTCGAAGAGAACGCCATAAGGCGCTTGGGCAAACTGCTTCGCCGCATACGAGTCAGCGACGTTCCCAGCTCCATCACCGAATCGCAACTGCAGGACCTCATCCGCGCAATTGGCAACGAACCTGGCGCTCTTGGATCGCCGCCGGCCACGCTGGCATCGCCGCCTGACGACGAAGGCGTCATCGATCTCTCGACGCATGACGCCGAGGCATTTCTCCGTTCTGCCTTCCTGGTGTGGGTTACCGAGGTGCGTCCCGGCCTGATGGCCAGGGCCAGCGGCTGTACTTGCTGTCCGCCCGACGAAGACTCGGTGTTGCTGGCCGAGATCGACTTCACCGTGGGCGGCGCTTGGCAGGTTGCAGGCGTCGTCAACCTCGATCAATCGCGCCGGCCTTATCTGTTGCAGACCCGCTTGTTGCAGGAGTGCCTCCTCAACGAGGTTGAGAACACGGATGCGGCATCCAGCGCCGTGGTAGCGGCAGGCGTCTTCCACCTGAGCGGTACGAAAGCGTTTGCCGCGGGACCTACCGTAAATGGGTTGACCGCGACCTTCAATATCACGGGCTCTTACTATCTGAACTGGGGCGGACCGTCGCCCTACTTCAATCCCGGCGGCAATTCTCCGCCGACCATTTCTTACGTCGTGAAGGGCACCGCTATGGGAGCGGCGCCACCCGCGCCTGCGGTCGGTTTCCAGGTGGTTGGATTTTTTACCCGAGGCATTTTGGTCGCGATTACCGGTACAAATCCCACCGGTTTCATGGTGGAAATCAGCGAGATCGCGGGAGGTTAGTTGAATGGTCTTCGCCGCTGCGAGGACGGAGCTGTAGCTCATGACCAACACGCAACTCAACACGCCGATACTGACAGGCGGAATTCTCAACACGAATTTCTTCAACGGTCGGGTGCTGGCCGCCGAAGATCTCACGGCTCTGCAGACAGCCAATGCTCAGCAACGCCGGCAATTGGCACGCGCCCTTGGCGACGGTGTGGCGTGGGGCTTCGAGGTCAGCCTCAACAGAGGTACCGCTTCGACTCAGCCTGTCGTGCACGTCACCGCCGGGCTTGCGCTGGACCGCAAGGGCGATGCTGTCGCCTTGAGTGCGGATGTGGACCTGGCGCTGGTGAAGACGGCGGACGCGCAAGCCGCGAGCAACGGACTGTTCGCCGCCTGCCAGCCGCCGCAAACCATGGTCCCGACCAATCTCGATTGCTACATCCTCACCGCCAGTCCGGCATCGGGCCTGCAAGGCTCCGCGCCCATGACCGACATAGTGGGCTCGGGGTTCGCTTCGACCTGTGCCAGCGCCAGCGTTGTCGAAGGCGTGCAGTTCAATCTGCTGCCTCTGGGAATCGCGAACACCAGCAACACGACGGCTTTAGGCAACCAGGCGCTGCAACTCTATGCCACTCTCGCTCCGCAGTTCGTGCAGCTTGCCGGGTTGACGGACGCGACTTCCATCGCCAATCTGCAGGCCCAGATTGCGCCCAACCTCTCCAAGTTCCGCAACGTGGTAGCTCATCTTTGTTTTGGCACCGATAAGTTAGCCACCTTCGCGGCCGATCCGTTCGGCGTCACCAATGGCAGCTCGCCCTTCGCCGAATACGGATTGCTTGACGACCTCCGCGACCAGGGTTATCTGACCGACTGCGCCGTGCCGCTCGGGCTCGTTTACTGGACGGCGGCCGGAGTGCAGTTCGTAGATATGTGGTCGGTGCGCCGGCCGGTGTTTCCGGCAGAGGCATCCGAAGTGTGGCCTGTCTTTAGCGGCGGACGCCGCACGGAGGGTCTGGCGATGTCTCTGCAGTTCCATGCGCAGATCAACGACATACTGCAGTCCGGCGCAGCCGCGACGGTGCTGACCTCGATAGTGGCCACGGATTATTTTCAATATTTGCCCGCGGCCGGTCTCTTACCGCTCGCCAGTTCCCAGTCGTTGACCGGGTTTGGCGACTCCCAGTTTTTCAGCAACTGCACTTACCCGTGCGCCCAGACGAGTGAGGGCCTATGCACTCCTACATTCATCGAGGGCGTGAAACTGGATCAGTTGTTCAACCGGTCGCTGCTTTATCCGCCAATTGATTTGAGTAGTAAGGAAGTGATTTGGCTTTACTGGGTGAGGGAAAACATGGAACCAGCCACGGGGCAGACATCCACCCCTCAATCCTATGTGATTTTCACGAACGGTCATATTCCTAACCAGGGCAAGGCGCAATTTGATCTCAATTATTGGAACTACGCGAACTTTATTTTGTGAAGCGCGCAGACGACACGAGAGGAGTGCAGAGCCATGGCACAGCTAAATAACGTAAAGCCCGGTGATTTGATCACAGCAGCCAACTGGAACGCCATGGTAGCGGCCATCCAGAGTCTTTCTGGACAGCCAGCCGCGGGCCCGATAGTTGTCCCCACTCTGTTTAGCCTGACCCTCGGGAATGCACTCGCCATCCTAAAGTTGCCGTCGACTCAATTGGCTGTGGGGACTCTGCTGGACACCCTTGGGAATGGGGTTGATCCCACAGTCACCGGTGCCGGGTCCCTAATCGTCTTAAGCCAGATGCCCGCCGCCGGAACCAACGTCTTTGCCGGAACTGCGGTCAGCCTGGTCGTTTCGCCCCTGCCCGGCAGTACCCCCCCGCCTCCAAAGACTCCTGTCATCCAGACATTCAAGCCGACCTCAGTCAACGTTGGGACTCAACTGGAAATCGATGGGCAGAACCTGGGAGGAACTACGTCGGTCACGTTTGGTGGAATACCTGCCGCGCCGCCCTCGTTCCCCCCGAGTTCGCCCAATCAAATCTTCGTGGTTGTCCCGACGGGAATTGCAGGGGCCCCCACAAGTGTTCAAGTGATAGTCACCACACCGAATGGGCAGTCGCAACCCGCTGCGGTTACAGTTTTGCCCCCGTTGGCGAACCCATTGCCCACCATATTATCGTTCTCGCCAGCTAATGGGATAGTTGGCAGCACCAATCCCCCCACTACGATCACTGGAACTGGTTTCGACACCAGCGCAGCCGCCAATAACGTTGTGAGTTTCGGGGGCGTCAAGCAGCCGGCTGCGTCAGTTCTTTCCACAACCCAATTAACGGTTGTCATTCCCAGCGGTATCCCTACCGTGAGCAGTTCGGGAGCATCAGTTCCTGTGTCCGTCACGGTTGGCGGCCAGACGTCGCCCTTTGTGAATTATTTCATTCTGAGCTAGAGCAGTTCGGACCACGTTGACGCAGTGAAGGAGAGTGTACAAATGAAAAACAACATCGTTCGCTGGATGGGAAAGAATGTGTTCGTCCTTACATCCGCTTTAGCCCTAACCAGTGTTTGCAGCGCGCAGATGTTCAGTTACACCGTTCCTGTCGACAACCCGGCCATAGGGGTCGTAAAAGTTACCTTGGAAGGGGCAGGCGGAGGTCAGCTTACCGTAACTGGCAGCAACAACACGGCCATAACCTGCGGAACTTGCTTCAACTTCAATGGCGGTGCCGCATTTGGCGTTACGAACGGCGCTACGACTAACGGTACATTTATCGCGAACGATACTGTGAATGGGAATGATCTCATTCGTCTAGACTCGCGCAAGAATTCCACCAACGGTAATCAAGACTTGGTTATCCAATACATTCGGAAAGGTCATTTCAAAGTCAGTTTAACTGGCGGCCCCGACTATTGCAGCCCGCTTGCGGCCGCCGCCCAGACCGAAACCATCACGTTCACACTCACCGGGGCCACACCCACAGGGTACCGAACTAACAGCTACACGGTGCCGGGTACGGCGGGTTCGTCTCTTAGTGCCCCTGTTACTGCTGTTGACTGCTCGAAGGCGAAAAGAAGAGTAAGCAATTCAGTCGACTGGGGGACGACCCCCCCACCTGGGGCAAACTTAGGAAGGCACTCGCTCGACGTGGTTATGATTCTGGACAAATCCGGCAGCATGGGAACGCAAGACGTGCGGGTCGGCATGACCAGTACCTACATGACCAGAATGCAGGCGCTGCAGGAAGCAGCTGGAGAGTTTGTCGGAGGTTTTATCGCGGCTGATCCAGATGTGACTGAAGGTGCGGACCGGCTCGCTCTCGTCTTCTACGATACCGCTCCCAACCCCGCAAGCCTCACCAGCGGCAACTTTATCACGCGAAGCAGCGGCACCTGGCCGAAAATAAACACGACCATTCAAGGTACAACGCCGGGTGGAAACACCGCCATGGGGCCGGGGCTCGAGACTGCAATCACTGGCTGGATGAAGAATTCGGGCGCAGACCCCAATTTTGATGATGCTACTTTTGTGCTATTAACTGACGGGCTACAAAACACCGGCGACCTGGTGACTGCCTGTCCGAGTTCTGGGTACGAATCGCTGCCTAACGCGTGCGGACCAAGTGTTACTTGTGATACCGGTAATCCCAGCGACCCGAACTCGGAGCTGTTTCAGTGCGGCATTCCTACGGAGACCCTGGCCTTGTCAGCGGCCGCGGATCACGTTTTGGTCGACAGCATCTCGCAGCAGACAGCCGGGGTCAGCGAATTAGCGCTAACAGATTATGATTTGGCGTTTGGCTTTGGAGATACTCTAGCCGCCCTGCTGGCGGGAAATTCCGAATCAGTTCTTTTCCATGCGGTGGATACATTTACTTCCTCTGGCGGCGGCGGTCAGCTTAGACCAACGCTGCTGGACGGATCAGTGAAACGCGCGATCTTTGTGTTGGGCTGGCAGGGAGGCAATCAAAGTGCTCTTGATCTGAAGATATTCCCACCGGGCTGCACGCCGCCCGGTTGCAATCCGGTCGCGCCGGTGCTCAGATCGGACGGACCATTCTGGACAGTCCAATCCGTAGACATACCCGCGAGTGGGCCTGTCGGGCAGTGGTCGGTTCAGGTAGCCCAAAGAGCTCTCAAGTATACCGCTGGCGCCGCTCGACCTGACGTGGTGACCACGGGACCAACAGGGCTACCCTTTCATCTATCCGGCTACAGTATTGACGGAAAATTATCATACCGTTTCACCTTCGCTGGGATAGGGCAGGGGACAGGAGATTCAATAACACTGCAAGCGCAAATGTCTTATAGGGGTAAGCCGCTGACGGGACTGGGTAGCTTGATGAAGGTCCATGTAGATCGGCCCAATAGCGGAGAAGGCACCTACCTGCACAATACACAAGTGTCTGACGCGGTTCTTAACACCGAGATCGATCCCAGCGATCCCACGACCCCTTTCGAACGCAAAGTCGCATACCTCCTAAACAACGGCACCTTGAAAAGCGTCATTCAGCCACAGCCGGTTCCCACCGAATACACCTTGCTCGACCCGTCCAACACTGGCGTGTACTCGGCTCCGATCGCGGATACAAGCAGGCCGGGGCTGTATAAGTTCACAGTGACGATGGATTGGAATGTTCCCACGACCGGCACCGTCCATCGAACGCAGGTAATTGAACGCAATGTCAAAGTGAATGCGACTCCGGGCGCTTCGGAAGTGACTGTCAGCAAAGGTAGCGTCCCAGGCGAATGGTTGATCAATGTAACTCCCAGAGACAAGTTTGGGAACTACACGGGACCCGGTTATGGCGACGCGTTCAACGTGCAGGTATCCGGCGGCGGAACAGTGTCCGGGGGACCTGCTGATGGGAAACAGACTGGAGCCTATGTTCTCACGCTCACCGGGGTTCCTGCGGGCGTCGACCCCAATGTAGTCATCAAAGTCCAAGGAAACGAGATTCGCAATGGCAAGTTGTCTACCATTGGAAAGGAGCGACAGTGCTCGGGGCTGCCTGGAGCCGCGCTCTTCCCACTGCCGATCGGCGTATTGCTTCTGGGTGCGCTGGTTTACTCGCCGTGGAGAAAGGACAGAGCGTAGTCATGGTCATGGCCAATGCCTTGTTTACAATCTCGTTGCAGACGGCGCCGCGGATTGTTGCGAGCATCAGGCCTGACGTCGTGACTTCCGTGGCGCTGCTGGCGGCGCTCGCCTATGCCGTACGGTCAGCGCGCATCTCGGGCCTGAGCGCGCGCGCCATGTATTGGGCGGTAGTCTGTTCTCTTTTGGCCGGACTCTGGGGCGCGCACGTGCTCTCCCTCCTGGTCCACGGCTGGCAAGGCGGGCCACTCGCGCTCTTGCAATTCGTGCAAGGCGGCAAGAGCTTGTTCGGCGGACTTCTGCTGGGCGGTCTTGCTGCGGGACTTTACTTCCATGTTCGCAAACTACCCATACTGGCCTACTCCGACGCAGCCATCCCCGCGGTGGCACTCGGGTACGCCATAGGGAGAATCGGCTGTTTCCTGAACGGCGACGATTACGGCACACTCACTCATGCTCCTTGGGCGGTTGTGTACCCCCCAGGAACTGAGGCCTACCAAGACCATCTCACCCGTGGCTGGATATCTGCATCGGACGCGTGGTCCTTGCCGGTTCATCCGGTGCAACTGTACGCGTCCTTGTTGGGACTGGTTCTGTTCCTTGTGCTAGCGAATTGCCGTCCAAAGCGGGCGGGTGGTCGCCTCTGCGCTTACCTTGTTATCTACGGAGTAGGCCGTTTTTTCATGGAGTATCTCCGCGGCGACTTTCGGAGAGTGCTCGGTCCGTTTTCACTTCCGCAGGTTTTCAGCATTCTCTTTGTTTGCGTCGGAACGTGCGTGTGGCTTTACTGGGGAAGACAGAAATCCAATGATGTTGTCGCTGAACTCGCCACAGATTCTGCGAGGTCCATTACATGGCAACCGCAGTAGCTCGGGACCCGTTACGCGTACGCCGCCGCGCTCCTGACGGGGAGCTCGAGGTTAAGCTGCGCGTGGCGCATCTGGTCGAGAGCGCCGATTTAGAACCGCGCGAACTATCTCCGGCTGCCGTCCTCATTGTGCGGCGGCTTCCGGATCCACTGCCCCATGCTCTGCGCAGCGGCACATTTGCTTTGTCTCCTTCGCAGCGATGGGAGCATGCGGCGCGGACGGCGCTCGCCGACGTTGCCCGCCGGGCCGCACGACCGGCGCACGAAGCGGTGCCGGCCAATGCCGCCGCCGTGTTGTTTGCCGATCAGGCCGAGCTGCTTGCCTGCTTCTCACGCGATTATCTGCGCGGCCAGGCCACCTCACTCTGGTGGTGGAGGGCCATCCTGCGGTCCTTCCCCTCGGGTGCCCGTGTATTGCTCGATGCGTGGCGCCGTGACATCCGCTACGTGCCGGCTACTGTCGCGCAGCTATCGAGGACTGGCGATGCGGCTTGGGTACTCAACAGCTTCACACCCCAGCAGGCATGGACAGTTCTTCAAGACCTGGCCCGCTGCTTCGGACTGGATTTCCTGCTGGGCGCGCTGCAACAGCCGTGGGATGCGCGAATGCAGCTCACTTCGCCGGGTGAAGATGTTGGAAGTCACACAGTTCAGGAAATAACTAGCCACACTAGGCGGTCGGAGAACCCTGTCCCGTCCGCCCCGTGGTCAGGACTATGCAATGACGCGGTTGTGCCCGCGGGTCTGGGGATGGAATGTTCTGCCCTGTTGGGCGTCTCGCTGGCTTTGTGCCATTCGCTTACCACCGTACGCAGCCGCAAATTCGCTGCCGCATTCGCTCTCTGGCGCCAGGTCGCGCGCTTCGGCCGTACTGACGGCGGTGAACAATCGCGTCTGCGCACAGCCTTCCTGTATTCCGCTCAAGACCCTGCGACAGCCGATGTTCCTCAGTCACCGCCCGGTGCAGATCTTCAAGAGATCGAAACTGGGCGCATGGGACTCTCTGAGCTGGACCACCAGTCAACGGAGATCGCCTCGCCAGCAATCGATCTGTTTAGCGATGTCCAAGCAACACTTCAAAACCCTACGGCCATTTCCAATCGCGAGGATGCCAAAGACCCTAACCTTAATCACGCAGAGCCTACCAGCCAGTCCGAATCCAATCCGCCCCCGTCGCTTGCTGACCCTGCCGAAGTCCGAACCTCTACAGGGGCCCCGTCTCTCGACGATTCTTATAAGCCAGCAGCTCGCATGTTGAGCATTGGTGACCAAACTTCCGAAGCGCCTCTTGCTTCAGTGGCTATCGAAGAAATTCCGCCTGTAGTTGAACTAGAAAATAAGCTACAAGCCGGCGACGGCGTAGCAACCGAACTGGGCGGCGTTTTATTTCTAGTCAACATAATCAGGTCACTTCACATACCTGAAGCTATCGAGGAGGCATGTAGTTGCGAATTCGGACTGGGAAGCTGGGAATACGTTGAACTTATCGCGCGTTGCCTGCTCGGACCCAATCAAACTGTACTGTCCCACGATCCGGTTTGGGATTTGCTCCTGCTGCTTGATGGCCGGCCGATGGACGAAGCTGCCGGCCGGAATTTTTCCCTAGCCAACAGCTATCGCCTACCCGCCTCCTGGATCGCGGTTGACGAAGTTGGCTCGACCAGTCCGGCGCTTCGCATTCGTAATGATCGGCTCGAGGCCTGGCATGCGCTTGGCTTTCCCCTCGCGTTCCAACCCTTGGACGGTCCCCCCTCGACGGAGCAGATTGCAGAGTTTGCCGGGCCAAGCGCCGTCTCGTTTCTCCGGCGCGCACCTGATCGCTGGGCCGGAGCGGGCATGCTCGGTCTCGCTCCGGGCAACGCACTTCGACTCTTCCTGGCTTTTTTGATGCCCTTCATCCGCTGGCGCCTGGCCGAAGCACTCGGCATGCGCGACGCGCGACAGCTTGACGTAGCGAAGGCTTTGCTATTGCGGCCAGGAACAATATGGGTCACGTCAACCCACATTGATCTGACCATGAACCTCAACCAGGCGTCAGCCCCGGTACGCTTTGCCGGACTCGATGCCGATCCGAGCTGGGTTCCGGAGCTGGCACGGGTGATCAAGTTTCACTATCAATAGGCGGGCTGAATTGAGCGAATCCCCCCATCCTTTTGCCGATGTCCCCGACAGCCCACGCGGCCATTTGGGTCTGCTCTTCTATCAATCGGTCTGCCACCTGATTCTCTATCTGCAGCAGCGGGCATCCGCTTCCGGAAGCTCCCCGGCGAAGGTCTTCGAAAGCTTCGCCTTCCTGTCTTCCTATTGGAACGAGCTGCGCGCCCGTGTTCCAGAGGCCAATCACCCCGAACAGTTTCTCTCGATTCTTCGCGCCGAGTGTGAACGGCGCGAGCATGTGTCGAAGCAGTGGCTGCCCTTTCGCGCGCTGCGACAAGAGGGTTCATTCAGTGCCGACGCGCTGCTGTGGCTGGTCATGGCAGGGCTCATCGAAGAGGATGCACGTTTCGGCGACGTGTTCAGCGCCTTGCAGCACCCCTTACCGTACCGGCGTCCAACGCTCGGGCTGCTGCAATTGGTGGTCCAACTGCACGCATCTTCATCTGACGGGTGGGCAACATGTCAGCCGCTGATCAGCCAGGGCTTGGCGGTCGCGGCCAACCGTGAAGCTCCTCGTGCCGAATGGGAATTGCGCGTGCCCTCTCCCCTTTGGAGCGCATTGCGCGGAGAGTACGCCGAAGAACCAATTCCCGGAGTTCACCACCATCCCTTCTCCCGCTTCGTTACTGTGGCCGAACTTATTCTTGCTCCCGGACAGAAGCCGCGAATTGCGGAATTGGTTTCACTCCTGCGCCGGGATGCCGCGCGCACTGTAGTGGTTCGCGGCCTGGCCGGCAGCCCGGCGATTGAAGTCCTCGGCGGCATCGCGCGCGAGCTGGGGCGCGGGCTGCTCGAAGTCGACGGCCAACTCATCGCCGACGAGGAACGCCGCCGGCTCATCGGTAGCCTGGCTCGGTTGAACAATGCCATCCCGGTTTTTACTTTCGAGCTGGGCACGGGCGAAACGCAAGAGCTAGCCTCGCTGGTTGGCTACGGCGGTCCCGTGGGCGTTTCGCTCACCCGCGAAGGCGGATTGACAGGCGCGTTGCTGGAGAGGTCCGTGACCATTGAGCTCGAGCCGGACGGTCCAGAACAGCGCCTGGCCTTCTGGCAACAGGAACTCAAAGATCACACGCTCGACGATTTGCGCCCGATCGCGCAGGGCTTCACCATGAGCGGAGGCCACATCCGCAAAGCCGCCCAAATAGCTGCAACTCACGCCGCGCTGGATGGCCGCAACAAGATAGCGTCCGCCGATGTACGCCAGGCCACGCGCCATCTCAGTCAGCGGCTCGAGTTTCTGGCCACCAAGCTGACTGGCGGTGGCGGCTGGTCGGACCTGGTTGTCTCCGCCGCTACCGAGCGCGCCTTGCGAGCCCTCGAAACCCGCTGCCGCCATCGTGAAAAGCTTGCCACGTCGCTAGGCCCCGACTTGCCCGGTGGAGTGAATCGCGGCGTGCGAGCTCTTTTTGAAGGCCCCAGCGGGACGGGTAAAACGCTGGCCGCGAAAATCCTTGCGGCAGAACTCGGCCTGGACGTCTACCGCGTCGACCTGGCGGCGCTGATGAACAAGTACATCGGAGAGACCGAGAAAAATTTGAGCCGCGTGCTCAGCCGTGCCGAAGACCTCGACGTGGTTTTGCTGCTCGACGAAGGCGATTCCCTAATGTCCAGGCGCACTGATGTGAAGACCGCACACGATCGCTACGCCAACCTGGAAACCAACTACCTGCTGCAGCGTTTGGAGACGTATTTGGGCATCGTTGTCGTGACCACCAACGTGGGAAGCACCATCGACAATGCTTTCCGCCGCAGGATCGACGCCATCGTCAAGTTTCATACCCCCGCGGCAGAAGAACGCTGGCGTCTGTGGCAGCTTCACCTTTCGTCGGGACACGCAATTACTCCCGCGGACCTGGAGAGCATCGCGCTACGTTGCGAAATGACGGGAGGGCAGATCCGCAATGCCGCGGTGCAGGCGGCGCTGCTGGCCATGGAAGACGCCCAAGCGGCAATTACAGCGGCACATCTCAGAGATGCGATTCGCGCCGAGTATCGCAAAGCCGGAGCCGCTGTCCCGCTGGAAGAAAACAGGTTCGGGCATGGTCAGGAGAATCGGCTGGATGGATTCCTGGCGGCGATTTCCTGAGCTGCCGGCGCGCACGCGGGCAGCTGTAGTCGGCTGAAGAACATGGCAGAGGCAGATCGAGCTCACAAGCCACGCGACTCTTCCAAGGCGGCCAAGCCGGTCCAGGCGAAGTCGCTTGCGCACAGTCCTGCCGTGGCGCAGCGTACGCCCGCATGGCTTGGGGCACCTGCTGCCTCACCTTTTTCGCTCGGTGGTGTGCAGCGGAAAGTCGCCATCGGCGAAAGCAACGATCGCTATGAGCGTCAGGCCGACCATGTCGCCAGCCGCGTGGTTGGGGGCCAGAGCGTGCCGGCGGGCACCATCTCGCCTATAGCACCAGCATCGGTCGGCGGGGCTCAAAGGGAATCCAAGCCGCCGGAGAACAAGCCCGAGAAAAAGAACGAGACAGCCTCGGCTCCATCGCCGGTTCAGAAGCAGTCCAAGCCCGACGAGAAGAAGAAAGACAAAAAGCCCTCCACCGCCCCAGCTCAGCGCGCGGTGAAACCGGAAGACACCAAGAAGGACATGAAGTCCGCCGGTTCCCAACTGCAGCGGCAGACTAAGCCAGCAGAAAACAAGAAGCGCGACGAGAAAGCAGTACAGAAGCAAGCCAAGCCAGACGAGAAGAAGAAGGGTGAGAAGCCCGCCGCTCCGCCTGTGCAGAAACAAGGCAAACCGGACGAGAAGAAGAAGGACGAGAAACCCACCGCTCCGCCACCTGTACAGAAGCAAAGCAAGCCAGAAGAGAAGAAGAAAGATGAGAAAGCTGCCGCTCCGTCGCCCCTACAGAAGCAGGCCAAGCCAGAGGAGAAGAAGAAAGAAGAGAAGCCCGCCACTCCACCAGCTGTGCAGAAGCAAGCCAAGCCCGAAGATAAGAATGACGACAAGAAGAAAGAGGAAAAGACCGCCGCGCCGGTCCAGAGATCCATCCGGCCTGAGGATAAGAAGAAGGAGGAGGTACCGGGAACACTTCCGGCCCAGCGCGCCGAACATGACGACGCCAAGAAGTCTGAGAGCGAGCCCGTGCAGGCCAGTCGGGCTGCTGCCGCCACGCCCCCGCCGTCAATGGAAGCTGCAGCTTCGAATGCGCTTGCCACCAAAGGTCCGGGCGAGCCGATGGCTCCCGCCACGCGTTCGAATCTCGAATCGCGTATGGGCAGCGATCTCAGCGATGTGCGCGTCCACAACGACTCGCGCGCTCACGACGCCACCAGCGCGCTGAACGCCCGCGCGTTTACCCATGGTAGCGACATCTGGCTGGGCCGCGGCGAATCGCAATCGGACACGCGACTCATGGCGCACGAAGCCACCCACGTTGTGCAGCAGACGGGCAGCGTACACCGGATGCTGGTGCAAAGGGCTCCGGATAAACCGCCACCCGCAGAGGCGGCAGAGGACGCTATCTACAGCGGCAAAGAGGGTGACGTCAAGAAGAAGGGAGGATCCTTCGCACTCACCATTCCTGAGCTGAAGATACCTACATTCAAGCTGGACAAGACTCCCAAGTCGGATCTTACCTTGCCGAAGAAGACCGACGAGCCACGTCCCGACGATCAGATTGCGGTTTGGGAAAAGCAAGTCAAGTCCGGCACCGGCATCGATAAAAAGCTTGAATCGATGTTCAAAAAGGCGCCTCCGGTCCAGTTACACGGAAAGCCGGTTATTTATACAGTTACCAAGAGCAGCAATTTTTATGTGATGGGCCCCGCCGGCACCATCAAGGACAGGTCACTACGTCCGAGCTGGGACAAGAGCGGCGCTTTCGAACTCTACCAGGTAGACCACATCCAGGAACTGCAGCTAGGCGGTGAAAACAAGATCGAGAACATGTGGCTGCTTGAGGCCGAAGCTAACCAAAGCTCAGGCCGCAATATCAAGAGCGAAAAAAACAGCCGCATTCAAGCCTTGCTGGAGGCGGCCAAAGGCAAAGCTTGGGACAAAATTCCCGACACTGATACAGCCCGCCGCGAATACGA
This sequence comes from uncultured Acidobacteriaceae bacterium, assembly GCA_963809865.1. Classification (GTDB taxonomy): domain Bacteria; phylum Acidobacteriota; class Terriglobia; order Terriglobales; family Acidobacteriaceae; genus CAVVDY01. Next base: position 60,477 of record CAWELL010000008.1, on the reverse strand, counting down.
CATCACCTTCAAGACCGTAAAGGGCGGACTGCCCGTTGACGGCAAACCGGCGAAACGATGGGAATTGCATGAAATCAAGGACGATGCACGCCAACTAGACGAACTTCAAGTTCTGGACAAGAAGCAAATCAAACAGCGCAACTTGCAAGGCAGCGCCAGTGCAATTGTGGTCTTCACCAACGAGGCGGGAGGCGGCAAGCGAGTCAGCGAAGGGTGGAAGGAAGGGGACAAACAAAAGAAGATCGACTGGCACTATGGAAAGCTATTCCACGCCGACCTTCTCGAATATGACAAGGATGCGGGAAAAGGCTCCATCCACGTCGACGCATTCAAAGGCAGCAAGCTGATAGAAGAAGCGCAGATGAGCTTCGACATCCAGGAAATGGATGCAGTCGAGTTCGGCGGATTCGTGTCGAAGAATTCGGTGCGAAACCAGATCTCGCAGAAGCTAAAAGCTCTGCACCTCAGCAGTATTGAGCTGCCAGAGGGGGAATTTACCGAAACCGGGCTCGTGGCCCGCGGCAAACTAAAGCCCTCCATTCGTCCTTTCGACAAGCTGGAAGTCGACATCGTTTTCGATGGAGACAGTATCTACTTGAGTAAGGTCTTTAGCGCTTCCGACTTCAACTTCCCAGGTCCGGTCAAGGTTACGTCAGCCAGCCTCGAGTTATTTGCCGGTACCCAGGGCATAGGAGCCAAAGGAGACGTGCTCTTCGAGATCGATCGAGTTGGCGAAGGCAAGATTTCAGCCACCGCCGGCGTAGGGGAAGCCCTGACCATCGCAGGCGACTTCGCATTCGATACCAAGCTCTTCGATCCCGCCAAGGTACATGTCGAGTACCATGCCGGAAAATTCAGCGGAAAAGGTGAGATTGGGATAAAGCAAGGCAAGGTCAAAGGCATCAAGTCGGCCAACGTGAAGGTTGAAATTGCAGAGGAAGTGATCGATGCCAAAGGTTCAATTACGCCCGACATTCCGGCCGTCGAGCAAGCTGACCTTTCGATGCACTACGACCCCAATGGGGGCCTAATCATTGCAGGAGACCTCACTCTCAAGAAGGACATCCCTGGAATCGAGGGCGGCTCGATCCATGCCGAAGTTACCAAGAAGGGCGACAAATACACCGTCAAGGCAAGTGGCGAAGCTACCCCTAAGATTCCCGGCATCAACTCCAAGCTCACAGTCAGCTACGACGACGGGCTATTTGACGCCACCGTCCACGCCGCCTTCGAAAAGGGCATGCTCAAGGGCTCCGTCACCGTCGGAGCTACCAACCGTCCCGTCGGCGAAGATGGCAAACCCGCCGGCGAAGCACCCTCCGGAAAGGCCGACAAGATCACCATCTATGGCGACGGCTCAGCCACCCTTAAGCTCGCTCCTTGGCTGCAAGCCACGGCGGGCATCAAGTTCAAGCCTGATGGCGAGGTTGAAGTCACCGGCAAGATCGAAGTACCTAAAGCAATAGACCTTTTCGACAAGAAAGAACTTGAGAAGAACATCTTCCATATCGGTATTCCAATCCCGATTTTTCCCGGGATCTCCTTAAACATTGGCGGTGGACTTGACGTAAACGCTGGCATCGGTCCAGGACAATTACAGGAAATGGAAGTAGATGTTACCTACAATCCTGCAAAGGAAGAAGATACCACCGTGCATGGCCATGCCGCGCTGCACATACCTGCCCATGCCGGATTAAGGATGAATGTGCACGCGGCGCTGGATGTTGGCATTCCCCTTGCCGACGTTGAAGGCGGGATTGAGCTGGGCGGAACCTTGGGGGTCGATGGGGCGCTCCACGCTGCCGTAGACGTCGATTGGTCGCCCAAGAAAGGTCTGGTGCTGGACGCAAGCGCCGAAATCTATGCCGAGCCCAAGTTGAAATTCGACATAACCGGGTATGTCAAGGTGGAAGTTGGTGTTGGGTGGTTTTCGAAAACACTTTGGGATAAAAGATGGGAGTTGGCTGCCGTGGAATATGGATCGGGATTGCGCTTTGGAATCAAGCTACCGATCCACTATGAGGAAGGTAAGCCATTTAATGTCTCTCTCAGCGACATACAGTTTGAGGTCCCGAATATCGACGCGATGAGCGTATTCAAGGGGCTGATGGATAAGGTTATCTAGGTATTGGAGGTAAAACATGCTGGGTGAAAGTACGTTCTCTTTGAGCGGTACTACCAAGCCGAACGGGGGCGCCGCAAACGGTAGGAACTCCGGTTCACGCGAGGCCAGCGATCGGGGTGCACGGCGCCATCTTGAAGGCGACGTCGAAGCCGCAAAAGCCGATTACGTCTCGGCTCTTCAACTCGACCCGGAGAACACGACCGCGCACAACAATCTCGGCTTCCTGCTTGCCCAGGAAGGGCGCTTTGACGAAGCTGTTGCCCATTATCAGCGCGCCCTGGAGATCGATCCTCGAAAAAGCATGGCTATGGCCAACATGGGAATCGTGCGGGCGGCGCAGGGCAACGATGAGGAGGCGCTCGACTGGTTGCGGCGCGCGGTCGAAGCCAAATCTGACAACGTTCTCGCCTGGGACAATCTCGGGCGATTGCTGCTGAAGCTCGGCCGGCTCACCGAAGCCGAGGCGGCGGCGCGCACCGCCTTGGAAGCCGCTCCCCACGAAGCGCGAATTTATCTCACGCTGGGCCTGGCGGTCGCCGGACAGCAGCGCATTCGCGAGGCAATCGAGATCCTGCGCCGCGCCGTCGATTTGGATCCTGCCTCGGCCAACGCCTGGGAGCAGTTGGGTGTCGTGCTCTGGCTGCGGCAGGACCTCGGCTCGGCTGTCGACGCGCTTCATCGCGCCCTCACCCTGGCGCCGCAAAGCGTCTCTGCCCGCTATCAACTGGCGATGGTTCTGCTAACCCGGGGCGAGCCGGACGAGGCAGTCAAAGAGTTGCACGCGGTGTTGGCTCTAGAGCCTGCGCATATCGCGGCGCAATTGGACCTGGCGGTACTTGCCGTGTCGCAGGGCGATGCCGCCCAAGCGTTGCAGCGCCTCGATGTGCTGGTGCAACTTGATCCCGACAATCCGCGCGCCCTGTTCTACCGTGCCATGGCGCTTGATCAGAACGGGCGGCCTGACGAGGCTACAGCAGGTCTGCGAGCACTGGCGGATGCAGACGTCGGCAAGTATTCGGAACGGGCGCGTCGCTATCTGCAGGAAAGGAGCGGGACGGTTTCATAAACCATGAGCTGTGCCATTGTCCAACCCGGTGCGTTGGTTTTGCCGCCGATTGCGGAGCCGTCCACCCTGCCGCGCGAGCTTAAGGACTTCCGCAACTGTCATGCGGGTCACACTGTCCTGGTCTGCGGCTGCGGCTCGTCGCTGTCGGACGTGGTCTCGCCCGGCCGCTACATCACCATCGGAGTGAATGACGTCGGGCGGCTCTTCCAGCCGGACTACCTGGTGGTCCTCAATCCTCGGCAGCAGTTCAGGCCGGACCGCTTCAAGTTTGTCGAGCAGAGCCGGGCCGGCGCTCTCTTCACCCAATTGGACCTCGGCATTCATCACCCGAATATTGTGCGTTTCCGCCTGGGCAAGTTCGCGGGCGCAGACTTCGCCGATCCCAATACCCTCGACTACACACGAAACTCTCCCTACCTCGGGGTCTGCTTAGCGGTTCACATGGGCGCCAAGCGGATCGGCCTCATCGGCGTAGACTTCACCGATCACCACTTCTTCGCGGCCACAGGACGGCATCCGCTCACGCAAGACTTCGCCAGAATCGATCGCGAATATTCAGCTCTCTATGCCGCATGCCGTAATCGAGAGATCGAACTGGTCAACCTCAGCCGGAAAAGCCGCCTCACCGCTCTGCCCAAAGTCACTCCTGAGGACTTCGCCAGCGCCGCAGTGACTCCTGCATCCGAAATTCCGGCGAAAAAAGTTTTCTTCGTCAACTACAAATTTCTCAGCTGTGGCGACGTGTTCCGCACTGGACTGACCCTGGCCGCAGCGGACCTGAAGCTTATTCACGAGGATGCCTATTGGGACGACCCTAACTTGCCGGAGAAAATTCGGCAATTCGCGCCCGACCTGCTGTTGGTTGTGCACGGCAGGCGCTTTTCGCAGCGCTGGAAGGACCGTTTTTCCGGCTATCGCTCCGCCGTATGGCTTCTAGATGAGCCCTATGAGGTTGACGACACGGCTGGCTTTTCCGGCTTGTTCGATCATGTCTTCCTCAACGATCCGAATAGCTTGCATTGCCACCGGAATGCTCATTATCTTCCTGCTTGTTATGACCCGGGTCACTATTTCTACCGTCCCGGCACAATTCGACAGTACGGTGTCGGCTTTGTCGGAGGCTATAACCAATATCGCGAAGAGCTGCTGGAGAACCTCGCTTGTAGAAACCTGCTCTCCTATGTGGTAGGTGGCCCGTGGCGCAGCCGCAAAGTACAAGCGCTGAATATTGCTGCCAATATTCCCGCCGATCAGACTGCCCAACTCTATCGTGACACCAGAATTGTCCTGAACATCTTTCGCACCGAACATCACTACAACCGCATGAAGCTGCCCGCCGGCTCCCTAAATCCGCGTATCTACGAAGCGGCGGCTTGCGGCGCGCTTCCCATTTCGCAGCATCGCTCCGAACTGGACACCTTGTGCCCCGGTCTGCCCTGCTTCCACACACCGGAAGAGATGGCCGCTGTGGTGGAGCGCCATGTTCGTGACGAGAGCTTATGGGAACAAGTTCGCCAAGACAGCATCCGCCAGTTCGCGACCCATACCTACGCCCATCGACTTGCATGGGTACTCAGAGCTTGCTTTCCCTTACGAGAGGTAAGTATGAATTCCTCTGCCGATCCCACACCTGGCATCACTAGCCAACCCGAAGCCAGCAAAACAGCTACCAGTCAGGCTCAGCTCGAGCTTCCGCCCGACTTGCACGCCGACTGGGAAGCAGATTCATCGTCCGTGCATCCAGCAGTGGACGGTAGTTTGTTGTTGCAGAAGAAGCATGACGAAACTGCGGGAAGCGAGACCGGGCTCGACGGGAAGACAGCGCTGCGTAACCTCACGTTAGAGTTCGATCTCTACCTTGAGCATGACTCGGTCTTCATTGCCAAGATTCACCAGGCAGAGTCGGCCAACCAACTCAGCAATTCCTACCACCTCATGTGCCGAGGGTCTCGAGCCTATCTTGCACGACATAGCCATATCTTCCGCCATCTGAACTTGCCGGTAAATGCGTGGTTCCGTCTTAGCTTTGCTTACTCGGATGGCAGCCTCGTGGTTCGCAAGAATGGCGCCCGTCTCGCCCAAACTCAGGATCGTGCTTTGGCCGCCGGGTACTGCTTTCTCGGTGTAAAAGGAGGGACCGCTCGGATACGTCGAGTGAGGATCGATGCGCCGTACGACCCCCATCTAACCATTTCCGCTCCAGTTGAGCACGAGCTTCTCTGCTCCAGCCAGGCCCATTCGGTTCCGAAAGTCAGCATCATCACCACCGTGTACGATCGCGTGGAGTGCCTCAGGCGATGCCTGCAGTCGGTAAAGGCACTCACGTTCACTGATTATGAGCACATTATCGTAGCGGATGCGCCGCCCGCGTCGTTATTGCAGGAGATCAAAGACCTGGTAACCCGCAGCCACACCCGTCCCTTTACCTTGGCCACGCTGAAGAGCCGTAGAAACGACTGGGGAATCTCGCCGGCTACCGCCGGACTAGCGCTCGCCCGAGGCAGTTATGTGAGCTTCCTCTCGGATGACAACGGGTACTTGCCGAATCATTTTGAGAAGCTGGTGAGAGCGCTTGACACCGGCCCTAACCTCGGCTTCGTCTATAGCTCGTGTCTGTATGCGGGCCGTGCCATGCTGCGTCCCGCCGCTCCCCGCCCCGGAGCCATCGATCTGGGCCAGCCGCTGGTCCGGCGTGAGCTATTCCGCGACTACCTGGGGGGAACGATTCCCTTCCACGAGTTTGGCTGGGACTGGCGAATGCTGGAAGTCTTCCTGCAACACGGAGTGCGTTGGCGTCACATCGATGAAGCTACCTTTGTTTTCCGTCTAGCGAACTATCCCCATCTCATGTCGGCTGCGGTCACCTAGGTTAACCATGATTTCTTATTGCATCGCGTGCTGCCGGCCGGCTTATTGCCGCCAGTTGATCGAACAGTTGGTCGAGAAGACAACCGCTGCCTATGAAATTCTCCTTTGGATCAACCTTGACGATGAAGCATTCGAGCGTTTTCTCCGTGAGAGGACCGCCGACGGAGCTCCGATTCGCATTGTTGGTCGCACGCCGGAAAACATCGGCATGGCCGCCTACCCGAAACTCTTTTCTGCAGGCAAGTTCGAGCTGGTGGCGCAGATTGACGACGACGTGGTGTGTGTCTCGCCCTTGATCACAGAAAGGGCGCAGGAAATTTTCGATCGCTTTCCGCAAGTTGGCATGCTTACCGCCGACACGTGGCAAGACCAGTACACGACCGGCGCGAGGCCCCCATTGCAATGCTACCGCGAGTTCAACCGCGAATTTGGCCTCTATGATGGCCCCATCGACGGCTGGTTCGCGATTTATCGCCGCACTTCGCTGCGGGCTTGTGGCGACTTCAACCCTGGCCGTTACTATCCAATTGGGGGGCACATCAAGGCTCGACTTGGTTCCATGGGGCAGAGTGGATTGCTCTGTACGCGTCTTAAAGTCTTTCACGTGACAGGTCCTTATTACGCTGATTACTTCGGGATGTTGGATTCAGAGATCGCAAAATATTCCGCGATAGGTCGTCAAGACATGGTTGACTGGTACCTACAGGCACGACCCGAAATCCCCTCGCGCCAGAGTCTGGCATTGCACGTCGATCAGATCCGGGCCAGTCTAACGCAAGCTCCTTAGCCTGACCACTTGCCGGCAACCACGTAGCTGGATAGCGTGCGACCGGGAGGTGTACCACGACACAGCGCGGGGTCACATACGCCGCGGCATACGACAATCAAACGGCGCATTCGGCGGTGCTACGGAACAGCCAAGGCGGGGAGACACACTCCATGCACACAACGGCACTTGCAAGTGGCAGAGCATTCTTTGAGCGGTACGCGAGCGATCCCGCAGCTTGCACCATTGTGGAGATCGGCAGCATGGACGTCGGCAACGGCTCTTTGCGCCAAATTGCGCCTGCCGGCTGCCGCTACATCGGCGTAGACTGCGCTCCTGGGCCTGGTGTGGATATCGCGTCCTCCGATCCCTATCGCGTGCCACTGCCCAACGGCTGCGCGGATGCGGTGGTCTCCTCTTCATGCTTTGAGCATGCGGAGTTCTTCTGGGTGCTTTTCCTGGAGATGTGTCGACTGGTGCGCCCAGAAGGATACCTGTACATCAATTCCCCGAGCAATGGCCCCTACCACGCGCACCCCGTGGACTGCTGGCGCTTCCGCGAGGATGCCGGACTGGCGCTTGCCCGCTGGGCGGGGTTGCACGGTCACTCGCTGGCTCTGGTTGAAACCTACATGGGCGAACCTGATCCGGACGTGGCGCACTGGGTGGACTGGGTGTGCGTGTGGAGGAAGGCAGAAGCGGAAGCGTCGGTGGAGACGTGACACCGGCGCTGGTCACGAGCAAATCGGAATTGTTCGGTGCACGAAGTCTGCTTTGGGGAAATCACTTGGACGTGTTGTCGGCATCTCGGAGATGGGTTCTATCCGGACTGCTCCCGGATCATGGGCAACCTGGCAGCTGGCTGTCCGCAGATAGCTGGCGATAACGCATTATGAAAGGGCGCCCCTTAGGGTAGGTTGTGGGTGTGAGACTCATTCCCTGCGAAAGGAGCACCCTGGTGACCAGCGAAAAGTATATTGGGCTGGATGTTCATCAAGCAACGATCTCGGTAGCGGTCATGGATGCCAGCGGCAAGCTGGTGATGGAATCTATTCTAGAAACCAAAGCCTCAACCCTGCTGCAGTTCCTGGCCGGGTTGCGCGGCAACTTGTCGGTGACCTTTGAAGAAGGAACCTGGGCGGCCTGGCTGTACGACGTTCTCAAGCCTCACGTCACTCATCTGGTGGTTTGCAACCCGCGTAAGAACGCACTTTTGAAAACGGGTAGCAAGAGCGACCGTATCGACGCCCGTAAACTGGCCGAGCTACTGCGCGGCAATCATCTGAAGCCGGTGTACCACGGCGAGACGGGAGTGCGGATGCTGCGCGAGCTGGCGCGAAGCTATCTGACCCTCATGGAGGATCAGATCCGAGTGATGAACCGGCTGAAAGCCCTCTATCGCGGCTGGGGGATTGCCTGTGCGGCACGTGACGTCTATTACACCCGCCATCGGGCAGAGTGGTTGGAGAAGCTGCGGGAACCGGGGGTTCGCCGCCGTGCCGGACGGCTGTATGAGCAACTAGATGCGATGCAACGCTTGCGCCGACTAGCCCGACACGATCTGTTGCTGGAAAGTCGCAAGCATTCCATCAGCGGAAAGCTGCGCCAGATTCCCTACGTAGGACCGATCCGGGCGGCGCTGCTGATTGCCTTGCTGCAAACTCCACACCGGTTTCGCACCAAGCGGCAACTGTGGGCCTATAGCGGACTGGCCTTGGAGATTCACACCAGCGGAGACTATGGCTACCCTGATGGCCAACTGCGACGCTCAAAGAAGGTGGTTTCCATTCGCGGTCTGAACAAGGACCACAACCATGATCTGAAAGGTCTGTTCAAAGCTACCGCCACCATGGCGAGCATGCGTCCTGGGCCGTTCCACGAGTTCTACCTGGGACTAGTGGCCAAAGGCATAAAGCCAGCTATGGCTCGGGTATCAGGTTTCAGAAAAAGCCATCAGCTTCCAGCCACAAGCTCCCCGCCGGTAAACCCTCGCAATTTGTCATCCTGAACGTAGTGAAGGACCTGCTGTTGGCCTCATCAGAATCAACGCTGGCGCCGATATGCGTCACACCAAAGTCGCACGTCCATCTCCGTTGTTTTGGCGCATCTGCTGTGTTAGGGTTAAGCCAACGTTTTTAACCCAGATAGACTACGCGCCGCTGACTTCGCCAACCCCCAGCTAGTAATTTCCACGGCAGTCACGCGGAGCACTAGGAGCAAACACCATGAAAGATTCACCGGATTCCGCGGCTGTAGGTCGCGCCGTCGACACTGAGGTGTTTGCCAACCGCAAGCTGATTCGCCCCAACTTCAATCGCACCGAAGCGCGCGCTGCCGAGCCGCGCAATGGCGACAACGGTGACCTGCGCGAACGTCGCGAGCGTCCCGCCAGCTCCCCACGTACCGAACGCGTCAGCAACGGCAAGAAGTCGCTGCCTCCCGAGCAGACCCACGCCGAGAATTTTTATTATCAAAAGCAGATGCAGACCAAGACCCCCATGGTCCTGGTGCTGCAGGATGGCGAAGAGATTCACGGCGTCATCGAGTGGTACGACAAGTACTGCCTGAAGCTGAACCGCATCGGCGCAGCCAACCTCCTGATCTACAAGCCCAGCATCAAGTACATGTTCAAAGAGAGTGAGATCGAAGGCCACAACAAGTAGTTGTCAGCTGTCAGTTCTCAGTTGTCGGCTGTCAGATTGTGGTTCCCTGATGGCGATTCCGGCCTCAGTTATTAGCTCTCCGCCTCACCCCTTTGTCACGCTGTCTCAGAAAGCAGCCGTCCCAATCGAGCGCGTAGTAGTGCTCGCTGCAACCAGCACATCGAAAACATTTGGGAGAGGTTGAAAACGAACGACGATATCAGGAAAGGTGCAACGTCGATTCGACAATCCTAACTGACAACCGACAACTGGACACTGACAACTTTATAAAGGGGGCGGTGGGCGCCCGTTTGGGGTTGCTGTCGGGGTTGCGGCGCCCACCTTGGATTTGGGTTACAAGTATAGACGCAAATCGCCCGAAAAAGTCTCCCAAAACGACCTGACCGACACTCTTTTTTACAGTTCTTCACAAAGACGGGAAGAAACGGCACTTGGCGAACGATTAGCATCAAAGCCCCTCTTCGCGTCAGGACGCGACCTTCGGTCGTGCCGAAAAGCACCTTGTCGCAAGAAAAAAGGGCGATGAATTCCTGCCCATTCGCAGGAATTCAATCCCCTGAGCTCTCGACGTACAAGCTGCGGCACGGCCTAAATCCATGCCCTGACGCGACCATTCCGGGGTTTCTGGCATGGCGAGCGCGTCGCGCGTCTGAGTTTCCAAGCGATTTATGGCTTCCCGAAGATGCGAAAGTAGGTTTTCAGCAACCCCGACCGCGCTTCTGGCGCCCGCGACGAATGCCACTGCCAAACCCGCCGTTCCGATTCCATAAGCAGCCGCTCGAACTCGGCATCGCTGATAGTTCGCTTTCGCAGCAGCTCATCGCGCTTCCGATGCATGACAGACCGCTTGGCAATTGCGCCGCGAATCCCGCGAACATAAGCGCCCAATCCGCCGTGACGAATGACGAATCCTAACCACAGCGCCTGAAACAACATAATGCGTGACAGATAACGCCGCACTATATCCGGCGGATAATCTTTAGCCAGCAGCCATAGCTGATTGCGTGTCACCAGCTCAAGGATGCGCGGATGCACCGCCGATCCAGTGGTTGCGCTGCCGATGTGATAAGCCACCGCCTGCGGGACATACCTCCCGCCATAGCCGAGGAGTTGCGCCCGTAACCCTAGATCGATGTCGTCGAGATAGGCAAAGAAGTCAGCGTCTAGCCCGCCGCATCGTTCGAAAGCTTCGCGCCGATACAGCACAGCCGCACCGCATCCCGTCAGGATTGGCGTCGCCTGATCGAACTGCCCACGGTCCTCATCCATGCTGCCCAGCCGGTAGGCGCCTCCGGCTATCAGCATGGCGTCGCCCGCGCCATCGAGATGCGTCCGACGCTTGGCACTCAGAAGTTTGCCCGCCGCGAATCCAAGTCGCGCATCATCTTCCAGCGCGCGCACCAGCAGCTCCAGATAGTCCGGCTGCATCTCGATGTCGTTGTTCAGCAGCAGAAGATACTTCGATGAGGTCGCCTCCACGGCGCGATTGATCGAGCCCGTCGTGCCTTCATTGGTAGGCAGCTCAATGCGCGTCGTATTCTCAGGCAGCGGGTCAGCCAGAATCGTGCCGCCGCGCGCCTCGTTCTCCACCACCACGATCTCCCACTCCGAGCGCGGCAGCGTCTGCCGCTGGGTGAACTCGATGCAACGCCGCGTCAAATCTGGGCGATGCAGTGCCGGGATGATGATGGTGACGGTCTTCACGCGTAGTTAACGCGATTCTACACACGGGAGGAGTGGGTTAATTTGAAACTGACAAACCACACCCGGGCAGCCGGTCCCTACTGCGTATAGCGGCTCTCAAATTTCTCGGGAACAATCACAGTGACATTGGCGTTCTGTACATATGCGTCCGCCACTATGGCGCCTGGCGGTCCGTTATGAGCGAAGATTGCGTAGCCGGCACTGTTCCGGGGCAGGTTCAGACCAGTTGAGTAAGTGCTGGTAAACACCTGCTGATTGGCGGGAACACTGATCTGCGCCGCCACCAGCAACTGATTGCTGGCATTGTAGACATAGAGAGTTCCGGTGATCGGCATGTCCGACATGTTGGTGAAACCCCACGACGTGTCAAAGCCTGTCCACGTGCTCCAACGCGCATTGAACAGCGTGGTATCGGTGAAGCGGTAGGTATACGTTCCTTGTGCCCCCGAGTTGGTGATGGAGACGATGTTGAGCCCCGCAACCGATGCCAAAAACGAAATCCGCTGTCCCGTACCGTACTTGCTCTTAGCCAGAGTCGGCGAATACGTCTGGGTAGCGTAATAAGCCAGGCTTGAAGGTCCGAAGCAGCCGTCCTGCTGCAAGCTTCCAATATCGTTTGGCCCCCACGCGTACAAGCCGCCGAATGCGATCGCCGTGTTGGTGCTTTCGTTGTCGGTGGTAGCCACGAACTCTACTGAATAGGAATGTTTGGCCTGACCGTAAAAGGCATACCAGTACGTAGGGTTGACGCCGTTCGAGCTTCCCGCGAAGTGCGATGTCACCATGCGGTTATCAGCTTGGCCCAGATCAGGGTTCAAGCAGTCGGTAGCTTCTCCTAGCGCCGCGATCGCGGCCAGTAACATTACGGCGAGGGCAGCAGTCCTCATTACCAACGCTCCTAAGAATCAGAATGGACATTCTCAGAGTAATCTGTGTTGGGTTACCTTGAAATCCAAATTGGATTGAGGTTTGAGAATTCTTCCCGAAGTGGGAATAGATTCTGACTCGCCGGTTTCTGGTGCGCACCTGCAGCCGCGCCGTCGGGACCAAAAACAAGGACTACATCTCGCGATAATTCAGCAACCCGGCGCCGATAAGAACGAAGCACACCGGCCACACCCAGGATGGGATCCTGCGATTCTCGGGCGGCAGCCGCAGCTCGAGCCAACGCGCCCATCCGGCGAATACCGCAAGCACTCCCATGGGAACGTGAGTGAGTTCCACCAGCAGGTTCTCTTTGACGTTGCTGATGGCATGCTGATGGGTCAGCAGCACCGCGCCGCCCGCCGCGCACATCAGCGGGAAGACCAATGCCATAGGATCGTTGTCGCGCTGCCGTTTGCGAACCCGTAATTCGAAAATCGCGAAGCCGATGCACACCAGTGCCGCCAGTCGATGCTGGAAGACTTCAGGATCGACCATGCAGGCTCCCACACTCTTCCAACCTACCGGCCAGCATTCGCTGTCCGCCTGCAGGATGATGAAAATAGCGATGCCGATGAGCAGCAGCGGCCAATACTCTGCCCACGGCGCTTTACCGGTGCGCGCCAGCAAAGCCAGCATCCCCATGCCGAGGACGAGCACCCCCATCCAATGATGGTTCGACTCCGATTCCATCGAGTTAGCGACCATGCGCGCAGAAATCAGCTCGCCGTCCGCGTTGTACGCGACCGGAAGCGGCGCGGAGCCGGCGTTGCCAGCTGGTGCAGTACCGGTGGCACTGGCAGTTTTCGCGTGAGTGTAGGTGAGCCGTGGAAGCTCGGGACGGAAGCGCTGCACGATCCGATGGAACGAGACAATGTCGTTGGGCTGGTCGACCGCCGGCGGCTGCGAGGTCAGCGAAGCCGCGGTCAAGATCACCGTAATCCCGATGCCGACCTCGGCTTCAATCAAGCGGCGCAGACGAGGCATCACCTGGTCGCGCGGCAGGTTGCGCAGCATCAGGAAATTGATCCCGCCTAGCACCATCAGCACGCCCAGCATCACGGCTTTGGCGAGAACCATCACCCCGTAGGCCGTTCCCAGCACCGCCTGCCACGAGCCGATGTACACCACGCTCATGCTGAGGCCGCTGACCAGGATAAGAATGACGCTGATCAGCGCCAACCGCGAAAAGCGCTCCGTCACGTAGAAGCGCGCGCTCGAATCCTTATCACGAAACAGGGCGAGCACCAGAAAGGGCAGGCCGCCGATCCAGAATCCCGTTGCTATCTCATGGGTCGCGGTCAAAGCGACAAGCAGCGGACGTCCTTCTAATCGCGACGCAGCGTGATTGGTCATGAGCGACGCGGCCATCACCACGATCGCCGGAGCTATGAGCGCCCACGACGAAAGCTTGCTGCGCGACACTGAGATGATGAGCGCCACCAGTGCGGCGCCCAAAACCACGCTGCCCGAGATGAAGAAGTTCGCGCCAACCACTTCACCGAAGCCAATCTCGGCGCTGGCCATCAGCACCGATGAATCCACAAACAGGTAGAGCGACTGAATCACAATCAGCCCGAGGATGCTGATGCGCAACAACGTCCACGAACCAGTTTCCATGCGCTGCCGCTGCGCCGGATCGCCGGGGGCATTCCGCGAGACCCACAGAATGAACAGCACGCCGCCCAGCAACAGGGATTGGAAGACCAGCGTCCCGGCGCGCAGGATGACTGAAAGGAATTCGAAGAGATCGACAAGTTGCCGCATTCGCTGGAGCTACTGCACCGTGAAGGGAACTTCACCCTTGCTCATATGGCCGTCGGAGGCAAGCACGTTCCATATCAGCTTGTAAGCGCCCGGCTTCAGGCCGCTGGCCTTGCATTGCAAAATGTCGGGCTTGGCCTGTTTCTCCAGCTTCAGGTCCGATTTCGTCCCGTCAGCGGCGTCCAGCTCCACCCGCGAGCGGCCGCCATCGATGCGCACGTTGTAGCGCAGCGTTATGTCCACGTCGGGACCCTTGACCGCGGAATTCTGCTTTGGCGTCGACTCCATCAAAATGGCGTGCGCCAACAGAAGCTGTGAGCAAGTGAGAACAATCGCGAAAGTCAGCAGCGCATGTGTGTAGCGCCGGGATAAAACCACGTCGTATTCCTCCAGATGGATTGTTACGGTATTGCAAGGATACGCGGGGAGAAGCTGTGGCTCAAGGGACGCGGATTACGTGTTCGCCGTGGGTACCGGTGGGTTGCCCCAGCACGGCGTGGGTGCCCCAACACCGCGTGGGTGCCCCATTCCGGCTTCTTTTGCCGGGGTGGGGATGTTTCTTGCCATCTGGCAATATCGCGGCAATCCAGAGGGAAATCTCGCCCAGCCAACTTCGGCCCGAGTGGCACCCAGCCAAGCGCCAACCGCTACGCACTTAAGGCAAGCTCGCAGCATCTGTAGAGAGGCATGAAGGATCCAATCCCGAATCGAGGTCGGACTGAAATGGGCAGACAGGTAGCCGTCGTGCTCTACGTGTTGGCGATGGTAGCAGTCATCGTCGGCGTAGATTTCGTGTTCCTGCGAAACCGCTTCTGGGCACGGCTGACAGTGAATATTGGCGTCGTGCTGCTGTTCGCAGTGTTCTACTTCAGATTCTTCAGGCGTCCATGAGTAAGGCGCGCTACTCCACCTGCTTCTTCAATTCATGCAACAGATTCAACGCCTCCAGCGGGCTGATGCGGTCGAGATCCGTCTCCTTGAGCCGATCGACAACCTTCTGCGATAGCGGAGTGAAGATGGTCAACTGTATCGGCCCCGGCTCGGCCTCGCCTGCCTTAGCCAGATGCTTCACCGCATTGCGCTCGGCGCTTTCATGTTCCGCCAGCACTTCTCTCGCACGTGTGATGACGTCATTCGGCAGGCCCGCGAGTTTCGCAACCTCGATACCGTAGCTCTTGTCGGCCGAACCCTCCTCCACCTTGCGCAGGAAGACGATCCCGCCGTGGCTCTCCTTTACCGAGACGTGATAGTTCTTCACTCCGCTCAGCCGGTCGGCCAGCTCGGTCAGTTCGTGATAGTGCGTGGCGAAGAGCGTCTTGGCGCGAGTATTGGCATGGATGTATTCGATCGCCGCCCACGCAATCGCCAGCCCGTCATAGGTCGAGGTGCCGCGGCCAACTTCATCCAGCAGGATCAACGAGCGCGGCGTTGCGGTATTCAGAATCGCCGCCGTCTCCGTCATTTCGACCATGAAGGTTGAACGCCCGCGCGCCAGGTTGTCGCTGGCGCCGATGCGGGTGAAAATGCGATCGACCAATCCCAGCCGCGTCGAACGCGCCGGAACGAACGATCCCATCTGCGCCATCAGCGCGATCAGCGCCGCCTGACGCAGGTAGGTGGACTTGCCTCCCATGTTCGGGCCGGTGATAACCAGCACCGCGTGCGTCGTCCCGTTCAGGTAAAGATCGTTGGGTATGAAGCGATCGGAGACGCCGCTCAGGTCCTGCTGCTCGATCACCGGATGGCGCCCGGCCACGATCTCAAGGTCACCGCTCTCGACGAACTGCGGCCGGCAATAGTTGCGATTGGCTGCAAGTGTCGCGAACGACGCCAGTACATCGATTTCAGCCAGCGCCAGGGCGGTCTGCCGGATGCGCCGTGCCTCGGCGGCAATCGCCATCCGCAGCTCAGCCAGCAGCCGACGCTCAATCTCGACCATCCTCTCTTGCGCGTCCAGCACCTTCGCCTCTAGTTCCTTCAGCTCAGGAGTGGTGAAGCGCTCCGCATTCACCAGCGTCTGCTTGCGCTCGTAATCGGGCGGCGTATGGTGCAGGTTGGCTTTAGAGATTTCCAGGTAATAACCGAACACGGAGTTGAACTTGACCTTCAGCGACCCGATGCCGGTGCGCTGGCGCTCGCGCTGCTCAATCTGCGCGATGTACTGCTTGCTGTTGCGGCTCAGGTCGCGCAACTCATCCAGCGCCGGATCAACTCCCGCGCGAATCACGCCGCCATCATTTACCGTCAGCGGTGGCTCGTCTTCCAGCGTCGTGACAATGCGTGAACGCAAATCAGCCAGCTCGTCGCATTGTGCGTGCAGCGTCTGCAAACGTTCAGCCGGGAAGGCTGCTACTGCGGCGCGAATCGCCGGCAGCTGGCAAACGAAATCGCCAGCGCCAACAGGTCGCGTGGATTTGCCGACTCCAGCGTCACGCGGCTCAGCAGCCGTTCCAGGTCGAGCATGCCGTCCAGCGCGCGCAGTAGCTCCCCGCGCCGGATAAGATCGCTGACCATTGCCTCGACCGCGCTCAGCCGCTGCTCAATCTCGCCAGGATCGATCGACGGCCGCAGAATCCACGAGCGCAGCAGGCGCTTGCCCATCGGCGTCGCCGTGCAATCCAGGCAGCGAAACAGCGTCACACTGTCGCCTGCGCCCGAGAACAGCGGCTCGATCAATTCGAGGTTGCGCACCGTTACCGCGTCGAGCACCAGGCAGTTTTGCCGCTCGTAATAGCCGATGCGGTCGATGTGGTCGAGCGAGCCGCGCTGCGTGGTGCGCACGTAATGCAGGATCGCGCCCGCCGCCGTCGCCGCCGCTGAGCGGTTCGCCAGGCCAAAGCCTTCCAGCGACAACACGCCGAAATGATTTTCGACCAGCGGAATCGCGTAGTCCGGCGCGAACACCCAGTCGTCCAGAGGTGTCTCCGCCCAATGCGCATTCTCGATCGACGCCATGCGCGGCGCGGACGCATGAGCGGACGGGCGCCCCATTCCAGCTTCTTTTGCCGGGGTGGGGGTCTGCCCTGAGCTTGCCGAATGGTCCATCCGTTGGACGTTCACCTGGGTGGAAGGCCGATCAAACAGCGGCAGAGAAGACGCGAACAACACCTCTCGCGGACGCAAGACAATCAACTCTTCGCGCACCCGACGCTCAGCATCAGCCCCGCGAAATTCAGTCGCGCGAAATTCTCCGGTCGACAGATCGAGCGCCGCGAATCCAACTTCATCGCCGTGTTTAGCCACGCAAGCCAGAAAGTTGTTCTCTTCCGACTGGAGTTGCGAGTCGGCCGCCGTGCCCGGCGTTACCACGCGCGTCACCTCGCGCTTGACGATCGTCTTCGCCACGCGCGGATCTTCCATCTGATCGCAGATGGCGACCTTGAATCCCTTGCGAATCAGCTTGGCAATGTAGTTCTCGGCCGCGTGATACGGCACCCCGCACATGGGAATGGCGATGCCCTTTTCCTTGTTGCGCGAGGTCAGCGTAATCTGCAACTCCTTCGCGGCGACTACCGCGTCCTCAAAAAACAGCTCGTAAAAATCGCCCAGGCGAAAGAACAGCAGCGCGTTGGGATGCTCTTTCTTGATGGCTGCGTATTGCCGCATCAGCGGCGTGGAAGGCTCGGTCATCGCACAAAGCGGAGCGGAGTGAGGATGCGCGGATTATAGCAGCGGAGCGGGATCAAAAACCTCGTTTTCAAATAGCTGGGGTCAGTGTCCGAAGAGCGCCTCCAGCTGCCGCCGACCGTGTACCACCCGAAGAATGAGGGCGTCGCCATCTTCGATGCAGTACACAATAACGTAATCTCCCACAGGGAAGCTGCGACAGCCGGGACGGAAATCTTCCTCCCGCGACCGGCCCATGTAGGGGAAGCTGGCAAGCATGAGAAAACGCTCCGTTATTATGTCAATCAGGCGGTTGGCAATGTCGATGTTGCCGCTTTCCTGCGCAACGTACAACCAGATTTCATCGAGATCATCTACGGCACGCGGTGCTAATCCGTGCGCCATTAGCGCGGCGCAGCAAGCTGTGCAAGCAGCCGCCCGCGTCCGCGCTCCTTCACCTCGCTGGCAAGCTGCCGCATTGACTCTTGCGTGATAATTCGCCCTTCGCCACGGGCGAGCGACGCCTTGGCTTCATCGAGTGTGAGCAGGAATTCGGTGCGTTGCCGTTCCCGTTCCTCCCACAAGGCGAGCGCTTCCTGCACGGCATCTTTTTCGGATTGCAGCCGACCGCTCTCAATCGCGCGCTGGACAAAAGCCTTCTGATCGGGAGTAAGCTCAACATCCATGGCTATCAGATTATGCGAAAACGGCCTTAGGTACAACGATCGGCTATTCGACCCAGATTAGCGGATGAACACGGATGTGCCCGGACTGGATTGGCTTCGGATTCCCGTAGCATCAACAACCGGCACAAACATCTGTGGCGCAGGTCACTGATGAGCCGATACACACTCATAGATGATGAATCATCCAAGTTCGTGTGTGAATGCCAGGAGAATATCCGACACACCAGACCTGCGCAGGATAACGAGGGTCTATGAATGCAGAATCCGTGGAACAGTTGATTTCGCTCTTGAAGGGCCTGGCGAGCGAGACCCAGGAAAATTCGGCGAAGCTCGCCGCTCTCGACCGGACGTTAGCTCAACATGAAGCAGTCGATTCTCAATACCGGGAGTCGCTGGGGAGGCTGCGGTTCGCACCGGCAACACGCTCCTACCGCCAAAAGAGCGTAGAAGCACTCGAGTTGCTTCGCCAGGCGCTTCTCAAGGACCAGCCGCTCTTTCAAACCAGCCTGCTGGAAACAGGTGTGCGGGTTAGACCTCGGCCGAGTCGAAGAATCGGGAACAAGAAGCAGCCACGGGCAACGACCGTGCTGGGTTGATACCGTCGGCTTGATCGGCCATATGCCCGTATCCCGGTCAAATCCCCACCCGGCCAACATCAGGCCGAATAGGGCACCCTCAAGACCATTCCTCTCCAACCTAGAACGGCCAAGTCCAGCTCGCCGCCTCCGGCTGATCGACCCCGTACTGATGCGCGTAGTTCTTGCACTCGATCTGCTGGTTCAGGAAGTGCTCTTTCGCGTGACCGCCGATGCGCTGCAAACGGGTACGCGGTCGATCACGTCCATCGCCAGGCTGAAGCGGTCGATGTTGTTGTTGATCGCCAGCTCCAGCGGCGTGTTGATGTTGCCCTTCTCCTTGTACCCGCGCACGTGCATATTGTCGTGATTGTGCCGGCGATAGGCCAGCCGGTGAATCAGCCACGGATATCCGTGGAAGTTGAAGATCACCGGCTTGTCGAGCGTGAACAGCGAGTCGAAGTCGCGGTCCGGCAATCCATGCGGATGCTCGGTGCTGGGCTGCAGCTTGAACAGGTCGACCACGTTGATGAAGCGAATCTTCACGTCGGGAAATTCCTTGCGAATCATCGCCGTCGCCGCCAGCGCCTCCTGCGTAGGAATGTCGCCCGCCGAGCACATCACCACGTCGGGCTCGCCGTTCTGATCATTGCTGGCCCAGTCCCAAATACCGATGCCCTTGGTGCAATGCGTGATCGCAGCGTCCATGTCCATGAACTGCAGATGCTTTTGCTTGTCGCAGACGATGACGTTGACGTAGTTCTGGCTGCGCAGGCAGTGCTCGGCCACCGACAGCAGCGAGTTCACATCGGGCGGGAGATAGATGCGCGTGACGTTCGCGCTCTTGTTGACGACAACATCGAGGAAGCCCGGGTCCTGGTGGGTGAATCCGTTGTGGTCCTGCCGCCAAACGGTCGAAGTAATGAGCAGGTTGAGCGAAGCGATCGACTCGCGCCATGACAGGTGATTGCAAATCTCCAGCCACTTGGCGTGCTGGTTGAACATTGAGTCGATGACGTGCACGAACGCTTCGTAGGTGGAGAAGAAGCCGTGGCGCCCGGTGAGCAGATAGCCTTCGAGCATGCCTTCCATGGTGTGCTCGCTCAGCATCTCCATCACGCGGCCATCACTCGAGAGCTCACTGCCGTCGAGGTCGACCTTGAAAAACTCCTCGATCCAGAACTTCTTACTGACCTCGTAGATCGCGTCGAGCTTATTCGAGGTGGTCTCATCCGGCCCGAAGACGCGGAAGTTCGTCATGTTCTGCTTCATCACGTCGCGCAGGAATGACGCCCAGCGGCCGGGTGTTCTCAGCCGACATCGTCCCCGGCTTTTCGACCGCGATCCCATATTCGCGGAAGTCCGGCAGACGAAGCGACTTCTTCAGCCGTCCGCCGTTGGCATGTGGATTGGCGCTCATGCGCCGCGTACCGGTCGGAGCCAGGTCGCGAAATTCCTGCACGAACCTGCCATGTCCGTCGAACAGTTCTTCCGGACGCTGCGAGTGCATCCAGTTTTCCAGCAGGCGAAGCTGCTCGGGATCTTTCTTCACGTTGGGCAGCGGCACCTGATGCGCGCGCCAGAAGCCTTCCAGTCGATGGCCTTCCACTTCCTGCGGCGCAGTCCAACCCTTGGGCGAGCGCAGCACAATCATCGGCCAGTGCGGCCGCGAAAGCTGCGAATTGCTGCGCGCGTCGCTCTGGATCTGGCGGATTTCGTTCACGCAATGCTCCACCGTCGCTGCCATCGCCTGATGCATGCTGTCGTGATCGGAGCCTTCCACGAAATACGGCGTCCAGCCGTAGCCGCGCATCAGGCTCTCCAGCTCCTCGTGCTGAATGCGCGCCAGCAACGTGGGATTGTTGATCTTGTAGCCGTTCAGATGGAAGACCGGGAGCACCGCGCCGTCGCGTGCAGGGTTAAGAAACTTGTTGATATGCCACGAGGTCGCCAGCGGTCCGGTCTCCGATTCGCCGTCCCCCACGACCGCAGCGACAATCAGTTCAGGATTGTCGAAAGCCGCGCCGCAGGCATGCGACAGCACGTAGCCCAGCTCGCCGCCCTCGTGGATCGAGCCCGGCGTCTCGGGCGTGCAGTGGCTGCCAATGCCGCCGGGAAAGGAGAACTGCTTAAAGAACTCACGCAGGCCTTCGTAGTCCTCGCTCTTCTCGGGATAGACCTCGGAGTAGCCTCCTTCGAGATATCCAGGGCCGAGCACGCCGGGCGCGCCGTGTCCGGGACCGGCGAGAAAGATCATGTCGAGATCGTACTTCTTAATCAGCCGATTGAGGTGCACATAGATAAAGGACAGTCCGGGGCTCGATCCCCAATGGCCGAGCAGTCGGTTCTTGATTTGCTCAGGGCGCAGCGGCTCCTTGAGCAGCGGATTGTCGAGCAGGTAGATCATGCCCAGGCTCAGGTAATTGCACGCGCGCCAATAGGCGTCGGTTTTGCGCAACTCGTCTGCGCTAAGCGGCGTACCGGTAACGGTCGAACGCGCAGGGCCGTAAGCGCTGAGCGAATCGTCGTGGGATACAACATCGGGAGGAGCGATGGTAGCCATAAAAATAAACTCCTTACTTGCGACGCCGAATGAACCGGCGTGGATAAATAGGGCGACACACTAAGCCTCAACCTTCCGGCGGAAGGAGTCAATGTCTCGGGATTTTTGTTACGCAGATTTAACCGTGAATTCTCAGATGAGGAAAAGCTCGATTCAACCTCCCATTTTGCGCACAAGCCAGAAGCCCGCGGCAAATCCCGCGGCTGCCATGCCAGTGAAGATGGCAGCGCGCCGCATCGAACGCTTCTGAGCTTGCATGCGCGGCTGCACAAACGCCCTCTCAGGATAGTGCTGGCCCGAAGGTTTGCCCTGGTTGCGAATGGCCAGCGCCATCACTTCCGCCAGGTGCAGTGCATGACGCGGTGTCTGCTGCTCGATCTGCGACTTGCAACTAAAGCCGTCGGCCATGATCAAGGTCGTGGTTTCGGCCGAGCGCACCTTGGGCAGCAGCTTGCGCTCCCCGACAGCGATCGAAACCTCGTACTTGTCCTTCTCGTAGCCAAACGCGCCGGCCATGCCGCAACAGCCGGAGTCGAGCACCTGGTAATCGAGACCCATCTTCTTCATCACTGCCTCTTCGTCATACAGCCGCATGACGGCTTTGTGATGGCAGTGGCCCTGCACTATGGCCTTGCTCGTCAACTGCGGAGCTTCGTAGTCCTTCACCTTCTTCTCAAGGAACTCCGAGAGCGTGAAGGTGTTTTCCGCCAGGCGATGCGCCGCGGCAGATTCCGGCATCAGCCCGTTAAGTTCATCGCGGAAGACCGAACAGCAACTCGGTTCGAGCACCACCATCGGCGTTCCGGCTTCAATGTCGTCAGCCATCGCCCGCAGCACATTTTGCAGATACTTCTTCGCCAGGCCGAGAAAGCCGTGGTCGTAAAGCGGCCGTCCGCAACACAGATGTTGCATCGGCACTTGCACCTGGTAGCCGTAGTGTTCCAGCACTTCCACCGCAGCCTGCGCGGTCTGGGGCGAGAAGTAGTTGTTAAAAGTGTCAGCCCAAAGGATTACTTTTCGCCCGGACTGATTCCCCTGCGCCGCATCCCATCCGGGTGCCACGTTAAAGCCGGGTGCCCCGTTTAATCTGGGTGCCCCGTTCAAGCGCAGCTTGAGCGGGTTTTCTCCTCGCTTGCGAAACCACACCTTGAATGGCTCGGCCGCAAATGCCGGAATCTTCCGCTGCGCAGGAATGCCGACCAGCTTTTTGGAAATCGCACTCAGCACCGGGAGCTGCGTGAACAGATTCGCGAATCCGGGAGCCACCGACGCCAGCCGCGCCCACACATCGATCAGGCCAAACGCATAGGCATGAACCGGACGAACTCTGCCTGCCCAGTAATGCGACAGGAACTCCGCCTTGTAAGTCGCCACGTCGACGTTCACCGGGCAATCGCCCTTGCAACCCTTACAGGAGAGGCATAGGTCCAGAGACTCTTTGACCGCTTCGTCCTTCCAGCCGTTCTGGATGACGCTGCCGTTCAGCATCTCCCACAATGTGTGAGCCCGGCCGCGAGTGCTGTCGCGCTCCTCGCGCGTCACCATAAAGCTGGGACACATGGTGTCGTCGTTAGGATTCTTGCCGTCCTGCCGGCGGCATTTGCCTACGCCAACGCAGCGCAGCGTGGCATGCGCGAAGCTGCCGCCATCTTCGGGAAACGTGAAGTGCGTCTTGGGCTCCCACGGATGGTAGTCGGCGCCCAGCCGCAGGTTTTCATCCATGCGATAGGCGTCGATTACTTTGCCGGGATTCATCTTCCAATCCGGGTCCCAGATGGACTTGAACTCGCGGAAGGCCTGGATCAGCTCCTCGCCAAACATCTTGTACAGGAACTCGCCGCGCGCCTGCCCGTCGCCATGTTCTCCGCTGAGGCTGCCGCCGTGCTTCACACACAGGTCGGTCGCCTCCTCCATAAACGCGCGCCACTTCTTGATTCCCGGCTCACTCACCAGGTCGAAGTTCATCCGGCAGTGAATACATCCATGACCGAAGTGGCCGTAGATGGCAGGCGTGTATTCATACTTGCTGAACAGCGCTCGCAGTTCGCGCAGATAGCTGCCCAGCTTCTCAGGAGCAACCGCCGCATCATCCCATCCCGGCCACGTCGGCGCCTCGCCGGGAACGAACGCCGTGGCGCCGAGTGCCGACTCGCGCAGCTTCCACAGATCGGCCATCTGCCACGCGTCGGTGAACAGCCGCATGTGCGGCGGATTCGGGCCAGCCTTGAGCATCTCGATCGCACGATGGGCGGTGTCCAGCGCTTCGTCGCGATTGTCGGCGCCGAACTCCGCCATTAGCCAGCCGTTACCTTCGGGCAGCAGGTGGAGCAGCTCGCCGATGGTCCCACCCTTCTTTTGCATGTAGTAATGCAGTCGATCGTCGATGCCCTCCAGCGCCGTGGGGTTGAACTGGTTCAGCTCGACCACGTGATCGGCTGCCTCGTACACGTCGCGATAGCCAAGCATCAGGATGACACGCTCGGCTCGGGCATCAATCAGCCGGCATTTGGCTCCGAGCACTGTGACCAGCGTTCCTTCGCTGCCGACGAGTGCGCGCGCAATGTTGATACGGCCGTCGGCGCCGGGAATTAGTTGATCGAGATTGTAGCCGGAGACACGTCGTGGAATGGGCGTGAAGTTTCGCTTGATGAGCTCGGCGTAGTGATCGCGCAGCGAGCGTAGATAGCGATAAATATCGCCTTCACGACCGCCCTGGCGAATCTTCTGCTCCCATTCCGATTCATGCATCCAGCCGACGGCCATGCGCGTGCCGTCGTAGAGCAGAATCTCCATTTCCTCGATGTTGTTGTCGGTCTTGCCCGACATCTGCGCGTGCGCCCCGCAGGAGTTGTTGCCGATCATGCCTCCAAAGCAGCAACGGTTGTGAGTAGCCGGATCAGGCCCCCACACCAGCTTTCGCCCGGATTTCTGCATGACGGCGTCGCGCAGCTCGTCGCAAACGGTTCCCGGCAACACGCGCGCCCAGCGCTCCTCGAGGTTGATCTCCAGCACGCCATGCATGTACTTCGACCAGTCGATGACCACGGCCACGTTACAGCACTCGCCCGCCAGACTGGTGCCGCCTCCGCGGGAGAGCAACGGCGCGCCAAAGCGTCGGCACGCGGCGACCGTCTCGACCACGTCTTCCTTCGACTTGGGAATGACTACGCCGATCGGCACCTGGCGATAGTTCGAAGCATCGACGGCATAGATGGCCTTGCTGCCGGCGTCGAAACGTACCTCGCCTTCCACCGTCGCCCGCAGCTCCGCTTCGAGAGCAGCAGCGTCTACGCGCTCACCGGCGGTCAGCCAATCTTGCGAGCGCGACGGCAGCTTCTGAGTGAGCGCATCAGGAGGAATCAGCAGGTCTTCGCCGGAAGACATAGCACTCCTTGTGAATCAGGCAGCGATCCTTCAAGCGACGGCTTGACCTCGCCTGCATCGGCTGCCAGCATTCACCGGAAAATGGCAGATGTCATAACCATACTCGCTGGCGGCAAGTCGGCTGAGAGCGGCGTGGTACCAGCTTGGTCGGCAAGATCATCAGAACTCACCGGCTCCCAAAACCCGCGCACATCGCAAAGACTATGTGGGTGGAGAACGCACCCGAACCATCTCCCTATCTTCGGGGATCAGGGTTCATTGCTGTGACTGGAATGCCAGAGGTAGAGTGCAGCGTAGGATCTCCAAGGCCGCCATTTTTCGGCGCGCTCCTCCAGTGCACGAGAGCTGCGCAAGCGCGACGCATGTAGCAGTCCAATGTCGGCGGAGGGAAAGGCGTCAGGCTCGCCCAGCGCCCGCATCGCAACATATTGCGCTGTCCAGGGACCGATGCCGGGCAGGGCACAGAGGCGGCTGAGGAATGCTTCGGTGTCCGTCACCGCATCGAAGTTGAGCTCCCCACTACACACCGCGTGCGCCAGGCGCTGGATGGTTTCGGCGCGCCGTGCCGGCAGTCCGATGCTGGCGAGCTTGGCATCGGCGAGAACCTCAGGCTCAGGAAAAAGATGCGTGAGGCCATTCGGCGCCGACAGTGGGCGCCCAAACTTTCGTACCAGGCGGCCGGCCAGAGCGGTCGCACCTTTCACTGTGACTTGCTGGCCCAGGATGGCCCGGGTTGTCAGCTCAAAGCCGTCCCAACAACCGGGCAATCGCAAACCTGGTTCCGCGCCAATTGCATTCCGAAGCGCCGGATCGGTACACAGGCGCTTCGCGATCGGCTCCCAGTCGGCATTGATATCGAACATGCGTCGTATGCGCTCCACGATGAGGAATAGCGAACGCGAATCGCCGAACTGTATGCGCACGTCGAGGGTGTCGGGATCCTTACTGAGGGAGACCTCGAAGTAGCCTTGCAGATTATTCAGCGCGATGGAGCGCCGATAACTGCCGTGTTCGACAGCCTCAACGCCAGGGGTAGCGCGCGGCTGCAAGAAGTGCAGCATGCTCTCCCACTGATAGGGCGGACGGAAACGCAGCTTGAACACGTATTCGTTGGCCGCGAGCATCGCAGTCCGCGAAGATAACCTGCGAATCTGCGTCGGCGTGCGGTGATATGTCATGCGAATGGCGGCGTTAAAGCGACGCACGCAGCCGAAGCCCGAAGCTTGCGCCACATGCGCCATCGACAGCGTGGTCTCGTCGATGAGCTTCTTGGCGAAGTGCAGGCGGCGGGTGTGTGCGACTGCGATCGGGCTTGCTCCCAGGTGCTGCAGGAACAGCCGGCGCAAATGGCGCGCACCGATCCCCAAGCGCTCGGCGAGCAACTCCACCCCTCCGTCGTCCAGTCCGCTCTCGCCGATCAAGCGCAACCCGCGGGTGACCGTGTTCGAGGTTCCCAGCCATGCTGGAGTTCCAGGTGAGCATTCCGGCCGGCATCGCAGGCAGGGACGAAACCCGGCTTCTGCCGCAGCCGCAGCGGTCGGGAAGTAACGTACGTTCTTCTCCTTACAGGTGGGCGCGGGACAAATCGATCGGCAGTAAACGCCACTGTTCAAGGCGCCGATAAAGAACTTGCCGTCGAAGCGCGGGTCGCGCGATAAGCGGGCTCGCGAACACACTCGCCAGTCCAGTGTCAGGTCTTCCACGCAACTAGCGTACCTCACTTTGCGTGACCAGTTAGACGTTTTCGGACTCGACTGCTTTCTTCGCCAACTGAGCCTGTATTGCCGGAAGTTCGCCTTGCTATCAAGGTCCGAAAACGTCCAGGACCGCGCTCATCGAAGTCCGCCAGCGTCCAATGTCACTGCTCAATGCGGGCTATTTTCCTTGCCGGGACGGTGGAACGCGGAGGCGCGAAGAAACAGCCGCCTCACTCACAAGGGGCGAAAGAGACGAGTCGCTCATTCGACTCCCAATGCGCATTACCAAAGGAGAGAACATGAACCGGAGAAGCTTAACTTGCATCGCAGCTCTTATCACTCTGGTGGTCCTGACATCGCTGGCTGCCGCACAGGTGCAGGCCGGCCACGAGGACAATCCGCAGTACCGCGTCTTCAACTTGGGCATACCGCTCGGAGGTTCGGTGAGCTCCGACAACGGAGTCAACGATCTGGGATGGTCAGCCGGCGAATCGAACCTTGCCGGTGATGGAAGTGCCCACGCGGTGTTCTGGCTCGCGGGATGGCCCATCGACTTGGGAACGTTGGGAGGTCCCAATAGCGCAGTGGTGTGGCCGGGAGTGAATAACCTCGGCGAAGTGGTGGGAATTTCGGATACCGCCGACACGGATCCCTATGGCGAAAGTTGGAGCTGCGGCGCGTTCCTCCCGGCATCGCACCAGGGCCACACCTGCGTAGGTTTCAAATGGCAGTTCGGCCGGATGAGTTCGCTCCCCACGCTCGGCGGCAACAACGGTTTCGCAACTGCCGTCAACGATCAAGGCCAGATTGTCGGCTGGGCCGAGAACAGCGTGCACGATCCGACCTGTGTTCTTCCCCAGGTGCTGCAATTCAAAGCTGTGGTCTGGGGACCCGGCGACCATCAGATGCAGCAACTCGCGCCTTACAGCGGCGATCCCGACAGCGCTGCCACCGGCATTAACAATCGCGGCGAGGTCGTAGGCATTTCTGGAATCTGCCAGAACGCCGTCGGCAACCAGAGCGCCACCCATGCCGTGCTGTGGCAGAAGGGCCTGCCTGTCGATCTGGGCAATCTTGGCGGCAGCGCGTGGAATACTCCGATGGCGATCAACGATCAGGGCGTCGTCGTAGGATTCTCTGACTTGGCGGGAGACCAGCACGGCAGCAATCCCAACTTCCACGCTTTTGTTTGGACCCGGCCTGGTCCGATGCAAGACTTGGGCACGTTGGCGGGCGACGCTATCAGCGAAGCGCTCGGGGTTAATCGCCAAAACCAGATCGTTGGCGTGTCCTATGCTGCGGGCTTTGCGAATCCGCGGGCTTTCCTCTACCAGAACGGACACATGCTCGATCTGAATACGCTGGCGCCGAACTCGCCGGTGTATTTGCAGGTGGGTGGGGACATCAACGACGAAGGTGTGATCGTCGGGCAAGGTTGCCGTCCGGCCGATTGCGCTGGCGGGCAGGTGTTCGTCTCGTTTATCGGCATTCCGACGGGCGACGGGAAATACCAGGTGAGTACGACTGGTGAGCCCGACGAGGCCAACAACTCCTCATCCAGCATGCCGGCTGTGCAGTCTCTTCAGCGATTGGCTTTCGGGAAGGTGGCGGCGCAACAGTAATGAAAATCCAAAAAATGAGGGCCGCTGGTGCGTCAGCGGCCCGGAGTCGTTCAGGAGGAAACGGAACTTATCGCGATTGACTTGAATTCGGCTGCGGCGCGGGGCTGGTCGCCTGGGCCGAGGCCGGCGCTTCCACCGCGTTGCTCATCAGGCGAATGTCCACCCGGCGATTCTCAGCGCGGCCTTTGGCCGACGTGTTGGCGGCAACCGGATTGTCCTTGCCCAGTCCGATGACGTAAATCTGGTGCGCGGGAACGTTGTACTTCTGCGCCAGATACTGAATGACGGCGTCAGCGCGGCGCTGGCTCAACTGGTAGTTGTAGTCCGCCGGCCCGGTCGAGTCGGTATAGCCGTGAACTTCGACCAGGAAGTGCCGCTGACCCGAGAGCTGCTGGCCGAACTGGTCGAGCGTCTGCTTGTCCTTGCGGGTGAGATCCGACTTGTCAAATGCGAATAGCACGGTCGTCGGATCACCCACGGGCTTGTAGTTGTCGATGTTCTCCACCGTGCCCGCCAGGCTGGTCACACGGTTCGCCGCCTGGGTCGCGTTCTGGTTGGCCTGATCGGCAGCCTGTCCGGCGGCGAGTGCTTTCTGGTTGGCCTGATCGGCGGCGGAGGTCGCCTGCTGGATTCCTTGCTGCGCGCGGGAATCGACGTCGCGGATATCGCGAGTATTTTTCGCCGTCAGATCATCTAATTCATTGACCTTGTTTACGGTCGGAGTCACTTCGTTGCGCACGTACTGCTTACTGGCGCAGCCCACGGTCAGCGGCAGCACGACGGCCACCAGCGCAGTAGCAACGGTAAGACTTTTCATAGAAGTTCGGCTCCTGCGAAAGTGAGTAGCTGAAGCAACGGGGCCACTTCAGCAAACTTGGAGTGGGTGCAAGTGGCCTGCCACAACCAGAGCTGGATCTCGTCATCAAATCCACTGAATTCACAGGTGTTCTTGGTGCCGGGCGCGTTTCAGAGAAGCTGGATTACGTCATTCCGTCGCAATGCACTGAAATTTTTACAAGGTCCTGCGACGAAGTGTTGCGGCGGAATGCGGTATGTCGAGCGCTGAGCTATGGACCCGGGGTCGTGGGGAAGCTAGGCTCCCTGCAGATCGGGATTCCTTGGCGTTCTTCAGCCGGTCACACCTCTCCCATCCTTTCGCCAAAAGCGGGCGAAAGGATGGGGCATCGATGTTAAGGCTTGGAATGCAGCGCGAGCATCCTCTTGCTCTGCTTCATCACGGTTCTTCAGGCTTGCAAGCGGCGCAAATACGGTGTCCGTCGTTGAGGATGATGAACCCGCACTTGCAGCTCCCGCAACTGCACGTGATGGGATTCAAGAACTCCGGTGGTTCGCAGACCTTGTCGCAGGTCGGGTGGCAACCGCCAGCAATGCACGACTTCCCCGCTGGGCAGGCTCCGCAGCTTGGGCTCCCGCCGCACCCATTGTCAAAGGAGCCGCAGGTCCAACCGGCGGCGGCGCAGGTCAATGGTTGGCATGCCGTGACCGTCAGGGCCACGAGTGCCGTCGCCTGGGATGATCCGATGGTCCCCCTGATCTTGATTCCATACACGCCGGGCGCGGTGTTGGTGCCCGCGGTGAATTTGACCGTGGGAGGGTTGATATCGTTTGTGATTGCCCAGCTCAGGCCTGTGGGCGCCGTGCCGCTCGGAGGCAGCGGAACCCCGGACGGCACCTGAATGACATCGAAGGCCAGGGATGGTGGAACATTGGGGTCACTCGCCCAGGGGCCTGATGCGTGGAGACTCGTGGACGCCGAATTGGCGCCCGTGGTTCCATCGCCGGCCTGCATGGGCAGAGAGCTCGGATCCGCGGCGAGGACGTCCGGGGCCGTACAGTTCTTAGTCACGGAAATTGGATTACTTGCAAAATAGAGATCCACGTTGCCGGTGGCTGCCATCCCGGGCGGCGGCGTAGCCGAAGCCCACACAGTGTAAAGCGTTCCGGCGGCGCAGGCGTTGCCGTTATAATCGCCGTATTTTGGAAGCCCGCCGGTGAGTTGGCAGGTCTCGCCGGGCTTCGAGCAAGGGTTCGTCGGGGTCGAGCCGGGAATCGGGCAGCTACTGGTTCCGGCCAAATCACAAGCCTGTTTCGAATCGGTGGATTGCTTCGGTGTCTGCCTGCACTGGCCGCCGAGTTGGGGCTGCTCACTCTTACTGCATTCCGTCGAATTCTGGCATTTGCGCGAACCACCCGGCCAGCTTTTCGCACTTCCCGGCATCTGCCCTGCAAGACATTGAGCATCTGCGGAGTTGGGCGCATTCAACTGGAACTCAAGACCGGCGGTGAGGTTGCCGGAAGACGGTGTACACGCGTTCGCGCCGTAATAGTCGGTCAGGTCATTCTGGGAGGGAGTGGCGGAGCGCCGATCGTACCAGGTCACATTCGCAACCCCGTTCCCAGTACACAGCCAGGGCATATAGCGCCGCGCTGTCCTACTGGCGCTGAGGGTTACAACGCGATTCGAGGGCCATGTCTTTCCACCGTCCACTGAATCCTGCAAAACAATACTCTCGCCATTGCCGCTGCTTTGCGCGTACGACACATAAACGTGGTTCGCATTGGTATCGTCAACCGCCACCATTTGACTACTCATGACATTCTGAAGATTGCAGCGGTCGAGACCGGGGATCGGACAGGTAACCCCGATGCCGTTGGCGACCGTTTTCGGAAAACCGGTTTGCGCGTTCAATCCGTTTTGGCACGAACTGAACTTTTGCAGCGTGACGTTCCCGCCGTTTCTGCCGTTTACATATACGACATAGACGAATCCGTCCTGCCCAACCGTGATGCGCGGCATATCGCCCGCGAAAGAGTTTAGATTCTCAAAGCTGGTTCCGCTATTCGTCGAGCACGCTATCCCGACGTTGCCGTTAAGTAGTCTCCACCCAAAATAGACCTGGTCCCCGCCGCTCGAACTGCTGTTAAAGCGGTCTGCTGCGATGTGTTCCTGATCAGGGTAGGTGCCCCCGCACCGGGTCGCGCCTGTGCCAGGGCAAGTAAATACATTCGTCTGAAAGGCGAAAGTTTGTCCATTATTAGTGGAGACATTCAGTGCGGTCGACGGGTTTGAAATCGTTCCTTCGTAGAAGTTGCCACTCTTCCCATAAGCGAGTGAACTATCACCTCCTTTCGAAGAAACAAACTTCCCTTTGTACTGGAATGTTGTGCCACCGTCGTTCGAAGTCACGTAGTGGCTCTGTTGCGCCACTACGATGTTCAACCCATTTGTGGAAACGGCGATTTCCGGCTCATCTGCAATTCGATTTCCCGGTATGACAACCGCCGCTCCCGCGTCGGCCGAGCCTGCGCCAGACGTGCCTACCGGCTGCTCAACACTATGTTCTTCTTCCGGTCGCGCCCCAGCGCCCTTCAGAACAATTCGTGGCTGGCTGAGTTCTGCCGTGCGCGGCGACGGACTTGTTTGTACTTTGGAAGGAGGTGGCGAAAATGGAGTCAGCCGCGGATTCCTCTGCAGTTCCTGGATGAACGATTGTGTTTCCTTTGGATTCCCTGCAACCCGCAGGCTTGTGCCGTTTTGGATGGCGAGAACTTGCGTCTTGACCTGCTCGCTCACGCTTGCAGGCATGCGCCCCTCTGCACGAATCAAAAGGTCGCCGGCGGCGATTGCCGTCGTGATGTATAACATCATTTCCTCGTTCGCCGGCTCTTCTTGTGCCCCCGGTTCCTCCTTAGGCGCGATAATTTCGCGTTGCATAACAGGCCAGCCACCAATCGCCAGATAAGTGCACGTGGTTTGATACTCAGAGCAAATCTCCCGCAGCCGATTCACCGCCTCGGCATGATTCGTGCGGTGCTCAGTGGTCACAAAGATCTGCGCCAGGCTGTCTAAGTTCGAGCCGGTGGCCTGTTCCAGCGGCGCACTGACCATCCAGGCGTGATCGTCTTGTGCAACGCCGGACCAACTCTCCGGATAATGCAACGTGAAGCCCAGCCGGTCGTTTGCCAGAGACTTAGGCAACGCGTCGGCCGAATAGGCGACACTCGATAAGACGAGCAGAAAAGCGAGCAGGGATCTGATTGCGACCATGTCCCCCTCCCGACGATTGCTTTAGCCCAGTGCGACCGAAGATAAATGCATATCAGCAGAAAAGGAAGAATATCCCCATGTCGCGATCGGCGAACAGGTAGATGTTTCCTGCGACTCGAAACCGCGACCCCAACCAGGGTGAAGCGTTCAAATTGCGCGTCACACACACCAGTGATAAAGCCGCTAGGTCTGGGCCGCCCGAATTTCGTACAATAGCGTCAAGAGGACGAAGGAGATGTGTCTCTGGTGACGCGTCTCGCTTCGGAACAGGCTTGCGTGGTACAAGCTGACTGCCGTTGCCGGCTATGGCCGCTGTTGATAAACTTAGAAATAGACCAACCCTTCCGCTTCCAGAAAATCGCTGTTAACTCCTTATCCGGCAATATTTTGCCTGTAACTCTCACGCGGTCAATATTTTGCGGACATTTTCAAGAATCAACCGATTGTTTTCAAGATTTTGCGAGATGGTGGGGGGAGGGGGTACCCACCGGATTTCACCGAAATGTTGCAACCGAGCCAGTTCGGAACTAGGGGCAAAGATTACCGATGTGCAAATACACACCGGAACGAAGGAGGTCGGTCAAGGGTGGAAGCGCTGGCCTTCAGGCCAGTGAAATGAAGGCTGACAACGAAACGGCTTCAGCCGCGGAGATTGCGAGAACAGTCGGCGCCAACGCTAAAGCCCATGGTGGGATTTCACATTCGCCGGCTTAAAGGCCGGTGCTTCCACCGACAAACGAGAATCCATAAGCTGTTAGCTGATGGCTGATAGCTGATAGCTGACAACTGACAATCGGCTATTTGGCCACTGAATTTATGGACCTGCACCAGAAAATCAAGACCATCCCGACCTCGCCCGGCGTGTACCTGTACAAGAACGCCGAAGGCCAGGTCATCTACGTGGGCAAGGCGAAGAACCTGCGCGCCCGGCTGCGGTCATATTTTCTGGAGGGAGCTGCCGAAAACGCCAAGACGGGAACTCTGCTGCGCGAGGCGGTCGATATCGACTACGTCGTGGTCGACAACGAGAAAGAGGCGCTCGCGCTCGAGAACAACCTGATCAAGAAGAAGAAGCCGCGCTACAACATTCTTCTTCGCGACGACAAAACCTATCCTTATATCAAGCTGACGATTGGCGAGCGCTATCCGCGGGTGTTCCCGACGCGGCGTCTGCGCAAAGACGGATCGCTGTACTTCGGTCCGTATTTTCCCACCAGTCTGGCGTATCGCATCGTCGATCTCATTCACCGGCACTTTCTGATTCCGTCGTGCAAGCTCGACTTGAACCGTTCCTACCCGCGACCGTGTTTGCAGTACTACATCGGGCGCTGCCTGGGACCGTGCGTCGAAGGGCTGACGACTCCCGAGCGCTACGCCGAGGCAGTACACGATGTGCGGCTGTTTCTTGAGGGACGCGGCCAGGACCTGAAGCGTTCGTTGCAGAAGCGCATGGCCGCTGCCGCCGAGGGCGAACAGTACGAACTGGCGGCCAAGTATCGCGATTTGATCTCGACGGTCGAGCTGCTCGACCAGAAGCAGCGCATGGCGGTGGTGGATGGCGACGACGCCGACGTCTTCGGCTATCACTTCGAAAACCAAATGCTGGCGGTGAACCTCTTCCACCTGCGCGGCGGCAAGATCGTCGATAAGCGTGAGTTCTTCTGGGAGGAGATGAGCGAGATTGTCGGCGAGGAAGGCTTCGAGCCGGGAGAGTTTTTCTCGGCGTTGCTGAAGCAGGTTTACCTCGACGCGCAGTATGTGCCGCACGCCGTGTACGTTCCGGTGGACTTCGAAGATCGCGAGCCGCTGGAGCAAATCCTCTCCGAGGGACAGAAGCGCAACGTTCACATCACCGTTCCGCAGCGCGGCGATAAGCGGTCGCTGGTCGATCTGGTGGGGCAGAACGCGAAGCAGTCCTACGATCAGCGCTTCCGCGTGCTCAAGCCGACAACCAAAGTTGTGCAGGAAGCGTTGCAGGACGCGCTCATGCTGCCTGAGCCGCCGAAGCGCATTGAGTGTTTTGACATCTCGCACATTCAAGGTGCCGAAACCGTCGCCTCAATGGTGGTGTGGGAAGACGGCAAGATGAAGAAGTCGGACTATCGCAAGTTCATCATCCGCAGCGTGGAAGGCGTGGACGACTTCGCCTCGATGCGCGAGGTGGTGACGCGCCGCTATGGCCGGGTGCAAAACGAAAACCAGGCGATGCCCAGCCTCATCCTGATCGATGGCGGCATCGGCCAGTTACATGCTGCGGCGCAGGCGCTGGAGTCGCTCGGCATTATCAACCAGCCGCTGGCATCCATCGCCAAGCGGGAAGAAATCATCTATGTGCTGGGCCAGGAAGATGAGCCCGTGGTGCTCGATCGCCATTCGCCGGTGCTGCACCTGGTGCAGTTGGTGCGTGATGAGGCGCATCGTTTCGCCGTGACCTTCCATCGCAAGCGGCGCGAGATTCGTGATCGCAAAACCGAACTGCTGGAGATTCCCGGTATTGGCGCTCTCACTACCCGGCGCCTGTTGCAACACTTTGGCAGCCTGCAAGCCATCAAACAGGCAGACGCGGCGGCGCTTTCGGCCGTCGTAAACCGGTCGCAGGCCGACGCCATCTTGCGTCATTTTCAGGCTAACCGCGACAAACCCGAATCGTCTCAATTGGTACAGATAGACTGATACTCAAATGCCGCAAACCGACGACGCTCAATCGCACGATCTGTTGCTTTTCCTTTTGGTCGTGCTCGTAGTAGGCGTTCTGGGACTGGGCTTCGATTGGATGCTGGTGAAGGAGGGGGTCAAGCGGCTTGACATTTTGGCGCTGTCCAACGGGCTCACCGGCCTCGCCGTGGGATTGTTATATCTACAGCTCTCCCGCATCGAACGCGAGCGGCGCGCTCAGGTGCAGCAGCAACTGCGCACCATTGCGGAGATGAACCACCACATCCGTAACGCCCTGCAAATCATTGCCTACGCCAGCACTGCGACCGACAAAACGCAATCGGTCGAACTCATCAGCCAGTCGGTGGAGCGCATCGAGTGGGCGCTGCGCGAGGTGCTGCCCGGACACGTGACACGCGAGGTTGAGGCTTCACGGGGCGATCAGGTGAAGGTGCCCTCGCGCGCTGGGTAAGCATTGCAGTTGGCTCGGAGAACTCATATCCCAGGTGTCATCCCGAGCGAGGGCGCGAAGCGACGAGCCGAGGGACCTGCAGGTGGCCGGCGCTGGCAGGAACATCAGAAGTCCGCAGATGGTCCCCGTTCCAGCTTGCCGGTAAAGGCGGCGCGCGAATACCAATGTTCCGCTAAGTCGCTCCAGGCAGCGTTTACAGCCTTTATCAGAGCAACCTTCTTTTCGCGTCGCCAGCTCTTCAGCTGTTTCTCTCGTGCGATGGCATTCCCTACTTCGGCGAACTTCTCGAAGTAAACGAGCCGCTCGATTTTG
Organism: uncultured Acidobacteriaceae bacterium; assembly: GCA_963809865.1. Lineage (GTDB taxonomy): Bacteria > Acidobacteriota > Terriglobia > Terriglobales > Acidobacteriaceae > CAVVDY01. The sequence continues at coordinate 24,956 of CAWELL010000008.1, read as the reverse complement.
TATTTTGCGGTAAAACCTTTCGCGTATCGGTGGAGCTTGTGCTCCAGAACACGCCCAGAGAGGTTGCTTGTCACTCCAATGTAGAGTGTCAGTGAACGACTTGCCATTATCTAGACGTAATACCACCTGTCGTCTTGCACAAAAGCAGAATTTCATTTGGAGGGGCACTCCAGCGGTGATGTCGCTCACGCGAGGCAGTTCGGAGCCGTGAACAAACTGCGCCCTCAATTCGTCACTTCATCCCCTCGCTCGAAACGACATCATAAATCGGGATGACACATCAATTAAAAGCATGTGGGACTCTGGCGCCTAGCGCCTCCGTCGACAGCATGGGAGCGCCACCACCTGCAGGTCCCTCGGCTCCGGTCGCCAACGGCGACCTGCGCTCGGGATGACACACCGATGAGGGAATAGTGCCATCGGAAGGGCTGAACCCTCGCCCGGATACACGGCTCACTCACCATTACACCGGCAGCAACTCGGTCGGTCCTGCCTCACGATTGCGCGACATCCGATGAGCTTCTGATATCGTTCTCTGAAAAGCGGCGCACAATTCGATCAGGACAGGTTCAGGCATGGAGAGCAACGAAATACACGAATTACACGAGCAAGCCGAACACGGGCACGAACCAGGGATGGCGCCGGTCAGTTTTACCATGGCTTTGCTGGCAGTGCTGGTCGCGGTGGTGACGCTCCTGGGACACCGCTCACATACCGAAGAAATCCTGCTGCAAAACAAGACGACCGACGAATGGGCCTACTACCAGGCGAAGAACCTGCGGCGCAACAACCTTGAGGCGCTGAACGATGTGATGGCAGCGCTCGAAGGCAAAGACGCCGAGAAGGCCGAGGCTCTGCAGAAGAAGTTCGAGGCCAACATCGAGAAGTATGGCGACGACCAGAAGGAAATCCAGCAGGAAGCGCGCAACCTGGAAGCGGAGCTGAAGCAGACGACGCGCCGCGCCGATCGCTTCGACATCGGTGAGGTGATGCTGGAGATTGGTCTGGTGATTACTTCGATCACGCTGCTGACCGGCAGGCGCTTCTACTGGAAGCTGGGCATGGCCTTCGGGGCGCTGGGAATTATCGCGGCGGCCAGCGCTTACGTGGTGCGGTGACCGTTAACCCTCGAAAAACGTCGGCAGACCGTTCAATACCTCTCCGTCAGCAACGATTTGGCGTTACGAGGCCGGTCGGCCGCCTAGCGAACCGACCAGATGCACGGTGATATCGACTTCTTTGCCGACCCGGAGAACGAAGGTGCTTGGATCTTTCATGCCCCATTGCACATACGGGACCACGAAATGCACATCGGTGCTGACCTGGCCAGCCGCGATCTGCACCGGCACCGATAGCGTGAGTAGGTGATCGGCCCCGTGTACGCTCATCGTTCCAGACAACTTTATCTCTGAGCTTCCATTCGCAGACACGGTGCCTTGCATACTCTGCAGTGTGAAGCGAAACTCGGGATACTTCGCGCTCTCCAGCACGTCCTTATTCATCTTGTGGTCGCGGGTTTCGTTGCCGGAGTCTCCGCTGGTGGCGTCAACCACGATCGCCCCGCTGGCTTTTCCGGTCGCCGGATCCAGCTGAACCGTGCTGTCTTTCAGCCGAAACGTTCCATGCACGGTGTGCAGAACGTCACCCAAAACGAAATCAACATGGCTCTTGGAAGGATCGGCACGGAATGACAATTGCTGCGCTTGCGCGGCAATACCCAGGCAGAGCAGCCACGCCAGAAATGCCAACCCGCCGCGCCACCGCGAATGCGTCTTCATGCGGCCACCAATTGCCAGCCCAAGCGCGCCAGCAGCCCCGCGCCGAAGTCCGCGAGCGGAAGCTTGCCCGCGTAACTCGACAGCATGGGTTCGACAAACGCTGACTCCCTTTCGATGCCGGGCAGGCGGCGGCGGATGAGCGAACTTCTATCGATCTGGAGCATGGCACCTCGTATGAAGTGGGTTAAGGAGCCGGCCCCGGCGAATGGCGTGACGTAGGTTGTATCGAATAGTATTGATTCGCACCCGTGCCATCTTCCCTCTCAGTAAATGCATAGCGGGCTCATGGCCAATGAGCTGATATCCATCTGGGGCGAATCCAGCTAATGAGGTTTCCTGGTGAGTAAGCCAACCAACACAAAAATTAATTGGCAGGACTATCTCTGGCGCGACCTTGAGCAAGTGGAATGGCAATGTTATCGCATACAAAATCCGTCCGGACCGGTGCTGGTGCGTTCGATGTTGACGGGGAATGAGCTGGCCTTACTTCGAGCAGTGGCCGAGGAGCATTACCAAGGGTGGGGCGAAATTGTGGACGCAGGACCCCTGCTGGGGGCAAGTACAAATATGCTGGCGAAAGGCCTGGCCGCAAACTCGCAGGTGGCCAACAAGTCCAAGCGCATTTTCAGCTTCGATCTATTTTTGCGCGACCCCCAGGACCCCATATCTGACCGCTATGGATCTTTGCTGCGGGGTAATTGGAATGAAACGTTGCAGGATGTTCCCGACCACACCAATTCGGTGTTTGAAGAGTTCTTGCGGGTCAATCGCGACTACCTGGAGGAGATCTATCTCTCTCCGGGCGACCTTCTGCTCCATCAATGGAAAGCGGCCCCGATCGAAGTCCTGTTCGTAGATTTGGCAAAATCGTGGGAGCTGAACCAATGGGTTGTGGAGAACTGGTTTCCCCACCTGCGCCCGGGAAGCATTGTTATTCAGCAGGACTACGTGCACTTCTACGAATATTGGATCGCCATCACGATGGAGGTACTGGCCGAGTTTCTGCATCCGGTGGACTATATATTCGGCGCAAGTTGCGTTTTCGTGTGCGAGCGGGAGATTCCGCAGGAACGATTGGCGGCCTGTGTACGCAGCATGGAGCCCCAAGAACAGCTCACGTATCTGGACCTTGCCATAAGCAAAGCCCCGCCGGCGATAGGCGAAGTGTTGAAGTGTGCGAAGGCGTTCTGCCTGCTTGAGCATGACCGTGTCGAGGAGGCGGCGGAGTTGATAGAACTGGTCCGGACTGACGTACAGGATCCCGAAACCGCTCCGGAGTTCCTCAGGGTTGCGGCCGCGAACAAACAGGTTGTGCAGCAACTCGTCGAATACAGAATGGCGCGCAACCAGGAAGCGGCTGTGGGCTGAGACCAACTCGCCGTTACTTCCGTGCATTCCCGGATGCCGACCCGGGACGATATTTGCCGCTCGGATACACTCTCCGCATGTCCTCGCTGGTCGCCGCCCCAATCGTCGAAACGCCGCGCCTTCGCCTGCGCGCGCATCGGCTCGACGACTTTTCTCAATCCGCTGCGATGTGGGCTGACCCAGTGGTGGTTCGCTACATTCGCCCTGCTCCGTTTACTGAGGAAGAAACCTGGGCACGCATGTTGCGTCATGTCGGGCACTGGGCGGTGCTGGGCTACGGCTACTGGGTGGTGGAAGACAAGCTCACGGGCAAGTTTCTGGGCGAGGCCGGATTCGCCAACTTTCGTCGCGACACCGAACCTCAACGGGTGATCAACATGCCCGAGGCAGGCTGGGCATTTCGCGCAGAAGCGCATGGTCATGGCTATGCCAGCGAGGGAGTGGCCGCCATCGTCGCCTGGGCTGACGCACATTTCGATACTCCGACTGCATGCATCATTGGGGAGAAGAATCTGGCTTCGATCCGCGTGGCCGAAAAGAACGGTTATCACCTCAAGCAGGCCATTCGCTATCGCGGCGAAGAAGTAATGATGTACATGCGGGAAAGAGCGGTGAGGTAGGACCGTAAATCCTGCCAAGACTAATTTACGTGTCATCCCGAGCGGAGCGCAGCGGAGTCGAGGGACCTGTAGTTTCTCGGCTGGCGCAAACCGTTTCCCGTGAGCGACGTCACTGCCCGCGCGCGTCGGAGATGAAATTCTGGTCTCGTGCAGGAACACAAGTAGATTACTTCCGTCCGCTCACTTCGGATTCGCGGCAGGACGAACTGCAGGTCCCTCGGCTCCGCTGCGCTCCGCTCGGGATGACACCTCGAAAAATTGGGGGCGCTCATCGCTCGGGATAAGCGGGATTCCCCCAACCCGAAGTATGTGACGCACGTCACAGACCTGTAGCTCCGCCCATCACAGCCGCTTTGGCCATCCGGCCTTTATCTTCGACTTACATGGTTTTCGTGCTTACGCAACGTGGGACCGCGCAAATCCGAATTTTGGGGGAATTAATCAAGTGAAAACCACTGAATCTTCTGCAACCACCGTCATTACGACCGGCGAAGACGAATTGTTACGCCCGTCACCCGAAGAGGATGTCTCCGATGCCGGCAAGCAGCGCAGGGAAAAAGTCACTCTGGATGGAAACGAAGCGGTCGCTTACGTCGCTTATCGCGTGAGCGAGGTCGCCGCCATTTATCCCATCACGCCGTCTTCGCCCATGGGCGAGTCGTCGGACGCGTGGTCGGCCATCGGCGAGAAAAATATCTGGGGCGCGGTGCCCAAGGTGATCGAGATGCAGAGCGAAGGCGGAGCTGCCGGGGCGCTGCACGGTGCGTTGCAGGCCGGGGCACTGGGTACGACGTTTACCTCGTCACAGGGCCTGCTGCTGATGATCCCCAACATGTACAAGATTGCGGGCGAACTGACGCCGACGGTGATCCACGTCGCCGCGCGCGCGATCGCGGCGCAGGCGCTGTCGATTTTTGGCGATCACCAGGATGCGATGGCCACCCGCCAGACCGGCTTCGCACTGCTGGCGTCCAATTCTGTACAGGAAGCGATGGACACTGGCGCTGATCGCCCACGCCGCGACGCTGGAGTCGCGCATCCCCTTCCTGCATTTCTTCGACGGCTTCCGCACCTCGCACGAGGTTTCGAAGATCGAGCAGCTCCGCGAAGACGATATGCGCGCCCTGATCGACGACGAGCTGGTGCGCGCGCATCGCCGTCGCGCTCTCACGCCGGACCATCCGGTACTGCGCGGCTCAGCACAAAATCCTGACGTTTACTTCCAAGGCAGGGAGGCGGTCAATCCCTTCTATCGCGCTTGCCCGACCATCGTGCAGAGCGTGATGGACAAGTTCTTCCAGGTCGTTGGCCGCCGATACAACCTGTTCGATTACGTGGGCTCACCGGATGCCGAGAGCGTCATCATCATGATGGGCTCGGGCGCAGAAGCCGCCCACGAGACGGTTGAATATCTCACGGCGCAGGGCAAGAAGGTCGGACTGCTGAAGGTTCGACTGTATCGTCCGTTCTCGATTGAGCACTTCCTGAAGGCGCTGCCGCAAACGGTGAAGTACATTGCCGTGCTGGATCGCACCAAGGAGCCAGGCTCGATTGGCGAGCCGCTGTACCTCGATGTGGTCACTGCGCTGGCGGAAGGCTTCAGCTCGGGCAAGCCTCCGCATGGCCAGCTTCCCCAAAGTTATTGGCGGACGCTACGGCCTGTCGTCCAAAGAATTCACACCCGCGATGGTGGCTGCCGTGTTTGCGGAATTGAAAAAGCCGACTCCGCTGAATCACTTCACCGTGGGCATTCGCGATGACGTCACGCAAACCTCGCTGGAGTATGATCCGGAGTTTTCGGCCGAGGATCCCACCACGACGCGCGCCATGTTCTTCGGCTTGGGCGCCGACGGAACCGTGGGCGCGAACAAGAACACCATCAAGATCATCGGCGAAGATACGGATTTCGCGGTGCAGGGCTATTTCGTTTATGACTCGAAGAAGTCGGGGGCGCTCACTACTTCGCACCTGCGCTTCAGCAAGAAGCCGATTCGCTCCACCTATCTCATCACGCGCGCAAACTTCGTTGCCTGCCATCAGTTCGGCTTTATGGAGCGGCTGGACGTGCTGAGGTCCGCCGAACCGGGCGCGACCTTCTTACTGAACAGCCCGTTTGGCAAGGACGAAGTTTGGGACAACCTGCCGCGCTCGGCGCAGAAGACCATCGTCGACAAGAAGCTGAAGTTCTATGTCATCGACGCGGTCGAGGTCGCGAAGGCAGCCGGCATGGGCGGCCGCATTAACACCGTCATGCAGACCTGCTTCTTCGCCATCAGCGGCGTGCTGCCGCGCGAAGAAGCCATCGCCAGCATCAAGCACTCCATCGAGAAGACCTATGGCAAGCGTGGCGAGTCGATCGTCCGCAAGAACTTTGCCGCGGTCGACTCCGCGCTGGAGCATCTGTACGAGGTCAAGGTCCCAACCACGATTACTTCGCACTTCGAGTTGCGGCCGGCCGTTCCTCACGATGCGCCTGACTTCGTGAAGCGAGTCGAGGGCCTGATGATCTCTGGCGACGGCGACCTGCTGCCGGTGAGCGCCATGCCGATCGATGGCACCTTCCCCACCGGTACCACAAAGTGGGAGAAGCGCAACATCGCGCTGGAAATTCCAGTGTGGGACGAAGGGCTCTGTATCCAGTGCGGCAAGTGCGTAATGGTTTGCCCGCACGCGGTGATCCGCGCCAAAGTTTACGATCCTTCGGGCATCAATCCTGCGCCGGACGGATTCCAGGCTGCGGTGCCGAAGTGGCGTGAATTCAGCACTTTGAAGTACACGCTGCAAGTGGCACCTGAAGATTGTACTGGTTGCGGGCTGTGCGTGGCGGTTTGCCCGGCCAAGAGCAAGAGCGAAGCCAAGCATCGCGCCATCAACATGGAGCCGCAGCCGGCGCTGCGCGAGAAGTACAACGCGTACTGGGATTACTTCCTGAAGATCCCGGAGCTTGGACGCGACCAGATCGCGCACGGCCAGGTGAAAGACTCGCAACTGCTGGAGCCGCTGTTTGAGTTCTCCGGCGCCTGTGCGGGTTGCGGCGAGACGCCATATATCAAGGTAATGACGCAGTTGTTCGGCGACCGCGCACTGATCGCGAACGCTACCGGCTGCTCATCCATTTATGGCGGCAACCTGCCGACGACGCCCTACACGACCAATGCCGAAGGTCGCGGCCCGGCCTGGTCGAACTCGCTGTTCGAAGACAACGCCGAGTTTGGCATGGGCATGCGGTTGGCCGTCGATAAGCAGAACGATTACGCGAAAGTTCTGGTGCGGCAGTTGGCGTCCGAGATCGGCGACGAGCTGGCAGTCGCCATCCTCGACGCTGACCAGTCCACCGAGCCCGGCATCTTCGCACAGCGTGCGCGCGTAGCCGAGCTGAAGAAGAAGCTGGCGAACGCGAAGTTGTCGGAGGCATACGATCTACTGGCGGTGGCCGATGCGCTGGTAAAGAAGAGCGTCTGGATCATCGGCGGCGACGGCTGGGGTTATGACATCGGCTTCGGCGGCCTGGACCACGTGCTCGCCTCGACGGCGAACGTAAACATCCTGCTGCTCGACACCGAGGTTTACTCCAACACGGGTGGTCAGATGTCCAAAGCCACGCCGATTGGCGCGGTGGCGAAGTTCGCGGCCAGTGGCAAACGCACTCCCAAGAAAGACATCGCCATGGCGGCCATTAATTACGCGCATGCTTATGTCGCGCACGTAGCGATGGGCGGCAACGATGGCCAGACCATGAAAGCGTTCCTCGAGGCCGAAGCTTATGACGGGCCGTCGCTCATCATCGCCTACAGCCACTGCATCGCGCACGGCTACGACATGGTGTACGGCATCGAGCAGCAGAAGAACGCGGTGAACTCCGGGCATTGGCCGCTGTTCCGGTATAACCCGACGCTGGCGACGGAAGGCAAGAATCCCTTCCAGCTTGACTCGCGCGCACCCAGCATTCCGCTGGAGAAATACATCTACAACGAGACTCGCTACACCATGCTGGTGAACAGCGATCCGGAAGAGGCCAAGAAGCTGCTGCACGCAGCGCAGGAAAACGTGAATGAGCGCTGGAAGCTTTATCAACACATGGCCAATATGAATTTTGGGAAATAGGGTAGTGCGGCGCTTCAGGGCCGCAGCTCGGGTAGTGCGGACCTTCAGGTCCGCGTCAACGGGCGCCATTTATAGGAAAGCCGGCTTTAGCCGGCGTCAGATGACGAAGACTTACTTCACAACAGCTTCCGCCTACATGCACCAGAATCTGTTCCAACGAACGGAGACGGCGGACTTGTTGCTCAGCACGATCCTCCGATATAGAGACGCGAATGAGTTCTTGGTTCATGAATTCGTGATCATGCCAAACCATCTTCACCTGCTGATCTCTGTGGACGACGGCGCAAACGTCGGACGCGCCATGCAATTGATCAAAGGTGGATTTTCGCACTCGATTGGGCAAGCCGGGAGGAAGTTGAAAGCTGTGTGGCAACCCAGCTATTACGAGCATGGGGTACGAGATAACGGGGACTACACACGCATTCGCAATTACATCCGCGAAAACCCGGTTCGCCGTGCCCTGGTTGATGCCGCCGAAAAATATTCGTATTCGTCGGCTAATACCGGTTATCGATTGGACGAGGTACCCGAGAGGCTAAAGCCCGGTAGTGTAGGCCTTAAGGCCTGTGTACCAGAGTCGACACAAGATGTAGGCGGCGGTCGTCATTTGCAATGACGACCGCCGCCCCAATTTTCTGGCTACGGCGAACGCGGCGCTAAAGCGCCGCACTACCCGAAGCGACGAGGAACAAAACACCATGATCGACCTATCAACCAATTATCTGGGGCTGCGGCTCAAGAATCCCATCGTGGTCTCGGCCTCGCCGCTGAGCGAGAAGCTGGAGAACTTTCCCCGCATGCGCGATGCCGGCGCAGGCGCCATCGTGATGTACTCGCTGTTCGAGGAACAGATCGAAGCCGAGAGCGAGAACATTGACTCGGCGCTGGAGTACGGCGCCAACAGCTATGCAGAGTCCACCAGCTATCTGCCCGACATGCCGAAGTATCACGTCGGGCCTGATCGCTACCTCGACCTGCTACAGAAGGCGAAGAAGTCGGTGGACATCCCGGTCATCGCCAGCCTTAACGGCAAGTCGCGTGGCGGCTGGTCGCGCTATGCGCAGTACATGGAGGAGGCGGGCGCCGACGCGCTGGAGTTGAACATATTCAACATCCCAACCGATCCGGCGATCTCGGCACAACAGCTCGAGGACGGCTATGTTGAACTGGTTCGCGCCATTCGCAAGCAGGTCAGGATACCGATCTCGGTGAAGCTGGGGCCATACTTCACCTCGCTGGCCAATTTTGCCAAGCGGCTGAGCGAAGCCGGCGCTGACGGCGTCGTCATCTTTAACCGTTTCTATCAGCCCGACTTCGACCTGGAAGAGCTGGAGGTCACACCCAACCTGGTGTTGAGCAGCCCGCACGAGCTGCGTCTCCGGTTGCACTGGGCGGCCATCTTGTATCACCAGGTCGAGACCTACGTCGCCATCACCGGCGGGGTGCACGACGCGACCGACGTGCTGAAGTGCATGATGGCGGGCGCCAACGTCGCCATGATGACTTCGGCGCTGCTCAAGTACGGCATCGAGCATATCGGCGTAGTTCTGGCGGGAATGGAAGCCTGGATGGAAGAACATGAGTACACGTCGATCAAGCAGATGCGCGGCAGCATGAGCATGGTCAACGTGGAAGACCCGACCGCCTTCCTGCGGGGCAATTACCTGAAGATGCTGGGCTCGTACAGCTTCGGCGACACGGGAACCGCGCTGCCGACGTACTGAAGCACCGCGCCGTTTCGTCACCACCGTACCTGAGGGGCTAAAGCCCTAACCTGCTTGCAAGGGCGTGGACGCTGGCCTGAGGGCCGGCTCCACCCAAAATCCGCCGTCGCGGTGACGTAGCTCACAGACCGCATTGCAGCCGCGACCCTATGGTTGATACTTGGGGCATTTCCCCTCTGTTGGAAAGGGATACATGGCGACTGCTACCTCCTCCACTACTACCCGCGTTCCGAACAACGAGTTGGCCAAGAAAATCATGAGCGGCGACGAAGCCGCAGCTTTAATTCGCTCCGGCGATCAGGTCGGGATGAGTGGCTTTACCGGCTCGGGCTACCCGAAGGTTGTGCCGATTGAATTGGCGCGGCGCATCTCGGAAGCCAACTTCCGCGGCCAGAAGTTTCAGGTCAGCGTGTTTACCGGCGCTTCGACCGGGCCTGAGCTGGATGGTGCGCTCGCCATGGCAGGCGGCATCAACCTGCGGCTTCCCTACCAGTCAGACCCGGAAACCCGCAAGCGCATCAACGCGGGCGAGATGGAATACATGGACGTTCACCTTAGCCATGTCGCCCAGATCATGGAATACGGGTTTCTCGGCAAGCTGAATGTTGCGCTGATCGAGGTCGCGGCGGTGCTGGAAGATGGACGTCTGCTGCCCAGCTCGTCGATCGGCAACAACCGGACGTGGATTGACTGCGCGGAGCGGGTCATCCTGGAAGTGAATGCGTGGCAGCCGCTGGCGCTGGAGGGCATGCACGACATCTACTACGGGCTGAAGCCGCCGCCGAATCGCGGACCGATTCCACTCGTCCACCCCGGGCAGCGCATCGGATCGCCGTATCTAACGGTTGATCCCGAGAAGGTCGTGGCAATCGTGCTGACCGACTCACCTGATCGCAACAGCGCGTTCAAAGCGCCCGACGCCGCCTCGAAGCGTATCGCGGGCCATATTCTTGAGTTCCTGAGCTGGGAGGTGCAGAAGGGCCGCATGCCCGCGAACCTGCTGCCCTTGCAATCCGGCGTGGGCAACATCGCGAACGCGGTGCTGTTCGGGTTGGAGCAAGGCCCATTCGAGAACCTGACCTCTTACACCGAGGTCATTCAGGACGGCATGATCGGGCTGCTGAAGTCGGGCAAGGTGACGTCGGCCTCGGCGACGGCGTTCTCGCTCAGCCCTGAGATGCTGAACGAAGTGAATGCCGATATGGCCAGCTATCGCGACCGCATTGTGTTGCGGCCGCAGGAAATCTCGAACCATCCGGAAATCATTCGCCGCCTGGGGGTGATCGCGATGAACGCGATGATTGAGGCCGATATCTATGGCAACGTGAATTCGACCCACGTGATGGGATCGCGCATCCAGAACGGTATCGGCGGCTCGGGCGACTTTGCGCGTAATGGCTACCTGTCGATCTTCATGGCGCCGTCGCTCGCGCAGAAGGGATCGATCTCGACGATTGTGCCCATGGTCTCGCACGTCGATCACACCGAGCATGATGTTCAGGTGCTCGTTACCGAGCAGGGATTGGCTGATTTGCGCGGATTGTCACCGCGTCAGCGTGCGCACCTGATCATCGAGAAGTGCGCCAACCCGGACTACAAGGCGGCGCTGCTCGATTACCTGAACCGCGCTGAGCGCCTGTCCTACGGCAAGCACACGCCGCATCTGCTCACGGAATCGCTGGGCTGGCACAGCCGCTATCTACGCAACGGAAGCATGAAACAGAGGGAAGAAAACTAGGGCGGCTGCAGTGGAGAAACTTTCTTGTGCGGATCTCTATCAAGTCTGTCATCTCGATATCAGGGCTGTCATCTCTCTATCAAGGCTGTCATCCTGAGCGCAGCGAAGGACCTGCTTTTGGTCGCGTGAGTATGACGTCCGAAAAAGCTAGTACGCTCGCGAGGTGTAACTGAACTCGAACCGGCAAGTATGTTGGCACCCTGAACGAAAGCAGATCCCTTCGCTTCGCTCAGGATGACAATTCAGAAAAGGATCCGCGGAAGGGAGTGTCACTGCAAAACTAATTCCCTGGCTGATTGCTGCTTTACCTACACGGTCTCGTAATACTGCGCCATCGTGCGGAACTTCTGGTAGCGCTGGTCGAGCAGTTCCTGCAAAGGCTTCTTTTCCAACACAGCAAGATTCTTTTCCAGCGCTGCGCTGAGCGAGGCCGCCGCGGCGTCGTAGTCGTAGTGCGCACCGCCTGCAGGCTCGGGGATGATCTCGTCGCAGAATCCCATTTCAAGATTGTCCTTCGCCGTGATACGCATCGCCTGGGCAGCGATCTCGCGTTTGCTGGAATCGCGCCACATAATCGACGCGCAGCCTTCGGGTGAGATCACCGAGTAGACGCTGTTCTCCATCATCAGCACGCGGTCGGCGACGGCGATTGCCAGCGCGCCTCCACTGCCTCCCTCGCCGGTAATCGCGGCGAGGAACGGAACCTTCAGGCGCGCCATCTCGCGTAAATTATGCGCAATAGCTTCGGCTTGCCCCCGCTCTTCGGCGCCGAGGCCGGGATAAGCCCCGGGCACATCGATGAGTGTGATCACCGGCCGGTGCCACTTCTCGGCAAAGCGCAGGATGCGCAGTGCCTTGCGATATCCCTCAGGATTCGGCTGGCCAAAATTGCGATAGATGCGCTGCTTGGTCTCGCGTCCCTTCTGCGTCCCGATGACGGTCACTTCCCTGCCGTTGAAGCGAGCCATGCCGGCGACGATAGCCGGGTCGTCGCCGAAGCCACGGTCACCGTGAATCTCGCTGAAGTCAGGGAAAATGCGTTCAACGTAATCGAGGAAGTGCGGCCGCATGGGATGGCGCGCCAGTTCGGTCCGTTCCCACGCGCTCAACTTCCCAGAAACCTGGCGGCGCAGAGCATCCACATGCTGATGCAAGTCCTGCAGTTGGCGGCGCGCCTCTTCGTTCTCGCCGGCCGCAGCCTGTAAATGTTCGATCTGTTTCTCGATGCGCTCCAGTTCGGTCTGGGCTTTCGAAGCAGCTTCCATGATGGGGATGAAATTCCTCGGGTGTATGGCCTTTGCCTTGTATCAGGGCACGACCTCAGGTCGTACCGCTGACGGCGGAAAATTGATTCGGCTTTAGCCGCTGCGGCCTTCAACGTAAACGAAGCAGGGGCTGAAGCCCAAGGTCTTGAGTATGGCTTGCGGCACGACTGAAGTCGTGCCCTGATACAAAACGCCAACCTCATTAAGCTCAACGGCCACGCTTGCAGCTCCGTCGCCCGTTGTACCTAGTCGATCACGCGCACGCTGCCTCGTCCGCAAAGCTCTTCTACTCGGCTGATGAAATTGCGGTCCGGCAACACATTATAGCCTTCCGCCTCCATCACTACCGTGAAGTCGCCCTTGCGCTCCAGGTCGAACAGCACCTTGGCTTCACCTTTGCGTTCCTGGCACAACGCGTGAAGACCGGAAACTGTGATTTCGGAAACGCTCTCCAGCGGAATCTTGATGCGCAGACTGCGTGGCAGCCGGGGTGTCGCCTGCTCCAGCGGCGTGATATCGCCGACGAGTGATCTTGGTGTTGGAACCTTCCTCGACTTTGACACCGCCCTTCACCAGCACAGGGACGTCGAGTTTCAGCTTCTCCCCCAGCCGGCGATACGCTTCGGCAAAGCACAGAATGTCGACCGAACCGTTCATGTCTTCGAGCTGTCCAGTCGCATACAGGTCGCCCTTCTTCGACTTGGCGACGCGGATGCCCTTCAGCACGCCGCCAATCAGTGTGTCATCTTTGCCGGTTGAGGACTTCAGGTCGCAGACCTCAGCCGTGGTAAGCGCGTGGAAGTCGAGCAGCTTGTCGCGATACTTCTCCAGCGGATGCCCGGTGATGAAGAAGCCAAGAATCTCCTTTTCATAAGCCAGTCGCTGATGCTCGTCCCAGTCAGGGATATTAGGCAGAGGCTTCTCTTTCGTCTGTGGCTGGTCGTCGGCGAACACACCGAACAAGCCATGCTGCCCCATTGCCGAATCGCGCTGCGCTTTGGCTGCACTTTCCATGGCGTTATCGACCACCGCCATCAGTTGCGCGCGCCGGCCCAGCTCATCCATGGCGCCACTCTTGATGAGCGACTCCAGCACGCGCTTGTTCAGCAGGCGTAAATCGACCTTCTCGCAAAACTGGAAGATCGAAGAGAACTGCCCGATCTCCTTGCGAGCAGCGACGATCGATTCGATGGCGTGCTGACCGACATTCTTCACCGCGCCAAGTCCGAAGCGGATGGCGTCGCCGTGCGGAGTAAACGACCAGTCGCTGACGTTCACGTCGGGCGGTTCGACCGCGATACCCATTTCGCGACACTCGTTGATGTACTTCACCACGTCGTCGGTGCTCGAAGACACTGAGGTCAGCAGCGCCGCCATGAATTCGATGGGGTAATGCGTCTTCAAGTACGCTGTCTGGTATGCCAGCAGCGCATATGCGGCAGAGTGCGACTTGTTGAAACCGTACCCGGCGAACTGCTCCATCAGGTCGAAGATCTTTTCGATCTTCTTCGGCGGGAAGCTGCGCTCCGCCGCGCCTTGCACAAAGCGCGCGCGCTGCTTGGCCATCTTCTCCGGATCCTTCTTGCCCATGGCACGCCGCAGCAGGTCGGCTTCACCGAGCGAGTATCCGGCGAGCAGGTTGGCAATCTGCATCACCTGCTCCTGATAGACGATGACGCCGAGCGTCTCCTTCAGCACAGCTTCGAGTTGCGGCAGCTCGTACTCAATCTTCTTGCGGCCATGCTTGCGGTCGATGAAGTCATCGATCATGCCGCCCTGAATTGGACCTGGCCGATAAAGCGCGTTCAATGCGGTAAGGTCTTCGACCATCGTCGGCTTATAGCGACGCAACACATCGCGCATGCCGTGCGATTCAAACTGGAAGACGCCCGAGGTCAACCCGGTGTGAAAGACGCGCTCGTAGGTTCTCGCGTCGTCGAGTTCCAGTCTTTCGAGATTCAGCCGCTCACCACGAGTCTGCTCGATGAGCCGCAGCGCGTCGTCGATGATGGTAAGCGTGGTGAGCCCGAGGAAGTCCATCTTCAGCAGGCCCAGCTTTTCGACCGCCTTCATGTCGTAGGCGGTAACAATTTCCTCGTTCTTCGTGCGATAGAGCGGGACGAGATCGGTGAGCGGCTGCGGCGAAATCACCACTCCCGCGGCGTGTACGCCCGAGTTGCGCACTAGGCCTTCCAGCTTCTTCGCGGTGTCGATCAGCTCCCTGGTCTGGGGCTCAGTCTGGTAAGCCGTTGCCAGCGGAGGCGAATCCTTCAGCGCGCCATCAATCGTAATGTTGAGAGTCGCCGGGATCATCTTGGTGATGCGCTCGACCTCGGCATAAGGCACGTCCATGGCGCGACCGGAATCCTTGATCGCCGCCTTGGCGGCCATAGTTCCGAAAGTGATGATCTGCGCTACCTGATCGCGCCCGTACTTCTGCGTGACGTAGCTGATAACCTCGCCGCGCCGGTTCATGCAGAAGTCGATGTCGATGTCGGGCATCGTGACGCGCTCGGGATTGAGGAAGCGCTCGAACAGCAACTCGTTCTGAAGCGGGTCAATGTCCGTGATGCCGAGCGCGTAAGCGACCAGCGCTCCGGCGGCCGAACCGCGGCCGGGACCAACGGGAATGTTGTTCTCTTTGGCGTAGCGGATGAAATCCCACACGATGAGGAAGTACCCGGCAAACTGCATCTGCCGGATGATGCCGATTTCGCGCGTTAGGCGAGCTTCATAATCCTCCAGCGGATGCTTGACGCGACCCATGGTTTGCAGCTCGCGCAGCAGCGTGAGGCGGCGCGCGAAACCTTCCCGCGTGACGTGCTCGAAATAATCGTCGAGCGAATATCCGGCGGGAACATCGAACTTCGGGAAACGGCTCGCGTACTTTCTTCAGCTCGAGACTGCAACGCTCGGCAATTTCCATGGTGCGCGCCAGCACACGCTCGTAGCCGGAGAAAATCTTCGCCATCTCGGCCGGGCTCTTCACGAAGAACTGATTGTTGGCGAACTTCAGCCGGTTGGTGTCGTTGATCGACTTGCCGGTCTGGATGCAGACCATCACGTCCTGCGCGTGGGCATCGTCTTCGCAGAGATAGTGGCTGTCATTGGTCGCGACCAGCGGAATGCCGAGCTCCTGCTCGAGCTTTACCAGGTTCGCGTGGATGAGTTTCTCCTCCGGCAGACCCTGGTCCTGAATTTCGAGATAGAAATTTCCCTTGCCGAATATGTCGTTGAAGGTGACGGCTGCCTGCCGCGCTTTCTCGTACTTGCCTTCGACCAACTCCTCGGCGACTTCGCCCTTGAGGCAGGCCGACATGCCGATCAGTCCCTTGGAATGTTCGGCGAGAAACTTCTTGCTCACGCGCGGCTTGTAATAGAAGCCGTGCAGCGATGCCTCGGAGACGATCTTCACCAGGTTGCGATATCCCTCATCGCTTTCGGCGAGGACGATGAGATGGTTGTAGCTGTCGCCCTCGGGAGAGGCGCGATGATCGTCCTTCTTGCAGATGTACAGCTCGCACCCGACGATCGGCTTGACTCCCGCCTCTTTCGCAGCGTCCACAAACTCGACGGCTCCGAAGATGTTGCCGTGGTCGGTCATGGCCACGGCGGGCATGCCGAGTTCCTTCACGCGCTTGACGAGGTTCTCGGTCGAGCATGCTCCGTCGAGCATGGAGTAATCGGTATGCAGATGAAGGTGAACGAATTCAGGCATGGAGTTGATACTTCTATTCTATTGGGCGGAGCAGGTGCTTGCAGCCGGTGAAGAGTGTGGAAAACGGGGACCCAACCGTCACTGCGAAGGGTGACACGCAACCGTGCCGGTCAGAGTCTCAAAAGCTAGACTCCAAAACGTGGGCCTGTGGTGTAACTGGGAGCATGGTAACCCGTCAAGTTATCCGGTGCCGGTTCGATTCCGGTCAGGTCCACCGCGGTAACCGCGCAAATTTGGGAACGAGACGGGCGTTCCCAACTTTGGTCGTTGGCCTATTTTGGCATTGGTGAGCAAGTTAGCGTCCACATCTCTGCATGAGAATCACGCCGACGGCCATGAACACTCCGAATCCCATCCAAACCCACCGGAACTGGGCTCTTCGCTTGGCCCATTCCTCGGGTGTTCGGTCTGGCGGCTCGAACCAATTCATGGCATGATCGTACCCCAACTTTGTTCCGTTGACATTTGTTGCGGTACGGCCGATACTTTCTTTGACGGGTTACCAAGCTTCTTAAAGACTCGGGCCGAGCGCCCGGGTCTTTTGCTTTTGGGTGCAGTCTCACCGATCTCCGAGCCGTCCAGGCTTCGCCAGACGACAACATCAGAATCCGCCTAGACGCTCAATACCTCGAGCGCCGCCGCTCCTTGATCACAGCATTGGGCAAGATTCGGTCGCCGAGGATTGCTTTGGCCCTAGCCTCAAAGTCCGGGTATTCGACAGGCCCGCTCTGAGGGGGCTTTGGTTTCGGTACGATGCGCCCGATAACACGGTCGCGCTCGCGCAATTCCACGGTTTTGCCAGCCTTGAGCCAATTCTTAAGCTGGCGAGTATCGCGCAACTGACTGAGGGTGATGGTAGGCATAGAAGCACTGCGTAACATTGTAAAGCCGGGTAACTTCCCACTAGAACAATATCGAAGGCAAGAACGCCCCAGCCGGCTCGTTGTATAGCCCGAAGGACATCAGCGTCAGCGGCTGCACGACCTGCAGACCGCGCTGCAAGCACCAGCGGAAGAGTTCGGTGTTGCGCGTGGGCAGCAGAAAGCCCGGCCCGGCGAATTCTTCGGCCGCGCCGATCAGTGCCTTCATGTCAGCATTGCTCTCAGCGACAGCATGACCGAAGAAGCCGATCTGCGTTGTATATCCCGTGATCCGCCCATCGCGCTGAGCTACGCGGCCGGTACCCCGGCCGATCGCGTCGGCGAGCTCGCCGGATCGGGTGTGTCCGTGCATCCGCCGGCATAGCGCGTCGCAGGCCTCGAGATCTGTGGTCACCGCGGGCCGCACGACGTATCCCTCAGGCACCTGCCGGATGGGTGCGCCTTGCATCGCCACCAGCGGCTCGCGTATGTCGAAGCCGAGCTTTGCGTAGAGCGACATGGAGCGGCCATGAAAGGCCGCCTGCACCAGGCGCACTCCGGGAAAATGCCGTTCGGCGGCCCGATCCATCACAGCCTTCATCAGCAGGCGGCCGACACCAGAGTTCTGTCCTGCGGGATCGATGGTGATAGGGCCGATGCCGGCTATGTCCGAGCGCTCGTCCATGCAGTTGCTGCCCAGCATCTTTCCGCCCTGTTCTGCCACAACACAAAAGAATCGCGGGTTGGAAAACATGGAGGCGAGAACGCCGACCGCGACCTCAGGCGAGGGAAAATCCGGCGGAAAGTTGTGATGCTGGTTCAGGCGGGTAAACGCCTCGTAGCAGATGTGGCCGCAAACCTCGGCATCGGATGATTGAGCGCGGCGAATGGTTACACCCTGATGGGCGGCTGCAGTACTCATATTTTCTCCGGGAGTGCTTTCTCCGAACCGACGAGTTTAGCGCATCTGATCGCACAGGTTCCCCGCCTGAAGGCGACGGCTCTCACCTCGAATCGGTGCCGCGGTTTGCCCGCCGCTGGTTCGCTATTCCGGCGGTGGTGTATGCCCTGGCGATTCTCCCGGCGAAATCAGCACCCCGCCGGTGATGACTTGCCCGGGCGGAGTCTGCTGCGGAACTCCAGGCCTAGCGCGGTTCCTCGCCATCCCACGATAGGCGAATACGACGGCCAACAGCGGTGCGGCCACCACGAATCCCCAAAATCCCAAGAACAAACTCAGCAGTATAGGAATGATGAGCGAGGCCCAGATGGGCACGCGCGTTTGCCGACGCATGATTATCGGCTGCAGGATAAGGCCGTCAACCACGACGATCGCGCCGTACAGAATGAGGACGTACAGCGCGGTTTCCCAACTGACAAAGGCCGCGGCGATGATGGGACCGATGATGCTCAACACCGGCCCGAACTGCGGAATGAATTGGAACAACGTGGCCAGCAGAGCCCAGAAGATGGCAAATGGCACCTGAAGAAATATCAGGCCCGCCCACCACAACAGTCCCACACACGCCGAGTCGTAGCACTGGCCAATAAACCATTGCTTCAGTGCCGAGCCGGTGAGATGGATGTGCCGCGAGACCTGCATGTTGATTGGATGTATTCAGCCCGGCGGGCGCTCTCGGAAGCCGATGCTAAACTTGAAGATATCCTCACGGAGAGCGCTCTCGCTATGAAATTCGGTGTCATTATCTTTCCCGGATCCAACTGCGATCACGATGCCTACTGGACCGTCGAGCAGGTCGAAAAACAGCCGGTGACGTTCCTGTGGCACGATTCGCCCGACCTGAAGGGCGTTGACGCCATCATCGTGCCCGGAGGCTTTGCCTACGGCGACTACCTGCGCACGGGGGCGATCGCCAAGTTCTCCCCGGTGATGGAGTCGGTGAGGAAGTTCGCCGCCGAGGGCGGGCTGGTCTTCGGCATCTGCAACGGATTTCAGATTCTGTGCGAGTCGGGCCTGCTGCCCGGAGCACTCATGCGCAATGCCGGACTGAAATACGTTTGCAAGCCGTTGCATGTGCGGGTTGAGTCGACGAACACTCCTTACACTCACCAACTCACCAAGGGCGAAGTGTTGCAGATTCCTATCGGCCACATGGAAGGCAACTACGTGTGCGACGAGCGGACGCTGGCGGAGTTGAAGGAGCAGGACCGCATCGTGTTTCGCTACGTTACCCCAGGGGGCGAAGTCACCGCGGCCGCCAATCCGAATGGTTCTCTGGAGAACATTGCCGGCATCTGCAATGAAGGCCGCAATGTGCTGGGCATGATGCCGCATCCTGAGCGCGCAGCCGAGCCTGAATTGGGCATGACCGACGGCGCGAAGATTTTTCATTCGCTGGTCGCAGCCATGGTGACCAAGTGAGTCATAGCCGGTAACCGTCGCAGTTAATTGACAGTCGCGATTCAACGCTGCTGCACAATCAGGCGCTTTCGCTGCAAGCGGGTTCAGACTTTCTATCTGGGTTGCGCTTGAATCTCTAAGCGTCTCCGGCGATGGCGGGTAGTGCGGGGCCGCGCTTCAGCAACGACCATACTCAGGAGAATCGATGAAGAAGCTGCTCGTTATTACTGCGGTCGGGGCGATGCTCTGCGCAGCCGCGCTCACCAGCAATGCCGGATCGGGTAAAGGCTCGGCCGACAAGATCGCCATGGTGGCGCATGGCGAGTACCTGGTGAAGGAGCTCGGTCAGTGCGGCGACTGTCACACTCCCTTTAACGATAAAGGCGAGTATGTGATGGACAAGTGGTTGCAGGGCGCAAAGCTGAATTTCGCTCCCACCGTTCCCATGCCGGTGTGGGCCGATACTTCGGCAAATATTGCGGGCCTTCCCGGCTGGGACCACGCGCAAGCAGTGAAGTTCTTCATGACCGGCCTCGCGCCGAACGGGAAGCCCGCGCGGCCTCCCATGCCGGCTTATCACTTGAACAAAACTGACGCGGAATCGGTGGTGGCGTACCTGGAATCGTTGAAGAAGTAGCGAAAACCATTCACCACGGAGGCACGGAGAAAGGAGGTATTTTGGGTGTCATCCTGAGCGAAGTGAGTCTGCCGAAGGCGGACGAACGAAGTCGAAGGACCGCTACAACCCGGAATGCTCTTCAGGATAGGGGTCCTTCGACTCGTCACTGCGCTCCTCGCTCAGGATGACAGCAGGAATGAGCGTAACCAAGACTAGAACCTGAATTCTCCGTGTCCTCCGTGTCTCCGTGGTGAACCTGCTTCTGTGTTCTCCGTCCTTGCCGCATGGCCCGGCCTTCTTTATCCTCGACGCTTATGCCTGCACTCGTCGAATGTGTTCCTAACTTCTCTGAAGGCCGCGACAAGGCCAAAGTTGACGCCATCCTTGAAGCCATGAAGATGGATGGCGTTTACCTTCTCGATCGCGAGATGGACGCCGACCATAATCGCTGCGTCATCACGCTGGTGGGCGATCCCGTGAAGGTGGAGGAAGCCGTAATTCGCGGCGTCGGGCAAAGCTGCCGAGTTGATCGACCTGACGAAGCACACGGGCGCGCATCCCCGGCTTGGCGCGGCGGACGTCATCCCCTTCATTCCCATCGAGGGCCTGGCGCTCGAGGACTGCGTCGCCATGGCGCGTCGCGTCGGCGAGCAGATTTGGAAGCGCTTCGGAGTCCCGGTGTATTTGTACGAAGCAGCGGCGCAGACTCCCGAGCGGCAAAACCTGGAGAACGTTCGCCGCGGGCAATTCGAGGGCATTCGCGAAGAAGTGAAGACCAATCCCACGCGCACGCCTGACTTCGGCAACTCCGAACTCCATCCCACGGCAGGAGCAACGATCGTAGGCGCGCGCAAGTTTCTGGTCGCCTACAACGTGTACCTCAATACCCCTGACGTTGACA
This sequence comes from uncultured Acidobacteriaceae bacterium, assembly GCA_963809865.1. Lineage (GTDB taxonomy): Bacteria > Acidobacteriota > Terriglobia > Terriglobales > Acidobacteriaceae > CAVVDY01. The sequence goes on along the minus strand of CAWELL010000008.1, from coordinate 3,899 downwards.
TCGCGAAGAAGATTGCCAAAGCTGTGCGCTTCTCCAACGGCGGACTGCGCTACGTAAAAGGCATGGGCGTGCCGGTGCGCGGGCTGGCGCAGGTGTCGATGAACCTGACCGACACCGACCAGACGCCGATTGCGCGCGTCTACGAGTACGTGAAGCGCGAAGCCGCGCGCTATGGCGTGATGCCGCTGTCGAGCGAAATCGTCGGGCTGATTCCCAAGAAGGCGCTGGAAGATGCGGCGGAATGGTTTCTGCAGATCGAGAACTTCGACTCGTCGCTGATCCTGGAAAATCGGCTCGCGGCAGTGATGAGCGGCAAGATGGCGGTGGGCGGACTTCGCGCCGGGGTTGAGCCGTTTGTCGAGCAGCTCGCCGCGCCAACTGCGGCGCCAGGCGGAGGCAGCGCGTCCGCCGCAACCGGAGCCATGGCGGCGGCGCTGGGCTGCATGGTTGCGGGCATGTCGCGCGGCAAGAAGGCTTACGTGCAATATGAGGCGCAGCTGAGCAATGCCATTGCGCTGCTTAGCGAACTGCGTGAGGCATTCAAGGCGGCGATCGATGCCGATGCGGCTTCGTTCAATGAGGTGATGGCGGCGTTCAAGAAAGCCAAGAATCATCCCGAGGCGCAAAGCGAAGTTGACACCGCGCTGAGGGGCGCGACCGAGATTCCGCTCAAGGTGGCCGAGCAGGCACGGGAGACGCGCGACATTCTCGAGTCGCTGCGGCCTATTACGAATCCGAAGATGGCTTCGGATATTACGGTAGGCGTGGGACTGGCCAAAGCGGCAGCCGATGGCGCGCTGGCCAACGTGGAGATCAACCTGGCCGATATCAGCGATGCGAAGTTCGTGTCCCAGGTGCGGGAGCGCGTGGCTAAGGTGCGCGGGTAATAGCAGGTCCCTCGGGGACTAACGTCCCCTCGTTGATGACGCTCTACGGCACGGCTGAAGCCGTGCCCCTTCAAAACGAATTGAGATTTGCCGTAACGCGGCCTGAAGCGCCGCTCTACCCGCCCGCACCACCCACTCTTAGAACTGCTTCTTCGAATCGACCAGGATGGTGACGGGACCGGAGTTCACCAACTCCACCTGCATCATTGCCTGAAAAACTCCGGTCTCGCAGCGCACGCCGAGGGAGCGAACGCGATTCACGAAATATTCATAGACCTCGCGCGCGCGTTCCGGACGCGCGGCGGCATCGAACGACGGACGCTTGCCGCGGCGGACATCGCCGTACAAGGTGAACTGAGAAACGGCTAAGATTGCACCGCCGACGTCGACCACGCTACGGTTCATCTTCTCGTCTTCATCTTCGAAGACGCGCAGGCCGACGATCTTGTCGACCAGGTAATCCGCGTCGGAAGCTTGATCGTCTTGCTCCCACGCCCAGCAGCACCAAAAGCCCAGTCTCAATCGCTCCGGCAATCGAGCCACCAACACTGACGGACGCTCGGCTGACCCGCTGCACCACTGCACGCATGATGACTTTCTATCACGCCCGAAAAAGGATGCGCTCCCGTTCGACGCGCCGCGCTCGCTCGGGACGGGCTCTTGGTTCAGCGGAACGAATCGGCGCGCTTAGACCCGGGGGCCCGGGGCACGCCGTGGTTGCGCGCGTCGGGGTGGGATATCCCTTCTCTCGCAAATGAGGCTCGGCTGGGGATCACAGTCCAAGTTGAAAGGCTTGCGTTGACCGTATCCAAAGTTGACGTTTAGGATGAATCGAGTCTTCTAACCGGGGCATCTGAATCCTGCGAGACTCGCGAATCTCGATATTAATTCGTCATTCTTTACAGGGTTTCCCGGCGACATTTAAACTTATAGGTTTCCGCGTGACGCGGCAGGAGAAGCAATACATGGCATCGACGGAAGAACGGGTTAAACAGATCATTGTGGAGCAACTCGGAGTAGATGAAGGCGAAGTCACGGCCAATGCTTCGTTTGTAGACGACCTGGGCGCCGACTCGCTGGATACCGTCGAGCTGGTCATGGCTTTCGAGGAGGCCTTTGACATCGAAATCCCTGACGAGGATGCGGAGAAGATCCGTACCGTGCAGGATGCAGTCTCGTATATCGAGGCGCACGCGAAAGCCAGCAAGTAAAGCTGTCCCTCAAATTCTTTGTAAAGCCGGCACATTCCAGGAAGGAGCCTTGCGAACATGGCATCCGTAGACGAGCGGGTAAAGCAAATCATTGTGGAGCAGCTGGGAGTAGATGAGGGCGAGGTTACGCCCAATGCGTCGTTTGTTGACGACCTGGGTGCCGATTCCCTGGACACGGTCGAGCTGGTCATGGCCTTCGAAGAGGCGTTTGACATCGAGATTCCTGACGAGGAAGCGGAGAAGATCCGCACGGTGAAGGACGCCGTCGACTACATCAACGCCCACGCGAAAGGATCGAAGTAGTTTGCCGCGTCGCGTCGTCGTAACGGGCATCGGACTCATCTGCGGCGTCGGCAATAGCGCCCCCGAGGTTTGGCAGGCGCTGCTGGCCGGCAAAAGCGGGGTGGAGCGCATTACCGCCTTCGATGTCTCCGACTTCGCTTGCCAGATCGGCGCTGAAGTTAAGAACTTCGATCCCCTGCAATATATCGAGAAGAAGGAAGCGCGTAAGATGGCGCGCTTCATTCACCTGGCCATCGCCGCCGCCGACGAGGCGCTGCTGTCGGCCAACTACAAAGTTGAAAACGAAGAGATGGCCGAGCGCACCGGGGTTGACATCGGCTCCGGCATCGGCGGATTTGATGTTATCGAGCGCGAGCACAACAACCTGCTCAATGGCGGCCCTCGCAAAATCTCACCGTTCTTCATTCCTTCCGCCATCGTGAATCTCGCAGCCGGGCAGGTCAGCATGCGGCACAACGCCAAAGGCCCGAATGAAGCAACGTGTACGGCGTGCACCACCAGCGCTCATTCCATTGGCGACGCAGCCAGAATCATCAAGTATGGCGATGCCGACGTAATGATTGCCGGCGGTTCCGAGGCGGCCATCACGCCGATGGGCGTGGGCGGTTTCGCCGCTATGCGAGCGCTGTCCACCCGCAACGACGATCCCCATCATGCCAGCCGGCCCTGGGACCGCGATCGCGATGGATTCGTTATCGGTGAAGGCGCCGGCATCCTCATCCTGGAAGAACTGGAATACGCCAAGAAGCGGGGCGCTCGGATTCTCGCCGAGGTGGTGGGATATGGTATGAGCGCCGACGCTTATCACATCACTCAGCCGGCGGAAAATGGCGAAGGCGGCTTCCGCGTGATGCGTAACGCGATGCGTGACGCGCATATTCAGCCCGAGCAAGTGGGCTATGTGAACGCTCACGGAACCTCGACGCCGCTGGGCGACGAGCTGGAAGCTACGGCCATCAAGCGCGCCTTTGGCGAGCACGCCTACAAGATGCTGGTCAGCTCCACCAAGTCGATGACCGGACATCTGCTGGGAGGCGCCGGAGGATTAGAGGCTGGATCACAGTGATGGCGCTGCAAAATCAGATTGTTCCGCCCACCGCGAATCTGGACAATCCTGGCGAAGGCTGCGATCTGAACTTCGTTCCCCACACCCCGCGCGAAGCGCAGATCGAATATGCCATGTCGAACTCCTTCGGCTTCGGCGGAACGAATGGGTGCCTGGTGTTTAAGAGGTGGACGGAGTAAGGACAAACAGATTCAGTTTGAATGAGGGCGTCTGTGGTGATACCAATCAGTCCCAATCCTCGCGCAACCGTGCCACAACTCGTCGGCGTGCTCTGGGCGCCACAGTTCCCTGCCGCTGCCGATAAGCGCCAATAATGGATCGGCCTCCGCGGACTGGCGCGCGACGTCTTCAGACGATTGTCCCTGCTGTTTCATAATTTCCACCAGAAGATTATCAGAGCTGAAATTCCGCAAAAAAAAAGGCCGCTGATCG
>CAWELL010000007.1:0-226944 GCA_963809865.1 uncultured Acidobacteriaceae bacterium | reverse complement strand
GCCAAAATCTCGAATTGATTCAGTTCACCCGCTCACTTCCGGGCGTGATCAGTTACAATAGTTACAAAGATTACAACCGGAGGAGCCTGCCCTATGAAACCACCCCGCTCGATGGTGCTGAGCATGCGCCTGCCACTCGAAAGCGGCAAGCGGTTGAAGCGCATGGCCAATCGCCATGGGTGGACTCCGAGCGACGCAAGCGCTCGCCTGGTCGAGGAAGGATTACGTCGTTCAGAATTTTCGTTCATCGACTTTCGCGATTCGCCGGCCGGCCGCCAAGCCTATGTTCAGGGCAGCACCCTGGCCGTCTGGGAGCTGATGCTTCTTCTCCGAAGCTACGGTCGAGACGTCTCATCGGTCTCCAAACACCTGCGCTGGCCTGAAGCCAAGGTAAAGGCGGCCCTGAATTATGCCGAGGCATTTCCCGATGAGATTCAGGAGGCGATCGCGGAAAACGAAGCGGTCGACTTTGCCGCTCTGAGACGCATGCTCCCCCAAGCCAGCGAATCACGGCCGCTGAAGCGATCCCGAAGCTGAGATGCTCAGGCTGCTTCTGGATGAACACATCTCTCCTGGCGTGGCGGAGGGCCTACGGCGGCGACATCGCTCGCTGATCGTTCACTGCATGACCGATTGGGAGAACGGCAATTACCTTGGGCAGGACGATTCCGCCTGTCTGATGAAAGCCGCTGCGCAACGGCTCACGCTGGTAACTTACGATCGCAGAACCATCCCACCGCTGCTCAAAACTTGGGCCGAACAAGGACGCGGACATGGCGGGGTTATCTTCGTGGACGAGAAGACGATCTCTCCAGCAGACATCGGTCGCCTGGTGGCTGCGCTAGGCACCCTTGCCAAAGAGGCGGGAAAGTGGAACTGGACGGACAGGGTCGTTTTCTTGAGGCGGTAGAGGCAGTGGCAAATTTTCTGCGGCAGACGACTAGTTAGTGCCATTTACCTCAGCCTCCAGGGCAGCTTCGCAGGCGTCCATCTGGCGTTCAATGCGTTTGTCGGCGCGAACGATCTCGCGTGATGGTTCGAGGCGCTGAAACAGGGGGCAGCCCGGTATTTGCTTCTGGATTGATTCCCAGAACTCCTGGTCTTCCTGGCTTAATTTCTTTCTCCTCCAAACTAACTTGCGTATTAGAAACAGACGATAGACTTGGGACTGCTCATTCTCGGGAAGCGCACGAATTTGAGAATGGTCAGGTATCTCGTCAACCCAATAGATTCCGGTCAATGGAATCATGCCGAGAATCGCCTTAGCGTCGGGACGATATTCCAGCGACGCCAGGTACTGCAATGCGGCTGTGCCAATCTCTTCCACGGCAGCAGGCTCCTTCCGTAGAGATCTAACCTCGATACCCGCGCGGAAGCGCCGCACTGCCAAATGCCGCAGCGCGAGGCTCCCGAACAAATCCCCACCCGGGCAAACCCGGCCCGAATGGGGCACCCAGTCCCGTCGGGCTCAAGTTACCTTTGCGCGGGGATGAAATTGTCGAGCACGGCTTTGCGCATCATGTCGGGAGGCAGCAGGCCCTGTGCCAGGATGAAGTCGTGAAACTTCTTCTGGTCGAACTTCACGTTCTTGGCAGCGAGCGCCTTCTCGGTCTCGCTACGCAGTTGGAGCAGCCGCGTGTAGCCGTAGAAATAGCTGGTCGCCTGTCCGGGAGAGCGATAGGTGTAGCGCTCGACCTCCTGCTCGGCCATGGCGTGCGACAACACGACTTCATCTTCCAATACATGAAACGCGTCTTTGGGTGTGAGCTTTCCCGATTGCAACTCAGGATCGACGAAGGCACGCGCCGCGCGCTGCAAGCGCATTTGCAGCGAGATTAACTGGCCCTCCAACGGCATGTAGGGGAAGATCATCCACTCCGAATACAGGCCCCAGCCTTCGGCGTTGGTGCTGTTGAAGGCGTAACGGATGCGGGCCAGCGAAACTCCGTGCTCCAGCATGGAGTCGAACTGCAGCTCATGGCCGGGGCGAGCTTCGTGCGCAGTCAGCGTCCAGGCGGCGGCGTCGAAGGTGAAGTCGTCATAATGCAACGAGGGCGCCTGTCCCGGAGCGGCGGGAATATTCAGCGGCAACACAAATTCGCCGCGCTGTCCGGTGTTGTGCAGGAACGGCGGAGGCACCATGTGCGGCGCGGGCTGTTGCGCTGTTTCGGCGGCGCTGGCAATGCGAATCTTTGCCGGGCGGTCGGGCAAGGTGACAAGCTGGTGCTCGTTGATGACCTCCTCGATCTGCTTCAGCCGGTTTTCATAGAAGGGAAGGATGGCGTCGCCGATGAGCTGCTGCTTCTTCAACTCGCGGATGACATCGCGATAATCGCTCGACGGCAAGTTGCGTTGTTTCGCAATCTGCGCCGCGATAGGTTTCATCTGCGCCAGGATTTCGTCGAACGACTGGTGCGCCATGGCCGCCAACTGGTCAGGCGGAATGTCGATGCCGAAGTCCTCCATGTTGAGCGCGTAACGCTCGGGCGGCAGGCGGAAGTCGCTGCGCGCCTTGGGCAGCACGGTGGCGCGTACCCAGGTGTCGTAGTCGGCCAGTTGCTGCTTGAGCTTGGCCAGCGGCTGCTGCCATCCCTCGAGGTTGTGCTTTTGCATGAGCGCGGCAATGCCATCCATGTAGTTGGAGTTGCGCGCCATCTCGGTCTCGATCTCGGTGCGCGCGGGATAGATGACGCCCGGCTTGGCCATCTGTTCCATGGTGCGCTGCTTCAGGATCTCGGTGATGGCGGTGTATCCCGGCTCCATGCCGGCGTAATCGCGGATGCGCGTGACGGCGGAGGGCCAGCGATCTTTCGGGGTCTGGTCGTCGAGCAAAATGCGCAGGCCGCCGAAGACCATCTGGCTGGCGTTCATGAACGGCACCTCGTGCGCGCGTTCGTAATCCTCCTGGCGGAAGTTGAGGTCCATCTTGCGCAGGATGATGGTCAGGTCTTCCGCGACCTCGGGAAGCTGCTTCTCGGCGGACGCGGCCTTCAGCTTGGCGACCACGGCTTCGTTGTCTTTGCGCTCGGCATCTTCGTTGGCCAGCGTGGGCTGCGAGGCCTTGGTGTCGAATTGCGCCAACCCTTGCTGCGAGCCGAACTCCGGATGGTACTTGAACGAGACATCGAGCAGCAGCTTGGTGTAGCCGTTGCTGATCGCGACCCAGTCAGGCTGGGCAGGCGAGCCGGCCTGCGGAGTAGAGGCGTGTTTCGCGGATGGATTCTGGGCAGTCATGGTGAATGCAAATAGCGCGACGAGAGCGAAGCAAAGCGATGTACGAATCGTTATACGCAACGTTGAATGAGTCAAGGACGGCTCCTGAACGGAAATGCTGTTCTGGATATCTTACAAAAGGGAAGCGCTCTTGGCTTTTAGCTCTTGGCTCTTGGCCGCTACACTCCCCAATTTGCGGCGATGTGGGAACGCAGCACTCCAATCAGCAGCGGGCTGCGCCCCATGCGGCATTTCGCCGCCACAGGCCATCTAGTCCGCCGCAGGCCTATCGGCTAGACTGAAGCTATGCCCGCCACCGCCGAGCCAAGGCTCGCGAATTCTGTTCCGAGCGCTGCAGAAGCAGCGCCTTCCGGTGGCGTTCCCTTTGAATGCTGGGGACGATATCCGGTCTATGAAGCGGAGCTGCGGCACCTGAACTGGCAGGGCGATTTCCCGCGCATCATCCAGGGCGTACAGACTCGAGTGCTGGCGGTGGGGATGGGGCGCAGCTATGGCGATGTTTGCCTGCTGAAAGATGGGACGCTGCTCCAGACCACGGGCATGAACCGGTTGCTGGAGTTCGATCCGCAGACCGGGTTGCTTACGGCTGAGTCGGGTATCACGCTGGCGCAGATCCTCGATTTTGCGGTGCCTCGCGGGTATTTCCTGCCGGTGACGCCGGGTACAAAGTGCGTGACTCTGGGCGGCGCGATTGCGAACGACATTCACGGCAAGAACCATCACCATGCGGGAACGTTGGGCAACCACATCACGCAGTTTGAGCTGGTGCGCTCTGATGGGACGATGCTGCACTGCACGCCCGACCGAGAACGCGGACTTCTTTTGCGGCAACCATCGGCGGCCTGGGGCTGACGGGCGTGATCACGTGGGCGCAGCTAAAGCTGAAGCCGATCGTGAGCCGCATGGTGGACTACCAGGGCATCCAGTTCCATGGCATTGATGAGTTTCTCGACCTGACGGAGAAATCGAAGAACATTGAGTACACCGTGAGCTGGGTGGATGTGACCTCGACGGGCAAAAACTTCTGCCGCGGGATCTTCATGCAGGGCGATCACTCGCAAGTCCCTGGGCCGCTGAAGCCGTCGCCCGAGCCGAAGCTGGTGTTCCCGATGGAGCTGCCGGGGTGGGTGCTGAACGGGACTACGGTGGGGCTGTTCAACCACCTGTTCTTTCATAAGCAGATCAAGAGCCGGGTTACCGCGCTGCAGGACTACGAGCCGTTTTTTTATCCGTTGGACGCGGTGCTGAAGTGGAACAAGATGTACGGCAAGCGCGGTCTGTTGCAGTTTCAATACGTGATTCCGTGGGAGAACGCGCGGCAAGGAACGGTGGAGATCCTGCGCGAAGTGGCGAAGTCGGGGCTGGCGAGCTTCCTGGCGGTGCTGAAGGCCTTTGGCAATGTGCCGTCGCCGGGCATGATGAGCTTTCCCAAGCCTGGCATTACGCTGGCGCTGGATTTTCCGATCAAGCCGGACAAAAGTTTCGCGCTGTTCGACCGGTTGGCCGAGATGACCCATGAGTTCGGGGGCCGGCTGTATCCGGCGAAGGATGCGCGCATGACGGCGGCGCAGTATCAGGCGTTTTATCCGCAGTGGGAGCGCTTTGCGCGCTATAAAGACCCTGCGATTACCTCGAGCTTCTGGGAGCGCGTGGTCGGGGAAAAGGGGATGCGTCGTTGAGCTCGAATCCGATGTCTACAGTTCCTGGCCAGGGTACGACTGCCGAGCAGTCGCTGACGCTGCGTCGCAACGGGGCGCGGCGCACCGAAGCGCATCCTGGTACTGGGCGCGACCTCGGGCATTGCCGAGTCGACCATCCGTATCTGGGCATCGCGCGGGGAGCACCTGTTCCTGGTGGGCCGCAACCCTGACCGGCTGGCCGCGGTGGCAGCGGACGCGCGTACGCGTGGCGCAGGCTATGTGGATACGGCTGTGACCGACCTGGACGACACGGAGGGACATCCGGAGCTGCTGGCGCACGCCATCGAAGCGCTGGGCGGGTTGGATGTGGCGTACCTCGCGCTCGGCGTGCTGGGCGACCAGGGCCGGGCGGAGCAGAGCTTCGCCGAGACCGGGCAGATTCTGCACACGAACTTTGTGGCTGCGGCAAGCCTGCTGACCTGGCTGGCCAACTATTGTGCGCAACAGCACTCGGGCACCCTGGCGGTGTTGAGCTCGGTTGCGGGCGACCGCGGCCGGAAGTCAAATTACATTTACGGTTCCTCGAAGGCGGGACTGACGGCGTTTGTCGATGGCTTGCGAAACCGGGTGGACCGTGAAGGCGTTCGCGTGCTGACCATCAAGCCGGGGCCGGTGAAGACCTCCATGACGGTGGGCATGAAGGGCCAGTCGAAGTTTGCCGACCCGAACAAGGTGGCGGCGACCATTGTGAAGGCGATCGATCGGGGCGCGAAGGGGCCGGATGTACTCTATGTTCCAGGAATCTGGCGGCTGATTATGACGGTGGTCCGCGCGATTCCGGAGAGCCGGTTTAAGAAGCTGAACCTGTAGCGCAAGGCTGCGCGGGCAAAGCGCTCACTAATCGAGCATGTTGCGTTGCGGCTGTGCGGCGTCTTCTTTAGTTTTGGCAATCCCATTGTTCCGGCAATCCGCACCTGCATGAGCAGCGAAAATTAAGGGGCGAAGTTCAGTGAACCTCGCCCCATTTTGTTGTTGCTGGAAACCTACGGCCGACCGTTGGGATACATGAGGATCTTGCTGGCTTCGCCGGTCTTCAGACGCTCCATGCCGCTGGCGAAGTCTTTCATGGCGATGCGGTCGGTGATGACGGGATGCAGGTCGAGCATCTTGGCTTTGAGCAGCGCGGTCATCTGATACCAGGTTTGGTACATGCGGCGTCCGTTGATGCCCTGCACGGTGGCGCCTTTGAAGATGACTTCTTCGGCCAAGTTCAGTTCGACCGGCTTGGAGGGAATGCCCAGCAGCGACATGCGTCCGCCGAGGCGCAGAATCTTGAAGCCGGTGCGGATGGCATCGCTACGGCCCGCCATCTCCAGCACCACGTCGACGCCCGTACCGCCAGTGTTTTGCATGACCACGTCATAGATGTCATCCTTCGTCGGGTCGAGCACGAAGTCGGGCTTCATCTGCTTGGCAATTTTCTGGCGATGCTCGTTGGGTTCGATGGCGAAAATCTGGGTCGCTCCGCAGGCGCGCGCCACCGCAATGCAGAACAGGCCGATAGGGCCGCATCCGGTGATGGCGACGCTCTTGGCTGCGATGTCGCCGGCCAATACGGTGTGTACGGCGTTGCCCAGCGGATCGAGAATGGATGCGTACTCCCGAGGGATCGACGGGTCGAGCTTCCAGATATTGCTCTCGGGTATGACGACGTATTCGGCGAACGCTCCGTTGGCATCGACGCCGATGATCTTCACATGCTGGCAGATGTGCGATTCGCCGATGCGGCATTGCAGGCACTTGCCGCAGGCCACGTGCATCTCGGCGGAGACAAAGTCGCCTTCCTTCACGGCGGTGACATCTTTGCCCACGGCCTCGACGGTGCCGCAGAACTCGTGGCCGGGAATAAGCGGCGGATGAATGCGGCGCTGCGCCCACTGGTCCCACTGATAAATGTGCAGGTCAGTGCCGCAAATGGAAGCGACTTCGACCTTCACCAGCACTTCGTTGGGACCAAATGTGGGACGGGGAACTTGGCGGATCTCGGTGCCGGGAGCGGCCTCCGGCTTTACAACAGCAAGCATGGTATCTGGCATGAGAATGACTCGCAGGCCGCTAAGAATCGCGGCGGATGATGAACTAGCAAGAATGTGAATGTGTCGGGCAAACAGGCGATTCTAGCATGGGGAGAGAAGACGCCTCGATTGACGAAAGTTCGCTTCGTGGCTGGCGCAAACCTGCATGGTTGTAGGGATGAGCCTTGTCCCTCAAAGTTAAGGCCGGAGGGCTGCCATGACACCGCGGGATGAAGCGTGCGCTACGGCGTGATCTTGAACACCACACCACAGCCCCAACCTTTGCACTTCGATAGATCATTGCCGCCTCGGCTGGCTGTGCCGTAGAGATTGCCATTGCTGTCAAATACAAGATTTCCGATGGGGAATGCACCATCGCTCCCGCCGGTGAAGTCGTGGAGTGAGGTATAGGTCCAGCTGCCGTTTGAAGGTGTCAGCTTGAAGACGGACCCATACCCGGAATTCCCGTCAGCATACGTCGTGCCGTAGAGGTTTCCCGCCTTGTCGAAGATGAGATTGCTGTACAGGGGGCCCTCACCGCCGACTAAACTGAACAGGAGATTGAACGCCCAGCTTCCGCTGGACAACTCGAATACGGTACCGCCGCCGCCGACCCCAGCCCCGGTGGTTGAGCCGTAAATATTTCCCGACGAGTCCAATGTAACCCCCGAAACAGGATCATCTCCGTTGTCACCATACGCGGTGAAGCTGTACAGAGTATTCATCTGCCAGTCTGAGTCTGCCAGTAGCTGGTAAACGCTCCCCGCCCCGAAATCTCCACCCTGGCTCGTGCCATAAACATTGCCGGCCGCGTCGAGAACTACTCCGCCCAGAGGAAAGTTATCGTATCCATCGAAGTCCTGCAGAATCGACAATGTCCAGACACCATTCAGGTTGCTCAGCTTGAAGACGGTGCCGGACGTTCCTGGTCCCCCTTGATGGGTCGAGCCGTAGAAGTTGCCGGAGCCGTCGGCGGCGAGATTCCCTGTGGGCTCTTCCCCATCATTGCCAGTGAAGTTGTGGAGAATGGTCACCGTCCATTGCGCTTGCTGGATCGTGCGTGGCGGAGTTGCGGGTGGAGTCAATCGGAAAAAGGTGCCGCAGCCACCGGCGCAACCGTTGCCACCGAACCCTGTACTTCCATACATGGCGCCTGCGGGCCCGACCACCAACCCGGCTTCTGGATAGGCTCCGTCACTTCCGCCGCTAAATTGCCAAAGGGTAATGAACGACTGGCTGGAGGGATTTAACTCGTAAACAGTACCGCAGCCCGGCTCGAAGTAATAATAGGCACTGCAGGTCCCACCACCACCCGCAGCCGTTGTTCCGTAGAGATTTCCATCGCGACCGATCAATACTCCGGCATAGGGAGCTGCTCCGCCGGCGCCCCCGGTGAAGTTGTGAAGCACGGTGAAGGTTTGCGCGTTGGCCGCGGACGCGAGCGATGCCACGAAAAGGATCAGGCTCAGACAGGCGAGAGTTTTCAGTTTCATGGCGTCCTCCAAAGTGAGGCCGGGAAGGGGTTTTCATACTACCTCAGTACTAGCCGCCTTGAAGAGGTTTTCGACAATTGTTGATAACAGCGATTACACAAACAATGCTAAACCTGTGTCGTCCCCGATGGGACTGGGAATCTTTCTATGCACGCCTACCCAGGGTTCCGCTTCGCTTCACCCTGGGCTATCATGACACGCCCTTCGGGCTCTGAAGAACTGAAAGCTGACGGCTGATAGCTGACAGCTGACAGCTGATAGCTGACAGCTGGTTGCCAATCAGCAATCACTAAGTCGCTAGTTGCTAATTGCTTCTTAGCCGCCCTTCCGCTCCGCCATCTTCTTCGCGGTGAACTGCTCGCTTTGACCCTTGGGAACGCTGAGCGTCTGCCAGTCGGCGCCCTTCCAGTGCTTGGCGAGGAAGACGATTTGTCCGACATGTTGCGCGGTATGTCCGATTTGGCGATTGATGGCCTGTAGAACGGAATGCGGCTCGCCGCGAATGGTCACGGTGCGGGTGAGGTCGTCAGGGCTAAGCGAATTCAGGGTATCGAGCACCAGCTGCCAGCCGTCTTCCCACACGCGCTTAAGATCAGACCTGGTGTCCTGCATGAGGAACTCGGAATCGCGCCGGCGGTCGGGCTTTTCGCCATCCGAGGTGAGGAAGTCGGTGAAGCGCGAGCGCATGTTACCCGCCATGTGCTTCACGATGATGGCGACGCTGTTTGACTCCTGGCTGGGCATGGCGAAGAACTGCTCATCGTTGAGTTGCGCCATGGCTCCGTCGGCCATCCGCTTATGCCCGCGCAGGGAGCGAAACGCCTCGTCCAGATAAAGCGCGCCGATGTTAGTCACTCCAGTGTCACTCATCTCAAATTGCCTCCGTCCTACACCAGATAGTTTGCCGCAAGCTAGCCTGCCGCGCATAATATTTCATTTGTCTTACATCCGGAAAGCCAGCATCCGGAAAGCGAGCCATGATGCGAAAAACCTTACTCTTCTTCTGCGTCCTCGCGCTAACAGTTCCACTGGTTGCGCAAGCACAACAGGGTATCCAAGTCAGCGATCTCGATCGCAAGGCTGATCCCTGCAACGATTTCTACGATTTCGCCAACGGTACGTGGCGGGCGCAGAATCCCATTCCTGCCTCCATGGATCGCTGGAGCCGTCGCTGGGCCGCCGGCGAAGCCAACAAAGCACAGCTCAAGACAATTCTGGAGCAAGCAGCGGAGAGCACAACCAGCCGAAAGGCTCGTCGGCGCAGTTGACCGGCGATTTCTATGCGGCGTGCACCGACATGTCGGCGATCAATGCCGCCGGTGTCACTCCCCTCAAGCCGATGCTGAGCCAGATCGATGGCATCCACGATGGCGCAGGGGTGCAGAAGATGATCATCGCGTTGCAGAGTTTATCGGTGCCGGTTCCGTTCGGGCTTGGCTCATCCCCTGACCAGCACAATCCGTCGATGGTGATCGCCGACATCGCCGCTGCCGGCCTCGGACTGCCTGACCGCGACTACTACCTGAAGCCGGAGCAGCGCTTCAAAGACGCGCGCGAGAAATATGTGGTGCATGTGGCGAACATGTTCAAACTCGCGGGCTACAACGATGCCGATGCGACCAAAGCGGCCGCCACGGTTATGCAGTTCGAGACCTCGCTGGCAAAGGCCTCGCTCGACAATGTGGCCAAGCGCGATCCGCAGCAACTCGACCACATGATGAGCTTCGATGCGATGACGAAGCTCGCTCCGCATTTCGACTGGACGTCGTATTTCGACTCGGCAAAGATTCCGCGCGGGCAGCTCAACGTTGAGGAGCCGCAGTTCCTGCAGGAGGTCGACAAACAACTCACCGGAGCGTCGCTGGCCGACTGGAAAATCTACCTCACGTGGCAGCTGCTGCACGACGCTGCGCCGTTCCTGTCGCAGCCGTTTGTGGATGAGAACTTCGTCTTCTACCAGAAGGATCTGGAGGGACGCGCGGAGTTGAAGCCCCGCTGGAAGCAGTGTGCCGAGGCTGCCGACAACCTGCTGGGCGATCCGCTGGGCAAGGAGTATGTGGCACGCTACTTCCCGCCCGAGGCCAAGGCCCGAGCCAAGGAGATGGTGAACAACATTCTCGCCGCCATGACCGACACGGTCGAGAACCTTGACTGGATGACACCCGAAACCAAGAAGCGCGCGCTGGAGAAGCTTTCGACCTTCAGTGTGAAGATCGGCTATCCCGACAAGTGGAGAGACTTCAGCAAGGTCGATATCACGCGCGACTCTTACTTTACCGACGTGGTGAATGCCGCGAAGTTCAACGTGGCCGACGACATCGCGCTAATCGGCAAGCCCACCGATCGCAGCCGTTGGGGCATGACTCCGCCAACCTCAGACGCGTCTTACAATCCGCTGCTGAACGACATCACGTTTCCCGCGGGCATCCTGCAGCCGCCTGCGTTCAGCATGAACTACGTTGACGCGGTGAACTACGGCGCCATCGGCGTGGTCATGGGACACGAGATCAGCCACGGCTTCGACGATCAAGGTTCACAGTTCGACGCCCAAGGCCGGCTGAATAACTGGTGGACGCCCGAAGACCGCAAGCGTTTTGACGCCAAGACGCAGTGCGTGGTCGATCAGTTCAATAGTTACTACATCGAGCCCGGTATCCATCACAACGGCAAGCTGGTGCTGGGTGAGTCGATCGGCGACCTGGGAGGGGTGAAGATCGCGTACCTTGCATTCCAGAAAGACCAGAAGACGAAGCCGCAGCCAACCATTGACGGCTTCACTCCCGATCAGCAATTCTTCATCGCCTGGGGACAGTTCCGCGGAGACGAGACGCGTCCTGAGACGCAACGCAAGATGATCCAGGGGGATCCGCATCCGGTGGCGAAATATCGCGTGATTGGTCCGCTGTCGAACTTCCCCCCATTCGCGCAGGCATTCTCCTGCAAGGCGGGGTCGGCGATGGTGCGGCCGCCGGACAAGCAGTGCGTGGTGTGGTAAAGACAGGAGAAAAGTAGCCGCGGATTTGCGCGGATGACGCGGATCAGAAAGAAAGAGGTCCGAGGAATCTGTGCCGATCCGCGATTATTTGTAAATTTTTCGTCAAGGGAACCCGCGCGGTTTGATTATGTCTTGACTTCCGAGGTTTCCCGGCAAAAAATCAGCGCTCTCGTCGATTGTCAAAGGAGTTCCCATGACACCTCACGGGCGTATCGCTGCTATTAGCTTTGGAACCGCGGCAACAGTTTTCGCCGCGCTGATCTTTCTCGTGTCGGCCGGTACATTTGCACATGGACAAACATTCACCGTCCTGCACGCCTTCCAGGTAGTCGATGGTTTGTATCCGTATGCGGGACCGACCCTGGACTCACACGGAAACATTTATGGTGTAACCGAAAATGGCGGGCTCCTAAACTGCGACGGGGGCGGCCCGGTTGGTTGCGGAGTCGTATACAAACTCACGAAGTTCAATTCCAGTTGGGGCTTTTCCTTGCTCTTCGAATTTGGCAAGGATACTAGTCTGCCTCCTTATCCCAGCGGCATTGTGATCGGCCCCAACGGTGGTGTTTATGGCGCTGAGCTAGAAGGAGGGCCCCCGGAACTCGAAGGCACGGTCTACCAACTGGTACCACCCCTCACCGCTAATGCGGCTACAGCGAACAGTTTCTGGACTAACAAAGTGTTACATCAGTTCGGCATCGGCAACGATGGCAGCTACCCGCACAAGTTCGTTTTTGATAGCGCCGGGAATATCTTCGGCGTCACGGCGTTTGGGGGAGCTTTCGACGAGGGCACCGTATACGAACTCAGCCCCTCTGCCCAGGGCTGGACGGAAACCATTCTCTATAGCTTCCAGGGCGGCGCCGATGGCCTGCTTCCCAAAGGGGTGGTGCTCGATGACGCGGGAAACCTCTGGGGCACCACCGAGCAGGGTGGTAATCCGGGGTGCTCACCATTCCAGGGATGTGGAACTATATTTGAATTGACGCGCACCGGATCGACCTGGACCAAGACCACTCTGTACTCTTTCAACCAGAACACCGACAGTGGTTACCCCAGCGCGCTCATCCGCGACGGCTTGGGGAACCTATTCGGCGTAACCAGCCAGACCGGCCCCGACAGTTTCTATGGAGGTATCTGGGAGCTCTCTCCGTCAGGCAATGGTTGGACATTCAAGATACTGTATAACTTCAACGGCCCGACCGTAAGCCTGCTTGGTCCCTTCGCTCCGGTGATGGACGCCAGCGGAGCCTTGTACGGAGTCAACAACGACGGCGGTACCCAAAATTGCGGGGATGAAGGTTGCGGCAATATGTACCAGCTGACGCCTTCCGGCAACGGTCAGTGGGTTTATACCGACGTCCATGATTTCAGCGAGGGCAACGACGGTTGTTTGCCGGTCGGGCCGCCGGCACTGGATGCAGCGGGTAACGTCTACGGCGTAAGCCATGCCTGCGGTGGCGGCGGTTCGGGCACGGTCTGGGAGTACACGCCACAGCAATGAAGATATTAACCACGGATCGGCACGGATATTCACGGATCAGACTTTGAGATCTAATGAAATCCGTGTTGATCCGTGGTTAGTTTTCTTCCGCTCGCGGCATGGCTCCCGCGAGCAGCAGAACAGCGCCACAAAACATTAGCGTATCCGCCATGTAGTTGAGTCCCTTGTCGAGGCTGGCGCGTTCCACCACGGCGATCGGGACGTAGACCGCTAACTCAATGAAGAGCACGGTCAAGCCCAGCCACGTCGCGGCTGCGCGGGTCTTCTTGCCAATTAGCAACATGACGCCCGCGACTGCATAGACTGCGGCCGCAAGATAGGTCCAGATGGCGTGCCCGATGACGTATGTGGGAGTCAATGGCTCCAGTGGAACGCCGGGAACATTACTGCCGTGCCGGAATTGCTGGTAGCTGAAGAAGAGCACGGCAACGGCGACGAAGTATCGTGCGATCGTTGCCATTACTCGCGCGGCACGTCTGCGCCAGGCATCGGTGAGACTTGCGGCGAATGCCAGTGCTCCGCCGCTGAAGGATGTTTCGCGTAACGCGATGGTCAGAAAGATTCGATTGTCGGGATGACGTAAGGTAGCCGGGATGTACATCAGCGTGACGAAGAGGAAGAACGTCAGGGCAAGCAAGCTTGCCGCCAGGCGTGCCTGAATCCGAGTGACCAGGCTGAATGCGGCAGCGATAAAACATGTGCCGACCAGGTACGCCCAGAAGTAGTGCCACGGAATCCACTTGGGGATGATCGACGCGATCTCCTTGGTCTGCGTGAAATGTTCAGTGGCAAAGGCTGCGAGTGGCGCGGCGTAGAAGATCGGTCCGAGGAGAAGGAGCTTGTCGAAACCTCGGGCTCGTTGCCAGTCGCCACGAACGAAAATCGCGACCAGCCCGACGATAAAGACCACCGTAAAAGCGAGATACGACCACGTGACTTCGCTGGGAATTGCGGCCGCAACCATGGCCGCAGGAAGAGACACCAATCTTTCGCTCACAGCAACCCACCCCCCGTTCGAGGTTAGAACCCCAGTGCGGGAGATTGTACTCGCAGAAAAAACATAGCCGCGGATTAGGGAGGATCACACGGATCGGAGAAGAAAAGAGATCCGCAAAATCGGGGTTAATCCGCGGCTAGCCCTTTCCATCGTCCTACTGGTTAGTCTTGGTCCAGCGATCGACCCAGGCGTTCACCGTTTTGTACCAGAGCTGCGAGTTCTGCGGCTTCAGCACCCAGTGACCTTCGTCGGGAAAGTAGAGCATCTCTGACGGAATGCCCAGCCGCTGCAATGTGGTGAAGAGCTGGAAGCCTTCCGACACATCGAGCCGGTAATCGAGCTGGCCGTGGACAACCAGCAACGGTGTCTTGAAGTTTTTGGCGAACAGATGCGGCGACCACTTGCGATACATCTCGCGGTTGGTCCACGGAGTGCCTTTGAACTCCCACTCGTTGAACCACAGCTCTTCGGTAGTGCCGTAGGCCGACTCGGTATTGAACATGCCATCGTGCGAGACCAGGCACTTGAAGCGGTCGGTGTGGCCTTCGATCCAGTTGATGGCGTAGCCGCCGTAGCTCGCGCCCAGTGCGCACTCGCGGTTTTTGTCGATGAACCCGTAGTTCTTCTCGGCGTAGTCGAGACCCATCATCAGGTCGTCGTACGGCGCGCCGCCCCAGTTGCCGTTGATGGCGTCGATGAAGGCCTGACCGTAGCCGGTTGAGCCGTGGAAGTTGACCATCACGACGACATAGCCGTTCGCCGCGAATAGTTCTGGGTTCCAGCGATACGACCAGTCGTCGCCCCACGCGCCCTCGGGCCCGCCGTGAATGAGAAACTTCAGTGGATACTTCTTGCTCGCGTCGAATCCAGGAGGCCGGATGATGAAGCCCTGCACCTTTTCCTTGTTAGCGCCGTTGAACCAGAACGACTCCATCGGCTGCATGGCGATCTGCGAAAGCACCGGGTCGTTCAGCATGGTGAGTGGCTTCGCCTTGGAGAGCAGGCAGTCGGGAACGTTGTAGGCGTTCGGCGGCACGGCGATGCGACATGCCGGGAAGTTCAGTGGCGCAGTGTAGATCTCGTTAGGCGCGGCAATCGACATCTGATCGAAGACCAGCGTCTTGCCATCGGGAGTCGGAGTGGGGCTGTCGTTATAGCCGTCGATTAGTTCCTGTGGCCAAGGATTCGGCTGGCCAATGTTGAGAACGTAGATCGGGTTCTCGCCCTGATTGCCGGCGGTGAGGTAAATCGACTTCGAATCCGGCGACCACGCGACCGAGTCGACCCAGCGATCGAAGGTTGGCGTCATGTCAGTGATCTTGCCGGTCCCGCGCTCGTAGAGCATCAGGCGGAAGCGGTCGCTCTCATAGCCGCCGCGGAACTGCGAGCGGTAGGAGATGTATTTACCATCCGGCGAATACATGGGCGTGTCATCGCTACCGGGATTGGTCGTTATCTTCCTCGGCGTCCCGCCCGTGACCGCAATAGTGAAAACATCCTTGTTGGTGCTGGTGGCTTCCACCTTGTCGAGATTGCTGGAGTATGCGACCTCTTTGCCGTCGGGCGAGAAGCCGTACTGATCCTGGCCTCCGAGCGAGAAGGGAGGTACATCGTGATCGCCGGGCGTGAGATCGAGCGGCGTGCCCCCCTCAATCGGCTGAATAAAAAGATGGCTGCGCTTGCCGTTGGAGTAGTGCGTCCAGTGACGGTACAGAAGCGAAGTGAAGAGCTGTGCCTTCACCTTGGATTTGGCCTTCTCCTCGTCACGCTGCTGGTTGCAGGCGTCGTCCTTGCAGTCGGGGTAGACGTCGGAGACGAAGAGGATGCTCTTGCTGTCCGGCGACCAGGTCGCGCCGGAGGCTTCAGTCGAGATGCTGGTGATCTTGCGGGCATCGCCGGTGAGAGATCCACTGGCCGTATCGAAACTCTGCAACCAAATCTGAGAGCCGCCGTCTTTGGAAGATTCAAAGATGAGGCTCTTGCCATCGGGCGAGAAGCGCGGGCGATCTTCGCCGGGTCCGCTGGCGGGAGTAAGCCGCCGGGCTTCACCACCGGCGACCGGCACGACCCACAGATGCGGCGTGCGGGTATTGGCCTCAAGGCTCACATCGACCGCGCTGAACGCGACCCATTTGCTGTCGGGAGAAACGCTCGGCTCACCGATGCGCTTGAGCTGCATCATGTCATCGAAGGTGAAGGGCCGCTTGGCCTGGGCGAGAGCTGCGATGGAGAGAGAAAGTAGGAAGAGCGCTACAAAGATACGACGAAGCATAAGCCTCCGGCTCGGCGAGTTCCCCTCGCTCGAGGTGGCAAGGTTTCAAAGACTCGATAGTGTAAATCACGAGATGCTGAAGTGCCGTTCCGGGAACCTCAACCCGACAAATAAATGCCCTTCAGCAGAAGGTGTTCCGTTTAGTGTGTGCCGCAGAGTAGAATCCTTTATATGCTTACCGACGAAGATAAGCAGTGGATCGCAGCTCAAATAGTCGCCACTGAACAGAGAATGATGGGAAGGCTCGAAGCCACTGAACAGAGAATGATGGGAAGGCTCGAAGCGACCGAGGCGCGTCTGGAGTCGCGTATTGAACGGACCGAGACGGCCTTGCTCACCGAGTTCCACAAATGGGCATCGCCGGTCGAAATGCGTCAGCGGACCCATGCCGCCGCCCTGCGCGCGATCGATACCGAGATGGAAGCGCTGAACGATCGGGTGAAGAAGCTCGAGGCCAGCTAGCTCAAATCGAGAGTAGCGCACTCCCGCAACTCTGCTTCCTCAACCGCGTTCCTATCTTTGACCCTTTCTCGTCGTCTAAACAACAGAAGTGACGCTTTCGGCTAGAATCCCTACAGGACGTCTGATGTATTCCAATTGCTTCGCCTATCGTCGCTTCGCACAGATTGCGCTCGTATCTCTTCTTCTGGCTGCTCCGCTGTTTGCTTCCGATCGTGGCGAGGGCGCACTGGATCCGTCGCAGCCCACCGGCATCACGACAGATGAGATCATCCAACGCTTCGCCGCCAAGGAGAAGCAGTTCAAGATTGCGCGCGATCAATACACTTACACGCAAGATGTCACTGTACAGACCCTCGATGGCGACACGCCCAACGGTGAATTCAAGGAGACGGAAGACGTTCTCTTCGACAATAAGGGAAACCGTATCGAGCATGTGACTTTTGCGCCAGAGTCGACTTTGGTGGGCATTCTAATGACCAAGGAAGATTTCGACGACATCCGCCGCCGCATGCCCTTCGTTCTTACGAGCGATGAGATTGGCGAATACAACATCCTATACGTGGGCGAGCAGAAGGAAGACGAGCTGGGAACGTACGTGTTCGACGTCGCTCCGAAGCAAATCGAGAAGAATAAACGATATTTTCAGGGTCGTATCTGGGTTGACGATCACGACTTCCAGATCGTGAAGACCTATGGCAAGAACGTCCCCGATATCAATGTCGGCAAGAGGGGGCGGGACGAAAACCTCTTTCCCAGTTTCACCACTTGGCGACAGCTGATCGACGACCAATACTGGTTCCCCGCTTACACCAAGGTTGACGACATTCTGCATTTCACAAGCGGAGACATCCATGTTCGGCAAATCGTCAAGTATACCCACTACAAGCGGTTCGGATCGAACGTGAAGATTACCTACGACGGGCAGGATATCTCGAAGGATGGCCAGCAGAAGGGAACGCAGCAGAAGCAGCCTCCGACACCGCCCAAACAGTAGAAAAGTAATCCCGGGATGTTGAGATCTTCCGGTGGAAGCCCCCGCATTCATGCGGGGAAAGCAGTGTCTTGGAAGCCAGTAGCGCTTCAGCGCTGGGTCTGAAACGCGCGTCGTCGTTGCCCTGGGCTGAAGCCCCGAACTTGAAAGGACATGTGGTCCCCTGCATAAATGCAGGGCTTCCACCCGCAGAAACTCCCACAACACTTGAACCCCGTCGCCTTCTCTAGGCCGCCGGGTTGTGAATTTTTGGTCCGCCGTTGACTTCGTTCTCGATCGCCATAATTTCGGCGCGCTCCTTTTTTACTCCCAACTTCACCTTCCCGAATGCGCCTATATAGAAGTTAGCGACGAACACTAGAGCGAAGAGCGAGATCAGGTATCCCCGCCAGTCGTCGTACAGAAGTTTGTAACGTGTGATCAGCAAAAAAAAGATGGTCACGTAGTGGCTGAAGCAGTACTCACAGGTGAACAGGTAGTAGAACTTGCGACACACCAGACTGGGGTGTCCTTCGCTCTTGCGAACACAGTACTCGCGCGGCTCGCGAAAGACTTCTTCGTGAGTCACCGTCCAGGAGATGCAGGCGATGGGGATGGCCAGCAGAAAGAGCCAGACCACCTGATGAGATATCGGCACAATAGTTAGAAGCTGCCAAGCAGCCGGATGGCTGCTTTGGCCCGGCGTGGCGGAACGCCGAACGGGCACCCGATACTAGACAGATCGTCGATGGCGCTCGGTGTCAACCCCCACTTTCGTAGACTCGCACGTTTTTTAATACCGTCGTAAACTGTCCCCAGATGACAATGGGTGTCGAAGTCGCCGAACGCAGCGACGTGGGAAGGGTACGCTCGTCCAACGAGGACAGCTACGGCTATGATCCGCGGCTGGGCGTGTACGTGGTGTGCGACGGAATGGGCGGCCATGCCGCCGGAGAGATCGCCAGCAAAATTGCGGTCGACAGCGTGCTCGCTTATTTCCGCGACCAAGAGCCCATGGCCGCCGACGCGACCCTGATCGACGCTCCCATCGGCGCCCGCCTTTTGGCCGACGCGGTCAACAAGGCCAACGAATCGATTTTGCAATACGCCGACGAGCATGAGGCTACCTCGGGCATGGGTACGACCTTGGTGGCGGCGCGATTTTGCGACGGCAAGTTCACCATCGCTCATGTCGGCGACAGTCGCATTTACCTGCTGCGCGATGGCGAGCTGGTCCAGCTTACAGAGGACCACTCGTTCGTGATGGAGCAGGTGAGACGCGGCGTGCTCACGGTGGAAGAAGCGAAACACTCTTCCGCGCAGCACATCATTACCCGCGCTCTGGGCACGGGCGATGACAGTCCACCTGATTTGGCCGAATTTCCAGCGCAGGAAGGCGATGTGTTACTGCTGACCACCGACGGGCTTATGCGGCACGTGGAGGACAGCGAGATTAAGGCCATCCTGTCACAGATCCCGTCGCTGCAAAGTGCATGCGACATGTTAGTCAACGCTGCCATCGAAGGCGGCGGCGAAGACAACGCAACCTGCCTGCTGCTGCGGGTGAGAAATTTCAACGGAAGCGGTCCCCAGAAGTAGCTCGGTCGGGTAGTACGGTGCTTCAGCGCCGCGTGGAGCGACAATGAGAGTCAGAGTGGGAGTTCCATCGCGTGCGATGGAACTCCCACCTAATGTTTAGGATGCCATCAACGCGGGGCTGAAAGGCCCGCATTACCCATCCCTTCTGCTACACTCGAATGTTTTTCCAGCAACCTTCATAACCTTCTGAGGCATTCTTATGCAGATCAAGAACGTAGGTGTCATCGGCGCGGGGACCATGGGCAACGGTATCGCCCACGTCTTCGCGCAAAGGCGGATACAACGTCACCCTGGTCGATGTCGAGCAGCGCTTTCTCGACCGCGGGCTCGCGACCATCACGCAAGAATCTCGAGCGCGAAGTCAGCCAAAGTCGAAGATCACGGCCAGCAGCGCGACGAGGCGCTCGAAGCGCATTCAGGTCGAGCGTCGACCGCAAGCAGCTTGCGGCTGCGACTTCATCATCGAGGCGGCGAGCGAGCACTTCGAGATCAAGACGGAATTGTTCCGCGACCTCGACGCGCATGTGCCGGCCCGAGGTGATCCTGGCCTCCAACACTTCTTCCATCTCGATCACCAAACTCGCCGCGGTGACCAAGCGTCCTGACAAAGTCATCGGCATGCATTTCTTCAATCCGGTTCCGGTGATGAAGCTGGTCGAGGTCATTCGCGGGCTGGCGACCTCGAAGCGACCTATGACACGGTGAAAGAACTTGGCCGAGAAGCTGGAGAAAACGCCGGTCGAGGTGAATGACGCTCCGGGCTTCGTCTCCAACCGCGTGCTCATGCCGCTGATCAACGAGGCCATGTACGCGGTGATGGAAGGCGTCGCCACGCCTGAAGCGGTCGATGAAGTTTTCAAGCTCGGCATGGCGCACCCCATGGGACCGCTGACGCTGGCCGACTTCATCGGCCTCGACGTCTGCCTCGACATCATGCGTGTGATGCAGGATGGCCTGGGCGATCCCAAGTATCGGCCTTGCCCGCTGCTGATCAAGATGGTCGATGCCGGCTGGCTGGGCCGCAAGTCGGGACGCGGCTTCTATACCTACGAAGTGGCGAAGTGAGAGAGAGTGGGGAATCTACTCTAGCGGCTGCAAGATTAGGTAGTGCGGCGCTTCAGCGCCGCGGTCAGGGTTATTCTTGAGAATGAGTCGGCTTCAGCCGACGCCAGAGTGTCGCCGGCTGAAGCCGGCTCCCTGCCAAAACGACCGGGCGCACGCGACGCTGAAGCGCCGCACTACCCCGACGCCGGAGCTACCTCGATGATGAAAAAGATCTGATGCTCTACCTTCTCGCTATCATGTTCGGAATCCTCACCGGCTGGATCAATCAGACAGTCGATGACTTGTTGCTGACCGCGTTGTGTGTGCTCTTCTTCACCATGGTTCTCGGCACGTGGAAGCCCGAGCGTCCCTGGCGGTGGGGATTGCTGGTATGGGTAGGCGTGCCGCTGGTGCTCGCCTATTACCAGTACATCGTCAAGTGGCCGCATGACCGCGGCCAGGTCTATGGAGCTTTTCTGCAACTGCTGGCCGCCAACGCCGGATCGTATGGCGGCCACTTCATGCGTCGCATGACCGAAGGAGTGTTCGGGAAAAGATAGGCTACACGGGTTGGTTGATCCTTTACCGTCAGCGCCGCCCCTTACATCTCCGTATGTCCTGGACCTTTAGGTCCGTTGTGTGGGCCCATGGGTATACGAGGTGGTATGGGATCGCCCGGCACACGAGGCGGATCTATGGGATCGATTTCCGTCGGCTGCGGCTCCTGCACCAGAATGTAGCTGAACAGCACGTACCCCCCGGGCTGGTAGTTCGGGTCGTGTGTCTGGTTCGGCATCATTGCGGCACAGTCGAACTCCACATAGAAATTTCCATTGTCGTCAAAGCCGCCATTGACAATGTCGTCAATGGCCCACAACCATGCGTCTGGGCCGTCGTTGTCCTTGTCGCTGTCTCCCAGGCTGGTGCCGAAAATCCATCCGGTCGTGGTGTGCTTAAACACCGGCGGGGGATTAACCTGTTCAAATTTTTCAATCCGGTAATCGGAAGGCAGCGTAGTAAGCCTGCCTCGTTTTAAATTCTCGCCGGGATCCAAAGTTCCGTTGCCATGAAAAGTACAGTACACGAGCTTGTTGAACGGAGCCGGTCCCGCGATGTCAATGCTGGTAAAAGACGATTGATTGATGTATGGCATGGGTACCGCCTCCTATTTCACGATGGTTGATTGGTAGATGAAGTTGACCCCGTTCACGCCCGGTGCCTGGAGGGTGATCACGATCGGACTGGGGCTGCCGGCAATCTGGACGATTGCGTTATTCGGGGGGAGTGCGTTCGCTGGGTTCACTTGAACCGCCAACGGCAGGTTGAAGGGCGGCGATGGAATGTTGTAGCTCGCAATGACGTTGCCGCCCTGAGTCGTGACGGAGGTGATGGCGCCATACTGGACCAGGGTCCATTGTCCCGAACCAAACCCTCCGCCCCCACCTTGGATGTACATATTCGCGCTGATGACAAGCAGCGGGTTCAGGCCCGCCGGAGTCATCGGCGCTGCTCCGAACAGCCCCTGCGGGAAGGTGATGGTTCCTGAGATTCCCGTCTCCGGGACGACGATGGTCGCCACAACCTGATAGGCGATGCGGCTCAGGTTCGACTTAGCTCCCAAACACGCCAGGTCCACGGTTAGCGTCAGGTGCTGACTATTGGGGTCGATGCCGAGAATGTAGTCGTCGATACCAAACAGGAAGGCTGAACCACTATTGTAGATGCTCGCCAGTCCGACGGTGGCGGTCCCGTACGAGACACTGATCGCCGGATAGCCCAAGTCGATGGTGTAAGACTCGTGATAGATTTTGCCGTCGTCGTTGATGTGCCACTCGGGAATCGCGATTCCCGAGAAAATCACCCCTTTTGTGCCGGGGGTGAGAGTGTAGAACTCCAAATACGGTGCGGAAGGTATGGGTTGAGACACAAATAGCTTCTTTCGGCGCCCCGAAAGAGTTATGCGGGGCAGCTAGGGGAAATTCCGGGCTCCACGGCTGCTGCCCAGTCGGGGGATTATGCCTGAGTCGGATTGTAAAAACAACAACTTTTTGTTTAGAAGAGAATTTACTAACCCGCGAAGTACCTCGCTTTAATCTCACCGCAACACGCGTTAGCGAAACTGGCATGGTTTACCTCGGCCGCTTCAGGCCGTACTTTATGCCTCTCGAGGAGATCTCCCTATGAAACAAAGAAAGCTGCTTCGTCCGGCTGTGCCGGTGCGTCGTTCGCTACTTACGATGGCGCTAGTGGCGCTGTCCACTACCGCATTTGCGCAGAATCCCGCCCCCAGCGCGCGCCCTGACGGCGTGTTCTTTCAGCCCGGCAATCTGGTAATCAGCCGCAGCGTCTATGACAACATTCCGGGAATCATCACCGTCGGTGAGCCACTACCACCGGGCTGCACCGGTGCGCCTGCCGGTTGCGCGGGCAATGCTACCTACGACGGAACGTATCCGCTGGTGTGGAACAACGATCTGGCGGACGGCTCGTTTGGTATCACGTCGCGCATCGAGCTGGATCAGTACACGCCTGGCGGGAGTGTTCCTGAATTCAATCGAAGTTCCTAACAGCGATGAATTCCTGATCAGCCCGACGCCTTCAAAGCAAGACCAGCTGGTTACCAGCTTCTCATCCAAGTCGGAAGTCGCGCTGAATCTTTCCACCGACGGAACCAAGCTGACCTTCATGGGCTACGTTGCGCCGGTCAACTCAATCGACGTCTCCAACTCGAACACGCCCGGCATCGTCGACACGACCAACCAGGTGGTGTCGCAGAACTATCGTGCGGTCGCGGACGTGGACGCGTACGGCGCGTTCCACTTCACCGAGACCAGGGCCTATAGCGGCAACAATGGCCGTGCCGCCATCCTGAACAACAGCAACGGCGCGAACTACTTTTACCTTTCTGGCAATGCCGGAAACGGTGGCAATCCGCAGCCCGACGGAATCATCATCGGCGCGGGTGCACAGTTCGTGGTTCCGTCGGTGCTTCCTGAGGTTCAGCAGAATCCGCCGAACCCGTCCGATCCGCTGGGCAGCTTCAACATCACCCAGCTTGGCGACAAGCTGGACAAGGTTGGCAAGGACACCAACTTCCGTGGCCTGACCATCTTCAATAACGTGGTGTATTACACCAAGGGCAGCGGCGGCAACGGCGTAAACACCGTGTACTGGGTCGATCCGACGCTCTCGATTTGCAACGACTCCAACGGCGTGGGACTGCCTCCAGCGAACGCAATGCTGCCGGCCATGCCGATGATGTACAACCACGACCACAACGTCATCCAAGCCATCGGCCTCGACCCGAACAACATGTGCGTCCTCAAAGGCTTCCCCACGGCACTGAAGTCGAAGACGGCATTCCCGTTCGGGGTCTGGTTTGCCAATCCGACGACACTCTATGTCGCGGACGAGGGCAATGGCGACAACACGTACTCGAATGGCCTGTACACGGTTGCTGCCGCGCAGACCACGGCTGGGTTGCAAAAGTGGATCTTCGATCCGAACGCGCAACAGTGGAACCTGGCGTACACATTGCAGGCAGGCCTGAACCTCGGAGTGCCCTATACGATTCCGGGATATCCGACGGGCAACAACCCGGCAACGAATCTGCCGTGGGCACCGGGAGTCGACGGACTGCGTAACCTCACGGGCATCGTGAACAACGATGGCACCGCGACCATCTATGCCATCACGTCAACGGTGAGCGGCAATGGCGATCAGGGAGCTGACCCCAACATGGTCGTCGCCATTACCGACCTGATCAGCGCGACGCAGTTACCGCAGAACGAGAGCTTCAGCGTCTTCACGGCGGCGAAGAACCTGGAAGTGTTGCGCGGGGTGTCGTTCACTCCGGTAGTGGCGAGCCGCTAGGCCGCCGCGAGCCTTGTTTTGTATCAGGGCACGTCTTCGGACGTGCCGGTAGACGCTGAAACAAGGTCGGGCCTCAGCCCTGAACGCCATAACTTCAGGGGCTGAGGCCCATTTTTTAGATGCCTTGCCGACCTGACTGAAGTCAGGCCGGATACAAGGCTGAATGTAGTTCGTGTTGGGCAGCTTTTGAACGCTTGCCGTGACGCGAATATTCGCGAGACCGCAAAACGCTTGCACAAAAAAAGCGGACCGCATCGAGCGGCCCGCCCATTCAACAACGTTTACCTTAGTGCTTGGTCTCCGCGCCCGCGTTCTGCTGGGCGAGCCTAACCTTTGCCGATTCCAGTTCCTTTTGCACCTTGGCGACATCATCGCTATCGACTTCGGCGGGAATCGTTTTGTTCCACTCTTCCAGAGCGCGCTGCCAATTGGCGGCGGCCAATTTCAGGCGGCCTGTCTTCTGGTACAGCTCGCCAAGGTGGTCATGGACGGTCGGGTCATTGCCGATGCGCTCTGAGGCGCGACGCAGATTCTCTTCGGCGAGATCGTAGTTGCCCATCTTGTAGTATGCCCAGCCCAGCGAGTCGAGATAAGCGCCGTTGTTGGGATCGAGCGCGACCGCCCGTCGAATGTAGCCCAACGACTCGTCCAGACGAGTGCCGCGGTCAGCCAGCATGTAGCCGAGATAGTTAAGCGCCATCGCGTTCTTGGGATCGCTGGCGATGACTTTGCGGAATTCTTCCTCAGCCAGATCGTATTTCTTCTGCCGCTCGTAAATCGAGCCGGCGACAAAGTTGGCGTAATCCTTGTCTTCCTGTTTGGTAGACAGGGCCTTTGCCTTGTCGATGTTCTGTTCTGCCTCGTTCCACTGCCTGGTGCGGCTGTACATCTGGGCCAGCGCGATGTAGACCTCGCGATCGTCGCTGTTGCCCTTCAGCATGCCCTGCACGCGCTGAATGGCTGGTTGGGGATTACCCATGTCAGCCTGCTGCGAAGCGGCAATGAGCTGAAGTCCACGATCGTTGGGATACTTCTTGGCAGCTTCATCGGCGGTGGTCGTCGCCATCTGCCAGTTCTTGTTGTCGCGATAGGTCTCGATGATCTCCTGGTAGGCGCGAATCGCGTTCTCGTCGCCCAGGGTAAGCATCTTGTTGAACGCATCGATCGCGAGCTGCGGCTTGTTGGCTTCGCGGTAGACAGTGCCCAGCCGCTCGAGGAACACCGCACGGTTGCTGCGGTCCGAGGCGTCGTATTGCCCGTCGGCGTGTTCGGTCTTGGTCAGCAGCGTGTTCAGAATCTGGATCGCGTCGTCGTACTTACCCTGCGAATCGTCGATGACGGCGATGTTGTACTGCAACTCGAGCGAGTCAGGAACAATCGGCGCTGGCCTTTTTCAGTGCCTCCGATGCCTGATCGTATTTGCCGTTACGGCGATAGATCTCGGCGATGCGCATATAGGTTTGCGCGTCGGAAGGATCGGAGTCGGCAATCACCTTGTACTGCTCAAGCGCCGCATCGGTCTGGCCATCGTTGAGCAGGTTCTGCGCCAGGCCGCGAACGTAGTCGAGGTTGTCTTTGTCCTCATCCACCGCGTGCCGATAGGCGTCCACTGCTTTGCTGTACTCCTTGCTCTGCTCGTAGGTGTAGCCCAAGGTGGAGTAGAGCTTGGCGGTGCGCGCCTGCTCAGGAATCGCGTTCAACACCTGAAGGGCACGCGAGGTGTCGCCCTCTTCGTTATAGAGGATGGCCAGCGTAGTGACGGCGTCTTCCGACTGCGGTTGCAGACTGACGGCGGTCTTGAACTCATTCTCCGCCTTGAGTAGCTCGTTGTTGATGCGGTACAGCCGCCCCAGCAGCAAGTGGTCTTCGACGCTCTTGGGATCGAGCTTAACAATCTGCTCGTACTGCTCGATGGCCAGCTTCAGCACTTCCTGCGACTGGTTGTTGGCCTGCATGTCGCCGAGCGAGCGCAGGTAGATGCGGCCCAGCAGCCGGCGCGCTTCCAGATTGTTGCCGTCACGCTTAAGTATGTCCTGCGCTTCCAGCACGGCGTCGCGGATGCGCCCGGTCTTGGCGTACAGCTCCGCCAATCCTGCGTTCAGGTAGTCGGAATCAGGATCGTTCTCGATTGCGAGGCGGTACTCTTCGATGGCCTTGGTCGCGTAGTCCGCCCGCCCGTACGTGGAGACCATCTCCTCGTACATGTGGGCCATCATGAAGTGGTAATACGCTGCCGCCTTGTCGGGCTGGGCCGGGGGTTTCGCGGCGGTATCAGTGGAGTCAGCTGGAGCGGTTGCAGCCGGAGCAGCGTCCTCATCCTTGGTTTCGGGCGCAGCTGTATCAGGCGCAGCCTTCTGCGCCGGAACTGGAGCCGGGGTCTCCACGCCTGAGGCCGGTTCAGATTGTGAGGGCTGTTGCGCGAAAGCGCCGGCAGGTGCAGCCAGCAGCAGGGCAATCGACAGTTTACAAATGAGATTCAAATTCATTGAGTGGACCAGCGACTCTCAGGCCATTGGATGCGACGCATAAGCGCGAAGGTCTTTCTATTTTAGTGGTTTGTGGTCAAGACGGGAACCGCAGAGGAGTACCCTCTCACCCACCTCTATTGAAACACAGGAAATGGTTGGACGTAGCGCGAAAGCAAAGGTTAAAGCGCCGGAACTTCCTGGAGTACCCGGACCTTCCATGAATTCTCCGCCGCCGTCATCAGGACAACGAATTGTGCGGTAACATCCTGCGAGGCCACAACCTTGTCGCCGTCGAGCAACTGCACCTGCAATTGAGCGGTATCGTGTAACTCCATGGCTGAGCCTTCGCTGGAATAAAACGTCGCCTGTACCTTATGACCGCGGTCAACGTAGCGGCGATGAAGTCCCGCCTGCTTCTGCTGTTTTATGGTTTCAGCCAATTTGTCGTTCGAGGTTCCAATAAAATTCGCGCCCAGAAGATCGGAGCGGTTCTGATCCAGAGCGTCGGCCATGGCCTGCCAGGCTGCGGCGTAATCCCGGGCCACGGCCTTTTCGGTGGCGTCCTCTATCTGGCGCGGAGTCGCGTTCTGAACGTCCAGGCTCACTGACGGGCTATTGGCGGCGAGGACGGTGGAAGTGCTGCGGCCGGGCAACAGAGTCCCAAGCGCAAGGAGCGCGGTGGAACTAAAGATCAGGATCCGCTTCACATGCCACCTCGCCAATGGATTTCGTTTCCCACCACGACGCCGGACGCAACCGAGATCGTCGCGTTATCACTCGCCGGCAGGATGGCCTGGGCTGTGCCGCGCTTGATGCGGGCATCAACCGTACTCCTGCCGTTGGCGTCGGTGGAGGTAAAGGTCACGATGGTTCCGTCAGGCACGGGATTGCCGGAACAGTCGTGAATCGGATCCGTGCTGACCAGAATGCCTTCTTTGGTCGGTCGTGCGTTCATGCGGATATTGCACGGGTCAGAAGCGACCTCCTGAACCACGCGGCGTACCGACGCCGGGCCGCTGGAGGCCACGAACTGGGCAGGCCCTTCTTTCTTGGACGAATCCAGCTTGGTGTAAGCCACGCCGTCTTTCGACATCTCAGTGCGGGTAATGTTCTGTCCGTTGACGCTCAGGTCGAACTTTACCGGCTGGGGCGTCACGACCAGATTCTGATACTGGTCGAAAAGAAATGCCGTTCCGCTGATGACGTCATGCGTGTCGGCAGGGACCCGCGAAGGTCGCGCCAGGAACGCAATCGAGCCGACCTGGTTGGCGACAACAAAGAATGAGCCGTCCCCCACGCCTTCGACCGCGACCATGTAGCGGCCGGCGTTCTTCAGTTCGTCAGCCGAGATGTTGACTTGGCCGAGCTGGATCTTGCGCTTGATCGCCGTCCCGGGGCCGGAGACGTACAGTGTTGCCTCTCCGCTACCGGGAATGCTGAAGGTGACAGCGTTGCCTGCGGTGATGGTCGCAGGAAGGTTGAGATCCGCGGCGAAGGCGGTGGTCGCGCAACCTAGCAACGCAGCAAGCGCGAGGTTGCGTGCGTTGCGAAATTTGCTTTGTATCAGGGCACGGCTAAAGCCGTGCCCTGATACAAAGCGGACGAGCCGAGATTTTTCGCAGATTGGGAAGCCGTGCCCCGATACAAGGCGCTGGGAGCCGAAGGGCGTGATAGCGATTCGTCTCATACGCAGACATAGCTCATCCTTAGGTGGTCGCATGAGCGTTATTCCTGGCGATCCCGTGAATACTGGTTCACGGTTACGCGCGTGTTGTGCACGTTGCTGGCAATGTCTTCGCGCAGCGCCACGGTGAAGGGCACCGGAGTTTGCGGCGGCAGCGCCTGGTCAACGTATCCATCCGAAACCCAGATGACCTTGCCCGAGTTGTCGTAATAGGTCGCCAGCACGTGCGGAATGTTCACCGTCTGGCCGCTCTCGTTTAGCAGCTCTCCCTTGAGCACGTGTTGCCCGCGCGCGTCGGTCACGATCTGCTGCTGCATGACGCCGATGACCGGATCGGCCGAGGCTGGCACCAGCATCGAGTTCGGCTGCATGCGCACGCTCTTCACGTCCGCCAGCTTCACCCCGGGAAAGTCGATGCGGAACGGCGAAATTTCCTTCGGCAGTAGGGTGTGCGAGATCTTGTCGAAGCTGGTCTCTTCGCCCAGCACCTGACCGTTCTTGCCGGTGAGAGTCGCGCCGACGGAGACGAACCCGGGCACCGTGTCTTCATTGGCGATTTCACCGATGATGGTGGTCATGTTGTCGTGGTACACCGCATTCATGGAGACGATGCGCACGCGCGGCGCCTCCACGTTCTGCGCACCCCAATCGTCATCGCTGCCGCGGGTGACGACGTCCCAGCGCAGGAAGTTGACGGCGATTACCTGCGGCGGCACCTTCGGCTCTTTCTGGACCGGCCATTCCACCTTCCACTCGCTGCCTTCCTTCACTACCTTCAGGTCGCGAGTGTCGTAGATGGCGCCGACGGCGGTGGCGTACTGTAATGTCGCCCGCACCAGCGCCTGGTTGTCGTTTTCGTGCAGGACCTTGGTGTCGACCTGTTGTAGCGCCGAGTAGGTGCGCAAGCTGCCGTCGCGACCCGCCAGGTCGGCGGCAAAATCCTTCTCGTCAGTGTTGCTCGATTTCGCAACATAGTCATAAGCGCCGGCGTAGTCGTGCGCCCTTACCCGATTCAACATGGCGTGCACCGCACCCTCGGGAGACTTTGCCGACGGTCCTTCGCTGGGTCGAATGGTGGCCGCGGCGATCAGAACTACGGTAAGAACAATCAGGACAATGGGAAGTATGCGCTTCATTAGTTCGCCTCCCGCAGGATGACCGGCTCGGTTTCAATCGGGGCAGGCAATTCAACCGGGTGAGCCATCCGGCGACGTTCAGGCATTAGAACAATCAGCAGGATGGCGAGGATGCTGCTGGCCATGGGAAGCGTGCCCCAGAGAATTCCCTCCCAAGGGGCAGGCATCACTTTCGGCCCCCAGTCGATCTGGCGCGCCGGAGGCACGTCTTCTTTGGTCCACAGCGTGACGTTGCCGTTGTCATAGCTTTCGGCCTGGCGCCATCCGGCGAAGGCCAGCAGCGGCTCGTAGTAACGGTCGCGCACGAAAATGTATTTCAGCCCATACTGGTTCGCATGCTTCAGCACGGCACGCAGCGCTTCCATGCCGGCGGTGCCGTAGTACTTCGAGTTGTAGAGCTGACCGGCGCCGTAGGTCGTCATCTCAGGCAGCAAGCGCGCCGAGTTATAGTCGCCATCCACGCTGCCGGCTTCGGCGTAGGTCGACACCCTGGCGAACTGGTTTCCAAAGCCCAGCGTGATGTAGCGGAACTTCGCGTGATCAGGCTGATCCAAAAACGCGATCACCTGATCGACTGAAAACGGCGAGCTGTAGATGGGGTGGATGGTAACCCAGGCTACCGACATGGAGAACGTGAACACCGCGAGGATAGCGAGTGCCACGACGGCCTTGCGGCTCCAGCGGGCGATCATCTCGAAGGCGAGCAGCCCCACGAATGGCATCGCCATCAGCGTTGCCCAGAAGGTGAAGCGCTCAAACGTCAGCACTTCGTAGGCACGACCTAGCAGCAGTTTTCCGACCGGAGTGGTACCGCCCAATCCCAGAATCGCGGTCAGGTACCAGAAGTACAGCAGCGGTCGCAATCGGCGCTCCGCTGAACCACGGAAGATGATGAAGGGCAGCGCCAGAATCATCGCTCCCATGGGGATGATGAAGAAATTCATACCGCTCATCGGCTTCAGCAGGAAGTTGTCACGCGAGCCGTGCGGGATGGGCATCTGGTTGATCGGGTTCCGCAACAGCGACAACCAGTACGGCAACAGCACGACAATCACGCCGCCCACCGCGAGCACGGCAAACAGCACAGCTCGCCCAAGCACGCCGCCCGTCGATGCGCGCTCGTCCTCCTCAACGGTGTCATCACGGTCGAGGAGCGCAATCCACAGAATCGGAATCGCAAACAGCACCGACCCGAAGATCATGGTGACGTGGTGCGCCGCCGCAGCTGCCCAAGCGATGACCACTCCCTTGAGCAGCGCATCGAATCGGGCAAAGCGCAGCCAGCGATAGAAGTAGGGAAGCGCGTTCAGCACCAGAGCTGCGGAGGCGATGGTGTTGATCTGCCCTGACTGATAAACCAGCATGCCCAGCGACCCGAGGAACACCGAGCCCAGGGCGGCGTAGCTCGCGGAAACTTCATCCACCCAGATTCGCGCGTAGCGGTACATGCCGATTGGCAGCAGCAGGATGGCTATGAGTTGCACGAACATGTAGGCCATCTGCAAGCCCATAATGTGCGAGAACAGTGCGATCCACTGGTGTACCAGAGGTGGATAGGTAGTTTCCGAGAAGCCGCCAAACCATTTCACGTTCCAGGGATTGAACCAGTGATGGGCGTAGTGGCTGGCGAAAAAGATGTGAACATTGGCGTCGTACGACCCGATGGGCAACTGCATCAGCAACAGGGGCCCATGCACCGCGAGCGTGATCAGCAGGATCAACGACAGCGGCAGCGCTCTGGAATTCAGGGTCGGGGACTTCACAATCACGGGGTTGCCTCCGGACAAGGTTCAGAGCTGTTTTGATTCCAAAACTGCCGCTGGGTTTGTCTGGGGGCGTCAGCATCTGCAATCGCAAATTGAGAACCGGGGTTCCCAAGTCCGGTAATCCTTACCAATAAGCAGAGCTGCGAACAGCCATTCAGCTGGTATTCGCATCGGAGCAGAAGGTGCGCAGCTTGGAAGGTAAGTTCCTGCACACTTCGTTCGCGAGTCATTTTCCAGTGAAGAAGAACCCTGCTTTCATGATGTTCTGTTCCGTTGTGCTGTGCGCGCCGCTGGCGTGGACGCAGACGTTTGAGATCAACGGCCAGCAGACCCAGCCGTCGGCCACTTCACCGAACGGCTCGCAGCCGGGGGCGAAGAAGAGCGCCGCCGCTACCGGATCTACCGGCGACAACGGCATTGGGTGGGGCAGCAGCATCGAAGTCGGACGACTGGCTCGCGCTGCTGAGGATGCGTTGCGTCGCGGCAATCCCGGACAGGCAGCAGATTATGCGGAGCGTGCGGTGAAGGCAGCGCCCGGAGACAACAAGCTCTGGTTCCTGCTGGGCTACACCTCGCGCATGGCAGGCCGCTATCAGCAGTCGCTCGATGCTTACCAGCACGGATTGCAGAACTCGCCCGGCAACCCTGATGGCATGAGCGGCCTGGCGCAGACCTATGCTGCGATGGGGCGCATCGACCAGGCGCTTCAACTGCTGCAACAGGTCATCCGAGCCAATCCTCATCGCACCAACGACCTGCTGGTGGCCGGGCAGTTGTACATGAAGACCGGCAACACGCAGCAGGCTATCGATCTCTTGCAGCGTGCTGAAGCGCAGGAGCCGAATCCGCATATCGAGTTGATGCTCGGCATGGGGTATCTCAAGCTCAAGCAGCCGCAGAAGGCGAAGGAGATGCTCGACCTCGCGCGTAAGCACGCGCCGGGCAATGTGGAGATCTACCAGGCGGCGGCAACTTTCTATCGCGAGCAGCACGACTACCAGGCCGCCATCGATATGCTGAAGCGCGCGCCCCGGATGACGCCTTCAGTACTTGGCGATCTCGGTTACAGCTACGAGCTGGCCGGAGACAAGCAGGCGGCGGCGGACGCATACTCCAAGGCAGCGAATGCCGACCCGAAGAACGTTGGCTATCAACTCAGCGCGGCCCAGTCGCAATTGCGCGTGGGAGACCTGGAGAAGAGCAAGACCTATATAAGCCGGGCGGCAGCGATAAATCCCAATAGCTACCGTCTGCACGCGATACGCGCGTTGCTGGCGAAGACCGAGAACAACAACGAGCTTGCGATCACCGAATACAAGGCCGCGATTAATGCACTGCCACAAGGTCCAGTGCCCGAAGGCGATTTGTATCCGGTACAGCTTCGGCTAAATCTGGCCGACCTCTATCGCGAGAACGGCGACGAAAAAGCTGCGCACCAGACTATTGCTCAGGCGGAAGACGAGGTCAACAAGCTGCATGTGGAGGGCCCGGCGAAAGCGGAATTCCTGCGTATTCGCGCCGCTCTGAAAACCTCCGACGGCGATTTGAAGGGTGCTGAAACAGACCTGCTCGAAGCGAAAAAGCTCGATCCCGACAACCTCAACATCACGCTGCAGTACGCCAATCTTCTGTGGAAAGAGAAGCGCGGAGACGAAGCGCGCAAGATCTATGAACAAATACTGAGCGGCGATCCCAACAACCGCTTCGCGCTGGAGGCGATGGGATATCTGTACCGCGAAGACAACAATCCGCAGATGGCGGAGCAGTATTTCAATAAGCTCGCTGCTGCTTACCCGAACGACTACGTGCCGTACCTCGCACTCGGCGATCTATACGTGCAGGTCAAACAGTTCGACAAGGCGAATACGGCTTACGAGAAGGCTTACAAAATAGCGCCGCAGAATCCGGTGGTAATTTCCAACGCGGCGAACGCGGCCATCGAGAACCAGCAGATAAAGCTGGCGGGGTTGTGGGTCAATCGCGCAGAAGGTAAGACGGCGGACGATCCTCGCGTGATGCGTGAACGCGAGCGGTGGCTCTTCCACGAGGGCAAGTATCAGGAGTCAGCAGCCCTGGGCTACAAGGTCTTGCAGGAGTTGCCCAAAGATCGCAACGCGTCGGTCTACCTTGCGTACGACCTGTACAACCTGGGCCGCTATGACGAAACGCTACGCATCGCCAATAAATATCAGGGCGTGTTGCCCAATGAACCCAACTTCCCGCTGCTGGCCGGTCACGTCCATAAGCAGTCGCAACTTCTGTTCGAAGCAGTGAACGACTACTCGGATGCGATCCAGCGCGATCCGCGAATGATGGAAGCGTACATCGCCCGCGGGTACGTAAGAAATGACATGCAGGACGCGGAACAGGCGTCGAAGGACTTCAACACCGCGCTGAAGCTGAGCCCGAGCAATGGCATCGCGCACCTTGGCATGGCGTTCAGCGATCTGCAACTGCGCCGCCCCAAGGATGCCCTGGATCAGGTAGATGAGGCCCAGAAGCTGATGGGCGAGTCCGGCGCCACGCATCTGGTAAAAGCGACGGCGTATCGTCAGCAGCGTTTGCTGGGCAGCGCGGAGAAAGAATACGACGCCGCGCTCAAGTATGCGCCTGACGACCTCACGCTTCAGCTGGCGCGCGCCGACACCCTCTATCAGATGCGGCGCTACCAGGACTCGATCAACGCCCTCAACCAGGCCTTGCGGCTGTCGCCGGATGATCCTGTCATCTACGGCGAGATGGCACACGCGTATGCGCAGCTTCACGATCGCGAGCAGACCATGCGTTACGTGCAGGCAGCCGAGCAGTATGGGTCTGACAGTTCAGCAACTCTGCTTGACACCGGCGACGCATTGCTGACGCTGGGCGACCAGAAGGCGG
Organism: uncultured Acidobacteriaceae bacterium; assembly: GCA_963809865.1. Lineage (GTDB taxonomy): Bacteria > Acidobacteriota > Terriglobia > Terriglobales > Acidobacteriaceae > CAVVDY01. Next base: position 192,852 of record CAWELL010000007.1, on the reverse strand, counting down.
CGATGGACCGCTTCGCCGCGGCGCTGGCTGCTCCCGATGCCAACCGCGTGAAGGTGCGGCTGGCCATCGCGCAGGTCATGGCGCGCGACGGGCATTACGACGATGCCAAGCAGCAGATCAGCCTGGGCTTTGCCGAGAGCCGCATTGGAGAAGCTCCGCCGGTTACCGCCGACAACCTGATCGAAGCGGCGAACCTGCTGCTCTCGATGCATGAGTTCGATTTGGCCACTGCCTACTACGAGAAAGCGAAACAAGCTGGAGCGGCTGACCAAGTTGTAGGCATCGGTCTGGCGAACACGTATCTCGCGCAGGGCAAGACCCGGGCGGCTGATGCTGAGTTGGCCGCGCTGGGCAGCGATCCTGCCAGCAACGACAACTACGACTACTTGCTGGCGAAGAGTGTGGTTTACCGTCAGCGTCACGATGACGTTAACGCTTTGGCGGTGTTGTCGCGCGCCGACTCAGTGGGTGCAACCAGCCAGGACGCCGAACTGTTGCTGCAACAGGTGGCCGGCGATGAGGGTTACCGGGTGAACGACCACCTCAGCTTGCTGGGGAACTTCACCATGGGCGGACTCTACGACGACTCGACCATCTACATGCTGGACCAGCAAATTTTCGGTCTCAGCAGCAACAATCCGTTGCTGCCGCCGCCGCGCTCGCAGCTTCAGTCGCTGGCCACGGCCGCGTACCGGTTGCACTTCAATAATTTCCCGCTGGTGAGCGGATACTTCCAAATCCGCAACGCGCAGGGGCCGTACTCCTTGCCGAACGAAGCCTTGATCATCAACCGCAACACCAACGACTACAACTTCAACAGCGCGATCAACCCCACGCTGCACATTGGGGACGCGTCGATCAACTTCAATACCGGAATTCAGTTCACCATACGACGCGATAGCGATGATCCGGTCAACCTGGACCAGAATCTGTTCCGCGAGTTCGCTTACTTCTCCAGCAGCTCGTTCTACAACTGGATCAGCTTCCGCGGTTCGATTTATCACGAGGCCGGGCCGTTCACGCTTCAGAATCTCAGCTCTAACGATATTGGAGAGCAGCTCGAGTTCACCGTCGGGAGGCCGTGGGGTAAGACCGCATTCGTCACCGGCTACACGCGCCGCAATCTCACCTTCAGTCCGTTGGTGCGGCAGTTCTTCACCACGTCCACTTACGCCGGCATTACGCGCAAGTTTGGCGAAAAGCTGACGGTGACCGCGCTCGGCGAATACATCCGCTCTTATCGTGTGCAGGACACATTGACTGCGACCGCCCAGGCGCTGCGTCCGGGCGGAACGGTTGAATTCAGGCCAAATCACACCTGGAGCGTCAACGGCGAATTTGCCTACACGCGGGGCGAAATTCTGCAGGATTACGACAATTATTACACCGCATTCTATGTCTCTTACGGACGGCCATTCCGGCGTATCATAACTGACTCCAACGGTAGTTTCCCGGTGGAATATCCTTTGCGCTTTTCGCTTGGCGTGGAGACAGAGCAGTTCCCGAACTTTACCGGCGTAACCAAGAGCGTACAACTGCTGCGCCCCATCGTTCGGTTGACGGTTTTTTAGGGCCCCTCAGTCATGAAGATTTGCCTGGTGACAGCCTTTCCGCCCAGTCGGCGAGGGCTGAATGAATACGGGTTTCACATCGCACGGGAGTTGAGCCGCGATCCTCTGCTCAGCCTGACCGTCCTGGCGGATGAAATCGAAAAGGGCGCACCGGAACTCGATGAGTTCGAGGTGCTTCGTTGCTGGCGATTCGACTCGCTCAGCAATCCGGTGAAGCTGTGGCGAGCCATCCACGACATAAAGCCCGATGTCGTGTGGTTCAACCTGCTGTTCTCCACCTTCGGGAACAATCCGGTGGCGGCGTTCAGCGGGCTTACTGTTCCGGTGCTCTCGCGGCTCACGGGGCGCTATACGCACGTCACCTTGCACCACCTGATGGACAACATCGACCTCAAAGACGCAGGAGTGCGCTTTCCGCTGTTGTATCGAGCCGCGGGCCGTGCCGCCACACGTATGTTGCTGATGGCAAATTCCATCTCGGTATTGTTGCCCGCATATCGGCGCACCCTCATTGATAAATATCGTGGTGAAAACGTGCATTTCCGCGCCCATGGAATTTTGTCGGCACGTCCGGAGCCTCCGGACTATAGTTTGCGCGGCAACCCGGAGCATCGCATTCTCGCCTTTGGCAAGTGGGGGACCTACAAACGTCTCGACCTGGTTATAGCAGCCTTTCGCGAGTTGGCTGACCGCATGCCGAACGTGAAGCTGGTAGTGGCGGGCTCGAACCATCCCATGACGCCTGGGTATGTGGAATCCGTGGCCGAGCAATTAAAGGACGATCCGCGGGTCGAATTCACCGGCTATGTGGCGGAGGAGGACATTCCCCAGCTGTTTCGCGCTTCAAGTTTCTTAGTTCTCCCCTACACATCTGCAACTGGAGCCAGTGGGGTAGCCCACCTTGCGTGCGAATTTGGCGTCCCAATAGTTTCAGCTGGGATCCAGGACTTTCGCGAGATGGCGTGGGACGAGGGCATTGCTATTGAATTTTACGAAACCGGCGATGCTCATGACCTCGCGGCCCGGATGCATGCTTTGCTCAACGACGATCAGAAGCTGCGCGAAATGTCGGAACAGAACTTCTCGGCTGCGCTACGCATGACGATGCCCCAGATCATTCGCCAATACCTGCGCGCCTTTGATCTTCATCAGCGCGCCCGTGCTCTCGATCCGATCTCGCGTTTCCGCCGCATTCCCTCATGGGTACCTTCACGCTCGGCCATTTTTCGGGCGGCAGCACCCAGGTGGCAACCATGGAACTGAAGGCCCTCATCCTGGTGGGCGCTCCGCTGGCGGACCGCGCTGCTGAAGACTTGGGAACGATGGCTGGAGTTCCATTCGCCTGCTTCGACGTTCTTGGGGCATCGGTTCTGGAGCGAATTGCGCAGCGGCTGCGAGCCGCCGGTATTTCGCAGGGGCTGGTCATCAGCGGGGCCGGCGCGGATGCTCGACCGCACATGGAACGCGCCATTCGCAAGGCACACGTCGAGTCGATCTCGGCAACCGATGACAACTTCTGGAAATCGGCGGAGGACGCCTTTGAGCAGTTCCGCCAGAAGGGCGCCGATCTGGTGCTGATCGTGAATGTTGGACCTTACGTGGAGCTGGACTATGAAGAACTGATCCGGCACCACATCCACAAGCGCTGCCGCATGACTTCCGTGATTGGTACTGACGGAGAAGCGCTGGGTAATTTTGTAGTGGACGCGAGCCGCCGCGGCGATGCCGCGACGCTGTTTCGCAGCCGGCTGCGCAAGGTGCGCGACGATTGCGAACGTTTCGTGGCGAAAGGCTACGTCAATCGTCTGCGGTTAGTGGCTGAATTTCGCCGGCTGGCACTCGACGGCTTGCTGGAGAAGAACGCCGTACGTCCGGTCGGCCGGGAGCTGAAGCCTGGAGTCTGGGTCGGTGAAGGCGCCCACATCCATCACAAGGCGCGCGTGCTGGCTCCCGCCTTTATCGGCGCACACAGCAAGATTCGGGCCGCGGCACTCCTCACTCGCAATAGCGTGATTGAACGTCACGCGGAAGTCGACTGCGGGACGGTGGTAGAGAACTCGACCATCCTGCCCTACACCTACGTGGGGGCCGGCCTCGACATTATGCACTCCGTTGTGGGATTTCGGCGCATAGCGCACTTGGTCCGCGACGTGGAGGTGGACGTCAACGACAGCAAACTGGTTGGCATACCATCAGCCACAGCTGTTTTTCGCACCCTAGGCAGCGCTGCCGCCTTTTTTACCGTCTTACCCAAGCAAATATATAGCGGAATTCTACGTCGGGCGCGCAAGATGAGGCCGACGCGGCTGCCGGAAGCGATAGGAAAGCCGGATTCAAATTTGGCTACCCCGGATGTCAACGAATCTGCATCTAACCAGGAGGCAGGAGAGTTCCACTCCAGCTTTGCGGTCGTGAGGAGATATGGAGAACATTAGTCGGCCCGTTGTGGTCAAAAGAATGCCGGAAACGATGAACCTCAAACAGGCTCGCAGCTTCCTTCGGGAAGTTGCGCCGTTTTTGAATTCGGACCGGCCGCAATTGGTTTTCGATATGTCGCAGGTTCGGCATATGGACGCCGGTGGCGTCGACGTGTTGTTGCAATGCATGCGCGACGTGGTCAAGCACGACGGCGACTTGAAGCTGGCGTCGGTTTCGCCGCAGGCAGCAGTCGTGCTGGAGCTGACGCGCACCGGCCGCCTGTTTGAGATCTACGACAACTCCACCCAGGCGGTGAAGAGCTTCAGCAGCTTCCTGCCCAACGCCCTCAAACATTACTATCCGCATCCGGCGCACCACGTGGCGCCTATGATCACGCCCGAAGCGTTTGTCGGTAGCAGTGATGGAGCCGATATCGCAGCATGAGCTTCGGGGAAGACATGGTCGCCGTTTGTGTGCCCGGCGCGAGCATCTGGCGTGAGCGCCTCAACCGCCTGAGCTTCCGCCGCTCGGCGCACGCCAAGATCCTGGGCGGCAGCCTGATCATGCTGTTCGGTTCGATCTTCGTCAGTCTGGCGAACTTCGGCTACAACATCGGCGTGGCGCGACTGCTGGGCCCGGCGGATTTCAGCCATGCTGCCGCGGCCGTCACCATCCTCATGCTGATATCGGCGATCACGCTCGCCTTTCAACTGGTCTGCACCAAGCTGGTGGCCAAGAGCGAATCGGTGGAAGCCAAGGCCGCTGTCTACCAGCTCCTGCACAAGAAGTCCTGGTGGGTGGGCATCGCTTGGGCGCGGCCATGCTCCTTGCGCAGCTCGGCCCTCACGTCGTATCTCCGGCTTTCTAGTCCGTGGGTGATCATCCTGCTGGCGATTGGACTCACCATCTATATCCCGCTGGGAGTAAAGCGCGGCGGATTGCAGGGAACTTGCCGCTTCCGCGGCCTGAGTTGGAACATGGCGGCCGAGGCGCTGGTCAAGTTCGTGCGGCGCTATTGTCCTGATCGAGATGGGATTCGGCGTGCTGGGCGCGGTCGCCGCGATCTCCGGCTCCGTCATCTTCGCCTATCTTCTTCCCGACGCCGCACATGAGCTGCGCAGCAAAGCCGCCGCATTGCGGGCAAGCTTCACCTCGGCGAGACGGTGCAGGCCATCGTGTTTTTCGTCGGTCAGGTCATCATCAGCAACATCGACATTCTGATGGTGAAGCACTACTTCCCGCCTGACCTGGCGGGATTGTATGCCGCCATCGCCCTGGTCGGCAGGCTTCTCTATTTCGGAGCCTGGTCGATTGTCAGTGCCATGTTCCCGGTATCGGCGGGCACCAGCGAGGAGCGCCAGGCTCCCGCGTTACTGGCCTGCCGCTGCTTATGGTCACGGGCATGTCCGCGGCTTTCGTGCTGCTCCTGGCGGCATTCCCCCAACTGGTTTTCCGCACGCTCTTCGGGGCGCATTTCGTGTCCGCGAGTTCAAGGGATTGAACTGGCTGCTGAGCATGAATGCGGCGGCGACCGGAATCTATGCGATCAGCGTCGTTCTTATCACCTATGAAATGTCCAGGCGAATTGCCAACACTGGCTGGTTGCAACTCGTGGTAAGCGGACTCATCGTGCTGGGAATTGCGCTGGTTCCATTCCACTCTGATGGAGGTGATCGTGGTGCAGGAGGTACTTCGGATCTTACTGTTGTGCGCGGTCTCATACCCGTTCGTGAGGTCGTGGGTAACAGCTGGCAGGAGGCTGCATGAAGAAGTTGCGCCGAGTCACTGAGGCTGAAGTCATCTCTGAGTTTTTGAGGAACGAGTTCTATCAGGAGGAGTTTCATCACGACCGCGAGCAGTTCGAACATCTCGTTTTGGATGCCGATCTCTACTGACGAAGCCGCCAACGCATTGCGTCGGGCTTGTTGTTCCGCCGGCGCGGGCACATGTGGCGGGAGCTTCCGGAAGATACGGCAATGGTGGGAAGTCGAAATCGAGCCAGAAGACCTCGATCGCGTACGCGTGTTTCCCCGGGCGCAGTGGCGCAAAGTTGCGAACGGAAGCTTCCTGATTAAAGACATCGCAAAGCGCATCAAGCATCAGCGTTTCTATGGAAAGACGCGCGACTTCGTCACTCGCGTACAGGCTCTGAGCTACAAGCTGCGGAGCCCGACGACCATAGCGCCGTATTGCTGATTGGTCATGGACGACACCCAGCCCGGTGACGATCCTCGAAGGTAATCACCGGTTGACCGCTGCTTTGCTGGCTTCGCCGGAGATTCTGCAGTTCGCGTTTCCGTGTGTTTTGCGGTTTTTCGCCGCGCATGTCGCGAGTCCTGCTGGTACCAGACGAATGTCAGCAATCTTTGGCGCTATGCGAAGAACCGCGCTCGCAATCTGTTCTACGACCGCGACGCCGATGTGGAGCGCCTGATGAATCCATGCCGGTCGAGAATCGGCCTACGGTGGCGGCACCGGCGACGCCGCCCGGTTAGCGGCCCAGAATACAGTTGCGAATTCGAAATGAGTTCGCCGGCCGCCAAATTTCAAGAGATGGAGAGCTGCTCATGAAAGCTCGGAATGAATTTCTCATCAAGTCCATGGTGCCGGTGCTGGCTTTTGCGCTGTGCGGAATGCCGGAGCTGGTGCAGGCGCAGGAAGCTGCCCACAGGCTCCGCAGCCATCGCACAGAAGGCACGACTGTCGATCCGTCGAAGGGCCCTTTGGCACCCATTCCGACGCAGAACGCGCCCGAGCAGCCGCGCACCGTCTACCCGGGGCAGGACAATGACCTTACGCCGACCCCGCAGCCGGCGACCCCGCCTCCGCAGACCTTGGCCGAGCCGCAGACAGCAACCGCTGGGCGCCGCCACGGCTGAGGGAGTGGCGACGGTAGGTGGCGGGGCGTCGCGTCCGGCCGGTGCGGCCATTGCGCCGGCCAAGCAGAACCAGCGCCGCTCGCTGTTGCTCAAGCTCGGAGCCATTGCTGCTGTGGGAGTTGCCGGCGGAACCATCTATGCCCTGTCGAAAGGCACGTCGGCCGAAGCCATAATGTCTGCCGTGTGACCGCAAATCGTGTGCCGAATGAAGCCGCTCCTGATTTCCTTCTCAGGGCTCGATGGCTCGGGCAAGAGCACGCAGATCGAGAACCTGACTGGCTTATCTCGAGACGAGGGCATCGCGGTAAATACTCTGGCATTCTGGGATGACGTTGTCGTGGGCACCCGATATCGCGAAGGCTTCGTGCACAAGGTTTACGGCAGCGAAAACGGCATCGGCGCGCCCGACCGCCCGGTGAACCGGCGCGACAAGAACGTGCGCAAGTGGTATCTCACATCTGGCGCGCCACTTCTTGTACCTTGCCGACGCCATACATTTGCGAGTAGTCATCAGCAAAGCCCGTCGCCTACGCGTTCAGGCGCATCATCATGGATCGCTACATCTACGATGAGCTCGCCAACCTGCCGCTATCGAACCCGCTGACGCGTTTGTTCGTGCGTTTCATAGCGCGGCTGATCCCTCGTCCAGATGTCGCATATCTGCTCGACGCCGATCCGGAAGCCGCCCGCGCCCGCAAGCCTGAGTATCCCGTAGACTTCATGCGCGAGTGCCGCGCGTCCTACTTCCGGCTGGCCGAGCTGCTGGGACTATATGACCGTGATTTCTCCCTTGCCGCTCTCCGCCGCTAAGGCCGAAGTCGAGAGCGCAGTCGCGCCGTTCGTAGCCAACACCGTTACTCCACCAGGACTCGCAGCGAAAAGCGCATAAATCGCGAAGCCTGAAGAAATTACCTGCCTACTTGCTTTCCTACCCGGTCGGAAATTTCGGGCTGTCGCGTAATCTGCGCGTAATGCGATTGTTTTCAGTGCGAAAGCCGATCGGACCGTTTGGCAATCGAACTGTAATTCAAGGCGTAGGACCGCAACTGCACCGCATTGAGGTTGCCGGTTGAGCTGGTACTCCCGGCGAGTTCTCGGAGGAACTCGAAGATGAAAATTCGCATTCTTTACGCGCTACCTTTAGCCGCCACTTTGGCCATGCCGGTAGTCGCGCAACAGACAGCATCTGACAATCAGCAGCCTGCAGCTACGTCGTCATCGAACGCCGATCAGAGCAGCTCGGCGGCGAACAGCTGCGTCCGACCAGAATCTCTCGGCGCATCAGCCGCTGCAGCCGGAAACCCGCGAAGGCTTCTGGGGTCACCTGAATCCCTTTGCACGCAAGAAGTACGTACAGCGGCAGATGAGCCCGATTCGCAATCGTGTTAACGAACTGGATGAGCTCACCGCTGACAATGCGAAGTCCATCAAAGACGTCGACGCGCGCGCACAGGCAGGCATTCAGCAGGCATCGGCCAAGGCAAACGAGGCCGATCAGCACGCATGGCGGCGGCAATACCGCGCAGCAGGCGAACCAGACGGCGACCCAGGCCAGCAATCGGCTGAACAGGTCGAGCAGGTAGTCGGCAATCTGGACCAGTATCAAACCACTTCGGAGACGGAGATCCGTTTCCCCGCCGGGCACACGGCGCTCGGCCCGAAGGCCAAGGCTGCGCTTGATGATATGGCGGCCAACCTGAACGCCAGAAAGGCTACGTGATCGAGGTCCAGGGATTCTCGCCGAGCCACGGGCAGGCCGGCATCCAGAGCTCACAGGCCATGGCGAATGCAGTGGTTCGTTACCTCGTCGAGGAGCACAACGTTCCCGTCTATCGCATCTTCGTGATGGGCATGGGCAATGCGAAGGTACAGACCGCCTCGGGCGATACCGCAAGCAGCAGTAATGCGAAGGCCAACGGCCGGCCGGCGCCGAACCGGGTTGAAGTCAGCTTGTTGAAGAACAACCTCGACCAGCTCGCGTCGAACAGACGCTTCCGCCTCGACAAACAGCGTCAGGCCAACCGCAGTAAGACACCAACACCATTCCTTACTCCTCCTGCCCCTTCGCGCAAGCGAGGGGGTTTTTCTTGGCGGTGGTCGGCCTCTGTATGGTGTTACTCTGTTTTGCCGAAGATCTCTTGCGCGAGCCGTGATATGGCGACAATCAGCAAGACGACCTTTGTAATTGCCGTGCCCAACCTGCAAACCTCCGCGGCCTTCTACCGCGACGTACTTGGCTTTTCCATTGAGAAGATCGCAGATCCGGGCTGGCTCTTTTATATTTCGGGTGCCTGCACCATCATGGCGGGCGAGTGCCCCGACGCCATCCCTCCCGCCGACCTCGGCGATCATTCCTACTTCGCTTATCTGCAAGTGGACGACATTCAGTCGTACTATAAAGCAGTACGCGCTGCAGGGGCAGTCATCCGCAAGCCGCTGCGCGATGAGCCTTGGGCCATGCGGGAATTCGCTATCGTAACCGCCGACGGCCACCGAATCATGTTTGGACAGCCTTTGTGAGATTGATTTTACAGATATGGAAACTCTTTTCTACTCACGCATGTCTTCTCCTGCTGGACCGCTGTTGCTTGGCGCCGGCGAAACCGCACTTGTAATTCTTGAATTCGATCGCGGACTGCCGCAGAGCATCGCCGGTCAGCCAGTTCGCTGGGAGGAGTCGTGCTCGCGAACTGCCGAAACGCGAACCCAGCTCGAAGAGTATTTTGCGGGAAGCGAAAGCAATTCACCATGCCGCTGGATCTTCGCGGAACCGACTTTCGCAAACGTTGCTGGAACGAGTTACTACGCATTCCTTACGGAGAGACGCGCACCTATGCCGAGATCGCTCGCGCTGTCGGATCACCGGCCGCTTTCCGTGCCGTCGGTCAGGCGAACCACTACAATCCCATCGCGATTATCGTGCCGTGCCATCGCGTGCTGGCGTCAGGCAAACGTCTGGGGGTTACGGTGGTGGACTGCCCGTCAAAGCGTTGCTGCTCAGCTTGGAAGGCGCAGAGTTTCGCGAAGACACTGTCACGACGGGCGGCTCCGCGCTCGCCCACGCTCACGCGGTTTGATCATTCGGTCTGGTGACTGTGCCAGAAGACGAAATAAAGTGCCCAAATAACGCCAGGGCTGCGATGACGAGGCAGGGAGGCCACAGCGCCCACTGCTTCCAAGTTGATGCCAACAGTCCGGAGAGCACAGCCCCGATTAGAAACCCCGACCACATGCTGGCGTCGATGCCGGCGCGAAGGAGATGGGCCCCTCTCGACTCCGTCGATCCTGGCGATCTCGGCTCCAGTGCGGCTGCAAGATGGCCTCCGATTCGGTTAAGGGTTCCAGTTACAAAGGTAAGACTCACTGGCTCAGAACCAATCCTGGATACCGCCGGATTCATCATGCCCATGGCCACGCTGATGATCGCTATTTCCAGGATGGCGTCGGCTGTCGCGCCTTGTTCCAAAGCAGCGGCCGCCGCAAGTAGCCCTGCAATAACGCCGAATACCACGCGATGCGATTGGCGGAGCCGTGAACCGATCAGCAGATTGCCGAAGACACTGCCCGTAACGAATAAAGCGATGGCCACGGCGGACGGTAACGCGGCGTGGAAGGCTCCTTCTCCGCTATACATCCCGGTGAGCGTCGTGTTTCCGCTCATGAACGAAACATAGGCTCCCAGGAAACGTAGTCCATATCCGTCCAGGTATCCAGCGATCAATGCCAGAAAGACCGGCAATACACGGCTCGAACCAGTGCCTATGTCACTCTGTGTCATTGTTTCTCCGAGAGCTTGAAGAGTAATACTTTCCCGCATGCCCGCACCGCATGCTTGTCTGAAGAGGTTGCGTTGTTCGTTCGTGCCGCGCTTGTCAATCGGCGCCAGAGCCAGACAGCCGGCCACGCTGCCGGTCGCGGCTCCAGCATCGACCCCAGCCAACTCGAACCCGATCAGGATGGCATCCCAGAGGTTAAAATTCCAACTGCTATGTCTGTACCCAATCGAGTCATGCCGGAACATGCAGCGGCTTCCTCCGTCAGATCCGTTCCGGAGTTGAAGAATTTTGTAGATGGAGAATTCGTCTCCGGAGCGCGGCTCTTCGACGACCTCAATCCTGCTGATGGCACCCTGATCGCTCGCGTCGCAGAAGCGGGTCCGAAGGTGGTTGATGCCGCCGTCCAGGCTGCACGGCGAGCGCTCAAAGGCGAATGGGGTAGCTGGGGAGTTCGGCAACGTGCGGCGCTACTGTACAAAATCGCCGAGGGGATTGAAGCGCGCTTCGAAGACTTTGTTCGGGCCGAGTCGGCCGACACCGGCAAGCCTATCGCGCTGGCGTCGCGGCTTGATGTTCCTCGCGCCGCTGCCAACTTTCGGGTCTTTGCCGACCTGATCAAAACGGCTTCGCTCGAAGCCTTCGAGACCGAAACTGCCGACGGCAAGCAGGCCTTGAACTATGCTGTGCGCAAGCCCATCGGCGTGGTCGGAATCATTACCCCGTGGAATCTTCCGCTCCTGCTGTTGACATGGAAGGTCGCGCCGGCTTTGGCGTGCGGCAACGCCGTGGTGGTGAAGCCGTCGGAAGAGACTCCCGCCAGCGCGACGCTGCTGGCAGAGGTCATGCGCGATGCAGGCGTGCCGAACGGAGTTTTCAACCTGGTTCACGGGTTTGGTGAGGGCTCAGCCGGCGAGCATCTGGTGAGCCATCCCGGAATCAATGCTGTGACGTTTACCGGCGAGTCCCGCACCGGCGCCGCGATCATGAAGGCCTGCGCGCCCGGAGTGAAGCCGGTCTCGTTTGAACTTGGCGGCAAGAACCCGGCCATCATCTTTGCTGATTGCGATCGCGACGAAACCGTTCAGCAGATGAGCGACGCCATCTTCCTCAACACCGGCCAGGTCTGCCTCTGCGCGGAGCGCGTTTATGTTGAGCGTCCGATCTTCAGCTGGTTCGTATCTACCATGAAGGAGCAGGCCCAGAGTCTCAATATCGGCTGGCCTTCGGACGAAGCGACGAAACTGGGGCCGCTCATCTCTGCTTCGCACCGGGAAAAAGTGCTATCGTACTTTGGCGCGGCCCGCGAGCTGGGAGCAACGATCGTCACCGGCGGCGGCGTGCCGAAGTTTGGCGATGCACGAGACAACGGGTTCTATGTGCAACCCACGATTCTCACTGGCTTGCCGGAATCGTCTTGTTGCGTCAGAGAAGAAATCTTTGGACCGGTGTGTCATATCGCTCCCTTCGATTCGGAAGCGCAAGCGGTCGCGATGGCGAATGACACGGAATACGGGCTGGCGGCGTCGATCTGGACCAACGACCTGAAGCGGGCGCACCGAGTGGCGCGCCAGATGAATGTGGGCATCACCTGGGTGAACTGCTGGTTCCTGCGCGATCTGCGCACGCCGTTCGGAGGCGTGGGGCTTTCCGGAATTGGCCGCGAAGGCGGTCTGCACTCGCTCAATTTTTACTCGGAGCTGAACAACATCTGCGTTCGGCTCTAATGTGGGGATTCAAACATTGTCCGCAAACAGCGGCATGAAAGCCAAGATTGTCGAGGGAAAGGCCACGCCGCGTGGTCGCTACCCGCACATCAAGCGCGCGGGTGACTTCCTGTTTGTGTCGGGCACCAGCTCACGGCGGGCGGATAACACCATCGCCGGTGCCGAGGTCGATGCGCTCGGCACCACGCACCTCGACATCTGCGCCCAGACTCGTGCTGTCATCGACAACATTCGCGACATTTTGGCCAGCGCCGATGCGGACTTGAAGGACTTGACGGAGATTTCAACTTTCCTGGTGAACATGAACGACTTTGCCGGATACAACGAGGTTTATGGCGAGTATTTCGACCACGAAGGCCCGGCACGAACCACCGTAGCTGTGCATCAGTTGCCGCATCCCCACTTGCTCATTGAGATGAAGGCGATCGCCTACAAGCCCATTGCGAGAAAGGAATAGGATGGCATCCATCAGCTCGCTGAAGAGCTTTCAACCTGCAAAAGTGGATCGACGAAAACCGCGATAAGCTCAAGCCCCCGGTCGGTAATGCCCAGGTTTGGGAGGACGGCGAATTCATGGTTACGGTTGTGGGCGGCCCAAACCAGAGGCGCGACTACCACGACGATCCCACCGAAGAATTCTTCTACCAGCTCAAGGGCGACGTCTTCCTGCGGATTATGGAAGAGCCCGGGAAACCCCCTAAGGAGATTCCCATCCGGGAGGGTGAGGTATTTCTGCTGCCGAAACACATGCGGCACTCGCCTCAGCGGGGGGCCGACACTGTGGGACTCGTTATCGAAATGCCGCGTCCAGATGGAGCCATGGACGCCTTTGAATGGTACTGCCCGAACTGCCACAACGTGGTACATCGCGCGGAGGTCCGGCTGAAGAGTATCGTCAAGGACCTTCCACCGTTGTTCGATGAGTTCTATTCCAGCGAGGAACTCCGACGATGCAAGACCTGTGGCGCCATCCATCCCGGGAGGTCGTGAGTCATGCCGACCATTGATATTCACTCCCATTTCTTCCCCGAGTCGTGGCCCGATTTTGCTGCGCGTTTCGGTACCCCCGATTGGCCCTGGCTCAAGCATTTGGGCGGCGGCGAAGGCATGGTCATGCTGGGGAGCCGTGAGTTTCGTCGCATCAAGCAGTCTTGCTGGGACCCGCTAGTGCGACTCGAAGAGTTGGATCAAGACGGCGTCGACCTGCAGCTTATCTCCGCCACGCCCGTCCTGTTCGCATATGATCGGCCACCCGAACAGGCATCGGAGGTTGCGAAAATCTTTAACGATGCGGCACTGGAATTGTGCAGCCGTGGCCAGGGACGGTTAAAAGCCCTTTGCCAGGTTCCACTGCAGGACATCGAGGCTTCCTGTGCAGAACTCACGCGATGCATGAAGGCCGGGCACGTCGGCGTGCAGATTGGCAATCACGTGGGGCCGAAGAACCTCGACGATCCGGCCATTGTGACCTTCCTGCATCACTGCGCGGATGAAGGCGCGCCGGTGCTGGTGCATCCCTGGGACATGATGGCCCCGGAGCGCATGCCGAAGTACATGATGCCGTGGACGGTCGCCATGCCCGCGGAGACGCAGCTCGCGGTATCGGCCCTGGTGCTGAGCGGGGCCTTCGATCGCCTGCCGAAGTCGTTGCGTATCTGCTTCGCGCATGGCGGCGGCAGCTTTGCCTACCTGCTGGGACGAATGCAGAATGCCTGGGAGCATCAGCCACTGGCGCGGGGTGCAGCGGAGCTGCCACCGGCGCAGTACCTTGATCGTTTCTCGGTGGACTCGGCCATTTTCGATCAGCGCTCGCTGAAGCTGCTGGTCGATGTCATGGGAGAAGACCGGGTGTTGCTCGGCTCGGACTATCCGTATCCCTTGGGCGAGGAGCACATCGGCGCTCTCATCCGTGGAAGCGGCCTATCATCGCAGGCTAAGTCCAAGATGCTGGGCGGCAATGCGGCGGAGTTCTTCGGGCTCGAGGTCCCGCAAGCGAGGTCACACAGTGTGGCACTATCTGACAATGTGGCACAAACTGCGATTCCGGATGGCTCCGGCTGTCCGTTTGGTCGTCCGACGGAAGGCAACGGGACCGCCGCTGTGGGTTCCGGCGCTCTGCTGAACTACGGCTCCTATCTGCGCGTGAATGATTTACTGAAACTACAAAATCAGCTTTCATCTCCACCTACGCATGACGAACTGCTGTTCATCATTATCCACCAAACCTACGAGTTGTGGTTCAAAGAGCTGCTGCACGATCTCGACGCGGTGGTCGAGAGTTTGGCTGCGGTAGCGTCGCGGCAATGGCGCGATCAGGTGTACGAAGCCGCGCGGCTGCTCCGCCGCTGCACCGAGATCATGCGCGTGCTGGTGACACAGTTTACGATTCTCGAAACTATGTTGCCGACGCACTTCATGGCTTTCCGCGAAAAGCTGGAGCCGGCCAGCGGCTTCCAGTCGGAGCAGTTCCGCGAGATTGAATTTCTCTGCGGCTTGAAAGATGAAAAACTGCTTCGCCATCATGCGCAAGATCCCGAAGCCTACGCCCGGTTGGAGCGCAGGCTACAAGCGCCCTCGCTGCACGATGTTTTCTTCGACGCACTGGCTACGATTGGCAAGCTGCCAGCGCTGCCGCAGAGCGCCAGCGAAGAGCAGCGCTTTCAGCAACGCGCTGAGGCGGTCCGTAATGTATACGAAGACGAGCGTAGCTATCGCGATTGGATTGACCTCTGCGAGCGGCTGACCGAGTTGGACGAGCTCGTAGTCGCCTGGCGCTTACGGCACATTCAGGTGGTCGAGCGCATCATCGGCGCGCGCCGCGGTACCGGCGGTACAGAGGGCTCGTCCTACCTGCGCACCACGCTGGGCAAGCGCCTGTTTCCGGAACTCTGGGAAGCCCGCACCATGTTGCACCAGCCCGCTATGAATCCCGATCCCGCATGAGTCCGGAACGCAAACAAGTCACCCTGATTGGCTCAGGACTCACCGGTCCTCTACTGGCGATTTCGCTAGTGAATCGCGGCTTCGCCGTCCGGCTCTACGAGCGCCGTCCCGACATGCGCCGGGTGAACATTAGTGCGGGACGCTCCATCAATCTGGCGCTCTCCACTCGGGGCATCCATGCGTTGCGCGAAGCTGGAGTGTGGCAGGTCGTCGAACCCATCATCATCCCTATGCGCGGACGCATGATGCACTCGGTTGCCGGGGAGCTCACGTTCATGCCCTATGGCAAGGATGAATCCGAAGCCATCAACTCCATCGCGCGCGCCGACCTGAACATCGCGCTGATGAACGCCGCCGAGCAGAACGGCGTGGTTTTCCACTTCAACGAGCGATGTACCGGGTTCGATCTCAGAAGCGGGGCGGTTGAGTTGCACAATGAAGATACGGGTGCGACAACCTCTAGCGCCTCCGACGTAGTGATCGGCGCAGACGGATCAGCTTCCGCGATTCGTAGCGAGATGCTGAAATTGCCCCGGTTCAATTTCTCGCAGCAATATCTGGATTACGGGTACAAAGAGCTGACGATTCCTGCTGGTCCCGGAGGCAGTCACGCCATGGAGACGCACGCGTTGCATATCTGGCCGCGCGTGACCTTCATGCTGATCGCGCTCCCCAACGTCGATGGAACCTTCGGATGTATCTTGTTCCTGCCCTTCGAAGGTGAAATCAGCTTCGCCGCGCTTGACAACAAAGCTAAGGTGCTCGCGTTTTTCAAGGCCCAATTCCCCGATGCTTTGGATCTCATGCCGAACCTGGTCGAGAATTTCTTCGCCAATCCCACTGGCGCGATGGTGACCATGAAGTGTTCGCCCTGGCACGTGGGCGGCAAAGCCCTGCTGGTGGGCGATGCGGCGCACGCCATCGTCCCCTTTTTCGGGCAGGGCATGAACTGCGCCTTCGAGGACTGCACTTATCTGCTCGAACTGATGGATCGGTACGGCTCCGATTGGGAAACCCTGTTCGCGGAGTTCGAGAAGTTGCGCAAGGCTGATACTGACGCCATTGCCGACCTTGCGATCGAGAACTTCGTCGAGATGCGAGATAAGGTTGCCGATCCGCACTTCCTGTTCCGTAAGAAGGTCGAGCTCGAGTTGGAGAAGCGGTATCCCGGACGCTTTGTGCCGAAGTACGCAATGGTGACGTTTCATCGCACGCCCTATTCCGTCGCCGCTACACGTGGGGCGATTCAGGATCGCATGCTGGGAGAGCTTTGCGGTTCGGTGCAGCGAGTAGAAGACATCGACTGGGAGAAGGCGGCGGCGCTGGTGCAGCGTGACCTGACTCCGCTGGCGGGAGTATAGATGGCGGCCACCGACTTCAACACGTCAGCCATCTTTGCCTCCGAAATGGATACGGACGATCCGCTGGCCCCGTCGCGTGAGCAATTTCACATCCCGCCTGGACCCGATGGCAGCTCGGCGGTCTACCTCTGCGGCCATTCGCTCGGACTACAGCCAAAGCGCGCGCGCGAGCACATCGAGCAGGAACTGCACGATTGGGCTCAGCTCGGCGTGGAGGCCCATTTTCATGGGCGCAATCCGTGGATGCCTTATCACCGTTTGCTGACGGACAACATGGCGCACGTAGTTGGAGCGCAGCCGGAAGAAGTCGTGGTAATGAATTCCCTCACCGCCAACCTTCACTTGATGATGGTCTCGTTCTACCGCCCGACGCCGCAGCGTCACAAGATTGTCATCGAAGCCGGAGCGTTTCCTTCGGACCGATATGCCGTCGAGTCGCAGATTCGCTTCCACGGTCTTGATCCGGCGCAGTCGCTGATCGAGCTGAGGCCGCGACCGTCCGAAGCAACGATTCGCCAGGAGGCCATCGAAGCGCTGATGGAGCGTGAGGGCCCATCGATCGCGCTCATCATGCTTGGCGGGGTGAACTACGCGACTGGCCAGCTATTCGACATGGAAGCCATCACGCGTGCGGGTCACGCGCAGGGATGCGTGGTTGCGTTCGACCTTGCCCATGCGGCGGGCAATGTTCCGGTGCGGCTGCACGATTGGGATGTCGACTTCGCCGTCTGGTGTACCTATAAGTATCTGAATGGCGGGCCGGGAAGCGTGGGCGGATGCTTCGTTCACCAGACGCACGCGCATGAATTTGACTTGCCGCGTTTCGCTGGGTGGTGGGGACACGATCAGGGCACGCGCTTCCTCATGGGCCCACAGTTCCGCCCGTCAGCTGGAGCGGAGGGCTGGCAGTTGAGCAATCCGCCGATCATGGCGATGGCGCCGCTGCGGGCGTCATTGGAACTTTTCGCGACTGCGGGAATCCTGCAGCTTCGGAAGAAGAGCGTCTCGCTGACGGGCTATCTGGAGTTTCTGCTGGATCAGGACCGGTCACACAAGTTCACAATCATTACGCCGCGCGATCCAGAGCGGCGGGGAGCGCAGCTATCCATTCGCATACGCGATAATGGACGCGCCGTCTTAGACCGTCTGACCGCCGAAGGTATTATCTGCGACTGGCGCGAGCCTGACATTCTGCGCGTCGCACCCGCGCCGCTTTACAACACCTTCGGCGACGTCCTCCGGTTTTCGCAGCGGTTCTTAGCAACACTGCGTTAACACCACTTAGGTCAGTCGAAGTATCACGTCGAGTACCCTGGCCCCTGCAGGCGATTCCGGATCGATCAGCTGCATATGCTGCGCTTTGGGAATTTCAATTAGCGACGGCGGTTCGCTATCACATTTGCGCGCTTCGATGAAGGCTCGTGAAATTGCGATCGGCACGACTTCGTCCTCGTTGCCATGAACGAGCACCCGACGGACGGCGGACGCATGTTTCGAGGGGCATGCGTCGTCGTAGCGTTCGGGAGAGGATTCCGGAGTTCCGCCGATAAACTCTGCGACCGCTCCGTTGCTAAGATTAAGCTGGTATGCGAGCCGCAAGTCAGCGACGGGCGCAAGCGCGACTACTGCTCGTATCGTGACCGGCTCGCTCGCCAGGCGCAGCGCAAGATGTCCTCCGGCCGAGTGGCCGATCACCACAGGTGTGCCGCCAAGGAGTTCGCTTGCGGCGGTGACTCCTATGACCACGTCGTCGAATGTACCAGGCCATCCGCCGCCGATTTGTCCTACACGCCGGTATTCCAGATTGGCGGTCGCGATACCGTTAGCGGCTAACGCGGCGCAAAACGGGTCAGCGTGACTGAGGTCGTACTTGGCGCGCCAGAAGCCGCCATGGATCATCACCGCGAAGCCGATCGAAGTCCCTTCCGGCCGCCACAGGTCGAAGAACTGATTCGGATCGCCACCGTAGTTCACGCGCTCAATCGCCGCATCGGGCATCGTGCAAGAACTCCTCCGCAGGACTCGGGTTCGACCACTGTAGCAAGGACCGGCCAGTGGGACGAGAATGCGCCCCGAGGGAGCAGAAGCGCGAGCCGCAAAAGCCGCGAGCATACTTCGCCACCCCGATAAGACGCGTTGGAAACCTAAATCGGGTATAGTACTGGAACGTAAGGATGAGGTTGGCGCCCCAGTTCGATAAATCGCTATTCCGGCGACTGACAGCGGTCTTCGCTGTGCTGTTCATTGTCGGTCTGAGCCTCGTGCAATCGGTCCACCTGCACGACGAATCAGCCACCTCAGGCGCAGAGCATTCCCACTGCGCTCTCTGCATTTTCTCCCATAGCCCGGCGGTAGTCACCGCGGCGCGAACGGCGCCCGTGCCCGTCCTTCACTTCGTTTCCATACACTCTGCCGAGCCGCAATTGCATTCGCGATTGCTGGTTTCGGTTGTTTTCATTCGCCCGCCTCCAAGCCTCTAAAGCGTTCCTCAAATCATGCGCTTGAGTTGCGTTTCCTACGCAACACCACGATCTGCTTTCTGGCAGCCTGTCGCGAACCATCAGTTGCGGCGGGGTGCATAGCTTTGGAGGATTCATGTTTAATATTTCTATCGCGCTCCGCGCCCAGCGGAGTTGCGGGAGCATCCGCAATCATTCGGTTCGCGTCGTCAATTGCTTCGCGAGCTTCGACAAGAGTTTGGTGGGCAAGCTGGTATTGGCGTGCCTGATTCTTGGGGGCGTCTGCATGGCGCAGACCACGGGAAGTTCGTCACTGGGTGGAATCGTTACCGATCCCAGTGGCGCGGTAGTACCGGGCGCGACCGTCGAAATTCACAATCCCGTCAGCCAGTTCGACCGGTCCACGAAGACCGACAGCGCGGGGCGATTCAGCTTCGCCAACATTCCGATTAATCCTTACCATCTCACGGTCGCCGCGCCTGGCTTCGCTTCCTACGTTCAGGACGTAGACTTGAAGTCCGCGGTAGCGGTTAATTTGAAAATTGCGGTGCAAATCGCCGGGTCCGCCGAAAACGTCACCGTCCAAGGCGAGGCAAGCGACATTCTGGAGAACGATCCGACATTTCACACTGACTTGGACCGCAGTCTGTTCGACAAAATTCCGCTGGAAAGCCCTTCCTCCTCGTTGAGTTCGCTGGTGACTTTGGCATCCCCAGGAATCGCCGCCGATTCCAATGGCCTGTTTCATGGATTGGGCGATCACGCGTCCAACTCCTTTTCCCTGGACGGGCAGCCTATTACCGACCAGCAGAGCAAAGTCTTCTCCAACCAGATACCACTTGACGCGGTACAGTCGATGACCGTCATCGGCGGCGCGCCACCGGCTGAGTTTGGCGACAAGACTTCGCTGGTGATCGACGTAACCACCCGCACCGGACTGGGCTCGACTACGCCTCACGGCAATGTAACTGCCTCCTATGGAACATTTGGGACTTCGAATCTGGATGCCAACTTCTCTTACGGCGGCCAGAAGTGGGGAGAATTTCTGGCGGTGAATGGGCTGGATTCCGGCCGCTTTCTCGATCCGCCAGAGTTCGTCGTCTTCCACGCGCATGGAAATGAGGAGAACTTCTTCGACCGCTTCGACTACGTATTCTCCGAGAAAGACGCTGTGCACCTGAATTTCCAATACACCCGGTCGTGGTTTCAGACCCCGAATTCTTACGACCAGCAGTATCACGACTTCAACGGCGTTCCGGTGTTGAATCCGCTCACAGGAGTGCAACTGGGGCCATCCGATCAACGCTCGAAGATTCTTACCTTCGATATC
The DNA here is from genome assembly GCA_963809865.1 of uncultured Acidobacteriaceae bacterium. Taxonomy (GTDB): domain Bacteria; phylum Acidobacteriota; class Terriglobia; order Terriglobales; family Acidobacteriaceae; genus CAVVDY01. Next base: position 172,391 of record CAWELL010000007.1, on the reverse strand, counting down.
GCACCTACGTGGACCCATACCCTAAGTCCGAACGCCGTACTGAATGTGACGGGCTTTGCCCGGCGCGATGGTTACAATTACTACCCCAGCGATGACCCTTTTAATGATCTTGGACCTGCGAATCTGCAACGGGAAACAGTCGCGCAACAGCGTTCACTGCTCAACGGCGGCGCGACCGCGAACGTCACGTATACCAAGGGGATTCACAATCTGAAGGCCGGAATAACCTACGAGCAGACGCTCCTCAATGAGAATGACCAGCTCGGAATTATTGATCCAACATTCAACGCGCCTTGCTTAAATGGTAATGCTGTCCCGGTGAACGGTTTTACCGATCCCTCGCAGTGCGCCGGGGCGGGATACCAACCCAACATCGCCGGCAATCCGAACGCGCCCAACTCCTCACTTTATCCGTTGTTCAACAGTACGCTGCTGCCGTACGACCTGACTCGCGGAGGGACGCTCTTCCCGTTCTATGGCCACACCGATGTGAAAGAGCTCGCGATGTACGTGCAGGACAGCATTACCGTGAAAAACTGGAGCTTTAACCTGGGCATTCGCGGTGATCTGTACAACGGGCTTTCGAGCGCCAGCCAGGCCGAACCTCGCTTGGGAGTTTCCTACAACATTCAGAAGACAAATACGGTGCTTCGCTTCTCCTACGCGCGTACATTCGAAACGCCTTTCAACGAGAACCTGGTGCTCTCCAGCGTCGGATGCGCCAACGATGTGCTGAACCCGCTTCTGGCCTGCTCCTCGACTACAGCGACGCCGTTGACGCCCGGCACGCGCAACGAATTCCATGTCGGCCTGCAACAAGCTATAGGAAAGTTCGCGGTGATCGATGGCGAATACATCTGGAAATACACCAACCTCGCTTACGACTTCAGTGTGCTGGGGAATACTCCCATCACCTTCCCCATTGAATGGCAGAAGTCGAAAATCCCGGGCTTCGCGTTGCGCGCCAGCGTGCCGGTCTATCACGGCTTCAGCGCATTGGTGGTGATGTCGAGCGTCGCTGCCCGTTTCTTCACTCCGCAGCTCGCCGGAGCCGGCGCCACGCCGTCAGCGCCTCTTGGTGTGTTCCGCATTGACCACGACGAAAAATTCAATATGACCGCTCATATGCAATACCAGACTCCCTGGAAACGCGGTCCGTGGGTTGGTTTCAACTGGCGATATGACAGCGGATTGGTGGCGGGCACTGTGCCTTGCTATGGGCTCAGCGACTCTAACGACTGCCCGCAATCGACAACTCGCTTAACGGGCAACCCGCCGTTACCATGACAGACCCAGGCGGCATTCCTTTTACTGCCGACCAGGAATTTCAGGCCGGCTTCACCTGCAACGGCATGCATGCCACTCCGACAACGCCGTTGCCGGTCATCTGCCTGGCATCGCAGTTCGGGTCAACGCTGACGCAGGTTCCGGCTCCGGGAGCGGAGAACGACGACAAGAATCCGCCGCGCATCGCGCCGCGTAACCTGTTCGATCTGGCCTTGGGAGACGACAAGTTCTACAGCTTTGGGCACGACCGCTACCATTTGAGCTGCGCAGGTCACGTTCATCAACTTGACGAACAGTTACTCGCTTTATAACTTCCTGTCGACCTTCAGCGGCACGCACTACGTGTCGCCGCGGGCGGTCACGGGACAGATCGGATTTCATTTCTGAGGCAATGGTGAGCAGGGGTAGCGAACTGGCCTTTGCCCCATGGCCGAGCAAAGCGGAAACGGAATGGGACTTCGGATGGTCTCAGGGGTCCCATTCCAAACAGGAACCACGCGAACTACCGCAAGCCATATTTCGCGAGTCTCACTGCTTCGTCCAGCTTATGATCGATTGCATTCTGGTCTGGCTCGGAAGCTAAGGGGCATACGCGGCGTGATGGACACAGCATGAACGGGCTGACGATTTACGTTTTGCTCGTGATCTTCCTGGCGACGTTGATCCGTTCCGTTTTTGGATTCGGAGAAGCGCTCGTCGCCGTTCCGCTGCTGGCGCTACGCATGCCAGTGAAGACCGCAGCTCCACTGGCTGTCTTGGTTTCGGTCACCGTGGCGCTCATTATCGTGGTGCAGGATTGGCATCACGTCGAATTTCGCAGCGCCGGCTGGCTGCTGGCTTCGAGCGTTGCAGGTATACCCCTCGGAGTTCTTCTGCTGGCGCGCGGCAATCATCGGGTCTTACCGCAGGATTGGGCCTGCTTATCATTGCTTTCGCACTTCACGCTCTAACCCGGCGGCAGCCTCATGAGCTGCGGGGCAACAGTCTGCCTTGGCTTTTGGGTTGCGGCTTCTGTGCCGGAGTGTTAGGTGGTGCTTTCGGCATGAATGGTCCGCCGCTAGCGATGTATGGCGCGATGCGACGCTGGTCGGCGCAGCGCTTTCGGGCGACCCTTCAAGGATACTTTTTGCCCGCGAGCCTCCTCGGGATGCTGGGCTACTTCCTGGCCGGACTTTGGGTCCGTGACGTAACCCGATACTTCCTACTCGCACTGCCGTCCGCGGTGCTGGCAATCCTGTTGGGCGGAATGCTGAACCGCAAGCTCCGAGGCGACACCTTCGTCCGCTATGTCTACGCGGGACTGGTTCTGGTAGGCGCGTGTCTTATTGACGCAGGCGGTCCGAGGCTAGAACAGGTCGGTGCGGTAGATCACCCACCAGCTCACCCCCAGCGCCACGAAGGTTTCGAAAATTCCCCAGCCCAGCGGCAGCCAGAGCGCACCCATGCCGAGGATGGTGAACAGGAGCCAGAACGACTTCGTTTGCGTATTCAACGCAGTTGATCTTACTCCGTCGGTCGGATGAGGCTCGGCTAATCGCGATTCTCCGAGAGGCCGCTGCCGACCATATAGATGCTGTATCGGCCCTATGCCTCTTCCCAGGGGGTCAGCCTGCCGGATCGCTTCCCGAACGTATTCCTTCGCCTCGGCCACTGCGGCCATCGGGTTAGTTCCCTTCGCCAGCAGGCATGCCAGCGCCGTCGCCAGCGCGCAGCCGGTCCCGTGAGTTGAAGGGGAGTCGAGGTGTTCGCCGGGGATATGGTGTACCAGTCGACCACCACCGGCCTGCTGGATGCTGAGAAAGTCCACAGGCTCGGCGAGGTGGCCTCCGGTGATGAGCACTCCGCGAGCGCCCAAGGTGTGCAAACGTGCTGCAAGTTCCATGATGGGACGCTTGGCCGAGTACCACGAAGTTCCTGCTGGCAGCGGGTCGCCTCCGGCCAGTGCCGCGGCTTCATCCGCCGTTCGGGAGTTATCAAGTCGGCCAAGCGGCAGAAGCCGCTTCGGAGAATCTCGAGCCCCGGCTAGGTCGGTGAGGGCAGCCCCCGAACTCGACCGGAGCACCGGATCCAGCACCACCTTGGGAAGCCCTGGCTTCCTCCAGGAAGGCCGCAACTTCGCCGGCTGCGCCCGCGGAACCCAGCATTCCGATGCGGACCGCAACGATTTCGAAATCCTGCCGCAGACGACTCAGCGTCTCGCGAACGATGGCCGGAGACACCGCTTCGACATCAAAAACGCCTTGGGTAGACTGGACGGTCAGGGCGGTTATGCAGGTCACCGCATAGCAGCCAAACGCCGCGGCGGTCTTGATGTCGGCGGTGATCCCGGCTCCCGAGGATGGGTCGTACCCGGCGATGCTTAAGATGACGGGCGGAACAGGCATAACTAGAATGTAGCGCACCGGGCATTCCCGGAGCAGGGCCAAAGCGTCGCGGCGAGGGTACAGAGCCCGCTACCTGCTCCGGCGTGTACTGTAAGTAGCTGCTGCACAATTAGTTAGGCGGCTCCAACCTGAAAAGTAGCGAGGGCCATCCTATTACCAACCTGCGGGACGGCGAGTTGGCTAACCCTTGGAGGCCATATCGGTGGGAACGAAAATCACAATTCTCCAGCCAATGTCAAGCATAAAATGCGGTGTACCACCTTTGGCGCTTGACTCTTAACACTCCAGCTCCGTAAACTTTACAGAACCTGTCAGGGAGGGCCCTATATTACGAAACGAGGTATTTGAATGTCACGAGTACTCAACCAGGACGCTTGGCTGTAGCTCTGGCCATCGCGCTGGGAGCAGCACCCGGAAACAGTCAGACACCGGATTCGGAACCAGGTATCCCAGGACAGACTCAGGACACCATAAAGCCAGTTCCAACTAAGAAGTACCAGGTTGGGAGGGCTTCTTGGTACGGCCGCGTGTTTCAGACATCACCCAACCGCCAGTGGCGAGCCGTACGAGATGAACGACTTAACGGCGGCGCACCGAACACTGCCGCTTGGTTCCTGGGTCAAGGTCACTAATCTCAAGAACGACCGCTCGGTCATGGTTCGCATTAATGATCGCGGACCGGTGAAGAAGAGCAGGATTATTGACCTGTCCTACGGCGCTGCCAAGTTGTTAGGCATGGGGAGCAGTGGTATCAGCTCCGTACGCCTGGACATCGTGGATACTCCGACCGTAGCCCAGATCTTGGGACCGCAGATCTTTTAAGCGTTCTCATAGTTGGGTTAAACTGAGAGCCGATGCTCGAATCACGAGATAGGCTCATCGTGGCGCTGGATGTACCCGGCGCCGCGCAAGCCCGCCAAGTCGTCCAAACTCTCGGCGAGGCGATCAGCACTTACAAAATAGGCAAGCAACTCTTCACGGCCGAGGGGCCCGGGATCGTTCGCGATCTCGTGTCCTCTGGCCGTAAAGTCTTTCTGGACTTAAAGTTCCACGACATCCCCAATACCGTTGCCGCGGCTGTCAGCTCCGCCGCCGAACTTGGTGTCAGCATGCTCACCGTCCACGCTTCCGGCGGAAGCAAAATGCTAAAAGCGGCTGTCGAGGCAGCGCAGCAATCGGCAGCCAAGCCGATGGTCTTGGCGGTCACCGTCCTGACCAGCCTGTCCGATTCCGACCTGCAAGAAATTGGCGTCTCTGGCAATGTCCTGTCGCAAGTACTGCGGTTAGGGGCGCTGGCCCGGGCGGCGGCCTGCGGCGGGCTGGTCGCCTCAGCGCGTGAGGCCAAAGAGCTTCGCCGGGAGCTAGGCGAAGGTTTCGAGATCATCACGCCTGGGGTTCGCCCGGCAGGAGCCGCCGTGGGAGATCAGGCCCGGGTGCTGACCCCGGCAGAAGCAATTCAGGCGGGAGCAACCCGGCTGGTAGTGGGCAGACCCATCATTGAGGCGGCAGACCCGGCTGACGCGGCCAAACGCATCATCGCTGAAATCGACCAGACTGGAGCGCTAAAGGCTTAATGATACGACCCGACCGCCGTCGTCAGGTCTTCATGCGTGTCGAAAATGCTGTAGAGCCGCGTAATCTCCAGCAAGTTGCGAACATTCTTGTGGAGGTGCAGCAGCTTCAGTTCTCCGCCCTGGTTTTTCACCGTTGTGTAGCAGCCCATCAGCTCGCCAATCCCGGAGCTGTCGACGTGCAACACATTCTCCATGTTCAGTAAGAGCTTCTTGTAACCTTCGGCAAGCAGTTGCTGCACCACCTGCCGCAGCCTGCTGGTATCTTCGCCGAGCCTCAGTTGGCCGAAAAGGTCGACGACCACGACACCGTCCACCATGCGAGTGCTGACCTTAATGTTCATATTTTGTCCAGGCGACGCCGCCGCATACTGCCACAGGGAAGAGGCCGCTGCTGACAATATAAGCCACGGAGACAGGAAAGCAGCCCGCAGGCTGCTCTTTTCAGATCGCTGCTGTGGGATTAGTGCAGGTTGGTCGCCAACGGCATGTTGTCGCGAACTTTGTAATCCGCCGGAACCTTGAACAGGGAGGCGCTGGGCTCGGTGCGCACAATGTTCTCCAGCCGCGTCACATGGTGGTCGCCGTTCGAGGTCCGCACCTCGGTCATTACGATCACCTTAAGGTCCGGCGAGGTCCAGGTGTCTACGGTCGAGACAAACGGCTTGTCGGCAGGGCCGTTCGGCGGGTTGGTATGAACCACCCGTGTCCCGACGACCTGCAATCCAGCCATTTCTTTTGTACCCAGGGATTCCGTTTTGCTGCTCGCTGTTGTAGCACTTCCGGTCGCTGGGGGTCTGCCATCCGCGGTGGGAGCGGTGTTTCCGGGCGTCAGAGTGGGCGCTTTGTTCAGGTTTTCCGCAGTTATGTGGCTAACGTAGGCAATCTTTGACTGTTGATCCAACGAGGTGACAGTAAGCGCCGCCGGATCGGTAATGGTCACGCGCATCGGTCGTGTGGAATCCTGAACGGGCCGCACCAACTCCATGGCGAAATAGGATTCGCCCTGCGAGTTGCGCGCCACCTTACCGTGGAATTCCGTATTGATGCCGGGCTTGCCATCGGCATGATCGTTCGTCGTAATCAGATCGGCGGAGAATGGAGAATTCTCAACCGCTCCCGACCGGGGCGCCGGACCCACTCCCATCCAAATGCCGGTCTGAGCCTGCGCCATGGCAGCGCCGACCACGAGAATCCAGATTGCCAAAGCAGTTTGTGGCTTCACGCGACTCCTTTTTCTAGCGCTGAGGTTGGAACACGGCAGAGCTAAGTAAGGGACGTTGCAATGCGGTAACAGTCATCGCAACGTCCCTAAAATTCACCGGCGGTATATGAGCCGCTCGGCGATGCCGCAAAGCTCCGGCGACTGACCGTCGGAAAATCAGGCGTTCTGCGCCATGGCAAACGAGCCAGACTCGCCGCGAACGGCGTAATGCGTCTCCGGAACGCCAAATCCGGCAGCAGTGACGGTCTCTTTAATGACCCGATTAGTGTCGAAATATACCTGCCAGTAATCCTTGTTGTTGCAATACGGACGCACGGCAAGCACCGGACCAGCCAGCGTGAAAGTAAGAATCTCCACGTCGGGAGCAGGCGCCTGTATCACGTTGGGAATCTTCTTCAGCGCATCTTTCAGAATCGACATTGCCACGTGTACCTCAACCCCATGTGCCAGTTGCGCGGTGAGGTCGACGCGGCGGAAAGCGTTGGTAGTGAAGTTCTGGATGACGTCGCCAAAAATCTTGCCGTTTCCCACGATGTTGCGGATGTTATCCAGGGTATCGATGGAGGTGACGAACAGACCGACCTCGTGCACCGTGCCCATGACTCCGCCGGCCATCACGAAATCTCCCACCTTGAAGGGCTGGAGGATGACCATGAAGACTCCGGCTGCAAAGTTCGACAGCAGCCCGCTCCAGGCCATGCCAATGGCCACGCCGGCAGCAGCAACCAAAGCCGCAAACGTCGTTGTTTGAACGCCGAAGAACCCTAGCAGAGCAACCACCAGGGCGATGTTCAGCAGTGCCGCGGTGGCGTTCTGAATCCAGCGAATAAGTGTTGGATCGATCTTCTGCTTGGTCATGGCCTTGCCAATCATGTTGGTGGCAATACCAATGAGCCAACGGCCTACGATCCAAATTGCGAGGGCCTCAAGCAGTTTCAGCCCGAGCGCCAGCAAGAGCGCAATCCCGGATTGCATCAGATTGTTAACGTTCAGTTCCACGGCAAACCCCCTTAGGTTTCAAGTAGTTGGTGTAGGTTCAGCCGGCCATAGCCAAACCCAGGGTATGCCCTGAGTGAGCCGACAGGCTTTGATATTGGAGGGGGAGACTTGCAAGGCTCTCCTACCCATGGAGCCTTACACGGTGCTGACCTGCATCCTGCTGATTTTCACGTCGTTCAGAATACTAGCTTGCCGAGAGCCTCCGGCAAAACGAAATTTGATGGGAATCGCGAGCCGCTTATTCGAAAAAGAACCTTTGGTTCGACCGGCCCCTTCTGTCTGGACTTCTATCACATACATATTTTCAGCCGATTGCTGGTATGGTATACGGCAAAGACCCCAAAGATTCGTCATGAAGCGCCTCTCCATCCTTGTTGGCAGCCTGCTGATTCTGAGCGGATTGGCTCCTCACGCATGGTGTCAGTTGGTTTACACCGGCGGCGGGCCGGGGACCATCGAGTCCCAGGTTGCGGCTCTGGATTTTGCCGAGTTACGCATGCACAACCAGGACAAGGCCAAGAAGGAACTGGAGGAGGCCGAGAACAAGGCCAAGGCAGCCTTGGTGGAGTCTGGTACTGTCTCCGCCCTCGATCTGGGCGCGCCTCCCAAAGCCGTCAAAGAGTACAACGAAGGCGTCACCCTGCTGCGCAGCCAGCATTCGCCCGAGGCCATCCCTCACCTGCAGAAGTCGCTGGAACTTTACCCCAAGTTCGTCTCCGCGCTCAACGCATTGGGGATGGCCTACAACGACACCGACGATAACGCTAACGCCAGGGCGCAATTCGAGAAGGCAGTCGGTCTCGATGACAAGTTCGCGCGTCCCATCATGAACCTGGGGCGCCTCTCGATTGCGCAGAACGATTACGAGGCAGCTGAGAAGTACTTCCAGAAGGCGGCTCTATTACGTCCCACCGACGTCGATGTGCTCACCGCTTTGGCCTATTCGCAGGATTCCAATCAACACTTCGCAGAAGCCATCCAAACCGTCGAACAGATTCACTTGCGGGCGCATAAGGGGATGGGCAATGCGCACTACATCTCGGCTTCCGCCGCACTGGCTTTGAACAAGCCTGACGTTGTCGAGCGCGAGCTGACATTTTTCTTGCAGGAAGACCCATCCAATCCGCTTGCCCCCGATGCTCGCCACAACCTCGAGGTGTTGCAGAAGAACAAGGCCATCGTCGCCGGTCAGACTGCATCCTTGGGCGCAAAGAACACCCAGCTTGCCACGCCCACAACGACTTCGCTGGCTAATAGCGCAAGGTTGAAAGCCGAACTCAAAGCGTTGGGGGACGAAGCCAGCCAGCCATGTAACGGCTGCCAACTAGAAGCCTCGAACTCCGGCGCCGCGCTGGGACACGAAGCCGTCGTCGCGGATATTCCGACGGTTCCAACCATGGGTTCGGGAAATTCGTGGACCATTCGTAAGGTAGTCGATGAAGTGGCGCTCTTCTTCTCGGTTAGCAGCCACGGCCGCATGGTTGATGATCTTGAGCTTTCGCAGATCCAAATCCGCGACGACGGAAGACCGCCGGCGAAGATACTGCTCTTCGCTCCGCAATCGAAGCTGCCGTTGCGCGTGGGCTTGCTGGTCGATACCAGCGGTTCCGTGCACGAGAGGTTTAGTTTCGAGAAGCATGCGGCTGCCAAGTTCCTGGAGCAGTTGCTCACCAATCCGGACGATCTGGCATTCGTCGCCGGCTTCTCGAATTCGCCCGACGTCACCCAGGACTTCAGCGCCAGCCACAGCGATCTGGAGAAGGGAATCAACAGCCTTACCAACGGCGGCGGGACGGCGCTGTTCGATGCGGTCTCCTTTGCCTGCGGCAAGTTGGCGGCTTATCCCGAAGACGGCCGGGTAGCGAAGGTGCTGGTGGTGTTGAGCGACGGCGAAGATAACTCGAGTCGCACCACGCTGCGGCACGCCATCAGCGATGCCGAAGCCAGCGGCGTTACCATTTACGCCATCAGCACCAAGGATAGCGGAGGCGACAAAACTGACGCTGATAAGGTGCTGGAGGAATTGGCGGGGCGGAGTGGAGGCGACGCGCTGTTCCCGCAGGATTCGGAGACCCTGCACCGCTCGTTCGATAAGCTGCGCGATATCATTCGCAGCCGCTACTTAGTCGCTTACAAGCCTGCCGATTTCGAGCCCAATGGAAAGTATCGCGCCATCAGCGTTATCGCCACCAGGAATGGCTCGCGCCTGCAAGTCCACGCGCGCAAGGGATACCACGCCCGGGTTGCCGCTCCGGGCGCGTTCTAAGCAGGTCAGTATTCGGAATCAACTACCTTGGGCACGTCGTTAGGGTTGGGTTCGCCAGCAATTTCCGGCTGCGCCTCTTTACCCGGTGCTGATTCCGTCCCGTCTTCTTTTCTCTTCAGCCGCACCACGGTGATTTTGGCGAAGCCTTCTTCGAACTTTGGCGCGCGTAGCTTGCCAGCCATCCGCCGCATGACGTCTTCCGGCACATTGCGCTCGCGACGCTGATTGCGTTCCATGCAGACTTCGGCCGGAACATCGAAGAAAACCGCGTGCGCTTCATACCCGAAATCGTTCGCCAGCTTGATCCAGCTTCGCCGCTCGTGGGGCGAGAGGTTGGTCGCGTCCACATAGTTCCAGGGACGCTTGGCCAGGAGGCGGGCGCGCAGCATCGAGCGCAGGGTCGAAAACACCAGGTCCTGATAGCGCTGCTCGGTCACGTCGTCGAACAGCAGAATGCGCACCATGTCGCTGGAGAGCGGCAGTATGTTGTGCCGCTTGAACCATGTGCTCTTGCCCGAGCCTGGTAGTCCAATGGAAAGCACAACCGCACCCTTCGACTTCGCGCTGGCAGATGCCTGGGCTGGCGCCGGGGCGGTGGTGGCAGGCTCATGCACTTCGCTCGGTGCTTCGGCTTCCGCTGCTTCGCCTGTCGGACCACCCGGAGACGGTAATGTCGGAGCCTGGGCCGGAGGTGTCGGACGATTGCCCTTTCCACGGCGGCCTCGCCGGCGGGAGCGCTGGGCGCGCGTGCCCGGCTGGGCCGGGCCTTCCCCATCGCCACCCGTGGCCTCAGCCGCGAATGGTTCTTCCATGCCGCCGCCCTCATCTAAAACCTCAGGCGAAGGCTCGGGCGCCGCCTCTTGCGGTATTTCGTTGGTCTCGTCGCGCTCAGGAAAACGCGGCTGCAATGGCTCCGGCTTTTCCTGTGGCGGTGGCTCGTTGGTTTGTTGTTTGCGCCGCTTGCCGCGGTCGCGCATCCATCTGCGCATGTAGCACTTGTAGCACGCTTGCCAGTTCGGGAGCAATCTGCCCGAAATGGCTGTCTGTGATTTAATCGGGCTGTCACTGTGATGTGTGCTATTGGCCTCACCCGGCTGCGGGTGCTAGTCTCTTTTGTTTTAGAACAGATTTAGTGGTGGATGGCCGGGCAGACGTCATGTTGGGTGACCACGTCATCCTGTTCGGCTGCTAACCATTACGAGTACTTATTTCACGAGGTCTTATGGCAATTAAAGTTGGTATCAACGGATTCGGACGAATTGGACGAAACGTTCTACGCACCGCTCTCAACGACAAGAACATCGACATCGTCGCGGTGAACGACCTTACCAGTCCCAAGACACTGGCGCATCTTCTTAAGTACGACTCCATCTTGGGCAACCTGCCGAACAACATCACGGCTACCGATGACTCCATCGACATCGATGGCAAGAAGATTCACGTCTTTGCCGAGAAGGATCCTGCGAAGCTCGACTGGGATAAGTTCGGGGTTCAGGTAGTCATTGAATCCACCGGCCATTTCACCAAGGCGGAACTGGCTAAGCAGCATCTTCGCGGGACGGTAAAGAAGGTCATCATCACCGCTCCGGCAACTGGCGAAGATGTGACGCTGGTTCTGGGCGTGAACGAGGGCACCTACGATCCGGCCAAGCACAACATCATTTCCAACGCGTCCTGTACCACCAACTGCCTGGGCCCGGTGGCCAAGGTGCTGAACGACAAGTTCAAGATCGTCGCCGGCACCATGACGACCATTCACTCCTACACCAACGATCAGGTGATTCTCGATTTCCCGCACAAGGACCTGCGCCGGGCTCGCGCTGCCGGGCTATCGATGATTCCCACCTCGACCGGCGCCGCCAAGGCCATCTATCTGGCGATTCCCGATCTGAAGGGCAAGCTGGATGGCTTTGCCATGCGCGTGCCCACGCCCAACGTTTCGGTGGTGGATCTGGTGGTCTGGGTGGAAAAGCCGACCACGGTGGAAGAGGTGAATGCGGCCTTGAAGGCTGCTTCCGAAAGCGGCCCGCTGAAGGGCTACCTCGGTTACGAGACCAACGAACTGGTATCCATCGATTTCCGCGGCGATCCGCGGTCGTCGATCGTCGATGCGCCGATGACGCGCGTGGTGGCTGGCAACTGCGTTAAAGTGATCTCGTGGTACGACAACGAGTGGGGATATTCCTGCCGCGTCCATGACCTGATCAATTACATCGGGCAGAAAGGCCTGTAAGCCATTTTCAACACAGAGGCACGGAGGTCACGGAGGAATTCGATTCTGATCTTTCCGTGCTGCGTGCCTCTGTGAACTTCTGCACTGTTCCGGTAGAGCTGGCCTTCGGGTCGAGCCGGCTGTTCGGGTAGAGCTGGCCTTCAGGCCAGCGTTACGGCTGCACAATACGTCGGGGGCTTTAGCCCCTAAGGGCTTCGGCCTCTCTGGTGAGGACTTAATTAGCAAGGTGGCTTCCTATGTCGAAGTTGTCGATTCGTGATCTCCCCCTGAATAACAAACGCGTCCTGATGCGGGTGGACTTCAATGTTCCCCTCGACGACGGCCGGGTTATGGATGACACGCGTATTCGCGAGACGCTGCCCAGCATCGAGTATGCGTTGCGCCACGGAGCGCGGCTGATCCTGGCATCGCACCTTGGTCGCCCTAAGGGCAAGCCCAATCCCAAGATGAGCCTCAAGCCGGTGGCCGAGCGCTTACGCATTCTGCTGGACGACGTATTGCGGCGCGGCGAAAACGTAGGCTTCTCGCCGGATTGCATCGGCCTTCAGGCGCAAGAGATGGCCGAGAAGCTGGAACAGGGGCAGACGCTGCTGCTGGAGAATCTTCGCTTCCACCCCGAAGAAGAAGCGAATGATCAGGAATTCGCTCGTCAGCTTGCAAATTTGTGCGACTTCTATGTGAACGATGCCTTCGGTTCTGCCCATCGCGCGCATGCTTCCACTGAGGGCATCGCCCATTTCGTGGACAAGAGTGCGGCCGGCCTGCTGATGGAGAAAGAACTCGAATATCTCGGCAAGGCGCTGACTCATCCCCAGAAGCCCTTTGTGGCCATCCTTGGCGGCGCAAAGGTCAGCGACAAGATCGGCGTCATCCAGCACCTTATGAGCAAGGTCGATACCTTCATCATCGGCGGCGGCATGGCCTACACCTTCCTCAAGGCCCAGGGACACGAGATCGGCAAGTCTCTGCTGGAAGCTGACAAGATCGAGCTAGCCAAGCAGACGCTGCAACATGCCAAAGAGAAGCATGTGCGCATCCTTTTGCCGGTCGATCACGTGGTAGCCGACAAGGTCGAGGCCGGAGCCCGCATTCAGCACATCGGCGAGGGCCAGCCTATTCCTGCGGACGGCATCGCCGTCGACATCGGACCCAAGACGATCGAGATGTTCACCTCTGAGCTCGGCACCGCTCGCACCATTGTTTGGAATGGCCCGATGGGTGTGTTCGAGATCGAGGCGTTTGCCAAGGGCACACGCAAAATCGCTGAGGCGGTCGCCGATAACGGAGCGGCAACGTCGATCGTTGGCGGCGGAGATAGCGTCGCGGCCGTCAAAGCTGCGGGCTTTGCCGACAAGATCACTCACATCTCCACCGGTGGCGGAGCTTCGCTGGAGTTTCTCGAAGGCAAGAAGCTACCGGGCGTCGAGGCGTTGACCGATAAATAGCGGAAGCTGCCGCTTTGAAGGGGCACGGCTTCAGCCGTGCCGAGAAGTGCTTTCTTCGACTTGTCATCCTGAGCGTATCCGGGGTCCCCATTGAGCGCCGGGTTTGCGGTCAATGGGGTGGAGGAGCGAAGGACCTGCTTTCGCCACCCGAGATCAGATCCCTAGCGCCAAAGGAAGGCGCTCGTGATGACAATCATCAGATGGAATGCGGTTTGATACATCACTTTGACCAACTTCCCCAACCCGCTGTGCATTGATCTCCGCGAAGGCCGCTCGCTTGTCATCACCGGTCCAGCCGACATCACGCGCGAGAAGGCTGACGCCATTGTGAATGCCGCCAACTCTTCGCTGATGGGTGGAGGTGGCGTTGACGGCGCCATTCACGCCGCCGGCGGACCGGAAATTAAAGAGCATTGCCGCAAGATCGTCGCGCAGCAAGGGCCGCTTCCACAAGGTCAGGCCGTGGCTACGACCGCAGGCCGTTTGCCGGCACGCTACGTTATTCATACCGTCGGGCCGATCTGGTCGGGCGGAAATGCGCGGGGAGCCGGAAACTCTTGCCAGTTGCCATCGTGAGTCGATTCGAATTGCCGATGAGATGCAGCTGGCGTCGATTGCATTTCCCGCAATCTCCACCGGCATCTTCGGATATCCGGTTGAACTTGCAGCTCCCATCGCACTGAGCAGCGCAGCTGAATCGCTCCAATCGGCGCAATACCTTCGTGAAGTTCGCTTCGTACTCTATGATCAGGGCACTCGTGACTGCTTCACCCAGGCTGCTCACGAACTTAGGCTAATCACTTCCAAATCTTAAGGACGGACTCTTACATGTCTCGCAAAAAGCTGATCGCCGGCAACTGGAAGATGTACAAAACTCCAGAGCAAACCGCCGCGTTCTTCGACGAATTCCTGCCACTGGTTGCCCAGCACGAACGCGATGAGATTGCTGTCTGTGTTCCCTATGTCGATCTGCAGGCTGCCGTGGCTGCTGCGGCCGGCTCGAACGTAGCCATCGGCGCGCAGAACATGCATTGGGTCAACGAAGGTGCGTTTACCGGCGAGATCTCAGCGACGATGCTGTTGAGCGTTGGCGTGACCCACGTCATCCTTGGCCACTCCGAGCGTCGCCAGTACTTCAACGAAACCGATGACACGGTCAATCGCAAACTTGAGCTCGCCCTGGAGAGCGGACTGACGCCCATCGTCTGCGTTGGCGAGGTCCTGGAAGAGCGTGAAGCTGGGTTGACAGAAGACATTTTGCGGCGGCAGTGCATGCGTGCGTTCAACGGCATCTCCGCCCGCAAGGCGGCCAAGCTGGTGGTGGCCTACGAGCCGGTGTGGGCGATCGGCACCGGCAAAACTGCCACGCCTGCGATGGCGGTCGATGCGCACCTCGTGATTCGCGGCGAGGCCGCCAAGGCCTTCGGCGAGGAGTTCGCCGACAACCTTCGCATCCTGTACGGCGGCAGCGTGAAGGCCGACATCTGCTCGGCCCTATTGACCGAAGAAGAAATCGACGGCGCATTGGTCGGCGGAGCCAGCCTCGATCCTAAAGGCTTCGCCCGCATCGTCGAATATTGAGACAGGGTCTGCCCGAGAGCACGCCTCCACTTAGCGCCTTACTACGCTGAGGGCAGACGACATGGTTGGTGGGTCTGTACAACCCTTAGGCTTCAGAGCCCTTCTAATAGGGCTGCGGGTTGCGGGCACGCCAATTCTCACCATGCTCGTCTATCCCCGAACACAACCTTCTGTCCTTTCTTATGGAGCGCGAATGAAGTCCCCTGATTCTCCTAAGCTGGTCGTTCTGGTGCAGAATGACCCCTACCTCGTGAGCACCCGAACTGCGCTGTTGGAGAGGCAGGGCTATGTTGTCGAGGCGGTCCACACCGTCGAGGGCGCGCGCCAAGCTTGCAAGACAATGAACTGTGACCTGGTGATCGTGGACTCCGACGAAGACTACAAGGCGGCGACGGAGTTGTGTGATGAGATCAAGGGGGAGCATCCAGAGGTCAGTGTTGCCGTAATCACCTGGAGTATGGCCCGGGTCGACTCCCAATGTCCTGACGAGATTATCCGTCGCGAGCGCGGGCCGCAGGAATTCCTCGACAAGGTTCGGCACGCACTCGTTTAAACCAGCTACAGCCTTCCAACAATCGCGACTAGTTCTTGTCGGGCCGCGTTCCAGTACTCTTTTCCAGCAGTACCGAAGTACCCAAACATGTGTGACGAACGTCACAGACAGGGTTACTGTGTTTGATTACTCTCATCTTGCGAACTTTCAGGCGTACAGCAGTTGGCGACGCGTGCGGCTCAATCCTAGGTAGTGCAGCCGACTGGCAAGTTGCCGATTCCGCAATGCATGCGGTTGAAGCACGATGGCCAGATGTGCCAATGTTCTGACTCAACTTACCGACCTGAGACATTTCGCAAACAGGAGCGCGCTCCAACTAATATCGAAGCAGGCAGTCAGGGAAGAGTAGGGTAAGGGCAACGAAACCAGCCATGGTAGCGGAGCCCACAGCACAAGGCAGCTGGAACAGATCACGGAACCGATCAATCTGGATCGGGGCCGGCGAATATCGTATGCCGCGCTGTCGGCATGGGCGCATCTCCTTTTGCCGCCCTCCACAAAATCGCGTTCAGCACTTCATTGTCTGCCGCATCCGCCACCGAGAAATCCAGCTCCGAGCTTTCCTTCGTCATTGGCGATGAAGCAGTGTTTGCCTGGTAGATCATCCCATTGTCGCGGTTGCGATAGTCCGCCTTGAACGGTGGCTGATCACCGGCTCCAGTGAATAGCGGTGTCATCACGGCGGCGAACGCGTCGTTGTTGTTCATCGGCGGCAGGCCGAGCAGCGCCTCCATGGTGTGCACCATGTTGACCGTCGTGTAGAAGGCATGATCGACGAACGGCTGTGACTGGCGTGGCGAGTACTTGCTGATGACCAGCGCGGTGCTGCGATGCGCGTCAACGTGATCAGCGCCATCCTGTGCATCGTCCTCGATGACGAAGATTGCGGTGTCATTCCAGTACGAACTGTTGGAAACCGCTTCGGCGATACGGCCCACGGCGAGATCGTTGTCCGATACGGCTGCGTTCGGCGTGGGCGAGCCGGGCTTGGTTCCTGAGGTGTGATCGTTGGGCACGCGGACCAGGCAAAAGTTCGGGAGTTCTGTTCCATGCCCAGCTTTTTGGGCCGCAACAAATCCGGCGAACTCGCGCAGAAATTCATCGGCGCGAAACTGGTCGGGATACTCCACGCGAAAGTCGGGATACTTCGGGTCCTGATGATCGCGCAGCTCAGGCTTCGCCGGAGTATTCTTCGCCGGCAACGGAATCACGAAGTGATACGGACTCTTGCCACCGCCAAATTCTGCGGGAAGTTCGTCTCCGGGCTTGATCCGCGCGACGGCGCAGTTGGTCGGCCGTCCCCGGGGAGTGCCACTCACCATCGGCGAGCCATCCTCCTCAACGTCGTTACACCAGCGCGTCTCGATGTACTCGCCGTAGTTGCGATAGGTGAGGTGATGCCGCGCCAGATTGCCCCAGAAATATCCCGTGGCCGGCTCGTTCACATCCGGCTCATCCAGCAGCAGTGGCAGCGCATCTCCGACGCCGCCTTCCGAATCGTACTCACGTTCCTGCCCGCGATAGGCGATCTGCCATGCCCGCTCTCCATAGTCGGTGGTGATGGCCGAGGTTGACCAGGGATGCCCGTCGCCCGATACCTCGCCGCTATCGTAGAAGTTGTCGAGCAGCCCGAACTGCCGCGCCAGTGCGTGTTCATTGGGCGTGATGGCTTCGCCATAAATCACCAGCGACGGGTCGCCATTGCCTTCCTTGATGTCGCCGAAGATCTGGTCGTAGGTGCGGTTTTCCTTCAGGATGTAGATGACGTGGCGGATAGGATTCGCACCGGCCTTGAATGCCAGCTCGCCAGTTCGGCCCGACATGCGATTGCTGCTCAGGACCTGCTGCGTCAACTGGTCGCGTTCTTTAGCAGCTTGCGCCAGATCGACACGCGCAACCGAGCCGCGAATCAGTGAAGCGATATAGGGATGCCGGTGGCGGGCGTCGCTGTCGCGAGTCAGCAAAGCTGAATTGGGTCCAGTGCCGATACCTTTGCCGGTGGCGACTAACAGCTCGTCGGCATCAATAGCTAGCGATGTCGGGTACCACTCTGTGGGAATGAAGTACGCCGCATGCTGCGCAGTTGAGTTCTTACTCCCCTCACGCAATTCAAAAACTGCAACCGCATCCGACGATCCATTGGCCACGAAAAGGGTATTGCCATCGGCCGATTGCGCCAGTGCCTGCGGATAGCTGCCCCCGTACTGCTGTCCCGGCAACCGCGTATCGAGAAAGCGCTCAACCCGGCCGGTCTTGGCATCGAGAACGGCGACAGCATCGCGATTGGCCAGCGTTATGTACAGTCGGCCTTCATCAGGACTGAGCAAAAGCGCCGTGGGATGCGATGAGGCTTCGGTTTCTACTGACGGCGGTTGGAGTGAAATCTGCCGCAACACCTTGTCGGAGAACAGATCGAGTTTCGCAACTGTCGAGCTGTTCCACAACGTTACCCAGCCGATTTTTCCATCGCGCGTAACGCCTGCGCCGTAAGGCATCGCGCTGGGGACGTATTTGTTTGTGCTCAGCTGATAGCGGTGCAGCAGCTTTCCGTCAACCGCGCTGATGAGCACGGCGTCGTCGGACAGGTTCTCGGCAATTAGCAACTCATCGCCTTTAGCGTCGGTTTTCACCACAGCCAGTCCCGCGGGATACGGAATGGCAAATCTAGGGGCAACGTGTTTCCTGCCGTAAGTCAGTCGTTTGCCGCTCTCCAGTGGCACAAGCGGGAGTTTGAGGAAGCGGTCCGCCGTCAGCGCGCCGTCTGCGAATTTGTAAACTGCGATGCCGTTGCCGATGCCGTCCAACGGCTTGCCGGCTTTACTCTACGGAATCGCCTTCCGGATCGGTGAGGGAAGCGATGGACGCATAAAGTTCTTTGCCGTCGCTGCTCCAGGCGAGTCCCAGAAAATATGTCTGCCGCGCGTTCACCTTCAGTCGCGGATCGGGAAAGTCGCGCAGTTGATTGGTTGCAAGCTCGAGAATCGCGATCGACTGGTCGTAGTTCGACTCGGCAGTGCCGTGTCCGTTATTGAGCAAGGCAAGATATTTGCCGTCAGGGCTCAACGTTGCGGCGGTAGGGAAGCTGTTGGTGCGCTGCGGCTGACCAACGATCGGCTCCTGCAACTGCTTGCTCGACGGCAGATCGATTCCCTTTTCGCCGGCTCTATCAGTTCCAGATTGCGCGAAGGCCATGCATACGGCCAGAGGCAGTGAAAGCAGAACGCGATACGGCCTCATCGTCACCTCGATCGCCTTACTTGCCGATTTCTTCCAAATACTTTTCCACTTCCAGCGCTGCCATGCAGCCGGTTCCGGCTGCCGTGATGGCTTGGCGATAATGCCGGTCGGCCACGTCTCCGGAGACGAAAACTCCGGGAACGCTGGTACAAACGTAGCCTTCGGGAACGATGTAGCCTTCTCCATCGCGCTTCAGTTGATCGCCGACAAAGCCTGCATTCGGAATATGGCCGATGCCCAGAAACATGGCGCTGGTCGGGAAGTCGAATACATTGTTGGTCTTCAAGTTGCGCAAGCGTAGGCCGGTGACTTCTTTGGCTGCGGGATCGTGAACCTCTTCCACAACCGTATCGGGCATGAACGTAATCTTGTCGTGCTTGCGCGCGCGGTCGAGCATGATCTTCGACGCACGAAACTCGCCACGGCGGTGGATGATCGTGACCTTGGTCGCGAAGCGAGTGAGGAACAGCGCCTCTTCCATGGCCGAGTCGCCGCCGCCGATGACTGTAACCTCTTTGCCGGCGAAGAAGAATCCGTCGCAGGTGGCGCACGAGGTGACACCGTGTCCGATCAGCGCCTGCTCGCTCGGCAGCCCCAGCCATCGAGCCGAAGCGCCGCTGGCAATGATGAGGGTGCGGGTCAGCAACTTGTCCTTGCCCAGTTCGACTTCGATTGGCTGCTTGCCGATGTCGAGCTTCTTCTGGCTCATGTCGACACTGGTGACGTGGCCCTGGCGGAACTCGGTGCCAAAGCGCTCCGCCTGCTTGCGCATGTTTTCGATCAGATCGGGGCCCTGAATGCCGTCGGGAAAGCCGGGGAAGTTCTCGACCATGGTGGTGATGGCGAGCTGACCGCCGGGTTCATGGCCGTCGATGACAATAGGCTTCAGATTGGCGCGAGCGGCGTATATGGCCGCAGTCAGCCCGGAGCATCCGGAACCAATAATGACTACGTTGTTTACGTTTTCGGGCATACGGTAGGAGATAGATTCCTGTGAGCCGCCGAAGATGCAACGGCCACAAGTTCAACAAAGTACAGCATTATGGAAGTACAGGGGATTCTAACAAGCACACACGCTCTTCGCCATTCGCTTTTCGCTGTTCGCCGAAGACGGAAGAAGGTCGTTCTCGGCTCTTAGCTGGCAGCTGGAAGCCGTCGCGATCGGCTTTGGCTATTAGCTTTTGGCGCGGGACTGCGACGTCGCGATTCCCCGACAACCTGCCAACCCTCTCTAGCGAGGAGATAGCGCTTGCCAAGCGCATGATCCGTGTCTGGCGAATAGCGAAGAGCGAACAACTAATAGCGAAGAGCGAATAGCCAACAGCGAAAAGCGGCCCTACCCGCTAGAATCTTCCTATGGCCAAGCTCACGTTGGTGTACGGAATGCGTCTGCTACCCGCAGAGGAAGTGGAAGAGGTGGGAGAGGGGGTCGTCAAGTTGAAGAACGGTCGCGACGCCCACGTTACGCTGCATATCCTCGAGGGCTCCAAAGAAGACATCGAAAAACAGTTGCGTCAGAGCGTCGACGCATTTTTCGACCTTTACCCCGAAATCTGACAGACCCGATACAGCACGCGAAACTTAGGCGCGTGCGAGTCGAATACGATAGCCTTACGACTACCGCGCATCGCGCGAAGCGCCTGCTGAGCCCATGAAGTTGCTGGACACAAACCAGATCAAAGCCCGGTTGATGGCCATTCTGCGGCCGCAATCCAAGCTGGGCAAAACCACGCTCTGGTTTGGTGTGCTGGCTGCGATAGCCGAGATTTTGCAGGTCACTCTGCGTCCGGCGTCCGGCACGCTGCTCAGCGGCTGGGCACAATTCCTGTCGTTTCTCTTCGTGTTCTTCCTTCTGCTGATGGGATATCGCTGGGTCCGCCAGAGGTTAATGTGGCGGCTGCGCAACCGGCTGATCGTCACTTACGTTTTCATCGGAGTCATTCCGGTTCTTCTGCTGGTTGGGATGGGCCTGCTGGCGGGATATCTCTTCGCCGGCCAGTTCGCCACTTACATCGCGCTTTCCGATTTGCAGACCGAACTGGAGCACCTGGAGTCGGCCAACAATGCTCTGACGGCACAGTTCCGCTCGCTCGCCCGCAACGACAAGCTGACGCCGCAACTCGCGGCGGAAATTGCCAGCGCCTCCGACGAGAACTTCCGCCAGCGCACAGTCACGGTTCTGGAAGGCGACAAGGGATACGTCATCAGCCCAGGCGGCCGCGTGCAGGAAACGCAGATGAAGCTGCCCGAGGCTGTTAAGGGTGACTTCAGCAGCTTCACCATGGACCAGGGCCGTCTGCACTTGCGTGCAGTGAAACACGCTGATGCCGGCAGCAAGCATCTGGTGGTCATCTCCAATGTGCCGGTGAATTCCGGTTTGCTGCAGCGCACAGCTAGTCAGGTGGGTGCGATCTATCTGTATCCGCCCAAAGCTGAGACCGAGGAATCCAACTCCGCCAAACCGCCCGAACCCCGCAAGAAAAGGGCTGACAACAGCGTCACCATCGATCTGGGCGGCTCGCATTCAACGGTGACGATTGCGGGCGAGAACCTGACTGGCGTTTCGACCAACGTCGAGGTGGGCAAGGTGCCGCCAGCCATGAATAGCTTCGACCGCGAATTCAATTTTTGGACGCTATTTAACGCGACCGATTGGCATACCGGCACACAAGAAACCGGAGCGGTCATGGTGAGCACCCGGCCATCGCTGCTGTACAACGTGCTCTTTGGCAAGCTGGGAGAGAAGTCCACCATCTTCATTCAGGCGCTGGCCGCCATCGCCATCTTCTTCGGGATCATCGAACTGATTGCGCTGTTCATCGGCGCACGCCTCACCCGCAGCATGACCAAGTCGGTTGCCGAGCTCTACAAAGCGACGGAAAGCGTCAATCGCGGCGACCTCACTCATCGCATCAAGGTAGAGTCACGCGACCAGATGGCGGCGCTCGAGGGATCGTTCAATTCGATGACGACTTCACTGGCCCGCCTGATGGCCGACCAGAAAGACAAGCAGCGCATGGAGAACGAACTGGCCATCGCGCACGAGGTGCAGGAGCTGCTTTTTCCGCGCGATGTAATCGACCTGCCAACCCTGGAGGTGCACGGTGTCTGCCGGCCGGCACGCACCGTCAGCGGCGATTACTACGACTTCATCCGGCTGCCCGATGACCGCATGGTGCTGGCGGTGGGCGATATCAGCGGCAAAGGAATTTCAGCCGCCCTACTGATGGCGACAGTACACGCGTTCGTTCGCGCCTATTCGCTGGAGCCCGATCTGGCGCTGGCTCCTCTGCTGATGGCAGGAGCGGCAGCGTCCGGCAGCAGCGATCTCTACTACCGTGGCAACGGAAGCCGCGATGAGGATCTGGCCCCAGCGCGGCTGATGACCACGCTCAACTACCAGCTCTTTCGCGCCACCCCGCCGGAAAAGTATGCCACCATGTTCCTGGGTTGCTACGATCCCGGGGCGCAGGCGCTGGTTTATTCCAACGGCGGACATCTGCCTCCGATTGTTCTGGGACAGGATCATAGCGTCACTCGGCTGGATACTTCGGGAACGGTGGTAGGACTGTTTGACGGGATGTCTTATCCCGAGGCGAGCGTCCCCATGCAGCCAGGCGACATCTTCGTCGCCTTCAGCGACGGCGTAACCGAGCCCGAAAACGAGTTTGGCGAGTTCGGTGAGGAGCGCCTGATCGAACTGGTACAGATCCATCGCGATCAGCCACTATCGCGCATCAGCGAGGTGGTCACCACCGCCGTTGCCGACTGGATTGGTGGCGCCGAGCAGCCCGACGACGTCACGCTAGTGCTGGCGCGTGCACGTTGAGTCCTGCACTGCTCGGCCCCTGACGACTCTTACCTTTCCACGCTACTTACCAGGGAAGTAGCCCACGATGCTTGCGCTATCCAGAATATGGTTGCCGCGACCTGCGGCAATCAACGCGTGATACAGCGCCTCTGCTCCGGGAGGAAAATCCCCATAGGTTGGCAGGGTTGGCAAAACCGTGTCGAGAGCATACACGGTGAGAACATAGGTATGGTTCGGAGGATTGTACTGCGGAGGCGGGCATGGTCCGTCGTAGTTCAGGTCGCCGAAGTCGTTGGAGATTTGCATACCGTATTGACTGTTCGGAACTCCTGCATTCAGCGGCAGCCCGTTGGCTCTGCCGGAGATGTTGTACATGCCCCAGTGAGTGAAGGATGCCGTGGGATCGTAGAGCACCACGACAAAACTTCTCGTGCCGCGTGGGGCATTTGCCCACGACAGCTGGGGTGATTCGTCTCCCCCACCGGGATAGTATGTGCATTGGTTGTAAACCATGATGAGGGGAATCGTGCCCCCATCAGAGAAGGTCGTGCTACTTACTTTGAATTGGTCACCACCGTTTCCATCTTCAGGTTTCGATTGTTGTTGCTGTGCCAAGGCGGTTAGGGTGACACACAAGCCGAGTAGGGTGATCAACATCATCGTTCGCGATTTCATACTGCCTCCTTCTCGCCCCGTAATGCGGTGCCCGCTATGATAACGCGGTTGAGAAAAGGCAGAGCTGCCCGTACGAGCGGCATGAATCGGCAATGTGAAGCTGGTGCTGGCGTCCGCGCGAGATGAAGCTCACACCTTCTGCAACGTCTGCGGATCGGGCAGAAAGCGATATCCCACGCCGCGTACGGTCAGCAGATGGCGAGGCTTGGCGGGATCGGCCTCGATGTACTTGCGCAGCCGAACGATGAAGTTGTCGATAGCGCGCGTGTCGGTGTCTTCGTGCAGTCCCCAAACCTGCTCCAGGATTTGTTTGCGCGAGACATTCTTTCCTGCGTTGGCAATCAGAAAGCGAAGCAGATCCGCTTCCATCAAGGTCAGGCGAAAACTCTTGCCTTCGGTGTGCAACTCCAACGTGCCGAAGTCCACTTCCTTGCCACTAAAGCGGTAGACATCAAACTCGCGCGGCTGATTAGTATGTTTGGCCTCCGCGATGCGCGTTTCGGTCGGCGGATCCGACAACAGGGTTCCGGCCCACTCTCGCCGCCGCAACAGGCTGCGAATGCGTGCCAGCAGGATCGCCAGGTCGAACGGCTTAGGCAGGTAATCGTCAGCGCCGGAAGCGAAGCCCTTCAGCACGTCCTGCGGCTGGCCGCGCGCCGTCAGCATCAGCAGCGGGATGTACTCGTTGCCTTTGCGCAGCTCCGACGCGACGGTGAAGCCGTCTTTGCCAGGAAGCATAACGTCGAGCACCAGCAGGTCGAAGCTCTCGCGCTTGTTCAGCAACAGATCGAGCGCCAACTCGCCGTCCCCCGCGACTTGGGTTTTATAGCCCTCAGCTTCGAGGTTGAACTTCAACCCCGCCGCAAGGTGTTCTTCGTCTTCGACCAGCAGGATGCGCGCGCTCATGCGAAGTGCCTGGGAAGCTCGATGGTAACAGTTGAACCTTTGCCCGCGCCTTCACTTTCTGCGAACGCGCGTCCGCCATGGCGCTGAGCGATGGAGCGCACAATGAATAGCCCCAGGCCGCTGCCTTTGACTTGTAGGTTGGGCGACGTAACGGCGCGGTAAAAGCGTTTAAAGATGCGCTTGAGCTCTCCGCGCGAGATGCCGACGCCATTGTCCTTTATGCAGATGCGCACATGCTCCAGGTCCGGCGTAACTACCTCAACGCGGATCTTCGGCTCGGCAGGTGAGTACTTGACCGCGTTGTCCAGCACGTTGGAAAGCGCCGACGACAACGCCTCGCGATCTCCGTAGGTGAGCAGAGGTTCGGCCGGGTGGCCATCCAGCTCCCAAATCAGCGCCTCCGATGAAAGGTGATGCCGCGCCCGCGCCAGCTCCACAGCGTCCTGCACCAGCGGTCCGACCTCGACTTCCGTGCGATTGAGCACCGCGTTCTTCTGGGTTACGCGCGCCGCCCGAAGCACCTGCTCGACCGTCCCTATCAGCCGCTGCGTGTCAGCCATCATGATCTGGTAGAACTCCTGCCGCTGCGCATCATCGACTGGCCGTTGTTGCAGAGTTTCCAGATAGAGCCGGATCGAGGTGATGGGAGTCTTCAACTCGTGAGTGATGGCGTTGAGAAAGCTGTCGTGCTGTTCATTACGCCGCACCTCGCGCACCAGAAAAATCGTGTTCAGAATCACCCCCGCGATGATGACGGGGAAGAAAATAATCCCGAGCACCAGCGGAACAACTTCCCGCCAGTTGAGGATGATCCAGCTGATGTTGAGCACCGCCGCCACTGCGGCGATAAGAACGCCGAGCGTAATGAAGAACGCGATGGTGGTGGCGCGGCTGGTAATGCGCATGGGTTCAGGAGGAGGATAGCACCCGATGAAAGTGTCCGGGCAGATGGGAAGTTGGATTTGGTCGCTTTACGTCCTCCAGTTTACGGTCACCTTATTGCAGCTTTAGGCCGCCTTTACGTTGGGTGAATTCGAATGCTTAGGGACAGCGTCTGCACTACCCCCTGTTCTCTAAAGGATTCGCAATGAACTTCCAGACCGTAAAGAAGCTTTCGGTTATTACTCTGTGCTGCGCACTTGCCTCAACTTGTTATGCCCAGGACGCGGCGGCCGCGAACGACGATATTCCGCCTGCTGTAGCTAAGCAGCTAGCGGCCATGCAAAAGCGTATCGAAGACCTGGAGCATGAGCTCGCCAACCGGCCGGCGGTGTCACTGCCCAATGCCGACGGCTCGGACGGCGCAGGGGATGCGACCCACACGCTGGCGGACCAACCTTCGGCGAATCCGGTTCCGGAGATCTCGGAGGGTTTGCTGCTCCCGCAGAGCAACCCTAAGGAGCCCGTACCCTTTGGATTTGCCGACTTCACCTGGCTCAACGGTAACTCCCGGATCAAGGAAGTGCCTCTCGACACCCGGTTCTTCACGCCCGAAATTCGCGCCGATGTGGACTATGTCTACGATTTCCATCATCCCCAGGACGACACCATCAGCGGGTCGAGCGAGATATTTCGTGCCAACGAATTCCAAGTTACGCAACTTGGCGTCGGCGGCGACTTTCACTATGACAACGTACTCGCCCGGGTCATGACGCAGTTCGGCATGTATTCGCAGACCACTCCGCGCAACGATGCCAGCCCCGCCCGAGGCCAGTGGCAGCTTGCCGATGCTTATCGTTACATTTCGGAAGCCTACGGCGGATACCACATTAACGCGCTGGATGGTATCAACATCGAAGCCGGCATTTTCATGTCGTACATCGGCCTGTTCAGCTACTACAACTTCGACAACTGGGCCTATCAGCCTTCGTATGTGTCATCGAACACGCCATGGTTCTTTAACGGCATGCGGGTGCAGATCTACACCAGCGAGCACCTGAAGATCGAGCCCTGGCTGATCAATGGATGGCAGTCCTACGGACGCTTCAACCATCGTCCCGGCGTAGGAGGGCAGATTCTCTGGCGCCCGAACGGCTGGTTCTCGTTTGTAGGCAATCAGTATGCGCTGGGCGAGGATGCGCTCGGCATACCGGGCCGCGTCCGCTATCACACCGACGACAGTATTCAGGTCAAGTACTACGACAAGCCGGGAAAGCGTCTGGACAAAATAGCGTTCTCACTTACTGGAGACATGGGCTGCGAGCACGGCGGAGGAGTTAGTTGCGCTGGAGATTCCGCCAAGGGGCCAAAACAGAGCTTTCTCGGATACATGCTTTACAACCGCTTCTGGTTTCACAAGGACCTGTATGCGCTGACCCTGGGAGGCGGGCAGATCAACAATCCGGGACGCTACCTGGTGCTGCTGCCGCCGATCAATGGAGCCACTGCGGCTTCGGGATCGCCTTATTTCACGGAGAATCCGGGCGACCCCTTCAAGGCCTGGGACGTTTCGGCGACGGTCGACTACATGCCGGTTCAATACATAACGTTTCGTTTGGAGTACAACCATCGCGGGGCGAGTGTGCCCTACTTCTCAGGGCCCGGTGGTGTAACTCCTCCCGGTGGCAACAACGGCGACCCGAGTTCGTTTGTGGCCGGGTGGACGCCTGACCTGGTAAAGAACGAAAACCGGATCACCGGGGCGCTCCTGGTGATGTTCTGATGGATTTGAGACGCAAAGAGCACGAGAATACGCATGGAAGGGAATCGCCATGTCACGTGCACGTGTCTTTTACCGACTCATCCTGAGTGGGACGATAATCGCAGCTTTTCAAGCCGGCGTTGTTTGCATTTGGGCGGCGGATGCCAGCCGCCCCGACAATCAGCCAGGCACATCGACGGCAGCGTCAGTTGAGCAGTTGCAGAACACCGTGACCGCGCTCCAGGACGAAGTGACTTTGCTGAAAGCGCAGATGGCGCAAATGCAGGCTGCCATGGCCGCTACTAATCAGGCCGATCGCAGCCTGAGTCACGACCTGGTGGACGTCGCGCCGCAGGGATCGGCCGGCGATCCGGGCGACCCCTCTCAGCAAGGGTCTTCGAGCCTGGCGGAGACGCCGAAAGTCGCGAGCTTGTCCAGCGAAGATCGCGGTATTCTCGACTACCTCAAGACCTCGACCATCAATGTGCTGGTTGACGGCTATTACGAGTACAACTTCAACCAGCCGATCGGCCGGGTGAATCTGCTGCGAGCTTACGATGTCAGCAGTAACGCCTTTAGCCTGAACCAGGCAGATGTGGTGTATGAGCGCGCCGTAGATCCCGACGCCGGCAGGCGGTGGGGCACGCGACTCGACCTGCAATTCGGCCAGGCTACCGCGACCTTGCAAGGCAATCCCAGCAACGAACACCGTCCCGATATCTACCGCAACATCTTCCAGGCTTACGGAACCTACGTTCTGCCCTTCGGCAACGGTATCAATGTGGATTTTGGCAAGTGGGCGAGTTCTCTGGGTTACGAAGGCAATTACACCAAAGACCAGATGAATTACTCGCGCGCCTACTGGTTCAACTTCCTGCCGTTCTATCACGAAGGCTTTCGCGTGAAGTACCAGGTCAACTCCAAGTTCGGCCTGAATTACTGGCTGGTCAATGGAAACAACCAGACAGAGCCGACAAACGGCTTCAAGGACGAGATGTTTGGATTCGTTCTCACGCCCAACAAGAAAGTTACCTGGACCACAAACTATTACTTTGGCCAGGAGAATCCTGACGCGGCCCCTGCCACGGGCTGTGGTCCGGTTCCGGTGCAGCCTGGATTGTGCTTCACCCAGATAAGCCCGGCCCCGGATGGCAAGCTCCACATCTTCGATAGCTACGTGAATTGGCAGGCTACTTCGCATTGGACATTCGCGCTCGAAGGCGACTATGTCGTGCAGCGAATTTGGGCCGACGCCGCACCCGGCAAGAATTCGGCCCCAGCCCATACCTGGGGAGGAGCCGGCTATGCCGAGTATCAGTTCACGCCCAAGCAATGGATCGCCGCCCGCGGCGAATATCTCGAAGACTACGGCTCGTACTTCACGGGTGGCCTGTTCAGTGGAGTGACGGAAGCTTTGAAGGAAGTCACCTTGACTTATGCCTATAACGTTGCCGATGGGCTGCAGGTGAAGACGGAATGGCGACGCGACTGGTCCAACGTTCCCATCTTCCTTACCGGTACGCAAAACGTTTACAGCAAAGATCAGAACACCGCGACGCTGGGCTTGATCTGGTGGTTCGGGCGCAAGCAAGGAGCTTGGTAAGAATGCCGGAGCGGCCGCGATCTCATGCTCGCGGAAGCCCCACGAGCTTATAGGCGCTGATGAGCAACAGCACCACAGCAACCGAGACGACGATAATGCGGGGACTGAGCGACTTAAAGCGCTGACTGATGGCTGTCAGCAACAGGACCGTCGCCAGCAACACCGTCACCTTGACATATTGGTCGCCGGTTTCACGCGCTCTCACCGCCTGCTCGAAATACACGCTGGCTCGCTTGGAGAGCTGCGCCGCCTCTTCCGCAATAGGATCTTTGAAGCCGGGCATCAACGCTGGACCCGGGGGAGCGCTTTCGTTATGCAGCGGATCGAGCTTGATCCAGTCATTGAAGACGGCGCGGAACTCCGGACGAAAGCGGCGCTCGTAGAAGTCTGTCACAACCGTCTCGCCCTTTAATTTGGCGAACATCCAGCTGTTGAAACTGAGCACATCATAAAGGCGATACTGTCCCGCCTCGGTCATCCGCTCCTGCGACAGAATCATAGTGCTGGCGTTCAGCGAGTACTGCTCAGCCGAGTAGGCATCCCACTTCGCGGCCTGATAGCCGCTCCAGGCAGTAGCAATGGCAACGATGGCGAGCACGATGGCTTCTACGATTGCTATCCATTCGTGACGCTGGTCCAGCGGCTCATGATGTTGCTCGTGCGCCGACTCATGCACCCGCTGCGCGTATTCGACGTTCGAATTGACTTCCGGCAAAGTGACCTCAAGGAAGAACAAGCTTCAACTGCGGCGAGCCGAGTCGCTCACTGCCACCTTGTAGCAGCTTCGTTCGAAGCTCGCAAGGCGAATCAACGGTGCGGGCTGGCCTCAGCAAGCGTCGGATGACGAGACGTTAATTGCTATTGCGTTTTGGGCACGGCGGAAGCGCTCGAATTGGAGAGCCGGGCCAGGGCGCTCTTCACCTGCGCGGCCGCAGGGCCATTTGGAGCTTCTTTCAAGTACAGGTTGTACTCGACGGCAGCCTCCGCGTTTTGATGTTTCTCTTCCAGCACCTCCCCGGCGATGTAGTGAACCACCGCATATCCGTCGTGCGGCAGCGCGTGCACCTTCTGCACAGCTCTGAGAGCGTCGTCGGGCTTGCCGTCCTGGACCTCGGCCATCACCAGCATGGTCAACGTGGCAACTTCCGTCGGATCAACCGAGAGCGACTTCTTCAGTAACTCCTCGGCCTGAGGGTAGTCCTTCTGCCGCATCAGCATGCGCGCGAGATTGCGATCGGCATCGGCATTCTTGTCGTTCAACTCCACCGAACGCCGGAAGGCGGCCAAAGCCTGGTCATTCTGGCCAAGGTGCGCGTACATCACTCCCAGGTTGTTGTAGGCGGTATCGTACTCGGGATACTCCGCCACGGCCTTCTCAAACTTCTCCGCAGCCTGTTGATAGTCACCCTTCTGCCACGCCGCCAGTCCCTGATCGTAGGTCTTGCGGGCATTCTGCGGAACGCGCAACTCCGCGGCCGAGGTGACCGATGCCTTGCTGGACTTCCCGGCGCTTTGGGTCGTGGTGCTTTCCCCAGCCGCAGCGCTGGCCTTCACTCGCAGGAAAACCTGGCGCATGCAGTGGTTAGGGCATTGGAAAACCTCGAATGACTCTGAAGCGCCGTCTTGAATACCCGGCCCGGTCACCTTCACGATGTATCCACCTTGGCTTTGGACCTGGAGAATGGCTCTTCCGCTGCTGTCAGTGAACGCCTGTGACATTAGAATTCCGGTTGCGTTCAGCAGGTCGACCCGCAATTGCTGACCCGCGGGACGACTGTCGTCGAAGGTGACGTACACCTGGATGTCGGTTGGGCCCTCGGTTTGTCCACGCTGCGCTTGCAGGGGAAGGGCGAGGAATATCAAAGCAAGAACAAACCCGAGCGGACGAAGCTCCCGGATCATACAGCCCCCGGTGCGTGTTGGGCACGCACATTTGTCAGGATTGTACGCCCGAACGGGTACTCGAATGTCACACCTACGTCGCTTTTTCGCCCAACGTCATTTCCCGGAAGAAGCCCCGGTTCCATGAGTCGCCGGCTCATCCACCCCGAGCTGCGACAGCATGAAGGCGTAATCGAACGCGACCTCATGAAAGCGGTCATAGCGTCCGCTGGAGCCGCCGTGTCCGCCATGCATATTGGTGTAGAACACCAGCGGATTCTGGTCGGTTTTCATGGTGCGCAACTTGGCAACAAACTTTGCCGGTTCCCAGTACATCACCTGGCTGTCGTCGAACGAGGTACGAACCAGGATCGACGGATACGCCTGCTTGGCGATGTTGTCGTAGGGCGAGTACGACAGCATGTAATGCAATGCGGGCTCATGCTCCGGATTGCCCCACTCTTCGTACTCCGGCACCGTCAGAGGCAGGGAAGGATCGAGCATGGTGTTCATCACGTCAACGAATGGCACCTGCGCCAGCACCACCTTGAAGAGGTCAGGACGCATATTCACCACCGCGCCCATCAGCAATCCGCCGGCGCTGCCGCCCTCAATGGCCACGCGGTCTTTCGCGCCATAGCCATGCGCCACCAGATACTCCGTCGCGGCGATGAAATCGGTGAAGGTATTCTTCTTCTCCATCATCTTGCCGGCATCGTGCCACGGCTTGCCTAACTCGCCGCCTCCGCGAATATGCGCCAGCGCTACAACCACGCCGCGGTCGGCAATCGGCAAGCGCGCCGCGCTGAAGCTCGCGGGCAACGGGTATCCATACGATCCGTAGCCGTAGAGGTACAGCGGAGCTTTGGCCTTGTCCTTCACGTCCTTGCGGTAGAACAGCGATATCGGGACCTTGGTTCCGTCGCTGGCCGTCGCGAACACGCGCTCGGACACGTAGTTGTTGCGATCGAATCCGCCGGGCACTTCGTTCTGCTTCAGCAGTGTCGAGCTATGCGCCTCCACGTTGTAGTCATATACCGAGGGCGGGGTAATCAGCGACTGATACTGATAGCGAAAGGCCTTGGTGTTGAACTCGGCGTTGGCATGGCCCCCGGCAAAGTACGCGGGCTCCGGAAACTCGATCTGCCTGGTCGCACCGTCGGCAAACTGCACCACGCGAAACGCGGGATATCCGCCCAGCCGCTCGGTGACGACGTAGAAGTCCTGGAAGGTATCGATGTCCTCGATCGGCACATCTTTACGTGGCGCGACCAGCTCCTTCCAATGCTCGTGGCCCGGAGTGGCAACCGGCGCAGTCACAATGCGGAAGGTTTGCGCGGTGTCGTTGACGCGGATGTAGAACTGGTCGCCGCGATGATCAACGTAATACTCGATGTTGTCGCGCCGCGGCTCGATGGTTGTCCACTCGGCGTCCGGCTTTGCCGCCGGCAGAAAGCGCATCTCGGTCGTGACGTGGCTGCCGATGAAGAGGGTCACGAACTCGCGGCTGCGCGTACGACCGGCCTCAATGTTGAAGCGCTCGTCGGCTTCCTCGTACACCAGCGGATCGTGCGTGGTGTCGGTTCCCGCAGTGTGGCGATATAGGCGATACGACCGTTTCTGCACCTCGTCCTCGACCGTATAGAACAGAGTCTTGTTGTCCGATGTCCACGCGACCGAAGTCACGCGCTCGGCGACGTCGGGCAAATCTTTACCGGTACGCAAGTCGCGGATGTGCAGCTTGTACTGGCGGAATCCCACATTGTCGGTGGTGTACGCCAGCCAGTTGCCGTCGTCGCTCACCGCTGAAGGTCCAACCGCCATGAAGGGTTGGCCCTCAGCCATTTGGTTCACGTCGAGCAGCACCTGCTCGGGCGCGGCGATAGACTCCGGCGTTCCCAGCACAGCAGGCGCATGGGTTTGAGGAGCCTGCTTGCGGCACAAGATGACGTACTGCTTACCCTTCTCGGTGCGGGTGTAGTAGTAATAGCCGTCCTTGAGATAAGGAACGGAGTCGTCCGTCTCCTTGATGTGGCTGACGATCTCGTCGTACAGCTTCTGCCGCACCGGAGCCTGCGCAGCGGTCATCTGCTCGGCATAGGCGTTCTCGGCTTCGAGGTACGACTTCACGTCGGGATTGTCGCGCTCGCGCAGCCAGGCATAGTCGTCGGTGAGGGTGACGCTGTTCAGCGTGCGCTCGGTGTGGACCTTCTTGGCAACGGGTGGCTGGGTCGTGGCGGCGATCTGGGCGTCGGAAGAGGCAGCGGCAAATGTCATAAGAGCGATCAGTAAGACCTTGGTCATTTGGGATTTTGGGTGCTCAGGACAGAACGGCAATGCCCGATTATAGGGGATGGGGAACTGTGAGCAGGTCGATGTGTGACGTACATCACGGAAAAATTTGTGTGTGCGATATTCTGTTTTCAACGACTTAGCGCACATTTCTATTGTAAATTTTTGATTCCATGGAACTTATATGGAAATATTAGATTTCAAAGAACTTAGCGGGACGCGTTCCGCAGGGACAATCTTTGTTGTCCTGGTCGGTAGTTTATGGATTGCTGAACTGAGGCGCACCAAGAAAGTGCGATGACGAGGTTACGAAGGTCGTAGAAATTCCCGAAATGGGAAATGCGCGGATGCATTCATGATTGCTCAGTCGGCGGTCGCGCGGGTTGCACGTTCTGCTTCCGCAGCGATTCGCCGCGCCTCAGCAAGGTCAATTCTAGCTCGATGCCCGTGCTTCCCGAGTAGGTATAGAAGTTCGCTGCCGCTAAGGAGCGTGAGGGGCTTATCCTTAGCAAACTCATACGCATCGGGTCCGTAGTCAGCCGTTGTGACTAGTATGCCCTTGATCGCTCCCTCGTTCACTACTGTCCCATACAGGTCCCGTACCGCCGAGACGCTCACAGTATTCGTGTAACGTTTAGCTTGAATGACAATCTTGCCTCCACGTATAGGATCCGGGTCGAAAGCAACTGCATCGACTCCGCCGTCACGGCTCGCACGCGTAATCTTTACCTCCCCGCCTCGCGTACTGAACTCCTTTTCAAAGACTTCTCGAATGAGATTCTCAAAGTCGAGCCAATCCATCGCCGCCAAGTTGTAGGATGCGTCCAAAGAGTCGGCGACTTCGTAGGATGGGACAAAGCGCTTGTCATCCCTGTTCAGCTGTAGCACAGGACGAACGGGGCTCAGGTCTGAGAGTTTGGCGCCAGAGATACCCTTGAACTTCTTGAAGCAAGCTTTGGGATCGACCTGGGCGAAATTGATTTCAATAAACTCTGCCTTCGGTGACTTGCACGGAAAGAACGCAGGCACTCACCTCTTTACCAGTCGCCTTCTCAATCGAATTGACCCAGCCATTGAACACTACCGACTGGAGTGCGTCAGTCACGTCGGATTGAAATAACTCGTAAAGAGTTCGAAGTGCTATCTGATAAAGAACGTTATCGTACGTTCGATTCAGCCATGCTGCGGAAGCGGGTACGCTTTGAAACTCACCTCGGGTAGCTACGTACTTTACTTCCTTAACAGCGGGCACCGCACTTATGTCCGGCAGTGCATACTCGACAATTAGGGTTTTGGATTCAGGAAGGTAGTCAAAAGCAAAAGACTTAGGGAAACTGTTTGGATATTCTGAGTTTCCGAGCACCATGTCCCAATAGTCCTGCAATGCAATCGGATCGCTTTCTAAACACTTCCGGCGTTGTTCCTCCACGTGAATGTGCTGGGCCTGTTGCTGCTCAATGTACTTTCGTGTTGCGTCTTCCCACTCGGCTATTTCTGCTTGATATAATTTCGTCAGTTGCTTGTTCTCTGCCTCAGTTCTCGACACTTCCAATTGCCAACGACCGACGGCAGCTTGGTGACTAAGTTCCGCTTCCTCTTGCCGTCGACGCGTATGTTCCTCCGCTTTGGCTCTAGAGGCGGTAGGAATGAGCCGCCACCAGGTAAGTGGCATCTTTGGAACTGTCACAAACTGAGGCTTCGACGGTGGGCTAACTGGATTGGGCTTTTGCGGTCGTGGTACTTGGAACGGCTCCCGGTTTTTCAACCCTTCCCAGTTAATCACATGGTCGATTTCTATCCCGTCGGCGAGGAGGGTAGTGACCGCCTTCATTTCTGCCTCTGCTTCTTTGGTATGTTCCAACGCCCATTCCTTTTGTTGAAACGTCTTTGAAGCGAGTCGTTCTTTTTCAAACTTCTTTGCCTGCGCCTCCTGTATACGGTTCCATCTGTCATCCCAAATGGTCACCTGAAGCCGTGCTTTTTCCTCAACGTCGTGGGCGTTTGCTCCACGGATCACTCGGTATGCCTTTAGTCCGGGATGGGATATTCGTATTTCGAACACAGAAGTCTTCTCCCGTCTTGTTTGCATTAGAAGGGCTGATTTTATACCTGAAGCTGTAATGTTACCGTGATTTAGGTACACGGACTTCTTTAGATATCGGAGGCTTCATGGGGTTCAAGCGAGCAGCGACCGGCAGTGGCCAATGAATCTGTGTCGCCCCTGAAGGGGCTCGGAGACTTCATATCGAACCTACCCAGCACTCCGGCCAAAAGATGGCCTGCGTGCTGGGCTAAGCTATTTCGCGCCTAACGGCGCTGGGTTCATCCCAATCGCAGCTATGTCGCGAACTCACCCGGCACTCGTGCTATGCGAAGATTTGCTCACGAATGTGTGGGTACTGGTGTCAAGACCTGCGAACCTTTCGCCGCGCATTCACAACCGGTTGTTGGCGACCGTATCTACGCTCGAGGTTGCGTCCTCAGTCAAGGCCGTAGTCGAGGCCGCAGCTGGGGCGACGGGTTGCAGGTCGGGCGAGATTCTCACGTCGCTCGCCATGGTCGTCAGCGTCCGCTCCCATACCGCGTAGCCGTTTTTCGTGAGCTTCACCGTGTGCTCTCCCGCGGGAACTTTCACCAGCGACGGCGTGCTGCCGACAAATTTTCCATCGATCTCAATGTCGCTTCCGGCCGGGCTGGAGGCGATCTCAACCTGAGCTGTGCTGGGTTGCACGGTCGCCTTGAGCGATGCCCTCAGGCAGCCTTCCCGAGCCTCCATCAACGAGGTTGGAAGGTAGTCGGAATTGAGAACGACCACGTCGGCGCCACTCGCCTGAAGGTTGCGCACATCGCGCTCGCTGAGCTTGTTGTGGAATGCGACTCCCTCGGGCAACTTGCCTTCGACGAACTGAAACTCACTGCCACGGACGCCGAACGACAGCACCCGGCTGGTGACTTGGCTGACCGTTCCCATGCGCTCCAGGATCACGCAATTGGTTTGCGCTATGGGGCCGCCATCGCCCGTGCGTGCATGCGGAGCTTGCGCAAAAGCCTGGCTGGCTGCCAGCAGGCCGGCACAGAGTGTCAGTATTTGGGCAAATCGGTGCATGACCCGACGTTTATTATGTGCGTTCATCGTTACCTCCAACACTTTCTTCACCAGGTCCATTCCATCAACACGAGATAGAGATGCAACGGGAGTTCCAAATGGACCAAAACCTAAAGTCGCTGAGCTGACGCACTGGTTAGGGCCATTTTGGCGTGAGGAGAACACACTGGCAGCGGCGGTTTCGAGATCGAGTAACTAAAAAGATAGTCGCTATCTTTATTGTTCCTCCCACGAGCTGATGATGGAGTTTTCGGAAACTTAAGGGGAGCCAGTCTCATCCCTGGGCATGGGCTTCTAGTGTCGCAACGCTCGCAGGTCTGGCCGTCCTCTGTCCTGAGCTGGATGCGAAGCGCCTTGTTATACTGGGAGCGAGATGGGCATCGTCAAGAACATAGCGGCTATCGCCAAAGGCATGAGCATCACCTTCCGCGAGATGTTCCGTCCGACCATCGTGGAGAACTATCCCG
Organism: uncultured Acidobacteriaceae bacterium; assembly: GCA_963809865.1. Classification (GTDB taxonomy): domain Bacteria; phylum Acidobacteriota; class Terriglobia; order Terriglobales; family Acidobacteriaceae; genus CAVVDY01. The sequence goes on along the minus strand of CAWELL010000007.1, from coordinate 136,228 downwards.
ACGGCCCCGGTCCACTGCGGGGAGCGGTTTTCCAGGAACGCTTCCGCGGCATGCACGTGTTGCAGCGCGACGAGAACGGGCTGGAGAAGTGCGTGGCGTGCTTCCTTTGCGCCGCGGCGTGTCCCTCGAACTGCATCTACATCGAAGCCGCCGAGAATACTGAAACGCATCGCATCAGCGGCGCCGAGCGTTACGCCAAGGTCTACAACATCGATTACAACCGCTGCATCTTCTGCGGCTACTGCGTCGAGGCCTGCCCTACGGACGCCATTACCCACGGGCACGGCTTTGAGCTGGCTACCTTGAACGCCAGCAGCCTGGTGTACCGCAAAGAGCAGTTGCTCGCCGGCGTCCCCGCGCACATCGGCGCGAACGCAGTGTTCAACATTGAGGGCGCAGGGCAGGGAGATCCGCACAAGCGGCTGGTGCCGAATCGATCGTAGCTTCCAGCGAAGTATTTTGGGCACGGCTGCGGCCGTGCCTTTTCGTTGGCGGAGGGAGTTCACCACGAAGTGACGGAAAGCACACGGAGTTTCCTGACCGGCATCGCCTCCCGGTTTGTCATCCTGAGCGTAGCGAAGGACCTGCTGCGCGCTTGAAGTGGAGACAAACTTCGATTATGGAAACAACTTCGACTGTCCACGAAAGCAGGTCCTTCACTTCGTTCAGGATGACAAATAAGAATTCAGGATGACAAATCAGAATCAGATCACAGCACTCCGTTTCTCGGTGCTTGGTGGTGAACTCTTATGATCACGCGCAGTCCAAACTCGACCTGGCGAGGCCTAACCCACGAACATTGGGCCCGCATAGGCGTGATCGTGCAACTCGCAATCTTGATTCGCACCCTGGCCGAGTTCTATCGCCTACGTCACTACTACGGGTCGGCCGAGGCGCTCATCCGCTATGAGCCGTACATTGGCGGGCTGCTGATCAACGCGTTGCTCTGCCTGCTTGCTGTCGCGTTACTTTTCTGGCGCAAACCTCGCGCGTCAACTATCGCTACGGCGGCGACCATCCTCGTGCTGTTGATCTACAAGGTAGCGGTAATCGGCTGAAACCCCGTGGCCGATCGCCATTCGTTGGTCGCTTATTCGGAACATTGCTACAAATTTCGAGGGCAGATGAAGCTGCTATGACTTCTGCGAACAGCGAACATCGGACAGCGAACTGCAATTCTTCTCTGGCGAATAGCGAAGAGCCAACAGCGAAAAGCGTTCAACCAAATCTGCGATACTAAGTAGACCTGCATGAGCGAATACTTAAAGGCGATACAAGAGCGCGTCGTCATTTTCGACGGGGCGATGGGCACCAATATCCAGCTGCGCAATCCGTCGCTCGACGACTTCCGCGGCAAGGAAGGCTACAACGACATCCTGGTGCTCAGCCGCCCTGACCTGATTGCCGACATCCACGCGGCGTTCTACAAGGTTGGCTGCGACGTGGTTGAAACCAATACCTTCAACTCCACCCGCATCGTCATGGCCGAGTACCAGATGGAGGATGACGTCCATGAAGTGAACCTGGCTGCCGCGAAGCTGGCGCGCGAGGTGGCCGACAGCTTCTCCACCAAGGGCCGCAAGCGTTTTGTCGCCGGATCGATGGGCCCGACCACCAAGCTGCCCTCGCTCGGGCACATCAAGTGGGACGATATGGTCTCCGCCTACACCGAGCAGGCGCTGGCGCTGATCGAAGGTGGCGTGGACGTTCTGCTGCTCGAAACCTGTCAGGACATTCTTCAGGCTAAGGCCGGACTGGTCGGCATCTTCGACGCGTTAAAGCAGACAGGCAGGCAGATCCCGGTACAAGTTCAAGTAACACTTGAAGCCACGGGAACGATGCTGCTGGGCACCGAAATCGGAGCGGCGCTTACAACACTCGAGATGTTCGACGTCGCCGTCATTGGCATGAACTGCGCCACCGGTCCCAAGGAGATGAACGACGGCGTTCGCTACTTGGGAGCGAATTCGCCTAAGCCGGTGTCGGTGCTGCCCAACGCCGGGCTGCCGGAGAACGTTGGCGGCGTCGCCATGTACAAGCTCACGCCGGAAGACCTGGCGCACTACCACAAGCAGTTCATCACCGAGTACGGCGTGCGCGTCGTCGGCGGCTGCTGCGGCACCAAGCCCGAGCACCTGAAGGCGGTCGTCGACGTCTGCGCCAATCTCGAACCGGCGCGGCGTGATCCGAAGATGATTGGTGCGGCGGCGAGCGCGTACTCCATGGTTCCCCTCGAGCTCGATCCCAAACCGCTGGTGATCGCCGAGGAGATGAACACCACCACGCGCGTCGAGCACTTCAAGAACATGGTGCGCACGCAGAACTACGACGCGATCCTCACCTTGGCCAAGAAGCTGGTCAACGAAGGCTCGCACATGCTCGACCTGTGCTGCGCCATCGTGGGCGAGGACGAGAAGGCCTACATCAGCGCCATCCTGGAGAAGATTGCCACGCGTGTGCCGGCGCCGATCCTCGTCGACTCGACCGAGGCCGATGTGGTGGAGGAAGCGCTGAAGCGCATTCCCGGCAAGGCGATCATCAACTCGATCAATCTCGAAGACGGCGAGAAGCGCACGTCCAAAGTGTTGCCGATGGCGAAGCGCTACGGGGCGGCGGTGATCGCGCTGACCATCGACGAAGACGGCATGGCGCTCACCGCGGAGAAGAAGCTGGCCATCGCCAAGCGTATCTACGATCTGGCGGTGAACAAGTACGGCATTCGACCGGTCGATCATCATCTTCGACGCGCTCACGCTGCCGATCTCGACCGGGCAGGAAGACTATCGCTCCGCCGGTATGGAGACGCTGAAGGCGGTGAAGTTAATCAAGCAGGAGATGCCGCTGGCGAAGACCGTGCTCGGCGTGAGCAACATCTCCTTCGGCCTGAACACCTATGCGCGGCGCGTCCTGAACAGCGTCTTCCTGCATGAGGCAGTCGACAACGGGCTCGACATGGCCATCGTGAACTACAGCAAGATTTATCCGCTGTACAAGATTCCCGAGGCCGAAGTCGATGTCGCGCGCAAGCTCATCTTCCAGGACCGCTCGAACGGCGACCCGCTGCAGTTCTACATGAAGTATTTTGCCGGCACCACGGGCAAAGAAGAGAAGACCACCGCGCACGTCGATACGCTGTCGATTGAAGACAAGCTGAAGTGGGTCATTATCAACGGCGAAAAACAGATTGGCGATGGCGAGAACAAGAGGTCGCTGGACGAGTTGCTGGAGCAGGCGCTCACGACCTACACGCCGCTCGACATCATTAATAACGTTCTGCTCGACGGCATGCGCACGGTCGGCGACTTGTTCGGTGCGCGCAAGATGCAGCTGCCTTCGGTGCTCGACTCCGCCGGCGTGATGAAGGCCGCGGTCGCCTATCTCGAGCCGAAGATGGAGAAGAAAGAGGGCAGCCAGAAGGCGACCATCGTGCTGGCCACGGTGAAGGGCGACGTTCACGACATCGGCAAGAACCTGGTGGACATCATCCTCACCAACAACGGCTATCGCGTGGTGAACCTCGGCATCAAACAGCCCTCGGACACCATCATCAACGCCGCCATCGAGCACAAGGCTGATGCTATCGGGCTGAGCGGCTTGCTGGTGAAGTCGACGCTGGAGATGAAGTACGTGGTGCAGGACCTGCATCACCAGAAGCTGGAGTTCCCGGTAATTTGCGGCGGCGCGGCGCTGACGCGCAAGTATGTGGAAGACGATCTGCGCCGCGAATACAACGGCGGCATCTTCTACGCCGACGATGCCTTTGCCGGGCTGCACATCATGGAAGACCTGGCGTCTCCTAACGGCGCGCGCGAGAAGCGCATTGCGGAAGGCAAGGTCGTTAAAGAGTTTGCCCGTGCTGCGGTTGCCGGAGCAGGCGATGGCGGCGGTGGCACGAGTCCGAACATCGCGATTCCCGCGTCGCCGAACATTCCGCATCCGCCGTTCTGGGGTACGCGCACGGTGAAAGACTTCGATCTGCGAGAAGTCTTCCAGTACATCAACGAGACCGCGCTGTTCAAGAACCAGTGGCAGCTCAAGACGGCATCGCAGGAAGATTACGCGCGACTGATTGAGGAGAAGTATCGGCCCATCCTGAAAGCGCTGGAAGAAGAAGTGATCGCCGCCGGATATTTCGAGCCAAAGGTGGTCAATGGCTACTTCGGCGCGCAGGGCGAAGGCAACGACGTCATCGTCTACAACCTGCCCGAAGGATGGAAGCAGGGCGACGCGATTCCGGCCGAGACGCTGCGCTTCACCTTCCCGCGGCAGAAGGAGGGAAGAGGGCTGTGCATCTCCGACTTCTTCCTGAAGAAATACAGCGGCCAGATGGACGTGCTCGGCATGACCTGCGTCACCATCGGCGCACAGGCTTCGCATGAGACGCAGAAGCTGTTTGAGGGCGGAGAGTACACGAAGTATCTCTACCTGCATGGGCTCAGCGTCGAAACCGCAGAGGCGCTGGCCGAACTGAATCACAAGCGGGTTCGGGAAGAGCTCGGTATTGCGGGCGAGGACTCGCCGCACATCCGCGACCTGTTCCACCAGAAGTATCGCGGCTCGCGCTACTCGTTTGGCTATCCCGCGTGCCCCAGCCTCGAAGACCAGACAAAGCTCTTCGCGCTGCTGCACCCGGACGAGGCAATCGGTGTACATCTGACAACGGGGTACCTGCTCGATCCCGAGCAAAGCACATCCGCCATTGTGGTACATCATCCCGCGGCGAAGTATTTTGTGGCGTGAGGGCGGCTACAGTCGCTTGATCGCGGCTACGGCCGCTGGCCGATAGCCCAGTCGCTCATACAATCTGCTGGCGCGCTTGTTGGCGGCGAGATACTCCAGTAACGCGAGCTCCGCTCCGCGCTCGCGTCCCCATTCTTCCGCCGCGCGCAGTAGTTGTGCGCCGACGCCGTGGCTCTGATGCCGCGTGCTGACCGCGATCTCCACGATGTGACAGTAGAGCATCTCCCGATGCATCGGATCGGGCGAGTGCATGAGGTGGACATCCACGAAGCCGACAATCTCGCCACTGAGCTCCGCGACCAGCGTGACGGCTCTTTCACCTGCGTTTCGCGGATGTTGCCGCCCCTCGCGATAGCGCGCCAAAATCGCATCGCGCGCAGGGATGTAATAACGCTCAGCATCCAGCCCGGCGTGATATTCGGCGCTCTCCATGTAGGTGCGAGTGATGCCCTCGGCATCTTGCGAAACTGCCGAACGTATCGAAATCGTGGCCGGAGACAAACCTTCATTCATGCCATGAGCATAACGCGAGACAACTCGGCGGCGAGCTGTTGAATCATACTGTGAGTTGCCGGTGTCGAATTCCGTCAACTCGCTAAGAGAGTTTACGGTTCGACACTCGCGAGTGTTCCCTCCAGGTGTTCGTCAAATCGTAGGTAGGTCCACATTTATGTCCAGGCTGCGCGTCGCCTTAGCTCTTCTTTTCATTCTGAACTTATTGATTGTCGCCGGATTCGCCGCGGATGCCTCGAACGTGGCTGCAAAGAGCGCGACCAGCGCAAGCGGAGCCGCAACCGGCGCACCTCACGCATCGCCGGCTTCGGTTGTCACCAGCTTCACGCTCGCTCCTACATTGGTTGCGCCGGGACAGTTTGTGAACTTCTCCTGGGCAAGCTCGAACGCGACATCGTTCAACGTTCTGCCCGAGATCGCGCAGGATGACCAGACTCTTCCCGCAACGGCGAGCACCTACTGGTACAACACCAACGGGCTGGCGCGAACGACAGTTTTCCGGGCAACCGCCGGCACTGGCGCAACCGCGTCGTCACCGGTTACGGCAACGCTGACTATCGTGCCGGTGACGTTGAGCGCATCCTCCCTCGTCATTAAAGCTGGTCAGCCCGTCACCCTCAGCTACAGCGGACCGAACAACAACAGCACATGGGAATTACATTCCAGCAGCAGCGATAGCCCGATACCGCTGGCGCACGTTTGTAGCGGCAATACCTGCTCCGGCACTTACGAGACAAGCCCACTCGCCGCCGCCACCATGTTTTCTGTTTCGCTGACCGGCCCGGCTCCCACGGGAGGCCAGGCGTACTCGCTCGACGTAGTGGTGAATGTCCAGCAGCCGACGACCTTGAGCTTCAAAGCGCAGACCCAAACCATGCAGTCGGGCGGTGCAGTCACTCTGTCGTGGGCGACGACCAATGCTGCCTCAATCACCATCGATCACGGTGTCGGAGAGTTGCATCCGGTCGGCGGCGGTTCTTACTGTTGCGTGTATCCCACGCAAACTACTACCTACACTGCGACCGCGACGCCGATTTATCCGGGGGCGCCCCCGGTGACGTCGACGACCACGTTCACCATGAGCACGGGAAATATCTCCAACCTGAACCACATCATCTTTATGCTTCAGGAAAACCGCGCCTTCGATAACTACTTCGGTGTGTTGGCGGCGTATCGAGTGAACCATCAGCCGCCGATCCAGGGCGCGCAGATGAGCGACGTGAACGACCTGCATACGCTGCCGCCCAACTTCCAGTTATGCAATCTGAATAATCTTTGTTACCCGTACTTCCACGCCCGAACCGAGTGCATCGAGATCCTGTCTCCCGCATGGGATGAGACTCACTACGACATGCATCTGGTGGGCTGGGACTGGCTCAACGTGAACCAGAACTCGCAGTTCCTGATGGACCTTTTTCTCGATGTCGATTGGTCGAACGGCGTAGGCGGCAAATACGATACCCAGCACACCCGACCGCTGGGATACTACGATCAGACCGACCTGCCGTTCTACTACGAACTGGCGACCCAGTTCACGACCGATGATTATTGGTACTCTCCGGAGCCGACCAACACGGTGCCGAACCGGATGTATCTGTTCTCGGGAACCTCGCACGGTCACGCATTCGCGCCTGGAAATCCAGACGATCCGGCGTGGGCGCGGCCAACGATTTTCAAGCTCCTGACCGACCGGGGAATTTCCTGGCGCTACTATTACCAGGACAATAGCGTCTTTCTGGTGCAGTGGGCCGATTGGAACGATCCGCGGATTCGAAACAATGTCCGCAACATTCGGGAGTACTATGACTATCTCGCGAGCCCGAATGCCGACAAGCTATTGCCGCAGGTGATCTTCATCGAGCGCGCGACTTACACCGCGCTGGATGAACATCCCGTGAACAACGTTCAGACCGGGTCAGCCGTGGTCGCCAACATCCTGAATGCTTTGTTCAGCAGTGCTGCGTGGCCGGATTCGGCGTTCATCCTCACCTATGACGAAGGCGGTGGTCTGTACGATCACGTGCCCCCGATCCTGGTTACCCCGCCCGACAATCTGACCGAGCCCACCGACCTGCAACCGGGCGATCCGAATGGACTGTTCAACGTGACCGGTTTCCGCGTGCCGGTCGTGGTGGTGTCGCCATGGTCGAAGCCGCAAACCGTGATTCACTTGCAGACCGACTACACGTCCATCCTCAAGCTGATTGAAAAGCGCTTCAATCTGCCGCCTTTGACGCAGCGCGATGCGACCACACAAGACATGGCGGATCCGCAGAACGGCTTCTTCGATTTCAGCTCCCCACACCTGTTGCAGGTGCCTCCGCTGCCTACCCAGCCGACCGATGGAAGCTGCAACTACATGGAGGATGGGTATCAATAACCAGCATCGGCGGGAGCAGTGCGATGTGTCGGGGAGAAGCCGAGTGTTTCAATTTCGGTCACTGGCGTGGGCGATCTCCGCCCTTACTCATCGTCGGGTCGATATTGGTAGAAGGTACCAAAGATGACGGCCTCTGGATCTTCTTCAGCACTCTTCACCATCTCTTCAAACTCTTCAGGCCAGCCGTCTTTGTCGTCAGGTACAAGTCGAACGTCGTTTAGCTCGTAAACATACATATCGTTTTCGGCTGCGACTATATCGACGGGTTCGCGAAATTCCTCAGGACTTCGCGCCCACGACACCAGGTTGAGGTACCCTCCTGCCACACCATGCGTGGCGCGATATTCGGCAGCATTCAACGGCCGCAGATGAGCGCTTCCGGTCTAGAGTTTAGGTGGCATCTCGCGAACTTTACTACCATCCTGGCGGCGCACCAATGCCTGCGCTAAGGCCGCGAAAGTCATCGATTTTTGCTGCCGCAACTTCGTTCTTCCGCCCCCAAGCGCCGAAGCGGGCGAACCCTTCGACTGCGCTCAGGGGCAGGCCATGGCGCACACGGCAAGACTCAGGCTGCAGTCGAAAGCGCCTGGTAAGCCGGGACGAACCGCTCCGCAACAAAACGCTCGAACGAGGTTGGCGTGGTGTTCTGCGCGGTGCGCGATTCAAGCGCTTTCATGTACCCGGAGTTCAATGCCGCCGTCATTTCCAACAGCAGATTTATGAAGTTTGGCGACATACCGAGCCTCGCCAGATTGGGGCGAAGCTGCTCGTCGGGAAGATGTTGGTACTTCAAGCTGGGATTGCCGATGGCTTTTCCGATGATGGCAGCGGCCTCGTCGTAGCTGATATCGCGCTGCCCCAGCAGTTCGTGCGTCTGGTGGCCCTGGAAGTCGAGACGCAGCAGATGATTCGCCGCGGCAACGCCAATATCATGGCTGGCAATCATCGGCAATTTCAGGTCCCCGCGGATTGGTCCGGCCGTGACTCCCATGCCTTTGATGATGCCAACCTGAGCCAGCGTGTTCTCCATGAAGTAGCCGGCTCGCAGATGCAGCGCGTTCAGCCCCGGAATGCCCTCCAGCGCCTGTTCCAGCCGATGCAGCGCGACTACCAGTCCGGTGCCCGATGACTTGTCGGCGCCCACGCTGCTGAGCGCGACCACGTGCCGTACCTTGGCATCGGTCAGGGCCGAAACCAGAGATGACATGACGCGGTCTTCGTAAGCGAAGGTGTCGGGCGCTGCAGGATTGGGTGGAATCATCACGTACACGCCCTCGGCTCCGCCAAAAGCGCGCGCCAGCTTGGTGGTGTCACTGAGGTCGGCAACCACCGCCTCCGCACCCCGCTTGGTCAACGGCTGTAAGTGCTCCGCCGCGCGTCCGATGACCCGCACCTGTTTGTGATTATCAAGAAGAGTATTGGCGACTGCGCTCCCGGTGTTCCCGCTCGCGCCAGTGACAACAAACATGACTTTTACCTCCAGCTGTCACAGATGCCCACAGCGAGCGAAGGCACCAGCAAGGGGAGCGAAAAGTTGGTCTATGCCGTGCATGTGCCAATTTTCTGCGGTCGATATTGAATTTCGAAGCTGGTATCGGACATGCGTTTATGCGTCGCGGGCAACTCCGGACTTGACTGCCCAGGTTGTGTCCCTCACGAGCTGGCGCCAGTCGTTCCTTTCCTAAGAACAACTCCTATCATGCTGCTTCGCGCGAAGGGCGGGACCGGATACTCGATGGTAGAAGGCCATCGTGCGTTCTTATAGTTGGGTCATTCCCGTTCATGAATACGAGATATCCGAAGTTCTAGCAATCGATATGCCCGTTCGAGTGGGCATGCGACGGAGGTAGCAGGGACCCTCCGCGGCATAGCCTCAGGCGAACGCTGAAGAGCATTCACTCACATTGCCTGAGGCGGGCTTGCGCCCGGGCCTACGGCCACTTCCAAACGAGCGAATTGGTGGGACCCCCGACTAGGGCTTGCCAATACGAATCCCGGAGAGGGAATGGAGAAGCCCAAAGATATTCAGCAGCCACAACACGACGGCTATTACAACCACCGCATTCATGATTGACTTAATGGAGCTCTGCATGGGGATGAAACGATCTACCAGCCACAGAAGAACTCCGACGACGATCAGGACTATGACAACCTGAACTAACGGCATAACTCGACTACCTTTCGATGCATTCCGCAGAACCATGTATGGTTTGCGTAAGAGAGTTTTGAAGCACTCAATTCATTAACTGGCGATCTGCTCCAGGGGCGGCACACCACAACGCAAGTCGGGGAGAAAGGCGACTGCGACAGGCGGCACGGTATGCAGGTGTACGCGCTTCCACGGCCCTTTTCGCAAGCGCGGGCGAAACACGAAGGTCCGCTGATCTCCACAGTCATGACAATGCTGCGAGGCTACCGGCTCCCCGCCACAGCGTATCGGCCACCCTACATTCGCGTGAGAACACAGGCTCAGTATTCGCATTGGTTTACCATCTGCTCTCGAAAAGCGACTCTCCCGGTGGGATCGCACGTGACTATTGTCAGAAGGGCTCCTTGTTGGCTCGCAACCTGGGACTTGTCAGGCATCTTCATTGTCGCTGGAACGGCAGCCCGTGTCTGGTCAAGTTTGCTCACGTCGCGAAATGGGACTCCGCAGGATATGGCGCAGAGCGATGCAAACTATGAGAAAGCTTTCAGCGTCAGAGGGAGGCAAATTATGGTTGGAACGGCTCTAATTCCGTGAACGAGCACCTTCTGGATTAGCTTGTTTCTTCCGCCGATAGCTCTAACGGGCTTGCCTTCTTCTCGGCGGCGAGATTCTGCATTTCCAGCGCAATCTCGTGGCGCCTCCGCTCCCGCTGCCGATAGGCTTCTGTCTCTGCCTCACCCGCAGTGCCGCCACGATAATCTTCATCCAGTGCTTTATAAACCGAGAGCTCCTTCAGGAGCGTGAGCATCTGCTCAGATCCTTCGCTGCTCATATAGTCCATCTTCCTTTGCAACTCGTTGTTGCCCTGCTGATCGTCCTCCCCGAAGTAAGAGGTCTCAACCTATTTTCGGCAGTAAGTCTTTGAGCCCCACGAGAATTGACGTGGGAAGCCGCAGCGTCCTTTCCGTCGGCTCCTGCGCGGTTGTGACCTGGACGGCGACGCCGCTACCCTGTTGGAAGGGATCGGAAACAATGTCGAATTGCTGGCCATACATCCTGATATGGTGAGAGCGACTATAGCCAAGGTCTTTAATCCTGACACAGTCTTTGATGGCGGACTGATCTTCGGTAAAACTCATAACGGCGCCTATTTCTGAAAACTGGGTTAAGTGAGGTGTAACGACTCAGCATCTTCGTGGGAGGCAGTTACGGAAACGATCCCCGTAGTTAACTGAATGCTGCAAGAGGATTTCCTGGGCTGGTTCTTCTTCCTTCAATCTTATCCTGCAATCCCGCGTTGCTATGTGAATTCTTGCTACTCGCACTGAGTGTATGGTGCTTTCCGCTGTTGGCGCTTTCAGAGTCCGCCCGCTGGCAGGGCGCGGCTTCTCAGCGGTCGGTGCCCCCACGGAACAACGTCAGATTGCTCTGGAAAGAATCCTCCGGAGCGAAAGCCCGATCGTCTGCGCCAGCTTTGCTGGAAGTGACCGGATGGAGATCCAGGAGAAGAAGTCTGCTGTCGGAGTGATAGCTGTCGCCAGAGGAAGTTTGCGCTTGAAAAATCGGATTATTACTACGCAAGTATTCCTGACGGCTGACCGAGAGGGTGTCGGTAAGGTTGGAGCCGACGAAATCGCGTTCGCTGTCCACCTCGGGGTCGATGCGGTGGTTGATCAAATGCCCTTGCTTGCCGATCACAATGGCGACGTCGTGAGAAGCGGCAGCCGCCCAGATGGGCGTTCCATTGACGGTGTAATCGGTTTTCCAGATTCGCAGATGGTGCCGTCGCGTGACGATCGCCTGCGGATCGGGCAAGGCATAGGAATAGTCCTCCACTCTCCCGAACAGGTAGAGCCTGGCCATCGGCAATTGTGCGTCCTTAGTTCGATGCTGCAACAAATGCCAGACAAATATCGGCTTCCAATCGTCAGTCCTGATCCACCCAGCACGCGCAAACATTTGCTCCAGGTCTTTCGGTTGAGCGATGAAGACCAAGTTCAGCATGTCGCCTTCGCGCCCATCGACGTTGATGACGCGCGGCGGCAGGTACTCCATCATCTCGGCCAATTCGGAAGACCGCTCTACAGAGGGCTGCAACCCTGCCGATGAAACGGTGATGGTACCGTCGATGTGGGCCATGATCTCTGTGCTCTTTAATACAGTACTGTCGTGGCCGCGGGTGAGAAGGAAAACCGGCGCAGCGGGCAGAAAAATCAATCCCGTAGCGATCATTGCGGCTGCCATCAGCATGGTGCGGGAACGTCCTTTAACGGCCATGCGTCCAAGCAGTCTGATCCGTCCGCCGCCAGCCAGTGCTACTGAATCAAGCTTTAGCGCTACCCTGCCTCCGAGTCCCAGGAACCGTTTGCCCTTAACTCCCGTGACGGCGCCGCTGGCCCGGGTTCCGGCCGGAATCACGTCGAAACCTCCTACATTCACGTCTCTGACGACAACAAAGTCGAGCTGGTCTCCTGGGCGGGCGTGAGCAGATGAAACGCTTTCGGCAAGTTGAAGCTTGATGGGAGTTCCGCTGGGAATGATCAGCCGAGCCGGAAGAGCACTCATCTCCTGTGCCGACGCACACGGCACAAGGAAGATGGCGAGGAGAACACACGCCGCTATCTTATCAAGACACGCGCTGAACAATGACTGCCGCCTTTGTTGGGAGGGCTACCCGCACACCCCGCGACGGTCAAGCTGTCTAGTGCATGGGCGCGGTGGGATAAGGAACTCTAGCCTAGTGTGGAGATTGTGTATGGTCACAATTGAACACTTTGGGGCTCATTGAAAGACTGAGAGAGCGGGCTGTAGGAGCGGCGAATGGGTGCCTCAGGCAGCAGTTCCAAATAGCCAGCCTATCCAGTATTTACGCCAGCAGAGAGGTCTATCGGTCGGCTGATCCGGAAAGAGCGGAATTCGCCAGCAACCAAGGGCCGGTATTTATCGTCGACTTCGACCGACCCTGCGCGCTGGAGAGAGCTTTACATTGAAACGCTGATTGCGATGCCGATGCCAGGGTATCTCTGGTTGTACATGTAATACCCGCTGTTCTGGTAGACAACGTAGACACTGTCAGTCTGATACCAGTTGTTTGACCAGTTGTTTGGCCACGGGTCTACCAGGCTGAACCAAAAGCCGTTGTACTGGAAGCGCGGGAAACCCCCAACGACCATGTAGGGCTGGCTGTAAATCACGAATCCGTGGGTGCCGCAGCATAGAGCGAACCAGCAGCTCCCTCGGTGGCGGTCGCCACGGCGACCTCCACTCGGGATGACACAACGGAAAGATTTGCGAGGAACCTTCCTATTGGAACTGTCGCCGAAATTCTGCCAGCTCTTGCGTTAGCTCTTCGACTCTCGACTTGAGCTCTGCGACATTTTGTTCCAGCAGCGCGATGCGATCGCGGAGATCGGATTCCGGCGGGGAACCGTCCGATGTTGGTGAGCCCTTGCCTACACGCTCCGAGTCCGCAACTCCGGGCTCAGGCGCGATGTAGTCGCTCTCTCCCGACATCAGCTGCGCGTAGCGTGCCTCTTTGGTTCCGGGTTGCCGGGGAAGCACTGCTGCCAGCGGAGGCTCACGCTGCATCAGGCGTTGCAGCGCCGCCTGCACCTGATCGAGGTCTTCGAAGCGGTGCATGCGTTCGGTGCGTCCGCGCAACTCGCCCGGGGTTTGCGGGCCGCGCAGCAGGAGCACGCAGAGCACGGCGATCTCGCCGCGCGTGAAGTTGTAAACCTCCTGCAGGCGGTGCTCGTACTTGGTCACGCGACTGTCGGCTCCGCTCGCCGGGCCGGCCAGACGGTCGGATTGCAATCCCCCGAGCGCGTCACGTACCGCGTCTTCCTCCAGCGTCATCACCGGATCGCGATTGTTCTTCTGATTGCAGGCATTTACCAGCGCGTTGAGCGACAACGGATAGTAGTCGGGCGTGGTGATGTCCTTCTCAACCAGTGCGCCGAGCACGCGAGCTTCGATGGGAGTCAGGTTCATTACGTTCAAGTTGTCGGTGATCCGTTGTCCGTGAGGATGACACCGGCGACTCACCCTGCGTCCGCCCAGGCAATTCGCTTGGACGGGTACCCGAGATTTGTCTCATCCCTGTGGGACTCTCGCCTTTTTGCGTCGTCCCCCAGCATTCCGCCTCCGCGCTGGCCTAGATGATGGCCTCCGCTTTGTAGAGTCGGCACGCGAAGCGCAAACCACAGTCTAGACTACCTCCCTCCGCTGCTCGCATTCACCTGGCCGCCAAATCGAAGCCGGGATTCTCATCCTCCTATATTCCGGCAACGTGACGAAGCGCCCGAAATTCGAGATGCTTTCCACAACGCGCCACTCGGTTTCGCGCTAAACTAGTCGCTTTCCCAACTCATGATTCCGGAGGCGAGCGCACTCTCGCCATCCCCCAAAGGAGCGAGGGCATGAGCAAGAGTACGGGTGCTGGTAGGGACGAACAAGGGCGCATTCATTCTCACTTCTGACGGCAAGCGCGACAAGTGGGACGTCAGCGGCCCGCACTTCGCCGGGCTGGGAGATCTACCACATGAAAGGATCGCCAGTGATCCTGACCGCATCTACGTCTCGCAGACCAGCGGCTGGTTCGGACAGATTATCCAGCGCTCGACGACGGCGGCAAAACCTGGGAGACGCCGGGCGGCGCGCCCGAGACTAGGTCCGTTCGGGCCCAGGAGGACAAGTAACAAGTTCGTCTACGACACCTCGCCGGAGACCGGCAAGCCGCTCACCACGCATCAGTTGTACGACGGCAAGCAGCATCCTTGGGAGTTCAAGCGCGTCTGGCATCTCGAGCCTTCGCTCACCGATCCTGACACAGCTTACGCCGGCATCGAGGATGCGGCCATCTTCCGCACCACCGACGGCGCGACTACCTGGCACGAGATGCCTGGCCTGCGCGGCCATGGCACCGGGCCCAAGTGGCAGCCCGGCGCCGGAGGCATGTGCCTGCACACGCATCCTTCTCGATCCCAACGATCCCGCAGCGGATGTACATCGCGATCTCGGCCGCGGGCGCGTTTCGCAGCGACGATGGCGGCACGACGTGGAAGCCGATCAACAAGGGATTGCGTTCGGAATTACATGCCCGATCCAACGGCCGAGGTCGGGCACTGCGTCCACCATGTCGCCATGAGTCCGAAGAAGCCGGGCACGCTGTTCATGCAAAAACACTGGGACGTGATGCGCAGCGACGACGCCGGCGACAACTGGAAGGAGGTCAGCGGCAACCTGCCCACCGACTTCGGATTTGTCATCGACGTTCACGCGCACGAGCCGGAGACGATCTACGTGGTGCCGATCAAGAGCGACGGCGCAGCACTTTCCGCTGGAAGGCAAGCTGCAGGTGTACCGCAGCCGCACCGGCGGCAACGAGTGGGAGGCGCTGACCAAAGGCCTGCCGCAGAGCAACTGCTACGTGAACGTGCTGCGCGACGCCATGTCCGTCGATTCGCTGGATCGATTGCGGCATCTACTTCGGCACCACCGGCGGCCAGGTGTATGTTCACCCGACGGCGGCGACAACTGGATGCCGATCGTGCACGATCTTCCGGCGGTGCTGTGGGTAGAAGTGCAGACGATCGGGTAGGACGGCTTTGAAAAATCCCCACTCAGGTCAGTGCGAGGCTGTCAGACCGTGGGAGCGCCCGCGATTCGATGCAGGCATTAAAGTCGCTAGCGGGAAAGGCGCCGTAGTTGCGACTTTCCAAAGCCCGCAGCCGCTCTCCCTTGCGAGCCACCGAGCGTGACCAACGTAAAGCTGGGCGACAAGGTCAGCGTCGTCTGTCCACAAATCTTTGTCCTCTAGTGACCAACTATAGGTCAAGCGCGTCGATCAGCCGACAGCGATCTAGGCGAGTGAGCGTCGACCTCCACCGATCCGTGGCGCCAGGCTAGTTGCCTTGGAGAGATGTCGCGCCACGACAGGCGTCTGGACGACTCAACTCGATGTTTACAGCTGTATCGCGGCCAGGCAATTGAAGGGGCAGCTCGAGAAGCCTTTCTTCGAATAGTAGCTCGTGGAGCGAGATCCAGAAAGCCGGAAGGTCAATTTCCGGCGATTGCAGTTCAACGGCGAGGAACGCACCGGGTCGGCGTAACTGCACTTCGTCGGTAGATCTGTTGCGCCAGATGAGCGTCCGAGACCCCGTACTGGCACGCCAGTTCATAGTCGTTGGAAACGTTGATCGGTCAGGGTGCGAGTAACTCGGGCATTTCGCCGCGGCCACTCGAGCCACGCTGGTCAGCAGGACGGCGAGTACCAACCATGCGACTGAGAAAGTCTGCATTAGGCAAAGACCGACGCGATTAATAAGCCTTTTAATTCTAATGGCTGAGTCCATCTGCAATTGAGCTTCGTTCGAGAAGATACTTTTCCTGTGCCGAGTAACACTGTCAAGGGTATACGAATGACCTTGAGCTCAACGCAGGATTTCAACAAGCAGCACCCACGTATTCTGGCTGATGCTGACGCCCTTTGCGAGATAGCGTCGTCGAATCGAAGTCGCCGTCCAATCGGGGCACTCGGTGACGCTATCTCGCGGGCTGACTACGTCATCCTCTCTAGACTCGCCAACCATCTTTTTCCCCGCGCGCAGGGTGAACTCTGATCCGAGCTTCACGGGACGCAACTAACTCCGTCTTCAGCTCGCCGTCGAGCTTGACTGCGTTCTGCTTCAACTTGCGCGAGCCCTCTGCAACAGAAGTCGCGAGGCCAGCTGCGGCCAGCAGCTTGTCGAGCTCACCTGGCCCACCCCATTTTCGACGACCGCGTTTGGCGCAGCCACCTCTTCGAACTTCACGCTGACCAGCGGCAAGTCCTCCGGCGCTTCCTGCTTCTGGAACATGCGCGACCAATCTTCAGCCGCGTGCTCGGCCGCTTCGTAGCCGTGGAAGTCGTTGACGATGCGCTTGCCCAAGTCCTGCTTGAGTTTCATGGGATGCGCGGTGCCGTTGGCCGCCGCTTGTTTTAGCTGGTCGATCTCGCGCGTCGTCAGGTCGGTGAGCAGTTCGTAGTAACGCCACATCAGCTCGTCGGAGATCGACATTACTTTGCCGAACATCTCCTGCGGCGGCTCGGTGATGCCGATGTAATTGCCGTACGACTTCGACATCTTCTGCACGCCATCGGTGCCTTCCAGCAGTGGCATGGTCAGCACGATTTGCGGCGGCTGATTGTAGTCGCGTTGCAGTTGGCGTCCCATCAGCAGATTGAATTTCTGGTCGGTGCCACCCAGCTCGACGTCGGCCTCGAGCGCAACCGAGTCGTAGCCCTGCGCGATGGGATACAGCAACTCGTGCATGGCGATAGGCTTCTCTTCGGTGAAGCGTTTGTGAAAGTCTTCGCGCTCCAGCATCTGCGAGACCGTAAACTTCGCCGCCAGGCGAATGAAGCCTTCGAATCCCAGCTTGCCCAGCCAGTCGCTATTGAAGCGCACCTCAGTTTTGTCGCGATCGAGAATCTTGAACACCTGCGCTTTATAGGTTTCGGCGTTGGCATCGATCTGCTCACGAGTGAGCGGCGGGCGCGTAACCGAGCGACCCGAGGGATCGCCAATTAATCCGGTGAAGTCGCCAATGAGGAAGATCACCGTGTGGCCCATGTCCTGAAAGTGCTTTCAGCTTGCGCATAAGCACGGTGTGTCCCAGGTGCAGGTCGGGAGCGGTGGGATCGAAGCCGGCTTTCACCCGCATGGGCTTGCCGGTGCGCTGCGATTTCTCGAGGCGCTCGCAGAGATCGCCTTCGCGAATGATTTCGGCCGCGCCTTTGCGCAGGTACTCCAGTTGTTCGGCGACTGGCAGGAATGAGGGCATAAGGAACGATTATAAGAAAGTTGTCAGTTGTGGGTGGTCAGTTGTCAGAAAGACAGGTGGTCGTCCCCAGAGGTTAGTGATCGGTTGCCATTCGGAACCAGGTCGAAAGGCTACCCGCGGCGTGGCGAAGAAACTGCGGGTCCTTCGACTCCGTTCGACTGTCCCGCGCAGCGGGCCAGCCTCGCTCCGCTCAGGATGACACCCATGGACTGACAACTGACAACTGGTGTAATGAAGCCTTCCGCCGCTTCCCGTCATCTACTGCTCACGGCAAGAATTCACTCCCCCAAGGACAGCCATGATATCCCCCGTGACGCTTTCGCCTTCCAGCATGCTCGATCCCAACACGCAGATGTTCCCCATCCTTACCCCGGAGCAAATCGAGCACATTCGTCCCTGGGCGAAGGTGCGGCACGTACAGGCGGGCGAAGTTTTGTTCCAGCCCGGAGATGGAAACGTGCCGTTCTTTGTGCTGCTCTCGGGCAGCCTGGAGATTGTGCAGCCCAGCCGGGAGGGGCAGCCCATACTCGTGACCCACGTTGCCGGCAACTTCGCCGGGGAAATTGCCACCATGTCGGGCCAGCGCGCCTTCGTTCTGGGGCGCGTCGGGAGCGAGGGCGACTTCCTGGAGTTGCGGCATGAGGACTTCCGTTCGCTGATTGCGCGCGACGCCGAGCTGAGCGAGATATTTTTGCGCGCCTTTATCCTGCGCCGTATGGCCATCATTCAAAGCGGATCGGGAAATGTGATCCTGCTGGGTTCGCGACACTCCGCGGCGACGCTTCAGCTGCGTGAGTTTCTGGGGCGCAACGGATATCCCTATGTGTATCGCGATCTTGATACCGATACCTCCTCGCAGGAGCTGCTCGATCGCTTCAACATCACGCCCGACCAGATTCCAGTAACGATCTGCAACGGGCGCGATATATTGCGAAATCCAACGATTCAGCAACTGGCTGACTGTCTGGGGCTCAACGCCAATGTCGACCAAACCGGGATTCGCGACCTGATCATCGTAGGCGGCGGCCCATCGGGTTTGGCAGCCGCGGTTTATGCGGCTTCGGAAGGGCTCGATGCGCTGCTGCTGGAGACGTCAACGCCTGGCGGTCAGGCGGGGTCGAGTTCGAAGATCGAAAACTATCTGGGATTTCCCACCGGCATCTCGGGGCAGGAACTGACGGGCCGCGCGCTGACCCAGGCCATCAAGTTCGGAGCCGACATCATGGTGGCGCGCAGCGCGGTGCGGCTGGCGTGCACTCGGCGTCCCTACAAGATTCTGTTGCAGGACGACACCGAGCTGGCGGCGCGCGCCGTGGTCATCGCTACTGGTGCGGCCTACAACAAACCTCCACTGCCCAACCTGGCGAAGTTCGAGGGCCTGGGCGTCTACTACGGCGCGACTTTCATGGAGGCGCAGCTTTGCGAAGGCGACGACGTCATCGTCGTGGGCGGCGGCAACTCGGCAGGCCAGGCAGCGGTGTTCCTTTCGCAAACCGCACGCAAAGTCTACATGCTGGTGCGTTCAGGACAGCTTGCCGACACCATGTCGCGCTACCTGATTCGCCGCATCGAAGAGAATCCTCAGATCGAGCTGCACTACAAGACCGAGATCGTGGGGCTCGAAGGCGATACCCAACTCGAGCGCGTGGCCTGGAAGGACAAGGCCACAGGAGAAACGTCAACCCACGACATTCGCCATCTGTTCATCATGGCGGGAGCTTCGCCGCGTACCGATTGGCTACAAGGCTGCCTCGCGCTCGACGGCAAAGGATTCGTACTCACCGGCCGCGACATCGACACGCCCGCGCTACAGTCAGCCGGGTGGTCGCTCGCTCGCCCGCCGCAGATGCTGGAGACGAGCTTGCCGGGCGTGTTCGCCGTGGGCGATGTGCGCGCCGGCAATATCAAACGTGTTGCTTCAGCTGTCGGCGAAGGCTCCATGGCCATCAGCCTGGTGCATCGTGCGCTGGCGGAGTTGTAAGAACCGTCAGCGAGAATCGGTCGGCCCTCAAGGTTGTCATCACGAGCCCAGCGAGAGACCTGCTCTCGTTGGGAGTTCGGGTAGTGCGGCGCTCCAGCGCAGGGTTGATTCTCCTGTCATTGCGTTGGTTTTCCTGTCATTCTGAGCGAAGCGAAGAACCTGCTTTCGCCAGCAGCGCCACGTGAGTATTGCGTTGTTTCCATCACACTAGAATTCAACGGCCGTTCTCGCCGAGGGAACTTCTGTGCGACGCCACCAAAAGCAGGTTCTTCGCTTCGCTCAGAATGACAGTTCTGAGGATTCTACGACGGATGAGGCTGGCCTTCGATCACGCGCACCGTGTCGCGCGCGATCAATAATTCTTCATCCGTCGGAATAGCATAAGCCAGCAGCTTCGAGTCGTCGGAGGAGATCAGTCCTTCGCGGCCGACGGTTTGCTGGTTGCGTGCGTCGTCAATCTTCAGCCCGGCCCACTCCATTCCGGCGCAGATGCGGGCGCGGATGTCAGGCGAATTCTCTCCGATGCCGCCGGTAAACACCACAGCGTCCGCGCCTTGCATGCAAGCGAGGTACGCTCCAATATACTTGCGCGCGCGATAACAGAAGAGCTCGATGGCCAGGCGCACGCGCCGGTCGTCATGCTCCGTCAGCTCGGATTCTAAGCCGCGCATGTCGTTGGTCAGGCCGGAAACACCCAGCAATCCGGACTGCGTATTCAGCAAGGTCTCGACTTCGGAGACCGACATACCTTCTTTGTTGGCGATGAGATTCACGATGGCGGGGTCAAGATCGCCGGAGCGGGTACCCATCACCAAACCTTCCAGCGGAGTCATGCCCATCGAGGTGTCGATCGAATTGCCGCCTTTTATGGCGTCGGCGGAGCAGCCATTTCCCAGATGAAAGGTGATGATGTTGGTCTGCTCGCGGGTGAGGTTGCGGAGCGCTCGATAGCGAAACGCGACGTAGCGATGCGACGTGCCATGAAAGCCGTAACGCCTGATTTTGTGCCGGCGGTAAAGGTGATACGGAATCGCGTAGAGATAGGCTTGCTCGGGAAGCGTGTGATGGAAAGAGGTGTCGAATACCGCGACCTGCGGCACGCGCGAGCCAAAGAGATCGCGAGCAGCGAGGATTCCGCGAATGTTGTTGGGATTGTGCAGCGGGGCCAGGTCGATGCACTGCACGATTCCGTCCAGCACCTTCTCGTCGATCAGCGCCGATTCGGTGAACGTCTCACCGCCATGCACGATGCGATGCCCGACGGCGTGAATGTCGCCGGCGCTGTGGATCTGCGCCACTCCAGATTTGCCGGAAGCGATATAGCGCACCAGGTAGTCCAACGCCGCCGGGATGTCGCGCAAGGGAGCGGTGAACTTCTGCTTAGGCTGCTGCCCCGCCTGAAACGTGACGATGGCTTCGCCGCCCAGCCGTTCGACTTCGCCGCGGCAAAGCCGGTCGTCTTGGTGTGACTTGATGCGCTCCAGATCGGTGGCGATCACTTGAAACTTCAGGCTCGAGCTTCCCGAGTTGAGGACCAGAACGTTCATGCACCGATTCTCATGGAGCACGGGGAAAAAGGGAAGAAACCTCAGCCATCCTCCTGTGAAAGTTGGGTTAGAGCAGGTGCCCCTTCTGTCGTGCTTTCTTGGACAATAGACGTCGCACCGCCGAAGCTCAGGTCTCGGAAATAATTCCGACAATTCTGAATCCTTACCGACGGGGCGACATCCAACCCGCATCAGGCTAAGTTTGAACGAAAGCGAACTAGAGCTGGTCCCGCCAACGCGTTACCCACTCCAAGCAGCAACCGATCTTCTCAGCAGGAAATTCAAAACACAGGTACAACATAATGGAACAAGGAACAGTGAAGTGGTTTAACGACGCGAAGGGATTTGGCTTTATCAGCCGGCAGAACGGCGAAGATGTTTTCGTGCATTTTTCGGCGATTGCCTCCAGCGGATTCCGCAGCCTGCAAGAAGGCCAGGCCGTTGAGTTCAACGTGACCAAAGGCCCCAAGGGCTTTCAGGCCGAGAACGTTCAGGTTCTCTAAAAGCGCAGCACCCGCCAGCCCGGAATCTAAGATTCCGGGCTTTCGTGTTTTTGGGCATCTGGCTGGACAATGAACCCCGCTACCTGCAAACCGGCGCCGGGTTCTAGAATATGAATGTGAAGTACCGATTTATTCTGTTCGTCCTGATTTGCCTTCTGATGGCTCCGGTGTACGTAGCGCACGCGCAGGCGCCGGTGGAGACGGTTCCGACCGATAAGAACGCTCCGCCGCCCGAGGACAACAGCGCCAATCCTCCACGCTCGGACGCCGCCGGCCCGGACGAAAGTTCCAGTAAAGAGACCCAGACCGACATCTCGCCTCCGGCGGGCGACCTCAAAGACCATCCCGGAGCGGACCTCGACACCCCCAGCGATTCCGGCGAGTTCACTCAGTGGAATCCGATGAAGGCGATGAAAGCCGTCGAGGTGGGCGACTTCTATTTCAAGCGGGAGAATTATTCCGCCGCCATCAGCCGTTATCGCGAGGCGCTGGAGTATAAGGCGCACGACGCGGAAGCGACCTACAAACTGGCGGCTGCGCTGGAGAAGTCCGGCGACCTGAAAGGCGCCATGGAGAATTACCAGGACTATCTGAAGATCCTCCCCAAAGGACCGTACGCCGAAAAGGCGGAGAAGGGAATCGAGCGCCTGAAGCAGAAAGGCATCAGCGCCAGCGCGCAAGCCCAGTCAGCCGAAGTAAGGCTTAGTTTTTCGGAGGCGGCTGCTCTATGGGCGTTCCCTGCTGGGGGCTGCCATCATCTTTGCCGGCGGCCTTTCCGCCCTTATCGTAAATCGTGAACTGATCGACCGGGCGCTTGAGGCGGATGTCGATGTTCATGCTCGGTTGGTTGATGTCGTAATCCTGCCCGAAGGTCTGAAATCCCGCGGCCAGCACCTGTATGCGCAGCTTGCCGTAGGGAACGCCCTCATCCTCAATCTCGCCCTCGTTGTTGGTCTTGAGTTGGTAGCCGCCGCGGCTTTGGGTTCCATCCTTGCCAACCGGATGCAAGACGATGGAGGCGTTCCGCACCGGCTTGCCGTTGTCGTCTTTCACCACCGTGAAATGCAAATTGGCCAGGGCCTCGGGAGTACCCTTCTTGTCCTTGGCAATAACGGCGGTGGCGAGCGTGAGGACCAGGCCGGTCAGCAGTGCGCAGCGAAACTTCATGCGCCCAATTATGGCAACTCGTGGGAAGCGCTGCAACCCGGCTAAGGGCCGGGGTTCCCTGCGGTGGCGTGCCTAGCCAACACTCCCAAGACCGTTTCACCACGGGGAACACTGAGAACACGGAGGCAAGAAAGAGTTGGGAGTCGTCCTTTCCGGTCTCCGTGACCTGCGTGCCTCCGTGGTAAACGATTTTCAAACCGACCGCATGGCTATAATCGAAATTTCCATGGCCGTCTCCACAACTCTCTCGTCTCCACGTCGAAAGCGATTCAGCCTGACCCTACGAGTGGTGATTGCGCTGCTCGCCTTTGCGCTGCTGCTGTTCCTGGCGGCGGATGTCTGGTTCTTCCGTGCTGCTAAAGCGTCGCTGCCCGTGGTCGACGGAACGTTAAAGGTGTCGGGCCTGCAATCGCCGGTGGTGGTCACGCGCGACTCGCTGGGTGTGCCGAACATCTCAGCCCAGAATCTGCACGACCTCTTCTTCGCCCAGGGTTTCGTGACCGCGCAGGACCGCCTGTGGCAGATGGACATGACGCGCCGCTACGCTTCCGGAGACCTCTCGGCAGTGCTCGGCCCAGAGTACATCAAGACCGATGAAGAGCAGCGCATTCTCGGGCTGAGGCAGGTGGCGGAGAAGACGGTGGCGAACCTTCCCACTGAGGAGCGGGCGCGTTTGCAGGCCTACGCCGATGGGGTCAACGCCTACATCGCGCAGCATCAGAAAACGCTTCCGCTGGAATTTCGCCTGATGACCTACTTCCCCTATGAGTGGACGGTCGAGGATTCCATGCTGGTGGGCTTGTCGATGACCGAGTTCCTCAACCATTACGAGTACAAGAAGGAATTGCAGCGGGAGAAGGTCCTGGCGCAGGCTTGGCCCGGAGCTGACGGCGGATTTGTATGTGAATTCCTCGTGGCGCGACCACGCGCCGGGCGAGGAAGGGCAGTCAATGGAGAACGAACCGCCGGCGGGAGAGAGTCCGGAGCCGGAAGAAGAGGAGGCGCCGGCCAGCAATCGTCCAAACGAGACGTTCGTCGTTGCAACAACTGCAGGTCCCTCGA
The DNA here is from genome assembly GCA_963809865.1 of uncultured Acidobacteriaceae bacterium. Classification (GTDB taxonomy): domain Bacteria; phylum Acidobacteriota; class Terriglobia; order Terriglobales; family Acidobacteriaceae; genus CAVVDY01. Next base: position 112,362 of record CAWELL010000007.1, on the reverse strand, counting down.
CTCCTCGCTTCGCTCGTCGCCCGGGATCACAACAAATTTCGGGTCGCTTACGACCAAACCCCCGCTCGGGATGACAGCTTTAATAATGGCCTTCATCCCGGTTCCAACAACTGGGTCGTCTCCGGCGCGCACACGGTCACCGGCAAGCCGATGCTGTCGAACGACATGCATCTGGATCTGCGGATGCCGAACACCTGGTACGAGGCGCATCTGACAGTGGGGGACTACGACGTTGTGGGAGTCACGCTGCCCGGAGTGCCGTACGTCATTGTGGGACATAACCAGCACGTCGCATGGGGATTTACCAATCTAATGCCCAACGTCGAAGACTTGTACGTTGAAAAGTTCAACGATCGCGGAGAATACCTTACTCCGCAAGGCTGGCAGCAGCCGGAGCATCGCAAAGAAATCATTCGCGTGAAAGGCAAGCCCGAGGTTGACATCGACGTCGTCATCACGCGGCACGGGCCTATCATTACGCCAATCATTCCCGGCGAAACCCGGCAGCTCGCGCTGCAGCTGGACCATCTACGACACCAACCTGGGCAACGTATCTTTCTTTGAGGTGGATTCCGCTCGCAACTGGGAAGAGTTTCGCGCGGCGTTTTCCAAGTTCGCCGCGCCGGGGCAGAACGTCGTCTATGCCGACACCGATGGCAATATCGGCTACCAGGCGACCGGTCGCATACCGATGCGCGCAGCGGGAGATGGCTCGCTGCCGGCGCCTGGCGAGGACGACAGCCATGAGTGGACCGGCTACGTGCCTTACGACAAGATGCCCAGCGTCTACGATCCGCCGTCGGGCATTATTGCCACTGCAAACGCGCGAGTCGCGCCGAAGGACTATCCTTACACGCTGGCCATCGAGTGGGGCACGCCCTACCGTGTCCAGCGCATTTACAAGCTGCTGGGGGCGAAGAAGCAGCTACACGGCGGCAGACATGCTCACCATCCAAACCGACGTGGTGTCAGAGATCGATCGCTTCTGCGCGCAACGATTTGTCTATGCCATCGATCACACACCCAGTGCTTCGCCGCGCGCCAAAGCCGCCGCCGACCTGATGCGTAACTGGGACGGCACCATGGCTACCGATCTTCCATCGCCCACCATCGCTTATTACTCGCGCGCAGCGTTGGAAGAGTTGCTGCTGAAGGCCAAGCTCGGCGACGACTGGAAGAGCTATCGCTGGTTCATGAAGCCGGTTTGGTTGGAGAACGTTTTGATCAATCAGCCAGCGCGCTGGCTGCCCTCGCAGTACGCCAACTACAACGCGCTGCTGACCGCCGCGGTAGAAGCTGCGCTCTCGCAGGAGCACGCTCCCACTGCGCTCTCCACGTGGAGATGGGGAAGGGTACACATGGTCGATGTCAGGCATCCGTTCTGGAGTAACTTCCCGGTGCTGAAGCGCGCTACGCCCGGTCCGCAGCCGCTCTCGGGAGACGAAGAAACCGTCAAGCAGGTGGGCACGCACTTTGGGCCGTCGGAGCGTTTCACCGCCGACCTGTCAGACCTGGATCACTCGACGCTCGACATCGTGAATGGGCAGTCAGGGGATATTTTCGAGCGAGCACTTCAACGATCAGTGGGACGCGTACTATCAACGGGCGCAGCTTCCCGCTGCCGTTCTCAACCAGCGCTGTTCAGCAGGCGGGAGTGCACCACCTGCGGCTGGAGCCACAGTAATCAAGGGCGCACCAGCATCGGCTGAGCCTGCACGAACCCACGGGCCGCCTACGCCGCGACCACGGCTCGCAGTCCATGGAACGGCAGGAACACGGAGACGGCCGTTCCTTTGCCCGGCAAGCTGCGCACCCGGATGTTTCCATTGTGCTTGTCGATGATCCCTTTGCTCACCCAAAGCCCCAAGCCCTGTGCCGGTCTCGCCCTTGGTAGTGAAGAAAGGTTCGAAGAGCTTCGACCGAACATCGGCGTTCATGCCACCACCGGAATCGATCATGGTCACGCGGATGCCCCTCAGAGTCGCTTGCGTCCCATCGCGCTCCGGCCGAACCGACACCAGCAAGTCGCCTCCGTGTCGCATGGCGTCGAGAGCGTTAGAGATCGAGATTGGTGAATACCTGCTGCAACTCGCCGGGGAAGCAGAGCAGCTCCGGCACCTCCTCGTACTGCTTCTTCAGCTTGATGCCGAGGCGAGTTGTGCGCGGTTGAAAGACGGTCAGAACCGAGTCGATGAGGTCACGCACAGAGATCAATGCCGGCGCCGTGGACTGGCGGAAAAACCTGAGGCTGGTGCGAGCGATCTGCGACAGCCTTTGCAATTCGGTGTCGGCGATGCTCAGCAGCTTTTGCGTTTCTTCGTCAGTTCGGGCGCGGTTCGGCCAGGAAAAGCAAGTTCGTGACCGCTTCGAGCGGGTTGTTGATCTCGTGCGATATGCTGGCGGCAACTTTGCCCGCCGCCGCCACTTGCTCAGCCCGCAACAGCGCCTTTTCCACCAGGCGCGTCTCGGTTGAGTCGCGCGCCGAGACACCGCGACCCCGCCGTCGGGCATCGGATAAACCCGATGTCGAACCAACGTTGCCACGGTCGATAGGGCCACTCAAACTCAACCATCTGCCGGATCGCCCATGGCACGATGAAAATGGCGTTCCAACTCCGATCCCATGAGGTCGGGAAACAGCTCCCACAGCGTATCGGCCGACCTGCTCTTCCCGCGGCCGTTGCGACATGGTCTCGGCGGCTGCATTCATGTAGGTAATGCGCCACTCAGAATCGTAGGTCCAGAAGCCATCGCCGATATGCTCCAGCGCTTGCGCCGCCGAATGGCGCGCCTGCTGGACGCTCGTCACAACTCAAATTCGCGCGCCTGTGCCTTGCGGCGAAACTCGGCCATTCGAATGTGCGACTCCACCCGCGCCAGCAGCTCGCGGGCGGTGAATGGCTTCACCAAATAGTCGTCGGCGCCCGATTCCAGGCCCTTCACCCGCGACTCTTCTCCGGCGCGGGCGGAGAGCATAATGACCGGCACGGTACTGGTCGTAGCATTCTTCCGCAACGCCGCTAATAACTGGAAGCCGTCCATCTCCGGCATCATCACGTCGGTCAGAACCAGGTCGGGAGGATCCGCGAGCCGCCATCTCCAGCGCCTCTTGCCGTTCTCCGCCGTCTTGACCCGGAATCGCCGCGCCAGCAGGCGGCGAACGTAGTCCCGCATGTCATGATTGTCGTCCACCAGCAACACGGTGCCGCGCGACGCTTAGCCGCAGAGCGCCGCAGGGAATCGCGCTCGGCGGATCCAGCTTCAACTCACGTGCGCTCGTTCGTTCGGCAGCCAGCCCAGCGCTTCTTGCACGTAGGCGGCTGCGCTGGTGGGCGAGTCGTCGTGTTCGCGCGCCCGCTGCGAACCCGATCCGCAGGAAGATGCTCGGCGCCGACTGGCAGCGTGATAGGAATGTCGTGCCGGAGCCCAGAGTGCTGGTTACGCCGATTGAGCCTCCGTGCAGCCCACCAGTTCATGTACCAGCGCCAGCCCAATTCCGCTGCCTTCGTTGGTCCGGCGCGGGCGCCTTCGATGCGCCGGAAGCGCTCGAACAGGTGCGGGATTTCTTCTCCGGCAATGCCGGTTCCGGTATCGCTGACGCGAGCTCGGCGCCGCCTTCAGATTCTCGCAGCGTTACTGCGATCTCGCCATGGAAGGTTGACTTGAAGGCGTTGGAAAGAAGGTTGAGCACAATCTTCTCCCACATGTCGCGATCGACATAGGCCTGCCGGGAGAGCTGCCGGCAGTCGATGCGCAGCGCAGTCCTGCTTTTTCCGCTGCAGACTGGAAGACGCTCGCCAGCTCCGCAGTGAACGCGCGAGATCGACGGGCTCAAACTCGGCCTGCACGCGGCCGGCTTCGATGCGCGAGAAATCAAGCAGCGCATTCACCAGCTTCAGCAGACGCATGGCATTGCGGTGAAGCAGTTCGAAATCCTGCCGCTCTTCCTCCGAGCCGGTTTGCCGCAGCATGGCTGCCTCAATCGGGCCCAGCATTAAGGTAAGAGGGGTGCGAAATTCGTGGCTGACGTTGCTGAAGAAGGTGGTCTTCGCTTTGTCCAGTTCGGCCAGGGCATGGACGCGCTTGCGTTCTTCCTCGTAAGCGCGCGCATTCTCAATGGCGGTGGCCACGTGGTCCGCGACCAGGTTATAGAAGGTGGTGTACTCCTCGTCCAGCTTGCGGGTGGGATTCACCCCGGCGATAAGCACGCCGAGCGCCTGCTTTTCCAATCGCGACTTCACCGGAAGGACAAGCGCCTGCTTCACCTTCTGCTGCGCCGCGCCCAGCGGTATGAAATCGATGTGATCCACCGGGATCACCTGAGAGTGCCCGCTGCGGATCTCCTTCAGTAAGCTGCCGCTGTCCGGCGATTCACGGGAACGATCCAAACTCAAAAAGGGGAAGGCCCGCTGCCAATCACCCTCCGACACGCCCGTCCGGCCCTGAAGCGAAACTTCCTGGCCGTCGGGAGACAGCAGGAAGAGCAGTGCAAAGGGCACGTCGTCGGGATTTCTCGCCAAGGTACGCGCTGCTGACGCGCAGGCGCTGCTGACGCTCTTTTCCAGAAAGGCATCGGCCGATAACTCCGACAGGGTACGCAAGCGGCGCGCATTCAAAACCTTCGGCGTGACTTCTGTGGAAGGGCAGAAAAGCCCGGCCACGTTGCCCGATTCATCGAGTATGGGGCTGTACGAAAACGAGTAGTAGGTCTCCTCCAGGTAATCGCCGCGATTCATGAACAGCCGCACATCATCGAGAAACGACGGCTCGCCTCGTTGAAACACCTTCTCTGCCAGCGGCCCGCACACATCCCAGATCTCGCGCCACACCTCTTGCGTCGGCCTTCCCAAAGCCCAGGGATGCTTGGCCAGGCTCAACACCCGGATGTAAGCATCGTTGTAGAGGAAGGTGCGCTCCGGACCCCAGCCGATCCACATGGGATGCTGCGAGTTGAGGATCAGACTGACCGAGGTGCGCAGGCTCTGCGGCCACGAAGAAACCGGTCCCAGCGGCGTTTGCGACCAGTCGTGGTCGCGTATCAGCGAGGCCATCTCGCTGTCGCCGTCCATGACGGTCAGCTTCAGAATGGATTCCGATGGGCTAGAGGCGGTAGCGGGGGCGGGCGAGGCGGCGGCCGACGTGTGCGCGTTTTCGGCCCTACCCTCGGCGTTCGGGGTGACACGTGTACTCATAGCGATGGTAGGGAATTCTTGGCCGCCCCATTACGCCGGGGTAATCAGCAGCGCTCAGGTGGGATGCGATTGCACGGCCCGAGATTTGCCTCAGGTTGGCAAAAATTTTATATGCCATCCCAAGATTCGGCTATCGTACCCCCGAGTCGGCGGCAGTTCTATGCCACCGCCCTCAAGAACACAGCAGGGCGGGAATCGGCGTCCCGGGCTGGGTTACTGATCGATCTGGACGACGTCGTACAGTGCGCCGCGGAACTGAAGCTGTAGCTTCTGTAATTGATCGGTGGTGGTGTCGTAGATATCGAGGACACCACCTTCGATCACATACATCGTGTCGCGATTCGGGATCGACAGGATACCGGTTACCGGCCCTCGTGGCGGCAAGGGAGCATCGGCAGTCTGGGTCGTGAGGTTGACCACGGACAGGCAGCCGGTAGACGTGTTCTGACAGGTTTTGGCCCCGATGTAGAGCTTGTTGTTGTTCAGGCCCATCTTCCATTGCTGGCCATCGTTGATCGCGATGGAATTGGTGGTGGTGCGGGTCATGCTCGAGACATCGATAATGTCGAGCGTGCCATTGGCGCCGCCGGCAAATCCCGCGACGTAAAGGCTATTGCTGTTCAGCAGACCCACGGTTGCGCCCCCCTACCGGGACGGTGGTGGTCACGGTCAGCGTAGTCATATTAAACTGCGCGACCGAGGGAGGCGCGCTGCCCCCGCATTGGTTGCCGCAATTCAGTACATAAGCGGTGTTGCCGTCGGTGCTGAAAAACGCATTGACCGGACGCGAGAAACCGGGAATCGCCACTGGGATAACCGAGCTGGCGCTGAGATTAATCAGAAACATGAAGTCCGAGTTATCGGCGAAGGCCAACAAAATGGTACCGGCAGGATTCAGTGCGATCCAACGCGGTGAGTACAGATCGTAAGTGGTGGAGATGACTTCATTGGTGATATCGATGACCTGGATGGCATTCGAATTACCGGTGGGAACGTATAACGTACTGGAATCAGGCGAGTACAGTTCCATGGCCGCCCAGGAAGGCAGGGAGATAGTCGAGGTCGAGGTCTGCGTCGAATTATCGATGAAGCTGACAGTGAGGGCGGACGGATCGTAAACCGCCGTCGTGGTTCCATCGGGACTACGCGCCAGAAATGTTGCCGACACTCCGACTGCGATGTTCACCGAGAGATCGACAATCTGATTGGTCGTCGAAGTGTTGGTGTTCGATGAGCTGTAGAACGCGGTAGTGTCGTTGGCGCTGTCTACGATCTGAAGATTGCCGGAGTACTGATTGCTGATATAGGCCCGGTTCTTGAGAGTGCCGGAGGGATTGTTAACGGTATTGCCGTTGGGCGTGGTTACCGAGGTGTTACCGTTGCTTCCGCCGCAGGAGGCAATCGCCAGCAAGCAGATTGCTGCTCCCAGAAGAGCCAAAACTCGATTCAAAACTCTGCCCCGCAATTCTTTCCCGTCGTGCGTATGTTGTTGGAAAAGTGAATTATAACAAAGCCAACGCATGCTGCCTCCCCGGGTCGATCGAGCTTTGCGTCATGTACGATAGAGTTCTGCCCCCCACCAGGTGGCAGTCACGTAGTATGGCCACAGACCTTCGAACTCGCTTGCAAAACGGCGCCGTGCTTTGCGACGGAGCCATGGGTACCCTGCTGTATTCCAAAGGTATCTTCATCAACCGTTGTTACGACGAACTCAACCTTTCGCAGCCCGACCTGATTCGCAACATCCATCATGACTACCTTCAGGCCGGAGCGGAGATCGTAGAAACAAACACCTTCGGCGCCAATTCGTTTCGTTTGGGCAAGCATGGATGTGTTGATCGTTTGGCTGACATCAACCGGATGGGCGCACGGGTGGCGCGTGAGGCGGCAAAAAGCTTCGACGCGTTGGTGGCCGGGGCGGTAGGACCGCTCGGCGTGCGTATCGAGCCGTTGGGCAAAATTGCCTTGGAGGAAGCGCGCAGCGCTTTTCGCGAGCAGATTCAGGCGCTCGACGAAGAGGGGGTTGACCTCATCATCCTCGAGACCTTCGGGTACCTCGAGGAATTGCACCAGGCGTTGCTGGCAGCGCGGGAGGTCAATCCCAAGCTGCCGGTAGTGGCGCAGGTGACGATCGACGAAGACGGTAACTGCCTCGACGGCTCCAGTCCAGAGCACTACGGCCCGCAGCTACAGGACTGGGGCGCGGACGTTGTGGGCTGCAATTGCAGCGTGGGTCCGGTCGCCATGCTCGACGCCATGGAACGGGTGCGGGCTGTAACCACCGTTCCTCTGTCGGCGCAGCCCAACGCCGGAATGCCGCGCTCGGTCGAAGGACGCAACATCTATTTGTGCTCGCCCGAATACATGGCCAGTTACGCCGAGAAGTTTGTCGAGGTGGGCGTCAGCCTGGTTGGCGGATGCTGCGGGACTACGCCTGAGCACATCCACGCCATGAAAGCGCGTCTTCGGGTAGGCGCGGCGCGTACCACCTCATTCAAGAAGGCGGAGTCACCGGCGGCGCACCCGGTCGAGAGCCTGCCTCTCGCGCCAGCGCTCAAAGCTGGGCCGGAAGATCGCTGAAGGCGAGTTCGTCACCATGGTCGAGATCGTGCCGCCCAAGGGCATCGATGCCGCCAAGGAGGTCGAGGGCGCGAAGTTCCTGAAATCGGTCGGCGTGGACGCGGTGAACATTCCCGACAGCCCACGTGCCTCGGCCCGCATGAGCAATCAGGCGCTATGTCTGCTGATCGCGCAGCAGGTCGGCATCGAACCCATCTTGCATTACACCTGCCGCGACCGCAACGTACTCGGCATCCAGTCGGACCTGCTGGGCGCGAGCGCCATTGGCATCAACAATCTCATCTGCATCACCGGCGATCCGCCGAAGATGGGCGACTATCCCGATGCGACCGCGGTATTCGATGTGGATGCTATTGGACTGGTGAATATCGTCCACAACCTGAACCGGGGACTGGACATTGGCTCCAACCCCATCGGCGCCGCGACCAAGTTCGTCATTGCCGTCGGCGCGAATCCGGGTGCGGACAATATCGAAGAAGAAATTCGGCGCTTTGAGTACAAGGTCGAGGCTGGCGCCGAGTTGGCCGTCACGCAGCCGGTTTTCGATCTACGCTTGCTGGAAGAGTTTCTGAAAAACATCGCCCACTGCCGCATTCCGTTGGTTGCCGGCATCTGGCCGCTGACCAGCGCACGCAACGCCGAGTTCATGAAAAACGAGCTGCGCGTCTCCATCCCCGACAACATCATCGAGCGGATGGTGAAGGCCAACACCGCCGATGCCGCGCGCGCCGAAGGCGTCGCCATCGCCCGCGACATGCTGACCGCAGTACGCGAAATGGTGCAAGGCGCCCAGATCGCCGCTCCTTTCGGACGTTACTCCTGCGCGGTCGATGTGCTGGAAGCGCTGGGAACCGCGGCCAAGGGCGGGGCGTAGAAAAAGTTGCCAGTTGTCGGTGGGATGATTCGCATCAGGGCGCGACGTCAATCCTACCGATAAGTTGCAGCTTCTTCTTGAACCGTCATGCTGAGCGAAGCGAAGGATCTGCTTTTCGGCGCACTGAGTCAGGGCGCTCTTTGGCCGCACCCTCCGGGCATGCAATTGATCCTCTGTCATCCCACGCAAAGATCGAGCCGCCGCATCTCAGCTTGATGAGGTAAACGGGCCGCGATGAGTCTACTGTTCAAAGCGAGCGCGGCTAGCTGAGAACACAGCAGATCCTTCGCTTCGCTCAGGATGACAGTTCAAAAAAAGCCCACCAATCACCAAACCACTACCCACTTCCCACTACTCACTATCCACTACTCACTTCGCTATCCAATACTCACTATCCACTACACTCAGTTCCCACTCACCAACGCCGCGCAACCGCCGCGCGTCCTGGTCAGGCAGGTTGAACGCGCCGGCCTGCAAGGCCACTCCATATCGCGACTCGCAGCTTGTTCATAGCTCTTGCAGTGAGCGCTCTGCCATAGCCCATCGTCTGTTTCCCCAGCTCGACGGTCGCAACCAGGGGTTGCCGGCGATAGCGTCTCCGCTTCGCCTCCCAGTAGATCTGGAAGGTGTAGCGATGGGTGTCCAGGTTGTAGGGGTCGAACAAATGCGGCATGGTCTTCCGGTGCGGCAAGTCGATGAGAACCTCAGGAACGTGCGCGACGTCATACTTCTCGGCAATACGAAACCACATATCGACGTCAGACCAGAAGCTGTACCTCGCGTCAAAAAAGCCCATCTCCTCGTAGACGGACCTTCGCGCCATCACCGTGCCCCATACCGGACACTGCAACTGCTGATCGCCGAGACACCGCGTCAGGAAATCGCTGCCGCTCACCAACTCGGGGAAGGCAGCGGTAATGCCGCGAGTTCGGCCGTCCGGATCGAGGTGCCGGTAGCGATTGAAAACGAACCCAGCAGTGGGATGTTGAATGAGCGCTTCCCGCCACTTCTCGATCAGCGTGGGGGCGTAGGTGTCGCCATCGTGCAAGCCGGCAATGAACTCGCACCGGGCCTGACGAATTCCGGAGTTGAGGTTGCCCGGCATGGCGAGATTGCGGTCGTTCCTGCGGTAGCGAAAGCGGCTGTCCCGTCGGACGTACTCCCGGCACACCGCCTGGGTTTCGTCGGTCGAGCAATCGTCGCAAATCAGAACTTCGAAATGGGGATAGGTCTGACTGGCGATCGACTCCAGTGTCTGGCGGAGAAATCTGGCGCGGTTGTAGGTCACCAGAACAATGCTCACGTCCGCCTGTGCTACAGCATCGGAGGCCACAAGCTTGTGCTCATGCCTTCGGGTTACTTGGAGCGGAATGCCGGCGGACGGACGTCGGTTGATAGTGGGGCATTCCGGGGCTAAGTCTAAGAATTGGGAGTTATGAATGAATTCCTGGGACGTATTCATGGCTTTCCTCGCTTGAGCTTGCCGGCTATGGCTGACCATGGCCGGGTTCATTTGCGGCTACTTGATTCGCCGCTTCTGAGGGCACAATGCGCTGGTTCGCCGTGGCGTTCAATACTCGCGAGGTGATATGGAGGTAAGTTGGAGGTCAACGTTCAAATATTTGGTAAATAATGACTTACATGACAATGGGAAGGAAGAATTAGATTGAAGTTTTCAAAGTGGGTGCACAGTCCGAGGTGCAGAATTGCTGGAGGGTGAGGTATCAGTTTGAGCCCGTTACCCAGTTTTCCGGCGCGGACAAGGCCGGGATCGGGGTCGATGCAAACTGCAGAAAGAGGCGTTATTGGACGAAAACCGACCGCAAGCCTTTCAGGCTGGTTGTGCTCCGACGGACAGACGGTTTGACACGAGAAGATCTGGCTATTTCCCGCTCACCAGCACCTCTGCTGTCGCCGACTTTGAAGGATCGGCCTTGCTGGTTGCTACTACGTGATACGTCCCCGGAAGGTTCGGGGCGACATAGACTCCAGTGACAGCGACGGTTCCGGCTTGCGCTTGCACCCCGCGATTGACAATGGTTCCACCGGCGGGGGCTTCTGCTACCGACCAGTTGACATCGGTGTCACCGCTGCCGGAGACCGTGGCTGAGAAGTCGTGCGCCTCTCCCACCGCGATTTCGGTTTCGGTCGGGGAAATCGTGACTGTGACGTTGGCTCCCGTGACGGTCTTGCCCGAGGGACGCGACAGCATGTAGATGACACCCAGCACTCCGAGCGCCAGCACCACCATGAGCACGATAATCAGCTTGCGATTGCTGCGCTGCGAGGTGGCGTCGTCGTAGAAGTAGAAGAAGTCCTCGTCTTTGCCTTTAGCTGATGTCGGCGGCGACGCAGGGATGGGCGCGGCTTTTGCAACCGCCGGCGCTGCGGCTGGCGTCGCGACGCGGGGTGCTTTGGGTTCGGGTACATCGAGCCAACTGGTTTGCGTGATGGGCGATGGCGGCGGCGTTCGAGCCGGAGCAGGCGCAGGCTGAACCGGCGCAGCGGATTGCATCGGCTTGCCACAGCGTTCACAAAAACGATTACTGGCGGGATTCGTCTCGCCACACGATCCGCATTTCTGCGCGTTGGCCGGTCGTACGGCAATGGGTGCCGGCGGAGCGGGTGGAAAGTCAGGCGGCAACGCTTCGACGGGCGACATGCCGCGCACCGAGGCGATCTCCTCGGCTTCTAACAGAACCTGCTGCTCCTGCTGGCTGGAAAGTGGAGGTGGGGCAGCGGCTCTTACTGGCGTCGCTGCCAGCGGCACATGAAAAGCTTCGGCGGTGGACTGGAGAGCGCGTGGCGGCGCGGGTGGTTCGACCGCGGCGCCGGCGGCAGTACGAGACTTGGCCGGCCGGGGTGCAGCGGCAACTCCGCAGCTGGCGCAGAACTTGTCGATGGTGCGCATTTCCTCACCGCAATTTGTGCAGAACATAGCTATCTATATAACCCTGCTTCGTTAAATTTCACTCCGGGTGCTGGTCTTTAATAAGCACCGCATCGCTATTAGAACGGCCACGGGTTACCGCGAGCTTCTTATTATTCCAGTCGTAAGAGTAATCGTAGATCACCAGCTCATCGAAGTTCGTCACCGGAACAGCGTCGCCGCCGTCGATCGATTGCTTCACCAGATTGGAAACGCCGTGCTCATTCACCGGATAGTAAAGGTAGTTGCCGTCAGGCGAGAACGTCATCAGTCCCGCTATGGACGTTCGGGGATGGATCGTCTTTATCGGAGGTCCGCCGTTCGCATCAATCAGCTTGATTATGGTTTTAGTATCTACGCCCTTACCCTCGAGGGTGAGCACCGCCGCGGTCTTTCCGTCGGCCGTCAGACTGGCAAACTGAACAAAGTCGGGGAAAATCTGTTTCGCTTCCCCTCCGTTGAGCGGCTGCCGCATCAGGAGCTTCTTGCCGTTTTCCAGTATGGTGTAGAGAAAGAAGCTACTGTCGGGTGAGCAGAACGCATTCGCGTCAACCTTGCCGAAGGTGATGGGCTTTGTGGTTCCCGCTTGCAGATCAAGCAGAAAAACACTGATTCCTTTCGTCTCTTTGTTGGGCGTGCTGAAAAGAACATGGCGGCCGTCCTGACAAACAGAAAGCCCCGTCATGAATAGCCGGTCGGAGAAGATCACCGCGCGATTGCTGCCGTCGGCGTTCATGCTCACGATATGACCTTCCCAGTCGAGGGCCACAAGTTTTCCATCACTGGTCCAGCCAACGTTCACGTCTTCCCGATTCTCGACCAGGGTAGGAGTGCCGGAAGCATTGGGCTCGGAACTCAAGGTGTAAATGCCGACGGTGGGAGCGGATTGCACGGCGACCAGTTCTTTGGCATCGCTGGTGGCCGCCAACGTCGCGCTGCTGTAGTTGTTCAGATCGTTGGTGATGCGCCGAAACTGGCCATTGCGAGCGCTCACTTCGCCGACCTGACCGTCCCAGTTGGTTGTGACATCCTGGAAAATCATGGCCAGTGTTCTGCTGTCGGGAAGCCAGGTTGGTTTGCTGAGCTGGGCGGTGGCCGCATAGAGCGTGCGCTCCTTCCCGCTATCGGGATCGAGCCCCACCATCCTGCCCAGGTTCGCGCCTCCGGGATCGAGGATCGATGCAGCGATGGTTTTGCCATCGGGTGACCAGGCCGGGTCTTTGTAGCCGGGCAAAGGAAGCGTGGCCAGTACCCGCTCATTACTCCCGTCGGCACTGGCAACGATCAGCTTGGAGTTTGCGTCGGCGCCACTGTCGCGCAGGAACACGAACCTTTTGCCGTCAGGCGCGAAGCTTACCGCGCTGTCCACGTCGGTGATCAGCAAACGAGGCGTTCCGCCCAGCGTTGGCACCTGGTAGAGAAGGTTGATATCGGGCCGCTGCGGTTCGTTGCGAACAAAATAGAGATAATTCCCGTCGGGCGAGAAGGTGAGGCCGACGTAGCGGGCCTCGGTGGCGGGGATGATCTCCTTGTCGCTGCCGGTAGCAATCTGCCGCATCCACAGGCTCTGGGTACCTCGGCCATCATCGTGAACATTGAACAGGTAACGGCCGTCAGCCGAAATGGTTGCCAGCTTGACCTTGCCCGAATCCGTGAGTTTCTCAAGGCTGACATTCTGAAAAGACTTCGGCCCGTTTCCACCTTTGGATTGGAAAAGCGAGTAGACGCCGAAGGCTGCCGCCGCCAAAACCAGCACAGCTATGGTGGCGACCAGACCAGTGCGGCCCTTGTGCTCACGCGCTGCTTCGATCACCGGCGAGCTGCGATACGCAGGTGCACTGCCCGACGGTGCGACAGGAAACGAAGCGGCGGACGAAGCTGGCGGCGCCGTCGCTGACGAACCCGAAGCGGCAGTTCCAGTGGGCGCGAATCCTGCGGCAGAGTGCGCCGCGGTGTTGCCCGATTCGCTGTCACGCTTCAGTCGCTTCAAGTCGCCGCGCATCTCGGCAGCGGTCTGATAGCGCAAGTCGACGTCTTTCTCCAGCGCCTTGCCAATAATTTCTTCCAGCTTCGGCGCGATGCCGGCGTTGAATTCCGAAGGCTGCGGCGGATTGCGCGTCAGGATTTCGCTGAAGATTACGGCTGACGTATTGCCCGCAAAGGGAATGCGACCGGTTGCCATCTCGTAGAAGATCGTTCCCATCGAGAACAGGTCGCTGCGGCCATCGAGTTCTTCGCCGCGGGCCTGCTCGGGCGACATGTACGCCACGGTGCCGACGGCAGTTCCGGGAGAGGTGAGGTGCGGCGCCGCGTAGGTGGGGGCATCTCCGACCACGGTTTCGAGCGCGGCCTGGCGTTCGCGAATGAGCTTGGCCAATCCGAAATCCAGAATCTTCGCCTGACCGCGCGTAGTGACAAAGATGTTGGCCGGCTTTAAGTCACGGTGCACGATGCCCTTGTGGTGCGCCACGTCGAGCGCATCGGTCACCTGGATGCCGATGTCGAGAATCTTATCCAGCGGCATGGCATGGCCGTTGATCTTCTCGGCGAGACTCTGGCCTTCGAGTAACTCCATGGCGATGAAGCTGTGGCCATCGCACTCCTCGACGGCGTAGATGGTGCAGATGTTGGGATGGTTCAGCGCCGATGCGGCGCGCGCCTCCTGCTTGAAGCGTTCCAGCGCGTAGGTGTCGCGCTCGGCCTCCGCCGACAGGAACTTCAGCGCGACGTGACGGCCCAGCTTGCTGTCCTCCGCCTCGTACACCACGCCCATGCCGCCTGCGCCCAGGCGTCGCACGATGGTGTACTGCAAAAGCGTGCTTCCAACGGCAAGGTCCAACGTAATTCTCCGGGTATTGCCACCTATTGTGCGGTGTGAAGGGGGCGACAGGCAACCGAAAGGCTTGAAAGCAGTACTCTGGTCGCGCGTGTGTCATCCCGAACGAAGTGAGGGACCTGCAGTTTGTTCCCACTACGTGAACGGAGGGCGCGGCGAAACTGCAGGTCCCGCAGGGACTAGCGTCCCTTCGGGATGACAGATAGCAAGCAGGCTTTCGGGACGACACGGCTAAAGCAGCCAGCCCTGAGCGAAGCCGAAGGGTGCCCTTTCAAAACCGGCCGCTGCCGGTCTCGCTATTGGCGTGGCCATAGATTTCTGCCGCCGCCAATACGGTGTTGCAATGTATCGAAACCGTGTCCTCGACGTGGATGGCGTAGCCTCCGGCATACGTCACCATGATGGGGATCTCGCGTGCTCGCGCCGCACGAAACACCAGCTCATCCCGCTGCTTTAGGCCATCGACTGTCAGATTTAATCCTCCCAGCTGATCTTCGCGAAAAGGATCGGCGCCGGCAACGTAGGAGATGAGCTGCGGCTCGAACCGCCGCAGTCCCGAGCTCAGGGCGTTGTCGAGCCACGCCAGATATTCTTCGTCGCTACAGCCGTCCGGAAGGTTCACGTCGATCGAGGATGCCGGCTTCACGAACGGGTAGTTGTTTTCCTGATGCAACGAGATGGTGAAGACGTCCTGGCAGCAGCCGTGTACCATCTCGCCGCGTCCGCCGGCGATGGTTTGCGGAGAAGCCGAGGGCAGCGTCGGAGCACGTTTGCGCCGGCTTGCTGAAGATGGCCGCAGTGCCGTTGCCCTGGTGTACGTCGCAGTCAACCGTCATGGCGCGCTGGATGCGGCCTCGCTTCTGCATGGCGCGGATCGCGACCGCGATGTCGTTGATCATGCAGAAGCCTTCGCCGTGATCGGGAAAGGCGTGGTGGAATCCGCCGCCGACGTTGATGCACACTCCGTCTTCGAGCGCGCGCTCGGCAGCGCGAACCGAGCCGCCGGCATGCAGCAGGAAAGCATCGACCACCTGCGGCGAGTAAGGAATCTCCATCTGCAACTCTTCGCGGACCGACAAACTGCCTTCCATCAGCTTGTTCACATAATGGGGCGAGTGCACCAGCATGACGTCCTGCTCCGAGGCCGGCGAAGGTTCGATGATGTCGGAGTGGTCGATTGCCCCCTGTTCCAACAGGCGCTCAATGACTAAACGGAATTTGTCGGCACGAAAGACGTGCTCGCCGATAGGAAGGAAGTACTTCTCGCTATAGACAAGTTTGAAGGGAAGCATGGGCCGCGCGATGAGAACAGCCGATTGTACTCCCGAGGTCGGCGCCGGGGTACGTTAAGATGAGCCATTCATGATTCCTGCGGCTCCCATTGGCGCGATTCGCCGTGCCGCCCGCCATAACGTGCTCTCGACGGCGGGAGCGGTGATGATCCTGGTGTTCGTGGCCTGCGCCCTGTTCGCGCCGTGGCTCGCGCCTTACGACCCGGCGTATATCGACCTGCCTTCGCGCTTGATGGCTCCGTCGGCGGCGCACTGGTTTGGCACCGACGAACTGGGACGCGACATCCTGTCGCGCGTCATCTATGGCGCGCGCATCTCCATGCTGGTGGGCAGCAGCGTGGTGGCGGCGTCGCTCACGCTGGGATTGATCTTCGGCTCCATCGCCGGATACTACGGAGGCTTGACCGACCGTTTGCTGAACGTGGTGGTAATGAACGCGTTCATGTCGTTTCCCGGAATCCTACTGGCTATCGCCTTTGTCGCGTTCCTGGGACCGGGAATCTTCAACCTGATCTTCGCGCTGTCGATCGGCGGCTGGGTGGGCTACGCCCGACTGGTACGCGCACAGGTGCTGTCGGTGCGGGAGCGCGAATTTGTGGAAGCGGCGCGTGCGCTGGGAGCCAGCGACCTGCGCATCGTGGTGCGGCACATCCTGCCCAACATCATTCAGCCGGTGCTGGTGCAGGCCGCGATTGGCATGGCAGGCGCGATCCTGGCGGAGGCTACTATGAGCTTCCTTGGTTTGGGAGTGCCGCCTCCGACTGCAAGTTGGGGAGCGATGCTGAACGACGCGCGCTCACACCTGTTCGATTCGCCGCACCTGGTGCTGTTTCCCGCGGCCGCGGTGATGCTGGCCGTGCTGTCGTTCAACTTTGTCGGCGATGGCTTGCGCGACTATCTGGATCCGCGCTCGCGGCTCGAGGCCGGACTGTAGATCGCCGCTCAAGATATAAGAAACCGCTTTGAATTTGATTACTTATCTGTGATAACGTTCTGCTCCCGTGCCTGGCCGGGACGCTCGCGCACATTTCCGACGGAGGTCTTAGGCCCGATGCAGACTATGGCCCACAAACCGAGCAACGACTTTCAGTACTGTTGCACGCCGGAGATTCCTATCTTCACTGATCTCGTTAGGCGGAGTTGCAGCTGCAAGCAGCGTGTTCGGATGGCATCCGGAGTTTGCGTGGGCCGACAGTGCGGCCGCAAGCGCGTCACCGTCTGGGACTCAGACGCTGGTGCGTTACCCGCAGAAGACTGACCTCATCCTGCTCACCGACCGGCCTCCGCAACTGGAAACACCCTTGCGATACTTTGCGACTGACCTTACTCCTAACGACGCGTTTTTCGTGCGCTGGCATCTTTCCGGAATTCCGACGACGGTTGACCTCGAAACTTTTCGGCTTGACGTTGGCGGACACGTAAACAAACCCCTGAGCCTATCGCTGAGCGAGCTGCGCTCGAAGTTTGAGCCGGTATCGATGGTTGCGTTATTACAGTGCTCCGGCAACTTTCGCAGTTGGTTTGAGCCCCAGGTTCCGGGAGGACAGTGGGGCGCCGGTGCGATGGGCAATGCGCGCTGGAAGGGCGTTCGCCTGAAAGATGTGCTGGAGGAGGCAGGGGTGAAGCCGGGAGCGGTGCAGGTGGGCCTGCGTGGGCTGGACGTTCCGCCGATGCCGGCGACGCCGGTTTTCCAGAAGTCGCTCGCAATCGATCACGCGCGCGATGGCGAAGTGATGATCGCCTACGAGATGAACGGCGAGCCGCTGCCGATGTTGAATGGCTATCCCATTCGGCTGATCGTGCCGGGCTGGTTTGCGACCTACTGGGTAAAGTCGCTTGCGACCCTTACCGTGCTCGATCAGCCGCTCAAGACGTTTTGGATGGACAAGGCTTATCGCATTCCTGACAATCCCCAGGCCAACGAGGAGCCGCAACATCTTGGCGACGGCAACCGTGCCTATCAATCGCATGCCGGTGCACTCGATCTTCATTAAGCCTGCGCCTGGCGAGCAACTTCGCGCAGGACAGCGTTATCAGTTGTCAGGACTGGCGAACGATGGCGACTCCGGTATCAAGCGTGTCGAGGTTTCCAAAGACGGCGGCCAGAGCTGGAGCGATGCCACGCTCGGACCCGACTTGGGAAAGTATTCGTGGCGCCGATGGCAGGCAGACTGGACGCCGCCCACCAAGGGTAGCTATAAGCTTATGGTTCGCGCGACCAGCAGCAGCGGTGAAGCGCAAGTCACGTCGCAGTGGAATCGGAGCGGCTATCAACGCGATGTGATCGAACAGCAAGAGGTGGTGGTGGCATGAGGCGACTAATGGAACATGTCGCACGTGCTCTGCTGCTCGCAGCTTTGGTCGCCAGTTCGCTGATCGGTGAATCTCAGTCGCCGAATAGTGCAACGTCAAAACCACCGTCAGCCCAAGTCGAGCGAATCACGCTGCCGCAGGTTCCCACCCAGATACCGCCCGGGCCCAACGTTCAGGTCTATGAGAAGAACTGCCTGATCTGCCACTCGGCGCGGTATGTACTCACGCAGCCACGGTTTTCGAAAACAGTGTGGCAGAACGAAGTCAAGAAGATGGTGGATGCGTATGGAGCTTCTGTTACGCCCGCGGATCAGGCGCTAATTGTCGAATACCTGGTAGCGGTGAAAGGAAGCGAGCCGCCGGCGAGTGCTCCTGCCAAGTAAACCTCGGATCAAGCCTACCGCGCGCGCCTGCTATTTTAGGGCAACAACTTTCATTGAAGCTACCTGACGAATCCAGCGAGCGGGACGCTTGTCCCCGGGAGCGACGATGCGAAACGGGCCTTCTTTGCCGGCGAGAGGTTTGCCGTCGCGCTTGTCGGCCAAGATGATTTGTCTATCAGCAAACGCAGGATCGAATTCCGCCAGGGCGAAGACGACCTGATAGCCGTCGGCGGCCGAAACCAGCAAGGCTTCGGTAAGCCGCGGTCCCCGCAACGTGTCGCCCATCGTGATGCCCGCGGTGGTCAGCACGGTGGCCATCGGCACTCCTTCGAACTCGGCAGGAGTGTCGTGATCTTGGGTGTTCACGGTGACGTGCGGCAGCTTGGCGATCTGTTCGGGAGTGAGTGAAGCGGTGTGACCCTGCGGGTCGGTGATCTGAAGTGTCTGGGCACTCACGCCCAGCGCACAGCAGAGCAGGCATAACGCCACGGCGATTCGGTGGGGGGCGAGAGATTTCATGAAGGATTCCTGTTACGGCCGCCTCAGTCTTTCTGGAGCATGACTTCGGTGGACTTGATGACGGCCTTCACTTTGTCGCCAATTTTCAAGCCCATCTGCTCGGCACTGCGCCGTGTGATGACGCTCTCGATCAGATTGTTGCCCACGCGCACTACGACGTGTGCCATCACGCCGCCGAGTTGAAGTTCTTCGATGGTACCGTCCAGTTGATTACGCGCAGACAGAGTCATGATTTGCCTTCCTGTAGCTTGTTGAGATATTCGATGATCTCCGGGCCGTTCCAGTCGGCCGGGCCAATAAACTTCCGGCGAATGACGCCGTCTTTATCGATGACGTAAGTTTCGGGGAATTTAAATGTTCCGTAGAGAGTGTTGGCCGTGTTCTTGGGATCGCGCACGGTCAGCAGATCGATGTTGTGGTCGCGCACAAACTGCTTGTACGCTCCGTCGTCGGCGTCCTCGCTGACAGCCAAAATCACGACCTTATCGCCCAATTGTTTCTGTAACTGCACCAGCGATGGCATCTCTTCAATGCAGGGCGGACACCAGGTCGCCCAGAAGTTGAGCAGCACGGGTTTACCGCGAAGCTGGGCCAGCGAGACGGTGCGTTCTGAATCGGTGAGAGTAAAGTCGGGAGCTTTCTCCCCGATCTTGGGAGGACGGTTGCCATTGCAGGCAGTTAGCACGAAGAGGCAGACGATAATGGCGGCCGATGCGAAGCGATTCACAAATCTATAATACTTAAGAGTTCGCCAAGCATGGATGCCACCAAGGGTGCAGTCGAGGTTTCGGTCGTCGTTCCCGCGCGGGATGAAGAGGCGAACCTCGCGAGCTGCTTGCAGTCGCTGGTGAATCAGCAGGGCGTGAGCTGCGAGGTCATCGTGGTCGATGATCACTCCACCGATCGCACGCGAGAGATTGCAGAGAGCTTTACGGTGCAGGTGATTGAGGCGGACGCGCTCACGGCCGGCTGGAGCGGCAAGTGCAACGCTTGTTGGACCGGCGCAAAGATTGCGAAAGGGAAGTGGCTGCTGTTTACCGACGCCGATACGCGCCACTCGCCGGCATCGATCGCGAGTGGGCTGCGCGAGGCCGAGGCGCATGGCGCGGCGCTGCTGTCGTACTCACCAAAGCAGGAGGTGCATACTTTGGCCGAGCGCGCACTGATGCCGGTGATCTTTGCTGAACTGGCGACAAGCTTCCGGCCGAAAGAAGTGAGCGATCCGGCGTCGCCAGTTGCCGCGGCCAACGGGCAGTATCTGCTGATTCGTCGCGATGCGTATGATGCTGTGGGCGGACATGCCGCGGTCGCTCAGGCCATCCTGGAAGATGTGGAGTTGGCGCGAAAGGTGAAGAGCGCGGGTTATCGACTTCAGTTTCGGCTGTCGGACGTGGTGAGCACACGCATGTATCGCAACTTCCCGCAGTTGTGGGAGGGATGGACGAAGAACCTGGTGCTGCTCTTTCCTAATGCGCGCGGGCTGGCGTTGCGCCGGAGCATTGAGTTTGGGTTGATCGCGGCCAGCGTGATTGCTCTGGCGATTGCGCTGGGGAATCGCGATCGGACAGGTGTGCTGGTGAATGGTGCGCTCGCTTTTGGGTTGCTGGTTTTCTTCTATCAGCGGATTCGGCGGGCACATTTTGATTGGCTGTCAAACGTGCTCGCGATTTTGGGGCTTCCGCTCTTCACGATTCTTTTGCTCAGATCGTACATCTGTCATAGGACCGGTAGGGTCGTCTGGAAAGGAAGAACATACGAATTAGATCGTGCGTCGATAGATTTGTATCCGGGCACAACTTCAGTCGTGCCGAAATAGTTCTACGACTGCAGGGCTTTAGCCCCTGAGGATGGAAAAGCAGGTCCTTCGCGGACTAAAGTCCGCTCAGGATGACAATTCAAGAGGAGAAGTTTGGCGGCCCGACTAAGTCGGCCTGACGCGGATACTCTAGCTGCTAATCGCTAGTTGCTAATTATTAATTGCTGATTGCTAATTGCTAATTGCTTCCTATCAACATGGTCTACCTAACTCGCAAGTGCGAATTCTCGGCTTCACATTACTACCATAATCCAGAGTTCACTCCGGAAGAGAACCGGCGCGTCTTCGGGAAATGCGCCAATCTTGATGGTCACGGCCATAATTACACGCTCGAAATTACGGTGAAAGGTGAAGTCGACGAGACGACGGGATTTGTCGTCGATCTTAAGCAGGTCAAAGACATTCTCAACGACGAAGTAATTGAAGCTATGGACCATCGCCACCTGAATAAGGAGGTTCCAGAGTTTGCTACACAGATCCCGACGACAGAGAACCTGGCTATCGCAATCTGGAACCGTCTTCATTCCGAGCTGAAGGTAGCGAAGCTGCACCGGGTGCGCGTCTATGAGATGCCCGACCTGTTCGTGGACTATTACGGAGAAGAATGAAGGCCCATCTCACACGCCGGTACGTCATCGCTGCTTCGCATCGTTTGCACAGCGAGCAACTCTCTGAGGCGGAGAACCGGCTGACTCTACGGCAAATGCAACAACCCCTATGGGCACGGACACAACTATGCGGTTGAGGTGACTGTCAGCGGGCAAGTGAGTCAGAGTACCGGAATGGTTTGCAACCTGGTTGATCTGGATGAGTGCTTCCGACACGAGGTGATGGAGCTATTTGATCACCGGAACTTGAATATGCGGCCCGAGTTCAAGGATCGCGTTCCTACGACGGAGAACCTCGCGATCGTAATATTCGACATTTTGAAACGGGAGTTCCACGCGGCTCATCTAGAGAAGGTAAGGATCGAAGAGACGCAGAACAATAGTTTCGAGTATTGTGGCGAGGCCCAACTATCCTGAGAACAGCGTTTCCCCCGACACGCTGGGAGACCCATGAAGAACATCATCGAAACGCCCACCCTGACCGGCGCCACGTTTGAAGAGTTGACCCGCGAGTTCCTGGTTCGTCTGGGTGAAGACCCCGACCGCGAGGGCCTGGTACGCACCCCGGAGCGCTTCGTCAAAGCCTTCCAGTATCTGACAAAGGGGTACAACGAGAACCCAGAAGAGGTGCTGCAAGGCGCGCTGTTCAGCGTCGATTACGACGAGATGGTCATCGTCAAAGACATCGAGATGTTCAGTCTCTGCGAACATCACATGCTGCCGTTTTTCGGCAAAGTTCACATTGCCTATATCCCGAAAGGCAAGGTCATCGGCCTTAGCAAATTGCCGCGACTGGTCGAAGTCTTTGCCCGCCGTCTGCAAGTGCAGGAGCGGCTTACGGTTCAGATTGCCGAGACAATCCAGAACGCCATTCACCCGATGGGAGTGGGCGTGGTGATCGAAGCGCGCCACCTCTGCATGATGATGCGCGGGGTCGAGAAGCAGCACTCGGCGACCGTGACCTCGTCGATGCTGGGGGCCTTTCGCGCGCAACAGACGCGACAGGAATTCCTGTCGCTCATTCAGCACAAAAACAACAACGGGTCGTAAGCGATGGCTGAGGAGCACGGTTCTTTGAAGTCATCGCGGTCGCGCCTGCTGGGAAAGGTTGCTGTCGTTACCGGCGGCAGCCGCGGCATTGGTCTGGCTATTGCGAAAGCGCTGGCTGGTGAGGCGTGCCATGTCGTCATTACCGGGCGGAACTTGCAGACGATAGCGCAGGCTGCGACGGAAATTCGCGAGGCAGGCGTGCCCGATCCATCAGGGCAGAAGCCGAAGGTCTTGGCGGTCGAGTGCGATGTCCGTGACAACGAAGATGTCGAACGAATGTTTGCGACGGCGGTGAAAGAATTCGGGCGGCTCGACATCTTGGTGAATAACGCCGGCATTTCGCAATCGGCAGCGCCGCTGCAAGAGACCAGCGTGGAGCTTTGGCGCGACATCATCGAGACGAATCTGACTGGGACATTTCTGTGCGCGCGCGCTGCGGTGCCATTGATGCAGCGGGGCGCGACCATCCTCAACATCATCTCCGTGGCCGCTCGCGAATCGTTTGCAGGCTATGCACCGTACAACGCTTCGAAAGCCGGTGCGCTGAGTTTGACCCGGACGTTGCGCGAGGAGCTGAAGGCGAGCGGCATTCGTGTTACAGCGATATTGCCGGGAGCCACCGACACCGAAATTTGGCAGCAGGTGATGCCCGATGCACCGCGCGGCAAAATGATCGAGGCGGAGAGCGTGGCGGCGTTGGTGCTTGAGGCGCTGGTGCTCTCGCCCAAGGCGAATCTGACGGAGTTGGTGCTCGATCCCGTCGGCGGAGCAATGTAAGACAATCCCACCCGGGCAAAATCGGCCCGAATGGGGCAGCCGCGCGATGTGGAAATCCCACCCCGGCAAAAGATACCGGGATGGGGGCACCAGCACGTATCTGGCACCGCCTGTATCTAGGGTCTCCCGCATCGCGCGTCCCTGATCCCGCGTCTAATAAATAACAGTCCATGTTAAGTACCGTGATTCGAAGAAAGGCCGGGCAATTCGCCAGGCTGGCACGTCACTCGGCGATGACTCCGAGAACCGGCCTCACCCGCAAGCCGATTCTTGCCAAGCGTGGAGAGCTGGGCCTGACCTTCATCGGCCACTCCAGTTTTTTTGTTCAGATGGGAGGCAGGAACCTCCTCATCGATCCCAACTTCGCGCGCTGGATTTTTGTTCTGAAGCGCCTGAAACGTCCCGGGCTGAAGCTGCGAGATCTGCCTCCGATTGACGCGGTGCTGATTACGCACGCGCACTTCGACCACCTGCACCGTCCGTCGCTGCGTACCATCGCGCGTCTCACGCGGATCAAATCCGGCAAGCGGCCGATCATCATCGTGCCGCGACAGGTTCGCGATCTGGTGAGCGATCTTGGCTTCGCACGCGTGATCGAAATGGAGTGGTGGGAGACTTTGCAGCTAGGTTCGCTTACCATTACGCACACCCCGGCCAAGCACTGGGGAGCCCGCGTGATTCGCGACACCCATCGTGGCTATGGTGGATACGTGCTGCAAAATGCGCGGCATTCGCTTTATCACTCCGGCGACACGGCTTACTTCGAGGGCTTCCGCGAGATCGGCGAGCGGCTCAAGCCGCAGATCGCATTGCTGCCCATCGGAGCGTACTATCCCGCATCGTTTCGCAACGTGCATACGTCACCGGAAGACGCAGTACAGGGTTTCAGCGACCTCGGCGCACGGTGGATGGTTCCCATGCATTACGGCAGCTTCCGCCTGGGCCATGAGCCCATCGACGAACCGCTGGCGCGATTGATGCAAGATGCGCGACAGCACGGCATCGAGAAGCAGTTGCGGGTTCTGGAAGAAGGCGTCACGCAAACCTGGGAATAACGATGGCAGGGTAACAGTTCCGCATTTTTTGGACCGCTCGGTGCTGGACTATCCCTGACGCGGCGATGCTTGGGTATTGCCTTCTCGGGTTGCACTGCAAACTGTTTTTTTCGATTACTGGCCCGAAACCTTTCGCCTTCCCTCTGCTGGTTCTCACTATCGTCAGCCAACTGAACCTCCTTTTTTGGCAACTTACTATCAGGGGAGCGGGTTGCGCACGCTCCTGGTATCTCGTTATCCGAGAAAGGTTGGGTCGTTCATGTCGGACGCTGTTCTGGACCAGATTGTCGATAGCTTGCGAAATTCCGGAGCCGAGCTATTTCCTGAGCATTCGGAGTTGAAAGCGGTTCGTGTGGTCGGCCACACCCCCAAGAGCGATCACTACACTTACGAAATCGTTCTCGATTTCGCCGATGGCAGCGAGCGGGTCAATGCGAAGGTCTATCGCAGCGGAAAAACGGGCTCGCAAGCGTCACGCGATCTGGCACGCCGCGAACTCGACAACCTGCAACGCATCTCGCAATCGTGTGCCGAACATGAGCTCGATGGCCTTCCCCGAGCGATCGGCGATTTTGCGGCGCTCGGAGCCGTGGTCTGCACCAAGATCAACGGCCTGCCGTTGCAAAGTGTCGTGATGAAGGCGGCGCTGCTGCCTGATTTCGGCAACGATGGCATGTTGGACCACGCAGCCCGGCATGCCGGCGAATGGCTACGCCGCTTTCACGATGCCACCGCGACCGATTCTCAGCCCATCGACGGCAAGGCGCTAGTTGCCGATATCGAGAAGCTCTGCGTTAAAGCGCAGAAAGATGGATTGGCGAAGGATTCGATCCAATCCATCCTGGAGTATGTCAATTCTTCACTTGCGAAAGTAAAGAAGCCGGTATCGGCATCGGCGGTGTTAAATGAGTTTGTTCCGCTGAACGTCATGATCTCCGACCATGGCGTTGGCTTCAGCGAATTCGCAAATTTCAATCCGCAAGGAACGTCCTTGCAGGACGTGGCCACTTTTCTGGCCGCGGTCGAGGCGCTGGAAAAATATCCGTTCTGTGATCGCAGCCTGACCGCGCTGGTGCAGGACTCGTTCCTGCGCGCCTACGGCGTCAAACCGCAGGAGCAGCAACTGCTGACCGTGCTCAAGCTGAAGGTATTACTCCAGATGTTCGCCCAGGGACGCACGGTGAAAGAGAGCGCGCAACGCAAGAAGGTGATGTGGGCCAACGTGATGAAGCGGTTTATCCAGACCGCGGCCGAGCGCTCGATGGCGCCGGCAGCGTGAGAAAGGCCGCTATTCGCCATTCGCCGGATATCCTTCGGGCGAAGTTTTTTCGGCGGCACGAGGCGTCGCGGCATTGGCAGCGGCCCGTAGTCTTCGCCCCACCTGAAATTTCTTAAAACGATAGAGATTGAGGTCGCCGATACGACCTTCCGGCGAATGGCGAAGAGCGAATGGCGAACGAATAGCCACAAGCGGCCTTCCTAATACGGCGAGAAGCTCAGTGTTTTGTCCGATTTCTCGACCCAGATGTGGGCCTTGTCGCCGATACGCTCGTTCACCGTCACCACGACCACTACTCCGCTGGGGCTGACGAAGGCTCCGGCATTGCCGCCTTTGGGCACGGCCACTCCATCGATGCTGTGGCTTTTGATGATGCCCCATTCCCCGCCCTTGCCCCAGTCGTTCATGAAATCGGAGTAGCTGTAGCGTGCATATTTGTCGGGGTGCTGCTTCCAGTCGGGGTCGTTCATCCAGATGCCATAAGCTTTTTCGTAGCTCTGGCTTTGCAACGCGTCGAAAAACCGGTTGACCTGTTGCTCCTCGCGCCAGTAGCGGAAATGCCAGGCGATCAGCCCAAGCAGAATCACGACGACGATGATGGCGACGATTTGTCCACGCCGCTTACGCGCACGCGCTGGATCGTAAGGTTTGGCTTCGAACAAGGTCATACGGGAATAGTCTACTCGCGCCCAGCTTCGGGCTGCGAGCACCACGACCGGCTCTTTCGCGAAACGGCTCTCGCATCCTACAATCTTCAGAGGAGAATCTCATACCATGCGCAATGTTTCCATCGTGGCCCTTGCTCTGTGCCTGGCGGGTACCGCGTTCGCCGCCCAGAAGGAGACCGGCACGACCAAGCTGGTCAACGTGCAGCCGGCCGGCACAACCGACAAGCACCATAAGCATCAGCAATACGACTTCACCTTCGACGCCCAGACCCACGAGTACACCTGCCGCTCCAAAGAGGGCGACAAGATCAACGCCACCGACTTCGTGGTCGGCAGCAATATCGACTACCAGGTGAAGGGCAACAAAGGCAAGGTGAAGGGCTCGACCGGCAAGGAAGTGAGCTGCACCATCGTCCGCGTGGCCGATCTACCGAGCGGCACAACTCCAGCACAATAAGCATTGTGTGCGCCGCTCAGCAACTTTGCGCCGCGATCGGGGTATAAACGACTGAACACCCGCTCATGAACGTGCTAGCTTCCCGCTCCGTCGAAACCATCGGCCACTACTGCGCGCGCGCGCTGGCCGTCGGATTAGTTGCCGCTTCGCTTTGTATCGCGCCGGTTTACGCGCAGAATCCGCCAGCATCTTCCGCCCCTGCCCCAAGTTCCGGCGACTCCGGCGATACGCCTACCTTCAAGAAAGATGTGAAGGTGGTGAACGTTTTCGCCACGGTGCGCGACAAGCACGGGCAAATCGTTCCCAGCCTGGCGAAAGACGACTTTCAGCTTGAGGTGGATGGACGCCCGGAGGCGATTCGCTACTTCGCTCGCGAAACCGACCTGCCGCTCACCCTTGGCCTGCTGGTGGATACCAGCCTGAGCCAGCGTCGCGTGCTGGAAGAGGAGCGCACCGCCAGCTACGCCTTCCTGAACGACGTAATGCGCGAGGACCGCGACAAGGCCTTTGTCATCACCTTCGATGCGGAGAGCACGCTGCTGCAAGATTTGACCAACTCCAAGCCGAAGTTGGAGGACGCGCTTGATCGCGTGCATGTGATTGAGCCGGATCAGAACGGCGGTCAGAGTGGCGGCGGCGGTGGTGGCTATCCGAGCGGCGGCGGCGGACGCGGAAGCGGTGGGCACCACCACGCAGCAGGTACCACATTGTATGACGCGGTATTCCTGGCGTCGGATGAACTGATGCGCAAGCAGCAAGGGCGCAAGGCCCTGATCCTGCTGACTGACGGCGTCGATCAGGGCAGCAAGTATTCGCTCGACCGCGCCATCGAAGCCGCGCAACGCTCCGACACCATGGTTTACTCCATACTGTTTGCCGATCCGGACGCTTACAACCGCGGCATGGCGGGTGGATATCCCGGCGGTGGCATGGGTCGCCATGGCGGATGGGGTGGTGGCCCGCCCATGGGAGGAGGAGGGCGCTATCCTCCGCAAATGGAGTCGCATCCCGACGGCAAGAAGGTTTTGCAGCGGCTGTCCCACGAAACCGGCGGCCACTTCTTCGAGGTGACCAAGAAAGAAACGGTCGAAGCCATCTACAAGCAGGTGCAGGACGAGTTACGTAACCAGTACAGTCTGGGTTTCAGTCCCAGCACGGCGGAGCAGGGCACGGGGTATCACAAAATTCTGCTGGCGGCGAAACCGAAGGACCTGGTGGTGCAGACTCGGCAAGGATATTACGAGACGCAATAGGGCACTGGGCTTTCGTGGCCAGGAGGCAAGCTGCAGATCCCTCGGCGCCGCGCTGGCGCTTGTCGTCTCGGGATGACACCCGGAAGAGGGACGCAGACAAGCAGGCAGGTGAGCCTCCTACGCTGCCTGAGTATTGCCGTTCACGCGCGCGCCCAAGCGTGGCAGGAAGATATTGAACAGAGTGCCGCGGGCCGGACCTTCGACGCGGCTGCGCACGCGAATCGAGCCGCCGTGCTGGGTAATGATTCCGTAGGACACCCACAGACCTAGTCCGGTGCCCTCTTCACGCTTGGTGGAGAAGAACGGTTGAAACAGCCGCGCGAGATGTTCCGGCTGGATGCCCCCACCGTTGTCGCTGAACGCGATGCGCACGCCCTCCACCTCAGTCACGGGATGATGCGCGTCGGCTATGTGGACCGTAATGCGCCCGCCCTGGCCCGCCGGAATAGCATCGATGGCGTTGCTGATGAGGTTTACCAGCACCTGCCGTAGCGGTCCGGGATAGCCCACGACCTCACCCGGCGACTCGAAGCGCCGTGCTACTTCGATGCCCTTCAGTGCCAGGTTCTTGTGTTGCAGCGCGAACACCTCGTCGACAATGCCTGCCAGCGCGACCCGCATGGCGGCATCGCCGGGCCGGGCAAAGGACAGGGTGCGGCTGCAAATCTCGGCCACGTGAGTCAGTTGGGCATCCAACAGGCTGAGCAATTCCTGGGTCGAGGGATCCAGCCTCTTGTTCTGCTGTAGCAGATAGGTAATGTTCTTGGCTGCGTCGAGCGGATTGCGGATCTCGTGCGCGATGGAGGCTGCCATGCGTCCCATGGCGACCAATTTTTCGGAGGCACGCAGGGCCTCTTCGGCCAGCCGACGCGAGGTCGTGTCGCGGGCGATGGTCGAGGCGCCGACGATTTCGCCGCGGCGGTCGCGGATGGGCGAAACCGTGAGACTCACATAAATGAGGCTGCCGTCTTTATGGCGGCGGACGGTGTCGTAGTGGTCGAGGCTCTCGCCGGCCAGGATCCGCCGCATGATGGTCGGCACCTCGTCGGGCTTGTCGGCAGGTACCAACAGCGCTACCGGCTGGCCGATAATTTCCTCGGCGGTATAACCGTACATGCGTTCCGCGCCAAGGTTCCAACTGGTGATGATCGCGTCGAGCGTCTTGCTGAAGATTGCGTCGTCACTACCGGAGATGACTGCGGCCAGGAGTGCTTTTTCTTCTTCGGCCTTCGACATGGGCGCCTGAAAATGATGGGGGCCGAAGAATCGCGCTGAAAGTCTCAGCGGCTTCATCGCCGGCGAATTTGAATTTCGTGGAAGTATAGCAACACAGGAGCCCAAAATGTAAGATGCAAAAAATCGTGCGCACGAGCAGAACATGCTTCAGTATTGGTGCGTTTCCAGCGCCGGTGTTGACAGTCTTGAAAGGGCATGCCTTCAGGCACGCCGCAGCGGGAGAGTAATGAAACCGGCTTCAGCCGCTGAGGAAACTCCGTCCCTCCGCGCCTGAAGGAGGGCTCTTTGCGCTCCTGTACGGCACGGCTAAAGGCGTGCCCTTTCAAAGCCGGCGCAGGGCAACTCTGAAAACGGTCTAATGCGGCGGCAATGTAATTTGCGCCAGCCCACTCGCGTCGCGTACTCTCGGGTGAGTTCACGCTGGATTAAATACAACCAACTCTAGAGGACGGTTTAGCAATGATCGAACGATTGAAAGAAAGCGGCGGATGGGCGTATGGCTTCAAAGTAGTGGGCCACATTACCGAAGCAGACGTTAAGGCCTTCGAGCCGCAGATGCAGCTCGCCATCCACCAGCGCGGCAAGCGCCCGTTGGGCATTCTGGTGGATGCGACCGGGCTGAAGAGCGTCGACTTCAAGGCGCGATGGGAGGAACTGCGCTTCCTGCACAAGTTCTCAGACCATATCGCGCGCGTGGCCCTGGTGGGTTCTTCCAAATGGGAGGAGTTCGAAAGCATGGTTCTCGGCGCCACCGTGCTGGCCGAGGCGGATGTCCGCTACTTCGAAGCGGCCGAGATGCAGCAGGCCTGGATGTGGGCGAAGGGCGCCAAGCACGCCGAAGATGTTCCCGTGCGGCAGATTTATCGCGGCGGGATCTGGAGAGACTACCAGGAAGAGTTCAACCTCGGCGAGTAGCGCGCAAAGGCAGAGCGGGTTTGTGCATCGGCGATTCCGCGCAATGAATCAGTCGGCGCTAACTACGACTCCACTCGGACTAAAGGAACGAAAGGCGAAGTGCATTGCACCTCGCCCTTTTTGTCGAATCATCTTTAGGTAAGTCGCCACAATTACCGGAACAGGCGACGGCGAACCACGCTGGCGACCGCTACCAATCCCGAGCCGAGCATGATGAAGCTCGACGGCTCAGGAGTTCCGAGGCCCTGCGAGAACGTCTGGAAGGTGCCTTCATTATTGGCGTTGGTGAAGTTCGCTCCGAAGAACGCGGAGTTGAAGAACTGCTGGTTGCTGGTCTGGGTGCCGACGCTGTTCATACCCGATCGGTGTTGCTGTTGAACGAGCGGTTTGCGTTTAGCGGATCGTTGGGAACAACCGCCATCCAGTACTCGGTGCCGCCGATCAGATTGACGTTCACGCCTAGCAGGTCCGTGTACTCGGTGTAGCCGAAGTCGACGCGACCGGTCGGGCTCTGGTTGCATCGGGCTGGTGCCGGAGGCGACCAAGGTTCCACCATTGCCTTCCGAAATGCCAGTGCGGATTTCCCAGTAGCCGGTGGCCGGGTTCAGGCCGCTGAGGTTGTTGCTGAACATCCAAGTCGCGGTCGCATCGTGCCGCTGAGCGTGAAGTTCTGGTAGGTGGCAGCGCCGTAAGGATTGCCGCCGACGATAGCATCGTTCTCGTTTGACAGGCCGTTCTGGTTAGGATCATTCAGATCGAGATCGCCGCCGTAGAACAGGCAGCCGGCGGGGCACTGCGCGTTCGCGAGTGTGGCAGCGAGGAACAGGACGGCAAACAGGGAAAACAGCGTAAGCTTTTTCATTGGATCTTCTCCTCTTCT
This sequence comes from uncultured Acidobacteriaceae bacterium, assembly GCA_963809865.1. Classification (GTDB taxonomy): domain Bacteria; phylum Acidobacteriota; class Terriglobia; order Terriglobales; family Acidobacteriaceae; genus CAVVDY01. The sequence goes on along the minus strand of CAWELL010000007.1, from coordinate 81,450 downwards.
TTGAACTGTTGACTAATTTCGTGAAAGAAGCAGTGCTTGCATTGCACGAGGCATCAGTCCACTGCTCCTGGCATGGGCGAGGTGAATGCAGCTCGCCGCTTTATCGTTGCGTAAGCCAGCAACCGTAATTACCGGGACAGGCGACGGCGAACCACGCCGGCCGCCGCAACCAGACCCGAGCCGAGCATGATCAAGCTCGACGGCTCAGGACTTCCGATGCCAACCACGCCGGCGGAGAATGTCGGGAAGACCCCTTCATTGTTCGCATTGGTGAAGTCCGCTCCGAAGAACGCGGAGTTGACGTACTGCTGGTTTGGGATGTCGGCGCCGACTTGGTTGTATCCGAAGGTGTTGCTGTTGAATGAACGGTTGGCATTGAGCGGGTCCTGCGGAACCACCGCCATCCAGTAGGTGCCAACCGGCAAATCGACGTTGAGGCCGGAAACCAGGTCGGTGTACTCGGTGAAGCCGAAGCCGCTGCGACCGGTCGGGGTCTGCGAGAAGTTCGCGCCCGAGCCGGTCCCGGAAGCGATCAGTGTTCCGCCATTGCCTTCGGAAATGCCGGAGCGGATTTCCCAGTAACCGGAAGCCGGGGAGAGCATGCTCAGGTTGTTGGTGTACAGACCAGTGACGTTCGCAGTCGTGCCGCCGATCCTGAAGTTCTCATAGGTGGCCGCGCCGTAAGGGTTGCCACCGACGATGGCATCGTTCTCGTTCGCCCAGCCGTTGGCGTTTGGATTACTGTAATCAAAATCACCGGCGTAGAAGATGCACGGGGCCACGCATTGCGCGCCGGCGAAGGTAGCAAGGAACAGGACAGCGAACAGGGCTAACAGCGTAAATTTCTTCATTTGGTCTTCTCCTCTTCTGTGAACTGCTGACGGATTTCGTGAAAGGAGCAGTGCTGGTGTAAAGACAGCCACCGCAATTACCGGAACAGGCGACGGCGAACCACGCCGGCGGCAGCTACCAATCCGGAGCCGAGCATGATCAAGCTCGACGGCTCAGGAACCACGGTGCCGACCACGCCAGCGGAGAACGCCGGGAAGACGCCTTCGTTGGTCGCGTTGGTGAAGTTCGCTCCAAAGAACGAGAGTTGAAGAACTGCTGGTTTGGGATGTTGAGGCCGACCTGATTCAGACCGAAGGTGTTGCTGTTGAACGAACGGTTCGCATTGAGCGGGTCCTGAGGAACCACCGCCAGCCAGTAGGTGCCAGGAGCCGAGATTGATGTTCAGGCCGGAAGCCAGGTCGGTGTACTCGGTGAATTCGAAGCCGCTGCGACCGGTCGCGGTCTGCGAGAAGTTCGGCGCCAGAAGCGGTGCCGGAAGCGATCAGCGTTCCGCCATTGCCTTCAGAAATGCCGGTGCGGAGTTCCCAGTAACCGGAAGCCGGGGACAGCCCGCTCAGGTTGTTGGTGTACAGGCCAGTGACATTCGCACTCGTCGCGCGGATCACAAAGTTCTCATAGGTGGCCGCGCCGTAGGGGTTGCCGCCGACGATGGCATCGTTCTCATTGGCCAACCGTTGGCGTTTGGATTATTCGTAGTCGAAGTCACCGGAATAGAAAATGCAAGGGTACACGCAGCCCGCGCTGGCATAGGTAGCGAGGAAGAACAAGACAGCGAACAGGGACAACAGCGTAAATTTCTTCATTGGGTCTTCTCCTTTTCAAATTGCTGACTATTTCGTGAAAGAAGCGGTGCTTGCATTTGCCAAGGCATCAGCCCACTGCTCCTGGTACGGGCGAGGGTGAATGCAGCTCGCCGCTTTATCGTTTTGTAAGCCAGCCACCGCAATTACCGGGACAGGCGACGGCGAACCACGCCGGCGGCCGCCACCAATCCGGAGCCGAGCATGATCAGGCTGGACGGCTCAGGAACCACGGTGCCAACTACGCCCGCGGAGAAGGCCTGGAAGGTATTTGGGCCTTCGTTATTCGCGTTGGTGAAGTTCGCTCCAAGAAACCCGGCGTTAAAGAACTGCTCGTTCAAGTAGCTTGAGCCGACTTGGTTAATGCCGAAGGTATTGCTGTTGTAAGAATGGTTGACATTTTCCGTATCCTGAGGAACCACCGCCAACCAGTAGGTGCCAGGCGCCAGATAGAGGTTCAGGCCGGAAGCCAGGTCCGTGTACTCGGTGAAACCGAAGCCGATGCGACCGCTCGGGGTCTGGGTGAAGTTCCCGCCAGAAGCGGTTCCGGAGCCAATGAGCATTCCGCGGTTGCCTTCAGAAACACCTTCGCGGATTTCCCAGTAGCCGGAAGCTGGGGCCAGCTTGCTCAGGTTGTTGGTATACAGGCCGGTGACGTTCCAGCCCGCACCGCTGACAACAAAGTTTTCGTAAGTAGCGGCGCCGTAGGGGCTTCCGAAATCGAGGGCATCGTTCTCGTTGTACAGGCCGTCGGCATTCGGATTATTGGGATCGAAGTCGCCCGCATAGAACAGGCAAGGGGCTACGCATTGCGCGCCGGCATAGGAGGCAAGGAATAAGACCGCGAACAGGGATAAGAGCGTAAAGTTCTTCATTTGGCTCTTTCCTTCGAACTGCTGACTCGTGCTAGTGCCGGAATTTGTCGTTGCGTCATCACGCGAAGGTCCTTTCTCTCCCGCCTTCTGAGCGCTGGCAGGGAGCTTGGTTTGAGCTTATGAATTGCGCCGCCCGAGCCAGGAGGAGTAGCTCAGGCGGCGCGTATCTTCCGGGACAACTGTGCGTGGAAGTCCCGGTTGCTGCTGCGCCGGTCGGGTCCAGGAGGAGGGTACCCGTGTGGCGCGTGGTTTCTGAAATCTCTTGTGTGCGGCAAGAGTCTCAGCTACTGCTTGCGTCAATCGGGTCCAGGAGGAGGGACCCGGTGTGGCGCGTGGCCCTCTGAAACTCTTGTGTGCGATTCAAAAGTCTCAGCTACTGCTTGCGCCGCTCTGGAACCAGGAGGAAGGAGGAGTTCCAGCCGGGCGCGTCAACCTATGTTGGTCGAATCTTCAATCCTTTCGGTTGCGCCGGCGGAACCTGGGAGGAGCAAGTTCCTGCCGGCGCGTCTTAGCAATGTCTACAGTCGTGTAGTCCGTGACACCGACTGCTTCCTGTACTTCAAGCTTCATGTCAGCACCCGCGTCCAACTCGCTGGACGGGGAACGGTCCTCATCGTCCAGGCTGACGGCCGCGTGGAACCCGATCGGCTGGCCTCGCTCGGGCTCGACCCGGGTAACGGTTCCTTCGCCTCGCATCACCAGCGGGCTCGGCAGACGGCCCATCGTCGGGATTTCGACCCTCAGCACGATGCAGGAGCCCGGAACCGGTACCGGATAAGAAAGAACATGGACCTCGCGATCATTGATGTAGCGAGTTGTTCCGCGCCCTTCGCGCCAGCTCCCGGAACTCGTCCGCCACTTGAACCAAACCGAAGCCGCGATGCGATAGCGCTCTGCATGACCCTCTTTCGCTTCCCAGACTGCTTTGTCGTTGCTCGATTGCATCGGCGATTCGGCTTTCATTCCCTGCAACGTGGTTCACCTTATGCGGACGCGAGATTGGCCGCAAGTGCTAGAAACTACATGGGTTGAACGGGCATGGAGGTGCTTACCGGGTAGGGGGCCGATTGTTATGGGGTGGTACTTAGTAACTGCATACCTTGCTACATAAGGGGAGAAGATCGGAACTGGCCGTTTCTCCCGCATCTACTGGGATTCAGCGTTATGCTGGCTGGCCGTTGCCCGGATGACGTCGAACTAGCGGACATAACACTTGACTTCATCCCCAATTCACCGGGATAGTTATCGCATTGTTTCCCAGGTGTCTTCGATCAGCGATTCCAGCGTTCGAAGCGATCAGCTGACCGAGCAACACTCCCAATTCCGCCACTCTCAAGGCTGACAAGATGAAAAAGCGTATCTCGCCGAGTAGGATTTCCGTCCTCGTCGCAAATCCCAATCCCATCGCAGCAGACTTGTTTGCTCGCGCTTTGGAATCGGAACAAGAACTTGAGGTTGTGGAACAGGTGAGCGAAATCGAGCGGCTGGGGCCAGCGCTGGAGCAACACAAGCCGAAGGTGCTTTTGCTGAGCGTCCATTTCAAGGCCGTGGTGGCAGAGCGCTTCCATTTACTGACGAGCCTTCTGGCATCTCACCCCGATGTCGCCTGCGTTGTGCTGCTCGACAGCAGCGAGCCCGATATCGCGGCGGATGCGTTCCGAGCCCGCGTCAAAGGCGTATTCGTGTGTACCGAAGGCGACCTCAACCTGCTTCGAAAATGCATTCGGCAGGTGGTGGCCGGCCAGATCTGGATCGATCCGGCACAGATGAGCTACATCATCTCTACCGTGCCATCGGTGCACTGGAAAGAGGCTATATCGAGGAAGCCAGTCAGCAGTGTGCTTACACCGCGCGAGGAAGAGGTCGTGCAGCTTCTCAGCGAGGGTCTGCGCAACCGGGAAATTGCGGCCCGCCTGAACCTCAGCGACAACACGATCAAGAACTACATCTTTCGCATCTTCGAGAAGCTCGGCTTCTCTAACCGGGTTGAGGTCGTCCTGTACGCTACCAATCGGCCGCAAGAGCAGAACGGCCCTGACCAGAAGGCGCGCTGATTCGCCACTCTGTCCTCTCCCTGACGCAGCTGATCTCACGCCACAGCAATTCTTAAAACCGGCTGTCAGCCCGTTGTCTCTGAATACTGGTCTGTGCCGTTCGATGGCCGGATGCTCTGCGCTCAAAGGATCGCCTCCTTTTGCAGCTCCTTCACAATTAGCTGGGACAGAGCGGCGATCACCTTGTCGGCCGACTTCGGATTGAAAGTATCGCTGACTCCGGTCCAAACCAGCTGTCCCTCGCCGGAGGTCACGGCGTAAACATTGGTTTCGACCCGCACCGTGGTGTCCTCGCGCAAATAATCCGGCGTATAAACCATCGGGTACACCGCGCCATAGTACCCGTAGAAAGATCCGTAGTACGGATACGGCATGTAAGGTTGGCCGGGAATATAAGTGATGCTCTTATCGACTTTGACCAGCCGCGATACGATGACCGCATCGATTTTGAAAGTCCTGACCTGGCTCTTCAGATAGCTGATGTCGAGCTTGCTGCCTTCGGGCCGCAGCAGAATGGTATTCCCCGGAATCGCCTCAACCCCGTCACGCGTCACCAGCTTCGACAACGCATCTTCGAAGTCGGCACGAACCCCCGGCTTGGCGCTCATACCCAGCACCAGAATCCGGTGAAAGGCCTGGCCGGAGTATTCAGGATTCTTCCAGCTGGTGATCAACTTGGTGGACTTGCCATCGGCAAGTGTTGCTGCCGTCAGGCAGAGGACTAGTACCAGGAACTGTTTCTTCAATTGTTTCCTCTCCGGTCACTTCCGCAGGGCACGACATGCCGGAAGCGAAGGTCCTTACAAGCAATGGTCTGCCCTGCGACGACATCCATCAGTGATGTGGCGATGTTACAGCAGTTAACCAATACGGTTGCGATGGCCGGGACCGATACCCACGACAATTGCCGGTGGAATTGTCTTCCGACCCGGCTGGCATTGGCCGTCTCTTTGGCGTAGTAACCACTAGCTAACATTGTCCACCTTTCTGACAACTTACCCCTGACCACCCGACAGCGGGGGTACCCCCTCCCCCTGTATATCGCTAAAATCTTGATTCCATTGACTCGGGAAAAAATTTCCCTCGCAAAATCTTGAGTGCGTGAGAGTTACAGGCAAAATATTCCGGAAATTGGACTTAGCTGGTTTTGTTGCACCACCCACGGTGCATTTGAGGTTTTGAGGAGTAACGAAACGGTCAACCTGAAGCAAGCCTTGCGGCATTACCCAAACGTCCTAAATCACAGCGCCCGGAAGCCCCGACGCACGATGGACACACAACTCCCGCGCCCACCAACGCGAACGTAACAGAGGAGCGGAGAGGGTGCAAGTTACGAAGGTAACCGGAGCTGAACGTTGCGGGTGCCCCACTCATTCCATCTTTTGGAATGAGTGGGATGTCACACCGCTGACCCAGTTACATCACAGACCACGTCGACAACGTCCATTTAGTCTCACCGAATGACGGCCGGTCTCAAGCGCTACTACCTCGAAGGCTCTCATCACTTCATCACGTCTAGCTGCTATTGGCGCCAGCAGCATCTTGGAATGGCCTCGCGACGCGATCTGTTTCTCCGAGTTTTGGAACAGGCGCGGCGGCGTTATGGCTTCGCTCTGTTGGGGTATGTGGTCATGCCGGAACACATTCACCTGCTGATGACCATGCCCGCCGTTGGAGATCCGTCCGTGGTCATGAAAGTCGTAAAAGAGCGGTTTACCCGATTGCTGCGAAAGAGCGAAGAATTCACCGGTCCAATGTGGCAGAAGCGTTTTTACGATTTCAATGTTTGCACCGACAAGAAGAGAGTCGAAAAGCTTCGCTACATGCATCGCAATCCTGTAAAACGGGGTCTGGTCAAAAGTCCTGAAGAGTGGCAGTGGAGCAGTTTTCGAGCTTACTTGCATGCCGAGAAGGGACTGGTCGAGGTTGATCCTTGTCCGTGGAAGTTCACGGTTCGCGAATCCCACTCAATCCAAACGAAGGATTGAGTGGGGCACCCGGCGCTAGAGACTTGTATCAGGGCCCGGTTTCAACCGGGCCGAACGGCGACTTATACAAACCGGGGCTGCCCTTATGCCACCGAGATTATTTTGTGGTACATACCATGCCCATCGCAGCTGGCCGGGTGCCCCACTCATCCGTTCAGTTCGGATGAGTGGGATCGAGGGACGTGGAAATCTATCACGACCTTGCGTGGTTGTTACCGCTACAATCCCACTCATTCCAAACGAAGGAATGAGTGGGGCACCCGAAAGGATTTGTCGGGATTATGCTTTAGGTCAACCCGGGAACCAACTCCCTGGGAGGCACCCCAACGCTGCTAGACTCATCAACCAGAGACGCTTATGTATTCATCTGCAAACGACAACGGCTCCAATGCTACTGACGCTCTGATCGATCTGCGTTCCGACACCGTCACCAAGCCTTCGCCCGAGATGCGGCGCGCCATGTTTGAAGCCGAGGTTGGCGACGACGTTTACGGCGAAGACCCGACTATCAATCGCCTGGAGCAGCGCGCGGCTGAGATCTTCGGACGCGAGGCGGCGCTGTTTGTGCCCAGCGGCACCATGGGCAACCAGATCGCGATCAAGCTGCACACCACGCATGGGCAGGAGGTCATCTGCGAAGAGCGCGGCCACGTCTTCAACTACGAGATGGCGATGATGGCGCACTTCTCCGGCGTGCTGGCGCGGACGGTTGCGGCCGAAGACGGCATCCTCACCTGGGCGCACGTTCAGCCCAAGCTGCGCGGCAAGAGTTATCACTCGGCGAAGACCGGACTGGTGTCGCTGGAGAACACGCACAATATGGCCGGGGGAACGGTCACGCCGCCGGAAGTGTTCAACGATGTTTGCGACCGCACGCACGAGGCCGGGCTGCCGGTTCATCTCGATGGCGCGCGCGTGTTCAATGCGTCCGTCGCGCTGGGAATTCCGGTCGACAAGCTGACGGCCAAGGCCGACACCGTGATGTTCTGTTTGTCGAAAGGGCTGGGCGCGCCGGTGGGATCGATGCTGGTTGGTCGTGCCGACCCGATCGATCGCGGACGCATCTACCGCAAAGCGCTCGGCGGAGGAATGCGGCAGGCGGGCATTCTCGCTGCCGCGGGATTGATCGCGCTGGAGCAGGGTCCGGCGAAGCTTGCGGCCGATCATGCCAACGCGAAGTTTCTTGCCGAAGGGCTGGCAAAGATTCCGGGATTCAAGATCGATCCGGCGAAGGTGCAGACGAACATTCTTATCTGCGACATCAGCGGAACGGGCATGAGCTCCGCCGACTTATCGAAGCGGCTTCGCGAGCGAGGTGTGCTCGCCAACGGCGTCGGTCCGCAGGCGATTCGCTTTGTTACGCATCTCGATGTGTCGCGCGAGCAGTGTGCGAAGGCGCTGGAGATTCGTAGCGGCGGTATGTGGCGCGATGGCGCAAAAAGCGTGAACTTCGCGGCGGACCGCACAAAAGCAGGTCCTTCGCTCCGCTCAGGATGACAGCCGATTTTGTTTGGGAGAAAGCAATGCAGATTGAAATTCGCCGCTGTCTGATATGACCCGGCCTGCGACGCTTGGCCGGGAGCCTGAAGCGCGAACTTGAAACGCAATACGGCATCAAGCCGAAGATGAAGCACGCCTATCACGAGCTCGAAGTGTTGGTCGATGGACGCAGCGTCTTCTGCTACTCCAAAGCGCAGCGAATTCCGACCGTAGAAGGAATGATCGAGGCGATTGGACTTAATCGGGGACAATAACCTGCGTCCTTATATACTGTCGCGCATGCCTCGACCAGCTTCCTCGATCGCGCGAATTGTCTTCGCCGCGCTTTGCCTGTTGTTCGTCTCGCTTTCGATCACACCGCTTGCCGCGCAAGATGAGCCTAAAGCTCCGCCGGTCCAGCAACAGTACAAGCCGCAACACTTCACCTATCAGGAAGTCATGATCCCCATGCGCGACGGCGTGCGCCTGCAGACGGTGATCATGACGCCCCAGAACGCTTCCGAGCCGCTGCCCATCTTGCTGACGCGAACTCCCTACGGCGTTGCCGAGAACGGCGACCACTTCAACGAAGCGGGTCGCGCCGACGATTTGATTGCCGACGGATACATCTTCGTATCGCAGAACATTCGCGGGCGCTTCAAGTCGGAAGGAACGTTCGTGATGCAGCGGCCTCCGCGTGACAAGAGCGATCCTAAGTCGATCGATGAAGCTACCGACGCCTACGACACCATCGACTGGCTCATCAAGAATGTGCCCAACAACAACGGACGCGTCGGCATCTGGGGGATTTCTTATCCCGGATGGCTGGTGACGCAGGCGCTGCTGGAGCCACATCCCGCGCTGAAGGCTGCCAGCGAGCAGGCCTCGCCGGATGACATGTTCATCAACGACGACTTTCATCACAACGGCGCGTTTCGCCTGAGCTATGGGTTCGAGTACTCGGCGTTGCTCGAGACTTCGAAAGAGAAGAACACCGACTTCGCATTCGATCAGTACGACACCTATTCGTGGTATTTAAAACTGGGCGCGCTGTCGAATGCGAATGCCAAGTACTTTCATGGCGAGCTACCTACCTGGAATGACTTCGTCGAGCATCCCAACCACGAATTCTGGAAGCAGCACTCGGTTACGGAGTATCTAAAGCATACGACCGTACCTAATCTCAACGTTGCGGGATTTTACGATCAGGAAGACTTCGTCGGTCCTACGCGCATCTATGCGACGCTGGAGCAGACCGACAGCGATCACCTGAACTACTTCGTTGCCGGGCCGTGGAACCATGGCGGCTGGATGGGTGAGAGCGGACGCAAGCTCGGCGACATCGATTGGGGAAGCGACATCTCGCGTTACTATCGCGCGCACATTTTCGCGCCGTGGTTCGCGCACTGGCTGCACGACAAGCCGCTGAATCAGCCGGAGGCGATCACTTTCGAAACGGGAACGAACGAGTGGAAGAGCTACGACAAGTGGCCGCCGACGCAGGGCGTGACCGAGAAGAAGCTCTACCTTCTCGCGAATGGCAAAGCGTCGTTCGATGCGCCCGCGGAGCGAGACGCGTTCGACACTTATATTTCTGATCCGGCAAATCCTGTGCCGTACCGGCATCGTCCGGTGACTCCGACTTATCCCAATCCGACGTGGACGACGTGGCTCGTCGAAGACCAGCGTTTTGTCGAGCATCGGCCTGACGTGCTGACGTGGCAGACCGATCCACTGACCGAGAACATCACGGTCACGGGCGACATTGTTGCCGACCTGTTTGCGGCGACCAGCGGCAGCGACAGCGATTGGGTAGTGAAACTGATTGACGTTTATCCCGAGGACTACCAGAAGATCAGCGAAGACGATGCCGAGAAGAACGCCGGCCCGGTGCTGAACGGCTACGAGCTGATGATAGCCGACGACATTCTGCGCGGGCGCTATCGCGATAGTTTCGAGACACCTGAACCGATTGTGCCCAACGAAGTTACGGAGTACAAGATCGACCTGCATGCCAATGACCATGTGTTTATGAAGGGGCACCGCATCATGGTGCAGGTGCAGAGCACATGGTTCCCGCTCTACGATCGCAATCCGCAGAAATTCGTGGCCAACATCTACAAGGCGACCGATGCGGATTACAACAAAGCGACGCAGAAGGTTTACCGGTCGAAAGATGCGGCGTCGAGCATCGTGCTGCCGGTGGTGGGGAAGTGATCTTACCCAACGCTGTTGACGCCGCTTAAAAATCCGCCGAGATGTGCGGTTACGGCGACCACCAGAGCGGCTAGAACTTCGACCGGGAAACGATAGTTGAAGCTGACTTCGCTCGGTGCCCTTCGCGCACGAATCTGCAGCCATGCGGAAACGATAATCAACGTCCCCGAGGTGCAACCGAAGATCAGGTGCAAGAGCAGTAACCCGTGAAGGCGCTGGCCTTCCAGTTGCCATCGCCACGCCAGGAATCCCGTAATCATCACTGGCACGGCGAATACAGCCGCCAAAACGATGTTGTAGAAAGCCACCGTCGCCAGCGAAGCCTGCCTAGTCCATCGTGCCGCAAAATCGAATGCCACACCGACCAGAAACAGAGCAATCGGAAAGTGAATCAGGACCACATGCTGCGCGTGCCGCGCCAGCAAAGCGGCCTTAAGACTGAAAGCAGCACCCATACTCAGCTACTCCACAACCAGCTTGCCCGTCATCTTGGGATGGATCGAGCAAAAGTACGGATACGTGCCCGGCTTCGTCGGCGTGAAGGTGAACTTGTCGCCAGTATCGAGCGCCTTCGACTTGAACGACTTGTCATCAGCAACGACCGTATGCGGGATGTCGTCGCGGTTGGTCCATGTAACAGTCGTTCCCGCCTTCACGGTGATCGTGGCAGGCGAAAAGCTGAAATTGTCGATGTTCACCTCGGCGCCCTTCGGCGCGTCGGCGGCAACACTACGCTGCGTTGTGCCGACTGCGAACAAGCAGGCGAGTCCGAGAAGAGCTGCGAAAAGACGAGTGCATTTCATGTCGTTGTTCCTCGAAAAATATGTGTTCTCGATCGAACTTGTTGTGCTCCAGCCTTGTATCAGGGCCTGACTTCAGTCGTGCGGGTCAGGCGATTCTTTAGTTCTCTAAGCCGACTTCAGTCGGCGACACCAGGCGGTACCGTCCATTTCAGGGGCTAAAGTCCGCGACTTGTGGCGGCGCGTTTCGGCCCGGCTGAAGTTTTAAGCCTGCCCTGAGCGAAGCCGAAGGGGGCCCTGATACGAAGCGGAGATCGCTATTCCAGCGTCGAATCCGTTACCGCTAACGCGTGTTTGCCGCGGACGTATGTCACATCGGTGATCCCAAGCAAGCTGCGCAGTTGTTCTGCAGGAACCTTCATCGGCCCAGGCGATGGAGCTGAGCCCGGCCTGGGTTGCGGAAAAGCAGTCGATGTCGCCGTGTGAAAGGTCACGTTGCCTTCGATCTTCTGCATGGTCTGATGAATGTGCCCATTCAGCACCGAGACAGAGCCGAAGCGCTTCAGGTACGACAGCGCCTGTGCGCTATCATCCGTTCCCCAACCCCACTCCGGATACACCGACCATAGTGGAATATGTGCAAAGACGATGATCGGAGTGCTGGCCGAGAGCGGCTTCACGTCGGCTTCGAGCCATTCGAGCTGCTCCGTGCCGAGCGTTCCCAGGCCACCGGGCTTCAGGTTCATGACGTTCACCAGGCCAACGAAGTGCACACCTTTCTTGTCGAAGCTGTACCAGCCATCGCCCTTCGTGTTCTTGGCATAGCGCTCGCGGTACGTCGCTCCGTTTTCTTCCAGTACATCGTGTTCGCCCGGAACGAAGAAGACATCCTGCGTGCGCGCCGATTTGAGGATCTGGTCAACGTTGTCGAACTGCTCCGGCTTCGACAAGTGGCTGATGTCGCCGGTATGCAGCATGAATTCCGGCGGCATCGGAAGAGCGTTTATCTTGTCAATCGCGGCCTTTAGTGTTGCGGCGACATCAGGATTGGCAGGCTTGTTGAAGCCCATGTGGCTGTCGCTGATCTGCACGAAACTCAATTCGCCCTTCGCCGCTTTGTGCGCCGACGGCGACCCAAGGCTATACGACTTCAGCACTCCGCCCGACATGATGCAGAGCGCGCCTGTGCCTGCCCATGCCATGCATTTCAAGAAACCACGGCGGTCGATACCGTCATGGTTGTGGTCGAAAATAATCTCATCGCGATGGTGTTGTGACATTCCCATCCTCCAGAATTTCAGTTGCAGTTGCCGCTAATAACTGCTGAGTTTGCGGTTTATTCCAAGTCCGTTGAAGTTTTCTTGAGGAATAAATTCTGTGAGCGGTGGTTTACTCTGTATGCGTGTCGCGACAGGACTTGCCGCCGGAAACGTTCGAAGAGCTGGCCATGCCGCTCTTCGACCGGCTCTACAACTTCGCCTGCTGGTTGACGCAGGACCGCGAAGAGGCGGAGGACCTGGTTCAGGAGACCTATGCGAAGGCACTCAAAGCATTTTCGTCGTATCAGCCGGGGACGAACTTTCGCGCCTGGATGTATCGGATTCTGCGAAACACTTTCCTCTCCTCGCGCACTGGAATGAAACAATCCGTGCCGCTGGAAGATGAGGATGGCGATGCAGGCGGTCGCAGTCGTGGAGCAAACGCCAGAGAGTGATCTCTTACGGCGGTTGGACGAGGACCTCATCCACCGTGCGCTCGACATGTTGCCGGTGAACTACCGCGAGGCACTCTTGCTGTGTGAGCTTGAAGAAATGTCGTACCGCGATATTGCGGCGACGCTCGGCATTCCGATAGGGACCGTGATGTCGCGTCTCTCTCGCGCGCGCCGCGCACTGCGCGAAGCGGTCATCAAGCTTCAGGGCGTTTGAAATGGCTAGTGAACACTGGACGGACAAACTCGACGCCTACCTCGACGGCGAACTGACGGCCGACGATGAGCGACAGCTTCGCCTGCACCTGCGTGTGTGCGCTGCCTGTGCCGCCGAGGCCTTAGAGCGATTGCAAGTGAAAAGGGCTGTCCAATGGGCAGGCGTGAGGTTCAGTCCCGATCCAGCATTCCGCGCGCGCATCGAGCAGAGCATTCGCAAGCAGAGAACACCATCTCGCGCATGGAACTGGGTCCCGGCACTGGCTGTGTTTGTGGTCGCCGTCCTGGGCGTGTCGCTCTGGACGATGCACTTCCGCACGCACGCGCGCGAGCGCCAACTGGTGAGCGAGCTCATCGACCAGCACGTAGCAACGCTGGCCAGCAGCAATCCCGTCGACGTGGTTTCTTCCGACAAGCACACGGTGAAGCCGTGGTTCGAAGGTAAGCTGCCGTTTACTTTCGACCTGCCTGAGCTTCAGGGGACGCCGTTCACACTGGTCGGAGGTCGCCTAAGCTACGTCAATCAGACACCGTCGGCGGAGCTGCTCTTCCGTCTGCGCCAGCACGAGCTCTCCGTCTTTGTGTTTCAGAAAACTGAGGCCAATGGCGAATGCAAAAACGTGCAGCAGACTGCACACTCATTCCATGTTCGCGGCTGGAGCAGCGATGGGCTGTGTTACGCCGCGGTTGGAGATGTGAGCGCCGACGATTTGAATGCCTTGGCGAAGCTGATGAAAGCGCCTGACCCGTGAAAGCCGGTAGTTCTAGAGCAATTTTTGCATTTGGTGTGTTTGGGTAGTGCGGGCCTTCAGGCCCGCGGATGCGAGGCATTTCCGAGAGCGACGTTTGGCATCCCGCTGCAAAGCGGCGGGATGCCAAACCGAAAAACAAGTGTCGCCACTCTTAAGCGGCGCTGAATCGCCGCACTACCCGGGCGTTGCGGATATAACAACTAGAAAACAGGGCCTAACGGCTTCGAGCGTCGCCGCGAAACTGGATAATCCTTCTGCGATCGCGCTTCGATGGCCTGCTCTGCGGTACGGGCTCAAACAAATGAGCCGCCCTGCGCTCCTCGGCTGCTTTCTGACGCGCTGCGCGGCTCTCGTCGGATTCGAGATACATGGTCTGCGCCACCGCTGCGGGGCCGCGCATGTCGTTTGCGATGAGGACTTCCACCTGGAAATCGCCAGCGTCATTGGTGATCTTCAGTCGATCGCCGACATGCACCTCGCGAGCCGCCTTGGCAGGATGACCGTTCGACTCGATCCTGCCCAGTTCGCAGGCTTTCTTGGCCAGCGCACGGGTCTTGAAGAAGCGCGCGGCCCACAGCCAGAGATCCATGCGAACGCTGTCCATCTATTTCACTTCGCTGGAGCGTAGAAGTAGTAGTCGGCGCTGTAGGGGCTTTTCACTTCGGCATTCAGTTTCGAAGTATTGCAATCGGAGTCCGGCGGCGGCATTCCCCCCTGGGTGTTAATTCGCTGAACGCTGTTAACGTGGCTGAAGATGCCCTTCTTGCCGGAATGGTCGGTGACCGTCACCAGCAGCCACTGAATCGATTGCGACTCCGGCGCATTTACCCGCTCTACCGCTTTGCCGGTGATCTCGCTGCCATCCTTGTATTTCCAGGTCGGCCCCGCGTAGTGCCGGCCGATGACCACGCCTTGCGAGTCGCGCAGCTCGGCTTCGGGAGCCTTCAAGGACCAGGCTGGTTTTCCGTCGGTGCCCGCGTGACAGACATAAATCTGCGCGCCTGACCCGTGGGCCATCAAGACGACTTCTTCGCCGGCTGGTGTTTTGATCTTGTCGGGCACGTCAGGACGCGGGAGAGCTTGTCCGCTGGCTTGAGCGGCGATCCCAAGCAGAATGGCGATGGGTAGCAGTTTCGTCAGCATCAGCAGAGTTTAGCATCGCGGGCGGCAATGCGATCAACTTCGCGTTACGCCGACATTACGAAGTCATATTTCTTCCTGTCGCTCTGCATGTGTTATAACCGCTAGTTTGCCGGGTACCCTACTCAAGCTGGTTTTGCTTAAGTGGGATTCATGATTCGTTCCCGCCGGACGATCCGACCCAAAGGGAGTTGCTGTGGATTTCCAGCTTAACGACGAGCAACTGCAATTGAAGAAGATGGTGCGCGACTTTGCCCAGCGTGAGATCGCACCCAATGTAATGAAGTGGGACGAGGCCAGCGAGTTTCCGATGGCGACCGTCAAAGAGCTCGGCAAGCTTGGACTGCTGGGAATCATCTTCCCCACGGAATACGGCGGCGCGGGCATGGGCTACGTCGAGTATGTCTGCGCCATTGAGGAGCTCTCGCGCGTGGACGGATCGGTTGGCATCATCGTGGCGGCGCATACCTCGCTGGGCAGCAATCATATTTTCATCGCCGGCAACGAAGAGCAACGGCGCAAATACATTCCGAAGCTGGCGACCGGTGAGTTCATCGGCGCCTGGGGACTGACGGAGCCGGGATCAGGCTCCGACGCCGGTGGCGCGCGCTGCTCGGCGGTTCGCCGCGGCAAGAACTGGGTGCTGAACGGCACCAAGACGTTCATCACCAACGGCCACTACGCCGACGTTGCGGTGGTGATCGCGGTGACCGACAAGACCGCGCACACGCATGGGCTTTCGGCATTCGTGGTGGAGCAGGGAACCAAGGGCTTTCGCGCGGGCAAGAAAGAAAACAAGCTCGGCCTGCGCGCCAGCGATACTTCGGAGCTGATCTTCGAAGACTGCCAAATCCCCGGCGAGAACCTGTTGGGCAAAGAAGGCGACGGCTTCATCGATGCCATGAAGGTTCTTGACGGCGGACGAATTTCGATCGCAGCGCTTGGGCTGGGCATGGCGCAAGGCGCGTACGAAGCGGCGCTGAACTATTCGAAAGAGCGCAAGCAGTTCGGCCAGGCCATCAGCGAGTTTCAGGCGATCGGTTTCAAACTCGCTGATCTGGCGACCGAGATCGATGCCGCTCGCCTGCTCACCATGCGCGCCGCATCAATGAAAGATGCCGGCATGAAGACAACGCTGGAGTCGTCGATGGCCAAGCTGTACACCAGCGAAGTTGCGGTGAAGGCCGCGAACGAAGGCGTGCAGATTCACGGTGGCTATGGCTTCATCAAGGACTACCCGGCAGAGAAGTTTTATCGCGACGTGAAGCTGTGCACCATCGGCGAAGGGACGAGCGAAATTCAGCGGCTGGTGATTGCGCGGCAGATACTGAGGGATTAGGCTGGCGGGTTGGGCAGAGCCATTTCAGTTTGTCATCCTGAGCGCAGCGAAGGACCTGCTTTTGGAGCGCGCCGCGAACATTGCTGCTCCCCCACACCTATCCGTGCCACTGCCCTGACTTACAGCGGAACCTAAGCTTCAAGAGGGCAGTCCATAGCCGTAGCTCGTCCTGCTGCACACGAAAGCAGGTCCCTTCGCTGCGCTCAGGATGACAAACTTACGGGGGATTTTCTCGGAACGGCGCCGGCTGTTGCGTCGCGCACACTTGCATGTGTCGTCCATCACAGAACCATTGAATGATCCCTGCCATTCTCTTTTTGAATTGTCATCACGAGCGGAGCGAGGGATCTGTTCTCGCTTCCCACAGAACGATCATGGCTGAAGAGAAGCGTTTCTTCATCTACATAATGTCCAGCCTGTCTCGGAGAATCTACACCGGAGTAACAAATAACCTTTTCAGGCGTGTGATGCAGCATAAGAGCGGGGAATACAAGGGATTCACGCAGCGCTATCGGATCAACCGGCTCGTTTATTACGAATGCTTTCAGTACGTCAACAACGCGATCCGACGCGAGAAGAAGATCAAAGGACTTGACCGGGCGAAACGGGTTGCGCTGATTGAGCGCGAGAATCCGACGTGGGATGACTTGGCGGAGGAATGGGGGAAACCGTGGGAGCCACTGAAGCCTGTGGTCACGCCGGCAAGAACAGATCCCTCGCTGCGCTCGTGATGACAAACCGGAATAGAGACACGTGATGACAAATAGAAAGAGTGATCGAAACCACAGTATCCCTCGTCGTCCACTATCCTGCTAATCTGATACGTCAACCCGTGAAAGCCGAACCGAACTTACAGCACCTCATTTCCCGCCTGCGCGAAGGCAATCCGCGTGCGCTGGCGCGTGCCATCTCGATGGTCGAGAATCGGACGCCGGAATCAACTGAGCTGCTGAAGGCGGTGTTTCCGTTCAGCGGCAACGCCTTATTGATTGGGCTTACCGGTTCGCCCGGCGCAGGCAAGAGCACGCTAGTCGATCAGATTGCGCGCGAGTATCGCAAGCAGGGAAAGACGATAGGTATTGTGGCGGTCGATCCGACCAGCCCGTTCAGCGGCGGCGCGATTCTGGGCGATCGCATTCGCATGTCGTCGCATTACGCCGATGCCGGGATCTACATCCGCAGCATGGCCACGCGCGGCTCGCTCGGTGGGCTGGCCAGCACCACCGCCGACGTTGCCACCGTGATGGATGCCAGCGGCCGCGATCTGGTGATGATCGAGACCGTCGGAGTCGGGCAGGATGAAGTCGACATTGTGCGCCTTGCGGATGTGACCATCGTCATTCTCGTACCTGGCATGGGCGACGATGTGCAGACCATCAAGGCCGGCATCATGGAGATTGCCGACATCTTCGTCATCAACAAGTCGGACCGCGAAGGCGCCGAGCGGGTGGAGCGGGAGATTCGCGCTATGCAGTCGCTGGCACTGCGACACGACAACTGGGTTCCACCGATTGTGAAGACAGTGGCGAGTGAGGGAACGGGAATTGCCGAGCTTGTGCAGACGATCAAGAGCTATCACGATTACCTGGAACAGAGCGGGATGGCACGGGAACGGCGCGCACAGAATTGGCGCCAGCGGTTGACTGAGATGCTGCGCGACGCGTTGTTTCAGCGCGTGCTCTCGACGTTCCTCGATAACGGCAAGGCGGAACAATATGCGGCGGAAGTTGCCGAGCACAAGCGCGATCCGTATTCTCTGGTGGAAGAGATCGTTGGTGAGTTGGGGAGGGAGTCAGTTTGATTGTCATCCCGAGCGCGCCTCTTTTGCAAGCGAGGGATCTAGGCGTGTCCCGTTCGACTCGCTCCGCTCGCTCAGGGCAGGCTTATCGCGCCGGCGCGCGAAAGACACGCATCCATATTCAAACTGACCCACTCCGCCCGTTGGGGAAACCATAATGACAGAGATTGATCATCTGGGAATCGCGGTCAGGTCGCTGGCCGAAGCCAAGAAGTTTTACGAGACGCTCGGGTTGGAGGTTATGCCCGAAGAAGTCGTTGCAGGCGAGAAGGTCCGCGTCGCCATGGTTCCGGTAGGCGAAAGCCGCATTGAGTTGCTGGAGCCCACCTCGCCCGATTCGACTATCGCGAAGTTCCTGGAGAAGCGCGGTCCGGGACTGCACCACGTCGCGCTACAGGTGACGAACCTGGTCGAGCGAGTGGAAGAGCTCAAAGCCGCAGGAACGCGCCTCATCAATGACGAGGTGCAAATCGGGGCCGGCGGACACATGTACGTCTTCGTGCATCCTTCGAGTACCGGTGGTGTCTTGCTCGAACTGGTTGAAGAAGCCCCAATCGGCGTCTGAACGATGCTGCTGATTGCCATCGACACGTCGGAACGTAACGGCAGCATCGCGCTGTGCCGCGGCGACCGTGATAGTTTCGAGACGCTGCAACTTATGCCGCTCGAAGGCGGAACCTATTCCGCCCGGCTGATGCCGGCGATTGCCGGGCTTCTCGAAAATCAACAACTCAATAAAGAGCAGCTCGACGCCTTCGTGGTTGTGTCGGGACCGGGATCGTTCACCGGCTGCGCGTGGGGCTGGCGACGGTAAAAGGGCTGTGCGAGGTGCTGCAGAAACCCCTGGTAACGGTGTCGATGCTGGAGGCCGTTGCGGTCGTTCGCGGCCCTGAAGCCTTGAAAGGGCACGGCTCTAGCCGTGCCAAGGGCGAGCCATCACATGTGGCTTTAGCCTCTGAGGGACAGTCGTCGAGTGTCGCAGTGCTCTTGGACGCCGGGCGCGACGAAGTTTACGTTGGGGCATTCGAGATCGCGAACTCGCGCGCCTCGCTGGTGCGCGAGTACATAGCGAAGCTCGATGCGTTTGCCGCCGAAGCGGCCTCCGGCAAGCTGACGGTTCTCAGCTCTGACGCAAGAGTGGTGGAATCGCTGATCGCGGCCGGAGCAAACGCACAGCATGTCGAGCCAGTTCACGCCGACGACATCGGACGGTTCGGCCTGTCGAAGTTCTTGGCGGGCGAGACCGCCGATGTTGCTACGCTCGACGCCAACTACATCCGGCGGTCGGATGCCGAAATCTTCTCCGCGCCCAAGCGGTGACGCAATGCTGATCCGCGGTGCCGTTCCTGAAGACATTCCGCAGATCATGAGCTTGGCTGGAGAGTCCGAAACGGCTGCGCATTGGAGCGCCCGCGAATATGACGCGTTGTTCGCGGCGACAGCTCCAGTGCGGGTTGCGCTGGTTGCGTGTGAAGTAGCAGACGCGATCGCGGGATTTGTCATCGCGCGTTGCGGGATGGATGAGTGGGAGATTGAGAATGTGGTCGTGGCGCCGACATTGCGGCGTCAGGGGGTGGGCGATCTCTTAGTTAACGAAGTGTTGCGGCTGGCGCGAGATTGCGGAGTTGCTGACGTCGTCCTCGAGGTACGGGAATCCAATGTCGCGGCGCGCACGCTGTACGTCAAAACAGGATTTAAGGAAGAGGGCAGGCGACCGAAGTATTATCGCGATCCGGAAGAGGACGCGCTGCTGTTACGAATGCGATTGTGAGCAGTCATTCAAGCGCATGCCATCCCGAGGCGGCGCAGCCGACGAGGGATCTGTTCTCGTGTCGTCCCTGAAGGGACTCGGGAGGTAATACGCAACTCACCCGGCGCTGAAGCGCCGGGCTAACCTCTACTGCGCCTACGGCGCGGGTCTTTCGTTGTTCCTTCCTGTCGCAATCGGCAACAGTCTGCAACCAGCACCATCTGTAACCGGCAATAGTCTGCAACCGCAAGCTTTTGCTAATCGCTAATCACTTCTTCAGATCTGATACTCGATCTCAATCTCCAGCGCCCGGTCGAGGCCGTCGCGACCAGACTCGGCTTCGTGCTCGCGGCCTTGCAGGCGGCGGACTTCGGCGCGAAGAGTTTTGACTTCCATGGCAACAGCGGCGAGCGCCTCGGAGAGAGGATCGTTGATCTGTTTGGGATCGGTGATGACCACGCGTTGTCCGTGGCGCAGAATGATGTGCCCGGGCACGCCAACGACGGTGGAATCGGGAGGAACGTTGCGCAGTACCACTGAGCCGGCGCCGATGCGGCAGTTCGCCCCGATGGTGATGGAGCCCAGGATTTTCGCGCCCGCACCGACAACAACGTTGTCACACACTGTGGGATGCCGCTTTCCTGTCTCTTTTCCGGTGCCGCCCAGCGTGACCCCTTGATACAGCGTCACATCATCGCCGACTTCGGCGGTTTCTCCGATCACCACTCCCATGCCGTGGTCGATGAAGAAGCGGCGGCCGATCTGGGCTGCGGGATGGATCTCAATTCCGGTGATCCAGCGCGCCACCTGCGAGAGGAATCGCGCCGGGAAGCGCATGCCCTGCAGCCAAAGCCAGTGGTAGATGCGCCAAGCCCACAGCGCGTGCAGTCCGGAATAGAGAAGGATGACTTCCAGCCCCGAGGTGGCGGCCGGATCGCGCTCCAGCACCGCAGCGATATCTTCGCGCATGTGGAAGAAGAACGAGCGCATGAGCTTATATGGTAACGGTTTCTGCCGTCATGGCCATGGCCTCCTCGCGCAATTGCTGGAAGAGCACACTGCTCAAATAACGCTCGCCGAATGACGGTAGCACGACCACAATCAGCTTACCGGCATTCTCTTTGCGCTCTCCGACTCGCAATGCAGCTACAACCGCGGCGCCCGAGGAGATGCCCATCAGCAGGCCTTCTTCGCTTGCCAGGCGGCGCGCCATGGCGATGGCGTCGTCAGCATTCACCTTTACTACTTCGTCGATATCGTCCGTCCGCAAAATGCTGGGAACAAAGCCGGCGCCGATTCCCTGGATCTTATGCGGAGCGGGCTGGCCGCCGGAAAGCACCGGGCTCTCCTCGGGCTCAACCGCGACTACTTTGAACGACGGCTTTTTGGGCTTGATGTATTCAGCGACGCCTGTCAGCGTACCTCCGGTGCCGACGCCGGAAATGAGAATGTCGACCTTGCCGTCGGTGTCATCCCAAATCTCGGGCCCGGTGGTTTCGAAGTGGATCTTCGGATTCGCGGGATTGTCGAACTGTCCAAGCATGTAGCTGTTGGGTGTCTTCTCCAGCAACTCGTTCGCCTTGGCGATGGCCGCTTTCATCCCCTTGGGACCGGGCGTGAGAACTACCTCGGCTCCAAACGCGCGGAGCAGAATTCGGCGCTCGAGGCTGACGCTATCGGGCATGGTGACGATGAGCCGATAGCCTTTCACCGCAGCGACGAACGCAAGGCCAATGCCGGTATTGCCGCTGGTGGGCTCGATGAGCACGGTTTTGCCGGGGGTGATCTTGCCGGCCTTTTCCGCCTCGCTGATCATGCTCACCCCGATGCGGTCCTTAACGCTGGCGCAAGGGTTGAAGCTTTCCAGCTTGGCAACGATGGTAGCTGTCGAGCCGCCTGTGACTTTGTTTAGTTTTACCAGCGGCGTATGGCCAATGAGTTCGGTGACGTCGTTCGCGATCTTCATGTCGTTCTCCAGCGAGGATTGCTTCCTTTTGGATGCTCCAGCTTGAGATTCGGAGCAGGCGGGGATAAGTCGCTACAGGGGCGGGATGGGCGACTGAGCGCCGCTCTGGCTGTGGTTGTCACAACGGGAGAGTCGTGCAATCATGCCGAATCTCTGATTGCCCAGGAATTTTCGATCGACGGCGCGGACCGCCGGATGAGGAACCTATGCCAAGTAGCTATAAGAATGTTGTGCTTGCTTTGCTGGTGTTAGTCGGGATGAGCACTTTCGCCCAGCAGAAAACCGAAGCTGTGAAGTCTTCGCCGCTCGATCCGGTGGCGTGGTTAGTCGGAGGCACCTGGGTCTCGGATGTCAAAGATCCGCAGGATGGCTCGGTCACTCACGTCGAAAACGACATAACCTGGGCGCCGAATCATCAGGCCATCGAATTCCTCACCAAGTTCAACGGGCAGCCGCACTACAACGGTTTCTATGCGTACAATGCCGCGACGAAGACGATCGGCTTCTATTACACCAGCGCGGCAGGCGACCTCACCATCGGAATCGCCGTGCCCGATCCCGGCGGCAAGACATTGCGGCAGGACTTCGATTTGACGAGTGCAAGCGGCAAGGTCACGCACATCCGCTCCACTATTGTGCGTGATGGCGACAACGCGTACTGGTTTACGGTGTTCTTGCAGAAGAATGGCGAGTGGTCGCCCGAGTTCAAGATTCGCTACGAACGGAAGTAGTTGGTTTGCTCCTGCTCGGAAGCATCTCCGCCAGCGCATATAATCAAAGTTTGCGCTTCTAATCCACGCCCAAGCAGGTATTCACACGTGAGCTCTCATATTCATGGACCCGGTCACGAGCCGGCAGGTCCGCAGCCGCTGCCCGGAGTCGATTCCATCATTGCTGTCGGTTCCGGCAAGGGCGGAGTAGGCAAAACCACGCTGGCCGTCAACCTGGCCATCGCCCTCGCCCGCATGGGCTTCAAAGTCGGATTGCTTGACGCCGACGTCTATGGCCCCAACGTTCCGCTGATGCTGGGCACCACCGTCGCCCCCCAGGTCGTGGGCGAAGATCGCATTTTGCCGCCTGAGCGTTATGGGCTGAAGGTGATCTCGGTTGGTTTCCTCAGCCCCGGCGATAAACCTCTGGTGTGGCGCGGTCCCATGCTGCACTCCATCATCAAGCAGTTTCTGGGACAGGTGGAGTGGGGACAGCTCGACTACCTGATCATCGACCTGCCTCCGGGCACTGGCGACGTAGTGATCTCTCTGGTGCAGACGGTCCCGGTTACGGGGGCCGTGGTGGTCACAACGCCCAGTGACGTCTCGCTTCAGGATGCCCGTAAAGCCATCGAGATGTTTAAGCAGGTAAAGGTCGACATCCTGGGCATCGTCGAAAACATGAGCTATTTCAACTGTCCTCACTGCGGCCAAGAGATTGACATCTTTTCGAAAGGTGGAGGCGAACGTACGGCTCAACAATTCGGCGTGCCGTTTCTGGGCAGCATCGAGCTCGACCCCGACATTCGCAAGGGCGGCGACTCCGGCCAGCCGATCGTGCTGGAGGGCGACCAGTCACCCCACGCGCGCTCGCTGTTTAAGTTCACCCGGCACGTTATCGAAAGGGTGGGCGAAGTTCAGAGACAAGCCGGGCCGGTAATCGAGATACAGTAGCGAGCGACTAGTTCGCCACCAAAAGCAAAAGCCCCGAGCTGCGGGGCTTTTCGTCGTATATACGAATTGATTGCTAAAGTGCGCGTTTCCCCGATTCGAGACTCAGCTATTGAAATCGTGAAAATCGAATCCCACCGGCTGCCCGTCTTCATCGTGCGTGACCGTCAACTCAGCCGGCGCTTCCGACGGGGTGGGACCTTCCTGCTTGCGTTGCGCTTTCCGCGCGGCCTTCTCCGCCTGTTTTTCCTGGCGGGCGCGCTCCTTTTGACGTTTGCTGAAGCTGGTTCTTGAGCTTCCTGCCATACACGCTCCCTGCGTCGATTTAACCTAACTAAGTTTAGACGCCTTTCAAGCGAAAACGATTCAAGCCTGACACTCTGTCGGCAACGGTGTCATGATGGCAGGCGACCGCCGGTGTGACCCTTTACCGCGACGTTCATCCGCAGCTAGCCGGTTGAGTCTGGCCACGCCCGGGAGGTATCGATGTACCGCCGCACGCTTCTTCTCGCCGTACTCATTCTCGCACCTATAGCATACGCGCAAGAGGGTGTGCTTCGTTCGAAGGATGCGCTGGTGCTGGAGAACATTCCTCCCCGTCCGAATGCGCTGACCTAAACCGGCAGAGAAGCGCTGCTAGCGTTCTTCTCTGCCGATCCACTTTGCAGCTCGTATGGGCTTGTAGTGGGCCATCTTTTCCAGCAGGCGCTCCGGCTCATCGTCGTCCAGCACAAGCGCACGGTTGTCGGGATGCAAGAATCCTTCGCCCACAGCATGGTCGAAGAGGCGCAGCAGAGGATCGTAGTAGCCATCGACATTGAGCAGCCCGCAGGGCTTCTGGTGGATGCCGAGTTGCGACCAGGTCACGATCTCGCAGAATTCTTCGAAGGTTCCGAAGCCGCCGGGCAGAGCAAGAAAAGCGTCAGATAAATCTGCCATCAGCGCCTTACGTTCATGCATCGAGCTGACAACGTGGAGTTTGGTCAGTCCGCGATGTCCGACCTCGCGTGCCATCAGAGACTGGGGAATCACTCCGATCACTCTGCCGCCCTGCGCGAGCATGGTGTCGGCGAGCACGCCCATCAGCCCGACGTTTCCGCCGCCATAAACCAGCTCGATTCCGCGCTGCAACAATAGGGAGGCCAGCCGCTCAGCCGCGGCACGGTACACCGGGCGAATTCCCAAATTGGAACCGCAGAAGACACATATTGTCCGGAATGTCATAGCGGTGGCTGGTGCTTGCATTAGTGTATTAGTTTAGTGGAGAGCCGTTGGCCGATTGTTCCTGTTACGGTTTGACAAGTTGAATCGTTTAATAATTTTTATCATCTAGTTGCTATGCGCCGGGACACTTACAAGCAGTTTCTTGGGCTGTGCCGACAGCACGGCCTGGCAGCGACCCATCAGCGGCAGAAGATTTATGAAGCGCTGATGGCCGGCCCCGGCCACTACTCGCCTGAGGAAATCTACGACCGGGTGAAAGCAGAGCTGCCGTCGATCTCGCTCGCCACCGTATACAAGAACCTCAGGACCTTCGTGGAAGCCGGCATGCTGCGCGAAGTATCGCCCCATCATGGCTGGCGTATTGATGGCAATCCTCATCCTCATCATCATCTGGTTTGCACGCGATGCCGGTCCATCACTGACCTTGACCTGGAGCGGATCGATCCCTTGAAGCTGCGCGGGCGGCTGCCGGCGGGCTTCCGGGTAGAGAAGTTCAGCGTCGAAATTCAGGGAGTATGCAAGGCATGCTCGCAAGCGGAAATGCAGCAACACTCGAATTAATTTCAAGAAACGGAGCTTATATAACATGTTAGGTGTTGGCGAAAAATTCCCCGATTTCAAAGTGACCGCAACTGTCAGCCTGGAAAAGGGCCAAGAGTTCAAGGAGATCACCAACCAGGACTTCTCGGGAAAGTGGAAGGTCTACTTCTTCTGGCCCAAGGATTTCACCTTTGTCTGCCCGACGGAGATTGCCGCGTTTGGCAAGCTGAACAAGGAGTTCAAGGATCGCGACGCCCAGATTCTGGGGGGCAGCACGGATTCTGAATTCGTCCACCACGCGTGGCGCACCCATCACGAAGACCTGAAGAACCTGCCGTTCCCCATGCTGGCCGACATCAAGCGCGAACTGACCGGTCAGCTCGGCATTATCGACGAGAGCGCCGGCGTAGCTCAGCGCGCCACCTTCGTCGTCGATCCCGAAGGCATTATCCGTTTCGTTTACGTAACCGATCTCTCGGTAGGACGCAATCCGCAGGAAGTGCTGCGCGTGCTTGACGCGCTGCAGACCGACGAGCTTTGCCCCTGCAATTGGCAGAAGGGCCAGGAAACCCTGCACGTCTAACCGTGATTCACGGATGGCTCCGTCGGTCCAAAACGGCGGAGCCATCTGCATCTGCAAGGGGCCAAAAAAATGACACTTGATGCATTGATACAGACGTTGCCCGATTATGCCAAAGACATGCGGCTGAATTTTTCCAGCGTAGTTTCCAACCAGACGGAATTGAACGAACAGCAGCTATGGGGAACCGTAGTTGGCTGTGCGATGGCGTCACGCAATGAAGACCTGACCGCGACGGCTCTCGAAGAAGCTGCGTCTCATCTCTCCGACCAGGCGCTTGGAGGCCGCCAAATCCGCTGCTGCCGTCATGGGAATGAACAATATCTATTACCGCTTCCTGCATCTCTCGTCGAACGAGAAGTACAAGACGATGCGCGCGGGCCTGCGAATGAATGTCATCCGCACCCACGGAATCGAGGCTCTCGATTTTGAGCTGTGGTGCCTGGCGGTGTCGGCGATCAACGGCTGCGGCGCGTGCGTTGATTCTCACGAAAAGGTTCTGCGCGAAAAGGGATTCGGCGAAGAGAAAGTGCTCGCTGCGGTACGAGTGGCCTCGGTGCTGCACGCCGTTGCTACGGTGCTTGACACCCAGCGGGTTGCAGCCGGCGAACCGGTTAGCGTGTAAGCGCAACCACGCCCCTGTGATGGCCGACACTGAGCGATGGTTATCTTAGCGGTTTCTACACCGCCATAAGCCCATCGCTAAGTCCTTGAGAAGTATGGCATTCTTCCCCAAAAGGTGGCTTGCGTCACAACCTGTTGTGATGTCTGCACTTGTTCCCTGTGCGCTTTAGCAGTCTGCTGGAATGTATCTAGGAGCAGACTCCGCTGCTGCAAACGACGAAATTACTGCACTGGATCTCGGAAGCGAGAAACACCAACCCGTCGCCAGAGATCACACTGACCTGTGACTTCGAAGTAAGGGTCGACAGGCAGTCGGCAGCCGTTAGTCTTCGCACCCCGGAATTCCGCAAGCGCGCACCGGTCGCACCACCGGGATACGGCAATCATCAGGGGGCATTGTGCTGACACCATACGGTCTCGACATCATCGAAAACTGTCTGACCTGCAAGATGCGGGCCGACCACATCTTTTGCGACTTGCCTGCTGCTGCACTGCAGTCGTTCGAGCACATCAAGTACGCCACCGCTTATCCCAAGGGCGCGGTGCTATTTGTCGAAGGTCAATCGCCGCGCGGAATTTTTGTTCTATGCAAAGGTCGCGTAAAGCTTTCCATCTGCTCGACCGACGGCAAGACCCTGATCCTGAAAATCGCTGAACCCGGCGAAGTGCTGGGGCTGAGCGCCTCAGTCAGCGGCAAGCCTTATGAACTCACCGCGGAAACCGCGGATCCCTGCCAGGTGAACTTCGTCAAGCGCGAAGATTTTGTGCGCTTCCTGCGCGAACACAGCGACGCATGCCTGCGCGTGGCCGAGCAGCTGAGCGACAAGTACAACACCGCCTGCCGCGAGATTCGCTCGCTGGGACTGTCACACTCGGCCGGCGAAAAGCTCGCCAAGCTGTTGCTGGAATGGAGTGTGAAAGCGGGTGAAGCTGCCAAGGCCGAGCCGCGAGTGAAGCTTGCACTCACCCACGAAGAAATCGCGCAGATGATTGGAACTTCGCGCGAAACCGTGACCCGGCTTTTTGCTGACTTGAAGAAGCGGCAGATCGTGCAGGCAAAAGGCTCGACTCTCCTGATTCGCAACAAATCAGCTTTGAAGGCAATGGCTCTGGCTCAATAAGGCTTGCCGGCCGGCGAAGCTGAAACTCAGTCATCGTCCTGCGTTATCTTGCGCCATGCGGAGCAACAAGTTGCGGACCCATGTGAAGAGGGTCACGACAACGGGTGATTGCAATCACTGCGCTGCACACTGCTGCCGAACTATTACCTAAACATCATGGCAAGCGTGAATAAGTCCGCCAGTTGCATGGCTTGCGATTCGCGGCCCGACCGTCCGTTTTGCGATATGTCAGCGGACGCGTTAGTGGACTTCGATCAAATCAAGTCACTTGCGCATTACCCCAGGCGCGCCGTTCTCTTTGCGGAAAGCCGCCCGGTGCGTGGTATTTACATCCTGTGCGACGGGCGGGCCAAACTCTCCATCGGCTCGGAAGGTGGTAAACGGCTTACCTTGCGCATCGCTGGGCCCGGCGAAGTCCTCGGACTGGGAGCAGTCCTGTCCAATACCGCCTACGAAGTCACGGCCGAAGTGCTTGACGATTCCCAGGTAGTGTTCGTTCGCCGCAAAGAACTGGTGAAGTTTCTGCGCGAGCACCGCGCTGTCTGCATGCAGATAGTCCAGATGCTGAGCCAGGACTTGCACGGAGCTTATGAGCGGGTCAGGAGTATCGGTAGCATTCGTCCTCGCCGCCCGCGCTTGCTGAGTCGTCCACGGGTAGTCTTCTCCTAGGGCTGTTTCGAGGATCTCTTCAAAAAGCGTAGCGCAGAGCAAGAGTTGTGTTGTTGGCGTGGAAGTAGCGGGGAGCCGTCGGACCCACGAATGATCCCTCGCCATACTGGTAGTAATTCCAGCCGCCTTTGAAACTTGCGCCCTTGTACAGCTTAACCTCGACCGTGGCCAGCGGAGTCTGATACGTCGAGGCCAGTGGGCCAAGCGGCAACAGGGCGTTGAAGTCGGTCGTGTTGCCCTGGTTATCCACGATGCTGTACCCCAATTTCATATTGACGCGCTCCAGCGGAGCCAGGGTGAACGCAAAGTACCCGTATTGCGTGTGCGTCTGATACAGGCCATAGGTTTGCTGCAGGGTGCTATCGCCGGCGCAAGTGGTCGAGCCGGCCGGCGGCGTGCTGTCCTGGAAACAGAGGAACAGGTTCTGCTGGATTGCCTCGAAATTGTAGGCCAGGTCGAATCCCCACTTCTTGTTGGGCATGATGGTGGCATTCACCATGGTCATGTAATTGTGCTGGCCGAGGTTGATACCGGGCGTGTTGTTGCTCCCTTTCTGGTAGGTGAAATTACCTCCCAGCATCAACCAGGGACGCGGAGCATACGAGATATTTCCGCGGAAGTTCAAGAAGTTCAGCGGGTCGGTGCGGTAGATCCAGTTATCGGCGGCGCCGTATTCCGCGTCGACGTTGGCGTGCAGAGCTCCCTTGCGATACCAGGCGCCCAGCACACCGGTGTAGCGGTTGAGCTGCGTGGTTCCGCTCAGAGGATCGCTCCACGGAGTAAGCACGCCGGCAAACGTACACGTGCCGTTTGCATTCAACGGCTGTCCGGCGCACTCGCCGCGGTTGGGATTGTTGGGGTAGTAGATATCGCCGAGCGCCGCTTCGTAGCTGTCGCCGGGTTGAATCGTGAGCTTGGTCCAGTTGAATCCGGCGCGCACGCCGAAGCTGCGTGTGATGTCGTACTGCGCCTGAAAATCATTTGCATAGGACAACTGCCCCAGCAGGTTGGCATACAGGTCGTTGATGATGTCGGCCGGCGAACCCGACGCGTGGGTCAGATTCGTTCCGGGGAAATACGCCACCGGCGTCAGCAGCGAAGCCGTGGTGGGAGCAGCGGGGAAAAAGCTATTTTCGTAGTCGAGATAGTCGCCCGACACACTGAAGTTGCGAAAGCGGAAAGCCTCAACCAGGCGGAACCGGTCGTTGATGTGGATGGTGGCGGAAACGTCGGCCGAGGAAGAATTCCACTTCGCGCTCGAGCTGCTGCCGGCGGTGTTGTAGCCCAATTCACCGGTGCGACTGCTCAAGCCGCTAAAAATCGCCGTCAGCGGCGTGTTCATCTGCGCATGGCTGTATTGCCATTGTCCGTTGAAGTCGAGCCACTTCAATGACGACGAGCGCATGTTGAGCTGCTCGGTAGGGATGAACGTGTGCTCGTGCTGATACAAGCTGTAGTCAGAGAAGCCGTTGCAAGACGGGTTGGCGATTCCGTTCTTCAACGGGGCTGAGCACGGACTGCCGCTGTTGAACCATGGCAATCCCAAGCTGACCAAAGCCGAGTTCGACAGTGGCCAGGAGTTATACCCGTTCAGGGAATCCGTTGTCCCGCCGGTGTAGTACTGCAAAAGCTGCGTATAGCTGATTGTGGTTTTATCGTTTGCGCGCCAGTCGGCGCCGAAGCGGAAGCCGTTTAACTGGTTGTTCCAGTTTTCATCAAGCAGCGCCTCTGTTCCCTCATGGGTGCTGCTGAAAGCAGGCCCGATGATGCGGTTGCGGTTGTAGCCGGCACGGAATGACAACTTGTGCATCGGCAGCACGACCAGGTCGAAGTTATACAGATTCTGCCGGTCGAAGTAGCTATGCGGCGAAAACAGCACCGGAACCGAGGGATTGCCGGCGGGCGGTGCCGGGTTCAGCGGATTCGCTAACAGGTCGTAATCGAAATAGTTTTGCATGTGCTGATAGCTGCCCGAGAATGTGTACCAGTGATATTTCGCGATCCGCAGCCGTGCCGCCTGCTCGGGATCGCCACCCCATCCGAAGCTCGACAGCGTGAGGGTGTCGAAGATCTCTTCCTGGTCCTTGGCCTGCATGGTCAGCGACTGCTCCAGGAGGCGCGCCCCACTTTGATAGTTCACCAGGGTGTCATACATCGCCGTGCTTCCCGTGGTGTCGTTGATGCGCCCGCCAAACTCGATGGATTGGGTCACGTGAAAGCCGCCAATGTCCTTACCTTCTTGCGAATCGGACGGCGGCGCCGCAGGCGATGGCGGAGCCGACGGAGCCTGCGCCGATGGAGTCTGCGCGAAGCTTAGGTTTGCTAATGCCAGCCCGGCCACTGCGAGTCCGAGCCATAAATGCGATCGGCGAATCGTTGGGAATCGCATAGCGTCCTCTTAGCGGAAAAACACCGGACTAAAGTTTGAACCGTGGATCTGCGAATGGCAGGTTGTACACGCCTGATACTTGGTTGACTGATCGTGGTTCGGTCCTACAGGGCGGCCTGCGGCCCCGTTCATGTTCGGCGTGTGGCATCGCAGGCAGAGGAAGTTCACGTTATTCACCTGCAACAACCGCGGGTTGGTCGAGCCATGAGGCGTATGGCAGGAGAGGCAGCCCTCATCCGTCTTGACCGGGGCATGCTCAAACACGAACGGCCCCATGGTATCGGTGTGGCACTTGGTGCAAATCGCAAACTGGCCGGCGGCCGAGCGCACCTGACCACCTCGCTCCGTCCCGTGCGGGTTGTGGCAATCACTACATTGAATCAGGCCAACATCTACGCGGTGACGATAGGGACGCGCAAACTGCGCCTTCTGCGCCGCATGACAGCCATAGCAAAGCTCGGTCTGCGACTTCACCAGCATGAAATTCACATCGGTGGATTTATGCGGGCTATGACAGGTAGTGCAACTCACGCCGTTGGACAGGTGCTCGGATTTAGAAAAGTTCTGCGTCTCCAGGCTGGACTGGTGACATTTGGTACAGATCGCCGCGGTTTGCGCGGGGCTCAGGGTTTCAAAGCGAATGATCTTTGTAGGATCGCCACCGCCATCGACGTGTGCCTGCCCGGGTCCATGGCAGGACTGACATCCATGTTCATTGCCCTTGAGCAGAGCAGAATGCGGAGTCGAAGAGAAGTGCTTTTCCCAGATCTCTTCGTGGCAGGTCTTGCAAATGTCGGTTGCTGCATACTGGCCCGCGGAAGAATCGGGAAGAGCAGCAGATGCCTGCGGAGGCTGAGTTTTCGCAGGATCGGTCGCGAACGCGCCAGGCACCAGGGCCAGGATTGCGAGCAGAATGAAAGCTAAATGGAAGCGTCCGGTCTTCGCTAAACTCATCGCCGCTCCTCATCTGGAACCCGGTTCCAATCGGTGAACGAGAGAATCTACTCAACCCGAACTGGCGCACGCGGACAACGCGCCAGCATGACTTCTTGATCTGCCTACGGCACACATTGGTTTGGGACGATTGACGCGATTCTCCTACGCTCTTGGAGCTTTGGCAAGGGAATTCACGGCCGGGTAGTGCCTCACTTTGAAATAGGGGGAGACGGCGGGAAGTCGCGGGATATGGCGGGAGGGGTGCTACGATGGCCGCACCTTCGATGGAGGCTAAACTCATGCGTAATACGGCGATCTATTTCCTGCTCGTGCTGTGCTCTGTGATGGCGTTCGGACAACAACCGCAATGGACAGTCGTCAGTCACCTAACCCTGCTGCAACAGAACGAAATGTTTGTTACGACGCTCGTGACTCCGACAGAACCCAGCCTGTTTCGAATAACGGTCCACTTTTCAGGAGGACAAAAGGGTGGGAGGGGAGGTTTTGATTTAGTGTTACTTGGGACTGATATATTAGGCCAACAAGTGGGTGGTCAATGGCACGTTTCATGTAATGGGAACGGGGATTCGTCGGTTGTGATCCCGACAATGTTGAAACCACAAGCGCCACTTCAACTCCAAGTATCAGATGGAAACGGAGACTACAGTCTTCCTACCTGTCAGTACAACCTCGCAATCGCCGTTGAGCAGTTAGTGGAGCAGCAGTGAATTGGCCTTCTTACATCTGGCGCTTCTTGTAGGGCCGCGCTTCGCCGGTTTCGGCTCAGGCAGCAGCGCAACCAGTTCCTCCATGCTCCAAACGTGATCGTTCAAACCGGCTTCCATTGCTGGCGTCACCCGCAGTGTCTTGCTTCCCGCGATTTCTCTTCTTTCGGCGGCGATATCTACGTTGTCGGACTTCCTGCCGAACATACTCATGTGACCCACGTCACGCCTCCGCGTGAGGCTTCTCACTGCCCCTTGGCCCGTCAATCAGCCATTTTTAATAGTTGAGTGATGCGCTGAAAGCGAGGAATGCCGTGAAGCGTTGCGTTTGGTTAATAGCACTTCTTCTGTTGCTCCCTACGTTCGCCGCGGCGGCGGGTAAGCCCAAGGCCGCTGCCAGGATGAGCAACGAGGAGTGTCTGGCCTGTCACAATGACGCAACTCTGACCAAAGACGAGAACGGCAAACAGATCAGCCTGCATGTAGACGACGCCGCATTCAAGGCCTCGATTCACAGCACCTTTGGCTGTACCGATTGCCACGCCGACATCAAAGCCTTCCCCCACGACCCCACGCCGGTGATGCCCAAGTGCGCGACCTGCCACAGCGATCAGCAGGCAGCCTACGACCGTGGCGTCCATGCCAAAGCCGCAGCGGCTGGCAACACCAACGTCGCCAAGTGTCAGGATTGCCACGGCAATGTTCACACCATTCTGCCCGCCAGCGATCCCAAATCGAAAGTAGCGCACACCAATATCCCGCAAACCTGCGGCGCATGCCACGGCCAGAAGCTGGTGATGAGCTCGGCCGGAGTCAGCACCACTACCTTCAGCTCATACGAGCAGAGCGTACACGGCAAAGCGGTCACCGACGGTTCCGAGAAGGCAGCCGTTTGTACCGACTGCCACGGCGAGCACGACATCCTGGGTGGGGGCGATCCCAAGTCCACGGTATTCAAGTTCAACGTGCCGACGACCTGCGCCAAGTGTCACGCCGATGTCGCGCAGCATTACAAAGACAGCGTTCACGGCCAGCAGATCGCGCGCGGCAACTGGCAGGCACCAGTGTGTACCGACTGTCACGGCATACACACTATCAAGGCGCCCCAGGACCCGAACTCAGCGGTAGCGGCGGCCAACGTGCAGAACACCTGCGGAGCCTGCCACGCCAGCGTGAAGCTCTCCAATGAATTTGGAATCGCCGGCAACCGCGTCTCCAGCTATCTATCCAGCTATCACGGCATGGCGTCGAAGGTCGGCTCCAGCACCGTGGCCAACTGCGCCAGTTGTCACGGCGTGCATGACATTCTTCCCTCCAGCGATCCGCGGTCGAAGATCAATTCAGCGCACCTGGCTGAAACCTGCGGCAAGTGCCACCCCGGCGCGAACCAGAAGTTCATCGCTGCCAAGGTACATCAGGACGGGACGCAAAAGGCCGACATCGGCTCGAAGATCCTTGCTCTCATCAGCAAGTTTTATATCTGGATGATCGTCGCGGTAATCGGCGGGATGGTGCTGCATAACCTCATCATCTTCCGCAAAAAGCTGAAGCTGCACCGCATCGGTCAGCCGCGCATCCTGTACCGCATGTCGCCGCAGCAGCGCGCCCAGCACCTTACGCTGCTTATCAGTTTCTTCACCCTGGTACTCACCGGATTCGCGCTGAAGTATCCGAACTCGTGGCTGGCCGCGGCGTTCATCAATGAGACGGTAAGAAGCGTCATACACCGCGATTGCCGGGGTGATTCTGATTGCCGTTAGCCTGTTCCACATCTACTACATCGCCCGCGATCCTGATGGCCGGCAGCTGGTGAAAGACATGCTGCCCGACTGGAAGGACGTCACCGACGTACGCGACGCATTCCGGTTCTATCTGGGAATCAGCGATCAGCGGCCGATGTTCCGCCGCTTCTCCTATGCCGAGAAGGCCGAGTACTGGGCGTTGGTGTGGGGCATGTTCGTCATGGCCACCACCGGCCTGATGATCTGGTTCAAGATGCTGGTCATGGATCGCGTGCCGGGATGGTGGATTGATGTTGCCATCCTGATTCACTGGTACGAAGCTATACTGGCCACGCTCGCCATCATCGTCTGGCACTTGTATTCGGTCATCGTCGATCCTGATGCCTATCCCATGAACTGGGCCTGGTTCGATGGAAAGATGTCGATCGAGCACTACGAACATGAGCACCCGCTCGATACCCTGGCCATCGAACGCGCACTGGGGGCCGAAGAGGCTCCAGCTGAAGATGAGCCAGCGGCAGCGCGCAAAGAAGCTGCCGACGAGGTAACCACTTCAAAATGACGAGTTAAGCCTGCAATAAACGTGAGGTAAGCCGTGTGACCTGTGGTAGAAACCGGCTTGCCACGCCTACCACTTTGCTGTGATGTGGGACACAGAGTGCGGTGATATAAGGTCAGCATCCCGCATTGTCAACGGAATTTATCAGGAGCCGTTTTTTCATGGCTGAAGAGCAGCGAGCCGAATCCGCTTGGTTTGAACGATTTCATCCCCGGCAAGTTAATCAAGAACCCCATCAGTCTGGTCGGCCTCGCCCTGGCCGTAGTGGCGCTGGCGAACATCATCTTCCTGTTCCTGGTGGACCTGGTTTCCACGCAGGCGAGTCCCTACATCGGCATCCTCGCCTACATGATCATGCCGGCCCTGCTGATCCTGGGCTTGGTGCTGATGGTGGTGGGAATGATGGTGGAACGCCGTCGCCGAGCTCGCGGCTTGCCTGACGCGACGCAGTTTCCCCGCATCGATCTCAACAATCCCAATCAGCGCAGTTCGGTGGCTTTTGTTCTCAGCTTTGTTGTCATCTTCGCGCTGCTCAGCGCGGTCGGCAGTTTTAAAGCATACGAGTTTACCGATTCCGTGCAGTTCTGCGGTGAGCTTTGCCACACCGTGATGCACCCTGAGTTCGTGGCCTACTCGGCTTCGCCGCACGCGCGCGTTGCCTGCGTGGATTGCCACGTCGGCCCCGGCGCCGGCTGGTATGTGCGCTCGAAAATGTCGGGATTGCGCCAGGTGTACTACACCATTCGCGGAACCTATCCCCGTCCGATTCCGTCTCCTGTGGCCAACCTTCGCCCGGCGCAGCAGACCTGCGAACAATGTCACTGGCCCAGAAAGTTCTGGGGCGCGCAGTTGAAGACGTTCACCCACTTCGGCGCTGACGAGAACAACACGCCGCGCCAGATCCGCATGCTCATCAAAGTCGGCGGCGGCGATCCGAATCTCGGCCCGGCCGGTGGTGGTATCCACTGGCACATGAACATCGCCAACAAGATCGACTACTACGCCACCGACGAGAAGCGGCAGAACATTCCCTGGGTAAAGGTGACCGATCAAAACGGAAAAGTGACGGTCTACACCACCAAAGACAATCCACCGAAGCCGGAAGACATTGCCAAGGCTGAGAAGCGGCGCATGGACTGCGTCGACTGCCACAACCGCCCAACCCACATCTATGTTCCGCCTGACCTGTCCATCGATCGCGCCATGGCGCTGAACGTAATCGACCCATCGCTGCCCTACATTAAGCATCAGGGCGTCGAGGTTCTGACGGCCGATTACAAGACCTCGGATGAGGCGCAAAAGGCAATTCCGGAGAAGATCAACGCCTTCTACCAGGAGAAATATCCGCAGATCGCCAGCTCTAAGGCGGATGCGATCAACGCTGCCACCAAGGAGTTGCAGCGAATCTTCGGCACCACGTTCTTCCCCGAGATGCACGTTAACTGGCTGACCCACCCCAATAATATCGGCCACTTCTATACCTCGGGATGCTTCCGCTGCCATGACGGCAACCACGTCAGCGCCGATGGCAAAACCATCAGCAAGGATTGCAACGCCTGCCACACCCTGGCCGCGCAGGAAGAAGGCAAGGAGAAGCTGGCTGCCATTCCCAACCAGTCGTTCCAGCACCCGGTGGATATCGGCGACCTGAGCGCCGTCAACTGCGCTGATTGCCATAGCGGCGGCGGGGCCGGGCAGTAACGCTTATTGCACAGGGGTACGGTCCGTCCGTGCCCCTGCAGCCGAATATCCCGTCCATCGGAAAAGTGACGCTCGTCACAAGGCCACGTGATAAGACGCACGGCCTCTCGGGTCGAGGAAATCCTATCGTTACAGCAGCAGTAAAGAGCCAACCGCAGTAGTGGGGAGGGAATGATGACAGCAGGTAATGGCAGCGCGCATCCGGCGGCGACGAAGAAATTCACGCCACGCCTCATTTTTTGGGAAGTCACAAAGGGCTGCAATCTGCGTTGTATCCACTGCCGCGCCACCGCGACGGAGTTGATGTCCCCGCAGGACCTTCACACCGACACGGCGCTGAATATCATTTCGCAGATTGCCGATTACGGTAATCCCATCCTGGTGCTGAGCGGAGGCGAGCCCCTCTACCGCAACGACATCTTCACCCTGGCCGAGTACGCCAACAGCCGCGGCTTGCGCACTGCGCTGGCGACCAACGGCACCCTGGTGACGGCCGACGTGGCGCAGCGCATCAAGGACTCGGGCATCAAGCGGGTATCGATTTCGCTCGACGGCGCCGACGCCCCAACCCACGATTCCTTCCGTGGCATTCCCGGAGCCTTCGAGGCCGCGATTTACGGAATGAAGAACCTGCAGCGGCTGGGCGTGTCGGTCCAGATCAATACCACGATTGCTCGTCATAATGCGCACCAACTTCCCGACGTGCTCACCATGGCTCGGACCTTGGGCGCCGATGCGCTGCATACCTTCCTCCTTGTGCCGGTGGGTTGCGGAGTGGATATCGCCGCCGAGCAGATGGTTGCTCCCGAGGAGTACGAGCGGATGCTCAACTGGTTCTACGACCAGTCGCTCACCGGAGACATTGAGCTGAAGGCGACCTGCGCTCCGCATTATTTCCGCGTAGCGCGGCAACGACGTGCAGCCGACAAGGCGGCCGGCCGCGAAGTTCCTCCGCCCATCGCCCATCATCCGCCGACCGAGATTGGCCCGACCGACATGACCATGCCGGGCTCGACCGGAATCTCTCTCAAGCCCGGCGGTGGCGCTCCGGTTGGACACACAGGTCACCCGAGCGACATGAATGCGATGACCAAAGGCTGCCTCGCCGGTACCGGCGTCTGCTTCATCTCGCACGAAGGCGAGGTCTTCCCCTGCGGCTACCTGCCGGCGATTGCCGGCGATCTGCGTAAGCAGAACTTCGCCGACATCTGGGACAAATCGGATGTCTTCGCGGCCTTGCGTGATGACGACAACCTGAAAGGGAAGTGCGGCTGCTGCGAATTCCGCCACGTCTGCATGGGATGCCGGGCGCGTGCCTACGCCGCCAGCGGCGACTACCTGGCAGAAGAACCTTTCTGCGTGTACGAGCCGGGTACCTCAAACAAGATGGTGCAGGAGATCGCGGCGGCAAAAAGATAGCGAAGCCGACCCGCCAGCGTGCCGGCGCGCGTTTACCTCTTGTCATCACGAGCGAAGCGAGGGACCTGCTCTCCTTCCCTGAGTGAAGATGATGGCTTCAGCGGGCTTGCCGATTCGGACGAAGGCAGGCTTGCCTACGCGCACAAACTGCAGATCCCTCGGCTACGCTCGGGATGACACACGTAAAAAGTCGCCCCCTGATGCGGCCCTACGCATCTCCGTGCCCCCGGCAGTCAGCCGGGGTCACTCCCCTGATTCCGTCCCCTTTGTGCTCGTCGCGGGACGGGGCCTACCACCTATAATCAAGGTGCTCTGAAACGGTTCTCCGCTGACCGCGCTGGTTCCTCAGCGCACGCGGGGATTTGTCTGCGAAGGCCATCTCGACTCCTCAGGTGCATGCCGGCGCACCGCCGCTCAGCCTCGCCTTCCGCCCGTACCGCGTTCGACGTGGAATCGCTCTTCTCCTCACACTTCGTCATTTGCTTTCGACAGGCGCTTTCGCCAATGACGCGCAATCCAGCAAACAAGCAGCGCGGCTGCAATTCGAAAAAGCCGAGCAGCTACGAGAGGCCCTGAACGGACGCCCCGAGGCGGACCGCACTCGCCGCGAGTATCAGCAAGTCGTCAACGCCTATCGCAAGGTCTACTACGGTGCGCCGGCCTCTTCCAAAGCGGATGCCAGCATCGTCGCTGTGGCCGAAGTGCTGGCCGCCATGGGACGCCAGTTTCAGCCGGGCGAGAAAGACTTGCACGCCGCCATCGGCGAGTATGAATTCCTGCGGCGTGAATATCCCGGGAGCAAGTATCGGGTAGAGGCCTTGTTCACGATCGGCCAGATTTATAAGGAAGACCTGGGCGACACGACCGCAGCAGAAGCGACCTTCCAGGAATTCCTGAGGCGCTATCCGCATGACGCCCGTGCGGCCAAGGCCAAAGAGACCTTGGCAGAACTCGAGCATCCCGTTGCCAAGAAACAACCTGAGGAGCCGCGAGCAGCCAAATCAACCAAGCCGCCCGCGCCTGCTCCGGAAATCGCGCCCGGCTCGGCGGGAATCGCTCCCGCATCGTTACCCACTCCAGTCGCGCCTCATGGCCCGCTTCAGTTGGTCACCGGCATTCGTCACTGGTCGTCGCCGGACTCAACCCGCGTGGCAATCGATATTGATGGCCCAGTCGAGTATCAGGCCGGACGAGTACCCAATCCTGATCGTATCTTCTTTGATCTGCCCAATACCAAGCTCACCTCGACGCTGGTGGGGAAGAGCTTCGACGTGCAGGACGGTTTCCTAAAGAAGATACGCGTGGCGCAGTATCAACGTGACGCCACTCGGGTCGTGCTGGAGGTCGAGGACCTGTCGGAATATTCGGCCTTTGTGCTGCCGAATCCGTATCGCCTGATCATCGACATTCACGGCAAGAAGGCGGCTCCGGCTGAGGTGGCGAACAACGCGGTTCCGGATGCGACGGGTGATACCGGCGAGAGAAGTTCCCGGTCGATCGTCTCTGGCAACCTCGCGCCGGCTGGTTCGGCGTCACGTGAAGCCGGCACTGATCGGTCCGCGCCGCAGGCGGCTGCACCAGAATCGTCGCGAACGCGCACCGTTAAGTCATCCCAGCAAATCGCGAAGGCGGATGTTCCTTCCGTCGGTCGCGAGAATCAGCCATCGCTATCGGCTCCCGGGTCGGCGAAAATGCCGGAGGCTGCGTCAACTGCAAAATCCGCTTCGGTGACCGCCAGCAAGGCGGTGCAAGCAAAATCGGAGCCTGACAAGGCCGATGAACTGCTCGACAATCCCAGCAAGACGTCAAACGCTGGAATCAAAGCCACCTCGGAGCCAACCTCAGCTCCGACCGCAGTTGCCGTCGCTCCGCGCGACAAATCCGCCAAGAAGGGAAGCAAGTCCTCGCAGGCGCAAATTGCTGCTGCACGTGAGGCAGCGCCGACCTCATCGGGTGATCGCAGCCTCATTCGCGCGCTCGGTCTGAAGATCGGACGCATCGTCATCGACCCCGGCCACGGTGGTCACGATACCGGAACCATCGGCCCCGAAGGGTTGATGGAGAAGGATCTCGTGCTCGACGTCTCGTTACGGCTAGGCCGTCTGTTGGAAGCGCGACTCGGCGCCGATGTCGTCTATACCCGTGACGACGATACCTTCATCCCGCTGGAAACCCGCACCGCGATCGCCAACGAAAAACAGGCTGACCTGTTCATCTCCGTCCACGCCAACTCCAGTCCCGACCCGGATGCACGGGGTAGTCGAGACGTACTATCTGAATTTCACCTCAAGCCCTGACGCGCTGGAAGTTGCTGCCCGCGAAAACGCCGTCTCCGAGAAGTCGATTCACGAGCTGCAAGACCTGGTAAAGAAGATCACGCTGAAAGAGAAGATCGACGAGTCGCGCGAGCTCGCCTCCGACGTGCAGACCTCGCTCTACCAGGGACTATCGACCAAGAACTCTTCCCTGCACAATCGCGGCGTCAAGAAAGCACCGTTCGTTGTACTGATCGGCGCCAACATGCCCAGCATCCTGGCCGAGATTTCGTTTGTCTCTAACCCCATCGACGAGCAGCGCCTGGAAACCCCCGACTACCGTCAGAAGATCGCCGAATCGCTCTACCGCGGCATCGCCAAGTATGTCGGCGGCCTGAGCGGAGTGAAGGTCGCGAGCAAGATGGGCAAAGAAGCCGGGGAATAGCCTGGTGCTGTGCCGTCCCTGCGGGACTCGGGGCTTTTCAAAACCCACATTTCCCGCCACTCTTAGCCTGCCCTGAGCGCAGCCGAAGGGTGCCGGGCTACAGATTGTCCCGTCCTTCGGACTGGGCCGGGTTACCACCGCTATCCCCCCGCCACCAACCCAAGCTCGAAGAGCGAAACAATCTATAGCCCAGGACGGAAGTCCTGGGTAACGGGCCAATTTGATTCCGGAGCCCCTTTAGGGGCGGCACAAAGCACCTTCCGAATTGGTGTCGCGAGGTTATCGAAATCATTAGAGTGTAGGAGATAATGAGTGCTATGGCCTGTTAGCAACAGTTATGTCAACAGACCGCGGTACGTGCCTTCGTCACTGGCCCGGCAGATGGAAGGCGTAAACCGTAAGGTTATCGTCCGTGGCATACACCCACCCGTTGGCCACGATCGCTGACCCAAAAAGCGATTTGTCTTGCCACAGGAGTTGTCCGGTCAGGGCATTGAATGCCTGCATCCCATCATTGCTACCCCAGGCGAATGACACTGTGTATACCACCCCATTCGCTACGACCGGAGAAATGGAGGTAGACGGCGCGTTGTAATACGCCCACTGAAGCTGTCCCGTTTGGGCGTTTAGCGCATAGAGGTAACTGTCATTACTTTGGAGATAAACGGCACCGTATGCCACGGCTGGAGAATTGAAGACCGCGTCCTGCGTCTGAAAATTCCATAAGAAAGCTCCCGTGTCAGCTTGCAGCGCGATCACGCCCGGACCATAGGATGATCCCTCGGTGCCAAGGTACAAAATTCCGTTAGCCACCACCGGCAAAGCGCCGGGGTATTTATCGGAGATCCAAAGCAGCGTCCCCGTACCGGCATTGAACGCGTATAGGTGGCCGAACTGGGAGCTGACGTACACGATCCCGTTCGCAACGGCGGTGTATCCCGTCCATATATCGTTCGCCGATTTCCACAAGAGCATTCCGGTATCTGCCCGCACCGCATACAGACCGTCGCTTGCCCCGAAATAAGCCACGCCATCAACGACGGTCGGAAGATAGACGTACCGGCTGCCGGTGTAAGTCCACAGTAATTTCCCATCCGTGGCCCTCAAAGCGTACAGGTTATTTCCTCCCGCGACGTAGACCACGCCGTTTACCACGACGGGTGTCGGATAGTCAGCACCGCTGATCTGATATTTCCATATCAGTGCTCCATTCTTAGCGTTGAGAGCATAGAGATACTGATCAACCGATGCGGCGTAGAGTATCCCGTTGGCGAGCGCCAGCGTGGAATTAATGCCGCCCGTGTGAAACGTCCACGCAATAGCAAGGTTTCCCACGTTTGAAGGACCCAAGATGAACTCGTTCGGGTTGTAGCCGTTGTGGCAGGCGTCGAAGCCAAGCTGAGCCCAGTTTACGTATGCCGTTGCCGACATGCCTGCGCACGGTGAATTGGATTGCGCGAGCAGCAGCTGGGCCGCGAAGGTCAACCCAATCGCCAGAAGGGCAGCCCACAGGATTGTTGCGATCTTCATATCCCCTCCTTTGCAGAGGCTAAGTTCAAGCTGAGAGGCCGTTTGCCGAAGGGAGCGGAGATTCGGCTTAGGTAGGACGGAGCCAGTAACTACACGCCCCCGGCGGCTGCATCTTAGTTCTCCTGCCGAACGGCTGTCAGTGAGCGCTGCGTCAGAAAGACGTGATCAGGCTCACGATAGAATGGGGTTGGGCTGAGTTACTTACGTTAAATCCGTAGCGCTCGTAGACCTTTTACGTCGTCCCCGACTCGGATTCTCCGCTAGCTGCCGAACCGTGCTTGAAAGGATGGGCCCCTCAATTCCCGAGCCGCACGCGAGCTCCCCGCGAAACTTCCATCCACGCTCAACAGTCTAATGGAGTAGCCTAATTCAAGGCGCTTGCAAGACTGCGTCTCGGGTGATTCCACAGCTTCATGAAGCGTCTTCTATATCTAATCGTTGTTGCAATCGCGTTCTGCGGGCTTGCCTCCGCCGCCGACACCGGTTTCCTGCCCACCTCCTTCGCTGGGTGGACGTTGACCGGCACACCTCAGGTTACGCACGATGCTGCCAAGGTCGACAGCGCCTATCCCGCGGCGTTGCAGGAGTACGGTTTCACCGAGGCCGAGACCGCGACCTACACTCGCGACGATGGGCGCAAGCTCACCATCAAGGCAGCCCGGTTCAAGGATGCGACCGGCGCCTACGGTGCGTTCACGTTTTACCGCCAGCCCGCGATGCGGACCGAACAAATCGGAACCAAAGCGGCCTCAGCCAACGAGCGCACCTTTTTCTTCCGCAGCAACGTGCTGGTCGATGCCACCTTCGACCACGTCACCGGCATGTCAGCCGCTGAGCTTCGCGAACTCGCGGCATCGTTGCCCGCCGCCAAGGGCCA
Source organism: uncultured Acidobacteriaceae bacterium (assembly GCA_963809865.1). Lineage (GTDB taxonomy): Bacteria > Acidobacteriota > Terriglobia > Terriglobales > Acidobacteriaceae > CAVVDY01. Next base: position 38,776 of record CAWELL010000007.1, on the reverse strand, counting down.
GAACGACAATCTTCCCAGCCTGCCGCAATATCTGCCGAAGCAGAATGCTGTGGATAACTCGGCCCGATACATACTCGGCTCGCAGGCGCTCGCGGCATTGGGCACTCCGCTGACGGCTGAGCAGATCGATTTTCAATACGAGCCGGAGATCCTTGAGCAGCAATACTCGTTGCCCGATGGCCCGGTCACGCTCATGCTGGTGCAATATCCTACGCCGCAAATTGCCGGCGATCGATTGCGCGCGCTGGAAGCGGTGGCGAAGGCCAATCCGAGCGCGCTGGCGCTACGTCGCACTGGCCCGATTCTCGTGGTGGCCAGCGGCACGGTGGATAACAGCGATGCGCGCGCGCTGCTCGGGTCGGTAAATTGGGAAGCTGATGTCACCTGGGATGAGGCGACGTCGATTCCGAAACGCGACAACATCGGCAATCTGATCGTCGGTATCTTCGGTCTGATTGGGATTCTGCTTCTCATCATGCTCATCTTCGGCCTCTTCTTCGGAGGATTTCGCCTGGTGATGGCGCGTTTGTTTCCCAACCGGGTATTCAATCGGCCGGAGAGCATAGAGATCATCCAGCTTCACCTGCGGGAATAGGCGCACTAACGTAAGTAACTGATTTAAATCATGTTAATGAGACATGGGTCGAATTCGGCGGATTTTGTGAGCATTTCCGGCTGCTGTTAGCAAGAATCGTAACTTGTTGAAAACACAGTAATTTAAGGGACAAAAATTGCTTGACACCCCCTCCCCCCTGTCCCTAGTATTTGTTTCAGAAAGTTTTGACGGTCTAAGCCTCCGTTGGAACTATTCTCCCTTGAAGAGAAGGCCGCCCTGTTGCCGGGTGGCCTTTTCCTTTTACCCCAGTTGTCAGTTGTCGGTTGTCAGTTCTCAGGAAGAGTTTGTAGGCCAACGGCTGTTGGATTCATCCAATGTGGGTTAGGAGTCAGGAAGCACCTCTTTGACCGTGGTCGCAACAACAAGGTGTTTGTACCGACAACTGACAACGACACGACACGACAACTGACAACTTAACTCTCAGATGGCAGAGCGCTCGCGCATCTACGTCGGCACCGCCGGCTGGTCGTACAAAGACTGGGAAGGCATCGTCTATCCTGCGCAGCTCAAGAAGACGCAGCACCCGGTCGAGTACCTGGCGCAGTACATCGATCTGCTCGAGATCAACACCTCGTTCTACGGCCACATCAAGCCGGAATGGGGCAAGCTGTGGAGCCGTATGGCGCGCGCGGTCAATCCTGACTTTGTCTTCACCGCCAAGTTGAACAAAGCGTTCACCCATTCGCCGATCGCGGTGGTCGAGAGCACGTCGGCGGAAACGATTCGCTCGACCGACGAAGACGAGCGCCTGGCCAAAGAGGGGCTCGACTCCATTGCCAACGAGAATATGCTGGGCGCGCTGCTGGTGCAGTTTCCTATCTCGTTCAAGAACACCGACGCGAATCGGGATTACCTCGATTCCGTGATCGAGAAGTTCAAGCAGTACCCGCTGGTGGTCGAGGTTCGCCATAACGGCTGGACCAACGAAGCGACGCTCCGCTACTTTGCCGAGAAAGGCGTCGCCTTCTGCAACATCGACCAACCCAAGCTGGGAGACTCGATCCGTCCGACTGAACACGTGACCGCGCCGATTGGCTACGTTCGCTTGCACGGACGCAACTACGAGCAGTGGTTCGATAGCGACTCGCGCAATGATCGCTACAACTATCTCTACACCGAGCCGGAGCTGGAGCGCTGGAAGACGCGCATCGACGTCATTGCCCAGAAGGCAGGCAAGACCTTCGTCGTCGCCAACAATCACTTCGAAGGCAAAGCCGCGGTGAACGCTCTGCAGCTCAAGAGCATGTTGAAAGGCGGACGGGTGAGAGCGCCGGAACTGCTGGTGACGAAGTACGGGGAGCTGGGAGAGATTGTGGAGAAAGCTGGCGATTAGCAACTAGAGCCCATCCCATAAATCGTTCTTCGGTTTGTATCAGGGCACGACCTTTAGTCGTGCCGACACGAGCACACCGAGGATATGGGCTTTAGCCCCCGCAAATGAAAGTATTCGGGGGCTAAAGCCCAAATCATTCACGATATCGGTTCGGCACGGCTGAAGCCGTGCCCTGATACAAAGCATTTATGAGATGGCTTCTTGCAATCGGTGTTGGCTCTCCGACAAAAGCCAAAGGCTTAGGTCTTCAACTTCACTGGTTGCTAATTGCTAGTTGCTGCTTTCCAGCGCTTCACCCCGTATCGCCGCATCCCGCCACCAGTTAACCAGACTGTAACGAACCTTTCTCTCGCTCAGCCGTATAACCCTACAGAAGTTGAACCGGTGAACGCCAACGGGCATTACCGGACGCAACCCCGAAGGAGAAACGCAAATGAACGCGAACTATAACTGGTTAATGGACAACGTTGCGATCCGCGTCACCCTGAATACGGTGGCGTTCGCGCTCTGGATGGCGGCATCCGTAGGTCTTTTGGCAGCCGCTGTAAAACTGTAGCGGCAACAGTCCCTCCCCCAGGAGACTGTAAGAGCATGCGTGAGGCGCGCATGCAAAAAGAATCCCGCTCGTTCTCCGCCGAGCGGGATTTCTTGTGTGCGGCAGACCGCGCTAAAAGTAACTGATTCCGACGAATTTCGTCCTGAAATCATCGAAAAGCACCATTTTTTCTCTTGCTTTCGACCCCTTTTTTGGCCTCCGTGAGCATTCTGGCTCCGACGTCAAGAAGGCCGGAGATTCCGAAATTTGCCTATCCAGACCCTTCCAGCGCTGCGAAACCCGGCCATTTTAGAGCGATTCTCGTCATTTTAGAGCGATTTCAGGGCGTTTTTGATCATTCTTGTTGACGGCAAGAAAGGTGGTTACACGCGCTCGATCTTCACATCATTCAGCACAACGTCTTGGTTGGGCTTGTCCTGGCGGCTGCGGGGGACGCTGGTGATCTTGTTGACCACGTCCTGCCCTTCGACGACCTCGCCAAAGATCGTATGTTTGCCGGTAAGCCAGTCGGTCGCTGCCACGGTGATGAAGAACTGCGAACCGTTAGTGTTCGGGCCGGAGTTGGCCATCGCCAGCTTCCCGGCTTTGTCGAACTTATGCGGCGATCCCTTGGTCTCGTCCTCAAACTTGTAACCCGGGCCGCCCATGCCGGTGCCTTCCGGGTCGCCGCCCTGAATCATGAACTCAGGAATCACGCGATGGAAGATGGTGCCCTTGTAGAGCGGAGCCTTCTTCTTCTGCCGGTCTTTCGGGTCGGTCCATTCGCGAGTGCCTTCGGCCAGCTCGATGAAGTTCTTCACCGTGTTGGGAGCTTCCTTCTCGAACAGGCGGACGACGATGGTGCCTTCACTGGTATCAAAGTGCGCATAAGTGCCGGATTCACGGGCCATGGGAGATCCTTTCGTAGACAATCAGGATGGGAAACGCAAACCTCAATTGTAGCTGACGGAGCAGTATCGCGGCTTCGAACCGTGCCTCCGATAGAATGGCCATTCGAGACCGAGCGAATGCCCTCAAACTGGATCTTCTGGGTTGTCTTCAATGTTTCTGTGCTGGCGATGCTGGCCCTGGACCTTGGGCGTCTTCCATCGCAAGAAGCACGTGGTGCAATTCAAAGAAGCGATGGGCTGGACGGTGGTCTGGGTCACGCTGGCCGGCATCTTCGCCCTGTCTATTTATTTCTTTGGTCACACCATGGTGGGGCACCTGGGCCGGTCGAACCGCGAGCTCTCGCTGGAATTCGTTACCGGCTACCTGATTGAGGAGTCGCTGAGCGTCGACAACCTCTTTGTCTTCCTCCTGATTTTCCGCTACTTCCAGGTTCCCCGGCATTATCAGCATTCTGTGCTGTTCTGGGGCGTGGTGGGCGCGCTGGTCATGCGCGCGATCTTCATTCTGGTGGGCATTCAACTGCTGAAGCGATTCGAATGGATCATATATATCTTCGGCGCAATTCTGATTTATAGCGGGATCAAGTTGTTCGGGCAGCAGGACCAAAAGATCGAGCCCGACAAGAACATCGTGCTGCGGGGCTTTCGCAAGCTGTTTCCCGTAACCAAGACGTATGAGGGCGATCGCTTCTTCGTTCGCCACAGCGGAATTCTGTATGCGACACCGCTGGCGATTGTGCTGATTATCATCGAAACTACCGACCTGCTTTTTGCTGCCGATTCCATCCCCGCCGTGCTCGCCATTACGCGCGAGCCGTTCATCGTTTATACGTCCAACGTATTCGCCATCCTTGGCTTGCGATCGCTCTACTTCGCGCTCGCCGGAATGATCGAGACCTTCCATTTGCTGCATTACGGCTTGTCGGTCATCTTGATCTTCATCGGAGTGAAGATGCTGGCGTCGCACTACTTCAAAATCCCGATTGGGATGGCGCTTGGGGTGGTAGCTGGCGTGTTAGTGATATCGATTGTGGGGTCGTTATTGTTTCCCGCGAAAACGGCGGCGGCGGGGTGAAGCGCACAGCAATCGAGTCCCGCTTGGCGGGACGGCTCAGTGTAGCCCAGCGTGTAGGTCGCCGCGGCGACCGGAACGCTGGGGATGAATGCTCGAGGTGAGAGGCCCCGGCAGGGGCTCCGGAATTGCAAACGTCGACTTGTGCTTGACGTCACATTCAACCAGGTTGGCATTTCTTACCCTCGGAACATGTCGCATACCCATGCGTCCGTTTTGGTGCATTGTGTCTTTAGCACCAAGAACCGGGCCAATCTAATTGTTGAGCCTGATGCTCTGTGGGGCTATCTGGCTGTGGTGGCGCGTGAGCGGAAAACAAATGTGTTTGCCGTGGGAGGAACCTTCAACCACGCGCACTTGCTGCTGGCTCTTCCGCCGGCTTTATGCCTGGCCACGGTTTTGCGCGACTTGAAGGCGCACAGCTCTCGGTGGGTCCGGGAGCATAGTCATCAGTTTGCGTGGCAAGAGGGTTACGGCGCGTTCAGCGTGAGCAAGGCGCAACAACAGACGGTCATCGATTACATCGATACACAGGAAGAACATCACCGAAAATGGACCTTCGAGCAGGAGTTCCTCACGCTGTTGCGAAAGTCTGGGCTTGAGTACGACCCGAGATTCGTGTTCGGGTAGACAAACTGGAGCCCCACCGGGGCTGGTGTTTTCCGCGCAGCCTACCCAGCGTTCCGCTTCGCTACACGCTGGGCTACACTGAGTCGTCCCGCCCTGCGGGACTGGCCTCTGCTGCTGAGGGCGACAAGGCGAAGCAAGCCCCGGTATTCCTGCTCACACAAAGTCGTGCCCTGACGCGGTGCACTCGCGTCGCCGGGGCTGCACAAGCGAATGTCCCCCTACTCGAATCTCACCGCGTCTCCGCAGATCACCGAGTGCTTGTGGAATTTGGCATCGTTCTTGACCGGGAAGTCGGTGCGGTAATGCGCGCCGCGGCTTTCTTCGCGCGCCAGTGCTGAGCGAGCAATCAGCAATCCAGTTTCGAGAATATTGGCAGCCTCACGCGCCAATCGGCTGCCCGGTTTCGGCGCCTGCTGTTGCAAGCGGCTGAGTTCAGCGACCACCTGACGCAGCGCGTTACCTTCGCGCACCACGCCCACGTGCTGCCACATGAGTGATTGCACCTGGCGAATCAATGCCTCGACCTCGGCATTGTTGCCATTACTCGACTGCGCGGTTACGGAAATCGGAACACTCTCATGGGCCGTGTTCGTCTCTTCCCGCATTGCTGTTGCCGCACGGGCTCCGTAGACCAGGCCCTCGAGCAGGGAATTGCTGGCCAGGCGATTCGCACCGTGTACGCCAGTGCAGGCTACCTCGCCGGCAGCGTAAAGGCGGTCAATGGAGGTGCGGCCATCCAGGTCGGTGCTAACCCCTCCCATGGCGTAGTGTGCCGCCGGGCGAATAGGAATCAACTCCGTCGCGATGTCGATGTTGTATCGCATGCAGGTCGCGTAGATGGTAGGGAAGCGGCTGCGCACGCGGTCGGGATTGAGGTGCGTGAGGTCGAGATAGACGGTCGCGTCGGGCCGATGCTGAATCTCGAGCTCGTGTGCGATGGCTCGCGCAACTACATCCCGCGGCGCTAATTCCGCCATCTCGTGATACTTGGGCATGAAGCGCTTCAGCTCGAGGTTACGAAGATAGGCTCCCTCGCCGCGCAGAGCTTCCGACAGTAGAAAGCGGGGAGCGTTCTTCAGATACAGCGCCGTGGGATGGAACTGCACAAACTCCATGTCGCTGATTTCTGCGCCCACGCGATGCGCCATCGCGACTCCATCGCCGGTCGCGACCGCGGGATTGGTGGTGTTGCTGTACACCTGTCCCAGGCCGCCGGTAGCAAGCAGCACGGCATGAGCATAGATCTGGTGAAATTGGCCGTCCTGGTCGAGCAGGCGAACGCCCTGCACGCTGCCGTCGCTCACCAGCAACTCGGTGGTGAACTCGAATTCCCGGAAGGTGATGTTGGTCTGCGCCGCGGCTTTCAGATAGAGGGCGCGTCCAATCTCGCGCCCGGTGGAATCGCCATGCGCGTGCAGCACGCGACTGCGACTGTGAGCACCTTCGCGGGTGAAGGCGATCTTGGTTCCAGCGCGGTCAAACTGCGTGCCCCACTCGATCAATTCCTCGATGCGAGGAGGCCCTTCTTCAACCAGTATGCGCGCCGCCTCTTGGTTGACCAGCCCGTCGCCGGCCTTCAGCGTGTCTTCCAGATGAAGCCCGACCTCATCTTCATCGCTCAGTGCGGCCGCAATCCCACCTTGCGCGTATTGGGTGTTGGATTCCGTGACCTCGCGCTTGGCGAGGCAGAGAACGCGACCTGCGGACGCAAGCTCCACCGAAGCACGTAAGCCGGCGATGCCGGCGCCTACAACGATGAAGTCGGTCTCAAGCGGCAGATTTTTCATGGCCGAAGCGCATTTCCGCGCTTCTGTTGCTAATGTTAACACTCGCAGTTGGGTACTCTTGCGGAAGAAAGTGTGCCCATTCTCATATTGGGAAAGGCGAGAAAAGTCATCCCAAACCTATCCGTTACACTAATGGCTTGACTCGAATTCCCGTCACCACCGCCTCTCGATCGTATGAAGTATTGGTCCGTCGCCGCCTGCTTCGCGAAGCCGGGCCGATGATCGAGCAGGTGGTGCCTCGCTGTACCAGTGTCTGTGTTGTGACCTCCAAGCCGATACGCAAGTGCTGGGGTAAGGCATTAGAGAAAGGCCTTCGCGGGATTTCGGGCAAGGTGCGATTCTTCGAGATGCCGGATGGCGAGCGCGCCAAACGTCTTGCCAACCTGGAAAAGCTTGCCGAGAAATTAGTTGAGCACGGTGCCGACCGGCAATCCGTCATCGTTGCTTTGGGCGGAGGCGTGGTCGGCGACGTCGGCGGATTTCTCGCGTCGGTTTTCATGCGCGGGATTCCAGTCGTGCAGGTGCCTACGACATTGGTCGCGCAGGTAGACTCCGCCATCGGCGGCAAGACCGGCGTCAATCTCACCAACGGCAAGAATCTGGTGGGAACCTTCCATCAACCCGTATGTGTGCTGGTCGATCCCGATGTGCTCTCGACATTACCCGAGCGCGAGTATCGGTCGGGCTTGTTCGAAGCCATGAAGTACGGTGTGATTCGCGATGCGCATATCTTCGAATTGATGGAGAAGCATCGCGATGCGCTGCTCGCCCGTGACGGCGATCTGCTGGAGCAACTCATCACCGACTGCCTCCGAGTGAAGGCGGAGGTCGTCAGCAGCGATGAACGGGAGAGCGGCGAGCGTCGCATTCTCAACTTCGGACACACCATCGGGCACGCACTCGAAGCGGAGACGGGATACAAGAGCCTGCTGCATGGCGAGGCCGTCGGCTGGGGAATGATCGCGGCGGCCATGCATCGGGCAGGCGACCGGTGTTTCCGATAAGCAAACGGCAAAACGCATAACAGATATGGTCAACGCCTACGGGCCCTTGCCGAAGTTCAAGGTCAAGCCCAATCGCGTTCTGAAGCGGCTGATGAGTGACAAGAAGACAGTAGGCGGGGTTCCACACTTTGTGCTCGCCCGTCGCGTGGGCGAAGTTGAGATCGTGAACGATGTGCCGAAGCGCGTCATTCTGCGGGCGGTAGAGAGACTGAACGAGCTGGCTCAGCATAAATGACAGACCAGACGAACAAAACTGAGGATCGCGTGGTCGGCGCGGCGCCTGCGGGCGCAGCCGACGAAGCGTCTGCGGCGACGGCGGTGCGCGAGATGTTCAGCTCCATCGCTCCCCGCTACGATCTGTTGAACCACGTCCTGTCGATGAATGTTGACCGCCTGTGGTGGAACCGCACGGCTCGCGCGTTCTCCGATGTTCTGAACCGTCCCCATGCGCAGGTGCTCGACCTCTGCTGCGGCACCGGCGACATGACCTTCGCGCTGTATCGCCATCGCAAGCAGGATTCCATCGAAGTTGTCGGAGCTGACTTCTCTCACGCCATGCTGGTACGTGCGCAGGAGAAGTCGGGCGACCGAAGAATTCGCTGGGTCGAGGCCGATGCGCTTCAGCTTCCATTCGCGCCGGGCGAGTTCGACCTGGTCACGGCGGCTTTCGGCTTCCGCAATCTTGCCAACTACAATCGCGGACTGGCTGAGATCTATCGAGTGCTGAACTCAGGCGGAGAGGTCGGCATTCTGGATTTTGGCGAGCCCAAGGGCTTCGTTGGCCAGGTGTATCGCTTCTATTTCCACCGGATACTTCCCGCAATTGGGACCGTCATCTCCGGCGTCAGCGGCCCCTACAAATACCTGCCCGCTTCGGTGCAGCGCTTTCCGCCTCCGGACGAGATGCTGCAACGGATGCGCGAGGCAGGCTTCGCTGACGTCTCCTGGACGCCTTACACCTTCGGCATCGCGGGCCTGTATCGGGGGAAGAAAGGTTAGAGCAGTTCCAGGGTGGAGCGCGCCTTCAGAGGCTGCTGAGAAACTCTGGGCGGTGGAAAAAACAGCAGATCCCTCACCTCTAAAGAGGTTCGGGATGACAAAAACACAAGACTTTTGTGGCACAGCTAAAGCTGTGCCCTTTCAAAACAGTCGCGATCGGAGTTTTTTCGCAGCCTGTGAAGCCGTGTCATTTCGAAACTCATTAACTCTGCGCGAAGGTATCCTGCAGGGCGTCTTCGATGGTGTAGGTAATCACGTCGGGATAATGCGCGCCGAGGAACTCCTGCAGGCGCGTCGTGTCCATGGTGTATGACCCGATCAGGTAGGGCGCAGCTTCGGGCGGGATGGAGGAAATCCCCAGCTTCCACAGCACTCGCAGGGCGATGGTAAATGCTGCACGATTGGGAGCGCGTTTGATCTGCGCGTTTGCGATTGCGGCACACCGCTCAAAGGTCAGCGCGTCACCGCGTCCTGCGACATTCAGAATCGTTAGCGGCGGGTCGGTTTTGGGACGGTACAGCAAGTACGCGAGTAGCCGTGCCATGTCGTCCACGTGAACGAACTGCACCTTCTTCCCCAAATATTCTTTGCCGCGCGGAAGCAATAGAGGCAGGCGCTTGCCTTCCGCTCGCATGCGCGCCGCCCGTTTACTCTTGCCCGCCGGCGTTCCCCGCAGCACGCCCACCATGTAGTTCTGCATACTTCTTCCCGCGAAGATATGTGGCCGCAGGATGTACACTCGGCAGTCTCCCAAACTCTCGGCGCGGTAGCGAACCACCTCATCGCTTTCCTTCTTGTGGATTGCGTAGGGCAAGCTGTAGGCCTGCAGCGGTGCATCTTCTCGCACCGGGCCTGGAGTCTCGGGTCCATAAGCGGAAACACTACTGGGGAAGATGAACTGCCTTACGTTGCCACCGGTACGATTGACGACGCTGATGGCCTCCATCACCCGGGCGGTGCCGGCCACGTTGATCTGCCACATGCGTTCGAGGTCGAGAACTCCGCTGCGCAGCGGATCGAGGATGAACGAGAGGTGGATAACCGAAGTGGCTCCAGTCTGGCGGAGCAGATCGGTCATCACTCGGCAACTGGATTCCCGTCCGAGATCGAGGGAATGAAATTCAACCTGGCTGGCGGAAACCGCAGGTGGGCGTACATCGACGCCCACCACAGCGAACTCGGAGAGGAACGGCAGCAGGCGAACTCCAAGATTGCCGGAAACGCCTGTGACTAAAACCGTTCTCCTCCCGAGGTTCATTTCTGGGGAGAAGTAGGCGAAGGCGTGCCCGACTTTTGTGAGGATGGGGCGCCCTGCTGAGGAGAACCAAGCGCGCCGGTCTGCGGCGCCTCCGGCTTCTTCTCAGGGCCGAAGTACGCCTCGTTTAGCTCCGGCTTCACCGTGTCAGAGAGCTCCTGAATCTTGTCTCTCATCATCTGATCGTGCAAGGTTTTGGCGATTTGCACCTTCACCTCGCTGAGCGGCTTCTCCTGCTTGGAAACCAGCTTGAAGATATAGGAACCAGCGGTATCGGTGAACGCCTGCGAGATCTCGCCCGGCTTCATATCGAAGACACCCTGCTGGTCGGGTGGAAGCATGGCGGGACTGTAGTCCTTCAACTTGACTTCGGGAGCGGAGCTGGTCAATCCCATGCGCACGAAAGCCTCTTTCTGCAACGTCGCTGGGTCTGCGCCCGCCACCCACTGCTGCCGTATCTTATCGACGTAGGCCTTTTGCTCTGCCTCGGTTGGCTTGGTTATCTCCGCCGCCGCCGGCTGGCCGGGAATGATAATCCGCTGCAGTTCGGCCTCGAGATACTTGCGGCTGTTCTCTTTGTAATACGCCTCGATCTTTACATCCGGCTGGTTCTCGAACTCCTTCGAATAATGGTCATTGAGTGCTTCGACCAGGAGTTGGTCCTTCACGAACTTCAGGATCTCTTTGAAGCGGGGATCATCTTCCAGTCCTAAGGCCCGCGCCCGGTCGGAGTAGGCAATAATCTTCCCGTACTGCAGGCCGAAGTTGCGTCGGGCATCGGTGGTCATTCCGGGCTTAACCGCGTTGGCCATTTGCTCGAATTCTTCCCGGCTAACGGCAGCAACGCATCCGTTCTGGGTGCCGTCTTTACAGGCGCCGGTCACGGTGATCACATTGTCGCTCGGCTTGACACTGGCGGCGCTGGCCGGCAGCTCTGTGCTTTGGCCCGGCTTTATCGCACGTCCTAGCGGCCTGCCACTGGTTGTTCCTGCCTCCTGGCCGGCTGCCAAGGGAGCCAGCGCACACGAAAGCGCAAGAACGGCAAAAGCTTGAAGTCGCATGAAATTCAACCTCCGGAAGAATAAAAACAGGTTAGTAAGTGGTTCAGAAAATCGTATCACAGAGCTGCCGACGCAAGCCAAATGCGCTCCCGGCGCCATCTACTAACCGGTAAGCCAGCGGCGTCTCCTCCGTTTCTGATTGGCGCGGAAATCGTTCGCGGTAAATAATCATGGCAGGACCTGAATGTGAACAGCACGACAACCATGCAGCGCGAAAAAAAGGCGGTCGCCCTGAATTCCGTTTTGGCGGCGGTCGGCATCACCACGCTGAAGATCGTCGTGGGAGTTACCACCGGAAGCTTAGGCATCCTGTCGGAGGCGGCCCACTCCGGCCTTGATCTGGTCGCCGCAGCTATCACTTACTTCTCGGTTCGCCTGTCCGACAAGCCGGCTGATGCGGACCATCAGTACGGGCACGGTAAGGTCGAGAATTTCTCCGCGTTTATCGAAACCGGCCTGTTGCTGCTGACCTGCGTCTGGATCGTCTACGAAGCGCTGCGAAGACTTTTCTTCCATCATGCGCATGTTTACCCCTCAGTTTGGGCCTTCGTGGTGATGGGTATGTCCATCGTGGTCGACCTCTGGCGGTCGCGCCGGTTGCGCAGAATTGCGGAAAAGTACGATAGCCAGGCGCTGCTGGCGGACGCCTTGCACTTCAGCACCGATGTTTGGTCGAGCTCGGTAGTGGTGCTGGGATTGGCGCTGGTGATGGCCGGCGAGCGCTGGTCGACACCGTGGCTGGCCAAGGCCGATCCGATCGCGGCTCTAGTGGTCGCCGCCATCGTAGTGCAAGTAAGTTGGCGACTGGCACGGCAAACGGTTGACTCGCTGCTCGATGCTGCGCCCACCGGAACTCGTGCTCGCATTATCGCGGAGCTCTACGAGATCGACGGCGTGCTTGAAGTTGACCGGGTGCGCATCCGGCGTGGCGGAAGCAGATATTTCGTCGACGTCTCGGTGGCAATGTCGCGAACCGTCACCTTCCAGAAGTCGGAACAGGTGTCGACCGAGGTGGCCGAGCGCATTCGCGAGCTGCTGCCCGGAGCCGACGTGGTGGTGAATACCGTCGCCCGAGCCCAGCGCAGCGAAAGCCTCTTCGACAAGGTTCGAGCCGTGGCCACGCGGCACAATCTCAACGTTCACGACATCAGCGTGCAGGACCTGAGCGGCCGCTTGCACGTCGAGCAGCACGTGGAACTTGACGAAACCCTGACCCTGAAGGATGCGCATGAGCGGGTGACGCAACTCGAAGCCGAGATGAAGAGCGACATGCCCGAAATCTCAACCATCCTCACCCATATCGAAAGTGAGCCCGCGAGGATCGAAACCGGCGATGGTGTGGTGCGCGTTCCCAGCCTCGAGCGCAAGCTCCAAGGCGTGAGCGAGAACTTTCCCGACGTTGTCGATATGCACGACCTGGTCTTCAAGCGCGTCGGAGGCCGGCTGTATCTTTCGCTGCATTGCACCATGAAAGACGATTTGCCGCTGGCGCGCGTGCATGATATTCAGAGCGAAATGGAAGGCCGCTTCCGCCAGGAGATACCGGAATTGTTTCGGGTGCTAATCCATCCCGAGCCGCAAACTGACAATCGAAGATAGAAAACAGGGAAGCAGCTGGAAGGCGATTGCTTCAGGAATGGACCTGGAGTAAGCTCTCTCCACACTCGGCCTCGCAGGAGGGCGGAATGCAACAGCAACCGGACAGCGTCCCGAAGACCTCGGTCCCCTCTGCTACCAACGCATGTGGCGAAAATGTGGAGCGGCTGCGGTACGTCGAGCACCGCGGCAAGCGTATCTTGCTGGCCGATATGAGCGCCTGCACTCAGGAGCACTTGATCGAATGCATCCAGGGCGTTCCGCAGTACGTCACCAAACAGCCCGAGCATTCGGTCTTGCTGCTGGGAGATTTCACGGGCACGCACTTCACGAAAGAGACAATTGAAGAGTTGAAGATTGCCGCCGTCTTCGATCGTCCCCATATTGCCAAGGCGGCCTGGGTCCTCAACCACAATCTGCACGAGGTGTTGTTGGAATCGATTCGCAATTTCTCGGGCCGCCAGATTGCCGTCTTTGCCACCCGCGAGGAAGCGCTGGATTATCTGGCGAGCTGATCGCGCTCATAACGCAACCCAAAGACTGGCACGCACTTTGAGATAATTACTGCATGTCGGCTACCCATCAGATCTCGATCGAAGACTACCTGGGCACGCCGTATCGTCCCGACCGCGACTATGTTGACGGCGAGGTGGAGAAGCGAAACGTAGGTGAGAAAGAGCACTCCATAGTGCAGGCTTTCTTCGTGAAGTGGTTCGCCATGTTTGAGCCAGATTGGCAGCTGGAAGCCTTCCCTGAAATTCGCATTCGCGTGACTCGGAACCGGGTGCGTATTGCCGATATTGCCGTCGAGCGTGTGGGGATACCCTATGAGGCAGTTCTAGAAAAGCCACCGGTCGCCGTTGTCGAAATCCTTTCTCCGCAGGATCGAGTCTCGCGCTACCAGGAACGTCTGGAGGATTACCGCGGCATGGGAATTGAGCACGTCTGGGTCATCGATCCCATTCGGTGCAAAGCTTACGACTGCAGCGCGATAGATTGGCAGCCGGTTGACAACTTCTCCATCGCTGACACTCCAGTTCATGTCGCGCTCGTGAACCTGTGGGAAAAGCTCGCCAAGATGCGTTCGTTCCGATAGCAGACCTTACGCCGCCCCGCCGCTGGTGATCGCTCCGAGTTCCTCTCCTGAAGCCTCTTCGGCGACCACGTCCTCCAGCGGATAGCCAAGTTCCTTCCACTCGTAGTACCCACCCAACAGCGGGCGGACGTGGCGAATACCGTGTCGCCTCAGTTGCAGCGCCACACGGGCGCTGGTGGCTTCGTTCGGTCAAGTACAGAAGAGCACGATCTCGCCGTCGCGCGAGATTTCGCCATTGCGTGCTTCCAGGTCTTCCGGAGAGATGCGCAGGGCCGTAGGCAGCGTGTGCGGATCAGGCAGCAGATCGAGAGGATGACGCAGGTCGATGATGGTTACACTCTCGCCGAGATCGAGCTTGGTCTTCAGTTCCTGCGGCGTGATGCGATCTCCCTTCACCTGATTGAGGAATCGCACACGTTCGTAGTAGCGGTAGGCGATATAAGCGATGAAGGCGCCGATGAAGAGCAGCAGCGCCCATGATCCCAGGCGTTGCAGATCGTCGGTGATGCGGCTGATCTGATTGCTGAAGAAATATCCGGCGAGGGTGAAGGACGCCGCCCACAGCACCGCGCCGGTGAACGCAAATGGCGCGAAGCGCATGTACGGAGTTCCGACGACCGCGGACAACGGAGCGGCCGCAGTGTTCAGCCCCGGAACGAATTTCGAGAACAGCAGCGTTCGTAATCCGAACTTGGCAAACTTTGCTTCCGTCTGGCGAACGCAGGTGTCAGGCTCAAGCGAGATCTTGCAGAGCAGCCGCAGCACCCCGAGCCCGCGCCTCTTGCCTACGTAATACCAAACCGTGTCGGTGAGCAGCGACGCGACCGCTGCCGCCAGCACGGTCATGAAGACGCTCATCTGCCGCTGGCCCGCCAGTGCACCGCAGGTCAGCAGCAACGGCGCGACCGGCACCGGCAAGCCTGCCTGTTCGGCCATCACCCACACGAACACCAGCATGTAGCCGTATTGCAGGACGAATTGGATGGTTTCAGACAAGCAGAACTAATCCCCGGCAGCGCTAATTAACTGGATGCCAATGGCTCGGCAAAGTTTCGCAGACGTGGCATGAAAATAGTACCTGAAGTGCGACGGTTGGGAGCTCTTTGGGTGGAAGCCCCCGCATGCGTGGAGCTCACCCGCGTGGGTGGAAGCTCCCGCATTCATGCGGGAGAACGAGGCGATGCCCTGTTCGCGCGCTTTAGCGCGGGCGCATGACCCGGGCTAAAGCCGAATCCAACTCAGCAAGCTTATCCCCTCGCATGAATGCGAGGGCTTCCACCTGCACTGATGAACGCGCGCGCTCACCAGCTCTGCGGCCTTTCTCCCGACGCCTTCTCTGCCGCCGGCTTCACCGTCGTTTCTTCCGCCGGCATCTGGTAGGCCGGATTCTGAATGCCCATCAGGTACATGTCGAACCAGCCGACAATATTCTCCAGCCGCTCGATACGGTGCCATGGCTGCCCGGAGCGCGACAGCTCATGCGACTCGCCGGGGAAGCGCACCATCACCGTCGGCTTGTGCATGTACTTCAGCGCGCGAAACATCTGCTCGCCGCCGCTGGTCGGAGGGGTTCGATAATCGGCATCGCCCAGGATGAACATCATCGGAGTATCGACGTTCTTTATATAGGTGATGGGCGAGCGATTGACGTAATCCTGAAAGTCGTCGAATGGCGGCGCCTTGAACCAGTTTGGCTGGAAGAGCGTGAAGTCGGCGGTGTACCACCACGAAGCCCAGTCGGAGATGTCGCGCTGCGCTACGGCTGCCTCGAAACGATGGGTATGGCCGACCGTCCAGTCGGTCAGCAGCCCGCCTCCGCTGCCTCCGGTTACGCCCAGCTTTTGCTGATCGATGTATCCCTTCTTCAGCATCTCGTCGACGCCGGTCATCAGGTCCTTATAGTCATCGCCGGGATACTTGTACTGGATGATGTTGCCGAAGTCCTGACCGTAGCTGGTCGAGCCGCGCGGATTGGGATACAGCACGACGTAGCCCTTGGCCGCCATCCACTGAAACTCGTGATCGAAGACCCAGCCGTAAGCCGTATGCGGACCGCCGTGAATATTAAGGATGAGCGGATACTTTTTATGCGGATCGAAATCGGGCGGCTTCTGAATCCACGCTTGGATCTTCTGGCCATCGAAGCTGGTGTACCAGAACTCTTCTGGGACGCTCAGGTTGAGCTCGGCGAAGAGCGGCCCGTTGAGATTCGTAATCTGCCGTTGCGAGCCATCGTGATTGAGCACGAACAGTTCGTCAATCATGGTCGGCGTGGAGACGTTCATCACCACTACTTGGCCGTTGTCCGATGTCGTGAACTGTTCGACTGCCTGGTCGCCCCGCGAGAGCTCCTGTGGCAAACGCGTCATCTGATCAACGCTGCCATAGGGGCCTACGTCAAAACTTACCAAGATGGCTCGACCCTGCTTCGCGACAACGTCCCAAAGTTTTGTGCCGTCTTTCGACCAGACTGGGGTGAGGCTACCCGCTGCTCGCGGAGCACGATTATCACCGCCCACACCACTATTCACATCGAAGTCGTAGTTGGAGGTGACGTTTCTTGCAACCGCTCCCGGGGTGAGGTCGAGAATCCAAAGATCGGGCTCGGCGTAGGAGCGCACCGGATTCTCCACCGCGCCGACGAATGCCACGCGTTTGCCGTCAGGCGAGAGCACCATATCGCTGATGCCACCCAGCAATCCTCCCAGCTTCACCTTGGAGATTAGCTGCACGTCGCCGCCGTTTGGCGAGACCGAAAGAATGTCGGATTGCGGCAGCTCGTAGTAAGGCTCAATCACGCGGCTGGCATGAAAGATGATTCGACTGCCATCGGGAAGAAAGCTTGGCTCCTGCTCATCGAATTCGCCGGTGGTGAGCTGCTTCGGCGCGCTTTTAGCTTCACTCGTCGCAGGCACATCGACAATCCAGATATGCCGGTGATGCTTGGGATCGAGATAGCCGGCTCCATTGAAGCGATACACGGCGCGGGTGATGATCTTCACATCGCTCTCATGCTCGGGCTCGCCGCCGGTGTCCTTCTTCAGCTTCTTCGCCATGTCGTCGGGATTGGCGTCGCATAGAAACGCGATGCGCTTACCGTCCGGCGACCATACCGGATCGCCTACCCCACGCGGCATATCGGTGAAAGTCCACGCCTCGCCACCGCCCAGCGAGAGCAGCGCCAGTTGCGATGCCGGAGGCTTGCCATCTTTCGGCGGCTCGCCGCTGCCACGGACGAAGACAATCCACTTGCCATCGGGCGACCAGCGCGGGTCTGAGTCGTGCTTGCCGGCGGTCAAGCGCCGTGGGGCCGATACGCCATCGGTCGCGACCATCCACAACGACGTCTCGTATCCATCTTTCTTGTCGTTGACGTTTACCCTGACGAATACAACCTGCGCTCCATCAGGAGAGACCTGCGGATCGCCGATCCACTGGAAGCGGAACAGATCTTTCTCAGTGATGGGCCGCGTGGTCTGTGCGAAGCAGGCTGAGATGGATAGGAAGAGAAGAGCTACAACCGCAAAGTTTCGGCGCACTGGGCAAGCACCTCGGAGAGAACGTATCGTCCTTTATAGCTGTCGGCTTTGCGATTTGTCGACATCGCGGGCGCCCTCAACATTACAGGTGTCCCAAGCCAGCTGGTGCCCCAAAACTACGGGTGCCCGAAAACTACGGGTGCCCCAAAACTACGGTGCCCCAAAACTACGGTGCCCCAAAACACTGGATGCCCCATTTCGCCTTCTTTTGGCGGGGTGGGGATGTTCGAAGTCTCACCCGGTCAGATTCATTCCAAGTAGTGCCCCGAATATACTGAGAGTTTCTAATCGGATGCCCCATTTCGCCTTCTTTTGGCGGGGTGGGGAAGTTCGAAGTCTCGCCCGGTCAGATTCATTCCAAGTGGTGCCCCGAATACACTGAGAGTTTCTAATCGGGTACCCCATTCCGCCTTCTTTTGGCGGGGTGGGGAAGTTCGAAGTCTCACCCGGCCAGATTCATTCCAAGTAGTGCATCCGAATATACTGAGAGTTTCTAGTCGGGTACCCCGTTCCGGCATCTGTCGCCGGGGGTGGGGTGTATTCACATGAATAGCCAGTTGAAATCGTTGGAAAACCAGGTGGCGAAGCAGACGAAGTCTGGGGTCAAGAACGAGCCCGAGCCACGTTGGCCGGCGTTCCTGGCGCTGCTGGCGGGCGCAGGCCTGCACTACGCTCTTCCTCCGCGCCTGTCGATGGGGCCGGACTGGGCGCTGCCGGTCATCATCGCCCTGTTGTTGGTGGTGGTCATGGCGACGCACCGCAGAGGCCTGTATGACTGGGCGCGCTGGCTTACATTCGCTGCGGTTATCGCGTTGACGCTGGCGCTCATCACCTCGCTGGCGCTCCTGATTCAGGGCCTGCCTGCTCATAAAGACAAGCCCGCCGACCTGCTGCGCTCCGCCGCTGTCCTGTGGATCACCAACGTCCTGGTCTTCGCGCTGTGGTATTGGAAGCTCGATGCCGGAGGCCCGACCGGACGCGACCTGCACACCGGCGAAGAACTCATTCCCAGCTCGTTCTTGTTTCCGCAGATGATGATGCATCCGCCCGACCCAACCTGGGCGCCGGAGTTCATCGACTACCTGTTCCTGGCCTTCAACACCAGCACCGCCTTCTCGCCCACCGACACCGCTGTGCTCGACGGATGGGCCAAGATCGTCACCATGCTGCAATCGCTGATCTCGCTCAGCGTGCTGGTCATCCTGGCGGCGCGTGCGATCAACGTGCTGTAGGTGGTTCGTAGAGGTGTAGCGGGGTAGAGCCAGGTTTGAAAGGGCACGGCTTCAGCCTTGAGACTGCCCTGAGCGAAGCCGAAGGGTGCCAAACGAGCCTCCTTCTTGAATTGTCATCCTGAGGAGGACGTCAGTCCGACGAAGGACCTGCTGTTGTGCCGTCGCCAAACGGGCTCCGGGTGCCCCACTCATTCCATCGGTTGGAATAAGTGGGATATCACATCGTCGGACCTGCGAAACCACACACATTATGTCGCGTGTTGTTGAGTCTGACCACGCGACAGCCGGTCTGCAGCGCTACTACCTCGAGAGTTCGATCCATTTCATCACCTGTAGCTGCTACCGTCGACAAGCCGAGGCTGACTCTTGTCGATGGAAGTTCACGGTTCGTCAATCCCACTCATTCCAACTGATGGAATGAGTGGGGCACCCGGCCCTCAGATATTGCTCGCGCCAATCGCTCGCTCATGATTAGCAACAGCACCGGCCTTCGAACCTCTGTCACACTTCGTCCGCAAAGCCGGACTCATAAACTCTTGCAGAGACCGAGATCGCTCGCGGGGGCTCGAAGAAAATTTCTTGACACTCCAGGCTGGCTGTCGTCACGCTCGGCCAATTGGCGAAGAGCGTATCTTCTCGCTTACTGCGTAAATTGCTTGTAAGTCGCAGCGCTCAATATTTGCAGAGGAAACAGCCTGGTGAAATCAAATTTCGCGCGCCCATTTTTCGTGACGCTCCTGGGAAGCAAACTCGCGTGAGTTGACGAAACTTCAGGCTGGCTGCCGATCGCGCATCCGGACCAGAAGAGGCTTGAGGAGACGCTTATCCGCCATCAAGGCGCTAAGTCGTATCTGTCTTTGGCAAGGACGTGTTGGCTTGTAAGTCGCATCGCGCTCAAATATTTGCGTGGGAAAACATGTCAAAGTGTTGAAAACAAAATATCGCGTATGCAATGTTTTTCGTGATCTCCTATCGCGATCTGGGCTAATGGATGCAACTCGCGAGAGGTGGGCAGAAACGTTCAGCATCGGCTGTGAGGTGTCGTGCCTACGGCACTGAGGAGGTTAGAGATACGTTCACCCGCCGTTGAAACGGCGGGCTAACCTCTATCTCGCCTACGGCGAGGGCGTGGCGGACTAACCTGTATCTCGCCTACGGCGAGGGCGTGGCGGACCAGAAACGTTCAGCATCGGCTGTGAGGTGTCGTGCCTACGGCACTGAGGAGGTTAGAGATACGTTCACCCGCCGTTGAAACGGCGGGCTAACCTCTATCTCGCCTACGGCGAGGGCGTGGCGGGCTAACCTGTATCTCGCCTACGGCGAGGGCGTGGCGGGCCAGAAACGTTCAGTATCGGGTGTGAGGTGTCGTGCCTACGGCACTCAGGAGGTTGGAGATACGTTTACCCGCCGTTGAAACGGCGGGCTAACCTGTATCTCGCCTACGGCGAGGGCGTGGCGGTCCAGAAACGTTCAGTATGGGGTGTGAAGTGTCGTGCCTACGGCACTCAGGAGGTTGGAGATACGTTTACCCGCCGTTGAAACGGCGGGCTAACTGTATCTCGCCTACGGCGAGGGCGTGGCGGGCTAACCTGTATCTCGCCTACGGCGAGGGCGCATTGATCCAGGCGGGGTATCCGCCAGCAAACCCAAAAGGACGGGTCGTGCTGCCGACGCGCTGAACGGATCTGCACGCGCGCCAATGGCAGAGCAAGCCTTGTTCACGGCCAACGTGATTTCGTCCGGCGAGTGTCGCGCCAGGTATTCCTGCAGAGCTTCGCCGTACACGCGGCTGCGCGAACGATGAGTTTGCTTGGCTAATCGCTCCGCTCGATCGAAGATGTCGTCCGCGATATAGATGACCGTTCTCATGGCAAATATAGGGTCGTGCCTACTGACAACCGGCAACTGACCACTGACAACTGTAATTCACGCCGTCGGTTTGTCTCTGGGCGGCTCGTAGGCGAAGAAGTCGTGATGGAATCTCTGCGCGTATTCCCGTATGAGCTGCTCCACGCGGCCGGAATCATGCGAGCGCACGATCAATCCGGCATGGTGCGACTTGTCGTTCATCCGCCAGACAATCTCGGGATCGTTGTAGGCCGAGGTGTCGGGCCATTCCTGGCGCGCCAGCGAGATCAGCAGTCCCGCGTAATCGTTGCGAAGCGGCGTGACCGCGTAAGGCTTGTCGCCACCAGCGACTTCCACCTTCGCCCATTCGGCCCACAGGTTGAGCCCGGTTGCCGCCTCGACCAGTTCCGCGATGTGTGCGCCGCCGACCCGCGCCGACGTCTCCAGAAAATACAGGCGGCCATCGCGTCCACGGATGAACTCGCTGTGCGAAGCGCCACGCAACAGGCCGAAGGCCTTCAGTACTTGCTCATTGAGCGCGCGCAGCGGGCGCTCTTCGTCCGATCCGGGCGCAAGCGTTCGCGTGGTGAAAACGTCGCCGCTCTGCGAGACCTCCATCGGAGGACGCCCGTATTTGCTGGCCAGCGAGAACAGCACCTGCTTTTCGTAGGTGATGGTGTCAACGTGATAAATGTCGCCGGGCACAAACTGCTCCAGCAAATAAAACGATTGCTGATCGCCGAGATTATTCACCGCCTCCCAGAACTCGCCCGAATTGTGCAGCTTCTTCATGCCGATGGATCCGGCGATGGAGCGCGGCTTCAGTATCCACGGCGGCGGAATGCGTTCCATGAAGTCGTTGAGCTTGCGATGATTCAGCACATGAATGAACGGCGGCACCGGCAGTCCTTCGAATGCGGCCCGGGTCCGCATCGCCAGCTTGTCGCGGAAGTAGCGTGCGCTGGTTTGTCCCATGCCTGGGACGCGCATGTGCTCGCGCAGGATCGCCGCGGTCTCGACATCAAACTCGTCGAGCGCAACAATGCGGTCGATGTTCTCCGTCTTCGCTACATGACTGAGCCCCAGCATCACGTCGTTGATGTTCCAGGTCTTGTCGACATCGGGAACATAGAAGATTTCGTCGATGCTCTCGCGTGGCCACGCGGCATGCTCCAGGCTGTGCGAGGTGACCAGCAGGACGCGTGCCCCTTGGCGCCGGCACTCCTGCATGAACTCGGCGCCCTTGTAGTAGCTGGCCAGGCAGGCGACGGTGACCTTCGATGATGATCCAGAATCGGGTGAAGAGGATGACATCGCAACCTCGAGCACTTTGTGGTGTTGCAACAAGGTAACAGACTTCGGGAAGTGGGTGAGTGGGAATAAGGATGCGCGCACCTCCCGCCGGTTCGAGCCAGCCTGCCCTGGGCGACTCCGATGAAATGAGGAGCAGCGAATGCCTCGCTTGGAGGCAGCCTGATTCTGTACAATCTAAAGTTTGCGAACGTCGCTACCCCCGGTGTCGCATCGCATTCAGTGCCGAGATGTTCAGTTGAGCGCCCGCTCGCCCGCACTGCTTGACTGGAAGATGCAGTTTGCCGATGTGAATAAACAGAAGAGAGAACGACGAGCCGGGGCGATGAACGCTCCCAAGGAAGGTTGCTGTGCCTGAACTGAGGAAAGACCCGATCGTTGGGCGATGGGTAATTATTTCCACCGACCGCGCCAAGCGGCCGGCGGACTTCGTGCGTGAGCCGGTCAAAAGCAAAGGCGGATTCTGCCCGTTCTGCGCCGGCAATGAGAACAAGACGCCCTCGGAAGTGCTGGCCTATCGGCCGAACGGCACGGGGCGCGACGGTTCGGGATGGACGGTCCGCGTCGTCCCCAACAAGTTCCCGGCGCTGGGAATTGAAGGCAGTCTTGCCCGCCAGGCCGAAGGCATGTTCGACAAGATGAACGGCGTTGGCGCGCATGAGGTCATCATCGAAACCCCGGAGCACGACCTCACCTTGGCCGATCTGTCGGAGAAGCGCATCGAGGACGTGCTGTGGGCCTTTCGCGACCGCATCCTCGACCTGAAGAAGGACAAGCGCTTCAAGTACATCCTCATCTTCAAGAATCACGGAACCGCGGCCGGCGCCACGCTCGAGCACTCGCATTGCCAGCTCATCGCCCTGCCCATCGTCCCCAAGCATGTGCTGGAGGAGATGGAAGGCGCCAAGCAGTACTACATCTATAAAGAGCGCTGCGTCTTCTGCGATATCGTGAGTCAAGAGACCGAGGCGGGGGTTCGCGTTGTTGGCGAGAACGAGAGTTTCCTCACCGTCGCGCCCTACGCGCCGCGCTTTCCGTTTGAAACCTGGGTACTGCCCAAGCGGCATGAGTCGGCGTTCGAGAACTCTTCCTCGCAGGTGTATGAGGCGCTGGCGAAATCGCTAAAGAGCCTGCTGACCCGCGCCGATCAGGTGCTCGATTCGCCATCCTACAATTTGGTCATCCATACCGCTCCGGTGCAGGAGCCAGCTCTCGACCACTATCACTGGCACATCGAATTCATGCCACGCCTGACCAAAACCGCCGGCTTCGAGTGGGGAACCGGCTTCTACCAAAACCCCACGCCTCCAGAAGAAGCGGCGAAATTTCTGCGCGAGGCGAAGGTGGAGAAGAAGGAAGTGGTGGGGGTGTAGTTCGCCTTGAATCGGAAAACAAAGCCCCGGCCGAGGTCGGGGCTTTGTTATGGCAGCCCCCTGGAATCCTAGCCATTCCGCTCAGCGATCGGGACTGGAATGAACTGATTCGGCCGATGCTTCGTTGTCCTGAGCCGAAATCGGAGCGTAAACCGTGTAGTGTTCCTTTAGGAACGTTCACGAATTGGAAGTAGCCGTTCTGATCAGTTGTCGTTGTTTTGTCGCCCCCGGGACTGGGAGATACGATGCCGACCAACTGGTTCGCCAGCGGCGTTCCCCCAAGTAACAGATATCCTGCCAAGTCTGGGATCGGTCGTTGTGCCACACTGCCGAGCAGACACGAGGCTTCCAGCGTGTAGGCTTGGGTTCCATCGTTTCCGGCCACGTACAAGAATGCCATGCTCATGCCGTTTTGGCTCGGAGTGTAAGTCGACCTGTCGGTGTTTGTGTCAGTCCGATAATCTATGCTGGTGCATGCGTCGTTTTGTACCGCTGTGCCGTTCGGGCTGATACACCCTCAAGCAAATATTTTGGGAGGCGTTGCGGGGAGGGTCCCAGACACCTGTATTGGTGCCGGTCGTAGCGACTCCGAAAGTGAATTCGTTGGTGTCCGTTATGGGGTTAATGTTGCCATTGGTTAGAGTTGAGAGTTTAATTTGTTGCGCGTTGGGGGAAAATGGGTACAAACGTTCCAGCGCCAAGGCGTAGCTTATCGTGCCACTTGAATTCTCGGTTACAACGATTGTATATGTGCCGGTTGTGGCGAGCATCTTGTCCAACACGACGGAGTATCTGCGTAGTCCGGATAATCTGATGCTGGTGCATCCGTGAGAAGACGTTTTTGAAATTGGGATCGTACAGCGCCATGCAAATATTTACCGGGGCGGCGCCGTTAATCCCCAACGCAAGGTGATAAGTTTCCCCACTGGACCGCGTCGAAGATGAAGGAATCGACATCGCCCGGAGAATATAGGTTGCAGTTGGAGCCAATGTAGATCTGGCCATCGTAGATCGGAGTATTCTGGGCCGGTTCAGGGGGGCAGTTCGTGCCCTGCGCCGAGCCACTCCCGCAGCAGAAGCATGCTGAAACAAAATGTCACTGCCAAATGATAAACGCATTTTCTCGCTCTTGTAGTTCATAACGTCCTCCAGAACGCTGTTGTCAGTTAGTTGTCACTACAACGTATACCTATGACACCTCACGCCTTCTTAGCTTTCTTTGCGTCGCCTTCGTACTGCACGGTCTTGCCGGTATGCTCCTCTACGGCATTGCAGATTTTCTTGTACTGGCCTTTTTCCATGCGCAGCACGAGGGTCTTAGGAGCGTCGCCATCGTGGTAGTCGATATAGAGCCAGTGGCTCTTCGACTTGGTCATCATCACCACCGCGCCCGCGCCCAGCGACGCGACCATTACGATCGCTCCTTCGGTGATCCGGTGCTTCTTTGTGTATTCATAAGAGAATTTGTCGAGGTGGTCGTAGGGGATAGTGACGAAGTCCCGATCCGATACGCGAACCAGCAAGTCGTGTTGACTATCCTTGAGGATCAGCTTGGCGTCAGCTTGTTTACCTTTGGCGTCCGCCAGCTTCACGCCATAGGAGATGTCTTCGGCATAGCAGGTGCTCGCCGCTACCGCCATAGCCAGACAAAGAACCAGTAGATTTCTTTTCATCGTGCAATCCCTCCGCTAGAGATGGGCCGCGTGCCAACTTCTGGTGCATCGGCCTTGCAGGCAGACAGTGCTATATCACCGCGAAACCGTCAATTCTCTGGAGGTAAAATGAAGGTAAGATGGAGGTGAAACCGCGTAAGTCATTGCTGTGGAATAGGTTACCGCCAATGCCGTCACATTTCCCTCGTGATTTTATAGGATGGAAATTCCTCTGACCTGGGGGTAAACTTCTTTCGTCTGCTACCCGCCCGCGAAACCAATGCTGCCAGCGTCGTCTTATAGCCGCGCCCGCTTCGGCTCGTTTGAGCTGAATCTCAGGACACGAGAGCTGCGAAATGGCGACGAAACCGTCCTGCTACAGGAGCAGCCTTATAAAGTTCTCGTACTACTGTTGGAGCGCCGTGGTGAGGTAGCCAAAAGGGAGGAAATCCAGGAGCAGCTTTGGTCGAGCGACACGATCGTGCATTTTGAGCACGGCATCAACACGGTCATCAGGAGCCTGCGGCGAAGCTTAGACAAGGCGCCCGATGGTTCAAAGTTCATCGAAACCCTACCAAAAGTAGGCTATCGGTTCTTGGTGCCGGTGGTATGGGTTGAGCCGGCGCCTCCTGAGAGCCTGCGCACCGCTGCGTTAGATCAAAGCAATAGACTACTAAATGGCACGGACGTGGGGGCTCCGGCTGCGGAAAACCCGAATCAAGCCACCATTCGACCCGATAGGGGACCGCGGACCCGATGGCTCATCGCAGTCGTCGTGGTGGTTATGGGCGCCGTCGCATGGGGATATTTCGCCTCCCGCCGACCAGCCAAGTTTAGCGATAAAGACAGCATCGTTCTAGCCGACTTCGATAATAAGACCGGCGATGCCGTTTTCGACGACACGCTGAAACAAGGGCTATCGGTACAGCTCGAGGAGTCACCCTTTCTCGCTTTGGTATCCGAGCAAAGGGTAAACGATACTTTGAAGCTGATGGGCCGCTCTGCCGGAGATCGCTTGACGCCGGAGGTGACGCGCGAGGTCTGTCAGCGTGCCGGCAGCAAGGCAATGGTAAATGGCGCGATTGCGATGCTGGGTAGCCAATACGTGATCGGCCTTAAGGCGGTGAACTGCAACGACGGGGACGTGCTGGCAGAGGTGCTGGAACAGGCAGCGAGCAAAGAGGAAGTGCTCAAAGCGCTGAGCGATGCCTCGATTACGCTGCGCGGCAAACTAGGCGAATCGATTAGCTCGGTGCAAAGGTATGCCACTCCCCTGGTACAGGCAACCACACCTTCGCTGGAAGCTTTGAAAGCCTACAGCCTGGGAGTGAAGGAGCGAGCGGCGAAAGGAGAAACGACCGCACTCCCGTTCTTCAAGCGGGCGGTAGAACTGGATCCGAATTTTGCTCTGGCCTATCGAACCCTTGCCGTTGAATACGCTAACCTCGGCGAATCAGCGCGGGCGGCCGAAAGTGCGGGTAGAGCTTACCGGTTGCGGGAAAATGTCAGCGAACGGGAACGCTTGTCTATCGAGGCGTGCTATTACACCTACGCGACCGGAGAGCTGGAGAAAGCAGCGCAGTCGTACGAACAGTGGCAGCAGATTTATCCACGGGATTCGTTGCCTTATGTAAATCTGGGATTCGTCTATGGATTCCTGGGAAATTGGGAAAAGGCCGTAGTTGAAGATCGCGAAGCTCTGCTCCTGGAGCCGACCGACGAGGTGAACTATAACAACCTCGGTTACGCCTATGGCAGTCTGAACCGACTGGATGAAGAGGAAGCATTGTACCAGCAAGCCGAAGAGCACAAGCTTGAGGGCGAGAGCCTGCTGGCGAACCGCTACCAACTCGCTTTTCTTAAGGGCGATAAGACGCAGATGAATAAGGCAGCAGCCGATGCCAAAAACAAGTTGGGCACCGAAGACCTATTGCTGGCTTATCAAGCGAACACGGAAGCCTGGTACGGGCGATTAAAGAACTCACGCGAGCTGATCCGTCAGGCGATGCATTCAGCTCAGCAAAATGACGCAAAAGAAACTGCTGCAACCTATCAGGTGATGGGGGCCCTCTATGAGGTGGAATTGGGCAACCGAGAACGGGCCCTGGCGGACACCGACGCGGCGCTGAGGCTAGCCGCGAACTTGGATGTGCGTAAAATGGCGGGGCTCGTTTTCGCACGGGCCGGCGATGTCCCCCGTGCGGAGAAAATGGCGGCCGAACTTGATAAGCAGCTCCCGCTTGACACGATGGTCCAAGAATATTGGCTGCCAACCATAAGAGCTGCGCTCGCAATAGACGCCAAAAATCCCAGTCAAGCGATCGAATCACTGAAGGCGGCTACACCGATAGAGCTAAGCATAGAAGGACCTTTGGGCCCAGCTTTTATGCGCGGAGAGGCTTATCTCATGCTGCACGACGGCGACGCAGCGGCCGCAGAGTTTCAGAAGTTTCTGGAACACTACGGGCTGGTGGCGAACGCCCCCTTGGGGGCACTAGCCCGCCTGGGACTGGCCCGCGCTTACGCCATCGGCGCCGACAAGGACATCGCGCTGCGGGACAAAGCTCGGGCCGCATACCAAAATATTCTCAGCATTTGGAAGGATGCTGATCCCGATATTCCCCTCTACCAGAGAGCCAAGGCGGAATACGCGAAACTACAACATTAGGGTTGGGTTCTGCAACGCCAAGGCCCGACCCCTCGGTCGAGCCTTTTTTTGCCGGGGCTGAAGCCCCGATTACGCGATGGTTGCCGTTCGGCACGACCAAGGTCGTGCCCTGACGCGAGTCGTCGCAAAGTCGAGTTTTTCAGCAGCCTGTGAAGCCGTGCCCTTTCAAATCGTCGCTTCGCTACCAGATCGTCAGCGTGCCTTTATCGATCCACTCGTGGTAGCCGGCGCCGGTGGCGTTTACGTCGAGTTGCCACTGAATGCCGAGGTTGTCGCTCCATCCGGTTGTGCCAGCGTTGCGAGTGATGTTGAGGGAATACGATTGGCCATCCACGACCAGCACCCGGTAAGTGTAGTTATGCGCGTTGGTGTCGTTGGTGATGTACCACTGGAGGTGATGCCATGTATTTGGGCTGAAGGCATGGCAGGGAACTGAGGTTCCGTACCAGCGGCCGGAGGCCTGATCCCAAGTGTCAAACACGCCTCTGCCGATATCGCACTGCGTGCCCATCATGTAGTTCCATCCGCTCACGAACTGGTACGACTCCTGCTCCATCGACTGCGCCGCCGACTTGGAGGCGTCATCGACATAGAGGTAATAATCGATAAGGAAATTGCGTTGCGAGCTGTTGGCCCCAAGGGGATGCCAGAACAGCGCATTGGCCCACACGCCGGAATTGAACAGCTCCGTACTTCTGCCGCTCATGGATGGGTTGCTCTGGTTCTGCGCCATCCAGTATGTGCCTTCGCCGCTGCCGCCGGCACAAGCCGGATCATGGCAGGAACCCCAAGTGCCGCCGGTGTGAACGTTGCTGAATATCTTCGCCCACGGCGGAGGCGTCGGCAATCCGTTGCTGCCGCCGTTGACCGTAATCGTCTCCGACACGTCGCCCCACTTTCCGTTGCTGTCCCAGGCACGCACTACGAGCTGGTGACCACCCTGAGCGACGCTAATCTCCGTGTCGATGGAACTGGAACTCGACTGGTAAGCAATCTGGCTATCGATGTAAACCACCCAACCGGTAATCTTTGTATCGCTGATCGCGGTGGCGGCTACCTGAACCGGACTGGACCCGCTGTAGTTATTGGTTGGCGCAGAAACGTCCACCGTAACCGCCGACGCCAGCGATGCGGCGCCGAACAGGAATGAAGCCCAAAGTAAGATACCCCGAAGAATCATCGTACCTCCTTAAAGCCCGGAGAGTACGCAGGTATCTACTCTGGAACAATTGGCATGAATGCCTAGTACGGCTTTTAGAACTAAGCAGTACTACTGTTGGCGAAGCTGATACGGGTAAAGCGTTAGCGAGGCGAAGTATCTGAGTATGGAGAAGGCCCGTTACTGGTTGCGGTCCTGATATTCCTCGTGCCAGGCCATCTGAATCGCTTCCAGCTTCCCTTCGGTTGAGGCTTTGGCGTCGTCAACGAAGGTGGGCAGCTCGGTGACGTAGCGATGCAGATCGGTAAAACGCACTTCCAGGGGATTCAGGTCGGGATACTTGTCGGATAGTGCGATCCCTAGATCTTCGGCGTCATCCCAATGTAATTCGGCAGCCATTAGGTTCCTTTCTCATTAGCTTGGTTCGGCCCGATTGCAGACAAAAGCATTTACCACGGAGGTCACGGAGGACACCGAGAATTTTTATTTCATTTCTCCGTGTCCTCCGTGTTCTCGGTGGTGAAAATCCAATTAATGTGTCTCGGAAACGTAATTTCTATTCCATGCCGGAATTTCGACAACCACTTCGCCCGGCTTCTCGATAACCGACTGACAGCCGAGTCGCGACTCGAGCTGGAGGTCGGCCGCCATATCGAGACGATCGGCTTCGTCATCGTCCATGTCGCTCAGGTACTCTTTGCCTTTCTTCACCACCACGTGACACGTGGTGCAGGCGCAGTTGCCCCCGCAAGCGTGGTCGAGATGGATTCCGAAGTTTAGTGCGACATCGAGAAGCGACTCCGGCTTGCCATGCTCGAGATACGGCAGCTTGCCGTGCTCGAACTCGACCGTCTTATTCTCGGGGAGAAATGTTACCCGGACGGTATTCGTCCCAGGCGCTTCTACAGTGGCAGCTCCGCTGCCTTGTACTTTCTCGTCTGCCATAAATTCCTCGGGTGGAGCACGCCTTCAGACGTGCAATATGCCACCACAAAACTTGTCACCCTGAGTCCGCCGTGGGGCGGACGAAGGGACGTGCTGTTTATGCCGTCCCTAAAGGGACTCAGATTCATAAAAAATGCCTGATCGGCACGACTGAAGTCGTGCCCTGACGCAATTCGTTCCGACACAATACTCATAGAGTTGCATTAACTCTCGATCTCTGCCTGCGCGATGGGATGCGGTGCTGCCGGCCCTTCGCCCACATCTGCGTTGTCCATGGTCTTGCCCTTAAGGGCCGCGCCCACGGCGGAGTCCATCATCAATTCGGCAAGCCGCATGGTGCCCTGGTTCAACGCATCGATTGCGGTTCGAATCGCCTGATAGTCGTCCTGCTTGGAAACCTCGCGCAGGCCCTGCTCCATCTTGCCGATGCGGGTGCGCTCCTGCGAAGTTAGTTGCTCCCACGCGGGATTCTTGCGGCCCTTCTCCAGCGCAGTCAGAATCGTATCCGCCTCGTTGCGGGCCTCGACCAGTTGCCGTTGTTTGAAATCCTCTTCGGCGTAGTCGAACGATTCCAGAATCATGTTCTCGACCTGCTCGTCGGTCAGGCCGTAGCTGGGCTGCACTTCGATTTCGGATTCCTTACCGCTTCGCAGCTCGCGTGCGGTAACGTGCATGATGCCGTTGGCGTCGATTAGAAATTTGACTTCGATGCGCGGCAATCCCGCGGGCATCGGCGGAATTCCCTTCAGGTCGAAGCGTGCCAGCGAGCGATTGTCCTTCGCCATCTCGCGCTCACCCTGCACCACGTGAATTGCGACGTTGGTCTGGCCTTCGACGCCGGTAGTGAAGTGCTCGGTGGCGGAAGCCGGAATGGTTGAGTTGCGATGGATAATTTTCGCCACTCCGCCGCCCAGTGATTCGATGCCAAGCGACAGGGGCGTCACGTCGAGCAGCAACATGTCGCTGGTCGCTTCGGTACCGCCGGCGAGGATGTTGGCTTGTACAGCGGCTCCCAACGCGACCACCTCGTCAGGATTCAGGTCGGCGTGAGGCTTGCGCTGGAACATCTCCTCGACCAGTTTGCGAACCAGCGGAATACGCGTCGATCCGCCGACCAGAACGGCTTCGTCGATCTGCTGGACTGTGATGTTTGAATCCTTGATCGCCTGCTTGACCGGGCCGACAGTGCGATTGACCACCGGCTGAATGAGCTGCTCGAACTGTTCGCGCGTGATCTGCCGCTGGTAGCGCTTTCCGCCGGGAAGCTCGACATCGAGCGTAGTCGCGTCATTCGACGAGAGCGCAATCTTCGCGTCGATCACCGCCTTGCGAATCGCCTGCACAATCTCTGCGTGGCGGCGCACATCGATGCCCAGATCACCCTCTACGTCGTGAATGGCGATGGCGATCAGCAGATTGTCGATGTCGTCGCCGCCGAGATGAGTGTCGCCGTTGGTGGCGATGACCTCGAAGATACCCTCGTGCAACTTGAGGATCGAGATGTCGAAGGTACCGCCGCCGAAGTCGTAAACCGCGACGGTGCCATCTTTCTTTTCGTCCAGACCGTAGGCCAGCGAAGCAGCCGTTGGCTCATTGACCAGGCGGAGCACGTCGAGTCCGGCGATGCGGCCGGCATCTTTGGTGGCCTGGCGCTGTGCGTCATTGAAATACGCGGGGACGGTGATGACCGCTTTCGTCACGGGCGCGGCGAAATATCGTTCGGCGTTGCGTTTGAGCTGGCGCAGGATGAACGCGGAAATTTCCGGCGGCGTGAATGTCTTGTTGCCCAGCTTGATGCGCAGCACTTCGCCCGGCGCCAGGTCGTCGGCAAGGCGGAAGGGGAAGAGCTTGAGCTCGTCCTGAATGTCTTCGACTCCGCGACCCATCAGCCGCTTGACGCTGTAGACCGCGCGCTCCGGCGTCTCGATCAGATATTTACGGGCTGCATTGCCGATGACGATCTGGTCGTTTTCATCAAGCGCAACCACCGACGGGACGAGGTTCAACCCGTCTTCGCCCGGGATGACGACGGGGCGGTCCTTCTCCATGTAGGCCACCAAAGAGTTGGTGGTGCCCAGGTCGATTCCGATAATGCGGTCAGTTGCCATTTGAATTTGATCGGGTGGAGCACGCATTCATGCGTGCAGATCGACACCGATATAAATTTCGCGTCAGGGCACGACTTTCAGTTGTGCCGAACTGACCCTTCCTGATTTGTCATCCCGAGACGGCTTCAGCCATCGAGGGACCTGCTTTGGTGCCGTTCCTAAAGGGCTCGCAAATTCAATCAATGCGCTATCGGCACGACTGAAGTCGTGCCCTGACGCGAATCCTTCAGTTGCAAAAGCTGCGCCAGAGGGAGATTCTTCAGCTCTCCAGCACCGCGTCCACTTCGCGCAGCAAATTGCGAATATACGAGCGGCGATTCAGCACATCGACCATTCGATTGCGCACCTTGACGCGATCGCTCTCCAGCACGTTTTCGCCGCGCTCGCTGCGATCAATCAACGCATCCCAATCTTTCCACGCCGAGCGCAGTTCCTCGATCAAGTTGTCGTTCTTGGTTCGAAGCTGCTGCTCCGTCTTCTGCACGTCGTGAACAAGGTTGCGGTCGTCCTCGCCCATCTTCTGGTTCATCCGCAACTCTTCGAGTTGCATATTGAGCTCGAATACCTCTTCCAGCAGATCTGGAGGCACCACCTGCTTCTTGGCCGTACCGGTGCGGCGCGCCTCTTCCGTCGCCGCCTTCGACTGCTCCTCCAACTCGACGCCCTGCAAGCGCAGCAGATACTCGGTTCGCGTAATCGGGTCCTTCAATGTGCGATAGGCGTCGTTGAGCTGGGAGCTTTTCTCCAGGCTCCATTCCTGCTCAGGGTCGCTGCTGCTGACGTTGATGTCGGGATGAAGATGGCGGCTCAGTGCGTAGAAATCACGCTCCAGTTGTTTGGTGTCGAGGTTCAGTCGATAGGAGAGCCCGAAAAAGGTGAAGTAGTCCACGGGCCTTGGCGGTTGTACCTTGCCGCATTGCTGACAAAAGTGTGCCGCCCGCATGTCTCCGCAGGACCAGCAATTGGACGTGAGCGGCTTGTCCTGGCTTGCGACCAGGATGCCGCTTGCTTCCGGATTGTCACGCTTTGTTGAAACCATCAGGCGTACCTATAGCTTCCGCGGGTACATCACGCATGCAAAATTTCTGGGTAGCAAATGCGACCTTTACGAGAAGGACGTACCGCAGCCGCAGGACTTCTTCGCGTTGGGGTTCTGGAAGACGAAGCCCTGATGCATGAGCGTCTCTTCGTAATCGAGAATCATGCCGTGCAGATAGATGAAGGACTTCGGATCCACGAACACGCGCACGTCGTCGTACAGGAACACCCGGTCGCGCTCGCGCGGCTGGGTGTCGAAGCGGATGTTATAGCTCAATCCGGAGCACCCGCCACCCTGCACACCTAAACGGAGTCCGCCTTCGGTGGGCGAGATGTTCTCTTTCGCCATAGCCGAGCGGATACGTGCGATTGCCTTCTCCGTCACCGTTATACCTTTAGCGGCCGGCGCCGGAGTCTCTGCGGGATTTTCAATGTTGATCGTGCTCATGTTCTCGTGTCGGCGCGCCAAGCCCTATGTCAGCCCGGCACGCCAATCCTCACCCTCAGTTTAAGCCTGTTGCGCAACCGGTGTCTGCACCGTTTCCGACGTGGATCCCTGCTTCTTCTTCCAGTCGCCGATGGCGGCGCGAATCGCGTCTTCCGCCAGCACCGAGCAGTGAATCTTCACCGGCGGCAAAGACAGTTCCTTCACGATGTCGGTGTTCTTGATCCCCAACGCCTCGTCGACCGTCTTGCCCTTCACCCACTCGGTAGCGAGCGAAGAGGAAGCGATGGCCGAGCCGCAGCCGAAGGTCTTGAACTTGGCGTCTTCGATGATGTTCGTCGCCGGGTTCACCTTGATCTGCAGCTTCATCACGTCGCCGCACTCCGGCGCGCCAACCAGTCCAGTGCCCACTTCGTTGCTGCTCTTGTCGAGCGAGCCGACGTTGCGAGGATTAGTGTAGTGATCCAGAACCTTATCGCTGTATGCCATTCTAATTCTCCTCAAATAAGAGGCAGAGAACACGGAGGAAAATAGTCCTGGTCTCTTCCCGCGCTTCCGATTGTCACGTCTCATATCCTGTCGACGCCTCTGCAACTTTGAAGCTTGTGTTCACCGCGATGACAGAGTCCGGAAATTTATTTCTCCGCGGAAATTCAGTGCGCTGACGGCTCAGCCGCCCACTGCACCTTGGTCAAATCGATGCCTTCTTTCGCCATCTCGTACAGCGGCGACAACTCGCGCAGCCGCTTTACCGTCTCGACCACGCGCTCGGCGACGTAATCCACCTCGGCTTCGGTATTGAAGCGCCCCAGGCCGAAGCGTATGGAGCTGTGTGCCAGATCGTCGCCAGCACCCAAGGCCTTCAATACATAAGATGGCTCCAGCGTGGCGGAGGTGCATGCCGAGCCGCTCGAAACCGCAATATCGTTGATACCCATCAGCAGCGACTCGCCTTCCACGTAGGCGAAGCTGATGTTCAGGTTGTTGGGCAGGCGATGCTCCAGTCGATCCGTTGATGTAGACCTCGTCGAGCTGGCCCATAATCTTGTCCTTCAGCCGGTCGCGAAGCCCCGACATCTTCTTCGCCTCTTCCGCCATGCCTTCGTGGGCGATCGCGCACGCCTTGCCGAGGCCAACAATGCCCGGAACATTCAGCGTTCCGGAACGCATGCCGCGCTCGTGGCCGCCGCCATCGATCTGCGCCACCAGTTGCACGCGCGGATTCTTGCGGCGAACATACAGCGCTCCTACGCCCTTCGGACCGTAGAGCTTGTGCGCGGTGATCGAAGCCAGGTCAACGTTGTCCTGAACGACGTTGAACGGAACCTTGCCGATGGCCTGCACCGCGTCGGTGTGGAACAGCACTCCGCGCTCGTGGCACAGCGCGCCGATCTCGCGAATCGGCTGCAACACGCCAATCTCGTTGTTG
This sequence comes from uncultured Acidobacteriaceae bacterium, assembly GCA_963809865.1. Taxonomy (GTDB): domain Bacteria; phylum Acidobacteriota; class Terriglobia; order Terriglobales; family Acidobacteriaceae; genus CAVVDY01. The sequence goes on along the minus strand of CAWELL010000007.1, from coordinate 4,134 downwards.
GCCGCCATGATGCTCACCAGGATGGTCTTGTCATCCATGGCGCGCTTCAGGTCGTCGAGATCGATGCGGCCGTCCTTCTGCACCGGCAGATAGGTCACGCGGAAGCCGTACTTCTCCAGCCGCTTGCAGGTATCGAGCACCGCCTTGTGCTCAATGGCCTGGGTGATGATGTGGTTGCCCTTCTCGCGGTACATCTCGGCGACACCCTTGATCGCGAGGTTGTCGCTCTCGGTCGCGCCGGAGGTGAAGATGATCTCTTTCGTGTTGGCACCGATCAGCTTGGCGATACGCTCGCGCGCCTGCTCCACCGCCTGCTCGGCCACCCAGCCGAATTCGTGGTTGCGGCTGGCCGCGTTGCCGAAATACTCGGTGAAGTAGGGCAGCATCTCCTCCAGCACGCGAGGATCGGTACGCGTGGTGGCGTGATTGTCCATGTAAATGGGCAGCTTCACACCCTTGGTGACTTCAACATTTTCTGGGGCAATAGCAATAGTGCTCATATGAAATTGCTTTCTCCTAAACTTGTGCGCGCTTGTCGCGCGTCCAGCCGAGGGTGACCAGCTCTGTCGCTGACTCTGTCTCAGCCTCGGGCTCGGTCATCTCCCAAATCGTTAACCGGTTCAAAACTTCTTCGATACTGCGGCTCACCTTGCGCAGCGGACCGCGAATCGTGCAGTGGTCGCTCTGGTCGCAATCGTCGCCGACGCTGCACGAGGTAAGGAATAACGGACCCTCGATGGCGCGAATCACTTCAAACGCGCTGATCTGTCGCGGATCACGCGCCAGGGTGTAGCCGCCGTTAGTGCCATACTGCGAAACCAGTAACCCGGCCTTGGTCAGCCGCTGCAGAATCTTGGCCAGCGCTTCCTGCGGAATGCTGTACATCTCCGCCAAATCTTTCGCGCTGCACGCTCCCAAGTCGGCATGCTGGGCAAGGTGCCGCAAGGCGATCAGCCCGTAATCCGCTTTCTTGGTGAGTTTCAGCATCGGCCGCTATGTATAAGACGCATATGCGACCATTTCAGTCGCAAATCGATTTTACGGCGCGGGAGCCGCCTGGCGCAAGTTTTTCAGTGAATGGATGAACTGCGCATTTAGCTGTAGCTGGCTGTCAGCGAAAGACTTAGCGATTTGCGACAAAAAACATCGGACATTGCTCGCAGAATCTGCGATGAAAAACGTCGTATATCGCTATTTACGGCTGCTGAAGGCGCAGCCACCACGCTCGCGGTGCACTACTTTTTAACCTCGGTTGAGCGAGGATTCGCTTGACTTCGCATCGTCTCGGCTTAAAATACCGCCAATTCGCGCAGTGTCTGCCTTGGGCGGACGTTGATATGAGTCACATCCAGCCAACAACTACGATCCCCAATCTCCCGCAGAGCAGCTCTATGCCAAATGTTTGTCTTCATCCCCGTGTCCAGATCGTCTCACGAGACGAGGACTCGGAGTTCGTTGAGTGTCTCGAGTGCCGCGAGGTGTTCGACTCCAGCGAGTTCCGCGATATGGACATCGAGGCGAAGATCCCCGCCGAAGACGAATAAGCACTCCTGGCGATCCGCACGGTCCTTGGACGACGGCGCGGAGGTCTGTGTGGAAGCCGCCATTCGCTCTTCGACTTTCGCCGGAAAGGTGGAAGCGCGAAACGGTGAAACCATCTGTAGCCCAGCACGTGCTGGGTGCGGTCTGAAGAAGTCGGATCGGGTGGAACTGTCATTCTGAGCGTAGCGAAGAACCTGCCGTTCCTTCACGCCGGCATAAGTTTGCAATTAGGAGATCCGCGCCAGGACACGCCAACGAACGTACCTGACGAGAATCCGTTACAAGGTGGTGAAACCGTCTGTAGCCTAGCGCGTGCTGGGTGCGGTCTGAAGAAGTCGGATCGGGTGGAACTGTCATTCTGAGCGTAGCGAAGAACCTGCTGTTCCTTCACGCCGGCATAAGTTTGCCATTGGGAGGATTCGCGCCAGGACACGCCAACGAACGTTACCTGACGAGAATCCGTTACAAGGTAAGGTTGTTTCATGCCAGTCGCAAAACGCGTACGGAAGGTGATGCACAGTGCGGTGTAAGAGCACAGATTTTCGCAGCACGCGACGAAAGCAGGTTCTTCGCTTTGCTCAGAATGACAGAACCCCCTTCAGAATGACAGCCCCCTACGATCATTCGGTCGGCTATAGCCGACAGCAAGAGTTACCGCAACCGCAACCCGGCTTCCGCCGACAACTCCGCTTCCGCAAACTCGCCTGCCAGAAACCGCGGATACGCGGCTGCCGCGATCATCGCGGCGTTATCGGTGGAGAGCTTGCGTGATGGAAAATAAACGTCCAACCCCTCTCGCGAAGCCTGCTCTGCAAAGCGCGTCCTCAACATGGAGTTTGCGGCGACGCCTCCGGTGACCAGCAACGTCGAAGCATTGAATTCGCGTGCCGCGTACAGCGTTTTGCCGACCAGGTCGTTCACCACGGCTCGCTGGAACGATGCGACCAGGTCTAAGGTTTGCGTGTCGCAGTGCGCCAGGTAGTCTTCGCGAGTTGGATTCGCGATCTGTCGAAGAGCCTCACGACGCGCGGCGATGGTCTCACGCATTCCGTGCAGCTCCACGTAGCGCAGGACGGCGGTCTTGATTCCGCTGTACGAAAAATCAATCCGCTGCACGTCGGGCGCGTGGCGATTCTCCGGATTGCGGTCGCGGTGCTTGATCCGCGCAAAAGGAAAGGGTACTGCGTTGGCATTCCCATGCGGGGCCAGGTAGTCGATCATCGGTCCGCCGGGATAGCCCAGTTCCAGCAGCTTGGCGACTTTGTCGAAAGCTTCGCCTGCGGCGTCGTCGCGCGTCTGTCCTACATTGTGATACACCCATCCGTTATCGCGGCTTTCGGCAATGTACAGGTGGGTGTGTCCGCCGCTGACCACCAGCGCGAGTACCGGAAACTCCAGCGCGTGATTGCCTCGTTGCCGCTCTTCCAGCAGAACAGCGTGAATGTGGCCTTCCAGATGATTGACCGCGATCAGCGGCTTGGCGGCGGCGAAGGCCAGGGCCTTGGCGAAGCTGAGGCCTACGAGCAGCGCGCCTGCCAGCCCGGGGCCCTGGGTGACGGCAATCGCGTCGATGGTTTCGTAACTTTTGCCCGCCTCCTCCAGCGCCTTGCGTACGACCGGAACAATGGCGCGCAGATGCTCGCGCGACGCCAGCTCGGGAACGACACCTCCGTAAGCCTGATGCGTGGCGATCTGCGAATAGACCACGCTGGAGACGACCTCTTCGCCCGAGCGTACCACCGCAGCAGCGGTCTCGTCGCACGAGCTTTCAATGCCAAGGATGTAGATGTCGGGCACCGTAGTCAATTGTACGGTGGAGAGCCTTGAGAAAATGGGTGCCCCATTCGGGCCGAGTTTGCCCGGGTGGGGATTTTGACAACCCCACCCCGGCGATGGATACCGGAATGGGGCACGCGGGTAGTGCGGCGCTTCAGCGCCGCGGAAAGCCAGATGAGTTAATGATAAGCCGGCTCTGAATTTTGAGAGACGCGTTTTCCGCGGACCTGAAGGTCCGCACTACCCGACCCAGCCTCACCACCGCTTGGGCAGCGCGTTGTCCAACTCCGCCATCAGCGCCCACTCGATGCGGCGCTGATGATCCGGTTTCAGCTTGGCGCCGCCTGAACTCAGATAGAAGACGTCGTGTGCGGCAGCGCCTTCGGTATCGACCAGCGCAACTTCGATGCTGCATTCCTCGGCTGCCAGCTGCGGAGCTGATGGTATGCAGCAGACCGGGCCGGTCCTGGGTCGTGACCTCCAGCAAGGTGCTGGTCGGTGAGGATTCGTCGTCGAAGCGCAGGTGCGTCTCGATCTTGAGCTTCGCGGGTTTCTGGTCCGCGCGAAGCCGAGAGTCCAGCAACTTATCGAGCGAGATCTCCCGGAGCAAAACCTGTACCACCGACTTCTTGAATCGCTCGCGCTCCGAGGGGTTGAGTTCGAGGGTTCGGAAGCGGTCCTTGAAGTAGAAGCTATCAACAATGACGCCGCCGGCATTGGAGAATGCGCTCGCCTTGGTAATGTCCATGCCCCAGCCGTAGAGCGCGCCGGTAATGGTCGAGAACAGGCCACGATGATCTCCGGTGACCACAGTCA